>CBIHRA010000035.1:0-53879 GCA_966212325.1 uncultured Burkholderiaceae bacterium | reverse complement strand
TTTACTTCGGCGAATCGTCGAAAAGTGGGTCAGATTTAAATCGGCGTTGACACCTTCGCCCCGTTGCACTCGCTCCCCTACAGACAGAAAACCTCCGCTACCAGCCGCGGCCATGCCTTTCTCAGCCTCGCAGGCACGATGAACGGCTCCGTCAGTGGCTCTCCGTCCTCGATTTCGCCGACGGTCATCGTCGGTTCGTGCCAAAGGGAGCGGTCCATCAGTACACGCTCAAACAGCAGCGACCACCGACCATGCAGCAACTCGGGCGAGCAGTTAGCAACGTGGGCAAACAGGTCGGCTGACTGTACCGACCAAGGCGCCGCGCCCTCAGGGTGGTCGTCGGCAATCCGGTCGGCAACGGCCCGGTCAAGCCATTCGCGCAGACTCAATCCGTTCTTTTGCGCCGAAAGAAGTGCTGCGACCATCACGGCCGGTGACAAATGCAGGACTGTACGAACGCCGGGCGATTTTGTGTCAAGCGATGCGTTATCCATATGGACGCGCTCCCTGGTTGATGAAACACAACCAGGATGAATCAGCGTTTGCCGTTTCGCACGCAGTTTCGCTTACCAAATTCCGAGGGGTGACTACACGCGTTGCGTCCGGCCAAAGCCGGTCGGCGCATTCTTGCGAGGTCATCGATGAGGGGAAGAAAAGGCATATCGGCCGCAGATGTCGTGCGCGCGTGCGTGTCGCTGAAGAAGCAACGCAGGAAGCTAGGGCCGACGAACGTCCGGCTTGAACTCGGGAGGGGCAGCTACAGGACGATAGTCCGGCATCTGCGCTTACTCGCCCTCCGGGAAGTCGGCAGACAGGCGGGGGGCAGACTACCGATGTGATTCAGGGGCAGGGTGATAGCCCTGCCCCTTGCTTGTCACGTTTATGCCGAGCGGCTTGCTCGTTTCACGCTTCTTGCGGTCAGGAACGCGAAGTGCTCGGTTCGCGTTCGGCAGCACGCGCATCAACTTGGCCATTCAGTGAAGCCCTTTGTTTTCAGCTCCTTTGTCTTCTCCACTTTAGTGGACTTGGGAATCGCAAGAATAAGCAAGTCACTAGCCCGCGTAACGGCAACATACCCGATTCGCCCCTCCTCATCGGCGGTGCCCGTCAGCAGACTATTGAGTGACTTCGGATTTGTGACATACAGAACGGCAGGGATACTTTCTCCCTTCACCCTATGGACAGTGGACACGCGGATGTCATGCCCCGTCGCGGCGACCAGACTCACCTGAATGAGCGGGCTCGTCCCTAGCTCCTTGATGGTCACATTCATAGACCAACTGGGGCGCTTAACCAATCCGCAGTTTGTCTCGATTTCAGCTAGCACGGATGGCAATCGCTTCTTGAGTTCAGCATGCCATTTGTCCCCGGCGAGACTGCCCTCAGGAACGCCAGTGGCGCTGTCGCGCAGGAACTTCCAAACGCATCTGCGAAGCGACCGTGCGACCGCGTCACGCTGGCCCGATACGACCCTCGCTCGCAGCCCGTTATCCGATACCTCGAGTAGACGCAGCATGCCATCCAGCGCTCGGTCGAACGCCAGCGCCATGTCTCCCCGAACATCCCGATTCACGGTGGCTTCCGCAAATAGCCTGGTCGCCCCCTGTCCAAAGCCATCTCTTCCGCCGCTCAATTGATAAGCCAGCGGCGTACCTCGCGCAAGGATGGCCGCTTCGGCGTGGCTGTAGTTGTGCTCGTCGAGAATGCCAGCGAACGTGGTAATCAGGTCCGCTAGCTTATCGGTGTCATACCTCAAAAAGTACGCACCGTGGGTGCGGCTCGGTGCGGTGCGAATCGCCGTACTCAACGTCTGAGCGAGCTCGTTCGCGACGCCCACAACTTGAGGGACCGAGCGTCTATTCTCGGTAATTGGCTGGTTCAGCCCGTGACTGGGAACCTTGAACCCCTTCAAGAAACTCCCGTCTGCGTCAGCAAACTCATAAATGGCTTGGTTTGGGTCGCCGACCAGGCCCAATGCGCTACCGGCATCTCCAAGTAACGTCAGCGTCTGTCCGTGCAAGGAGCCGATGTCCTGCGCTTCGTCGATGAGGATGTGCGGATACCTCTTCGCAAGAATTTCGGCCAATCTCTCGACCTGCACAAGAGTGAGCATCGCCCAGAAGCGACCTAAACCGTGCGTGTAAGCGCCAGTCCTTCCTAGCGCTTTAATCGCCGTGATAGCCCCTGCGTCCGGCAAAACCTGCTGCGTCTTCGAGTTCACAAAATCCCACAGCCCGGGACCGGCGCTGCGCAGGTCCACGTCGATGATGGGAACGGGCCGAGTTCCGTCGAACACGGAATACGACTTATTCTCAAGAAAGCGCTCCCGTCCATTGACGAGAAACGGCCGACACGAGCAGTTCATCACATGCGCCGCATGAGCAGTGAGGATGTTGTTCGTGATGAACGAGTCCACCGTGCATATCAGCACCCTGTCGGACAGGTCACCGTATTGCGCCGAGACCATGGCGTACTCGGCGCGGAACGTATCAACAGCAACATTCGAGTAAGACAGCAGGACCGCATAGCCTCTCGACGCGCCCATGCGGCGGCGGACTTCAACAAGACGGCGAACTGCGGTAGCAGTCTTGCCGCTTCCAGCACATGCAATCACCTTCAGCGGTACGAGGTCCGCATCCAGGATAGCCTGCTGTTCCTTGGTAGCCTGAAAAACCATCCCTACGCCTTGGTGACGAATTCGAGTGCCGCTTTGATATACGGGGGCACCTCCACCTTGCCTTTCTCAGCTGCGATGGCAGCGGCAAGTGCCTGCGCATAGCGCCCTTTCTGGACGTCGGAACCTTCGTCCCGTTTGAACATCCCTTTGAACAGCTCCTTCGGCTTGTCGCCGTCGGGCGCCGCATCGACCTTCTCCTCGAGCGCCTTACCGATTCCGGGATGAATATCCTTCAGCGCGGATAACATCAAAGGACGATTTTCTTTGTGCAGAGCGAGGTCGTACTCCAGCGTCTTTTTCGCAAAGAACGGCTGTACCCAGCCGGACTTACTCGCCTCCAGCGATTTCGCGTTCACCGACAGAACGAGTGGGTCTGTGAGGGCCGGGTACGTTTCGGCAGGCGGGTCAGCATCCGTTATGACGGCGACGCGGATGTTCAAAGCGTCGTCGCCGAACAAGGGTAAGAAGCAGTCGAAATTGAGTCCTTCGGTACTGAGCAAGCTAACCGAACTCTTCTTGAGGTCATAGCCAGCCTTCTTCGCCAACGCATCGACGATAAAAAGCTCGGCCGCTCCCTCCACCAAAATCACCCGGCGAGCGAAAAATAACTCCGCGCGGGTGACGTCCAGATAGCGCTGCAGCTTGTCCTTTTTCGAGTCCGGCGTGAACTGCACCTTTCGCGGACTAAATGCCTTGACCCCGGCCGGGGTCCGATGCACGCAGCATAAAGTGTCTATGTCAGCGATGCTGGCAAAATTCGGAGAGTGGCTGGTTACAAAAATCTGTACGGGCGCAACGTCTTCGCTCTTCGACTCTTTGCTTTGCAAAAACTGGAGCAGTACCCCTTGCAGTTGAGGGTGGAGGTGCGCTTCCGGCTCTTCAATGATGAGAGCGCGATAGGCGGCGTCCGGATTGGTCTCCAACTCGCTGAGAACGACCGCCATGTAGATGAGGTTGTTGTAGCCGAGGCCGTTCGACTCGACGTCGAACGAGTCGACTTCGACCTGCAACCTAGCCGCAATCCGCTGAAAATCAGGCGCGGTGAGACCCAATGAGAGGTTCTGGCTCAGCTCTTCGCCGAGCATGCTCTGCTGTTGTCGCTCGATGGCCTTCTGCGTGCTGGCAACCGGTGTCTGCTTCTCAAGCTCGACTTCAAACTCTTTGACCAGCTTGACGATGTCTTCCTTCTCGGCGGGGGTGGCAAGGCGCCCCAGCAATCGCGCGAGTTGACTGCTTCGGCTCGGCCGCAAACCCGATGCCGGGTCGCGCAACGGCGGGAGATAGATGGCTCGCAAGTCTTCCAGCATCTCAACGCTGATGACGTTGTCCTCGTGGTCGCCGCACCAGCGCTTGGGCCGCAATCTGCCGCCCGAGGTAGCCGCGTATCTGATGCTGAACTGCGCATCGTAGATTCCTGCGGAATTTGATGGCTTCAGTGCGGCGGAAAAATCTGCCTCTTCGTCCAAGGATAGTCCCTGAAACGTGTAACTGAAGACAATCTCGGAGGCCCGCGTTCCGTCAGCGGCAACATGCAGGTCGGACTCGTCAAGGCGGAGCGTGCCCTCTTCGGTAGTCGAGAGCAGCGCTCGCAAAGCGTCTATGACTGCCGTCTTGCCGGCATTGTTTTCTCCAATAACGATGTTGAGTCCTGGACGGAACAACATCTCGGCCTCTTCAATTTTTCGAAACCCTTTGACCGTCAACTTCGCCAAATGCATTTGAGGTTCCCCGTTACTCGCAGTGCTCGCCAACTTTATTGTGTGAGTCGAAACGCTACTGGGCCGAATTCGCTTCCTCGACCGTCTTTTGCACATCGGATATCGCCGACGTCAGGTAACGCCCGTCCATGAGAGTCGGCATCCGACGATTCGTCCAAGCAGGCATTTTGCCAGCGCGCGGACCTCCCATGGGGCACGTCGGACGGAGACTTGACTGCTACAGTGCGCTACCCCGATACTCCTGCTACAGCCTAGCGGAATCACGGTAGGACAAGGGTTTGCGGCCGATGCGGTCGGAGTCCCTGATTCGCCACCAAATTAACGCGAAAGCCCGCGCTCTCAGGAGTTGCGGGCTTTTTCGTTTTGGCGCGTGGTGAGCCGCTTAGCGAGGCGTTTCGCGAATGCACAAGCGGCGAGAAGATCATGGCAATGCTCGCCGCCGCATCGATGGTGGCCGCATTTCTGCCAGCGATGCGGCAGCGCAGGCCGTTGCGCTGCGAAACGGAATCATGGAATTGGCGCGACGTCGAAGCAGCCCGACTGCGCCTGTATGCGTAGGCGCAATCGCCTTCGTTGGCGGCCTGCTTACAACCTATGGGGCCGATGCGAGTTTCGGCTCTTTGGTAGCGCGTCCCGGCAGACCCGAAACTCAGGCGAAAACGAAGTACTTCCGCACGGTCTCGACGACTTCCCACGTGCCCTTCATGCCCGGCTCGATCACGAACACGTCGCCGGCCTTCAGGTGGATGGGCTGCTCGCCTTCCGGCGTGATGATGCAATAGCCGTCGAGGAAATGGCAGAACTCCCATTTCTCGTAATTCACCTCGAACTTGCCCGGCGTGCAGATCCACGTGCCCATGATCTTGCTGCCGTCCTTCGAAAGGTACGCGTTGAGGTTGACCGTATGCGGATCGCCGCCGATACGCTTCCACTTGGTCGCATCGACGACCGGCGTCGGGCAGGTTTCGCGCAGAACGGTGATGAAATCGGACATGTGTCGGCTCCAGGCTGTCGGATAAAGATCACCCAAGTTAGCAGACAGGGGCATCCGGCAGCTTGCTCGGATCCGACACGTAACGCGTATGGACCCGACACGCCGATAAAAACACGCATCGCGCAATGACGACGCCGCCCAGCCGGTCCATCGCCGATTCGTGAGCGACAGGCGTCGGCACGCAGCGCACTCGTTCGCACCCGTACGAACTTCGCACCCACCCCGCTATTCCGACATCGACCGTTCCAACACCCGCTCCACCGCGAACGCCCGCATCTCCGATCGCATCCGCCCGGTCGCCACCCACTCGGCCGCGGCTCGCCCAAAAACCGGCGCAAACTTGAATCCATGCCCCGACAGCCCCGCCGCGACGAACATCCCCTGCACCCGGGGATCGGGGCCGAACAACGGATTGCCGTCCGGCGTCTCGTCGAAGAACGACACGCGGCTGCCCGACAACGCCGCATGACTCAGCCGCCCGAATCTTCCGGCCGCGCGATCGCGGTAGCGCAGTCGTTCGGCGTACGCCATCGAAGGCTCGACGTCGTCGGGATCGATCGCGGTCGCGTCGGCCGCGCGCAACGAGCCGATAAAATAATGTCCCGGTAAATCGGGGCGAAGATAAAAGCCCGCGCCCCGGTCGGAATAGCCGGGCAAGGCACTGCCCGTCTCTTCGTCGATACGCACGATCGCCACGCACTGGCGCGACGCCGAAATCGGCAAGGGTGCCCCGCATTCGGCGGCGAGCGCGCGAGCCCAGGGCCCTGCCGCGTTGATCACCATGCCGCAATCGATCGAGTTGCGATCGGTTTCGACGCCCGTCACACGCCCCTTCGAGGTCACGATCCGCCGCGCAGCCCGCCCCAGGTCGATAATCGCGCCGTACGACTGCGCGCCGATCGCGAACGCCGAAGCCGTCGCTCGCGCATCGCAATAGCCCGCATCGGGCTCGTACACGGCCCCGGCGATATCGTCGCGCGCGAGGTCCGGGTACCGCTGCTGCAAGACGTCTGCGCTCATCCATTCGAGCGCGATGCCCATCGCCTGCAACGAAGCGACGTGCGCCCGGGTGGCATGCTCGTCCGCGGTCGGAACGGCGGTCAGAAACCCGGTTCGCCGATAACCACACTCGCCGCCGACCGCCTCGCGCCAATGCCGGTACACATCGAGGCCGTCCGCGGCCAGCGCGCACAAAGCACGGTCCGAGTAATACTGTCGAACGATGCCCGGCGACGCCCCCGAAGAACCGGCGCCCAGATGCGCACGCTCGATGAGCCGCACGCGCTTACCGCTGCGCGCAAGGCTCCAAGCAATGGCGCATCCCGTCGTGCCACCGCCGATCACGACGATATCGGCCGTCTCACGCATGAGCGGCGCTCCGCTCGCGAACCAGCGCAGCCGGCAAGCACGCATCGAGCGAATCGCGCGTGAGCGGCGCAAACCAGATGTGCTCGGCGAGGCCGCCCCGCGGCCGCGTAGCCGTCGTCAGCCCGGCCCGCGTCGGCGTCCCTTCATGCCCGAGCGCACGCCAGATGTCATTCGCGAGCCGCGGCATCACAGGTGCGGCGATGATCGCGAGCGCCTTCAGCCACGCGTAGGCATGCGCCGGATCGATCGAATCGATCGGCCGCTCGGCCCACGCACGTAGCACCGCGCACGCGCCGCGGACCGTGACCGCATCGAGGCGGAAAGCGTCGTCGAGCCGCTCGAGCATCGCGCTCGATTCGACATGTAGCGCGTCAGGCATGCCGATGAGCTCGCCCGCCACGCGCTCGATCATGGCTCCGGCGGCGTGAATTCGAGTCTGCAGCAACGACACCAGGTCATCGTTCACGAACCCGACGAAGGCGTCGACGTCGAAATTGGATGCGCCGTTTTCCGGGCTTTCTCGGGCCAGAAAACAACGAACGGCATCGCTCGTCGCAGGCGTAGCCTCCACGATGTCGGCCGCCCAGACGACATGCAGCCGGCTCGTAGAAAACTTCTCGCCCTGCAAGTTGTAGAAGTAGTTCGTCAGCACGTAATCGAACGGCTTATGGTCGGGCAACGCGCTCATGACCGCGGCGCTCCCCGCGAGCAGCAGCACGGCATTGTCGATGCCGAAACTCACGAGCGTCGTCGTGTCGCCACCGCGCCGCATCGGGTGCGCGCCTGCATCGCCCCCCGTGCATCGATCGCCGCACGTGAGCGCGTATTCCCACCCGGCTTCGAACAACACACGCGGATTGCCGAACCGATCCTCACTCCATGCCACGCCCCAATCGCCCGGCGCGGTCAAGCGCACGCGCCCCGCCTCCTGAGCAAGAAAGCGGCGAATGACGCTGATGATCGACGGCGACGCGCCGCTCGCTTCCATGTTCCGCAAGAGCGTCGCTTCGTCGCCCACCCGCAAGAAAAGGCTCTCGACCTCGCGCCATTCGAGGTCCTCGTCGCCGACGCGCGGCCGCGGCTCGACCATCGCTTCCGGCCGGAAATGCGCGCCGCACGCTTCGCAGAAATATCCCGCAGCGCCCGCGCCGCACTGCGGACAACGGCCGACGAGCCAAGCGCCCGCCAGATAGCGCCCCGTCGCGCGGCTATACAACACCTTTTCGACGATCGTTTCGGTCAGTCCCTGCTCGACGAGTTGCGTCACCGCCCGGCGTGCGTTCCGAGCGTGGCTGTCGGCATGTTCCCCTTGCACGAGATCGAGAAAATCGTCGACGACGATGTCGAGCGAGGCGAGGTCGTGCGCAATTCGGGCGTGATAATCGCGGCACACGGCCTGAGGCGTGCGGTTTTCCTGCAGCGCCTTCCACAAGACGTACGAGTCGAACCCGTCGACGGCCGACACCACTTCGACGCTATGCCCCTGGACGCGCAGGTAACGACCGAGCATGTCCATGCGCAGATACGGGCCGGCGATATGACCTAGATGCAGCCGACCATTCGGCGTGGGCGGAATAGGCATCAAGAAGAACTTACGAGATTCGGCTTTCATGGAAGTCTCACGAGTTTGATAGGGCACGGCATGCGCAGCACTGCACGATATGAAGGCGGCAACGGCAAATGCGGGTTCGATCGCGAGTCGATTCGCGGGCCGCGTCAAGCGGCCAGCAAGCACAGCGCTTCATCTGCGAGCCCCGGCGACAGCCTGAACCCCGCGCCGCTGCCCGCGCCTGCGATCACGATCGGTGCATTCGGCACACGCTCGACGAGCGGCTCGCCGGACGGTGTATAGGCATCGCAGAACACGCGTCCGCCGACGAAAGCGTCGCGCGCACCCAGACGGTATCGATCGACGATGCCCAGCGCGATCGCGCGGTCGCGCTCGGCGATTTCCAGCGCGTGTTTTTGCGGACGGACATCCCACTCGTCGGCGCGAAAGCTAAAGAGCCATTGCCTGCGCAACGGCAAGGGCATGAGATACGCATCCGCCTCGGGCAGGAACACCGCCGCGGCATCGGGCGGCGGCGCAAGATCGACGTGCAGCGCGACGACCTTCTTGATACGCAGCTCGGACACGCCTGGCAGCGCGCCGAACAACGACGTGAAGGGCTCGCAGGCCAGCCAAGGCCCGACGGCGACGACAGCTCGCGCGGCGCGAACCATGGCGCCGTCGTCCAGCCGCGCTTGCACGCCCGATTCGCCCGCTCGTACGTCTTGCAACGCAACGCCTTCGACGCAGGAGACGTTCGACGACTGCAGGCTCGCTTCGATCAGCGCACGCGCGATCGCCGGGGGATCGTGGCTCACGGCCGTGCCGCCGCGCAGCAGCACTTCGCTCGCACCGAGCGAGAGCGGCCCCATGAGCCGATCGAGCAAGCACGCCGGCGCAGCCGGCTCGCTGTCGATCGAAAAGTCCACTGCAACGTCCCGTAGCGCGCGGACGTGCGCTGCGTCCGTTACCCAAAAAACCTCGGCTGCGCTCGTGCGAAGCGCCAGTGACGTACGGATCTCGCGATAGTGCTCCGCGCCGAAGGCTGCGAGCCTGCGCTCGCGCGGCGTGCGGCCCGTCGCGAGCAGAACGCCGGCCGAGTGCGCAGTTGCGCCGTCGCTGTGCTTGAATCGCTCGACCAGCAGGATCCGCCACTGCGGAAAACGCCGCCGCGCGAGCCACAACGTCCATGCGCCGACGATGCCGCCGCCTACGATGACCAAGTCGTATTCGCGCGCCATGTCACTTCCACCAAACGGAAAAGATTTGCGCGCTTTCGTCTCCGGCGTTGCGGGTGAAGTGCGGCTTCCAGGGTTCGAAGAACACCGCTTGCCCGGCAACGACATGGCGCCACACGCCGTCGTAGCACACGTCGAGACGGCCTTTCGACACGAACCAGATTTCATGGACCGCGTGGCGGTCTTCTTGCGTGCCGCAACCGGGCTCGATCGTGAAGCGCGAACTGCGCAGCGGTGCATCCTGCATGGGCGCGCCGAACACGTGCATGAACAACTGCACGCCGGGCAGATCGACCGCCTCGCGCGCCTCCTCGATGAACGGGGCAGTCGTCACGACATCATCTCCAGATCGCGGGGGCCGTTTTGCAGTGCCATCGGCTGTGCCTCCCAATTGACGAACGGAGCGGCTTCGTCGACATCGTAGAGCTGGCAGCCTGCCACGCTGTTGATGATCTGCGCGCTGCGCCATGGAATCAGCCCAAGGTTCGGGTCCGAGATGCCGCGTTGATGCTTGGCCGCGTTTTGCACGAAGATCCGGCAGCCGGCCGGGCCGGCCCAGCGAATCGAGTAGTCGGGATTGACCACGTAGCCGTTCTCGCGACGCTCGATACGCTCGGCTACGGCATCCAGGCAAGCAGGCATGCCGTAGGTATAACCCGTGCACAGCACCACGATATCGGCTTCGACGGTCTCGCGCATTTGGCGCTGCAGGTGCTCGAACGTCAGCAGCCAGCCTTCGCCGCGGCGCGTCACGTCGATCAGCTCGCGCGCCGGCCGCAACTGCAGATGCGAGGACAACCCCGTCACGTAGCGCAATTCGTAGACGCGCCGGTAAATGGACTCGAGCAGCGCGGAAGAAACACCGTCGCTCGCCAGCTTCTGCTCGGACAGCAATTTGGCGCGCAGCGTCTCGGGCAAGCCGTAGAAGTAGTTGCTGTATCCAGGCGTATACAACTCGTTCGTGAACGACGATTCGTCGAGCGGCGCAAAATTCCAGCGGCGCGACGCCCAGGTCACGCTCGCCGGCATGGCGCCCGAATCCGAGAGCAGATGATGAAACACTTCGGCGCCCGTCTGCCCGCCGCCGACCACGACGATGCGCTTGCCCTCGACCGGATTGTTGTTGATCAAGTACTGCGAGGCATGCAGCATCGTCGGGCCGATCCACGGCTTCGCGCAATCGGGCACGGCGCTTTGCAGGCCCGTGCCGAGCACGATGTTGCGCGTGCGTTGCGCCCACCCGTCGCCGCGCACGACCAGAGCGTCGCCGTCGACTTCTACCGCGTGCACATCGCGGCCGAATTCGAGGCTATCCAACTGCTCGCAAGCCCAGCGGTAGTACTGATTGAATTCGCGCCGCAGCACCTGCGGGAAGTTCGCGTTGATGAAGCAGAGCAAGCGCTTATGCGTGGCCAGGAACTGCAGAAACGACAATTCGCTCGTCGGGTCCACGAGGCTGACGAGATCTTTTAAAAACGGCACCTGCAGCGCGGCGTTCGGCAACATCAAGCCGGCATGCCATTGAAACTCGGCGCGGCGATCGAAGAAACGGGCGCGCAGACGCGGATGCGGTTTCAGCAGCGCGGCAAGGCTCAGATTGGCCGGTCCGATCCCAATGCCCACGAGATCTATCGGTCCGTCTACGGATGATTGACGCATTTCGAGTCCTTGTATAAGCAAAGCGACGATGAAACATCGGACGTGCAAACAGCCGGAAAAAGGCGCTCGGCATGCGGCGCCTATCGGAAAACGAAGAGATCGACAATCAGGCGACGGCGCCGGGCGAACGAGCGGCGAGCGACAGCGTCATCCGCCAGCAAAACGCGGCGAGCAGCGACAGCGCGATGGCTAGGCACACGGCGACGTGTACGCCGAGGCCGACCGGTTGGACCGCACTCATCAGCAAGCCGAAAATCGCGACGCCGAACGCGGAGCCCGTCTGTCGGCTCGCGTTGAGCACACCGGCCGCAACGCCCGCACGGGTCTTATCGACGGCCCCCAGCAGCGTGGCCGTCGCGGCAGGCGTGATCACGCCGGAACCGAAACCGACCGCGGGAAAGCACAACGCAATGCGCCAGTACGGCGCATCGTTAGCAAGCGCAAGCAAGCCGGCGAAACCGATCGCATAGAGCAAGAACCCCGCAACTACGACACGCCGTGTGCCGTATGCGGCGCCAAGCTTGCCGGCCGAAAAACTCCCGGCGGTCACCATGACGGTCAGCGGCAGGAACGCGAGGCCGGTCCGGAGCGATTGCCAGCCTCGCCCCTCCTGGAAATAAAGACTCAGCAAGAACAGCAATCCGTAAAACACGAGCGCCGACACGAGCGAAACGAAAACGGACGCCGAAAAAACCGGGTTGCGAAATAGTCCGAGCGGCAGCATCGGCCTTGCCCGGCGGCGCTCGATCACGACAAAGGCGAACCAGCCCGCGACGGCCGCCGCGATGCCGGCCACGATCGGGCCCGAAGTCCAGCCGAGTTTCACGCCCTCGATCAGCACCGCGACCGAACAGGCCAGCGCGACGATCGCCGCGGCTTGGCCCGCAAAGTCCATATGCTCGACGCGCTTGCGCGCCGCGGACGGCACTCTCAACGTCAACAACGCACCGCAAACGGCGATCGGCACGTTGACGACGAAAATGCTTCGCCACCCGAGCCAATGAATCAGCAAGCCGCCGACGAGCGGCCCGGCCGCCATGGCAACGCCGCCGCAGCCCGCCCACACGCTGATGGCGCCGGCACGCTGTTGCGAGTCCGTATAAGCGGCGCTGATCAACGTCAACGAACAGGGGACGAGCAGCGCCGCGCCTACGCCCTGCAGCACGCGTGCGACGACGAGCGTCGTCAGGTCCGGCGCGAAGCCGCACAGCGCGGAGGCCGCCGCGAATATCAGCAAGCCCGTCAAATAGACGTTACGAGCGCCCAGCCGGTCGCCGAGCAAGCCGCCCGTCAGCAGCAAGCTCGCGAACGTCAGCGTGTACGCGTTGACGACCCATTGCAGCCCGGATACGTCCGCGCCCAGCGACGCCGCAATTCGCGCCAGCGCAATATTGACGATCGTCGTATCGAGAATAACTACGACATAGCTCAAACTCGTCGCCAATAACACGCTTTTTTTATATTGATTTTCTTCACTCACCTGAATGAGCCCAGTTCGGAATGGTCTATTGACTATATACGAGTATTCATTGAGAATACTTCGAGGCGTATCGAAGGATTTCGAGCGAATTAAATGCTCCGCGAGCACGACGATAAATACGTCCGGTCGTTCGTGTGAACCTGAGAGGCAACTGTGAGCCAGCACAATATTTCCACGGTCGCGCATCTGATTGCCGAGCCCGTGCGCGCCGTCATCCTCATTACGCTGGCCGACGGCAGCGCCCGCCCGGCCGGCGTGCTTGCCGACGCTGCGGGCGTCACCGCGCAAACGGCAAGCTCTCACCTCGCGAAGTTGCTCGACGGAGGTCTGCTTCGCGTCGAGAACAAGGGGCGGCACCGCTATTACAGCCTAGCCGGGCCGCATATCCCGCGCGTGCTCGAAAGCCTGGCGTCGGTCGGTCCCGTCGCGCCGGCGTGGCGCTCGACGGTCAATCGCAGCGCGCGGGAAATGCGCTTCGCGCGCTGCTGCTACGACCACCTTGCCGGGCAGGTAGGCGTAGCCGTGACCGAGGCCATGCTCGCTCGCGGCTATCTGGCAGAACGCAACGAATACGAGTACGAACTCACACCCGCCGGTCATTCTCTGCTGCAGCGGCTCGGCGTCGATGTGGGCGGTCCGTTCGCGAACCAAACGGGCCACGCTCACCGTTGTCTCGACTGGACCGAGCGGCAATACCATCTCTCCGGGCCACTCGGCGCGCATTTGATGAATGCGTTTTGCGCATGGGAGTGGATCCGGCGTGGACACGACACGCGCGCGGTCACGGTCACGCCGGCGGGTAGCGAAGCCTTGCGCGAGTATTTCGGCATCGAGCTCGACGCACTACGCGCGCCGCGGCCCGAATTCGCCGATTACCAGGAAAGCGCTTGACGCGCCGCGGCGCATCACGCGTGCGCCGGGTCGGCCGGCGCCAGCCCTAGCCGCGCCGGATCGCCGCGCGCGAACGACGCTTCGATCTCCGCAATGCGGCGCTCCAGTGCCTCGCCGGTGGAACGCCACGCCGGCACGGCCTCCGACAACCTGCCGTGCCACGCCCACAGATGCGGATACGCGTCGAACGGAGCCCGCGTGCGCGGCAGATGACTGAACGGCGAGGCTAAATCGATGTCCGCTAGCGTCGGCGCGGCTCCGGTCACGAACGCACGATCGTGCAAGTGATGATCGAGCACCTTGGCATAGCGATGAATCGATTTCATCGCATCGTCGACCAACGCGGGATTCTCGGGTAGCCCTTTGAGCCGATGGATGAAGCGTTCGTCGATCAGCACCGCGGGCCCGCGCCGGAAGTGTTCGGCGGCCCAGAACATCCATTTCAGGACTTCGAAGCGTCGCGGGCCGCTCGGCCAAAGCGCGGAACCCGCTCGCTCGGCGAGGTAAATCGTAATGGACGAAGCCTCGAACAACGCGAATTCGCCATCGGTGAACGCCGGAATCGTGCCGCTCGGGCTTATTGCAAGATACTCCGGTCGGCGGTTTTCGCCGGCAAATAAGTTGACGAATTCGAATTCGACATCCAAATTCAAATGCTCGATAACGGTCAGCACGCGCCGCGTATTGCTCGAGCCCCGATCGCCATATAACTTCATCCTGCCTCCTCGGCTACGGACCGCCGGAATTGGCGGGTTGCGTCGGCCGCATGCCACGACCGAAAAACGTCATACGCCTGGCGAACGGATTGATAAACCGCATTCACGATAGGCTCGCCCGGTTGCGATGCGAGGCCGACCGTCCAAATGCGTTCGGCAGGCGCGGCGCGATCGAGCCGCACGCGCAGATCGGGCCCGACATCGAGCGCCGCGCCCGTAGCGGCAGCTTCGCCGGTTGCTTCGCCGAATAGCAAAACGTCCACGCCCGCCGCCTGGGGCGGCCTACGAAAGCCTGTCGCGCAGACGACCGCGTCGAACGCGTCTTGCGAGCCGTCCTGCCAGCGCACGATCCATTGCGATGTCCGTTCCAGTTGCGCGGGCGTAGCCGCTCTCACGCTCAAACGACGATCGCGCGCATAGTCGAGCAACTTCTCCGCGCTTTGGAGCGGGCAGGCGAATAGGTATCGGCCCACGATGCGCGAGCATTCGGCCAACGCGCGGCGCTGCGCATCCGGCGCTTCGCCGCGCAGTCTGACCTGCCCCGCATCCATGTAGCGTACGAGCACGGCCTGCCAATCCGTGACGCCCTGCCGTGCGAGTTCGGCCTCCTGCCGCATGCGCTCGATCGGATCGCGGGTGCGCACGACTTGCTCGCGCAACGGCCGCGAACGAACCGCACGCGCCGTCCGCGCGACGGCGCGCAGCAACCTCCACGAAAGCATCGGCGAATCCAAGTCCAAACGCATCAGCGCCTGGTCGTCCACCGCGACCGGAGAGGCGCGCGGCGTCGCCGTACGAACAGCGGGCAACCGCCCCGACGGCGACGCCATCTGAACCGAATGACCCGCACCGCATAAGAGCAACGCTGCATCGACGGCCGACAAGCGGCTGCCGAGCACGAGCACGCGAGAGCGCGGCGCGAGCGCATCGAGGACGCAGTCTTCCGGGTACAGGCTCTCGAACAGCCCCGCCGCGCCGATATGCGGCCGAATTGCCTCCGGTACATGCGGCGCACCGTGCCCGATACAGACGAGCACGTCGGTCGCCTCGCGTGTCGTGCCGTCATCGAGCCATAGGCGATAGTGGCCGCGCGCGGCTTTTTCGATGCGAAGGACGGCAGCCTTCACACAGGCGTGCGCGATTCCCGCCGCCCGCGCGCCTGCGGCGAACTGTTCGTACCGCGCGCGCAGATACCGCGACACATACATGCGCGGGACGAACGCATCGGCCGTCGCCCGCATGCCGATCGAGCGCAGATACGCTAAGAAATCGCCGTGATCGTCGTCGAGAATCGACATCGTTTCGACGGACGTATTGCACAGTAGAGCCGGATGCTTCGCCGCGAAAGCCGTGCCAAGTCCGATGCCGGCCGGATCGACGATATCGATCGATTGCGCGGCGCCGTAACGCACCGCCGCAACGAACGCGGCCACACCGCTCGCCCCTCCCCCGACGATCACGAGCCGACGCCCGTTCGACGCATCTCTCATCACGCAGACCCGAAAATCGAAATCGACCGTAACACGCCCGCGGCGAGACCGACGCGGGCAAGGAGCCCGAGCGGCCTCGAGCCATGACGACGCCTAATTCGATGCCGCCGCGTGCGCCGGCCCCATCGCGCGCGCGAGCAGTTTCACGCCGTTCCATCCCCAGTACACCCGATGGCAGGCGATCAAGCCGTCGGCGCCGATGTCCATCATTTCCATCAGATCGACTTGATCGCCGGCGGGCGCGACGCGCGGATACTCCCACGTCAGTTGATGGCCGTTCACGAAAAAGACGCCCGTGCGGTACCACTGGGCCAGATCGCTGGGAAAACGGCGAATGCTGTCTTCGAAGAATGTGAGAATCGCCGCGCGGCCGGCGACGATGCCCGACTGCCGCTCCGGATAGACGGCGAGCGCAAGCGGCGTTTCGAGAATCGCATCTTCGGCATAGAGGGCGGCGGTGCCCTTCAAATCGCGTTTGCGCACGCTGTCATGCCACGTTTCGAAGATGTGCAGCATCAGCTTGGCGTCGGCGGGGCGACTCATCGAAGGTTGGCTCATCGAAGCACTCCAAAACGGCGTCGGCCCGCTCACGTTGGGCCGAACAGGGGAACGTCGACTATAGCGGCGCCGGGCAGCGCATTGTTTCGACGCGTGTCGAAGCATCGAAGCGAACGCCGAACGCCGAACGCCGAACGCCGAACGCCGATTGCCGCGCGGCGCATGGTGTCGCCGCCTGCTCGGTCTATATTCATGGCGTAGCCGGACAGCATTTCGTCGGCGCGGCATCGACGCTTCCGGCTAGCCTTTCGTGAGAAGGCGGCGCAAGAAGGACGATCCGTTCCTAACCTGCCCGCGCCGCCCTCTCCCGCGGCACGGGAAATGCTCATGGCATGCCGTAGCCGCTTCGCGGAGAACGTCATGAACCAGGCGCACCGCCCTTCCCCGGCAGCAAGAGCGTTTCACTGCGGCGCGCTCGCGTGCGTCCTCGCCACCGCGTGCGCGTCATGCAGCGGCGGAGGCGGATCGTCCGACGGTGCCGCCGCAGGCAGTTCGGGCGGGAGCGGCGGGGGCGGCTCCGGCAGTTCCGGCGGCACGAGCATGGCGTCGGCCGCCGATGTCCTGACCTACCACAACGACATCGCCCGCACGGGCCAATATCTGGCGGAGACGAGTCTCACTCCGGCCAACGTCAACGCCGCCCATTTCGGCAAGGTGGCGTTCCTTTCCACCGACGGTAAGGTCGACGCGCAGCCCTTGTATGCCGGCAACGTATCAATGAACGGCGCGCAGCACAATGTCGTTTACGTGGTGACCGAACATGCCAGCGTTTACGCCTTCGATGCGGATACCCACGCCAAGCTCTGGCAGCGCTCGCTGCTAGGCAGCGGCGAAACGACGAGCGACGATCGCAACTGCTCGCAAATCACACCTGAGATCGGCATCACGTCGACGCCGGTCATCGATCGCTCGCGCGGCGCAAACGGCACCTTGTACGCCGTCGCAATGAGCAAAGCGGGCAACGGCGCCGTTCATCAACGCCTACACGCGCTCGATCTTTCGACGGGCGCCGAGCTGCTGGGCGGCCCCACCGAAATCGCGGCGACTTATCCGGGCAATGGCGCCAACAGCGCAAACGGGGTCACGGTTTTCGATCCGCAGCAGTATGCGGAACGCCAAGCGTTGACGCTCGTGAACGGAAATGTCTATCTCGCTTGGACGTCGCACTGCGACCAAGGCGCCTACGGCGGCTGGGTGATGGCCTACAGTGCGGACAACCTCGCCCAGACGAGCGCGATCAACCTCACGCCCAACGGCAGCGAAGGTTCGATCTGGATGAGCGGCACAGGGATGGCTTCGGACGGCGTCTCGCTCTACTTTCTCGACGCGAACGGCACGTTCGACACGACGCTGGATGGCAGCGGATTTCCGTCGAGGTCGGACTTCGGCAATACGTTTCTGAAGCTGGCGACGTCGCCCAAGCTCGCCGTTGCCGACTATTTCGCGCCGTTCGACACCGTGGCGCAATCGGACCAGGACGTCGACCTAGGCTCGGGCGGCGCATTGGTTCTCCCCGATTTCGTGGATGCTAGCGGCACGAGCCGGCAGTTGGCCGTCGGGGCAGGCAAAGACGCGAAGATCTATGTCGTCGATCGCCATGCCATGGGCAAGTTCAACAGCTCCCGAAACGCGATTTGGCAGGAGATCGACGGCCAACTCAACGGCGGCGTGTTCAGCATGCCGGCCTATTACGGAAACGTCGTCTACTACGGAGCCGTGGGCGATAACCTGAAGGCTTTCCCGATTACCTCGGCGCGGCTCGCGTCGAGCCCGAGCTCGAAAAGCGCAGGCACCTTTCCCTACCCCGGCGCGACGCCGAGCGTTTCGGCGAACGGCACGCAAAACGCGATCGTCTGGGCCGCGGAAAACGGCAATGTCGGCGCGCTGCACGCCTTCAACGCGAGCAACCTTGCTCAAGAGCTCTACAACAGCAATCAGTCGGGCACACGCGATACGTTCGGCCCGGGCAATAAATTCATTACGCCGATGATTGCGCATGGACATGTCTACGTCGGCGCGACGAACGGCGTCGCTGTCTTCGGGCTGTTGAATCCCTGATCGGTCCTTCACCGCAGGCTGCGATCGAGCTGACGGTAAAATCGCTGCTTCGACCGGCCTCTACACGGCGGGCCGGTGTCCCGGTTACGACAGGAACAACACCCCATGCACCATCGCAATCCCCTGGAAAAGCTGCTCGAGTTCTCCCTTTTCAAGTCGCGCTGGCTGCTCGCCCCGTTTTACGTGGGCCTCGTGCTCTCGCTCGTCATGCTGCTCGTAGCGTTCGTCGGCGAACTCGCCCACGGTTTGAAAGGGCTCTTGCACGCCACGCCCGAGCAAATCATCCTCGCTACGCTCGGTCTCATCGACCTTTCGCTCGCGGCCAATCTCGTCGTGATCGTGATCTTCTCGGGCTACGAGAACTTCATCTCCAAGATCGACACGGGCAGCAGCGAAGACCGCCCGAGCTGGATGGGAACACTCGATTTTTCGGGTTTGAAAATGAAGCTGATCGGCTCGATCGTGGCGATCTCGGCCATCTCGCTGCTGCGCGCGTTCATGAGCTTGACGGAGCAGGACATCTCGCTCGACGAGCCTCGTCTGCGCTGGCTCGTCGTGCTGCATCTGACGTTCATCGTGTCGGGCGTGCTGTTCGCTACGATGGACTGGATCGCCGCGCGCTCCGAATCGCATTGAGAAAACGGCTGCGGCGGCGAGCGCGGAACGCTTCGCCGCCGCGCATCGCGTCTTATGCGTGGTGCGCCACCATGCAGACGCGATTGCGGCCGCCGTGCTTGGCGTCGTAGAGCGCCTGATCCGCTTCGCCGACGAGGGCGGAAACGCTCTCGATGCCGTCCGACGCCACGCAGCCGCCCACGCTGACGGTGACCTTCAACGCACCCGCCGCGATTTCCAGCGCGTCCTCTTCGATGGCAAGACGAATGTTCTCCGCGACGACGGCCGCATGAGCCTCATCGCAGTGCGGCAGGATGACCATGAACTCCTCGCCGCCGTAGCGGCCCAGCACATCGCCCTCGCGCAGTTGCGGCGTGACGGTGGCGGCCAGCTGACGCAGCACCGCATCGCCGGTCGGATGGCCGTAGGTATCGTTGATGCGTTTGAAGTGGTCGATGTCGAACAGCAGCACTGCGAACGTGTCGTGGTGAGACATCCAGTGCTTGTATTCCGCCTGCAGACGCCGATCGATATGACGCCGGTTGTAAAGGCCCGTCAACGCATCGCGTTCCGACGAATCGCGCAGCGCTTCCAGCGCGGCCTCGCGCTCTTTCCATGCGACCGCGAGCTCGGTGACGTCGGAGATCGTCACGCATACCGCGACGACTTCCCCGTTCTCGATGAGCGGCATGAACGCGCAATCCTGCTGCATGAGGTCGAGCGAGCCGGTGATCGGGCAGTCGTGTTCGAACGGCAGCAGCCACGGCCGGTTCTGCCACGTCGAAAACGAGCCGCTATGGAGCAGAAACACGGTGTCGAACTTGCGCTTGAGCCAAGCGCGCGACAAATTCGGAAAGCAATCGAAGAACGTGCGTCCGATGGCTTGTGCGGCGGGCAGGCCGCTGTGCTCGTCCATGAAGCGGTTCCACAAGACGATGCGGTAGTCGCGATCCACGGCGAAAACGCCAAGTCTTACGCGATCCAATGCGAGCTCACTTAGGCGAGCGGTGCCGGGGATGTCCATCTGCATGCAGCTTCGATAAAACTAAAAATCAGAGATTCGCAAGAAAACCGTCGATCGCCGCGACAAGCGAGTGCACGGCTTTCGCCGTCATCAACGTCAGCAAATGCGAGCCGAACACGCCGTCCTCGGTCTGCAAGTTGACCTCGAGCAAAAGCGCCCGGTCCCACGGCAACTTCGAGGGATGCAGCACATCTTCAAGATCCAGTTCCTCGCCGATGAGGCGCGGCGGCGTGAACGTCGGCAACTGTTCGAGCTGTTCGAACAGGCCCGTCAAGCACGCGCCCGCGATCAGGTTCGCGACGTCAGCCAACAATTCAGAGTCGGACATTTCTTCGGCATCGGCACTGCCTTCGTCGTCCGAACGGAACACGAACTTCATGTGAGCCGCGCTGCGGCTGTCGAACAGGGAGATGGCCTCGCCGGCGATGTCGCAGCGAAAACTCTGCCGCAGCGCCGTCACGGGCTCCGTGAAATCGAGCATGTCACGCACCGCGGACGGCAGCGTGTCCGTATCGACCATGCGGATGCGCGGCACCGACAGATGCACGAAGCGCCCCAGCAAGGCGGCAAGACGCGCGCCCGCTTGGCCCATGCCAATGTTCGCGATCTCTTGCAGCGCATCGCGCTGGTCTTCGGTGAGGATAGGCTCACTCATACAATCCGTACTCTTTCAGGACCGGCAACAGCTTTGCGCCCGTAATCGGCTTATCGATGAAGGCGACCGCGCCGAGCGCCTTCACGCGCGCTTTCGCTTCGGGCTGAATATCGGCGGACACCACGATCACGAAGCTGTCGAGCCCTTCCGCACGCACGGTCTCGAGCACATCGAAGCCGGTCATGCCCGGCATCGTCAAATCGAGAAACATGACCGAAGCCCGCCCTTCGCGGTAAGCCGCGAGCGCGTCGACTCCATTGGCGGCCTGAGTAATTTCGACGTCCCACGCTTCGGGTAAAGCGTTGATCAAAAGCCGGCGGGCGAGCGTCGAATCGTCCACGACCAGTACAGGCAATCCCATTTTCTGTTGTTCCTTCGTCACCACGTCCGGTATATCGGCCTAGGCGGGCAGTTCTGAAGTAGCTAGAAACCCCGACCATGAAATCGTTTTCAATGCACGCAAACGTTGGCGTAAACGTTTCGCAGCGAATGTCGATTTTCTAGAATTCCTTTTCTCGCGGGTTTATTTCCCACGATTTTATTTAGGGCCGCATGAAGCTCGGCTTTCCGTGGGAAAAATCGTGCGCGGCGCGGGCGCCGCTTGTTATAATCCCATCAAAACCCGCTATAAAATTAACGTTTCGCTTATTCGCGCATCCCTTCCTTCGATGCGGCCCTCACCGACAGAACCCATGGTCAAGACCGATCGCCTGCGCCTTCTCGCCGATGCGCTCGCCAAGCACAGCGTCATGCGCTTGCGCGACGCGGCCACACTGCTAGGCGTATCGGAGATGACCGTGCGCCGCGACATCGCCGCGAATCCGGAGCGCTTCACCTATTTGGGCGGCTATATCGTCAGCGCGGCCAACGTGCCGAACGCGGCCGGCTACTCGCTCGAGCAGGAACAAGACCACTTCGCGCAAGCGAAGGCGCAAGCGTCGGCCCACGCGGTGCAACTCGTCGCCGACAGCGAAACGATCTTCATCGATTGCGGCACGACGCTCACCACGCTCGCGCGTCTGATTCCGTCCGATATTCAAGTCACCGTCGTCTGCTACTCGCTGAATATCGCCGACATCCTCAGGCGCATGTCCAACGTGCGGATGATTTTGCTCGGCGGGGTGTACGTCCCCTCGTCGGATTCCTTCGCCGGCGACGAGAGCCTGGAGATGTTACGGCGGATGGGGATCAACAAGGCCTTCATTTCGGCCGGCGGAATCGACAGCGTACGCGGCGTCACGTGCTGGAACTTCCACGAGGTTGCGATCAAGCAGGCCGCCATGGCGAGCGCCGTCGAGCGTCACCTCGTGGCCGATACGAGCAAATTCGGCGTCGTGAAAGCCGTGCGCTTCTCGCAGGTGGACGAATTCGACTCGGTGATCACCGAGAAGGGACAAGAGCCGCGCAAGCGCAGCGCGTGAGCCGCGCGCGCGGCTTCTTGGTCACGTGCGCCGGCGCAACGCGAACAGGACGCCGGCAACGAGGATGAAGCCGCCGACGATCACCTTCTGCCACGTGCTCGGAACGCCGACCAGAATCAGCGTGTTATCGACGAGCGTGACGAGCGCCACGCCGAGCAACGTGCCGAGCACGGTGCCGCTGCCGCCCGTGATGCGCGCACCGCCCAGTATCACGGCCGCGATCACGTCGAGTTCCGACCCGACGAGATCGAACGGATTCGCGAGCCGATTGTTCGATACGTGCAAGATGCCGGCGATGCCGGCGAGCAATCCCGTATAGCCGAACACGAACAAATGCACGGCGCGCAGGTTGTAGCCGAGCCGCTCGGCGATCGCGAGACTGCCGCCCATCGCATAAACGGCTCGCCCCATCATCGTTCGATTCAGCAGCCACCATGTCAGCACCGCTGCGGCAAGCAGCGCGACTACGGAAACGGGCAGCACGGCGTCGAGGCCGTCGACGGTCCGGTAAGCGAAAAGCGGCACACGCCCGAAGCGGTCCATGCTGTGCGGGATGTTCATGAAGAACGTCGTGCCGACGAACGTCAGCAAGAGGCCGCGATAAAGGTACTGCGTGCCGATCGTCACGATCAGCGACGGTGCTTTTAAGCGGTGCACGAGCAACCCGTTGATGAGCCCGAGCAGCACGCCGCCCACCGCGCCTACGCACAGGATGAGCCAAAACGGCGCCTCGGGCCACCAAGCAAAGACGGCCTTCGTAATCGAATACATCGTCAACGCGGCGATGGCGGTGAACGACACGTCGATGCCGCCGGAAGCGAGAACGACGAGCGTGCCCAATGCGAACAACGACGTGGTCGTGGCCGAGTGCAGCAGGTCGAACAACGTCGCCCACTGCAAGAACCGCGGGTTGATCGCCGCGACGATGATGCACGTCAGCACGATCAGGCCGCCGGGCAGCCATTCGGGGCGGCGCGCGAGCCTGGCGCGAAAATCGAACGGCCGGCGGCGCTCGGCCGAGCCCGCGGTATCGGTGGAGCTCATCGTCTGGTTCATGCGTAACCCGGTGTGACTGTTCAAGCGTTGTTCATACGTGATTCATTCGTGCGCGGTTCGTCCGCCTTCATGCGCCTTGCCCAATGCCTCGCTTCGCCTCAAGCCGCTTCCGACAGCAGCGCGCGATACAGCGCGGCCTCCGTCAAGCCTTCGGCACGATACTCACCCGTCATGCGGCCCTTGCTCATCATCAAGATCCGGTCGCAGTTCTGCAGCAGCTCGGGCAGATCGTCGCTGATGAGGACGATGGCGATACCGCGCTCGGAAAGGCTTTGCATGATGCGGTAGATGATGTCCTTCGAGCCCACGTCGACCCCGACGGTCGGCCCATGCAAGATCAGCACGCGCGGGTCGATCGCGAGCCAGCGGCCGATCAGCACGCGTTGCTGATTGCCGCCGGACAGCGATTGGACGGGTTTATCGATGTCGGGCGTCGCGATCTGCAGATCCGTCACGGTCCGTTGCGCAAGGGCGCGCGCACGCTTGCCGTCGAGTTGACCGAAACGGTCGCGCAGGCTCGAAATCATCGCCGTCACGACGTTGTCGCGAATCGACTTGTCGAGAAAGAGCCCCTCGCTCAAGCGGTCTTCGGGCACATAGCCGATTCGGTGGCGCTTGGCGTCGGCCGGGCTCGTCAGCGCGATTTGCGCACCGTCGAGTGCGATCGTGCCCGCGTCCGCCGGCGCCACGCCCGCAAGCGCACGCGCCAGTTCGTTACGGCCCGAATCGAGCAGCCCCGTCACGCCCAGGATCTCGCCGCGATGCAGTGCGAACGACACGTCGCGGAATTGACGGCCGCGGCCGAGCCCGCGCACGGCCAGCACGACCTCCGCCGGGCCGGACGACTGCGTCCGATAGCGCGCGTGCGCGAGTTGCCGCCCCGTCATCAGCTCGCTGAGCTGCGCCTTGGTGTAATCGGCGATCGGCCCTTGCGCGACCTTCCCGCCGTCGCGCAGCACGATGACTTCGCCGCCGATCGCATAGCATTCGTCTAGCTTGTGGCTCACGAACAGCACCGTGACGCCCTGCGCGCGCAGGCTCGTCAAGACGTCGATGAGGTTCGCCACCTCTTTCTGCGTGAGCGAGGTCGTGGGTTCGTCCATGATCACGAACTTGGCCTCGCTAGCGATCGCGCGTGCGATCGCCACGAGCTGCCGCGTCGCGAGCGGCAGCGCTTCGACGAGCGTGGATTGGAATTCGCCGTCGGAAGGCAGCCCGACCGCTTCGAGCGCGCGTGCCGCGGTGCGGGCCAATTGGCGTCGATCGAACGTGCGCGTGAGGCGCCCGCCGTGCTCGGCCAGCTCCGAGGTCAGGGCGACGTTTTCCGCGACGCTCATGTTCGGCAGCAGCGACAAGTCCTGATAGACGGTCTCGATGCCCGCCGCCAGCGCCTCGAGCGGCGAGAGCCGCGCGTGGTGCTTGCCTTCGATCACGAGTTCGCCTTCGTCGGGCGGCTGCGCGCCCGAGATGATCTTGATGAGGGTGCTCTTGCCGCAGCCGTTTTCGCCGAGCAGATGATAGATCTGCCCGCGCTCGAACGTGAGCGTCACGCCGCGCAGCGCATAGACGCCCGTGAAGCGCTTATGCACGCCGACCACCTGCAACAAGGGCTCCGAATGCTTTCCGTCGTTCATCGCCGCGCTTGTCTCTCGCATGAATGACCGCCCGGCGTGCGCGGCGCAAGACCGCGCACGCTATCGGGTGCTCAGAAGTTGTACTGCTTGTAGTTCGACTTGTCGACGCTGACCCAGCCTTGTCCGCGCACGATCACGCCTTTGCCCGGGCCCTTCGTCACCGTCACCTTCTCATAGCCGGGCAGCCCGAGGTTCTCGCCGTTCTGCACCGTCTTGCCGTCGAGCAGCATCTTCGCGATCTTGTTCATCGCCTCGCCGGCCAGCTTCGGATCCCAGAAGGCAATGCCGTTGATGGCGCCGCTTTCGAGGTACTTGCCCGCTTCCGTCGGCAAGCCCGTGCCGTAGACGCAGACCTTGCCGACGAGCCCCGCCTCTTCGACGGCGCGGCCGATGCCGAGCACGTCGAGCGACGAAGAGCCTTGGAAGCCCTTGATGTCGGGGTGCTTGCGCAGCACTTCCTTCGCCTGCTCATAGGCATGTTCGCCGTCGTTGTTCGTCTCGATGTTCGTTTCGACGAGCTGCATCTTCGAATACTTCTTCTTGGCATTGTCGATGCCGCCGTTCGCCCACTGCACCTGCGAGCGGCTGCCGAGCGAGCCGACGAACGTCGCCCATTTGCCCTCCTGGTGCATGCAGCTCGCGAGCCGGTCGTTGAGCGCCGCGCCGTAGGCCGAGTTGTCGAACGCCTCGACGTCGACCATCGTGTTCTTCTCGTTGTCCGCCTCGTGCGTGACGACCTTGATGCCGCGGTCCATCGCCTTTTTCAGCGCGGGCTCCAACGTGGGCGGATCGTAGGGGACGACTGCGATCGCGCTGACCTTCTTCGCGATCAGATCCTCGATGATGCGCAGTTGCTGGGCGGCGTCCGCCTTACCCGGGCCGGTTTGATAGACCGTCACGCCCGGATTGTCCTTGCCGAACGCCTTGACGCCCTCGTCCATGCGATTGAACCAGCTGATGCCCGTCACCTTCACGACCGTGACGATGGTTTGGTTCGTCGCCGCCTGCGCGGCGAAGATGACGCCCGCGCCGAGCGCGCAAGCCGTGAGCGCGAGGCTCGTTCGTTTCAGCTTCATCTGCGTTGTCTCCTTCCGTGTTCCGCGTTGCCCCTTGTTTGCGCTGGCGGACGCCCGAGGCTAGGCGCCCGCCGACTGCCGAACTCGCTGCTGCGTCACCGGCGATGCCGATTCGTACTCGGTCGCCCGTTGTCTGCTTATCGCCGCTATCCGCTATCCGCTATCCGCGCGACGGCCGGTCGCCCCCGGGCGGACGCACCGCCGGCATGGGGCGCGCAAAGCCGAAGATGGCGCGCATGCGCTCGCCGCCCGCGAACGCGAGCGAGACGAGCAGCAGGAAACCCCACGTGCAATCGCCGAAGAACTGCGACACGCCGAGCAAGTTGAACAAGCTCGACAGAAACTGCAGGACCGTCGCGGCGAAGAACACGCAGACGATGCGGCCATAGCCGCCCGCCGGGTTCACGCCCCCCATCACGGCGATGAGAATCGCAATCAGCAGATACGAATTGCCGTAGTCCCATTTGGCGCTCAGCGTGTGGGAAACGCTGACGAGTCCCGCCAGCGACGCGAGCACGCCGCACATCGTGTAGGTCGCGATCAGCATGCGCTCGCGGCCGATTCCGGCATAGAACGCGGCACGCTGATTCGTGCCCATCAAGTAAAGCCGCAGGCCGAACGGCGTGCGCTTGAGCAGCCAGCCGAGCACGATCACGGCCGCAATAAAGATGCAAAACGAGATCGGCACCTGAAAAACCGCGCCGTTGCCGATGTCGGCCAGCGGTTCCACATAATCGACGTGCACCGATGCGCCGTTGCTCAATGCCACCGCGAACCCCGTGAACAGCAGTTGCGTGCCGAGCGTGCAGAGGATCGGCGTCAGCCGCAGCCGCGCGATGACGAGGCCGTTGATCATGCCGCCGACGAAGCCCATCGCCACGACGATCGCGCAAAAGAGGGAGGTGTACAGCACCGGAGAATCGTCGCCGCTGACGAACTTGGGAACGATAAGCGCGGCCACCATGCCCGCGAGGTTCGCGAGGCCGACGCCCGACAAATCGATGCCGCCGTTGCCGGAGAGCATCGACAGCATGATGCCTAGCGCGAGGAGACCGACTTCCGGCAATTGGGAGCCCATCGACTGCAGATTGTCGATGTCGACGAATTGCCCGTGCGACAGCCAGACGGCCACGGCGACGACGAGCACGTTCACGCCGAGCAGGAAGTTCAGCTGCCTGTCGCCGAACCATTTACCGAGTACGACCGATCCTTTCATATGCCATGCCCTTTTCGTCATACCGAGGCGTCGAGCCTCAGCTTCAAGCGGACACCGCCGAATCCTTGCCCATCAGCGCGTTCACTTCGGCGAGGCTCGGCATCGACGGCGCTGTGCCGGGCCGCGTCACCGATATGCCGGCCAGCGCGCAGCCGAAGCGCACCGCCGCGAGCGGCGTCTCGCCGCGGGCGAGCGCCGCGGCGAAGCCCCCCGTGAAGCCGTCGCCGGCGCCGGCCGTCTCGACGACGGGCCCGCAGCGGAACGCGGGCACGAACGTCGATTGCGTGCGTGAATGCAGCAGCGCGCCCGCCTCGCCTAGCGTGACGATCACCGCGCCCGCGCCTTTGGCGAGGAGTACGTCGGCGGCGCGCCGAGCGTCGTCGGGCGAGGCGATGTCGATGCCCGTCAGCGTGGCGGCCTCGGTCTCGTTCGGCGTGACGTAATCGCACAGCGGAAAGATGTCGTCGGGCAACGGCAGCGCGGGCGCCGGATTGAGCACGGTCGTCACGCCGTGCCGGCGCGCAAGCTCGAGCCCGCGACGTGCGGCTGCGACCGGCTGCTCGAGCTGCGTCACGAACACCTGTGCGCCGGCGATGTCCGCTTCGATCGCATCGGCATCGGCGGGCCCGAGCGTGCCTGCCGCGCCCGCCGCGACGATGATCGCGTTGGAGCCCGTCGCCGCATCGACAAAAATATGCGCCGCGCCTGTCGCCATGCCGTCGACGGTCGTTGCGCGCGCCGTAATCCCTTCGGCTCGCCAGGTCTCGCGCGCGATCGCGCCGAATGCGTCGTCGCCGAGCCGCGTGCAGAACACGACGTCGGCGCCCGCTCGTGCGGCCGCGACGGCTTGATTCGAGCCCTTGCCGCCCGGCCCCATCGCGAACGCCGAGCCCGCGATCGTTTCTCCGATCAACGGCATGCGCTCGGCCCGAAACGCAAGATCGGTCACGTAGATGCCGAGGATGACGACGCGCCCGTTCATTTCGCGTGCTCCGCCAACGGCGCGTCGGGCGCGAGGATGACGCCCTTCGTGAAGACGAAACAGCCATAGCCGCGCGTCTCACCCGTCACGATGACGCAATAGGCTTTGCGGGCGCGCGCATAGAACGCATGGCGCTCGATGGGCGCGAACGGCACCGCGCGGCCTTCGGCGCGGTCGACTTCCGCTTGCGCCTCGCGCTGAACGGCTGGCAGCGCCTGCGGATCGCCGACGACTTCCATCCGCATCGCGGGCGCTTCGACGTACGTATCGAGCGGCAGCACCGAAAGCACGGCGCGCACGGCGCGGGCAGAGTCGACGCCGTCCATGCGCAGCAGCTTGCCGAGCGCCGTCGCGCGCGCGACCGAATCGGCCGGGAAGTTGGCGTCGCAAATGACGACTTCGTCGCCGTGGCCCATCGCACTCAACGCATGCAGAACGTCGGCATTCAAAAGCGGATCGAGGTTTTTCAGCACAGTGTCTCCTTTGGTCGTTGTCGATTCCGCGAAGCGTGGTCCAATTCGGACCATCCGAACCTTTCGAATCGTTCGGGCAGGGCAAGCCGGTTTCGCCGGGCCGGCCCGTCAATCGCCGTACGGAATCCAGATGTTCTTCACTTGTGCCGCCTGACGCAAGAAGGCAATGCCCTCACTCGTCCGATCGAACCAGTCTAACCGGCGGCCGTAGTCGACGAACGTCCGTTTGAGGTTGCCGATCGAGTCGCGCTCGGCGAGCGTCGACTCCTCGGCGCGGCCGAAGCACCAAAGCGCGTCCACGTCGTCGTGCTTCGCAAGCGCCGGCAGCAGCGCTTCGCGTGCGCCTGTGACGATGTTCAGCGCGCCGGCTGGCACATCCGACGTTTCGACGACTTGATACAGATCGGTGGCCATCAACGGACAGGTTTCGCTCGGAAGCACGATAACGCGGTTGCCGAGCGCGAGCGCCGGTGCGGCGAGCGAAACGAGCGCGAGCAGCGGCGCTTCGTCGGGGCAGGCGATGCCGACGACGCCGAGCGGTTCGTGCATGGCCAGGGCCACGCCGCGCAGCGGCGGCGTATGCACGGCGCCGTCGAATTTGTCGGCCCAGGCTGCGTAGGTGAAAAGGCGTGCGATCGACGCCTCGACCTCGCGCTGGGCCGCGCCCGCATCGCATTGCGTGCGACGGACGAGCTGGCGTGCGAATTCGTCCGCGCGCGCCGCCAGGTTCTCGGCCAGGTAGTACAGCACCTGCGCCCGCGCGTGCCCATTCATTTGGGACCATTTGGCGGCGCCGCGCGCCGCGGCCACGGCATCGCGCACGTCCTTGCGGTTGCCGTCGGCGACTTCGCCGACGAGCGCGCCGCTGGGGGCGAAGACGGCCCGCGAATTGCCGCCGTCGGCGCGCGTTTGCTTGCCGCCGATGAAGAGCTTCGCGGTACGGTCGATGAAGTCGGCGCCGCCCATGCCCGCGATCGGCCCGTTCGCGTCGTCGTTTGCGGGCGCCGCCGGGGCAGCTCGCAGCGGGCCCTTGCCCCAGCCTTCCGGCTTCAGGTATTCGTAGACCCCTTCACGCCCGCCTTCGCGGCCGTAGCCCGATTCGCGATAGCCGCCGAAACCGACGCTCGCATCGAACAGGTTGGTGGCGTTGACCCAGACGACTCCGCACGCAAGCCGGGGCGCGATATCGAGCGCACGGCCGATCGTCTCGCTCCATACGCTGGCGGCGAGGCCATAGCGCGTGTTGTTGGCGAGCGCGACGGCTTCTTCGGCCGTGCGAAAGCTCATGGTCGTCAGCACGGGCCCGAAAATCTCTTCCTGCGCGAGCGTGCTCGACGGCGCGACATTCGTCACGAGCGTCGGCGGATAGTAGGATCCGCCCGCGGCGGGAAGCGCGACCTCCTGCGGCTGCCATACGGCGCAGCCCTCGCGGCGGCCCGTTTCGACGAGCGATTCGATCCGCCTGAGCTGAATCGGGTCGACGATCGCCCCCATGTCGATCGTCTTGTCGAGCGATGGCCCGACACGCAGCGTCGCCATGCGGCGCTTGAGCTTGGCGACGAAGCGCGCTTCCACGCCCTCCTGCACGAGCAAGCGTGAGCCCGCGCAGCAGACTTGCCCCTGGTTGAACCAGATCGCATCGACCGCGCCCTCGACGGCGCCATCCAGATCGGCATCGTCGAAGACGATGAACGGCGACTTGCCGCCGAGTTCGAGCGTCAGCGATTTGCCCGAGCCGGCCGTGGCGGCACGGATCGCGCGGCCGACCTCGGTCGAGCCCGTAAAGGCGATTTTGTCGACGCCGGGGTGATCGACGAGCGCGGCCCCCGTGCGTCCGTCCCCTGTGACGACGTTGAGCACGCCGTCGGGCAGCCCCGCTTGCTTGGCGAGCTCGGCGAACAGCAGCGCGGTGAGCGGCGTGTACTCAGCCGGCTTGAGGACGACGCAATTGCCTAGCGCGATCGCGGGCGCGACTTTCCAGGCCAGCATCAGCAACGGGAAATTCCACGGCACGATCTGGCCGATCACGCCGAGCGGCGCCCATCCCGCGAACTCGGTGTCTTGCAGTTGCGCCCATCCGGCGTGGTGCAGAAAGTGGCGGGCGACGAGCGGCACGTCGATGTCGCGCGTTTCGCGGATCGGCTTGCCGTTGTCGAGCGCTTCGAGCACGGCAAAAAGACGCGCGTGCCGCTGCACCATGCGGGCGAGCGCATAGAGATACCGCGCGCGCACCGCGCCGCCTGCGGACTGCCACTCGGGCTGTGCCGCGCGAGCGGCTTGCACGGCGGCGTTCACGTCGGGCTCGCCGCCCTGCGCGACCTGAGCGAGCGTCTCGCCCGTGGCGGGAGCGCGCACGGCGAATTGCTCCCCCGATTCGCTCGGCCGCCACCGGCCGCCGATGAAATGGCCGAACCTGGCGTCGTGCCCGGCGAGCCACGCGCGTGCGGGTTGATCGTCCTCGGGGGCGGGCGCGTAGTCCATCGTCTGAAAATATTCGGCAACGCTCATCGTGACTGTGCTCACGCTACGGGGTGACGGTTGAAAGCCGAATAGCGGCCGGTGACATGGTGCTCGAGCTGCCGCTCGATATCGGCGAGCAAGCTCGATGCGCCGATTCGCAACAGCGCCGGCTCGAGCCACGGACGGCCGAGCTCCTCCTTCATCAGCACTTGATAGGCGAGCACCGATTTGGCGCTCGACACCCCGCCCGCCGGCTTGAACCCGACGCTCGCGCCCGTACGCTCGCGATAGTCGCGGATCATCCGCACCATGACGAGCGACACGTCGAGCGTCGCGTTGACACTCTCCTTGCCTGTCGACGTCTTGATGAAATCGGCGCCGGCCATCATGCAGACCATCGAGGCTTTCGCCACGTTCGTCAACGTGCGAACGTCGCCCGTGGCTAGGATGGCTTTCAGATGGGCGGCCCCGCAGGCGGCGCGAAAGTCGCGCACTTCGTCGTAAAGCGCGCGCCAATTGCCGGTGAGGATATGTTCGCGCGTGACGACGATGTCGATCTCGGCCGCGCCGTCCGCCACCGACGCTTCGATCTCTTCGAGCTTGAGCCGATGCGGATTCAGACCGGCCGGAAAACCCGTGGACACGGCGGCGACCGGAATGCCGGTGCCGCGTAGCGCATCGGCCGCTGCCGCGACGAAACGGTGATAGACGCAGACGGCGCCCGTCGAGATCGTGTCGGGATCGAAGCCGAGGGCTTCGACGAGATCGGCCCTCACGGGACGGCGCGCCTTCGCGCACAAGCGCCGCACGCGGCCTTCCGTGTCGTCGCCGTTCAGCGTCGTGAGATCGATGCAGGTCACCGCCTTGAGCAGCCACGCCGCTTGCGCGTCCTTCTTCACCGAACGCCGCGCGGCCAGCGTGCCCGTGCGGCGCTCGACCGCCGAAGGGTTCACGCGCAGGCTGTCGATCCATGCGGCGTCGAACGGCACGCCCCGGTTACGGCCGTCGAGCGGAAACGCAAGGCTTTGCGGCAAAACGATCGAATGCGTCGAAGCGTCGGACATGTGCGAAGTTGTTGTGCAATGCACAACACACCGTGATGATTTGCTTGCAGCGATCGTAGCCGCATGAAACGATCATGACAAGTTGTCGTTACAATTTTAGCGAAGCGGCGCCGTTCAAGACGCCGCTTCGATCGACGCTCGTCGCCGCGCGAGCCTTCGCGCGATCTGTTACAAAAAATCCCGCGCGTATTGTCCCGACATTACCTAAAGTGCATTTCCTATTCTCTTGGCATTTGCCGGCCCTGCGCCCCGTTGCCTGCGGCCGGCATGTAGTCGTCGATGAAGTCTGACCGTCGCGCTGGCGGCTACCAGCGTCTACGGTTCCGGCCGTCCACGACCGAACGTTCGGCAAGCAAGACCGGACCGCATGCCGACGGCGTCGCGCGCGATGCGCCGGGACCGCTCCACGAAGAGAGGGTCTTACATGCGACGTCATCAATCGCCTCGAATCAGCCTGACCACATTCGCCGTCGCCGCGCTTGCGCTGTCGTCGGCCTCCGCCTGGGCCGCGCCCGTGCGCGTGTCGGGGCCGAGTCCGTTCGCAACCTGCACGATCGGGGGGCCGGGCGTGAACTTCGTCAATGCAGAAGTCGAACCTTGGGTCGCCGTCAATCCGGCCAACCCGTCGAATCTCATCGGGGCCTGGCAGCAAGACCGATGGTCGAACGGCGGCGCACACGGTCTCGTCGCGGGCTACTCGTTCGACGGCGGGCAAACTTGGCGGCAGACGAACCTGCCTTTCAGCGCCTGCGCGGGCGGCGTCGACTACGAACGTGCGTCGGATCCTTGGGTGTCGATCGGTCCAGACGGGACGGCCTACAGCGTGTCGATCTCGTTCAATCAATCGAACAACAGCAACGCGGTCGCGGCAGCCGTCTCGAAGGACGGCGGACAGACCTGGGGCAACTTGAACGTGCTCATCGCCGACAACGAGCCTTCGACGCAATTTTTCAACGACAAGGAATCCGTCACGGCCGATCCGCTGAAAGCAGGCGTCGCCTATGCCGTCTGGGATCGGCTCGAAGAGCCGAACTCGAACCCCTACGCCAATCTTCACGCGGCCGCGTATCGCGGGCCAACGCTGTTTTCGAAAACGGTGGACGGCGGCAAGACGTGGAGCGCGCCGACGCAAATCGTGACGGTCGCATCGCGCCAGCAGACGATCGGCAACCAGATCGTCGTCAATCGGCAGGATGGGACCCTGTACGACTTCTTCGACTTGATCGCTCCGCCGCAAAAGCCTTCGCCTTATAAGGTCGCGTTCATCAAATCGACCGACGGCGGCGCCACGTGGACTTCGCCGCAAGTCATCGCCGATCTCGAGACGGTGGACGTCGTCGATCCGAACACCGGCGAAGCGCTGCGCACGGGCGACATCATTCCCGAGCCCGCGATCGATCCGGCGACAGGGCAACTCTACGTCGTGTGGCAAGACGCGCGGTTCAACGGCGGCGGCTACGACGAGATCGCGTTGTCGACCTCGACCGACGGCGGCAAGACATGGAGCGCTCCAACTCGCGTGAACAAGCCGACGGGACGGCTCGCGTTCAACCCTTCGGTCCACGTCAATGCCGCAGGGACGGTCGCGGTGACTTACTACGACATTCGTAACCTGACGGCGGGCGACACGGCCACGCTGCCGACCGACTACTGGATGACCACCTCGAGCGATGCCGGTAAGACGTTCGGCAACGAGACGCATTTGGCCGGTTCGTTCGATATGAAGACGGCGCCCAACGCGGAAGGGTACTTCGTCGGCGACTACGAAGGTCTCGATGCGCGCGGCACGACGTTCGTTCCGTTCTTCGTTCAGACGAACTCGGGCAATACGGCCAATCCGACCGACGTGTTCGCCGCACCTTGACCCGAGCGCCAAGGTGCGAACGCTTGGGCGCTTCGGTTCGAGGGAGCGCCCGAACGCCGTCGATCGCGAACGGGGGGCGGCTCAATGCGGGCCGCCTGCGCTCCCGTTCGTCCGCATGACCCGGTCCACGATGCCGAGAAAATGTTCGAGGCCGGGCGTGCGCATAGCCGCGTCCTTCGCGGCATCGTCCCATCGTCGAAGGGCCACGGCCTCGTGCGCGAACGGCTTGCCGATGAAGGCCGCGGCTTGCGCATCGTCGAACACGCCGCCTTGCAACGCAAGACTGCGCACCGAATCGGCGGAGAGCCGCGCGCGATACTCGGGATTCACCGCACATAAGTAGCGCTTTGCGTCGACATGCAAGCGAATCGGTTCGAGCACGCGATCGGGCAGTACCGCGCGCAGGAACGGCAACGCGAAGTACTGATGCCGGTCGTCGATACCGCGGGCGGTAGGCGATTTTCCCTGAAGATTCAGCAGATGGCCGAGATCGTGCAGAAACGCGGCCGCGATCAGCGCTTCGTCGGCGCCGGCTTGCTGCGCAAGGGCGCCCGTTTGCAGCGCATGCTCGAGTTGCGTGACGGGTTCGCCGCTGTACGCCAAAGCGCCGTGGCGCTCGTACAGAGTGCGGATATCGTCGAGCCTCAGTGCCATCGCGTCATCCCCACGGTAGCGAAAAGGTCTTCAGGTTCGTAAAGCTCTTCATCGCTTCTTGCACGCCTTCTTTATAGCCGAGCCCGGAATCCTTGATTCCCCCGAACGGCGTCAATTCGATCCGGTAGCCGGGGACTTCCCACACGTTGACGGTGCCCACGCGCAGTTCGTTCACGAAGCGCGCGATGAGGTCCTGCCGATTCGTGCAAATGCCCGAGGACAGGCCGTAGACCGTGCCGTTGCTCAGCGCGATCGCTTCGTCGATCGAATCGAAGGCGATGATCGGCGATACGGGGCCGAACGTCTCCTCGCGCACGAGCGCCATCGACGGATCGACGCGGTCGACGACAGTAGGCGCGTAGAGCGCGCCGTCGCGGCGGTGCCCGGCGAGCACGCGCGCGCCCGATGCGACGGCTTCGTTCACGCGCGCTTCGAACAGGCGCGCCGCCCGCTGGTCGATGACCGTGCCCATGCGATTGGCGGTATCGAATGGGTCGCCGTACGCCCATGCGCGCGTCAAATCGACGATGCAGTCCGTGAAGGCGCTTGCAATGCGTTTATCGACGAGGATGCGTTTGACCGCTGTGCAGCGTTGTCCCGAGTTGCGGTACGAGCCCTGCACGGCGAGCGCCGCGGCGCGCTCGACGTCGGCGTCGTCGAGCACGATCAGCGGATCGTTGCCGCCCAGCTCGAGGATGCAGCGCCGATACCCCGCCCGTTCGGCGATGTGCTTGCCTATCGCCACGCCGCCCGTGAACGTCACGAGCTCGACGAGCGGATGCGTGACGAGCGTATCGGCAATTTCGCCCGGCGCTCCGGTGAGCACTTGCAGCATCGGCGCCGGCAGCCCGGCCTCGTACATCAGATCGGCCAGCCACAGCGCGGACAACGGCACTTTCTCCGACGGCTTGAGCACGACGCGGTTATTGGTCGCGATCGCGGGCGCGATCTTGTGAGCGACCTGATTCATCGGGTGGTTGAACGGCGTGATGGCGACGATCACGCCCGCGAGCGGCTCGCGTTGCGTGAATACGCGCCGCCGCTTGCCGTGGGGAGTCAAATCGCAAGAAAAGCTTTGCCCGTCGTCACGCAACGCTTCCATGGCCGCGAACTTCAGCACGTCGGCGACGCGGCCGATTTCATAGCGCGAATCCTCCTTGGAGAGCCCCGACTCGAGCGTGATCAGATCGGAGGCGGCTTGCGCGCGTTCGCGCAGCAGAGCGGCAGCCCGCTCGAGGATTTGTGCACGCTCGAAGCGCGTGAGCGCCGGGCGATACGCCGCGGCATAGTCGAGCGCGGCGCACACGTCGTCGACGCTTGCAAGCGGCACGGTACCGACACGCAAGCCGGTGTACGGGTCGAAGACATTCAAGGTGCGCGAGCGCGGCGCGCGTTTGCCGCAAAGCCGCAGCGATTCCTCGCGGAAGGCTTCATGGTCGCGCACGGCATCGGTGACGTCAGCGGTCATGATGCCCTCGCATGGTTCAGCGCAATGTCGAACACGTCGAAGTTGCGCAGGCGGCGGCCGCCGTACAGGGCTTCGATACGATCGATGCGGCGATTGAAAACCAGCGGCACGACTTGCTCGGAGAGGCCGCCGTGAGAGCGCAGCGGCACCGTCAGTCCCGACAAATCGTGCTCTGCGCGGCGAGAGCCGATTGCAACGTCGCGGCGCGATACCACGACGAGCTGGCCGATGCGTTCGGGCATCAATTCGAAACGTGCACAGGCGTTTGCGTTCTCGAGCACGAGCTCGATCTCATCGAGCGCGCCGATGCGCTCGGCGATAGCGCCGATCCGCGCAGCGTCGCGCAGATAGACCGTCGCGAACGAGCCCAGCGCGCCGTGATGCGCCACATAGGGATCGGTGATCGGCAAGACCACTCTTGCCCCCTGCTCACCTAGCCACGCATCGAGCAGATCCTGCAAGTAGACGACGTTCGGCTCCCCGGTCTTCGGGTCGTGCTTGGCGTTCATGCCGTGATCGGCCGTCAAGCCGATCGTCCAGCCAAGCGCATCGAGCCGGGCAAGATAACCGTCCATCATGGCGTAGAACGCATTAGCGCCTTCGCTCCCCGGGGCGCATTTGTGTTGGACGTAATCCGTCGTTGACAAGTACATCAGATCCGCGTCGCCTCGCTCGGCCAATCTCACGCCCGCGGCCAACACGAATTCGGACAGCGCCGCGCTGTAAACACCGGGCACCGGCAGCCCTGTCAAGTCGCACACGGCTTCGATGCCGTTTTCGGCCAGCGTCGCACAATCGGCCTTCTCCGCCGAAAAGCAAATGCCGTTCAATCCCGAGCCCAGCAATCGCCGCAGCTTGTCCTTCGCGGTAACCACGGCCACGCGCGCGCCCGCTTGCGCCGCAGCGGCGAGCAGGGTGCCGGCCCGCAGGTAGGCCGGGTCGTTCATCATCACTTCCGCGCCCCGGCCGCCGTTTGCGCGCGGGTCCCAAAAGTAGTTGCCGCAAATGCCGTGCACCGCCGGCGGCGCGCCGCAGACGATCGATAGGTTGTTCGGATTCGTGAACGAAGGCATGACGCAGTCGGCCTGCGTAGCCGTAGCCTCCGCCCCGCCAAGCAGGCGCGCGATGAACGGCGCGACGCCGGCTTTCGCGGCAGCCTCCAGGTACGCATGCTCGCATCCATCGACGCAAACAACGGCCACGGGCCGCGCGGCCAACTCGCTGAAATCGTAGAAGCGGCCGTTGACCTCGACGATCGTCTCGCCCTGCGGTCGTTCACTGTCTTTCTGCATCGCGTTCCTCGATGTCAAGTTGTACCTTGCCGTTTCGACAGGAAACTGCCCCAAGGCTTGAGAAGATTGATTGCACAATTATGGTCCAATTGCCACATTTTGCCACATTCAGAACCGAACGATGCCCACCGCCAAGCGAGCCGGGGCGGCGCAGGTCATCGGCAAGCCGTGCAATGGCGCTAACCGGCGCGATGCTTCGACGCGCGTGCCGCGATCAGCGAGAGCGCCGCGAGTGAAGTGAGCAGCAGAATCAACGACAGCGCGGACGCCGGCAGGTAGTAGCCGCGCTCGACCTGGCCGACGACCACGATCGGCGCCGTGGCAAAACCGGGCGGATAGACGGTCAGCGTCGCCCCGAGCTCGCCGAGCGAAAGCGCGAAACCTAGCGCGAGGCTGGCTCGAATCGCGGGCACGAGTTGCGGCAGGACGACGCGCCGGAGCACCATCGGGGGAGGCGCCCCCAAGCTCGCAGCCGCCTCGCGCAATACGGTCAGCTCGGGCCGTAGCGCCGCCGCCGCGCAGCGATAGCTGAACGGCAACACGAGTGCGAGTTGAACGAGGACGACGATGGCAGGCGAACTCGACAAATCGAGCGGCGCCTTGTGATAAGCGATCAGCACGCCGAGGCCGAGCACGACGCTCGGCACGCCGTTGGGCATCATCGCGATCATGTCGATGAGGGCGCCGAGCCCGCGGCGCGTGCGCCCTTCGAGGGCAAGCGCGAGCCACAGCCCCACTGCCGTGCCGAGCACGGCCACGCCGAAGCCGACTTCGAGACTCGTCGCTACCGCATCGAAATCGCTCGACCCGAGACGCTCGAACCAGCGTGTGCTGAAGCCGTCGGGCAGAATCGTTCCGGACCAGTGCGACGCGACGCTGGACAATGCCACGACCGCGACGGGCAGCACGAACAGCCACACGCACAAGAACGCCGCGGTGAACGTGACGAGGGCGGACGCCGCTCGCGTCACGACGCGACGCGATGCGTTCGCCGCCGTTCGGGCGCTTCGCGCTTGATCGATTCGCATGCCGGCGGCCATCATCGCGCTCCCATCGCCCGACGGCGATCCACGCTGCGATAGAGCGCATAGAGCGAGAGCGACATGGCGAGCATCACGACCGCTCCGGCGGCGGCCGTCGGTAAATCGAGATCGACCGTCGCGGCGCTATAAATGGCGACGGGGAGCGTCACTAAGTGAGCACTGCCGAGCACGAGCAAGATGCCGAACTCGTTGAGCGTCAGGAGGAAGCACAAGATCGTGCCGGCCGCGATGCCGGGCCATGCGAGCGGTGCGATGACGCGCAGCGCCACCATGTAACCGTTCGCGCCCAGGCTACGCGCCGCTTCTATGAGACGCATGTCGATGATCGCAAACGAGGCCAGCGTCGGCCGTACGACGAACGGCGCATAGAAAACGACTTCCGCGAGCACGATGCCGCCGGCGCCGAACAGAAAATCGAGCGAGGCGTTCGTATGCAGAAAGCGCTGCAACGCAATGCTGACCGAGCCTTGGGAGCCGTAGAGAAAGATCAGCGTGAAGGCGACGAGAAACGAGGGAAACGCGACGAACAATTCGAGAAAGCGCGTAATGACGGCAGCGCCCGGAAAGGGCCGGAAAAACAGCAGGGCCGCGAGTGCGACGCCGAGTGCGGAGGCGATGCTCGCGCTCGCGAAGACGATGGCGATCGTCGTGCCTATCACGCCGCTCGTATCGGGGTTCGAAAAAAACGCCGTGTACGCGTGAAGACCGAACGACCCGTGCGGGCCGCTCAAGCTCAGCAGCACTAGGCGAGCGAGCGGATAGACGACGAGCGGGCCGAGCACGAGCACGGCGATCGCGATCAAATGCAGTTGGGCGAATCGCTCGGCGCGATGCGCCGCGACGTTGGCGTTGGCAGCCATGACCGAGCCGTTCTCATCGGCGGGGGCATGGCCTTTCGGTTTGCTCGGCGCCTGGGCTCCTCTATCGAGCGGCGCGCCGACCTCAAGGTTGGACGAGGACGACATGATCCGCCTCATAACTGAGCGACACGCGCGCGCCCTTTTCCGGCGTCATGCCTTGGCCCCGCGCCGCCGTGACGAGCACGGGCGTTTCGGGCATCGCATCGAGTTCGATCGACACCGACAGCGCCGGCCCGTACCAATCCACCGACGCGATCGTGCCATGCAGGCGGCCATCGCCGAGCGGCGCGATTCGCAGGCTTTCCGGGCGAAGGCAGGCGAGGCGATCGCGCTCGCCGTAGCGCGCGTCGCCGATCGCGAACGCGACCCGAGGAGGCAATAGGTTCGCGGCGCCGAGATACCGCGCAACGAACGCATCGACGGGCGCATCGTAAAGCGCCTGCGGCGTGCCGATCTGCGCGATGCGGCCTTCGCGCATCAACAGCGTCCGGTCCGACAGGACGAGCGCATCGTCTTGATCGTGCGTCACGCAGACGATGGTGAGGTTCGGCAACCGCTCATGCAGCGCCTTCAACTCGGAACGCACCGACGCACGTAGATTGGCGTCGAGCGCGGACAGCGGCTCGTCGAGCAGCAGCACATCGGGCTCGATGACGAGCGCACGGGCCAGCGCGACGCGCTGCTGCATGCCGCCCGAGAGTTGCGCGGGCATGACGTGACCGGCATCGGCAAGCTGGACGAGCTTGAGCGCGTCGGCGACGCGCCGCGCGATGTCGGCGGTGCTTGCGCGCCGCGCACGCAGACCGAACGCGACGTTTTCGAACACGCTCAAGTGAGGAAACAACGCGTAATTCTGAAACAACAAACCGAGGTTGCGCCGGTGCGCGCGCTCGTGCGTCAAATCGCGGCCGGCCACGCAAAGGCGGCCCGCCACGAAGTCGGCCTTGACGAAGCCTGCGATGAACCGCAGCAACGTAGTCTTGCCGCAGCCGCTGCGGCCGAGCACGGTCATGAACTCGCCGCGCCCGATCGAGAGAGACAAATCGTCGAGCACCGTGCGCGCGCCGAATCGCACGGTGAGGCTTTCGACCTCGACGCCGCCCGCCCGCGGGACGTGCACAGCCTCGTGCACGCGAGCGATGGCGTCTTCCTCGCTTCGATAAGCCAGTTCTGCCGTGTTCACCGGGTCCGTCCTCCGTCGACGCGCAGCGTCGTTCGCAACGCTTACTGCTTGGGCTTGGCGACTTCGATCTGCTTGCCCGAGTTGCCGATCACATCGCTCTTCCAGCGCGTCGTCCAGACGGCCTTCTTCGCCATGACGCTGTTCCAGTCGACCGGGATCAGCTTCACGCCCGCGATCGCCTGCTTGACGGCCTCGCCGTTCTTGCCTGCGAGCTTGATGTCGGTGCGGCCCGGAATACCGAAGACATCGGGCACCTTCGCCTGCACGTCGGACGACATCAGATAGTCGATCAGCTTCTTGCCCTCGGCCGCGTTCGGGCCGTCTTTGACGAGGCCGATCGCATAGGGCAGTTGGAACGTCGTCGGCTGGCCGCCGGACTTCTCCGTCAGGAAGATGGGCTTGAGCGCCAGACCGCCGTTGGCCGCGTCGTCGAGATCCATTTGCAGGTCGCCGTTCGCCACCGAAATCTCGTTGCGCGAGAGCAGGACGTCAAGGTAGCCCGTGCCCTTCGTGTGGAACTTGGCGCTTTGCTCCAGCTTCTTCAAGTAATCGAACGCCTTGTCCTCACCCATCAGCGACGTCGTCAGGATGATGACGGCGATGCCGTCGCCGGCCGTCGCCGGATTCGAGTAGGCGATCTTGCCGCTGTAGTCGGGATGCAAAAGATCGTCGAACGTCTTGGGCTGGCGCTTGACGACGTCCGGATTGATCGCGAACGAGAAGTAGTTGTTGACGAACGTCGCCCACGCGCCGTTTTGCGCCTTTGCAATCGCCGGCACGTTCTTGTAGTTCACGCTCGCGTACGGCTGCAGCAGACCGCTTTGGTCGGCCTGCTGAATGAACGGCGGCAACGTGACGATGACGTCCGCCTTCGGCGCATCCTTTTCGATCGTCGCGCGGTTCACGACCTCGCCGCTGCCCGCGGTGACGATGTTCACCTTCACGCCTTCTTTCTTTTCGAAGGCAGGCAGCACGTCCTTGTATAGATTCTCGAGGCCGTCGGCCGTGTACAGCACGACCGCGTCGGCTGCGTGAGCCGGCAGGGCGAGTCCCTCGAACAGGGCCGCCGCGGCCAATGCCGCGACCAAGCGGCCAAGGCGGGCCTTCGTGCGCAGCGAATGGCGCTTTGTCATGTCGATCTCCAAAGGTGTGAACATTTTCGGGGCAGCTTCGGCACGCCGATGCCTGCCTGGCCGCGCAAGATTTACAGGGTTTGGTGACAGTGCGATGACGACGTGGAGAAAGTGCACGTTTTGACACAATTTGCCAATAAAGTACGCAGCGACGGCGATGAAGCGATCGCCGGGCGCATCGATGCGCCGCTGTGCTGTGCCGTGCCTGTCCACCTTGGAGACTGTCCGATGTCCGCTTCTTCCCCGATCCTGCTGACACCCGGCCCGCTGACGACCGCGCTCGCCACGCGCGAAGCCATGCTGCGCGATTGGGGCTCATGGGACGACGAATTCAATCGAATGACGCTGAGCGTGTGCGCGGATCTGCTCCGGATCGTCGATGCTCGAGACGATTACGTGTGCGTGCCGATGCAGGGCAGCGGCACGTTTTCGGTCGAGGCGGCGCTCGCGACGCTCGTGCCTCGCGACGGTTGCGTGCTGGTGCCGAGCAACGGCGCCTATTGCGCACGCATCGTGCGGATCCTCGAGCGCATGAGCATCGCCTACGTCACGCTGCCGCTGCGCGAAGACGAGCCTGCAAGCGCCGATGCGATCGAAGCCGCCTTTGCACGCGCACCGCGCATCACTCACGTCGCGCAGGTTCATTTGGAAACGAGCGCCGGCTTGCTCAATCCGCTCGACGAGATTGCACGGGCGTGCGCTCGGCACGGCAAGCGTCTCATCGTCGACGCGATGAGCTCGTTTGGCGCGGTGCCGATCGACCTGCGCGGCTCGGGCATCGATGCGCTCGTTTCGGCAAGCGGGAAATGCCTCGAGGGCGTGCCCGGCATGGGCTTCGCGATCGTGCGGCGCGCGCTGCTGGAGCAATGCGCGGGGCGCTCGCCCTCCCTCGCGCTGGATCTGCACGAGCAATGGGTCTACATGGAAAAAACGACGCAATGGCGCTTTACGCCGCCTACGCATGTCGTCGCCGCGTTGCGGCACGCGCTCGATGCATTCGCCGCGCAAGGCGGCCAAACCGCGCGTGCGGCGCGTTATGCGCGCAACCGCGCGACGCTGATCGCGGGCATGAAGGCGTTAGGCTTCGTCCCGTTCCTGCCGGATGCCGTGCAATCGGACGTCATCGTTACCTTTCACGCGCCGCGCGATCCCGATTGGCGCTTCGCGGATTTCTATGCGGCGGTGCGCGAAGCCGGCTATATCCTCTATCCGGGCAAGCTGACCGAAGCCGACACGTTCCGCGTGGGCTGCATAGGCGCGATCGACGAGAACGACATGCGCGGCGCCGTGGCAGCGATCGGACACGCTGTCGAGCGACTGCAAATCCGGATTGCGTAATGCTGCCGCCGCATGCTCGTGCGCCATGCATCGGACGCCGAACGCCGCGCGCTCAAGCAACGACGATTTTCGGGCCGCGCGCGGCGATGGCCTTGGCAAGCGGACGAGCCGGCGCCCGTTCGGTGATCAAATAGCGCGCCGATTCCATGGCGTCGATGCGCACGGGGGTGATGCGGCCGAACTTCGAATGATCGGCGACGACGATCGCCGTGCTCGCCGCGCGAAGCATGCGCGCGCGCACTTCCGCCACCATGCGCGAGTAGTCGGTCAGCGCGCCGTCCGCGGAGATGCCGCCCGCGCCGACGAATGCGAAATCGGCATGGTATTGACCGAGTTGTTGCACCGTATCGAGGCCGAAGACGGCATCCTCGTCATCGGAAAGCTCGCCGCCCAGCAGGGTCACGCGGTTCTCGTTGCGTCGTCCGAGCAGCAGCGCAATGCGCCAATCGTTCGTGTAGACCGTGAGCCGGCGGCGCCCCGTCAACGCGCGCGCGACCGCCAGGGTCGTGCTGCCCGAATCGAGCACGATCGACGCGCCGTCGGGAACGAACTGCGCCGCCCGCAAGCCGATCGCGCGCTTGGCCGCGGCATGCTCGCCCTCCCGGACGTCTAGCGCGGGCTCGCGCCGATCGACGGAAAGCGCGCCGCCGTGCGTCGTGACGATGAGCCCGCGCGCAGCCAGCACGCGCAGATCGCGACGAATCGTTTCGCGCGAAACGCCGAGCGCCTGGACGAGTTCGGCGACGGTGAGCGCGCCGTCGTTGGCGAGGCGCGACAGGATATGTTGGTGACGTTGTTCTGCGAGCATCGCGCCGAAGGAGCCGGTAAGCGGCGGCAAGGGGCTGGAAAACGCGCGTATTGTAGTACGACGGTATGACTCTCAGTCCCGGGCGCTGTCCCGCGCTCCGACAGGCGACATCGATGCCGTATCGGCGCGCACGAACGAGACGCGCCGGGCAAGCGCTTGCTCGCCCGGCGCGCAAGTGAAAGAGGGATGCAGTGCGCGGCGTCTACTTCTCGTGTTTCTTCGGAATCTTCGCCCCCGACTTGCGGGCCTGGTTCAAGGCGATCGCGACGGACTGCTTCTGCGACTTGCCGTGCTTCATCTCGGTCTTGACGTTTTTGGAGATGTCTTCACGCGACGTTCCTCGTTTCAAAGGCATGATGTCCTCCTTTGCGCGTATGGCGCGTTGCCGGAATAACCACTACGGGTTGCAGCAACGCGCGTTCCACCGGTGCGGCGCGGCGCGGCGAACGCGCGAGGCGGCCGGCCCGCGTCCCGGCAGGTAGCCAAGATCCGGCGCGAAGACCGATGCTACGCTTCGATCCGCTTGCGTGTGACGCCGAGCAGGTCGGCCATCGCCTCGCGCGCCGCCTGCGCGCGGCGCGCGCGAATCGCATCGTAGACGGCCGTGTGCTGGCCGAGCGCGGCGTTGAACACGTCGGCGCGCTTGGCGTTCAACCGCAATTGCGCTTCGAGCGTGCGCTCGATCAGCGATCCCAGCGGCATGAGCAACTCATTGCTGCACGCCGCGAGCACGCCCAGATGAAAGCGCAAGTCGGCCCGCACCCATTCGTCGATGTTGCGCGCGGCGACCATCGCCGCATGCGCCAGTTCGAGCGCCTCTATCGTTTCGGCCGTATGCGCGCGCGCGGCGAGCTCGGCCGCGTACGGCTCGACCATCTCGCGCATCTCCTGCAGCTTGAGCGCGAACGCGACGGGCGGTGCGACCTGCGAATACCATTCGAGCAGATCGGCGTCGAGCAAATTCCACGCGCTGCGGCGCCTGACCTTCGTGCCCACCTTCGGCCGCGATTCGACGAGGCCCTTGGAGGTCAGCGTACGAAGCGCCTCGCGCAATACCGTGCGGCTCACGCCGAAGCTCTGCATGAGCTCGGCCTCGCGAGGCAGCAAGGCGCCGGGCGCGTAGTCGCCGCGCAGGATGGCCGTCGCCAGCATGTAGGCGACGCGTCCGTGCAAATCGCGTTGAATCATTGTTCTCCCTGTCGTTGTCGGCCGCCTGACGGCCATGGTGCGACGATGCGCTGCGCATATCGCTCGTCGATGAGCTTGCCTCGTTGGCGATTATCGCGGCCACGCGGTAAAGCGCAAGGGTTCGGCCCCGTACGATGCAAATGCGCCACTCCTCTGATTAAATACTATTAATAGTATTTCAAAAAGATTTGATGTACGATTGCGGTATCGGGGCGCAGTCGGCGCATTCGCAATGCGTTGCCGCTGCACGGCCCCATATGTTGATTGCGAGGTTGCGCCCATGAAAATCACGAAGCTCGAGACGTTCGTCGTCCCGCCCCGGTGGCTGTTCCTGAAAATCGAAACGGACGAAGGCATCGTCGGTTGGGGCGAACCCGTCGTCGAAGGCCGCGCCCACACGGTGGAAGCCGCCGTCCAAGAACTGGCCGACTATCTCGTCGGCAAGGATCCGCGCCATATCGAAGACCACTGGCAGGTCATGTATCGCGCGGGGTTCTACCGGGGCGGCCCCGTGCTGATGAGTGCGATCGCCGGTATCGACCAAGCGCTCTGGGACATACTCGGCAAACATCACGGCGTGCCCGTGCATGCCCTGCTCGGCGGCGCGGTGCGCGAGCGCATCAAGGTGTACTCGTGGATCGGCGGCGACCGTCCGCACGATGTCGCGAACAACGCACGGGCGGTCGTCGATCGCGGCTTCAAGGCGCTGAAGATGAACGGCTCCGAGGAAGTGCAGATCGTCGATACCTACGACAAAGTCGAGCAGGTGATCGCGAACGTCGCCGCGGTGCGCGAAGCAGTCGGCCCCCATGTGGGCATCGGCGTGGACTTCCACGGCCGTATCCACAAGCCGATGGCGAAGGTGCTCGCCAAGGAACTCGATCCGTACAAGCTGCTGTTCATCGAAGAGCCGGTGCTGTCCGAGAACGTCGAGGCCCTGCGCGACATCGTCAACCAGACGAATACGCCCATCGCGCTCGGCGAGCGGCTCTATTCGCGCTGGGATTTCAAGTCGATTCTCGCGGGCGGCTACGTCGACATCATTCAGCCCGACGCCTCCCACGCGGGCGGCATCACCGAATGCCGGAAGATCGCGTCGATGGCCGAGGCCTACGACGTCGGCCTCGCGCTGCACTGCCCGCTCGGCCCGATCGCGCTTGCGGCCTGCCTGCAACTCGATGCGGTCAGCTACAACGCGTTCATCCAAGAGCAAAGCCTCGGGATTCACTACAACCAGGGCAACGATCTGCTCGACTATCTCCACAACCCCGAAGTCTTCAAGTACGACGGCGGCTTCGTGGCCATTCCGCAAGGGCCCGGCCTCGGCGTCGACGTGGACGAAGCGAAGGTGCGCGAGATGGCGAAGATCGGCCATCGCTGGCGCAACCCCGTCTGGCGTCACGCCGACGGCAGCGTCGCCGAGTGGTGATTCGGGCCGCCGGTCACCGCAGGATCGTATAGCCGGGTGCGCACCGCGCCAGCACCGCCGCCACGACAAATACGCCGATCATCACGAGCGCTTCCAAGTGCAAGATGTTGTTGAACGTGTGCGTATCGGCCGTCGAGGCGGTGCGGCGCAAACGCGGCAGCGCGGAAGTCCGGTTCAGGCCGCCGAGCAGCACGGCAAGCAGCACGAGCGCGCCCTTGAGCGTCAGAACGTGCCCCCACGTGCTGCCCGAGATCGGCTCCAGCGAGGCGCCGAGCCCGCGTTGCGCGTTGAACAAGCCCGTCGCCACGACCACGGCGAGGGCCGTTGCCGCCGTGCTCGATACGCGCCCGGCAATACGGATCAGCACCCCGCGCGTCGTCGACGTGTCCAGCGCCGGCAGCACGATGAGCCCGCCGGCGAGAACGATGCCGCCCCAAATGCCTGTCGCCAAGACATGCAGCGCCTGCACGGCCACGGCCGCGGACCATGGGCCCGCATCCGCCGCATGGCCGATCGACGCCTTGCCCGCCGCCACGAGGACGGCCGCCAGGCCCAACGCCGCCTGACCGGCGCGTCCGCCGCGGCTCGCGAGCGCAGCAATCAACGCGACGATCGCCCCGCCGAACGCAACGCACCAGGCGTGGCCGACATGCGACTCGCCGATCACGGTCGGCACCGCGCCCACCGCCATCAGCAGCCCGACACCGCTCATCGACGCGGACTGATAAAGCAGCCATAGCGCGTCGGCAAGCACGAGCGCGAAGCTCGCCGCGACGAGGGACGCGCGTGCGCGCTGCCAGGCAAGGCGTGCGGGCTGACCTTCGAAGGCGAGCCACCGCTCCAGCAGCGCCGACCCTATGGCGACGGCGAAAGCGATATCCATCAGCGCGGCCAGCGCAACCTGTCCAATCGAGAGTCCCATCGCGTTCATCGATCGGTACGCCCCCGCCGTTGCGTCGGGACGCTTGCCCGACCGGATGCCCGGCGAACCGACGCGCCGGAAAAAGAGGCGAACGCAGAAATGGAAAGGCCGCGGACGCGGCGGTCAAGCGCGAAAAGAAAAGTCATCGGAAACTGGAAGCGATTCGAAAGGCGTTCAATGCGCGGGCCGGCCCCACGCCGCGTCAGGCCGCACACTCGAGCTCGGCGGCGCGGCGAACGGCTGGATGCTTCGGCGCCGCCGCAAGGCGAGAGTGTACGTGCGAAGCACGCTGCGCGCGACTGTCGGGCGACGGCCGCGCCGCGTCGCCGGATCGAAGCTGTGCAAAAAGGAGACAGTCGCGATCGGGAGGCCATCGTCGGCCAAAGCCCCGCCGCGACGCCGTTACGCGCGGCAAATTGTCGCGAGGTCGCCTCTGGACCGATCCGCGCCGCTTCCCGCAAATAGCTCGTGCACCCCATCGATGATAGAATGCTGCGTCGCAGCGCTCGGCCTGCCGCCGCGCTTGGCCTGCTTCATGCTGCCGCGACCGCTGAAACATCGCGCATCAATAGTCGATTCCAAGCCACAGAGCCATACCGAGCCGACCGTAGCCCGGTAGGTCCCCGAATAACGATGGAGTTACGCGTGTCTTCCAGACGCATTTTCCGCCCGCTACTCGCCCTTCTGTTGATTGGCGGTGCAGGCGTCGCAAGCAGCGCGCAAGCGCAGACCCAGCCCAAGGCCCCCGATACGATGGAAGCGCGCGTGCAAGGTTGCACGGCCTGCCACGGCTCGCACGGCCAGGGGACCGACAACGACTACTTTCCGCGCCTGGCGGGAAAGCCGGCCGATTACCTCTATAACCAGCTCGAGAACTTCCGTGCTGGCCGGCGCAAGTATCCGCCGATGAACTACCTCGTCACGTATCTTTCCGACGACTATCTGCACCAAATCGCGACCTATTTCTCGCAGCAGCGCCCGCCGTATCCGGCGCCGGCGAAGCCGACCGTGTCGAACGACGTCCTCGCGCGCGGCAAGCAGATCGTGCTGAAGGGCGACGCCACGAAGAACATTCCCGCTTGCGCGGCTTGCCACGGCAAGGCGCTGACGGGCATGGAGCCCGCCATTCCGGGTCTCGTCGGCCTGCATAGCGATTACATCAGCGCGCAGCTCGGCGCCTGGCGCTCGGGCACGCGTCACGCGATCGCCCCCGATTGCATGCACGAAATCGCTTCGCGCCTGACCGACGCAGACGTGACGGCAGTCGCGGCATGGCTGTCGACGCAACCCGCCCCGTCCAACCCCGTTCCGGCTCCGGCCCGCTCGATGAAGACTCCGCTGGCTTGCGGTAGCGAACCGCAGTAAGCGCGAGGAGAGACCTACCTATGAAACGCAAGTCTTTGTTCGCTTTGTCGGCTGTCGTCCTAGCCGCCGCCGCACTCGTGCCCGTGCTCTGGTCGGGCAGCGACAACCTGCACAACGGCACGGCGCAAGCCGCCACCCCGGCCGATCAAGCCGCTCTCATCAAGCGCGGCGAGTACCTCGCCCGCGCCGGCGACTGTATCGCCTGCCATACGGTGCGCGGCGGTCAGCAATTCGCCGGCGGCCTGCCGATGGCCACGCCGTTCGGTACGCTCTATACGCCGAACATCACGCCCGACGACCAAAACGGCATCGGCAAGTGGTCGTCCGACGACTTCTACCGCGCCCTGCACACGGGTCGCTCGAAAGACGGCAGCCTGCTGTACCCGGCGTTCCCGTTCGCGAGCTATACGAAGGTCACGCGCGCCGATTCCGACGCGATCTACGCTTATCTGCGTTCGGTCCCGCCGTCGTCCGTGCCGAGCCGGCCGCACGAGCTGCGCTTCCCGTTCAACAACCGCAACCTGCTGATCGGCTGGCGCACGCTGTTCTTCCGTGAAGGCACGTACAAGGACGATCCGACGAAATCGGTCGAATGGAATCGCGGCGCCTACCTGATCGAAGGTCTCGGCCACTGCACGATGTGCCATACGTCGATCAACCTGATGGGCGGCCCGGTGAATTCGGCGGCGTTCGCAGGCGGCTTGATCCCGCTGCAGAACTGGTATGCGCCGTCGCTCACGTCGAACAAGGAAGCCGGCCTGGGCGATTGGGACGTCAAGGAGATCAGCGATCTTCTGAAAAACGGCGTGTCCGAGCGCGGCGCCGTGTTCGGTCCGATGGCCGAAGTCGTCCACAACAGCCTGCAGTACATGTCGGACGACGACGTTCGCGCGATGGCCACGTACCTGAAGACGATCCCGCAAAAGAGCGAGGCGCCGGAATCGATGCAGTACGAGACGTCGGAGAAGTACGGCGACGAACTGCTGCAACTGGGCAAGAAGGTGTACGGCGACAACTGCGCGAAGTGCCATGCCGACAACGGCCTCGGCAAGCCGCCGGCCTACCCGCCGCTCGCCAACAACCAGTCGATTCAGATGCCTTCGGCGGTGAATCCGATCCGCATGGTGCTGAACGGCGGCTACCCGCCGAGCACGGGCGGCAACCCGCATCCGTACGGCATGCCTCCGTTCGCGCAGTCGCTGTCGAACCAGGAAGTCGCCGCGGTGGTCACGTACATCCGGATGTCGTGGGGCAACCACGGTACGCCCGTGTCGCCGCAGCAAGTGAGCGATTTGCGCTCGGCGCCGCTCGACTAATCGTGTGTGCCTAATGGGGCGCGGCCATGCGGGCAACCGCGGCCGCGCCTTTCTCATTTCCGGCGCCGGCAAACCGGCCGCGCCCCGGACCCAAGCGGCCTGCCGGCGCCACGAACGCCGAGTATGGGCGAGCCGGCCTCGCGCTTGCTCATCGATATGCTGGCCGCTCCATCGCACTGCAACGAAATCCTTATGTCATTCGAATCTTTGGGCTTGTCCGAACCGCTGGTACGAGCCGTTCACGAACTCGGCTACACCACGCCGACGCCGATTCAGCAACAAGCCATTCCGGCCGTGCTGGGCGGCGGAGATTTGCTCGCAGGCGCGCAAACCGGTACCGGCAAGACGGCCGGCTTCACGCTGCCGATCCTGCAACGCCTGAGCGCGGCGCACGCGCCTGGGCACGGCGGCGCGGGCGCCAAACGCATGGTGCGCGCGCTGATCCTCACGCCCACGCGCGAACTCGCCGCGCAAGTGGAAGAGAGCGTGCGCGCCTACGGCAAGTATCTGAAGCTCAAGTCGACGGTATTGTTCGGCGGCGTCGGCATCAACCCGCAGATCGACGCTCTCAAACGCGGCGTCGACATCGTCGTCGCCACGCCGGGGCGCTTGCTCGATCATATGCAGCAAAAGACGATCGACGTGTCCGCGCTCGACATTCTCGTGCTCGACGAAGCCGACCGCATGCTCGACATGGGCTTCATCCACGACATCAAGCGCGTCCTCGCACGATTGCCTGCCAAGCGCCAGAATTTGCTCTTCTCCGCCACGTTCGCGGACGAAATCAAGGCGCTGGCCGACAGCCTCCTCGATGCGCCGACCCTTATCGAGGTCGCCCGGCGCAACACCACGGCGGAACTCGTTTCGCAAAAGATTTACCCCGTCGACCGCGATCGCAAGCGCGAATTGCTCACGCACCTGATTCGGCAGCACGCGTGGTTCCAGGTGCTCGTTTTCACGCGCACGAAGCACGGGGCGAACCGGCTCGCCGAGCAACTGACGAAGGACGGCATCAGCGCGCTTGCCATTCACGGCAACAAGAGTCAGTCGGCGCGTACACGCGCGTTGGCCGAATTCAAGGACGGCACGCTGCAGGTGCTCGTCGCGACCGATATCGCCGCGCGCGGCATCGACATCGATCAGCTGCCGCACGTGGTCAACTTCGATCTGCCGAACGTGCCCGAGGATTACGTGCATCGTATCGGCCGCACGGGACGAGCGGGCGCGAGCGGCGAAGCCATTTCACTCGTTTGCGTGGACGAAAAGCAACTGCTCAAGGACATCGAGAAACTCATCAAGCGCTCGATCGAGCAGGAAGTCATTCCCGGGTTCGAGCCCGATCCGAACGCGAAGCCCGAGCCGATCCAGCAGCGACGCGGGCAAGGCAATGCGGGCCGTCAGCCGCGCGCCGAGGCAGCCAAGCCCAGCGCACGCGGGCAAGGCGGGCAGCCGGCGTCGCGCGCGCTGGCGCCGCAACGCAAGGAGCAATCGGCCGCGGACAAGGGCCAGGGCCACGCCGAACGAGCGTCGAAGCCGCGGCAGCAGGCCAAGCCGTCGCAACCGCAAAGCCGCCCCCAGAGCCAAGGCAAGCCGCAAGGACAAGCCGCGTCGCCTCCGTCCAAAGGCCGGCAGCAAACGCGCAACGGGCAGGAAAGCGCACAGCGCAAGCCGCAAGCGAAGGGACAGCCCCAGGGCGCGCACCATGCGCAGCAACGCAAAGGCGAGGGGCAGCCGCGCGGCGCAAGCGAAGCGCCTCGGACCGGCGCTGGCGGGAATCAAGGCGATCAACGACGCCGGCAAAACGATCCGGGCGCTTTGCTTGGCGGTAAGCCGCGCACGGGCGGGCCTGCACGCGACACCCAGCGCCGCTGATCGTTCGCTGGGCGCTTGCTCGCTTGCTCGCTTGCTCGCTTGCTCGCTTGCTCGCTTGCTGGTTTGCTGGTTTGCTGGTTTGCTGGTTTGCTGGTTTGCTGGTTTGCTGGCTCTTGCTGGCTCTTGCTGGCTCCGGCTGGCTCCGGCTGGCTCCGGCTGGCTCCGGCTGGCTCCGGCTGGCTCCGGCTGGCTCTCGCTGGCTCCCGCTGGGCTCCTACTCCGAGCGCAGCGAGCCTTTCCTCAAAGCGCGTGCGCGCACACAGCCGATTGGCGCCGAACCGGCCTAAACAAGGCCTACCGGCCGCCCGAGCCAGGGCGAGCCGCCAACCAGGAATGCGCCGCTTGACGCAGCCTGTCGATTTGCCGTTGCCAGCGTTCGAGCACCGCCTCTCGCTCGTCGCCCGCATCGGAAAGCTCGAAAGCAATTCCGCCGGTGAGGCGCGCATAGCCTACGCGCTGCATCTCGCCCGCATCGATCGATGCGATGAACTGAGCCAGTGCGCCGCTCTCGCCGGCTCCCGTGTCGGCGCCTGCGCTGCGCATCGCTTGCGCCGACAACTGAACCTGATAGAACGCTCCCTCGTGCACGAACGTCAACGCGGCGCGGACACGAGGGGCAGCTTCATTCGAACTTCCGGCATGTGCAAAAAGGCGTTCGCCGGCCGGCGCGCCGTGCGGGTCGAACGAGGCGGATGGCGCGAACGTTCTCGCCGCACGCGAACCCGGCCACAGCGCGAACGCCAGGCACCGCGCATCCGGTGCATAGAGCTCGCCGATACCGAGCAGCGAAGTGCGCAGATGGCCGCCCGCGTCGCACGTGATCAGCGAGGCGGTGAAACCCACCTTCGCCTCAAGGGCCGTTCCGTCGAACAACGCCCGCAGCGACGGCGGCCATTCATCGAATACGTTCTGTTCCAGCGCGCGCTTGCCGGGCACGCTCGGCAAGCCCGGCTCAGCGGAAGAAGACATGCTGAGCCATCTTGGCGAGCGGATAATGCACGCCCGGCTGGATACGGGCAGGAATGTCGAGCGGCTTGAGCAACATCTTCACGCACATCTCGGCGGACAAATTGCGCCGCACGAGCGAACTGATGCGCGCCGCGCGTTCGCGGTTATAAACGGTGTCGTGCACGCGCTCGGGATACCGAATCGCAAACACGTGACGCAGCGCGATTTCGGAATCTTCGCTCTTGATTTCCATTACGCGGCGCATCAGTGCGCCAAGCACCGCTAGACGCCCATTACCCTCGATCAAGTTGTACTTCTTGAAGTATTTGAAGAAGTGCTTGTAATGGCGTACTTCGTCCGTTCGGATGTGGTCGGTGATCTCTTTGAGCACCGGCTCGTCGGAACATTCATTGATGGCGCGATAAAGGGTGGCCGTACCGGTTTCGACGACGCAGCGGGCGACCATTTCGAGCGCCCGCGTTTTTTCGAACTCCTCCATCGAGCAGGTTTTCGAGTATTCGTCGAAGAAATGGCGGAATGCCGTGTCCCAATCGAACTCGGGCCACACGTGGGCGATATAGGCTTTCAGCGCCCGTCCGTGCTGCAGTTCCTCGGGCTCCCATTCGCCGTTCAGCCACGCCGAGACTTCCGGATCGTCGTCGAAGTAGGCGGTGAGGTTGCTCGTGTAGAGATCGGTGCCGCTTTCGATGAACGAGGCGGCGCACAGCAGCAACAAAAGATCCTCATTGGCCGCCGCGCGCTGGCGGTCGATGCGGGTTAAGTCGATGTCCTCGATGCGCCAGGGCATCACATGAGTGGAATCGCTGATCATGGCGTTGCGCTCCCAAGACCGCATCTCGATCCGCACTGCGCGATTTACACCACCACGCGCAAGAATCCGTTGCAGAAGCGAAATGCGGTACCGGTGAAATGTAGTTAAACCTTATACCTCCGGATCTTAGCCGGAGTTCCGAGAACTTGCTTTCACAGTGCACAGACCAACGGGCCTGAAGCGCGGTTCCGAAAACAATGAGGCGGCGGCAAGCAACCGTATTACGATCCGTTTCCGCCGTTGCCCGTTGCCCGTTGCCCGTTGCCCGTTGCCCGTTGCCCGTTGCCCGTTG
>CBIHRA010000034.1:0-55558 GCA_966212325.1 uncultured Burkholderiaceae bacterium | reverse complement strand
GCACTACGACATCTGAACTTTGCCCAGATACGACATTAGAACTTTGCTCTTACACCCGCCCTGTTGATAATTGGGATTATGTCAACTGTCATGGGCGCGCTGCGCCGTGCGCTTCGTGCAGCCAAGACAGCCATTCGGGCGGCACTCCTTCGACCGGCAACAAGCTAACAGGTCCAACACTTCGCGCTTCGAGACGCCTGCCACGAGCAGGCGTTTTTTATGCTCGGCGATTTTACGATACACACGCCGTCGACGCGCGTCATGAATCCCGCGCCGAGTGTTTCGAATGTGCCAGTACAGATTTCGAATCTCGCCAACAACGCGCGCCATCTCGGCAACCGACAGACGATCCCACTGCCAAAGCTCCAACTGCTGCACACCGGCCCTCGCTATTACGACCAATGCTGGTGTTTACGTACCGGTCGGTCTCTGACTTAAGGTCCCAATAGGCCTGTCCGGAAAAAATTGATTAGTTGTCCAGAAAAACTTGTCGTCGCAACGCGTAACGCAGCAGAAAAGCGGCTTTGCAGTGAGGGGTAGCATGCCCTGGCACCCGCTGCTGCGGTCAGTCACGTCAGCAATACCCGCTACTCGGTCCGGGAGGCCGCCCGTAGGGCGATAACCGCCACAACTCCGCGCACCGGCCGAGGCGGTAAGCCGCTCCGATCACTGCCCGGACACTCCTAACGCTAGTCGCCCGACAACCTTCGCTTCGGGTCTATTCCGTGATTTTTCAGAAGCGTTCTAAGTCGCTGATTATCGCGATACAACAGCAACACCCCTACAACGGTCGCAGCCGGAAAGAACCACTTACCGGAGTAATGAAGAATTGCCCACGCAGCCGCCGCGCATACGACGCTCACAGCAATCAAAGCGATTTTGTCGCCGATCCACCTCATCTCACTACCCCGGCCTGCATGGCACGAATCGCATACGACTTACGAGTCGGTGCGTCCACCAAAACCTCTGGATGACGCTGAATGAAAAACTGAATATCCATCGGGACGAGCAGGCCTCGACTGGCGATCCAACGTGCAACAGCACGATAGCGAGCCGCGGGAGAATTCCTATACGGGTCGGCACACGCCTTCACCGATTCGGTCGCAACAATCAAGCTACCGAGCGTCGCACCAACGTAGTAGGACGCTGCCATCGCCCCTACCGCCCCCAGCTTCTCAAGCGTAGTCGTGGCGCCCACGAGTTCGGCGACCGTAGCGTCAGGCCCAAGCGCCTTAAACGCACCGAGCATCGTTGTCAACGTTCCAACTGCCGTTTGCAACGACGAAAATAGACTCGTCGGCGCATCAAGCCTAAGTGCCCGCATGTTGTCTTGAAACGCCTTCGAAAACGAAACGCAATCCATAAAATGGCCCTCTTAGAAGATTGTTATAAGCCGCCTACACGGCAGCGGAATCTTACCAGAGCCAGTACTCACCCACTTTTCATTACGCGTAACGGGGGACCCTATTTTTCGTTACTCGTAACACTTTCAGTTGCCATTACTCGTAACGCCCTTCGCAAAGCGCCTCCAAACGGGCATGGTCGCCGTCAGCTTGCCAGCCACTCGTGACGCGATCCCAAAAAAACACCACACCACGTGCCCACCCCTCAACGAACGACCGCGACACGTTATCAGAGCATCCCTCAGCCTGAGCACGATGCGCCCTGATCCGCTCCTCCGCTGCCACGGTTAGCTGGCGATAAGACCATTTATTGCCAACCGGCCGGCGCGAAGCCTCATGCAATAAAGCCCACTCACGCGTACGTTGCGCCAGCTGAACCCGCAGATCCGCTAACTCCTCGCGCAGCCGATCATTTTCGAGCACCAACTCGTCATACCCGTCCGCAGCAGCGGGGATATTTTTCGTTACGGTAACGGGTTTGCTTTCTGCCTTTCGCCGAGCACGGAACGCCGCCTGACGCTGCGCGTTCGTCATCGCATCCGGCTTACGCGGACGGCCTCGACCACGCTTTTCCGTTACGGTCGTTGACAACGTCATTTGTTCCATGGTCAGCACTCCGATTATGTATAATCTATTTTACGTTACTCGTCACGAATAATCAAGATATTGTTACTCATAACGATAAATATTTTTGGTTACCTGTAACGCTAAATTTTCTTCACCTCGAGCAACAGCAGAATCTCGCTTAGTCGCCCGATACTCGAGTGCATAGGACCAATGAGCTAAAATTCCGCGCAAACAACAACCCGAGGAAACTCATGGGCATCCAAGACCGAGATTGGTACCGAGACCACTACGCAAATAAAAGAAACGCTAGCGGCAATAACTCATTGGCCAACATCGTCGACCGCACCGAGAAACGCCGACGCAAATCAAAGCTAGTTGTAGCGCTTGTCTGGATCGGCGTTACAGCAGCCCTCTACTACACATTCACCGTCGCAGGTCACTTCGCGCACTAGCTAGGTGCCGCTCAGCCAACTCACGCTTGCGCTGCATTACAGCTTGCGGACCTGCAGCAGCAACAGGATTTCGCTCTTCCGCGTCGACGACGAGTGCGCAGCGAGCCACCGAGGCAGAAAAGAAAGGCCCGAAGTCGCTCGCGTGCTCTGATCCTGCGTCAAGCCGCCGACAATCAAAACGTCGCCGTCCGCAAGACTAAACGAACTCTCGACCTTTCTCGTTTGCTTCGTCGGACTATTATTCACACCGGTCGTCGTGTTCACGAACGACGAAATTTCCTCGACTAGATGCAAGTCGATCACATCGCGCTTAACGACCGGCTTCACCTCGAAGATGACGCCGGCCGCCTCGTACTGGACACTTTGGACCGGCGCACCGCCCGCACTCGGATAGGACACCGAGCCGATCACCGGCACCGACTCACCCACGTTCAAGCTCGCCGACTCGCCCGACTGGACGCGAAGATTAGGCGACGTGAGCACCTTGAAACGCGAGTCGCTATTGAGCGCCGACAGCGCCGCCTGAAAACCGGCCGCAGACAGCCTGATCGCGTTATCGGTAGCACTCACACTACCGATGTTCAACGAAGCCCCTACGCGCCCGCCTAGGATGCTCATGACCAACTGAAAGGCCGTATTGTTCGCGCCTGCGTCCGTCACCTCATACACCCACGCCCGCACCGACACGTTACCGACCGGCGTGTCGATCTGCGGCAACAGTTGCTTGAGCAACTCGATGTCCTTCGACTCGCCGACGTACACCAGCTCGTCGGCCGACTGATCCACCATACCGGCCGCCGACGTGGGCGGAGCGTCGTGAGTCTCCTTCGCCCCCTGCGGCGCGGATATAGCGCGGTTCTGCGTGAAGCGCCCCGACAACACCGGAGCAAGCAGCCGAGAAAGATAGTCCGCGTTGCGATACTTCGGCGCGTATACGAACGTCTCGCGATCAGCAGCGGCTGCGTCCGCTTTCTCGACATACGCCACGCCGTCACGCGTCGTCACTTGATAGCCAAGCGAGCGCAAGAAACCACCGACCACCTCAGGCAGTTCCGCACTCGTGCGATCAAACCGAAACGACACCGGCCGAGCGTCCGCCAGCACATCCGGCGACAACACGTACGGCGTACTCAGCACATCGCCGTAGATCAGGTCGATCACTTGCGCCACCGGAACAAACCGCAAATCGACACGCGAGCCGACTGGACGCGCGAGTGGCGCAAGCGCGGCCGACGCCACAGGTGGCAAAGCACCCACCGGCAACGAGGCCCCAGGCAGAGGCGGCAGTCCTGGCACTCCCGTAGCGGTATTCACACCAGTCTCAGATCCAGCCGCAGCGCCCACCATCACGAGCGCCGACACCAACGCCACGCACCCCCTCAATAGCCCAGCACAGACGCGCGCAATCATTTCCCCACCCCCAACCCGGCCAGCCCCTTCGCTGGTTCCGACCCCGACCACGCCGATACCCGTTCGCCGTCGACCACACCTACACGCGACACACCGTCACCGACAAACGCCGACGGCGATGCAACACGAAGCCGGTTACTACCGTCGACCAAGACGACCCACCCACGCCCGTCTGCGACGTAACTACCGGCCACACGCCATATCGAGGACATAGACGCCCCAGCGGGCGAACTTGATGCAGAAGCACCGGCACCGGAACCCGCAGCACCAGACGCCGCAGCACCGCTCGACGCGGCCTTTTTTGATGCGCTATGCGTCCCCGGTACGCCCACGCCGTGAAAAAACCCCCACGTCCACCACAGCCCCGCGACACCCACACATACAAGGCCTGCAATCAGGACCCACAGCGTCGGCCGAGCAAGCACGTTTTGCCGCTTATCGACAACCGCTTCACGCCCCGCCCCGCCTTGGCCCGCATAGCTCTTGTACAGCGGAAAAATCTCGCTGTTGTACTTCCGAACAAACGTGCCCGTCAGCGTCGATCTCGTCTGCTTACCCGTTTCATACATCTCGACGCGATAGCCTTTCGACAAGCCAAGGCTCTTGAGCTTGACCATCCGAAACGACAGTTCAACCACCGCTCGAATCGAACGGTGCAAGTCGCTGATACTTTGGATCATCAAAATCACGTCGCACGCCACGCCGGTTTCGGCGTGCACGAAGTGCCGATGCATCCGAAAAAACGACATGTGCTCTTTCGTTACCTTCTCGCTCGTCGCCCACAGCTTCCACGCCTCATCGACCACGACAAGGTCGCCAGCCTGGACGAACCCCGGCACGACCGAGGCACCCTGCCCGCTCTCGACCTCGACCGGAAAGAACCCGTCGCGCTTCAAATCGTCCGTGCGCACGTGCACGATAGGACCCAAGCGAGCAACGGGTACACCGCGCTTCTCATGCACATAGGCGTGAATCGCATCCTCGCTGATGCCGTCGACGTTCGTAATCACGCGACGACCCGCCGCGACCGCATCGAGCACCGGACCGGACACGACCTCATACGACTTGCCCGACCCCATCACCCCACAATAAGCCGTAATCGCCATCGCCTCACCCGATCACCGGCATGCGGCGAATGATGAAGCGAGCAGCCCACGCAGCGAGCACGATCGGGCAGCCATAGCTGAACGCGCACAAATCGAGGAAATACCACGTCGCACTGCCGATGCCGCCGAGCGAAGTCGTTACCGATGCAGCGCTAGGCAAAATCCCGGCCCCCTGCAGCACCGAAATGAACTCGGTCGTAATGAACCACAACGCGAAAAACGTCACGAACTTCACGATGACCGAGCGAAGCACGAACCCCAGCACGACATTGAGCGCGCTCAATACGATTCCAAACATGACAAGCCCCTCTATGCAGTCAGCACGATCAGCGCAGCCGCCAACGAGAACGCAACGACGAACGCCTGCGTTATCAACGAACGGTTTTGCTCAATCAACTCACAATGCTTCGTCCACGTGTACGTCGTGCCTTCCCACGAGAACGACGGCTGCGGACAAGTTCCCGTATGCCCCGGGGTGGCGAAACTTCGGAAGTCAGGGAGCAGGTTGAGAAGCGGCGAGAGGATCTGCGCAGCGGTCGGCGTCGATTCGAGATTCGGCGCACCGACCCCGGGATCAGGGCCAAGATTCACTTGTGCGCCGCTGCCAGGATTCGTTGCGGCCGGCGATGACGCGGCTGCCGGGTCCGTCACGCCGTAGGGACTGCTAATCGGAGACGTGCTCGTGCCCGAACTGCTGCTCGAACCATCCGCACCTGGCGCCACCAGATCGCCGACCGAGGGATACGTCCCCGGCGAAGAAGACTGGATCGTGCCCACATCGGCGCTACCCACCGGATTGTCGGCCGGATACGGCAAGCCCTGATAACCCGGCTGTGAAGCCGCATCCTGCCAAAGCGCGTCGGTCAGATCAGCCATCCACGGCGACGCAACAGGCAAGTCCCGATCACTCGACGGCAACGAAGCAATAGCCGTATCGAGCATCACGTTCGATTGCGTCTGAACCGGCGGACTATAAGGCGCGTAAGCAATACAACCCCCCTGCGTCGACCCCGGCGCCCAAGACATGCCGGAACTACACGAGGTTCCGCTATACACCTGGCCGTTCGCGCCGTATTTATAGAAAGAATCCGTGCTTGTACCGGCGTCGGCCCCGCCATCGTGGCGGTAAGCGTGCAACACGCACGAACCGCCACTGACCCCCGGCGACGAGCACTGATCGACCACCCAGTCGTAAGTCGAATTCGACACCCCCTGCGCGAACGCTTGAGCGGCAGCCGACAGCGACGAGCCGACAACACAGCCCGGACCAAACGACGGACACTGCGTCCAATACTCAGCAGCGCCAGCCGTCAGCGCCCCGAACGGCGACGACACACTGCCCCCTGAAACTTGAGGATTACCCGAGATCGTCACCGTACCGTCAGGATTAATCGTCCATTGATCCACCGAACCATCGGCCAACGGTTGAGGCAACGCAGCCAGCAACGCGCCCACACCGACCATCACCATCGTCCCCGCCCACGACGTGGCCGCTGCGGTCCCCGCCAAGGCCGCTTCCGTCGCCGACACCATCGAATCCAACGGCGTCTGTGCTAGCACCTCCTCAAGCAGCGTATGCGCTTCCGCCGAAATCGCCGACCGTGTTGCCGCTACGCGCGGATCGCTCAGCGAAAACCCAAGTTGCACCGCCTTGCCGTCGACCAAACGGCCGACCGTCGTACCCACCTTAGACGGATCCGCCGACCACGCCAAACCGGGCAGCAGCGACGACAAAGCAACCAGCAACCCGACCACAAAGCGCACTCGCATGTCAGCCCCCTAGTCCCATGATCACGGCCCAGGCGCACAGCAAGCCCCACGCGAAACACATCAAATACCACGCGCTATTCACGTCCATGTCCGCCCCCGAACACACACAAAAAAAAAGGCGGACCCCCGGACGGCCCGCCCCTCATGACACCGACACGCGTCAGCGGCCCTTGATCATGGCGAGCACGATCTTTGCGCCCTTGATCGCCATGTACAGCACGACCAACGTCCCGCACACCGCCATCACAGCCGCCGTCGTCGACGTCCAATCGACTTGGCTCGTCAAGCCCGTATAGTCGACGCCGCTCGCCTGTGCCCGGGCCGATACCGCTACGACACCGCCAACGACAGCAAGACCAGCCTTCACCACGCGACCCGCGCGCGACAGAACCCCATTACGCATTTCTTGACCTCATCTGAAAAAACCGGGAAACGCCCGGAACGCAACCACCTATCAGCGCCCTCGCACAAAATCGACGATTGCACCGATAGCCCTACTCGCGAAATACAAGCCGACCACCGAGACAAACGCCGCGCCCCAGAAGCCCGCGACCTGCGAGTAATCAAACGCATCCGACGTGCTATCAACCAACGCCAAATGCAAAATCCCTAACGCGCCCGCCGTGCCGTCGCTAGCCGTGCAGCCCACCTGACGCCCCGACACGAGAACCGAGCCGACACCCGATGCCGGAGCATTCGACTCACACACCGCTACGTCGATACCCGTACTCACCCCAACGCCCCCTAATGCAACGACCGGTCAACAAACACCAGCCGCACCACGTCAAACGCCCCGTCGCAATGGTCAAGACCCGCTTGACACGCTTCCTCCGCATCCCCGAACCCGCCCGCTTCACGAAGCCGGGGCGTAAAGCCTACGTCGCCATCACGCGGACACAGGAACTCGCCACTAGACAAGTCCTGCACCACGTAGACATGTGCCCCGTCCATGATTAGCTCTTGGACGAAGCAGCCGACCGAGCCGTCGGCTTGAGCGCCAGCATCACAGTCTTGGACGTCTTGCCGTTGCTTACGATTTCAAGCTCGGCAACCGCATCGAAGGGAAACGGCAGGTGCTTGTACTTCTCGAATTCCTCGGCCTTACCCAGCGTGAACTCAGCCGAAGCGAAGCCCTTAGCCGTCCCTTTCGAGTCATCGAGCGGCGTCTCCGTGTACACCTTCGTGCTATCGAAAGCCGTGCCGTTCTCCATCGTGCCCTTGCTCGCCTTCATACCAAGCACCTTCACTTCGCTCTGAAACTTCATCGCTTACTCCCATGGAAATGTCGGCTGGTCGAAAGACCTGTTCCTCTGGCCAGCCATCGTCAGAGGGGTCTAAATCGTTGAACGAATGCGGTACGTCCCGCTTGTGAATAGGCGTATCGCAGAACTCGTAGCCAGGCACTTTGAGCCGCATCGGCCACTCGCCCGACTTGCTCGTAATTGCTTCTAGAAACGCCTCATCGCCCATCAGAGGACGCAACACAGCCGCGTACTTGCCGTATGAAATCAAAATGTTTTTCAGGCTTGCATCGACGTTGATTTCAGCGGCCTTTTGCTTGACCTCGATGCGCTGGGGCGTGCGTTCGTTCTGGAAGAACCGCAGGCACGGATATGCACCGACGAAATAGCCGGAAGGATCAAGAAGCACATCGAGCGGAATTACGCGCTTGTCGTTGCGCACCTCGACTTCGAAACGCACCCACGGTGATGTTTCGTCGCCTTGCTCCATCCCCTTCTCATACACGCGGCACATCTTTCCGTTCTTACGACGGCCAACGTAAAGGCTCCGGCCCTTGCCACTCGGATTACGCCAGTCGCCACGATGCTCGTGGCTGGGAGCACGGCCCGACACAGTGAATAGGCCATCGTCGTACCACTGGTCTGCCTGATCGACGGTGTACTCACCTTCCATGCAGTCATGCGCCAGGTCCACACGCGTGATCGTCGGACGCGCCGCCGTATGGGCGAGGAAGTCGTACAGCCGACCTTCCCAGCCAGCTTTCGCAGCAAGGCATCCTTGGCCGGTCAGGTTCACCAGCATCGTCCCCCGCTGGCTCGATCCGCCGATTGCAACATAGCCGTAACCGTCGCCAAGCTCCCACGCACCAAGGTAGAAATCGCGCCGCACGTGCAAATCCTTGGTGACGCCAAAACCAAAAATACCCGTAAGAACTTCGCTCGCTTCAAACACGAACTCATCATCGCCCACCAACTGACGGCCCGCAGTCTTGCAGAACGTCTGCTCACTCACAGTGAAGCGCAGCGTGTCGATCATCGCCACCTGATCGCCGCAAGGCACGCGCACTGCAACCGTCTTTATCTCGCCTGACTCGGTGACGACAAGTTGAAGGCGTTCAATCCTCGCGAGCGGCGCTTTCTCCGTATCCCCCCTGTTAGTACGGGGGGGGGCATCGCGCAGAGCGCCGCCGCGTCCGTCCTCGAAACTGCGGGCGGGCGCGGCGGCGCTCTGCGCGGGTAAGCCGTTAGGAGTACTAACCAGATGCGAGATAGCTGCGTTCTTCAGTTTGCCCATGGCTTACGCGTTCACTTGGACGGGAACGAGCGTCAGCCGATTCGGCTGACGCCCTTGGCGATAGAGTTGCGTACGCGCCTTGTCGCGCGCCTTCCGGCCGTCGCGTGCTCGGACTTCCACGGTCGCCACTCGCGCGCCGTGAAGCGTGTACGCATGCACTTGATATGCAGACACTGCTAACCCCGTTCGTTCTTCGTTCTGTTCCCGGCGGCCCGCCGGTCCGATTTATACCGAAACTGCTAAATTGTTGACCGACTCAACTTTTCCAGCCCGGAGCCACCAACGTGCCGACAAAACCGCTAACTATTGAAGAAATTCGCGAGGCCTTGCTGCGAAACGCGCCAGACAGCCCGGACATCCGGGAGCGCATATTCAACAAGACGCTCTTGGTCGATCAGGTGCTGAACATGTGCTTCTACCTCGGGCAGCAACTGCAAGGCGTCCGAAAGGACGTACGCGAATCGACCATCTCCCGTATCGCGGATAAACGCGACCACCTCGTCAAGCAGGGCTTGCCCACGAACCTTTCGCTCATGTTCGACGCGCTCATTGCAGGTTGGGCAACCTTCGACCCGGCAGCGCAACATCGGCTCGACTTCATAGTCCCCTTCGACCAGATCGAGGCCGGCTACCGAATAACCGGACCCACAGACAAAACGACGCTCAACTGAATCGCTCACCTGCAACACTCCCAAAAAGACGGACGGCCTACCAGGCCCGTCCTCAAGTCGCCGTGCTCCGAGGGAAAAAGCCCGCACGGCGTAGGCAACCGCATCGTCAAAACCGTGGGGCGCCGCCCCACACCCCGCCCTCGCCGCCGGGTGGCTCGCGGGGGTTGGCATACACCGCCAACCCCCTTAGCCCGAGCGTAGAGCCGTTCCAGTCGCGTCAAGGCCAAGCCCCTTCGGGGTCGCTGCGCGAGCCTTGACCCGACCTCCACGGCAGCCGTCAACCCTGCCTCGATGGCCTACAATCAGGCCTTCTTCAAACCGGCGCGACGAAGGAGCCGACACAAGAAACGAAGCCCCTCGAACACGAGCAGGGCCGCAAAAGCCCCCTCAAACGAAGACAAAGGCAACGCGATAGCCAAAACGTGACCAAGCTGCGCCATGAATTCCCGAACCGGCATCGTCGCCAAATCGCCGAGCAAAACAATAGACACGACAACAACCTCCTTACGGGCCGAAAGAGCGTATAAAAACAATGCAACCCATCGACTACTCACCACTCGTAGCTCCAGTCGAGCACGCCGCCGCAGGACTCATACTCGGCATCGTCGGATTCACGTCGTTCTACGCAGGATTCAAGCTACGAGACCACGCCATCTACTTAATGCCTGCCGGTGCAGTGGGCCTCTGTGTTGGCGCCTATCTGTTCTTTCACGCCGTTAACCTCATCTGACCACTGGCACGCCGCACGCCGTCCCACGCTGCGGCATCCAACCGGTTTACCTTTCCGTCGAACCTGCTAGACTGCGCGTCAACATGAAACCGCGATTACTCACACAAAACCGTGATTGAGGCGAAAGTTCTCACACAATTCCGTGAGTGTCAATAGGAGAGGTAATGGACCTGCCAGAACTGCTCGACGCAGCAAAGCGTCGGAAAGGCTCGCTGAAAGAGATCGCGACCGACCTCGGAATGCATCCGAACCGACTGAGCGACTGGCGCGCAGGCAGACTCAAACCGAGCGCCAGCGAAGTTGCCTACCTCGCAGAATGCGCGGGCCTTCCGGTGCTCGAAACGGTCGCAGACATCGAGTCTCAACTCGATAGCCAACACGCCGGAATATGGAAGCGCGCCTTGGGAAACCTCCGCGCGGCCGGGGTAGCCGCGACCGTGATCCTTGGACTTTCGATCTATTCGATGACGCCTAGAAACGCGTCAGCCGCTGTCACAAATTTTGTGACGCCCTCACCCGCCGAAGCTAGGCCAGCACTGAATAAGGGCAGCATGAGTGTTTTGATTATGTCAACTCCTAGACGCGCGATCCGACGCAAGCTGCAAGCGCCCATACCCGAGGACTCAGAGATGCTTGCCCCTTAGTTGCAGTGCGTGCAAGCTACCGTCGGCGCGCCGATGCATTTCGGCGCTCGTCAACGGTAACAACGCCCGATCATGAAACTCACCCCGCCCGAGCTCGAGCAAATCACTGCGGCCACCCTGCAGCACTATAATTCGAACGCGGAGCCTTTCCGTGAAGGCACGCGCGACCATGATGTAACGCAGAACATCGCGGCATTGCTGCGTCACATCGAAGTCGAGCCGCCCTTCTCGATCCTCGATTTTGGCTGCGGGCCGGGGCGAGACCTCAAAACCTTCACCGCCCTCGGCCATCATGCTGTGGGCTTGGACGGCTCCGAGCGCTTCGTGACGATGGCGCGGGACGACACCGGCTGCGATGTGTGGCTGCAGGACTTCCTTCAACTGGACTTGCCGGACGAACGCTTCGACGGCATTTTCGCCAACGCTTCGTTATTTCACGTCCCGGCTCAGGAACTGCCGCGCGTGCTTCGTCAATTGCACTCGACGTTGAAGCCCGGGGGCGTCCTTTTTAGCTCGAACCCGCGAGGCACCAATCAGGAAGGTTGGACCCACGGCCGGTACGGCGCTTTCCACGATCTCGCCACGTGGTCACGCTACATGGCCGATGCAGGTTTCATCGAGCTCGAGCACTACTACCGTCCCGCCGGCTTGCCGCGCGAGCAGCAGCCTTGGCTTGCAAGCGTCTGGCGCAAGCCGGCTGCTTGATTTTCCTTTACGTGTTCTCGGCGGCGATGCCGCCCCATCTGGGTCGGATCGATTCCGAAATTTGCCGGCTGTAATCGAAGGTTCGTCTTCGCCATCATTGTGCGGCCGCTGCTGGCTCGATTAATGGTGTTCGACGATTTTCGATGAGATACTGTGGGGACATCACAGATGGAGACAACTCATGTCGCTCGAAGAAAGCCGGAATCAGCTGATCGACGCAATACGAGAAAATGCGGGTGCGGATCGAATAAGGGAGCTCGCCTCAACCTGGTTCGGCGAAATAAAGATATGGGAGAGTACCGACGAATTCGAGCGCGCCTATCAAGAGAGCAGGATGACTATGCGGGCGGTCAACAAGGACGCTGCAATGAAGCAGATCAACGTGAAGAGAAATGTCAACACGATGATCAACCTTGATCCCTCCGTAGCCGGCACGATCGCTCGTCTAAATCAGGATAATTTTCTCAAAAAATTGAAAAACGAGCTGGGATTGCATGATCTCAGCGCCGTGCTTCTTCGTTCTGACATTCCTCTCAGTAAACAACCTTTCAAAATCAACAATGACACGATCTTGATCTTTATGCCGATTCCACTCGAGGGCGATCTGGTGGCGTTTTCACTGCTATCGATTGCGGCGAAGAGTGATCGAAGCAGCGCGCTATACGCAGATTATCAAATGATGCGCGCGAGCTTCACCCGCATCAAATACGGGTCCTCGGATGACATGCATTCTGGATTTCTGACGATAAGCAAGACGGCTTCGACGGGCGAGGATGATGGGAAGATTCACGTCAGATACGGCATGGCGAACCTAATGGGAGGTCCGTTGATGGGAGGTATTTTGGAAAAGAGAAGAAACAATGCACTTACTTACAGAACAACGGTGGCGGTAGAGTCGAAGCATCACGAAAACAACGAAGTGATAATCTCCTACAGAAATCACGCCGGCCTTTTCCCTCTATTTGGGACCCCGACATCGAACGGCATAGAATTACGCGACAAAAAGGATAAAAAGATCGGGTTGTTGCGAGGCGACGGAACGCTACACGCGTAGCGATGAATCGCTCTCGTCGGCGACTATACCCTATCAAGACAGCTAGGTTGATCCTCCCGGGCGGAACTCCTAGAACATTTATGCGGTTACGTGCCGCGAGGAGCAACGATTTAAAACCGATAAATTTCGCCTTGGAGAATCGCCATGGAACAAAAAATAGTCGGCACTCATTCCGCCGGCCCGTTGAAGGCGCCCTCTGGTAGTCAGTGGTCCAACGCGCCGCTGACGGTTGAGATTCCGTTTCCTGCTGCCTTTTCAACCCCCCCGGTCGTCATCGTCAGCACGCTTCAGGATCCCAAATGGACGGCTCCCGCCAACGATACCTTTGCGGCGACCGTAACCCAAGTCACCAAGACAGGCTTCACGGTCCATATCGTGCGTGTCGATACGGTCAATCCGAACTATGTCACTTATGGTTGGGACCAAAACCTACAGCTTTCTTATATTGCGGAGGTTCCTGCGTAACTCCGTGACAGGCTTATCGGGACTCAAGTACACGAACTCTAAGTCCCCACCGTGCAAACGCGACTAGGGCCTCGATATTCGACTATTCTGTCAAGGCGCAGTAGGCACACGGCCAGCGGCGCGCCGGGAGTAAACGGCGCGCCTCTGTCGCCCTCATCACGAGCGATCTGCGAAACGTATTTCGGGCGCACGACCAACGGGATACGTCCAAAATTACACAACGGTAATTGCGAAGCACCCTTGATTCCGAGTGCGAATTGCCACCCGCAATCGTTGCAGTCGCGTTATGATCGGCACGCCGGACCCTGTCTGCCTTGATTCCGTTAAAAATCACAAATCAACGATCGATTAAACTATCTGAATATACTGACAGACTTGCACATTTCTTTAATATTACTAACGTGACCGGCATTAAAAGCGTCCCTCTGAGTTCTCAATGCCGTCGAAAATGCACCCGTCTCGTTCATGGCGTCTGCTATTTTGCTCGCACCATACAAAAATGCGATTACGCCTGTGATTTTCCACCCTGGGCGAACGACGCCACGAATTCCCACCGATGCGGCACGAGCCGCGAACCGATGATTCATTAAATATTGATCTCTGGTGTAGTTCCCTACTGACTTCAGCACCTTTGAAATTCCAAAGCCTACCGCTACCGTCCCTGCAAGAATTTGTGTCTGTACTTTAAAGCGATCTTTCGCCGCGCTCGCCAACCTTCCAGCGTCTTGTGGGGTTGTCCCATACGCTGTGGCCGCAAATGTCATCACGCCTTGCACCGAGAGCTCCTTTGACCGCGCCCATTCCACCATCGCGACCCGCACATCTTTCTCGAGATGTGGGCAGGTGGCGAAATAGTAAGCCCAAAGCAAACCGTCATGGGCCTTTTCAGGAAGCGTCGAAAAATTGACGAAGCCACGATAACGGTTGACGATCACGTTCTGGAAAGCGGTGGTGACGACACCTTCGCTCCTCACTTGTGCCGTGTTCCTCTCTATGCTCTCAATCGTTCTCTTTGTCAGATTGTAGTCTGCCGTCGCCTTCGAAAATGCGTTAGTTAGACTAGACATTAGGTCATCGAAAGTCCACGGCATACATTCCCCGCTTTTTGAATTGTTCGATTGAAAGAATAAATGGGCGTTCTTCGCTGCCGGTTACCGGACGCCCCCCACGCGACGGGGACACCATGCGGAGCTGTTCCGTTGTTTCCTTGGTCAGCCGCGGTTCGCGAGCGCGCGCTCGATCTTCTGGTCGGTCTTGTACTGACTCAGCGCGTAGACAGACCAAATCGCAGCCGGAATCCAGCCGATGAGCGTGATCTGAAGCAGCAGACAGACGATTCCCGCGAACGGGCGGCCGATTGTGAAGAACTGCAGCCACGGCACGATCAGGGCAAGCAAAAGACGCATTTTGGTCCTCATGTGTTTTACGTTGATGTCGATACTAGCAGCTTGCCGGGATGGATCCCCACACGCGCCGAAATTTTCCCCGTTTAGCCGCGACCGACGTCGCGCATTGTCGGACGATCCCCCCAGCGCGACGCGTTCATCGGCGCGTACCCCACCGGGATTCCCTATGACGCTTCGTCGAGGTCCTTCTCGCCCGTTTCGTCGAACACCATCGAGCAGAAGTTGTTCTACGAAAAAATGTACGAAAAAAAAGCCCTTTCCGGACGCAACTTTGTATTACTACGACAACGGCGTCTACAAGATCATTTCGCCGGGCGAAGAGCATTACGGCGTCTATGTCGTGCGCGGTCACCTGACAGACGACGAATATGCGGTTCAGTAAATTTCGCTGCCGTCAGCGGACTGGGGCGGCAAAACCGCCCACCATTATCTGAAATTCAACCGAAAAACCGGCACGTTCACGCAATAGGCCACCGGGAAGACGACCCCAACATCGCGCCCCAGCACGGGCGGTTTTCTCAAGGCAGCAACACGATTGCCGATCCGCGCTCGATCACCTGGAAGACGCACGCTGACCCGGACCAGAAGAGCCGGGACCAGCCTAAGCGATGTTCGTCCGTCAATTGAGCTGCTTTGTCACACTGGCGAAACAGCAGCATTTCGCGCGCGCGGCCGAGCTGACTCGGCGCGCGCATTAGAACGTGGCCGGCGGCATGCCGCTGTGCGGCAGCGCCGCCGCCTTCACCCGCCCTCGGATCGGCGCGCCTTCACCGCGTCCACCCACTGCCCGACCCGGCCGAAATCGACAGCCCCTCGTATCGTGGTGACTTCACCGTCCGGCGCGATCAACAGCGTCCGCGGCACCTCGCCGATCCACTTGGGATCGACGCTCGCACGCAGATAATCGTCAGGCTCGCTCGCGACGGCCCAACTCTCGACCGCGCCGAGGCCTGAATGAGCGAGCCGCGCCTCGCTGGCGTCGCGCGGCGCCTGATCGAAGCGCACGAGCACCAAGTCGACGCCGGGTCGCTTTTTCGCGAACTCCCCCCATTTCGGCAACTCGGCAAGACATGGGCCGCAGCTCATTGCCCAGATATGAACCACGAGCGGAACGCCTGCGTGCCGCGCCCGAATCTCGGCGAAGCTCCGCGTGGTGAATGGCTCGAGCGGACCTGCTTGCGCAATCCGGTCATGGCAAAGCGACGCGAAAGCCAATGTCGCGCTCAATACGAGCTTCAAAGTATTCTTCTTCATGGGTTCAGTTCGATCGCTTGATATCGATGCTCCCGCGTGAGCCACGACAGGTAAACATGCTTGTCGTCGCCGACGAGAAGCGGCCGGTCGGCATACCCTTGCGCCGTTTCGACGGTCCGGTCCTCGGACCACGTACGGCCCCCGTCGTTCGAATGCCGCACCCGCGCAAGAATCCGCTTGCCGTCGAATTCCTTCCACGCGAGCCAGACGGATGCCCCGCGTGCGAGCAGCGACGGACGTCCAGCCTGCCGCGACGCATCCCCTACCGGCTGCGGATCCGAGAATGAACGGCCTTCGTCGGTCGAACGGGCATAAAACAACCCCTGTCGAGCGTCGCCTCCCGTATACCAGGCCGCATGCCAGGTTCCGTCCGACGACACGGCGAGCGCCGGGCCCTGATGAGGACACCCATCGATGTGCCAATGATCGACGGAAACCCGGCGCGCTCGAACCGGCAAATGATCGTCCGCGAACGTCAACACCGCGTGATCGCGCTCGTTCGTCCCATAGATCTTTCGAAAGAGCACGACGGGATCGCCCGAGCCATCGACGGCCGCATCGAGGCGGCAGCACTCGCACGTGTGGTCCTCCCCCACCGCTTCACCGACGAACGTCCGGCCGGCATCGCGTGACCACGCATAAGCGATCGCGGCGCCCGGTTGATCGAGCCCGCGCCTTCGCGCTTCGGCAACCGTCCGCTTATCGATCCACGCGGCGAAGAGCGTTCCGTTCGCATCGAATGCAATCACCGGAAATCGCTGGCTTGCCGAGTCGCGCGACAGCGAACGAGCAGGAGAAAACGTTTTGCCGTCGGCGGAGGTCGAAACCAAAACCTCGGCATTCCAATTCTCGTCCTTGAATACGCTGTAGGCGACGACGACGCGTCCCTTGCTATCGACCGCCAACTGCGGCCGAGCCTCCACGCTCGCATCGAGGCGATCGCCATAGCGGCCGATGACGACAGGTGCGCTGAAACGCCGTCCGCCGTCGTCCGACGATGCGACGGAGACGGCGCCCGAGGCCGACCATGCCAGCCACAGCTTGCCCTGCTTATCGATGAACGGGGTGGCGACGCTCGCGCAGTTCAGCGAGATACCCGTGCACTCGCTGTTGCCGGTGGAGGCATCGTGGCGCATGCCCGGCATATTGCCCATGTCATGCGCCAACGCGACATGGTTGACGGCCGCAAGGGCGAGGCCAGCAAGCAACATTCGCCATCGCGAGAACACTTGCTGCGGATTCGGTAAAACACGTATCTGTCGTTCCCGCCGGCGCACACTTCCACTGCCGGCCAGCGGCATGCAAATCGATGAAGCAGACATCGAAACAAGCCGCAGCGCGATGCCGCGCGTAACCAGATCGCCCTGCTGCCCTACGTGAAAGAAGCCATAGGTCTGCATAGCCCAAGCCCTCGAATCGTTAAGGTTGAACGTAATCGGCACCTTGGCCGTCACGCGATAAGCGATGCCGTTTTCCAGATACGGCGGACATGTGCTGGCCAGCACGGCTTCGCGGGCGGCCTCATCGAGGCACTCACGCCCGCTCGTTGCCGCAATGGGTGCCGACTCCGAGGACCTGCGGCCGTCGGCATCGAGGCATGCACTGCGTGGCACCGCAAACGTGTCTCCTAAAGGGTTCGAGCGCATGGTCATATCTTGAGCTTCGCTTCGACATAGAAGGTGCGCCCCGGATACGGGTGATAGACGAAATAGCGCGTGTCGAAGATGTTGTCGATGCCAATGCCGAACTCGCTGGCTTTCGTTGGTTTGAACGTGTACTTCGCATCGGCAACGAGATAGGTGCTCGTCCCGCCGTACACGTTCGGGTTCGAATCGGCGTTCGTCAGCGTGTTGTACTGGCGGCCCGAATATCGCGCCGCCAAGGTCACGGCCGAGCGCGCGCCCGTGTGATACGTGGTCGCGAGATCGATTCGCCACAGCGGGATGCGATAGAAATATTTGCCGACGGATGCAGGATTCTGCGTATTGGCGATGATCTTCGACTGCGTATACGCGACGCTTGCCAGCAAATCGAGTCCGCGCACGAGTACGTCTTCGCCTTGATAGCTAGACTCGATGCCGCGCGACCGCACCTTGCCGATATTCTGAAAGTTGGTAACGGTCGGGATGACGGTCGTGTCGGTCTGGCTGAAGATCGTGTTCTTCACATCGTCCTGAAACAGCGATAGCCGAACCAGCCCGCCCCAATGCGCCCATTCGGCGGTCAGTTCCTTCGACAGATCGTCTTCGGGCTTCAGGTTCGGGTTGTTGTTGACGATCGACGATCCGTTGATCTGCCCTTGAAACAGCTCGCTCACCGTTGCAAAACGATAAGCCCGGGCGATCGATGCACGCAGCGTGAGGTCCTGCGTGACATCGAACGATAGCGAGAACTTCGGCGAAAAATGCCGCTCGTTCGCATCGCCGTAGCGAACCGTGGTCGGCCCCAGCGCCTGGTAGCCGCCATAGGCGCGCCAGTCTTCGTAACGCACGCCATAAACGAACTTGAACCGCGGCAGAAACCGCCACGCGTCTTGCGCGTAGAGCGCTTGCGTTTCCGTCTTGCCTGCGAATGCGTTAGTGAAGCTGCCTGCCCCGCCGTCACGCCAGGCGAGCGTGTCGTACGTTCGGTTCTGCAGGAAGTAGTTGTCGTAGTGGTACCCGAAGGTCAGACGGTGGTTCGCGATTCCCGCCTGCGGCGAAGCCGGCGTATACGTCGTCTTCAAGTCGAGCGTCTTCCACCCGGTGCCGTCTCCGTACGTCACGACGCCCGCGCCGTTGCCCGGCCCGCCTGCATTGGCCGTGCGCGCGACGCTGTTGCCGACGTCGTAATACGACGCGATCGCTTCGCCGTTCCAGCCCGTCGCGTTGCGCGTCGCAAGCGACACGCCATACAGCCAGTTCTCGCTCCAGCCGGAGCTCGGCGCAAGCGCCGCGGCAGGAATCGTGTACTCGTAGCCGCCGATGGCGACCTTGCCGCTATAGACGGGATTGCCGTTCGCGTCGAAAAGAAACGTCGGCGTCTCGTCGTTGTATTTGCGATGCCAGTAGCCGAGGGTGAATCCGCCTTGCAGCCGCGGCGTGAAGTCGTATTGCGCCTTCAGCTTGAACTGATCCTGAACGGAATGTTGGATCCCTTCACCGTTGACGCCGATGACCGCGGTCGGCGCACCGGTCTGATTGTTGTAGAAATACGCGCCCGTCACCGCAGTGTCGCCCGCAACGGCCGGTTTCGTCGATTGGGCGAGCGTCGCGAACTGCAGCGGCTGGCTCGTGTTTTCCAGATGATTGACGCCGAGCAAATACGAAAACTTGCCTATGCGATCGCCGATCGATGCGCTCGCCTCGCTGCCGTTGAAGCTCTCGTTCACGCCGTACAGGCCGAAATGCTGAGTAAAGCCCTTCACGTCCGCGCCGGCCTGAAAGCGCCTCGGCATGCGCGTCGTGATCGATACGGTCGCCCCCATAGCGTTACCGGGATAGAGCGCGGAGAACGGGCCGTAAATGACGTCGACCTGCTCGATCTCGTCCGGAGACACCATCGACCAGCGCGGCGGAAACGAATAGCTGTTGCCGAGCAGATTGCTTAGAAGAAGGCCGTCCACGTAGACGAGTCCCCGAGCGCTTTGCGTATTGCTCGTGCCGCGCACGGCGATGATCGAGTTCGGGTCGCCGATGTACCGTTTGCGTACCGCAAGGTTCGGCATGTGCTTGAGTGCGTCCTCGGCGTTGACGACGTTCCAGTTCTGGAACTGTTCTCGCGAGACGCTTTCGACGGAGGCCGGCATATCGGGATCGACGGCCGGCGGTGCGGCGCCGTGCGCGTCGCGGGTGGCGCTGACGGTCACGACCGGCAGTGTGATGTCATCCGGCGTGCTTTCGGCGAATGCAAAGGATGGAACGAACGAAAGCGGCAGCATTCCCAGCGCAGCGCGCCGGGCGTATTTGCGCGCGCGAGCGCGCGCGCTTTGCGATGCAAAGTCGAGCATGGTGATTTTCTGGAATCGATGGACGAGCAGCCGCACGCGCCTTGCGGGGCGCGTTGAATGTTTAGTGCTTAGTCAAAGCGGCTGGAAATCGAAACGATCAGAAAAGAACGGGAGGCTCACGCGGGCGTCCGCTTGGAAATGCGCCAAGCGGTATGGCGCGCTCCATGGGCGCGAGCGGCGCCGCGACCGCGACGAGCATGATCGGCGAAGGGGCCGCGGGGGCAATCGCCGGCATGACGGCATGCGTAGCCAGTAGATCGCAGTAACCGCATGCGACGGTGGACGGTGCTTTGCCCAGGTGATGACTGCTGTCGACAGCGTTGCCGGAGCCGGCATACGCGTGGTCCTCGGAGCACATCGCCGCTGCCTGGTAATGCGCCTGATGCTGCTCGAATGCCAATAACCGACTCACGATAGGCGCGGATAGGATGAGCCACATGGCAATCAAGCCAAGCCATGCAGTCATTCGCCTATGTGATAAAAAATGCATTCAATTCGCCATAAATAACTTGCCGGAGCCTAGCATTCCGCCCGACGAAAACCATCGCAATATGACATAGTTGGCCGCTCGATTTCGCGCGGCAAAATGTCACGTCGGCGCGATAGTAAACGCTTTCCGGCATAACACGAAACTTTCCGGTCAAGTCCGCGCATGCAACAGCGCCAGCGGAATTTCGGTGTCCGGCAATACCGGTGCGAATCGGTGGCGAGTGGTCTTATACGGAAAGAGCATCTTGTCGTGCAAAATTCGCCTGCCGATACTCCTGACGCAAAACGGCTCGCCTGAGCGCCAATGCGTGACGGACACCCGCGGGTCGCGATAGTCGAGCAGCACGCACGGCAGATAGCCGAGCCCGAGCAAGGCCGCCGCGCGCAGCCGGTGGTTGCCGTCCATGACGATGCCCGTTTTCCCGTCGATCGGAATCGGCGTCGTCCATTTGCCCGCTTCGCGAATCGCGCCGGCCAGCGCATGCACCTGTCCCTCGTCCACCATCTCGGAGGCCAACACGAACGAAATCGGCTTGACCGCAACGCAGTATGCCCCGTCAATCGACATAGGCTCTCCCCCCTTCTGCGCCCCGCACCGCACCGTCGACGATGACATGACGGCCCCCCTTCGAACACCGCTCGACGCGCGCATCGATACGATAGACATCACGCAGCATGTCGGACGTGATGACGTCCTCGCAAGCGCCGCTCCCGCGCGCCGTGCCGTCGGCGATGACGAGCACCTGATCGGCGAAGCGCAACGCCTGATTCAGGTCGTGGATCGCGATGAAAACGAGCATGCTGCGCGTTTTCGCGAGGGTACGGATAAAATCGAGCACCTGTACTTGCCGACGCATGTCGAGGGCGCTCGTCGGCTCGTCCAGCAACATGATGTCCGGATCGCGCGCCAGCGTTTGCGCAATGGAGACGAGCTGACGCTGACCGCCGCTCAACTCGTCCAGGCTTCGAAATGCGAGTTCGTCGATGCCCATCGAGCCCATGATCGTGTCGATGAGCGCCATGTCGCCGTCATGAACCGTCCACGTCGGATGATGTTGCTTGCGCGCGAGCAAGATCGATTCGTAGACCGTCAACCGGGCGCTGGCCACGGCATCTTGCGGCATGTAGCAGATACCGTCCGAGCCCCGCCGCATGTCTTTCAACCGTACGCTACCGGGGCCGCCGACGAGCCCCGCGATACGCTTGAAGAGCGTCGATTTGCCGGCCGCGTTCGGACCGACGACCGCCACGACTTCGCCGCCGTGGAACTCCACCGTGCTGATATCCGAAAGAATACGGCGCGAGCCATAAGCGGCCCCTACTCGATCGAGCGATAGCCTCACCATGCGTTTCTCCTGCTGCGCAAGACCAAGGAAATAAAGAACGGCACGCCGATCAGCGTCGTCACTACGCCGATCGGAAAGATCGCCCCCGGAATCAGCGTCTTACTCACCACGGAGCTGGCCGATAGCATGAGCGCACCCGCGAGCATCGAGGCCGGAAGAAAAAAGCGCTGATCCTCGCCGACGAGCATCCTCGCGATATGCGGGCCCACGAGTCCCACGAAGCCGATCACCCCCACGAACGCGACGGGAAATGCGGCGAGCAAGCTGACCATGACGAGCGTCTGCAAGCGCAAGCGGGGAACGTCGACGCCGAAGCTCGCGGCTTTTTCGTCGCCGAGGCGCAGCGCCGTCAGTTGCCAGACGCGCCGCGTCAAAACCGGCAGCATGACGAGAATCGTCAGACACACGATACCCAGCTTCGGCCATGTCGCTTTGGTCAGGCTGCCCATCGTCCAAAACACGACGGCGGCAACGGCCTGCTCGGTGGCGAAGTACTGGACCAGTGCGAGCAACGCATTGAACGTGAACACGAGCGCGATGCCGAGTAAAACGATGGTCTCGGCCGTCACGCCGCGCCGCGTGCTGAGCAGATGGATCAACATGGCCGACAGTACGGCCATGACGAAGGCGTTGAGCGGGACGACATAATCGACCGCGACGGGCAGCAACTTGACGCCGAATGCAAGCCCAAGCGCCGCGCCGAAGCTCGCAGCCGCCGAAATGCCGAGCGTAAATGGGCTGGCGAGCGGATTGTTGAGGATGGTCTGCATCTGCGCGCCGGCCAGCGACAACGCAGCGCCCACGGCGGCGGCCATCAGCGCAACGGGCATGCGAATTTGCCATAAGACCACCCGCGTCTCGTCCGGTGCGGCGGCCGGCCGGAGCACGGCGTCGATGACGTCTCGGAGGCGGTAACCCGCCGGCCCGAGCGCAAGATCGAGCAGCACGCTTGCGACGAGCGCCACGGCGAAGAGACCGAGCACGAGCTGCTTGCGCCGCACGAGAGCGCGATAAGCGTTACGTTTGACCATGACGGCCAGTTGCGGGGAACTCATGAGCGGCCCTCCTTGCGCGGCAGACTGACGAAATAGCCGGGCTTGTAATCGATCGGCAGAAAGCGCTCATGCAATTCGCGGAAGGTCGCGTCGGGATCGAGGTCGGCGAAAAGATCGGGATGTAGCCATTTCGCCAACTGCTGGATCGCCACGAAATCGTACGGGCTGTTGTAGAACTGATGCCAGATGCCATGAAACGCGCGGTTTTTGAGCGCTTTCGTGCCCGCGTACGCCGGCTTGGACGTGTAGTACTCGAGCTTGCGGGCCGATTCCGCCGGGTCTGCACCTGGCCCCAAGCCGATCCAATGCCCATGCGGCACGAATGCCTCCCAGTTCGCGCTCGTGACGATGACCTGATCGGGGTTCGCGGCCACGACCTGCTCGGGATTCAGTTGCCCGAAGGTACCGCGGATGATACCGTCGGCAATATTGCGCCCGCCCGCCATGTCGACGAATTTGCCGAAGTTCTCGTTTCCGAAGCTCAGGCAACAGTCGTCGGTATATCCGCCGATACGCTCGATGAACACGTTCGGGCGAGCGGGCCGCCGCGCGGCGATGACGTCGGTGACGCGCCGGATCTGCGCGTTGCGAAACGCGATGAACGCTTCGGCCCGCGCTTCCTTGCCGAAAAGCTTGCCGATGAGGCGCATCGTCGGCTCGGTGTTTTCGATCGGATGATGCCGGAAATCGACATAGACGACCGGGATACCGAGGGCGCTCAGCTTTTCCGTATAGCGGGCGTCTTCCGTTGCGCGCTGCGCCTCGACGTTCATCAAGATCACGTCGGGCTTCAATGAAATCGCCTGCTCGATATCGAAGGTACCGTCTTCGAACCCGCCGAACGTCGGGATGTTCGCCATCTTCGGAAACTTACGCAGGTAGGCGGACCACGTGTCGGGATCCGATTGAATCAGATCCTTGCGCCAGCCGACGATGCGCTTCGTCGGATCGTCGGTGTCGAGGGCCGCGACGAGATAGAGCTGGCGGCCTTCACCGAGAATCACGCGGCGCACCGGTACTTGCACCTTCACTTTGCGCCCGAGAAGATCGGTGACCGTCGTGGTCGTGGTCGCCGTCGCGGCATCGGCCGACGCGGCCTTTGCCGACGCCGGCAGTTGCTGCGCCGCCCGGGGCCACCAAAACACGATGCCGATCAACGCGACGGCGGCGGCGCCGATGAATAGGCTGCGCCTTGAACGTTTGACTGTCATGACGATAGAAAACGATGAATGAAAGGTTGGCGCTCTACTGTCCAGCCGAAATCTGCGTGTGCGCCACCGCGCCTCGCTCGCGTGCGAGCGCGAAGATGACGGTCAGCGCCAACGCGTAGAACGCAGCGACGAAAAAGTAGGTGTATTGCAGGCCGATGCCTTCGCTCAACCACCCGCCGAGCGCAATCCCAGCAATGGAGGCGAGCTGGGTCGTGCTTTGCGCGATACCGAGCACGTAGCCTTGACGGGAACTGCCGGCGGCCTTGGAGACCAACGACATCAGCACGGGCGTGGTGGCGCCAAGCAAGATGCCCCATGCGAAATGAAGCGCGACGAAGATTCCGACATGGCGCGTGAGCGCCGCAGACAGCGTCAGCATCGCGCAGGCCAATGCGATGAAGGTCATCTTCCGCAAAGCGTCCGCGCGCATCCGCTCCTCGAAGAAGCGCGCCCAAAGCGATGCGGATACGACAAAGCCCAAGGAAAGCATGCCGTAGCACAAGCCCACGACCCAATTCTCCGCATGGAACGTCGAGCTCACGTAAAGCGAGAACGGCGTTTGAGTGATCGTTCTGCTCACGAGCAGGATCCCGGTGATGGCGAGCAACCCCGGGATCGGCGACTCGCGCCATTGGAAACCCGGCGTCCGGGCACGCGCTTCTTCGGGCTTTGCAGCCGCGGAATGCGTCGGGACAGCGGACTTCGACGTACGAACGTCCGGCAGCACGAACATGACGGCGGCGGCGCAACCCATGCAAAGCACGCCTGCTACGACGTTGATCCAAAAAAACGTGGCGTTGTCGAGAATCAAGCCGCCCGCAACGGCTCCCGCCAGCGAGCCGAGATTCGTCGATACCTGAAGGTATGCAAACAGCCGCGCCCGGCGCGCCGGCGGGACGATGCCAACCCCGTAGGTCTGCGCCGGCGCGATATAGCCCGCACACGCGCCCTGGACGAACCGCAGCGCAAGAATCGTCCAAACGCTGCCGGCCCAAGCCAGCGCCAACTGCGTCAAGGACAGACCGACCAAGGCGCGAACCATCATCAGTTTGTGCCCGGTGCGATCGCCGACGCGCCCCCAGAACGTGCTCGTGAGCATGATCCCGAGCATGGGGCCCACGTACACGGCAACGCCTGCGAATCCGAACTGGAAGTCGGAGGTGCTGAGCGCCTTCAGATGCAGCGGCCAGAAAGGGCCGCTCATCTCCATCGCGCCCATGGAGACGAGCTGAATCGCAAACAGCACGTGAATGAGGCGCGCCGCTCGCTCGGGCGCAACGGTGTCGGCATTCGTCATCGATCAGGCCTCGCCGCCCACTTGGTTCAGGGGATTGGGCAAAGTGTGCTGAAGCCTGTAATCCGAGTACATGAGCAGATGCATGCGCAAAACCGAGCGAGTCGGCCACGGATGCTCGAGGAACGCCGCCCGCTCGGTCCGCCACAATTGGCCGTCGACGCGACCCTCGAAGGCGTCGAAGGAACGTGCGGTCTCCTCGCCGAGGATCTCCCACAAGCGAGTGGGATCGAGGCCGTACTCGCGCGTCAGCAACAATGCCAGTTCGTGCAGATGGCAGACGAAGCACGCATCGAGCACGAAGGCACGCACCGGTTCGATATCTCCTTCGAATACGGTCGGCAGGATGCCCGGATAAACGTAAGGTTTCAGGAAATGGCCGCGTGCGGCCAGCAGTGGCGCGTAAGTTCGGCCATCGCCGAAATCGCGAATCAGGATGCTGGCGGGCATGCCGTCGGCGCCGAACAAGACGGATGTATTCTGCTGATGCGCCTCGAGCGCGATCCCATAGAGCAGATAAATGCCGATGACGGGATGCGTGACGACGTGCGCGTACTGCCTGAACCAAGTCTCCACCGCTTCCGCTGTCGCTCGCTCGCCTTTTCGCGCTTCGATCAACTCCGTTACGAGCGCACGGCCGCTGGAGGGAGTAGACGTCAGCAACGCCGCGACCGTAATGGGCAGCAGGCCGTCCGAGCGCTCGAATGCTTCCCTGCTTGCGCGATAGGCGACCGACAGATACCGCCCGGGCCGATCGTCCTGATGCACGGCATGCTTGAAATGAAGCGCGACTTCTTCCGGAAACACCGCCAGCTTGCGATCGAAGCCGTTTTCGTCGGCCAAAATGCGCTCGATCACGGCGCTGATGCGCGGGCCCATATGGATCGACTTGGCTTGCAGGCTGCGTTGCTCGCTCGTGAGCCACAGCGCTACGGGCAGTTTGATGAACGGCACGGGGCCGGGCAATCGCGGCATCATCGTGCGAAACGACATCGTCGGCCACGTTTCTATCTCCGGTCCGTCGAGAATCAGCGCCCCCTCTTCGATCAGGTCGGCATACTGCTCGCTCACGAAGTGCTCCAGATGCCATGCGTGAATCGGCAACGGCAGCCATGCGCGTTCGTCGAGTCCGCTATCGTTCAACCCGGTTTTCCAGCGCGCCCACAGCTGCGGAAAATTCCCGCTGAACCAGTCGTGATAGTTTTCGACGTGCGGCATTCGCTCGATATGAGCCATATCGCTGCGTAAGGCCGCGATCCGCACGATAACGACCGCGTTGAATTCCGGCGACAGCGCGGCAACCTGAGGCGGAGCCAAATCCGGCTTGCTCTTCCAGGTGGGATAAAACGGATGCCCCTCGAGCGATCCCCATTGGTCGAGCAATACCGCCGCATCGCGCACGCTCAATTGCTTGCGAAGGTAATCGGCGAAGCCTCCTGCTTCGGCCAGCTCGATTCGCGTCCGCAAGTCCGCATCCCAAGCGTCGCGATAGACGCGTGCGAGGACATCGTTTTCGATGCTGTTGGCGATATCGCGCTTGAGCCCGGCCACGCCCTCGTCGCTCGGCGCGAAATCGAAATACGGGCGCAGCAGATCGATCAACTGGGCGGCGCTTCGCACGTCGACGCGTGTGCCGCCCGATTCGACCACCGTCAGCGTCCCGCGATTGACGAACGTGTTCGCCGGCGCGACTTCCAGATCGCTGAAGAACAATTGTGAATGGCTCTGCCAGAGCGGCAACCAGGCGCTTCGGCCTTCAGGCGCGAAAACGAGCCGGTCTTTGTCGATGATCCGCTCGGCGAACAGGCAGCGAATGACGCGCCGCAAAGCATTGTGCTCGGCCGACGTCCATGCCGTCTGCTGACGCTGCGCATAAAACGCGTGGTCGGGCTGCAATACAGAGAGAGAGGTTTTCATAGCAACTCCTGCCTCAGGCGGGCCAGGTTTCGGGAAAGTAGTCGAGCGCGGAGTGACGCAATCCGTCCATATAGGACACGCTCCAGCGAAAGACTTCTTCGATATGCGGTAATGGCGTGTCGAGGCGCCGGCCCATTTCCACGAGCAACGCGAGCCCGTAGGCCACGTCCTCGTGAAACGCGCGATGGGTTTTATCGATCACGTACCCGGGGCCGTCGTCCGCCGGAACGAGCGGCGCTTCGATTCCGCCGTACGCCCGATTCGTGCGCAGCACCGACAGCATCGTTCCCGCATCGCCGATCTGATCGGCGTACGCTTCGACGATCTCTTGCTTCAACGACTTCACCGAGGAAAGGTTCACTCCCATGCGTTGCTCGATCGCCTTGCAAAGGCGCTGATTTTCTTCGTCGCTGCGCGCGAGGAAATAGGCGCCGAGTTCGGGGCAGTCCGACCACCAGCAAAGCGGCTCCGAAAACGTCGTGCCGTGCCACTGTCCGTATGGGCCGATCAACCCGTAGATCACCGAGCTGTGCATGATCGGGTTGCCCGGCGTGAGCGTGATTTCCAAGAAGTCGTCGAGCAGCTCGACAGGCGCCTCGTAAAGCCGCTGCAAATGCGCGTGCAATGCTTCGCGCGAAGCCTGGCTTTCGCGCGCGTGCGTCGCGACGTAGAGCGTGCTTTTCGCGCCGCCCATTCTCACGGAGCGGCCCGGCACGAGATCCGAAGCAATATGCGCGACATCCTTCATCCCCCAGATGACGACGTTCGGCCGGCGCGCGAAGACCGATTGCGCCAGCCAGTCGAAACCGCAAAAACCGGGAATCGCGCCGACATAGACGGGCTTGTCCGACGGCAGATGCCGTGCGATCGCCTCCAGCAAGGGCGGCCTGACGTGCGCCGGCACGGTGACCACGACGACGTCCGCGCCGATCAGCGCGGCGTCCGCTTCGCTCGTCACGGCGTCCAGGCGGGCCGCCAGCGTCGTGCCGTCCGGCATCGAAGCTGTCATGCCGTGCTCGCTTCGACGATAGTTGTCGATCGCCTCCCGGTTCTGCGTGAGCAATGTCACGCGCACGCCCGCAACCTGCTTGAAAAGCACCGCGGCGAGATGACCGGTGCGCCCGCCGCCGCAGACGACGACGTCGAGAGGGGATTTCATGCTTGCGCGCTTCGCCGTCATGCCGCGGCAACCGCGTGCAAGCGCGGCATATCGGCTGGCGCGTCGACGAGACGCTCTTGGCCGAGCCACTTGTCGAGCTGCGCCCAAATAGCCGGATCGAGCAGCTTGCGCTCCTCCAGCCAGCTTTCGCTGAATACCGTATGCAGATACTTCTCGCCGCCGTCGGCCACGGCCACGAGAACGTTGCCGCCGATCAAGCCGCTATGAATGAATTCGAGCGCCTTGTAGATGACCCCGCCCGTCGACCCGCCGACGAGCAGCCCCGTGCGCCGAGCCAAATAACGGGCCGTTTCGAAGGCCTGCGCATCGCCCACCTGTACGCCCATGTCGATGCAGCTGTAATCGAGCACGAGCCCGACCGTATCGCCCGCCGGCGTACCGGTGCCCGACTGATAGTAGGGATGCCCCGGCCGGCCGAACACGATCGATCCGTCCGGCTCGACGGCGATCGTCATGGTTTTCGGGTCGTGAGCCTTGAGGCCGTGCGCGATGCCCGTCATCGAGCCGCCCGTGCCGACGCAGCCGACGTAGGCGTCCACCTGGCCCACTTCGGCAACCGCTTCCCTCACGAACTCGGCGTACGCGCCGGCATTGGCCGCGTTATCCGATTGGTTCATGAACACGGCGCCCGGTATCTGGCTCGCCAGTTCAGCGGCCATGCGCTGACGCTCGACCACCGCGACTTCGTCTTCGCGATAATCGCCCTTCACATAGCGAATGTCGGCGCCGAGCGCGCGCATGACGGCAATTTTGTCCGGTGCGGCGTGATGATCGACCACGGCAATGAAACGCAGCCCGAATTCGACAGCCGCGATCGCGAGGCCGATGCCCGTGTTGCCCGACGAGGATTCGACGATGACGCCGCCCGGCACGAGCCGCCCCGACTTGAGCGCGGCGACGACCATGTTGCGCGCCATGCGGTCCTTGATGCTTCCTCCCGGATTGTTTTTTTCGATCTTCAGCAGCAGCCGAGCATGCTTGGCCGGAACGGCAATGCTCAGAATGGGCGTGTTCCCGATGAGGTCGGTGACCTTATTCAAAATCATTCCGATTCTCCATGCGATCGTCAGGTGAAATGTCCATGCGACCCGCTGCGTCGAACGTGACTGCGATGCGGCGCGGCATGGGGTGGCGATGAAATTCGTTTTCGAGCAGATCCATCTGGTAGCCCGCCGTATTGGCGTAGACGAGCAGATCGCCGGGTTCGGGCCTTCTGTCGAAGCGAATGAGCCGGTTCGTCAGGACGTCTTCGTCGAGGCAACTGTGTCCGGCGATCCAGGCCCTCACCGGCGCTTCGCCCGGCTCGGCCTCTCGCCGCCCGTTCCGGCTAGGCGAAATCAAAATCGGGTTCACGAGGAATTCGGAGGCAAACCACGTTTCGCACGCACTGAAGCTGCTGCCCTCGGCAAAAATCACGGCCTCGCCCGCCGAAAGCGATTTCACACGCGTCACGCGAAAAATCGAAACGGCTGTCTGATCCGCCAAGCTCCGCCCCGGCTCGAGACCGAGCTTGAGATTCTTCGTCCTCACATACTCGGCGATAGACTTATCGTTCAGACACGGCGACGCCAGAAATCGGTCGAGCCAATCAGAGGGATCGACGGCGCCGCCGTACGGGTAGAACGACGCGGGCACCTTCCCGTTGCGGTAATCACCGGCTTGCTGCGCGGTCAAGAACGCGTCGTAGCCGTCGCTTTCCACGTATCGGATCGGCATGCCGCCGCCGATATCGATCATCGTCGGCTCGAGCCCCATGGCCGTCGCGGCATCGACGAATTCGACGAGCTCGCGCACGGCAGCCGCTCGCGCTTCGTAGCCGTACCCGCCTAGATGGAAATGAAACCCCTCGAACGACAAGACACCCTTGCGTGCGGCGACACGTTGCATGCACGCAAGCAGATCTGCCGCGCCCATGCCGAACCGGCTCGGACCCGCCGCTTCGGGCCGGTATCGCAACAGCACGCGCGCCGGGAGATCGGGCTCGATTTCGCGAATCACCGCTTCCAGATCGTCGAGCTCTTCGACGGAGTCGACGGAGATCAACGCCGAGTTGGCGATCGACGCCATATGAAACACGCGTGTTTTCGCGGGGCCGGTCGCGCAAAGCATGGACGGCCGGACACCGGCGCGCAGAGCATCGCGCATTTCATAAATGCTCGACACGTCGACGCCGATGCCCGCTTTGACCGCGGCACGCACGAGCGCCTGCGACTTGTTGACCTTCGCGCCGTAAAACATGTCGGCGCGCACGCCGTGCCTGCTCAGCACGGCGCGCAAAGCGGCGACATTGCGCTCCAGGACATCGGGCAACACGACATTGAGCGGCGACCCGTACGCTTGCGTCATCGACACGAGCGTGCCGGGTGCGGCATGGATAAGGCGATCGAGCGCCGGGCACAAGATCGGGCGCAGCACCGAGGGCTCGCACACCCGCGCGTTGGACGTTTCGGCATTCGAATATGGTTGGCCGGCTTGCATCCGCCCTCCTCGCTTCGCTTAGAAATCGACCGTTGCAGATGCGAACAGCGTGCGCGGCGCACCGAGCGAAATCGTGCCGAACGACGCGACGCCGCCCCAATACTTGCGATCGAAGGCGTTGAGCAGGCCCGCGCGGAAAGTGGTGGACTTTCCGTAAAGCGACGTGGTGTAGCGCGCGCCCAAATCGACCGTCGTCCATGACGGCACCGACTGGGTATTCGCCTGGTTCACATACTCGCGCGCCGTGAAGTTGACGCCGCTCGTCAGCGTCAGCCCCGAAACCCAGGGCAGATCCCATTCGACGCCGGCGTTGGCCATCCAGGTCGGCACGCCCACCGGCCGGTTGCCGGTCGTCGCCGCGCTCGCGGTCTTGGTCAGTTCGGCATCGAGCAGCGTCACGCCGCCCAGCACGCGCACGCCTTTGAGCGGCTCGCCTGCCACGGTCAGTTCGAGCCCTTGGTTGCGCTGTTCGCCATCGACGCCGTACACCGTTCCGGTTAGCTGGCCGCTCGGTTTCGTGATCCTGAACGCCGCGAGCGTCGCCATGACGTTGTTGAAGTCGACCTTCACGCCGACCTCTTCCTGTTTCGTCCTGTACGGCGCAAACACCTGCCCCGCGTTCGACGCCGCTGCGGGCGCAATGTCGCCTTTGCTGAGGCCTTCGATGTAGTTCGCGTAAAGCGAGACGTTCTGCAGGGGCTTGAAGACGATGCCGACGAGCGGCGTCACCGCGCTCTTGTCGTACGTCGATGTCTTTGCGCCCGTGGCGGCGCTGAAGTTGTCCGATTTCACCTGCTGCAACCGCAGGCCGGCCGTCAGCTGTACGCGATCGTCGAGCATGCCTAGCGTGTCGGCAAGCGCAACGCCCGTCAGTTGCGAGGCCGAAACCTTCGGCACGCTCGACGGCCGCGCGATGCTTTGAGCAGCACTGCCGGCCGGCGCGTATAGATTCGAAAGAATCGCCGTGCCGGAATTGCTCGCCTGAGCAAGACGATCCTGGTAGATGCTCGCCTGCAACGCGAAGGCATGCTCGATCGGGCCGGTATGGAGCTTGGCGCGCACACCGGTGTCGGCGCTCCATCGGTTGACTTGGAACTGCCAGTTTTGCGGTGTCGATCGTGTATCGCCGGCCGCATCGACAAGGGTGGGCGTCTGATCCGACAAGCGTGCGACATCCGTCTTTGCGCCGCCTGCATCGGCGAACACGGTGACGTTTTTTGCCACGTCGTATTCGGCGTGCAGCAACGTCGACTGATCGTAGGACTTCCACCATCCCCAGGACTGCGTAACGTTGCGCCGGCCGTCGGCGGCGGAAGGCACCGCAATGCCCGACGCCACGAGGAACGGACGCGTGGGCGCATCCACCCACTGGTACTGCTCGATCACATCGAGCGAGGCGCGAAACCGCTCGCCCCGGTAATCGAGCGAAACGGCGCCGACTTCGGCCCGCGACTTCTGGTTGTCGAGTGGCGTGCCGCCTTGACGATGTAAGCCGTTGAAGCGGATGCCGAACTGGCGATCGCTGCCGAACCGCCGACTGATGTCGACGGCGCCGCCCACCTGCGAATCCGACGTATAGTCGGTCGTCACGCGCGTGAGGTCTTTCGAAAGCGAGCGTTTCGGCACGATGTTGACCACGCCGCCGACGCCGCTGTTGGGCGACATGCCGTAAAGCAATGCGGCGGGCCCTTTGAGGATGTCGACGCGCTCGACGTATTCGGGGAAGACGTGATAGTTGGGCGCGACCCCGTAGACGCCGTCGAATGCGAACTCGCTCAGATTCCCTTCGTTGATCGGAAAGCCGCGAATGTAGAAAGAATCGGTCACACCGCCCGTCTGCCCCGTGAAACGGACCGATGGGTCCTTGGTCAGAACATCGGCGAGCGTGGTGGCCTCTTGGTCCTCCATGCGCTTGGACGTATAGCTGCTGATGCTGAACGGCGTATCCATGGCGCGCTGGTTGCCGAGCAACCCGACACGCCCGCCGCGCGCGACTTGGCCGCCGGCGTAGGGCCGAACCGAGGCGCTCGGAAGCGCTTCGGCCTTGACGACGACGGCCGGCAACGTCGTATCGGCCGCGTTGCCGGCCGCGGCGGACTCAGGCAAAGCCTGCGCGTGAACGGACCCGATCGCGGACGTCAGCGCGCCGGCAAAGACCAGGCGCGCGGCAAGCGATAGCGGTTTCAGTGCGGGAGCGCCCGGCGAGGCAGGCTGAACTGCAGGACAACGAGGCCGAAATGACATGTCGTTCAACGGATGTTTTTGTTAAAGAAGTCTTACCGTTGTTAACGATAACGCTAATGAGAATGATTCGCAATACGTAATGGAACGACAGTGTGAAAATAGTCCGACGCCGGGGGCGCCCGGCGACGATCACTGCGCGCCGTCGCCCGCCTTGCCGCGCATCCCGTAGTCCTTGAACTTCTCCACCACTTCCGCCATTTCGTCGTCGCTCAGGAGCGGCGGCGTGCCGAGCTGGCTGGCAAGCAAATACTGTTTCGCCAGCACTTCCACCTCATGTGCAATCCACAGCGCGCGCGCTAGGCCGGAGGCCACGGCGATGACGCCATGATGCGCGAGCAGACAGGCATAGCGCCCCTGCAATGCCGCCACGGCATGGTCCGACAGCGCCTGCGAGCCGAATGTCGCGTACGGGGCACAGCGGATCGAGTTGCCTCCGGCGACCGCGACCATGTAGTGGTGCGCGGGAATGTCGCGACCGTGAATCGCCATCGCGGTCGCAGCCATGGAATGGGTATGCACGACAGCGTTCGACTCGGGCCGCGCACGCAGAATGTCGCGATGCATGCGCCACTCGCTCGAGGGCTTGCGCTCGGCCAATACCGGTGCGTCGGCGGCGACGTCGAGCGGCAGCCAAACGATCGCATCTTCCCGAAGCGCGGTTGCGCTCACCCCGCTCGGCGTGATCAAGAACCCGTCTGCGCAACGCGCGCTGACGTTGCCCGACGTGCCCTGATTGATGCCGAGCCGCTCCATCTCGCGCGCGGTGTGCACGATGGCTTCGCGCAGCGCGGCTTCGTCGGGACGAGTTGCGGGCGCCGTGCTCATGCTCATGCCGCCTGCCCGAATTGCGCCGCGAGATTCGCCTCGTACGGCGACCCGATGATGCCCGCCTCGGTGATGTAGCCGGTGACGAGTGCGTGCGGCGTGACATCGAATGCGGGATTGCGGACTTTGATGCCGGCAGGCGCGATCATACGCCCACCCAGATGGGTAACCTCGCTGTCGCCCCGCTCTTCGATGACGATGCCGCGGCCATCGGGCGTGTCGAGATCGAGCGTCGACGACGGGCACGCAACGTAGAAATCGACGCCGAAGTGGCGTGCCACGATCGCGACGTTCAATGTGCCGATCTTGTTCGCGAAGTCGCCGTTCGCCGCCACGCGGTCGGCCCCGACGATCACGACATCGATGAGCCCTCGCGCCATCAACGACGCTGCCATGCTGTCGGTGATCAACGTGACGTCGACGCCCGCGCGCTGCAACTCGAAGGCCGTGAGACGTGCGCCCTGCAGCAGCGGCCGCGTCTCGTCCGCATACACGCGAAACGCGACGCCGTCGCGCTGCGCCTGATAGATAGGCGCCGTTGCCGTACCCAGGCCCGTCGTGGCGAGCGCGCCCGCGTTGCAGTGCGTCAGCACGCCGCTGCCCTCACGGATCAAAGGCGCACCGTGCCGGCCGATGCTCTCGCACAGCCGCTGGTCCTCGCGGTGGATCGCCTGCGCCTCGTCGACGAGCGCGCGATAGAGCCCGGCCGTCTCCGTGGCATCGGCGCGCGCTGCGGCGCGCAGCATCCGCTTCAGACTCCAGCTCAAGTTCACGGCGGTGGGGCGTGCGCTGTCGAGATAGGCGGCCTGTTCCTCGAGCGCCGCGCGGAACGCTTCGATCGGCAGTTGTCGCGATGCTTGCACCGCAACGCACAGCCCGTATGCCGCGGCTACGCCGATCGCCGGTGCGCCCCGCACACGCAGTTCGTGAATCGCACGCCACACCTCATAGGCGGAAGTCAGGGTCTCGACCGTCTCGTCCTGCGGCAGGCGCGTCTGATCCAGGATGCGTAACTGGTCGTCCGCCCAAGTCAGGGTAGCCGGCAAGTTGACGATAGGCGAAGGCGAAACCATGAATGCTCCAAGGCAAAGAGTGAGGGACAAGCGGGCGTTGCCGCGATCATGCAGCCAGCGCGGGGGCCGTGGCGATGTCGCGCGCGAGGGCGATGACGTCTTCGATGCCGGACAATTGCCGGCGCCGGGTCAGCAACTGTTCGGCGCAGCGCAGCGCGCGCACTTCGACGGTCGCACGCAACGCATCGTCCGCGATGCTCGTGATGTCCGCGACCTTAGCCATGCCGACGATGCGCCGAATCATCTTGCAGCCCGCGAAGCCGAGCGACTGTTCGAACAGCCGCCGCACGAAGCGCGCGCGAAACGCTTCGGCGCACGCTCCGCCGGGATCGTCGCCGATGAAGCGGCTGCCGTGGCGACTTTCATGTGCTTTCCATAGCCTTGCGAACTCGTTCTCGAAACCCTTCCAGACTGCCGCAACCTGCGCGAGCAGCCAATCGCGATAGGGCGGCGCGTCGCCCGACCGCCCTCTCCCGCCACGATCGTGCCAATCGCGCGAGAACCACGCCAGCAGCAGATTGGCGAGCAGCGCGCCTATGTCGAAGCCCATGGGTCCATAGAAGGCGAATTCGGGATCGATGACGTAAGTGTCGTCTTGATTGACCATGATCGAGCCGGTATGGAGATCGCCATGCAGCAGCGTCTCGGCGTCGTTCATGAAGGACCATTTCATCTCCCCCACTTCGACGCGCAGCGCCGGCGACCGCCAGAGCCGCTCGATCTCCGCGCGCGGAAACGCCGGGCTGTATGCGTTCGACGGATGATCCTCGAATGGCCAGGTGAAAACGAGATCCTCGGTGATCTTGCATAGCTCGGTGTTGATCGCGGCGCCCACGGCTTGCTTTTTTAGATCGGGGGCGAGGTACAGGTCGGAGCCGTGAAAAAGCGTATGGGCAAGATACGTCGAAAGATGATCGGCAAGATGAGGATAGACGACCCCGTCCATCAAGCCTTGCCGCAAGATGCGGTGCGACGACAGCCTTTGCATGACGACGAGAAACAATTCGCTGTCGGCATGATAGACACGTGGAACGTGCTCGGGGCACAACTCGCCGAAGCGCCGCAGTGCGGCGACCTCGCGCTCCATCCGGCGGCGGGTCAGCGGCCACGTCTTGCCGACGAGCCGAAGGAAGGGCGGAGCCTGCTTGACGACGACGCTATGCTCGGGCTTGAGCTTGTTGGTCGCGAAGTAGACGAAATTGAGGTTCCCGTCGCCGACCTCCGCGATATCGAGCTCGTCGGGCTCGTCCAAGAGCGAGTACAACGATGGAATGCCTCGCAAGTACGCGGATAGCTCCGAGGAGCTGAATGCCTCGAATTCCATGTCTGTCTCCTCCGCAATCGAGCCGGTCTTACCGCTTCCAGCGAACCCGATCGAACCAAAAAACGAAAACCATCAATGGCGTGTCGTCGCGGGCGCGGACCGGCTAGCTACTTCGGTTGAAAATGGCTTCACTGCCGCGATGGCCATGACTATACATCAGACATCGAGCGCTTCTCCTACCCGCGACGACGACCCGTCACGTAGAGCGATTCCGGCGCAGCGCTCTGAGCACATGCAGATCGCGAGCCGTTTTAAGGGTATTGCCGAGTTCGTTCCCCGGAATCAAATACACGCCTTGCGTTTCCCACCCCATTGCCGTCGGCGTGCCTCCCGTTCGCCTTGCGAGGTAGTAGCGCGTCTTCGGCTTCCCGGTGTTTTGCCTGAAGTCCGTCAAATGCGCAACGATTTCGACCCGTAGCCCCGTCTCTTCATAAGTCTCCTTGATCGCCGTCGCCTGCAAAGATAGTCCGTCGTCGACCGTGCCCTTCGGAAACGTTCGCGCTCCGGTGAAGTGATTGGTGGATTCGATGATCCAGACGCGTCCGTCAGGTTCGACGACGACCGTCCCGGCCTTCTTGACTCGCCGGTCGGCGAATTCGTCGAGGTTCGGATTTTGCCCGGCGACGTTTTGCCATTCTTCCAGAGTCGTCGGCGCTTCCCACGGCGTCATTGCGATTCCGTTGAGCTCGTCCGGATGCTCGCCATCGGGAACGAAGACAGCAGTCGCCGTGCGATTCGCCCAAGTGCTGCTGTCGCTCGGCGTCGTCGGCGATGCGATCACCACATCCTGTCCCGCTTCGTCCTTCCTTGGATGGATCTGCGGTGCGACGGCGGCGTTGCCGTCCGATACCGCGCGAACCGTAGCCGGCAAGTTCGGTTCGCCGCTTTTCGGCCTGTGCGTGCGGCGTCTGCTTCCGGCTCCGTCCGGCCCGCCGAGTCTCGGCTCGAACACCGTTGTCTTGCCGGTGCCCCGGATGGCTTGCCCTTGCAGCCAGATTGCATCCGGCCACCTCAGACCGAATTGGTCCGGCGAAGCCAGCCAATCTCCCAGCAACGGCTTGTTTTCGTTACCGGGTTCTTGCGCCGCCCTTTGACGCACGGCGTTACGCCGGATTTCATCGAGCACGGAACGCGGCACTTCGAAGCTGTGAACGACGACGTCATCCATCGTGCCGTGCTTTTGCTCGAAATATGACTGGGTACGCTCCAGCGGACCGAAGTTGAGCCAAACCGCCGCAGCACGATTCTCGCTCGTATCGAGAAAGGTGACTTTGCCCTCGTCGTCGATCGTCATGCGTCGGTTCTGCGCGCCTTCCACACGCGAGACCGTCACCGTATTCTTGACGACGGCTCCGCCATCGAGCGCCCACGCCTTGTCGGTCAGGATCAAAACCGGGCTCTGCAATTCATCCGCCAACTGGCGCGCAAACGCGTGCCGCTGTGCGTCCTCGTCGGTCGTCAATACGAGGACGGGCCGGTTCGACGTGTGCCCCGCCGCCCTCGCGCTCGAGGCCACCCGCGCCGGCCCTTGCGCGAGCAACTCGCTCGTGTGGCCATTGACGACGAACATGCCTTGCGGCGCGAGGTACGAATCGATCTTGATCGGATTGCCGTCGGAATGCACGTCGAGATCGGACGAGTCGCGACGCTCGAGCAAATTCCACTTCACGCGAACAGGTTGGCCTCCATCGGGGGACCATCGACGCCCGGACATATCGGGCTGCCACACCGGATGCGACGGCGCATCGGGAAAATGCAGCATCCATCGACGGTCTTCGTAGCTGCCCAAAAGCCCGAATACGGGCGCGTGAACTTCGTTGGCCAACTGCTGCGCGTAGGACGCTCGGCCGCCCGCCGCCGTATGCTCGGCGAGCAAGGCGATCGGTTGCCCGGGCGTATAAGCTCGCTCATCGAGACCCAAGTTTTCGCTCAACCGGTTGGCCAGGCGTTGCGGCGTGACGAGGCGACGGCGCAGATCCGTAACGGCGGTGATCGGCTCGCCGTCGAGACCGAATACGGCCTCTCTCGTGCCGAATGCGCTGATGACGTGAATGTCGGGGGCGATCGTGACCACGTTCGTCGCATCCCTGCGCCCCGTATAACGGCGCGGCACCCACTGCACATCGCCCTTTCTCGCCTCGGTTCGGATCAACCCCGTTTCCGGAACATACGTGGCCATCCATTGCGGCAAGGGATATTCGCTCTTCTTCGCGGGGTAGCCGGTTTGGAACGGGCCCGTTTGCTCCGGCGACTGCGCAATCGGATCGCGGACGGTACGGCGATTCGCCGAATCGTCCGCTCGTCGCCGCGCTTGGGGCATGCCGGCATCGCCGGCTCCGTCCGTTTTCTTGGCGGTCGCACGCGGCACATACAGCATCGCCGCGGGATCCTCTTGCACCGGCAAGCCCGAGTACAGCAGACGGTCCCGCTCGCCCGGTTTCGCTTTCGGTCGCGTCAATCGATAGATGCCGCCAGGTCCCGGGGCGGGAACAGCCTCTGCATCCCGCGCGGCTGGGTTCGATAGCGCACCCGCGGCGCGCCCCGCGCGCGGGCCGCCCGCGTTCCCGTCATCGGTTCGACTTTCCGCGCTGCGAATCGCCGCCGCACTCGCACGCCTTCCGCCCGGCGTCTCGGTGAGCACCCAGTGATGGTCCGGCGACCCGGCAGTTTTGCGCATACGCAGGAAATGCCGCGTACCGAGTGCCGCCCAAGCTCGCCCGCCCGGTGGCGATGGTGCGATGTCGCGCGGCTCCACGTTGGAAATGTCCGCATCCGCATGCATGTCCGCGCTCGAGCCCGTGCGCGGCTGCCGAGCCTTCGTCAGATCGTACACACGCGAGACCAAGCCCGACAGTCTTGCGAGCGGTGCCGAAGGCGTCCGGTACTGCCCCGTTGCTTGCCTGTCGAACGGAACTTGCCACTCCTGCGTCAGGTTCGATAGGTAGTGATCCGCGTCGCGCAGGGCGAGGCTTTCGCTGTTGCGCACACTCAGCGTGCGAATTCCGATGACCAGATCCAGCGCTTGCGCGTGTGTCTGAATCAACGGCGTGCGCAGCAACTCGCCGTTCGTCACGGACGCCCGCGCAGCCAGCAACGCGGTGTTGACGATTGCTCGCACGCGCGCGTCGTGCTCTGCGCCGTTGCCTTCGACCGTTCGACGCTTGCCCGTCGCGTCGCGCGGCACGGGCGTGCGCGCCTCGTCTTCCAGCAATCGCTCGATGCGGATGCGCAGCGCATCGATCGATTCCGAACGTGCGGGCGACATGCCGTTTCGGCGATGCAGCGCCGCACGCAGATCCGTCAGCAATTCGGCGTAGCGCTCCTGCGCGATCGTGCCATCCTGCAGGGCACGCATCGCATTGACCGACGCGGGGCCGCCGGACGTTTCGGGATCTTCGTCGACGGCGCCGCCGCGCACGCGCGGCAGTAGGACGAACGTGCCGTCCTGCGGATCCCGCACGAGCTCGAAACGTTGTCCCCGTTTTTCGCCGTTCGGCATCAGGATGTCGTCCGGATGCGCAGGCGGCGCTTCGCGGCCTCCCAGCAAGGCAGCGGTCACGGAACGGCCTTTCGTATCGGTCAACGTCACCGAGCGACGATCGTCGCTGAGTGCGACCTCGCGCAGCGGATGCCCACTCAACGCGGGAGGCCGCGGCGCTGGCTCGTTGGATGCGCGCGCCCCCGATCGAACGACCTGCGAAAGCCAATGCAAATCTTCGAGGTCGCTCGCGAGCGGCGCGGTTCTGCGCCATTGCAGCGGATCTGCAACGACGGCGCTGCCGTCCACCCGGCCATCTTCACCCACTCTCCCCAAAAATAGGTCGAAGTCCAAGATGCCGATGTTGCGCTCCGCCATCGACCGGCCGACTCGGGAAATCGCATCGGCCGTCTCGGGCGTGATAGGCACGCCTGCGTCGCGCAGCAGCGCCAGGGTCGCCCGCTCCGTCAGCGCATCGCGCGGTTGGCCTTCGGTCGTCTTCAACAACGACTTGAGGCTCGTTGCGTAGCGATCGGCATACAAGGCAGGCCTTCCGACATAGCTCCCCCGTTCCGTGTCGAGCACGGGAAGACCTTCGGCCTTCAGTTCTTGCAGTACGCCGTACTCGTCGTCGAGCGTGCTGCTCGGGCGCGAATCTCTGAGGACGGTCGCCACTTTTCGCGCGCCGTCGGGCATGCGCACGGCGTAGGCGACCTTCGAATTGCCATAACCGAGAATCGCGTCGGGCCGCGGACGCTCGCTTGCGTCCGCTGCCGCCACGGCCTCGTCGCCAAGGTGCAAGCGCCACGCTCCGTCCTGCCCCGTTGCCTCTGCGCCGTCACGCGCCAGGACAGGCACCTGCAGATGCCGCAACAGACGCGCCAATTCGGGCGCGGCATTCGGTGCATGCCCGTCGGTCAGCAGGACGACGCGGGCCTTCTTGGCGAATCGATCGGTGCTGATTATTTGATGAGCGAGCGATTCGATCGGCAGCGGCGCGCCGAAACCATCGACGATCCGGCCGTCACGCACGGCGGCAGCGACGGTGAAGTCGCCGTTCGACGATGGCGCGCGGCCGAATGCCGTCAGCGGCGAGCCGGTTGCCGGCGACGACACGATGAGGTCCGGCATGTGCGCCGCCAGGCTGTTCAACGAGAGCTCGGCGGCCGCCGGCTGCGATTCGGGGGGCGACGCCGAGTGGTGTGCCGGCGCCAATTCGACCGTGACGCGGCTCATTACACCTGCCGTAAAGCGCCAGGCGGTAGGCGTCCTTTGCAGGCGAGCGCAGGCGTCTTCCAGTGTGCGCCCAAGCACCGTATCTTGCACCTGCACGCCTCGTGCGATCGCTTCGGCTGTCGTGCGCGCACCGGCCGCCCCACTGATCGTCAGCGTCGGCGCATTGCGTTGGCCCGTTGCCTCGATGAACTGCGCCAGAACCGCGCCGCCACGCGACGGCGTCAGATCCCACCCGCTCGAAAGCACCATCGGCGCGCCGGCGGAGGCGTCGTCGCGCATCGATGCCCACGGAGAAACCACAATGAACGACGTCGGCTGGCCCGCCACCGCCGCGCTGACGTCGCCGTTCCAAGCGCGCGACCAAACGAGCGGAGACTCGGCAGCGGCGGCAGGCGCGACGGCGCTCGCATGCGGGTCGAGCTCGATGACGAGATCCCAGTGATTCCACCGATTGTCGGCATAGTGCGCCGACGACGGCGTCAAACCCAATGCGCGCATCGCCCGCATGCCGGTTCGCGCAAGCGGCGTCTCGTCGGCAGGAACGCCGTCCGCTCGCGCCTGCACCGTTTCATGATGCTCGACGTACTCGAAGATCAGGCGTTCGGTCGGTCGCACGCCGAACCGCTCGAGCGCTCTCATCAGCAACCGGTGGCCGCTGCCCTTCGGCAGCATGCCGCGGTATAAACTCATCACCCGCACTGTCGCCGCATCCAGCGGTCCCTCACCGAGGGCGCCGGTCGCACCTTCCAGCGCAATATGGACGAATACCGAAGGATCGCTTTCATGAGCGACTTCGATCACATCGTCGGTCACCGCAGTGGTCTCGAGCTCCGCCGCAAAATCTTCCTCCTCGCGCGAAAGCCTTCGCTTGGGCAGCCCGACCCGCCGGGCCGTTTGCGATGATTGCGCGTCGCCGTCCGGCACGGCGGCTTCCCGCTCGGGATCTTTATCCGTCGCCCCGCCGCGTATACGCGGCACGATGACGAATTCGCCGGCAGCGACGTCGTGCATCAATTCGAACCGTTGTCCTGCCGCCTTCTTGCCGGGCAACAAGACATCCGCGACGTCGGTTGGCGGTTCGCTGCCGCGCGCGCCGAGCAAACGAGCTTGAAAGGCGGCGCCCGAATCGAAGGCAAGCGTCACCGCGCGTCCGCCATCGGCCGCCTCCATGCTAGTGAGACTGCCCTTCTGCAGCGCAGCGAGCGCGGCGTGCGCCGTTCCCCGCGGCATCGCCGAGCCGCCGGACTGCGCGTTCGGGCGCGCATCGCCATCGCGGGGCGCACCATCTGCGGTAGACGCATTCTCACGCGCGTCGATGGCTGAGGGACGCGCCGAATACTCGACGTGATAGAGCCGCCCGAACTGCCCCATGCCGATGGTCGCGACCAACTGCATCACGGCTGCAGGCGAGACCTGCTTTCCTTGTGCCCACGCCACCCCCATCTGCACGCCTTGCGCGCCGAACAAAACGCCGTTCGTGACGGCTGCCCCTTTCAAAAGCACGCGTTGCGAGGTCAACACGGCGTCGGGGGCCCCCGCCAACGCCATGTATGTCTTCGCACCGACCTGATTGTCGGCGGCGGAAACGAGCAGGCGCGTCGGCAGCGAAAGCGCGTTGGTCTCCCCATTCGCCGCTTGCCCGGCCTCGAACGCGCGCGTGAGCAGATCAGGAAGTCGCCCCATCCCGAAGTGGCTCGCGATCGACAGCGCGGTGAACGAATTGGCGGCCACCTCCCATCCGCCCTCGGCCCAAGCCGAGGCCGACGAGGGATCGTGCGCGATACGATCGGCCGCGTCGATCGCCGCCTTGACGCCTGTTGCGGCGAAATACATCTGCGCACCGTCGTACAGCAGGGGCATCATGATGCCTTCGGCTTCGGGGCTCACGAAGCTGACGACCGCCATCGCGCCCATGCCCGCCATCCCTTCGCCCGCCTGCAACAAAATTTCTCCGTTGCTGAGCTTCTTTTGCCCCGTGACCGTTTGATCCCATAGCTGCGATTGGCCATCCTCGGTCTGCAGCACATGTTGCGTGCTCAACATCATGCCGGCCGCGAACCCGCTCGCGCGCGTCCAATCGCTGTAGCTGGCAAACGATTGCGTATTGGCCGGACCGACATATCGGCGGCCGTTGACGCCATCGACTTCAAGCAGCTTCAGCGCTTCAGGGCTGTCCTTGTTCGGGTCCTGGTCTTGCCGCCAATACATGAGGGGCAGCATCGTGAGCTCGAGCGGCATGTCCGCGCTCGGCGCGCTCGCATGCTGCGAGGCGAGCGCGGACTGTGCGAGATCGTCGAGCGTCGTATTGCCGTAGACCTTCTCGCTACCGCTGTAGCGCGCGCCGTCTTTTCCGGCATGGCCTAGCGCTTTGGCTTGATAAGCATCGCCGAGCGCGTTGATGAGCTGCGTGCGGGAGGTGATGACCTGCGTGCCGCTCGGCGTTTGCGTCGCATCCGGCGGGACGTAAGCCGGGGCGCTCTCGGTCGAAGACGAATGTGAATCGACCGCGATCGGGAGCTCGGCTTCGATGAAGCGCGCCGTGTCCGAGCGAGGCTGTTGCTGGGCGATGTCCTGAAACAGCTGGGCATTGCCCGCCCAAACGCCGTGCTTGTCTTTCCAGTTCAGATAGAACGATTTGATCTTCTCGTCGGGTCCGCCCTTCTTCAAGGAGCCTTCGTACGTCTGGCCGACGAAATGACTGCCGTCCATGCGAGTCTTGACGATGTTCATCAACGACGCGCCCTGCTCCGTTTGCGACGCGGCCTGCGCGCCGTCTCCCAGCGATGCATAGACGTTCGACGTATCGATGTAGTACTTCGGCGCATCGAGGCTTTGCCAGAGCGCGGGCAGACCGCTCGGCGCACGCCAACTGCCGTGCGCGACGAAATCTTCGAAACGCCCACGGAACTTCTGCTGGTAAAGCGCGCGGGTGAGATCTGCGTCGGCGGGCATGGCCACGTCCTGCAACGTCTGCGCGACGTCGTGGACGTACTTCACATTGTCGTCGGTCTTGATCGACGATGCAATGTCGTCGAAGCGCTGACGCATGGCCTGCGAACCTTCCACCGCATCGACCATGTCGCCGTAGAAGAGCGTCGTGCCGCCTTGCTTGAAAGGCGCAAGCGCATTGGAGGTCGCACGCAAGTCCGCCTTCGCGCGGTCGGACGACTCCGCCTGTGCGCCGCCCGTATGCCGCAGCGCGTCTTCGATGTCGTTCTGCTTCAGCGCTTGCACGGACGTGTCGCCGAGCAAATCCGTGAGCATCGTGGACGCATCGGGGTTCGCCGCGCTGGACGCGTTATGTACCCATTGCTGCGTCTTGCTGTCGAAATGAACGAGGCCCAGCGCGCTGAAGTCGGTCGTCAGACGTTGGCTGCGCGCCAGATCGATTTGCGTGCGAGATGCGCCCGGCTGTGCATCGGCGTTCTCGATATCGGCGAGGACGCGGGTTTCCTCGAGCGCCACATTCAACAGATGCGCTCGATCGGCCAACGTTTCGTGCTCGGGCGAATGCTCGGATGTGCCCGCGGCCGCCTGAGCAAACGGCTCGAGGTCGGCGTTCGCCACCGCAACCTCGCTCTTCAGCCACGCATCGATATTCGCCGGGTCGTTCAGCCAGGCCGTGCCGTGCTTACCCGTCGCTTGTGCGATTTCAGCAGACAGCGCCGAGCGGTAGGTCCGCATGTCGGACGTGAACTGAGCGGTGCCCGGCTTGTCGTGCGAGACTTTATCGGCCGCTTTGCGCGCCGCAGCGGCATCGAGCGTTGCTTTGGGCACGGCGATCGTCATCGCCTTGGTGGCGTGATCCAGCGTGGCGGCGCCGAACACGCCCAGCTTCGCCAGATGTGCCGAAGCGAGTTCTACGGGACCCGGGCCGCTCTGCGTCTTGGCATAAGCGGACACGTACGAAGGCGCTTGCGCGGCAAGCGCTGCGCGTGCCAGGACGTCTTCCGTCGCAGCCGTTGCACCGTTCTCGACGCGAAGCATACCCACGGCTTCCTGCAACGACATGCCGCTGCCCATGTACGCATTGAGCCGATCGGTGGCCTCCGAAAGACTCGGCGCCTTCCCTGGATCCTTCAGAACGATCGGCGGCGGGTCCGGCTCGGTCTTCGAGCACATCGCTGCGCTGAAACTTGCGATGGTCTCGTTCGGCGCCACATGAAGCTGGCCCGACTCCAATGCATGTTGCGCCGCCGCCAACGTGCCGTCGTCGAACGCCGCGCTCGCACCCAACCGGCGGGCAGCGCGGACCATCGCGCTGCCCGATCGATCGGCGTCGGCCTTGGCATGTTGCGCTTCATACTGCGCGATGACTTGCAGTTCGGCCTCGGCGATCGCCTGCTCGTGCAGCATCGCATAACGACGCGCCTGGGCGGCCGCCGCGGCGAGGTTGTGCGCATCGAGCGTCTTGCCCGTCAGGTACTTCGTGACGACCTGATACGCCGCGCCGACTTCTTGGGCGCTCGGAGCAGGAGTAGGAGCGGGTGAGGATGCTTCAGCGGGTTTAGACTCGTGCGGCGATTGTTGCCGCACGCCCATCAGAACGCCATTGGGTCCATCGATCATCTGTCGGTCATGCCTGAATCGCGTCGCCCGCGAGAGAATTCGAGTGGGCGCTGCACCGTCGGAGGCGGCCGAGCCCATGCTCGATGGCTGAAGCCGCGCGAACAGTGAACTATCGGCAAACGGCTACTCGAATTCAATGCCGGGAATTCGTAGTAATCCGCCTCCGTTCGCGCACCCGACTACGGCCTCTCCTCTCGCTTGCGCCAACGCCGGGTGCCTCGATGCGCTGTCAGCGCAACATGAACGACATCGCCGACAGGCAATTGAGCACGCGCACGACCGATTGCATGCTGTCCGCGCCGAAGCGCAGCGTGCTGCCGTCCACGCGCCGCAGGTCCGGCCATTGGCAAAACAGATCGGCAAGCCCGGGCGTCTGCGTCGTCAATTCGCACTCCAACGGGCCGGCGATCGTGAACGGCCGCAGGTCCGCCACGTTCGACACCGCGGCTTTGGACGCCTCGCGGATCAGCGCGCAGGCATGCGCCGGCGCCACGCTCGTACAGACCGTGTTGCCGTAGGCGCGCTTCGTTTCTATCCCGATCGCCCCGGGAAAGCTCGCCGCCGTTTCCGCTAGAAAAACGTCGTCGCCCGTGAACAGCGCGACCGGCACGCCGAATTCTCCCGCGAGCGCGCCGTATAGGCCCGCCTCCCCGAGTTCGATCCCATTTACCCGCACCGTCCTGAACGCAAAGCTGTTGATCGTATGTGCAAGCACGCCGGTGCTCTGCGAACGAGCGTGGTACCCGATCAAATAGACGGCGTCGCAGTCTTGCTCCACGCCGGCCATCATGCCGAGGTATCGAGGCTTGCCGGTGATCGTCTGAGCGCGCGGGTCCAGCCGGTCGAGCAATAAATTGCGAAAGCCACCGTGCGAATCGTTGACGAGCACCTGAGTCGCTCCGCCTTCGAACGCGCCGTGGATCGCTGCGTTCGCCTCGTCGGTCATCCAAGCGCGCGCCCGCTCGTATTCGGGGTTACCGCTGCGCGTCTGCTCGGCGTGCGTGACACCGGCCACGCCTTCGATGTCGGTGGAAATCAGGATCTTCAATGGGATGCCTCACTTGCGTGCGAAAGCGCCAGCAGGTCCCGCCAGCCCGGCACCGCTTCGACCAGCGCCTCGCGCCGGTGACCTTCGCGCCCGACGACGGTCGTGGCGCGCCACAATGCGTGAACGATCGCTTGCTCGACGGCTTCGGCACAGGCGTCGAACAGTGGGTCCAGGTGCGACTCGTGCAGCATGCTCACGGCAGGCATCGGCTCGCTTGCCAGATGCGGAACCTGCCACGCGGTACTGAAAGCCAGCGCGATGTCGCCGCTGCCGTGTCCATAGACGGACCCGGTGCGGGCGAGCCCGGCCGCCGAGCGCTTCGCCACGCGCTCCAATTGCCTTGCATCGAGCGGCGCGTCCGTCGCCACGACCATGATGATCGAGCCTTTTTCCGGCTCGGCGGCATGCGTGCCGCCTGCCCCATTCGATTGGACGACGATGCGGCGCCCGAGCGGCTGCCCCGCCACGATCAAATTCTCCATGCGCCCGAAATTGGCAAGCACGAGCACGCCCAGCGTATGCGATCGGCCGTCTTGCAAAGTGGCGACGCGCGAGGCCGACCCAATGCCGCCCTTGAACCCGAACGACGACATGCCTCGCCCCGCGCCGACAGAGCCTTGCTCGAATTCGGTCTTCGCGTTTCTGCAAGCGGCCGCGTAATCGTCAGCCGACACCGTCATCGCCTGAATGTCGTTCAGATAGCCGTCGTTGCACTCGAACACCAGCGGATTGATCGTCGGCCATTCGCGTCCGATCTCCGGATGTGACGCGACGGCCGCGCGGATCTGCGCCGCCGTGACCGCGCTCACCGAAAACGTATTCGTCAAAGCAATCGGCGTTTCGAGCACGCCCAGTTCCTGCAACTGCACGAGCCCGATGCTTTTGCCGAATCCGTTGATGATCGCGGCGGCGGCGGGCGCCTTGCGCAAGAACGGATCGCCGTCATGCGGCATCACGACGGTCACGCCGGTTTGAATGGCTCCCTGCTCGAGCGTCGCATGCCCGACTGTTACGCCGGCGACATCGGTGATCAGATCGCGCGGCCCCGATGGCATGAACCCGATCCGCGGAATGGCGGTCACTTCGGCAATGGCAGTGCCGCCCGCAATAGGTCGCTGGTCGGACATGGCGTCCCTTACGTTGATTGAGTGTGCGCCGGCAACACTTTACCGGTCGAGCTTGGGATCGAGCGCATCGCGCAGGCCGTCGCCGAGCAGATTGAAGGCCAATACGGTCAGAAAAATCGCCAGCGCGGGGAAAATCGCCACGTGCGGCGCGAGCATCATATCCGCGCGCGCATCGTTGAGCATTGCGCCCCACTCTGGCGTCGGCGGCTGCGCGCCCATGCCGAGGAACGACAGGCTCGCCGCCGTGATGATCGAGGTGCCGATGCGCATGGTCCCGTATACGACGATCGGCGAAACCGTGCCTGGCAGAATGTGACGGAACAAGATTACCCAGTCCGATGCCCCGATGCTGCGCATCGCCTCGATGTACACCATGTGCTTGATCGACAGCGTGCTCGCGCGCACGAGCCGCGCGAACGCCGGCACGCTGAACACCGCCACCGCGATGATGACGTTGACCATGCTCGAGCCGAGCACTGCGACCACGCCGATCGCGAGCAGAATGCCGGGGAAGGCGAGCAGCACGTCGCAGATCCGCATGGCGACGCGGTCGAACCATCCTTCGTAATAGCCCGCGAGCAACCCCATGACCGTGCCGGCGACCGCGCCCAACGCCACCGAAACGAAACCTGCCGCCAGCGAGATGCGCGCGCCCATGACGATGCGGCTGAACTCGTCGCGTCCGAGCGCGTCCACACCCATCCAGTGAGCCCACGACGGGCTGGCGTTCAGCGCATCGTAGTCGAAGTAGTTTTCCGGGTCGAACGGCACGAGCCAAGGCGCGAGCGCGGCGACGACCACGAGCAGCAGTACGAAGATGCCGGCCCACACCGCCAGCTTCTGCTTGCGAAACTTGCGCCAAAACTCGCGTGCCGGCGTGCGCACGCGGCCAGCCGGTGCGACGTTCATGCGCAGCGCGGGCGCTTCGATTCGATTCATGGCTGCGCTCCTTACTTGTAGTGGATGGTCGGGTTGATCAACCCGTACAGCACATCCACGACGATGTTGATCACGATGAACTCGGTGGAGAACAGCAGGATCAGCCCCTGGATTACCGGATAGTCACGCATGTTCACCGACTCGACCAGCAGGCTGCCCATGCCTGGCCACGCAAACACCGCTTCCACGACGATCGAGCCGCCCAGCAGGAACCCGAACTGCAAACCCATCATCGTCACGACGGGAATCAGCGCGTTCCGAAACGTGTGCTTGACGACCACGAGCCACTCGGACAGGCCCTTGGCCCGTGCGGTACGCACATAGTCTTCCTGCATGACTTCGACGAACGCGGCGCGCGTGAAGCGCGCCATGACCGCGGCCACGCCCGCGCCGAGCGTGATAGACGGCAAGATGTAGTGGCGCCACGATCCGGCGCCGATCGACGGCAGCCAGCCCAGCCCAACCGAGAAGATCTGCATCAGCACCATGCCGAGCGCGAAGGCCGGGAACGAGATGCCGGAAACCGCCAGCGTCATGCCTACCGCATCCGGCGCACGGTTGCGCCAGACGGCCGACAGCACGCCCACCACCAGCCCGAACGCCACCGACCACGCCATACTGGTGAACGTCAAAATCAAAGTAGGCGTGAAGCGATCGCCGATCTCGCTCGACACCGAGCGCCTCGTACGCAGCGACTGCCCCAGATCGCCGTGCAACACGCGGTCGAAATAGCGCACGAACTGCACGGGCATCGGCTGGTCCATACCGAGCTCGTGGCGCACGAGCTTGACGGTCGCCTCGTCCGCATCCGGGCCCGCCGCGAGGCGGGCCGGGTCGCCCGGCAAGACATGCACGAACAGGAATACCGCGACCGCGACGAACGCCAGGGTCGGGATGGCTCCGACGAGCCGCTTCACGATATAGACAAACATGGCAGGTCCGCGTTGACGAGCGCGAGGGGCTGGCCCCGCCGCGCTCGGATACCGAGTGTGCGATCCGCTTATTGCGTCAGATCGACGTCGCCGAAGTTGAACGAAGCGTCAGGCATGACGTAGAAACCGCTCAGTTGCTTGCTTTGAACCGACAGGTTGCGGTCCGTGGTCAGGAATGCCCACGGCGCGTCCTTCCAAACGCGTTGCTGTGCGTCGGCGTACAGCTGCGCCCGCTTCGCGGCATCGGTGATCAAGAGCGCATCGGACACATCTTTATCGACTTCCTTGTTCGAGTAATACGCCGTGTTGTAGAACACCGGGGGCCATGCGTTAGTGGTGAGCAGCGGCCGCAACGCCCAATCGGCCTCGCCCGTCGAAGCCGACCAGCCGCTGTAGAACATGCGCACCGCCGCCTCTTTCGGATCCTTCACGCTCTGTACGCGTTGCACGCGTTGGCCCGATTCCAGCATTTCGATCGAGGTCTTGATACCGACTTGCGCCAGTTGCTGCTGCAGAAACTGCACGACCTTGGCCGACGTGCCGTCGTTATAGGCCGACCACAGCGACGTGGAAAAGCCGGACGGGTAGCCCGCTTCCTTCAAGAGCGCACGCGCCTTGGCGGGATCGTAGGGCCACGGCGACATCTTGTCGGCAAACGCCACGCCCTGCGGCACCACGCCCTGAGCCGGGAATGCGTAGCCCGCGAACGCGACCTTGGCGAGCGCTTCCTTGTTGATCGCGTAGTTGACCGCTTCGCGCACGCGCACGTCGTCGAACGGCTTTTGTTGCATATTCATCGACACGTAACGCGTCGTGATCGAAGGCGTGGCAACGACGCTGAGCTTCGGATTCGCCTTCAGCAGATTCGCCTGCTCGAAGGGCACCGGAAATGCGAATTGCGCCTCGCCCGTTTGCACGACCGTCGCGCGGGTGTTGTTGTCGGTCACCGTGCGGAAGGTCAGCGTGTCGACCTTCGGATATCCCTTGCGCCAGTAACCGTCGAACTTCTTCACCTTCAGATACTCCGCGGGCTTCCATTCCACGAACTCGAACGGACCCGTGCCGACCGGGTGACCGCCGATGTCTTTGCCCCACTTCTTGAGCGCCGTGGGCGAGATCATCATCGCGGACGGATGCGCAAGCGCATTGATGAGTGCCGAGAACGGCTCGTTGAGCGTGAGCTTGACCGTGTAAGGATCCACCACGGTCACCGACTTGATGCGGTTGAATTGGTTATAGCGCGCAAGGCCGTTGCTTTTGTCGAGCACGCGATCGAGATTGGCCTTGACCGCTTCGGCGTTGAAGTCCGTTCCGTCTTGGAACTTCACGCCCTGGCGCAGCTTGAACGTATAGCTGAGACCGTCCGGGCTCGCCGTATAACTTTCGGCGAGAAGCGGCTGGACCTTCAGATTCCTATCGAACCCGAACAGGCCCTCGTAATACGACTTGCCGACGGCCTGCGCCAACGTCGAGTTCGTGTTGTACGGATCCAGCGAATCGATCGCCACCGGCACCGCGACGGTCACGTCTTTCGCGGCCATCGCCATCGGCGCAGTGAAAACCCCATAGGCCAGCGCAATGGCGCCTATCCATTGTTTCGCGCGAAACATGCTCATGCTTCTACTCCTCCTAGCGGACGGGTGAATCAAAACTGCGCGGCAATGGCGTGCTGCGCGACGAAGTGGTCGTTTGCGACCTGCTTGAGCGGTGCGACGACAGGTTCGTCGCCGACATCGCGAATGGGGCTCGGAATCTCGCCCGACGACAGCTTTCGGTCGAGGTGGCGGCGACGGGGGTCCGCGATCGGCACCGCCGCCATCAGCCGCTTCGTGTAGGGATGCTGAGGATTCTCGAAAATGTCGCGGCGCGAGCCGATCTCGACGATCTGGCCGAGATACATCACGGCCACGCGATGGCTGATGCGCTCGACCACCGCCATGTCGTGGGAAATGAACAGCAGCGCCATGCCCATCTCGCGTTGCAGATCGATGAGCAGGTTCACGATCTGCGCTTGGATGGACACGTCGAGCGCCGACACCGATTCGTCGGCGATCACGACCTTCGGGTGCGTGGCGAGCGCTCGCGCAATACAGATGCGTTGACGTTGACCGCCCGAAAATTCATGCGGATAGCGCTGCGCCGAATCGGCGGGCAAGCCGACACGTTCCAGCAGATAGCGCATGCGCGCTTCGGCCGCGCCGGCCGGGTACACGTTGTGGATGCGCATCGGCTCCATGATCGAGTAGCCGACGGTCAGCCGCGGGTCGAGCGAAGCCAGCGGGTCCTGAAAGACGAACTGAATGTGGCGGCGCACATCGCGCAACGCATTGCCGTGCAGCCCGCTGATGTCCTGCCCGTCGAACACGATGCGCCCGCTCTGGCTGCGCACGAGTTGCAGCAGCGAGCGTCCTGTCGTCGACTTTCCGCAACCCGATTCGCCGACGAGCGCGAGCGTTTCGCCGCGATGCAGATCGAAGCTGATCTTTTCGACGGCATGCACGCGACGGGTGACACGGCCGAACAGGCCCGTGCGGATATCGAAACGCGTGGTCAAATCGCGCACGCTCAGGATCGGCTCGCGATCGCCGGCCGTCGCCGTCGCCGTTGCGACTGCCGCTGCGGCGACGGGCGCGGGCGGCGCGCTTTGGCCCGCCGCCGGGTCCGCAGTGGCCGAGCCTTCGAGCAACGGAAAACGCGCCGGCGAATCCGTGCCGCGCATGGACCCGAGCCGCGGCACTGCCGCGAGCAGCGCGCGCGTGTATGGCTGGGACGGCGCATCGAAGATCTGCTGCGAGGGTCCCTGCTCGACGGCCTCGCCTCGCAGCATGACGATCACGCGGTCGGCCACTTCGGCGACGACCCCCATATCGTGCGTGATGAACATGACGCCCATATTCATCTCGCGCTGCAGTTCGCGGATCAGTTGAAGGATTTGCGCCTGCACCGTCACGTCGAGCGCCGTCGTCGGCTCATCGGCGATCAAGAGCGCAGGCTTGCACGCAAGCGCCATCGCGATCATCACGCGCTGGCGCATGCCGCCCGATAGTTGATGAGGAAAGCGCCCGAGCACATTCTTGGCGTCGGGAATCCGCACCTGATCGAGCATGCGCAGCGCCTCCGCCCGTGCCGCCTGCATGCCGAGCCCTTGGTGCAGGCGGATCGACTCCGCGATCTGCTCCCCCACCGGAAACACCGGATTGAGCGAGGTCATCGGCTCTTGGAAGATCATCGCCAGATCGGCGCCGCGCATCGCGCGCATCTGGGCGGCGGTGCACTGCGCGATGTCGCATACTTGCCCGCCGCGCCGGCGGAACAAGAGGCGGCCGCCCGCGATCCGGCCGCCGCCGTATTCGACGAGCCGCATCAACGCGAGCGACGTCACCGACTTGCCCGAGCCCGATTCGCCGACGATCGCCAGCGTCTCGCCGCGATCGACGTGCAACGAGAGGTGCTTCACCGCTTCGACCGTGCGCTCCGAGCCTCGAAACTCGACGGTCAAATCCTCGATCTGCACGATCCGCTCGGGCGCCATGTCCGCGATGGGGCCAATGTTGTCGCTCATCGTCTTGCTTCCGCCGAAAAGAACCGGGCCTCCGCACAGCGAACGCCCGCGATCGATTTACCTATAGATCGCGACGACCGGAGCCTGTCCGGCGCGAATGAATCCCCGATACATGCCCTCGGTGTTGAAGGGCATGCTGACGTTGCCGCGCGCATCGACGGCGACGAGGCCGCCTCGTCCGTCGATTCGCGGCAGCTTCTCGTGAACGACGTAGTGCGCGGCTTCGTCGAGCGACACGCCCGCGTACTCCATGCGCGCCGCTATGTCGTGGGCCGCCACCATACGGATGAACATTTCGCCGCTGCCTGTAGTCGAGATCGCGCAGGTGCGGTTGTCCGCATAGCATCCAGCGCCGATGATCGGCGTATCGCCGACGCGGCCCGGTTGTTTGTTGGTCATGCCGCCCGTGGACGTCGCGGCGGCGAGATTGCCGTGCGCGTCGCGCGCCACGGCGCCGACCGTCCCGAGCTTGCGATCGTCGTCGAGCGGCGCCGCACCTCGCGGCACGCCCGAAAACGACAGCGGAACGGCAGCCGCGGAACCGGCGTCATGATCGAGCGACGTCTTGCTCGCATCGGCCCGCTGCACACGCTCCAGTTGCTCGCGCCTGAGCGGCGTCGAGAAGAACGAAGGATCCACGCATTCGAGCCCGTGCTCGCGAGCGAACGCTTCGGCGCCTTCGGCGACGAACAGCACATGCTGGCTGCGCTCCATCACCGCTCGCGCGGCCAGGACCGGGTTGCGCACCGTCCGCACATTGGCGACGGCGCCGCTCATCAGCGTGCGTCCGTCCATCACCGCTGCATCGAGCTCGTGCGTGCCCGCGCTCGTGAACACCGCGCCATGCCCTGCATTGAAGAGCGGGCACTCTTCGAGCAGCCGCACGGCTTCGGTCGCCGCGTCGAGCGCGCTTGCCCCTTGCGACAGCATCCGCCCCGCGTCCTTTAGGACGCCGGCCAGCGCGCTTTCGTACGCTTCGCGCATTTCGGGTGACGCATCGGCACGCGCCATCGCGCCCGCGCCGCCATGAATCGCCAATACAGTGTCGGCCACGATCGTCATCGGTTGTCGTCCTGGTTGTTCAGCCACGGCATCACCGCTTCCGTCAGTTGCGCCACGTCGTCGAGCGAACTTTCGGAGCGGTGAGCGACCGCCGCGGAAAGCGCCTCGATCAGCCCGAGCGCCGCTGTTTCCGAGTTGGAGAGATACTGCCGCTCGCTCGATGCATAAAGGCAGATGTCGGCGTGCTTGGCGATAGGCGAGGTGGGCTTATCGGTAATCGCGAGCACGCCGATGCCGGCCGCTCTGGCCGACTTCGTCAGCGTGACCGTGTCGGCGAGATAGCGCGGGAAGCAAATCGAGATCAGCAGATCGCCCTTGCGGACGCGCGAAATCTGCCGCGCGGCTTCCGATACGCCGCCCAACGTCGCGAGGCTCTTCACCACATCGCAGTGCACGGTCAGATTGCGTTGCAGAAACCCCGCCAGAAATCCGCTCGACCCGAAACCGACGATGAAAATTCGGCGCGCGCTCAGTACCGCCTGCACGGCCTTTTCGCACTCGTCGGCGCTGAGCGACATGCGCGTCAATTCGAAATTGCGCTGATCCTCGTACAACGACGCGGCAAAGATGTCCGCGGCGGACGCCGCTCGCGAGCGCTCGATGCGCAGCCGTTCGACCGGTGCGAGCGCTTGCTCGAAACCTTGCGCGAGCAGCGCTCGGAACTGCGGATAGCCCTCGAGACCCAGCCTGCGTACGAAGCGATTGGCGGTCGCATTCGATACGTCGCACGCGCTCGCGAATTCGTCGATCGTCATGACGGCGACCTTGAACGGCTTGGCGAGCACGTAGTCGGCCAGGCGCCGATGCGACTCGCTCAACGACGGCAGCATCTGCGCGATCCGATCGACGACGGAGGGTTCTGACTGGCTCATCGCGCTCCGAGTTTGGGTGGAGAGATCATGGATGAAAATAAATTTTCGTCACAATAGACTCGACGAAAATACATTTTCATTGGTATTTACCCCTATCCGACGCGCAGCAGTGGCGGTGGCGGTGGCGGTGGCGGTGG
>CBIHRA010000033.1:0-58736 GCA_966212325.1 uncultured Burkholderiaceae bacterium | reverse complement strand
AATCGAACCACCGACACGCGGATTTTCAATCCGCTGCTCTACCAACTGAGCTACCGGGCCACGAAGAAGCGAGAGTATAGCAAGGGGTTTTGCTTTGCTCAAGTGCTTTTTGCGGTCACTCCCCTTTGTTCTTGCTCAGATCGACGCCGAGCTGCTTGAGCTTGCGATACAGGTGCGTGCGCTCCAAGCCTGTCTTTTCCGCCACACGCGTCATGCTGCCGTTCTCGCGGGCCAGGTGGTACTCGAAGTACGCACGCTCGAACGCATCGCGCGCATCGCGCAACGGAATGTCGAACGAGATGGATGCCGACTGCGGGGCCGCGGCCGTCGTGGCGACAGGATCGGCCGCCAGCATCGGCAGCGCCACGGCCGCCGCGACGGTCGTCGCATTCACCGGTGCGGCCGCCTTCACCGTCGCGGCGCCGACGGCCGGCGCACTGCCGCGCGCCAGCCCCTGCTCGACCGCCTTCAATAGCTTTTGAAGCGCGATGGGCTTTTCAAGGAAGTTCAAGGCGCCGATCTTCGTCGCCTCGACGGCGGTGTCGATCGTCGCATGGCCCGACATCATGATGACCGGCATCGTCAAATGCCCTTGCGCCGCCCATTCTTTGAGCAGCGATACGCCATCGGTATCGGGCATCCAAATGTCCAGCAGCACGAGATCGGGCGCCTGACGCAGGCGGAACTCGCGCGCCTGCTGCGCGTTTTCCGCCACTTCGACGGCATGCCCCTCGTCGCTCAGGATTTCCGAGAGCAATTCCCGGATACCCATTTCGTCGTCTACCACCAGGATGGTCGCCATTTATGCTGCCCTTGTCTGCGCTATTGCTTTTGTCGCCCCCGACGCCGCGCCGCCATTCGAAGCCGAGCCTCCCGCGGGCGCCACGTCGTCTGCCAATTGCAGGAACAAAATCGAAATCTGCGCACCTTCGATTGCTTCGCCTGCCTTCACTCGATTCCGAATATCGATGCGCGCACCGTGTTCGTCGACGATCTTCTTGACCATAGCAAGCCCGAGCCCCGTTCCCTTGGCTTTCGTCGTCACGTAAGGCTCGAACGCGCGCGTGAGGATGCGGGCGGGAAAGCCCGGGCCGTTGTCGGATACGGTCAGGCGAACCGCGACGCGCACTCGGCCCTGCGCATCGGGGTCGCCATATTCTACTGTCTTGGTTTCGATGACGACACGCGGGTTCGCCGCGTCGGCCACCGCATCCTGCGCGTTCTGCAGCAGATTGTGGATGACCTGACGCAATTGCGTCGCGTCCCCGCGAATCACCGGCAAGGCCGCGAGTTCGGCCACGATCGCACTCTTGCCCTCTTCGACGCCATACAAGCCCAACACTTCGGTCACGAGCTCGTTCAGTTGCAGATTCGCGAGGACCGCCGGCGGCGTGCGCGCGTAGTCGCGGAAGTCGTCGACCATCTGCTTCATCGCCGCAACCTGATTGACGATCGTCGTCGCGCCGCGCTTGAGGACGTCGGCATCGTGCGGCGATAGCTTGTCGGCCAGCTTCATCTGCAACCGCTCCGCCGACAGCTGAATCGGCGTCAGCGGATTCTTGATCTCATGTGCAAGGCGCCGCGCCACTTCGCCCCACGCGGCCGAGCGCTGCGCCGAAATGACGTCGGAGATGTCGTCGAACACGATCACATAGCCGGCAGTGCCGGTATCGCCTCCGCCGTCGGCCGGGGTCGCCGCAAGCAGGCGCGACCCGCGCACGAGCAGCGTGAGCGGATCGCTTTCGCCGGGCACCGAAACGGCGATCTGCTGCTGCCAGTGGCCGCCGTCGTCGATGACGCCTTGGCTAGCCGCCTGGCGGTCGGCGAACGCCTTGCGCACCGTCGCCGCGAATTCCGCCAGTACGCCGATGTGTTCGAGCGATGCGCCCAGCATCGATTGAAACGGTTGCCGGAAGATGCGCTCGGCGCCGCGATTGGCCGTGGTCAAGCGAAACTGGCGATCGAGCACGAACACGCCGGCTGTCAGGTTCGCCAAGATGCTCTCGAGATAAGCCTTGGAATGCTCGAGCGCGACCCGATTGCGCTCGACGGCCGCGCGCGCTTCGGACAGTTGACGCGTCATTGCATTGAACGACTGCGTGAGAAAGCCGAGCTCGTCTCGCGATTTGACCTCGCGCTTGGGCGTGTAATCGCCCTCCGCCACCTCCTTCGTGCCTTTAGCGAGCAGGAACAATGGCCGCGCGAGCTGATTACCCAGCGCGAGCGCCAGCATCATCGCGATGAACGTCGCCAAGAACAGCGCGAGCGTCAGCGTTCCGATGTACATCTTGCGCAACCCCGTGCGGCCGAACGCCTTCTCCTGGTATTCGCGATAGGCGCGCTGCACCGAATCGGCATTGCGCGCGAGCGACGGGGACACCGGCTGAGTCAGTTGCAAAAACCGCTCGGCCGGCTGCAGCAGCGACGTGTTCGCGTCCGGCACGCGCACGACGACACGCAAGCGCAGCGACCCTTTCGCGCCTCTTGCGTGCGGATCGCCGTCGACCTCTCCTTCGATCGCCGCATAGCCCCGGCCGCGCGCTTGGGCGAGCATGATCGAGGTGGGCAGATCGTCGGGCATCAGCGAAGTAATATTGTTCGAGGCCTGCGCAACGACGTGCAGATCGGGCGATGCCCCCGATACGCTGCGGACCGATTCGACGAGCATGGCCTCTTGCACGCCGAATTGATCGCGCATGCGCAAAAGCGTCAACGTCGTGTTCGTCGCCGCGGCGCCCGCAAGCTGCTCGGCCATGACCTGCGCCTTCGTCTGCAGATCGGACAGCGACGCGTCGAGCATTCCGCGCCCGAGATTCAGGCCCGAGGTCAGCGCCGTTTCGACGTTGACGTCGAACCACGACTCGATGCTGCGCGAGACGAATTGATACGAGACGACGTAAATGATCGTGCCGGGCACCACGCCTACCAGCGCGAAAAAGACCGCGAGCTTCGCGAGCAGGCGCGTGCCGAACTTCCCCTTGCGCAGCCGCACGAGAATCATGCCGACGAGCGCAAGGACGATCAGCAGAAAGACGAGCGCGACGGCGATATTGGCTGCGTAGAGCCACGAGTAGTAGCGATCGAAGAACTCGGTGTTGGCGCTGGCCGCCGCGAGCAGGACGAGCAGCAGCAGCGCCGTGACGGCGACCGTCGAGACGATCACGCGAACGAGAATGCTCCTCACGTCCGCTTTTCGACGCACGCTATTTAGCACGTTCGGCCACCGTGAAAGTGAATCGCTTCCAATCGGAAGCGAGCGTCCAGTCGCGATTGTTCACCGCATCGACCTGGAACGGCTTGGGCATCAACGCCGTATCGAGTTGCATGCGCACCGAAGCCGTATATGTGTCCCCTTGTTGCACCTGGTTGCGATCGATCACGTGCCACGACGTGACGTGCTTGATCACGGCCAGCGCCTCTCCGAGCGAGCTGAAGCCCTGCTGCAGGCCGCCGCTCGACACGCGATACTCGCGCGTCAGCGGTTGAAACGATAGGCGAAGCGTTTGCGTGACCGACACCGGCTGCTCGTCGAACCAATACCAACGCGCCCGCGTCAGCTCGAACTCCGTCGTGAAATAAAGCGGAATGCCCTTGTTGACGGCATCTTCGAGACTGCTGTTCAGCTCGAAATCGAAGCGGGCGTCCAGATTCCAACCGGTGCCGTCCGCTTGCAACGATGCGCGCTGCACGGCGATCGTATCGGCGCGCGCCACCCCTGCCGCAGCGAGGCAAACGGTCAGCCCGATCCAGAGCAAGGCCATGAGCCGAAGCGGAAAAAAGCGTTTGCTGATCGTCACCGTTTTTGAAAGCGCGCGTAGAAAAAACCGTCGTGGTCGATGTCGGCCCCGTCGCGCTCGAGCCCAGCGGCGCGCGTTCCAATCGATACGGAAGCCGAAGGCTCGGCTGCCGCGCCGGCACAAGTAGGCATCAGTTGGCCCGGCGCGTCCAATCGTACCGCATCTTCATGCGCACGTTCAAACCATCGCGCCTGCTCCTCGCCTTCCTCGGGAAACACCGAGCACGTCACGTAGAGCAATTCGCCGCCCGGTGCGACGAGCGGCCAAAGCGCGTCGAGAATGCGGCGCTGCTCGGCGACGAGCGCCGCGATGTCGCTCGCCCGGCGCAGCCAGCGCACGTCGGGGTGGCGGCGAACGATGCCCGACGCCGAGCACGGCACGTCCGCCAGAATACGGTCGAACGGCCGGCCGTCATGCCATTGCGACGGCTCGCCGGCATCGCCGACGACCACTTTCGCCTTCAGGCCCAGCCGCCGCAGGTTCTCGTCGATGCGGGCCGCGCGTGCGGCGTCGGCTTCGAGCGCGACGAGCTCGACGTCTGCCCGCTCGAGCACATGCCCGGTTTTTCCGCCGGGCGCCGCGCAGGCGTCGAGCACGCGCATGCCGTCGCGCGCCCCCAGCCACTGTCCCGCCAGTTGTGCGCCGGCGTCTTGCACCGAAACGAGGCCCTGCTCGAAGCCCGGAATGCGCTCGACAGGCACGGGCGCAGCCAATCTCACCGCATCGATCCCGATCGGCCGCGCCGCCATGCCGTGCTCATCGAGCACGCGCAGATAATCGGCTACCGTCGTGCGGCGAGCATTCACGCGCAGCGTCAGCGGGCCCGGCTCGTTGCCTGCGGCAAGGACATGCTGCCACGCATCGGGCCACGCCAGCCGCACCGACTCGATCCACCACTCCGGGTAATTCCAGGCCGCGACGGGGTTCGTTTTTGCCTTCGCGAGCCAGGCATCGCGTTCACGCAGAAAATTGCGCAAGACGGCATTGACGAGCCCTTTGGCGAACGCGCACTCGCGGCGCGCGCCCACCGCGGTCACCGCCTGGTCGACCACCGTGTAAGGGGTGTAAGCGGCTGCCGATTCATCGTCGGCGAGCAGTGCCAACGCACATGCGAGCACGTCGCCGACATGAGCGGGCGGCGCTTTGCGCACGAGCTGCGCGACGAGCCAATCGCCCATGCCCAGACGGCGCAGCGCGCGATACGCGATGTCCTGAATCGCGCCGCGCGCGGTCGCCGCATTGGCGGCGAGCGCCGACGCCTGCACCGCCGACAGCGCAGCCGGCAGCGCCATTCCGCCGCGCACCGCGCCAACGGCCAACGCAGCGCCGTCGAGCGCGAAAGCGAGCGAATCGGGCGCGAGACGCAGCGTGGAAAAGCGCGCGTTACCGGCTTTCGGCGTCGTACGGCGGGAAGGAGCGGTTCGGGTCATCGGGAAGGCAAACGTCGCGCGACGCGAAGCGCCGGTGTGAGAGACAAGCGCGCTATTGTAGCGCGCGGCGCACCGCGCCCCGCCGAGGCCCGCCAAGGCCCGAGGCCCGCCAAGGCCCGAGACCCGTCAAGGCCCGCCGAGACCCGCCAAGGCCCGCCAAGGCCCGTTGTGCCGCTCGCGCCGCCTCGTGGGCTCCCGTCGGCAGGCAGCCGCCCAACGAGAAACGGGCCCGAGGGGCCCGCTTCGGTGACGCCGATCGGCGCCGGCTCGAGTTCCGAGCCTCAATCGTAACGGCCGGTGCGGGCCATCTCCATCAGACGCGCGATGCGTTCCTCGGTTGCCGGGTGGGTCGAGAAAAGATTCGCGATGCCGCCGCCCGAGAGCGGATTCAAGATCATCATTTGCGCCGTGGTGGGATGCGCCTCGGCCGCGGCGAACGGAATGCCCGAAGCAAAACGGTGAATTTTGTCGAGCGCCGAAGCGAGCGCCTGAGGATCCCCGGAGATGCGCGCGCCGCCGCGATCGGCTTCGAACTCGCGCGACCGCGAGATCGCCATTTGAATCATGGCCGCGGCGATCGGCGCGAGCAGCGCCACGGCGATGCTTGCGATCGGATTCGCCGGGCGGCCTTCTTCGTCGCGGCCGCCGAAGAACATCGCGAAATTCGCCAGTGCGGAAATCGCACCGGCCATCGTCGCGGAAATCGTGGAGATCAGGATGTCGCGGTGCTTCACATGCGAGAGCTCGTGCGCCATGACCCCGCGCATTTCGCGCTCGGAAAGGATCCGCAAGATGCCCGTGGTGGCCGCAACCGCCGCATGCTGGGGATTGCGCCCCGTGGCGAACGCGTTCGGCGCGTCTTCGTTGATGAGGTAGACGCGCGGCATGGGCAGCTCCGCACGCGTCGAGAGCTCACGCACCATGCGATAGAACTGGGGCGCGCTCGTTTCGTCTACCTCCTGCGCGTTGTACATCCTCAGGACCATCTTGTCCGAGAACCAGTAGGAGAAGAAGTTCATCGCCAGCGCGATGACGAGCGCGAACATCATGCCGCGCGAGCCGCCGATCATCCCGCCGATCACGATGAACAGGGCCGTGATCGCGGCCATCAGCATCGCGGTTTTGACCCAATTGAACATGTGGACTCCTTTTTCGTTTGCGCCCCGATAACCGGCTCAACCGGAGAGCCGCTCGAGCGCGTCGCTCAATTGTAAGCGATTTGTCAGGTATGGGCGTAATCCGAAATTTCAATCATCGGGTCGCCGTCGCGAGCTTGAGGCCAAGACCGACGAATGCGCTACCCACCACGCGATCGAGCCACTTCTTCACGCCGGGCTTGCCGCCGAGCCGCCGCGTCACGCCGCTCGCCACCCAAACCAGAAACAGGCACCAGACCACGCTCATTGCGATGAATACGCCGCCGAGCGAAAGGAAGGCCAGCGCCTTGTGTTCGCTTTCGCTCGACACGAATTGCGGAAAGAAGGAGACGAAGAAGAGCACGACCTTCGGATTGAGCACGTTGGTCCAAAAGCCCTGCATGAACAGTTGCCGCAGCGGCTTGGCGGCCTGCGCGCCCGCCGCGGCGGATTCGCCCGGCGCGCCCTCCGATTTCGCCGAAGACGAGAACGCTAGCCGCACGCCCAGGTAGATCAAATAGACGGCGCCCGCGAACTTGATCACCGTAAAGGCCGTGGCGGAAGCCGCCAGCACGGCCGTGAGACCGAACGCGCACGCGATCGAATGCACGCAGCACCCGGTGCAGATGCCCAGGGCCGACATGAGGCCGGCGCCGCGCCCTTGGGCGACGGAGCGTCCGACGATATAAGCCGTATCGGGGCCCGGCGTCACGTTGAGCAGAAAAACGGCAGCAACGAAAAACGGAAAATGGACGATGCCGAACATGCTCGAAGTCTCCTCGATCGATCTACCGAATGCTTACCTGCGTATCGCGTATCGGTCTGGCGGCGCGTCAAGGCCGCGCGCGGCGCTTGGGCGTACTTTACGCCGGTACGCCGACACAGGACCATACCGTGCGGCCGCGGCGGGACAGCCGCGGGCCGGAACCGTCATGCCGCCTCGGGCAGCTTCAGCCGCTGGCCCTGCGTCAACGCGGCGCCCACGAGGAACTCGCGAGCGGGCAACCGCTTCCCCCCCGGCTTTTGAAGCTGCGTCAGCCGCAATGCCCCCTCGCCGCAGGCGACGAGCACGCCGTCGGGCGATACGTCGACGATCGCACCCGGGGGCGCTTGCTCGCCCCCGTGCAACGCGTCGACGGGCTCGGCGGCCCAGACTTTCAGCGTCGTGCCGTCCTCGAGCGTCGCGACACCGCCCGGGAACGGATCGAACGCGCGAATCTGGCGCGCAAGCGCGCCCGCGGGCCGGCGCCAATCGAGCGCGGCTTCGTGCTTACCGATCTTCTCGGCGTAGGTGACACCTTCTGCAGGCTGCGGCGTGGCTTGCAGCGCGCCCGTGCGCTCGAGCGCCTCCAGCGCGGCCACGATCGAGCGTGCCCCTTGCTCGGCAAGCTTGTCGTGCAGCGTGGCGGTCGTATCGCGCGCATCGATCGACGTGCGCGCCACGTCGATCATGGCGCCCGTGTCGAGGCCCGCATCCATCTGCATCAACGTGATGCCCGTTTCGGCGTCGCCGGCTTCGATCGCGCGATGGATCGGCGCCGCGCCGCGCCAGCGCGGCAACAGCGACGCATGGATGTTGATGCAGCCGTGCGGGGCGATGTCGAGCACTTCCTGCGGCAACAACAAGCCGTACGCAGCCACGACCATGACGTCGTGCGGCGTCTCGCGCAGCCGATCGATGGCCGCGGCAGCTTCGGCCGAAAACTTGCCCGTGCGCCGCAGCGAGGGGGGCTGGGCGAGCGGCAGCCCATGCTCGGCGGCGTAGCGCTTCACGGCGCTCGCCTGGAGCTTCATGCCCCGCCCAGCGGGCCTGTCCGGCTGCGTCAGCACGAGCGGCACGGGAAAGCCGGCTTCATGAATGGCCGCCAATGCGGCGGTCGCGAATTCGGGCGTGCCGGCGAAGACGACGCGCAGCGTATGGGTCATGGGCGAGCGAAAACGACGGTAAGAGAGTACGGAACAGCGTCTGGCCGCGCGTCACATCGCGTGCGCGAGCTTTTTCATCTTCGTCTTGATGCGCGTCTGCTTCAGCGGCGACAAGTATTCGACGAACACACGCCCCATCAAGTGATCCATTTCGTGCTGGATGCAAACGGCCAGCAAGCCCTCGCAATCGAGCTCGAACGATTCGCCCTTCTCGTCGAGCGCCCGCACGCGCACGCGTTCGGCGCGCTCGACCGCATCGTAGACGCCCGGCACCGATAGACAGCCTTCTTCATTGACCTTGCGCTCGTCGCTCGACCAGACGATTTCCGGATTGATGAACGCGCGCAGCTGGTCGTGCGTTTCCGACACGTCGATGACGATGACGCGCTCGTGCACGTCGACCTGCGTCGCCGCGAGGCCCACGCCGGGTGCCGCGTACATGGTCTCGGCCATGTCGGCGACGAGCTTGCGGATACGGTCGTCGACCTTCTCGACGGGTTTGGCGACTTTGTGCAGCCGCTTATCGGGATAGTTGAGGATGCTCAGTAAAGCCATGGTGTCCAAGTCGTGACGGCGCAGCCGCGACGCGTGTGATCGATTGTCGAATCCGCTAGGCCGTTCGGCAGGCTGGCGCGGCCTTCGCCGAACATCGAAGATACGCCGAACGGCGGACATCTTCAGGCCGCCCGCAGCGATCACGAGCGCCCGCGTGGGCTACGTTGGAGGTATTTCGGATCATGAAAATTTTATCACGGCGTGCGCCGGCGCGCAGGCCGCGCCGCGAAGGCTCATATCGATGCGCGAACGCCCAATGACGCCCGCGCAGATCGGCGCATGGCTCGCGCTTGCCGCGGCAAGGGGCCTGCCGTCGTCGGCGCTGCGGGCGCTGCTGTCGGCCTTCGGCGACGTGCAAGCGCTAGTCGGCCAGCCGTACCGGATACTGGCCGATGCGGCCGGCGATGCGGTCGCGCGCTGCATCGCGGCCGCGTCACAGGCTGACGTGCGCGAGCCGCTCGCTCGCACCCTCGCCTGGTGCGAGCAACCGGGCAACGCGCTGGTGCCGCTCGACGACCCGGCGTACCCTGCCGCGTTACTGACGATGCACGATCCGCCCGCGCTGCTCTACGTGACCGGACGGCTCGAATCGCTGCACGCGCCGAGCATCGCGATCGTCGGCAGCCGCAACGCCACGGCGCAAGGCATCGACGATGCGGCCCATTTCGCCCGCCACCTTGCCGCCGCCGGCTTGTCGATCGTATCGGGGCTGGCGCTCGGCATCGACGCCGCCGCCCACCGCGGGGCGCTGCGATCCGGCGGCGTCACGATCGCCGTCGTCGGGACGGGGGCAGATCTCGTCTACCCGGCCAAACATCGTGCGCTGGCGCAGGACATCGCCGTGCAAGGCGCCGTCGTGTCGGAATGGCCGCTCGGCACGCCGGCCAAACCGGCTCACTTTCCGCAACGCAATCGCTTGATCGCGGGCATGACGAGAGGGGTGCTCGTCGTCGAAGCAGCGCTGCGGTCAGGGTCGCTGATCACGGCTCGGCTCGCCAACGAAATGGGGCGCGATGTGTTCGCTCTGCCGGGCTCGATTCACGCACCGCTTTCGCGGGGCTGTCATCAGCTCATCAAAGACGGCGCCAAGCTGACCGAAACGCCGGCGGATATCTTGGAAGAGTTCAATGCGGCGTGGCCGGGCGGCGCACAGCCCGTCATGGCCACGGGCGGCGCAAGTCTCTATGCGCCGTCGCCCCGGCCCTCGCCGTCGCAGACAAGGCCGGTCGCCGTGCGATCTTCCGCGTGCGCGCAGCTAACGTCGTCGCAGCCGCCGCCGTCACCCCCGTCACCGCCACTGCCGCCGCTGCCGCCGCTGCCGCTATTCGACGCATCGCCGGCGCCGTCTCGGGCGGCGCGGCCGCTGTCCGGGTCTGCCGCGCGTGTGCTGGACGTTCTCGGCCACGCGCCCGCCGCGCTTGAAATCCTTGCCGGCCGCACCGACATGAACAGCTCGGCCCTGCAAAGCGCGTTGCTCGAACTGGAGCTAGGAGGGCACATCGCGGCGCTGCCCGGCGGCCGCTATGTCCGGCATACGCGAGCGGCGCCGGACGAGCGCTGAAACGAGCGTGCTACAGTCGCCCAATCGCTACGGGAATAGGAACAAGGAACGCATCATGCCCGCGCTGAACCTCGACACCGATTCGGACCGGATCGCCGAGCGCGTCAACGACCCGAACACGCTGCTCGTCGCTTGCCTGTGCGCGCAGTGGTGCGGAACGTGCCGCGACTACCGGCAAACCTTCGACGAATTGGCCGACGCTTACCCGCGGATGTGCTTCGTCTGGATCGATATCGAAACGCATGCGGATCGATTCGACGATTTGGATGTCGAGAATTTCCCGACGCTGTTGATCGAAGACGACGACACCGTCCGCTTTTTCGGTACTGTCCTGCCGCACAAAGGCATCGCCGAGCGCATGCTGTCGGATTTGACGGCGCTGCCCCCTTGCACGGGCGCCCCGAAGATCCGTCCGGCGCTGGCCGTCGTCTAAGCGTCTCGGCAGATCATTTTGTCCGACCTTTTTGCGACGCACACCTGCGGCAGGCAGCGGCGGCACGCTCCGTGCTGGGGCACTGCACGCCGGCCCGCCGCCCGCGAGGGTTGCGCCGCACGCGTCTTCGCGCGGCGGCCGGTGCCGGCGGCTCGCTGCCGACGCGGTGCTTTTTGGTGCGAAGCGGACGCCGCTCACTCGCCGTGTGCTATAAAGCGGTCGTTGAAGGGAACACAATCCGGGTTCGGACCCCGGTCACTACATTAATCCTGTCATGTCCAAAGCACTGATCATTGCGGAGAAGCCTTCGGTCGCGAACGACATCGCGCGCGCACTCGGCGGCTTCACCAAACATGACGAGTACTACGAGAGCGACGAATACGTGCTCTCGTCGGCGGTCGGCCATTTGCTCGAGATCGCCGCGCCCGAAGAATACGAAGTCAAGCGGGGCAAGTGGAGCTTCGCGCATCTGCCTGTCATTCCGCCGCATTTCGACCTCAATCCGATCGCAAAAAGCGAATCGCGCCTGAAGGTCCTGACGAAGCTGATCAAGCGAAAAGACGTCGAGCGTCTCATCAACGCCTGCGACGCGGGTCGCGAAGGCGAGCTGATCTTCCGGCTCATCGCGCAGCACGCGAATGCGAAGAAGCCGGTTCAGCGGCTGTGGCTGCAGTCGATGACGCCCGCGGCGATCCGCGACGGCTTCGCCCATCTGCGCAGCGACGCCGATATGCAGCCGCTCGCCGACGCCGCGCGTTGCCGCTCCGAGGCCGACTGGCTCGTCGGCATCAACGGCACGCGGGCGATGACCGCGTTCAACAGCAAGGGCGGCGGCTTCTTTCTGACGACCGTTGGGCGCGTGCAAACGCCCACACTGTCGATCGTCGTCGAGCGCGAAGAAAAGATCCGCCGGTTCGTGCCGCGCGATTATTGGGAAGTGCGCGCGCAGTTCGTCTGTGCCGGCGGCTTCTACGAGGGCCGCTGGTTCGACCCGAAATTCAAGCGCGACGAGTTCGATCCGGAGAAGCGCGATTCGCGGCTCTGGAGCCTCGCCGCCGCGGAAACGGTCGTCGCCGCCTGCCGCGAGCAGCTCGGCATCGTCACCGAAGAATCGAAGCCGTCGACCCAACTCTCGCCGCTGCTGTTCGACTTGACGAGCTTGCAGCGCGAAGCGAACGGCCGCTTCGGCTTCTCGGCGAAGAACACGCTGGGCCTGGCTCAAGCGCTGTACGAGAAGCACAAGGTGCTGACCTACCCGCGTACCGATGCGCGCGCGCTGCCCGAGGACTACCTCGGCACGGTCCACAGCACGCTCGAGATGCTCAAGGAGAGCAACAACTACCTGCCGTTCGCCAAACAGGTGCTCGACAAGGGCTGGGTCAAGCCGAACAAGCGCATCTTCGACAATTCGAAGATCAGCGATCACTTCGCCATCATTCCGACGCTGCAGGCGCCGAAGGCGCTGTCCGAGCCCGAGCAAAAGCTGTACGACCTCGTCGTGAAGCGATTCCTGGCCGTGTTCTTTCCCGCCGCCGAATATCGCGTCACGACGCGCATCACGGAAGTGGTCGGCCATCACTTCAAGACCGAGGGCAAAGTCCTTGTCGAGCCGGGCTGGCTGCAAGTCTACGGCCGCGAAACGAGCGGCGAGGACGCCAACCTCGTCCCGGTGCAGAAGGACGAAAAGGTCAAAACCGATGAAATCGCCGCGCATGGCCTGACGACGAAACCGCCCGCGCGCTATAACGAAGCAACGTTGTTGTCGGCGATGGAAGGTGCCGGCAAGCTCGTCGAAGACGACGAATTGCGCGAAGCCATGGCTGCGAAGGGGCTCGGCACGCCGGCTACGCGCGCAGCGATCATCGAAGGCCTGCTCGGCGAAAAGTACCTGGTGCGCGAGGGCCGCGATCTGATTCCGACGGCCAAGGCGTTTCAGTTGATGACGCTGTTGCGCGGGCTCGGCGTGAAGGAGCTCACGGCGCCCGAGCTGACAGGCGAATGGGAATACAAGCTCGCGCAGATGGAGCGCGGCAAACTCGCGCGCGACGCCTTCATGCAGGAAATCGCGCGCATGACGCAGACGATCGTCAAGCGTGCGAAAGAGTACGATTCCGATACGATCCCGGGCGACTACGCCACGCTGAGCACGCCGTGTCCGAACTGCGGCGGGCAGGTCAAGGAAAACTACCGGCGCTTTGCTTGCACGCAGTGCGACTTCTCGATGTCGAAGATTCCGGGCAGCCGGCAGTTCGAGGTCGAGGAAGTCGAAACGCTGCTCAAGGACAAGCAGATCGGGCCGCTGTCGGGTTTCCGCAGCAAGATGGGGCGCCCGTTCTCCGCAATCCTCAAGCTCAGCTTCGACGACGAGACGAAGAACTACAAACTCGAGTTCGACTTCGGTCAGGACCAGGGCGGCGAGGACGGCGAAGTGCCCGACTTCTCCGAGCAGGAGAGCGTCGGCGCGTGCCCGAAGTGTCATGCACGCGTGTTCGAGCACGGGATGAGCTATGTCTGCGAGAACTCGGTGGCGAATCCGAAGACGTGCGATTTCCGGTCGGGCAAAGTGATCTTGCAGCAAGAGATCGCACGCGAGCAGATGGCGAAACTGCTCGGCGAAGGCCGCACCGATTTGCTGACGGGTTTCAAATCGTCGCGTACGGGCCGCAACTTCAAGGCGTATCTCGTCAAGCAAAGCGACGGGAAGATCGGCTTCGAATTCGAGAAGAAGGAGCCCTCGGCGAAAACCGCGGCCAAGACGGCCTCGCGCGCGTCAGCGGCAAGCGCCGATGCGCAAGTGCCCGAGGAAACGACCAAGGCGGTGCCGGCCAAGAAGGCTGCGACCAAGACCGCTGCGAAGACCGCGGCCAAGACCCCGGCTGCGAAAGCGCCGGCAAAGCGCACGGCTGCACGCAAGGTCAACGCGTAAGCCTGGCCTCGCGCGGGGCCACACCGCGACGCGAGGCTTCGATCGAAATGAAACGAGCGCACTCAGGTGCGCTCGTTTCATCTATGGCCGGCCTTTTACTTCCGACTCAACGCGATCACTGCCTCGTTCGCCAATCGTTACGGCGGCTATAGCGGGGAGGCCGTGCTCGCACGCACGCGCTGCTGGCGGGGCATCTTGCGCAAGCCGGTGTCGCGGCGGCCGCCGAAGGCCTCGCTCTCGCCTTCATAGACCTCGTTACCGCTTGCATCCAAGGCGTCCTCCAACGGCAGCTGCGCCGGCCCGTTAGCGGGCGCCGCGCCGTCCTTGAGCCAAAGCTCGCCCAGCGTGCCGTTCGGCGTTTGGCTGAAGTGCTCGACGAGATGGTCGATAAACGTGCGCACTTTGGCCGGCAAGTGGCGCCGGCTGGGGTAACCGATGTTGATTTCGACTCGCGGCAGCCGGTAATCGGACAGCACGCGCACCAAGTTGCCGCGCGTCGTATCACTGCCGATCAAGTAGCTCGGCAACATGGCGATGCCCATATCGAGCAGCGCGAACTGACGCAGCATCTCGGTATTGTTGGCGACGATGACGTTCGACGGCCGCACGCGCACTTCGCCTTCTGGCCCCGTGAAGACGCGTTCATCGCCCCAATACTCGGTGGGCAGGCTCAGACATGCGTGATCGAGCAACTCCTCGGGCCGCGTGGGCGTGCCGTGCTTTTCCAAATATGCGGGCGTGGCGCAGACGATCATGCAGCCGGTCGTTAGGCGGCGCGTGACGATGCTGGCGCTGCGCACCTTTTGTGCAATGACGATGCCGACGTCGAACCCTTCCTCGACGAGATCGACGCTGCGATCGACGAGCGTCAGATCAGGCACGACTTTCGGGTAGCGCTGCGTATACGTTTGCAGCACGGGGGCGAGATTGTGCAGGCCGAAGACGACGGGCGCGACGATCCGCAGCGTGCCGACCGGCTCATGATTCCGGGCGACGACCATCTGCTCGACGTCTTCGAGCTCGTCGAGAATTTGGCGGGCACGCTCCAGATAGACCTGGCCCGATTCGGTGAGCGAAAGGCTACGCGTGGTGCGGTTGAGCAGACGCGTGCCGAGGCGGCCTTCGAGGTCGGCTACGTGACGCGTGGCCACGGCGTTGGAAATGTCCATCGCGCTGGCCGCGCGGGCGAAACTGCCGAGATCCGCCACTTTCACGAACACACGCATTGACTGCAAATGATCCATTGACGACTCCTGCCGCTTGTTGTTACTCAGAAAAAAATTCCTGAGCCAATTCGTGATTGTCCTACGACTTTGAAACGCGCGCAGAGTTGCGCGCCGGCGGACTTTTTGTTTGATCGCAACGAGCGGCGCAGAAATCGTTCAAAACTTCATATGGTGGAATTTTGGGCAGTTGGCCGAGCATTGCCGAAAAAAAAACGCCTCGGCACACGCCGGGCGTTTTTTATAGCTTGGGCAGGGCGGGCATGAAGCCGGCGCCCCGGGCTCGAAGCGGCGTTCGGCGCCGGCTTCTTCAGGCCGAGGCTAGCCGGCCCTCGATCTGCGCCTTGGTTTGCGTCAATGCGGCAGGTAGACGGTGCCTCAGGGATTCGAAGAACTCGGCATGCAGCTCGAGCTCGCGCCGCCAGTCCGCGTCATCGACCGAAATGACTTGATCGAACTGCTCGCGCGTGAACTCGAGGCCCTTCCAGTCGATGTCGTCGTAGCGCGGCGACACGCCGAAAGCATGCCCGACGCCTTGCGCGCGTCCCTCCACGCGCCCGACCATCCAACGCAGCACGCGCATGTTCTCGCCGAAGCCCGGCCAGACGAACTTGCCGTCGGGCCCTTTGCGAAACCAATTCACGCAGAAGATCTTCGGCAACTTCGCGCCTAGCTTGTCCAAGCGCTCGCCGACTTGGAGCCAATGATCGAAATAATCGCCCATGTGGTAGCCGCAGAACGGCAGCATCGCGAACGGATCGCGGCGCACGACGCCCTGCTTGCCCGCCGCGGCGGCCGTCGTTTCCGAGCCCATCGTCGCGGCCATGTACACGCCTTCGACCCAATTACGCGCTTCCGTCACGAGCGGCACCGTGCCCGAGCGGCGGCCGCCGAAGATGAAGGCGTCGATCGGCACGCCGGCCGGGTTTTCCCAGTCGGCGTCGATCGAGGGGCATTGCGATGCCGGCGCCGTGAAGCGCGCGTTCGGATGCGCGGCTTTGCGGCCGGTTTCCTTGGCGCTTTCGGGCGTCCAATCCTGGCCTTGCCAGTCGATGAGATGAGCGGGCGGCGTTTCGGTCATGCCTTCCCACCAGACGTCGCCATCGTCGGTCAACGCCACGTTCGTGAAGATGACATTGCCCTTGAGCGTCGCCATCGCGTTGTAATTCGTCTTCTCGCTCGTGCCGGGCGCCACGCCGAAATAGCCGGCCTCGGGGTTGATCGCGTAGAGACGCCCGTCCTTGCCGGGCTTGATCCAAGCGATATCGTCACCGATCGTCGAGATCGACCAGCCGTCCATCGCGCGCGGCGGAATCAGCATCGCGAAGTTGGTCTTGCCGCAGGCCGACGGGAACGCAGCGGCGACGCGATACTTGCGGCCCTCGTCGGAGGTGACCGTCAGAATCAGCATATGCTCGGCCAGCCAGCCTTCCTTGCGTCCCATCGTCGATGCGATCCGCAATGCGAAGCATTTCTTGCCGAGCAATGCATTGCCGCCATAGCCCGATCCAAAACTCCAGATCTCGCGCGCTTCGGGGAAATGCACGATGTACTTCGTCGGATTGCAGGGCCACGAAACGTCGGCTTGGCCCGCTTCGAGCGGTGCGCCGACCGAATGCACGCAAGGCACGTAGTCGCCGTCTTCGCCGAGCACGTCGTACACGGCGCGACCCATGCGCGTCATGATTCGCATGTTGACGACCACGTACGGACTATCGGTCAGCTCGATGCCGATGTGAGCGATGGGGGAGCCGATCGGCCCCATCGAGAACGGCACGACATACAGCGTGCGGCCGCGCATGGCGCCGTCGAAGAGCCCTTGAAGCGTCGCGCGCATTTCGGAGGGCTCCATCCAATTGTTCGTGGGGCCCGCATCGTCGCGATACTCCGAGCAGATGAACGTGCGATCTTCGACGCGCGCGACGTCGGATGGGTCCGACCATGCGAGGTAGGAGTTCGGGCGCTTGTCTGGATTGAGGCGCTTGAGCGTGCCGGCTTGGACCATCTGTTCGCACAGGCGATCGTATTCCTCCTGCGAACCGTCGCACCAGACGACTCGATCAGGCTTTGTCAGGGCGGCGACGCCTTGTACCCAGTCAATCAGCTTACGATGCTTCACATAAGCGGGCGCTTCAAGTGTGGCGACGCCTCCAAAGGCGGAATGGTTCATCGAGCAGTCTCCGTTTTGTGATCGTTAAGAGGGAAACGGGCATGGCTCGCCGACGCTGCATGCGAGAGGCGCATCCAGGCGCGTACGCTGCGCGCTTGGACGGGTGCGTCGGGAGCGGGAAAGCTTGGCGAAGCGGGCGCGAGCCGAGGGGGGCGCCTGCGCCGATGGGCGCGCGCCAGCAAAACGCGGCTTGCGCGGCGGCGCGACAAGCTGTTAAAAAGAAGCGGTCCTGCCTAGTGAAAGCCGTGAGCATCGTGGCGAATCTCGTTGCATCGCTCATGCCAGCTTGTGTTCCTGTGACAGGTTGGAACCGAGAAGCATATCACTCCGTCTATAGCGTACATCGTGCGCTGCAAAACTCACCTCCCTTGCTTATGAAGATTGCCATTCTCGACGACTACCAGGACGCCGTCCGCAAACTCGATTGCTTCCAGCTACTGACCGGTCATGACGTGAAAGTGTTCAATAACACCGTGCGCGGTCTCGGACAGCTGGCCAGCCGGCTCGCGGAAGTCGATGCCTTGGTGCTGATCCGAGAACGCACGCGCGTCACGTCGCAGCTGCTCGACAAGCTGCCGCACCTGCGCATGATCAGCCAGACAGGCAAGGTATCGAACCATATCGATTTGGCCGCGTGTACCGAGCGCGGCATTGCGGTGCTCGAGGGCGTCGGCTCGCCGATCGCGCCCGCGGAGCTGACTTGGGCGCTGATCATGGCCGCGCAGCGCCGCATTCCGCAATACGTCGCGAACCTCAAGCAGGGCGCGTGGCAGCAATCGGGCTTGAAGACGTCGGCATTGCCGCCGAACTTCGGCCTCGGGACCGTGCTGCGCGGACATACGCTGGGCGTTTGGGGTTACGGAAAAATCGGCCGTCTCGTCGCCGGCTACGGGAAAGCGTTCGGCATGCGCGTGTTGATCTGGGGTAGAGAACATTCCCTCGAAGCCGCGCAAGCCGACGGCTACGAAGTCGCGGCAAGCCGTGAGGCGCTGTTCGAAGAGAGCGACGTTTTGACGCTCCATCTGCGGCTGCACGACGACACGCGCGGCATCGTCAAACAAGCCGACCTTCTGCGAATGAAGCCGACGGCGCTGTTCGTCAATACGAGCCGAGCGGAATTGCTCGAAGAAAACGCGCTCGTCAACGCCCTTTCTCACAACCGGCCGGGAATGGTTGCGATCGATGTCTACGAAAGCGAGCCCATCTTGCAGGGCTATGGGCTGTTACGTATGGAGAATGTGATCTGCACGCCGCATATCGGCTATGTCGAGCGTGAAAGCTACGAGTTGTATTTCAGCGGCGCGTTCAAGAACATCCTTGCGTTCGACGAGGGCGATACGGGCAACGTGGTCAATCCCGAGGCGCTCAGCGTCGTGAGGCGGCGCTAGGCGGCGCTAGGCGGCGTCAGGCGGCGTCAGGCGGCGTCAGGCGGCGTTAGGCGCCCGCGCCGTCATCTCCGCGAGCTCGGGCATGCGCTCGAGGAACGACTCGCCGTCCGCACGCCCCAGGTCGTATGCGGGGCGCATCAGTGCGGGCTGCGTGTAGTCCCAGCTCGAGATCGGCACTTTGCGCGAAGGTTGCACGTACAGGCGTTGTTGCACGCCATGCGAGATCACGAAGGTTTGCGGGCGCGGATAGCGCCGCGTGACCATGACGAGCACGCGGCCGGGGGCATCGTCGAGCGCACCGACGGGCACGTTGTCGACCATGCCGCCGTCGAGCACCGGGCGGCCGTCGCGACGCAGCACGGGCGTGAACGGCGGCGTACACGACGATTGCAGGATCAGATCGGCAAGTTCGTCGACGGCCGCGCAGTCTTGCGCTCGCACGAATTCCGGACTGAAGCCGAGCGTGCGGCCGAGCGTAGGATGCAATACTTTGCGGACGTGCTTGTCGATGTTGTAGGCGATGAGCCCGGCGGCCACCGATGCGCGGGCGCCCAGCCAACGCGGCACGCGCGATACGCCGACGCGAATCTCGGGGGCGGTCGCCAGCTTGGCGAACGGTTCGCCATAGATGTCGAGCAGCGCGCGGCGATAGATCTCGTAGTGGGGAAATACGGCTGCGCCGCGCCGCCATAGGTTGCCCCAGTAGACGTTCTTTTTGTTGTGGCGAAGTGCGTCCTCGTAATAGCGCATGACCCACTGCGAGTCGCGCGTGTAGAGCATGCAGGCTGTCGCGGCGCCGGCAGAAATGGCCGTGATGACGCGCGGGGCAAGCGCGAGCTCCGGTTGGACGACGTCCCAGAAGCCGGCCTGCCACCAGCAGCGGTTGCCGCCGCCTGCGAACACGACCTGATCGAACATTTTTATTCCTTTATCGAAAGCTGCCGCGGGGGTCATCCTGCGGGTTGGTGCTGCCTGTTTTGGTGCTTGCTTTGGTGCTGGTGTCGGCAGCTGCGTCCGCATCCGCGCCGTTGCTTCTTCAGTTGATGAGCGCGTAGGTGGTCGTCGCGTGGACGGCCATTTTGCCCTCTTCGTCGACGAGCTCGATTTCGCCGAAGACGAGATTGCGGCCCATACGCAGCACGCGCGCCGTGACGAGCACATCGCCCTTGCGAACGGCGCGCATGAAATTGATGTTCAGCGACACGGTTGTCATGGGCCGAAACTCCCCGAGCGCGGCCGAGATAGCGACGATCATCGCCGTATCGGCCGCGGCCATGAAAACCTGCCCGCAGATGACGCCGCCCGAGTGACGCAGTTCGCCCGAAAACGGCAAGCGCAGCGTGGCGCATTCGTCGGAGACCGAAACCGGTTGCAGCGAAAGGGAACGCACCCATGGCGCAAGCACGCGGTCGAGCAGGTCGAGGACGGCGGTTTCGGTCATTTACTTATCTCCTTCGGGGCCTGAGTTGGCGCTGCGGCCCGACGACTTGCGCCTGTGGCCATCGCCAATTTACGGTGGCGCCATGATACCGAGGAAGGAAAGATGGCATCGAATGACGGCGCGCGACACGCCCCGCGCGCGGACGGCCGGCGGACAGCCCGAAGATTTTTTCGAAAAATGACGAAAAGGGGCTAGGCAAGCCGGAAAAAGTCCTGCATAATTCGCAGTCTCTTGGGGCGTTAGCTCAGTTGGTAGAGCAGCGGACTCTTAATCCGTAGGTCGAGTGTTCGAGTCACTCACGCCCCACCAAAGAATCGAAAGGGTTGCACGCTCATGCGTCGCAACCCTTTTTCATTTCCGGCCCATACCAAGCGGCCAACCCCGTTTGGGCAAACGTCCGACCGTCGGGGGCAACCGGCAAGGGCAGCAGTCGAACTTCATCGGCGCCTTCCACCGTACACGTTCACATCACAGCCTAATTTGCTCGAACCGCCCTGCACCGAACCGCCAAGGCACGCGAAACGACGCCCCGCCTTTGATGCGGCGGCTCTGTTCCATGACGGCAGGCCACCATTTGACTAGATTTTGCGCTTTGTCCCAGTGCCGCCGTTCCGCCCATTGCCGGTGAAGCACAAAGACAATCAAGCCCGATTGGCGAAGTGCGCTGCGCTCAAGATCGTTCTTCCTCAAGCCATCTTGAGACAGCACAACCCAACGCCCTTCGGCAGAAAGCGCTGAAATCCAATCGTGGTCTTTGGTGTTCGGCGCAAACTTGTCACGCAGATGGGTCACTTCCTCAACAGAATCCTCGACCTTGCAGAGCTCACCTACGGCGTGCGCAAGTGTCATCGAAAGATTGTTGAAGAAATATATCATGCCACCAACCGCTCATAGCGGATGGCGGCATCGACTGCAGAGGTGGGAATACTGTACAGCGACGCGGTCATTTTCTTGCTTTTTTCGACCGAATAGGTCTCGACGACAACGTCGGTTCTTATACCGTACTCGGAAAGCACGGGCTTCCCAAACGAGATCTCCGGATCCAAGACGACCGCGTGGCTTTGTTTCAGCGGGAACCAACGCTTCGCCTGTCCCTCGGCAGTGAACTCGATGCCCGCGTAAAGCTCGCGGCGAACGATGTGCTCGAAGACGAGTTGTCGTCTAACCAGGTCGGTGAGTTCCACCTCCCCATGTTCCCGCAACGCCTCATAGAACACGGATTTTCCATCGGTAAGGAAGCGGTTGGCGGTAAATGGGTAGTCGGTCCCAAAGATAGCTTTCGCGTTTTCGATTGCTGCTCTGATGACACGCAGGGAAACGTTGTGATTGCGGAACGCCTTCACAATTCTCAGTTCGAGCATGTCTCGAAAGCCGATGACCTTCTGATCGAGTTCCGCCAGTTGGGTCCTCCAAAGCGGAGGCCTCGCGCCCTCCTTCGACGTATAGCCGAACAGCCACCGGCTCACCTCACGCGCGTCAGCGCCGGTGAGCCGCTCTGCTTCCTGCAGTGTATAGAGGCCGATTCCCGTCAGATCCATGGACGCATTCTACCCATGATGCTTACACAAACGATTCTAGCCTGCTGCCCCCTATCGCAGGCGGTCTGACGGCCCGACGCCCACTCGCCTTCCAGCCGCAATAACGCCCCGACGCCACACCCCCATGTCGCGATCCTACAAATAACCCGTCGCTATCCTCCAATCACGGCCCCCATTCGCGCGCTATCCTGCCGTGATTCCGTACTGCGCTTCCGTCTTCCGCCCCCTCCTTCGCGAACCATGATGCGATCGAGTGGCCCTTCGATCATTCCGGTATCCACCCGCCCGACCATGACCGACGCTCGCATCAAATCCCTGTTGATTGCCAACCGCTCCGAGATCGCGATTCGTGTGATGCGAGCGGCCGCCGAGATGGATATCCGCACCGTGGCGATCTATTCGAAGGAAGACCGCCTCGCGCTCCATCGCTTCAAAGCAGACGAAAGCTACTTGGTAGGCGAAGGCAAAAAACCGCTCGCCGCCTATCTCGACATCGACGACGTGCTGCGCATCGCCCGGCTCGCCAACGTCGACGCCATCCACCCGGGCTACGGCTTCCTCTCCGAAAATCCCGATTTCGCGCAAGCCGTCATCGATGCGGGCATCCGCTGGATCGGCCCCTCGCCCGACATCATGCGCATGCTCGGCAACAAGGTCGCCGCCCGCAATGCAGCCATCGCAGCAGGCGTGCCGGTCATGCCCGCCACCGATCCCCTGCCCCAGGACCTGGACGAATGCAAACGCCTGGCCGCCGGCGTGGGCTACCCGCTAATGCTCAAGGCGAGCTGGGGCGGCGGCGGCCGAGGCATGCGCGTGCTGGAAAGCGAGCAAGACCTCGAGGGCGCACTGGCCGCCGCCAGGCGCGAAGCGCTAGCCGCCTTCGGAAACGACGAGGTCTACGTAGAGAAACTCGTGCGCAATGCGCGCCACGTCGAAGTGCAAGTGCTCGGCGACACGCAGGGCAATCTCGTGCACCTCTACGAACGCGACTGCACAGTGCAGCGCCGCAACCAAAAGGTCGTCGAGCGCGCCCCCGCCCCGTATCTCGACGATGCCGGTCGCACCGCGCTCTGCGACGCCGCCCTACGACTCATGCGCGCCGTGGGCTATACGCACGCGGGCACGGTCGAATTCCTCATGGATGCCGATTCGGGCAAGTTCTACTTCATCGAAGTGAACCCGCGCATCCAAGTGGAACATACGGTCACCGAAATGATCACCGGCGTCGATATCGTCAAGGCGCAGATCAGAATCACCGAAGGCGGCGCGATCGGCCTGACCGAAGATGCGCTGGACGAACACGGCGCGCTCAGCCAACGCGCCGCAGGCGTGCCGGCTCAAGCGTCCATTGCGCTGAACGGAAACGCGCTGCAATGCCGGATCACGACGGAAGATCCCGATAACGGCTTCCTGCCCGACTACGGCAGACTCACCGCCTATCGCAGTGCGGCGGGCTTCGGCGTGCGCCTCGATGCCGGCACCGCGTATGGCGGGGCCGTCATCACGCCGTGCTACGATTCGCTGCTCGTCAAAGTCACCACGTGGGCGCCGACCGCCGCCGAATCCATCCGGCGAATGGACCGTGCGCTACGCGAGTTTCGTATTCGCGGCGTCGCGTCGAACCTCCAGTTCCTCGAAAACGTCATCAACCACCCGGCGTTCGCGCGGGGCGACGTCACCACGCGCTTCATCGATCTGACACCCGAGCTGCTCGCTTTCACGAAACGCCGCGACCGCGCGACCAAACTGCTGCGCTATCTCGGAGAAGTCTGCGTCAACGGGCATCCGGAAATGGTCGGCCGCTCGCTGCCCCCTTTGCCGCTGCCTAGACCGGTAACGCCTAAGGTCGATACAGCCGGGCCCATCCCGCCAGGCACGCGAGATCGCCTGCGCGAGCTGGGCGCCGAAGGCTTCGCCCGCTGGATGCTCGAACAGAAGCCCGTGCTGCTGACCGACACGACCATGCGCGATGCGCATCAGTCGCTGTTCGCCACGCGCATGCGCACCGCCGATATGCTGCCGATCGCGCCGTTCTATGCGCGCGAGCTGCCTCGGCTCTTCTCGATGGAATGCTGGGGCGGCGCGACGTTCGACGTGGCCTTGCGCTTCCTCAAGGAAGACCCGTGGGAACGCCTGGCGCAGTTGCGCGAACGCGTGCCCAACATCCTTTTCCAAATGCTGCTGCGCGGCTCGAATGCGGTGGGCTATACGAATTACGCCGACAACGTCGTCCGCTTCTTCGTGCAGCAAGCCGCCCGCAACGGTGTCGATCTCTTCCGCGTGTTCGACTCGCTGAACTGGGTCAGCAACATGCGCGTGGCGATAGACGCCGTACGCGAAAGCGGCGCGCTCTGCGAAGGCGCGATCTGCTACACCGGCGATCTGTTCGATGCTTCTCGTCCGAAGTACGACCTGAAGTATTACGTCGGCATCGCACGAGAACTGCAGCACGCCGGCGTGCACATCCTCGGCATCAAGGACATGGCCGGCATCTGCCGCCCGCAAGCCGCCGCCGCGCTCGTGAAAGCGCTCAAGGAAGAAACGGGGTTGCCCATTCACTTCCATACGCACGACACGAGCGGTATTTCCGCCGCGTCGGCGCTCGCCGCGATCAATGCCGGTTGCGACGCCGTCGACGGCGCGCTCGACGCCATGAGCGGCCTCACCTCGCAGCCGAACCTGTCGAGCATTGCCGCCGCGCTCGCAGGCAGCGAACGCGATCCGGGCCTCGATCTCGGACGGCTGCATGAAGCCTCGATGTATTGGGAGGGCGTGCGCCGCTACTACGCGCCGTTCGAATCCGAAATCCGCGCCGGCACGGCCGACGTCTATCGGCACGAAATGCCCGGCGGGCAGTACACGAACTTGCGCGAGCAAGCACGCTCGCTAGGCATCGAGCATCGCTGGACGGAGGTGTCGCGCGCCTATGCGGACGTCAATAAGATTTTCGGCGACATCGTCAAGGTCACGCCCACCTCGAAGGTGGTCGGCGATTTGGCCCTGATGTTGGTGGCGAACGATCTCACCGCCGCAGACGTCTGCGATCCCGCGAAAGAAATCGCGTTTCCCGAATCCGTGGTGTCGCTGTTCAAAGGGGAGCTCGGCTTCCCACCCGACGGCTTTCCCGAGGCGCTCTCGCGCAAAGTCTTGCGAGCGGACCCGCCCGCGCCCTACCGGCCCGGCGATCGCATCGCAGCCGTGGACCTCGAGCAAGCCCGCGCACGCGGCGAAGCAGCCTGCGAACATCCGCTGGACGACAAGCAGCTCGCCTCGTACCTCATGTATCCGAAGCAGACTGCCGACTATCACGCGCACGTGCGCGCCTATAGCGATACCTCGGTCGTGCCGACGCCGGCGTTCCTCTATGGCCTGCAACCGCAGGACGAGGTCGCCATCGACATCGACGCGGGCAAGACGTTGCTCGTTTCGCTGCAAGGCCAACACGCGGATGCGGAGGAAGGCACGGTCAAGGTTCAGTTCGAATTGAACGGACAGTCACGCACCGCTGTCGTCGAAAAGCGCGAGGCCGCATCGACGGGGCCGGCTCGCAAGGGCCGGGCCGCGGCCGACCCCGAGAACCCGCTGCACGTCGCGGCGCCGATGCCGGGCTCGATCGTGACCGTCCCCGTCAAAGCAGGTCAGCGCGTGTCGGCCGGCAGCACGCTCGTTGCACTGGAAGCGATGAAGATGGAGACGCATATCGCAGCCGAGCGCGACTGTGAAATCGCCGCGGTTCATGTCCAGCCAGGCGATCGCGTAGCAGCGAAAGACCTCCTGATCGAACTCAAAGCAGCGAGCGAATAACGAAAACGGAAAGCGCGGGCGATACCGGGAAGCGCACTGCCGGATCGCCCGCCCTGCGCCCGATAGCTCAGCCGTCTCGCGCCGACCTCACCCCTCGATCGCCGCCCGAACGGCTCCGCGCCTGGCCGTCTTCCAGGCGGCGAACGAGAACATCGCCGGCTCGATGTCCGACACCGCCAGCGGCGCGAGACAGTAGAACGCCCCCTCCCACTCCGGCACCGGCACCGGCTCGGCGGTGCGCACGCTCGAACTGCCCGGCCGATACGCTTGCGACGGCCAAAACACCGGCATCATCTCCCGCCGTTCCAGCCCTCGCAGCAGCCAGTCGGGCCCGCCCGCGTCCAGCACCGTGTCGCACTGAAACGCCCACTCGTCCCCGTCCCACGCCACGAACACGCTCGCATCGCCCTGCGCATCGAACATCAGAACGGCATTCTGCTCGGGCCGCCAGTAATATTCGACGCAGCGCCCCTGCGCCACGTACTCGTCCAACAGCCGCACCACCCGGGAATCGCAATACGTCGCACCCACGCCATGAACGCCGATGCATCCGCGCAAGTTGCAGTGTTTTTTCTTCGCGTCGGCCAGTACGGTCGCCAGCTTCGCAGGCATGGCGGGATCGCCTTTTCGTAAATAGAAATCGATCAGGCCGGCATTGAACGCGGTGACCGCCTCGGAGTCGCCCGCCGCCCCCGTCAACAGAATTTTCGCGCAAGCGATGTCGCTGATCGACTCGAGGAATCGAATGCCGTCGATTTCCGGCATTTCGTAATCGACGACGACCGCGGCCACATCCTCGAATCGAGCACGGTCATGGAGCGCATCGCGACCTAGTGCATGGGCGCCGCCTCTTTCCACTTCCGAATATTCCGGCCCGGCCATCCGGGCATGCGGCACGCCGCGGTCGTGCGACACGACGAAATCGAGCGCCGTCAGAGGATCCGTAAAAAAACGATTCAGCTCGCGGTCCGAAACAATGCCTTTCAGTCCGTCCAAAAAATCCGCGTTGTCATCGACAAAAACCACCGACGTGGGGTGAAACATGGGCTGCCTGACAAACGAATTCATACCGGCCTCAGTAGGAAATGGCTCGCGCCGAGCGATGGAGAATGCGCCGCCGCGCTTTGCAGGCTCGGGCCGCGATGATTATCCAATGTGTCGGCACCAAGGGCAACAGGCGCAACGATACAAAAAATTTCGCTCGAACGGGATCAATTCAAAAAATGGAAATCGTGTAATTCGCGCGGACGACGGCACTGCCCAATATGAGCGGTAAGAATCTCGCATTTCCCGTCGCCGGGAAATGCGCCGCTACCGCTCGTAGCGATTTTCCAAGGAGTAGTCGATGTTTACTCACGATTCAATCCCCGTCCTCCTTTCCAATGGCGCCGCACTGCTCACGCCCGAGGCGCTGAATGTGAAAGCCGAGAAGACGTTTCACCACGTCATCGACATCTATCTCAAAGATTCGAACGCCTTCATGAATACCTACTTCGCCCGTTACTTCGAATGGCAGGGAATTTGCCGCGAACGCTGGTTTTTCGAATGCATCGACGGCAATTTGCTCGGCACCGGCGGATCGTTCGTCACCAAGCGCGCACATCAGGAATATGTGCAAGAGACGTTTCCTTTTCAGCGCGTCGACTGTTATCTCAACACGGTGAAAGTCCGTCAGTGCTCGGCCTATCTGCTCTTCCGCTTTTACGTGGATGGCCGCCCGGTTTCGATGGGATATCAGCAAATCTTGTTCGCCGGCCCGGACAAGCGCATTCGGCGATTCCCGGCGGGAATCGTCGAGCGCGTGACGCAGTACCAGTTGACGGACCCGCACGGCGCCAACTGATGCGCGTGAGCGCACCGACGCGGTAGCGTCAAACCGGCTGCGGCAGGTCGCGCAATCTGCGATCCGCCGCAGCCCCGGGCGCCGGCAGCCGCAGTGTGAACGTGGTCCGCACGCCCGGCACGGACTCGCAGAAAATACTGCCGCCGAAAGCTTCACACACGCGGCGGCAGAACGCCAGGCCCATGCCGGCGCCGCGGCCGTGCCGCTTCGTCGTATAGAACGGCTCGAAGATTCGCGGCAGCACGTCGGCGCTGATCCCCGGCCCGCTATCGGCGAACCGAAGGATGCAAAATCCCTCCGTGCGATAGGCGTCGATTTCGATACGGCCCTTGCCGGCCGCGTGAATGGCGTGAAAGGCGTTCTTCAGCAAATTGAACAAGACGAAGACGAGCAGCGAATCCGAACCGGAAAAGCGCAGCGCGGGATCGATGGCCGCCACCGAGACGAGGTCGCGGTCGCCGGCACGAAACGGGAAGCGCTCGAGCGCGGTTTGCACGCACTCGCTCAGCGAATGGACAGCGAATTCGCGCTTGTCGATCCCGTTGAGCGTCAGCGACGCCAGCGACATTTCGACGACGGCGCTCGTGCTGTCCACATGACGCCGGATAGCGGACGCAAGGCGCGGCAGCCGTTCGGGCTCATCCGACAGCAGCAGGCGGTCGCTGCACAGCCGATGTTGGACGGCCAGGCTGTACCCGCGCATCAACTCGGGCAACGCCCGGCGCAGTTCATCGGCGTGCAGCCCGATCGTCGCCAGCGGCGTGGCCACTTCGTGGGCCACGGTCGCCAGCATCAGCTGCGGTCCCATCAAACCATAACGGACGATGGACACGGCCAACGTGCCCAGGCTGATCGTGATGAAGACGACGCCGAGCGGATAGAACGCGAGACCGTAATTGACGGCGTAGTCGGTGGCGGCCACCGAGTACAGCGCGAGGCTGACTAGGCACAGCGTCAGCAGCTTGCGCGGGCCGGGCGTATGCGTCCGGCGCCTCGCCCGCCACAACAGCCAACCGCTGCGCCCGGCGAGCAGGACCGTCTGCGCCACGTGGAGCGGATGGAGCGGCCCCGCCCACGGATAGGCTCCGAAGAAGTAAGTACGATAACCGTCGACGACCGCATTGGTCGTCAAGAGCAGCAGCGCGAGAACGATACATAGGCCGTACGAAGCGTGCAGCCATGGACGTTCGCCACTGCTCGACACGACTTCCGAAATGAAGTGATAGAACGTCGTCGGAAGAAATAGGATGAACAGGTAACCGGTTTTGACGAGCAGCAAAGCGACGCTCGAGCCCGTCGTCTGAAACAAGAACGCCCAAGCGCCTTGCCACGCAAACGTTGTCCCGCACATGGCGACAAAAGGCACCGAAATGCGCGTCACGCCCTCCGTGATCAACACGTACGCACCGAAGCCGAGAAACAGCGCGGAAACGAATGCAGGCAATAACGAGTACATGGGCGGGAGACCGGTTTCAAGGCATTGCGCGAGCGTGTCGACTGTTTGCACCGGAAGTCCGGCTCGCGCAGCGGTCACATATTAACGCATGGCGTGCCCACGTTTCCTTTTTATCCGCCCCGCAAAATTTGGGGAAATATTCGAACCACCTCGATTTTGATCAGACCGGGATATGCGTAACGTTCTGTACTTGAGCGATTGGTTCGGCCCAATTTTTCATCACCGATTCTGACGATCCCATGATGCTCCGGCGATCGGTGCGCGGCGCTCGTCCACTTACGAGCTCGCATTGCTTTTCGAACGCAAATGCTTCGATGCGCGAGAACCCATCATTTTGATAGGTCGGTTGATACGAAAGCCCCACCTCTTCCAAACCCTTGACATACATCAGCCGCCAACTCGCCCGCGGCTGCAAAAATACGGCAGCTTCCCTCTTACGGGTACCGAGCATGTCATCGCACACCACCGCCCACGCTCCTGGCCTCGCCGATGCGATGCAGCTCCTGCTCGGCTGTCACGAGGACATTCGCCGCCTGTCGGCGCGCATGCTGCGGCTCGATATCCACCTCATTCATTACGGGCCGGACGATGCCGCTCAAGCCGCCGCCCAGAACATCGCGACCTACTTCGAGCGCGAAGTTCCGATGCACCATGCCGACGAGCGAGGCGATCTCTTTCCCGCTCTGCGGCGCCTGGGCGACACGGGCATCGTGCAGTCGCTCGACGCGCTCGACACCGAGCACGACGCACTCACGCGCATGTGGTGCGGCATAAGACCCTGGCTTCACGGCGTGCGCGATCGCCGCCCAACGCAGCGGCCGAACACGCTCGGTGCGTTCGCCGCGCGCTACCCCGCCTACGCCGACCGCGAGGAGCGCGAAGTATTCGGCGCTATTCGCCGCCTGCCGCCCGATCAAATCTTGTCGCTCGCCGAAGGCATGCGCGGACGACGGACGCTGCACGCCGCGCGCTGACGCACGACTAGAGGCCTGCGAGGGCCACTTCCGGCTCATGCGGCGAAATGGCGCAATATCGCCGCAAGCACCTTAAAACATTGACGTTCTGTATATTTTTTCCATCATAAGCATATCGCTTTCAGCCGACACGTCTATTTACATAGATCAAATGGCGCACTTATGATGCCGCTTAACATGTATCTGCAATGCATGTTATAGCCGCCGCGGCCGGGTCGTTCCGGCAGTTCGCGACGACGGCCCCGCAATTCACCCCTCTAGGAGAGAGGATATGCAATCGACACGACGCTTATGGAGATGGCTGGGACTGGTCTGCCTGCTATCGTTCTCCGTCCTGCTGTATCTCGGCAAGGAAATTTATCTGGCCGCCCCGCCCATTCCGAGTGCGGTCGTGAACGAGAGCGGCCAAGTGCTGTTCACCGGCGAGCAAATCGAGCACGGCCAGCAGGTCTGGCTGTCGGCCGGCGGCCAGCAGTTGGGCACCGTCTGGGGCCATGGCAGCTATGTCGCGCCGGATTGGTCGGCCGATTGGCTCCATCGAGAGGCGCTGCAACTGCGTGAAACCTGGGCCAAGCAGCAGTTCGACAAGCCGTACGCGGCGCTGACACCCGACCAGCAAGGCACGCTCGACGCCCGTCTGAAGCGCGAGATGCGCGCCAATCGCTACGACGCCGCAACAGGCCGCATCACGTTGACCGATGCCCGCGCCGACGCCGCCCGCGACGTGGCCGCGCACTACGAAGCGCTGTTCGGCAACGATCGATCGCTCGATACGCTGCGCGATCAATACGCGATGACGAGCGACTCCGTGCCGAACGACGGCGACCGCGCCGCGCTCGCCGCGTTCTTCTTCTGGTCCTCTTGGTCGGCCACGACCAACCGTCCCGGCGACGACATCACCTATACGAACAACTGGCCGCACGAGCCGCTCGTCGGCAACCATCCGACCATCGCCAACGGCATGTGGTCGGTCGCAAGCGTCATTCTGCTGCTCGCCGGCATCGCGGGCATGATCTGGTACCACACGGCGCACGACGATGGCGAGGGCCACGTCACGGCGCCCGCGAAAGATCCGCTGTTCAACGTGAAGGCGACGCCTTCGATGAAGGCCACGAAGAAGTACTTCTACGTCGTCATCGGCTTGATGCTCGCGCAGGTGGGCATGGGTGCGATCACTGCGCACTATGCGGTCGAAGGCCACAGCTTCTTCGGTCTTCCGCTCGCGCAAGTGTTGCCGTGGGTCGTCAGCCGCACGATTCACACGCAGTTCGGCGTGCTCTGGATCGCCACCGCATGGCTTGCGACGGGGCTCTACATTTCTCCGCTGCTGTCCGGCCATGAGCCGAAACTGCAAAAGCTCGGCGTGGACGTGCTGTTCTATGCGCTGCTGTTCATCGTCGTCGGTTCGACAGCCTGCGGTTGGCTCGGCACGCTGCAGCATCTGGGTTCGAATTACGCCTTCTGGATCGGCAATCAGGGCCTCGAATTCACGAGCATGGGACGTATTTGGCAGATCCTGCTCTTCGTCGGCCTGCTCTTCTGGCTCCTGCTGATGGGCCGCGCGCTGCTGCCCGCCCTCAAGAATCGCGAAACGAACGGCCGAGGCCTTATCGGCATGGTGTTCCTCTCGGCAGCCTGCATCGGCGCGTTCTACTCGACCTCGCTCGCCTGGGGTCAGCACACGCACTACTCGATGATCGAGTACTGGAGATGGTGGCTTGTGCACCTGTGGGTGGAGGGCTTCTTCGAAGTGTTCGCCACCGCTGTCATCGCCCTAATCTTCTCGCGCCTCGGTCTCATCCGTATCGAAACGGCCAACCGCGCCATCGTGCTCGAAACGATCGTCTTCCTGTTCGGCGGCATTCTCGGCACGCTGCATCACCTGTACTTCACGGGCGCCACGACGGCCGTCATCGCGGTCGGCGCCGTGTTCTCCGCGTTCGAAGTCGTGCCGCTCGCGCTCATCGGCCTCGAAGGATGGCAGACCTATCGCAAGTCGCAGGCGGCGCCATGGGTGCAGACCTACAAGTGGGCGATTCTCAGCTTCGTCGCCGTGGGCGTATGGAACACGGTCGGCGCCGGGCTGCTCGGTTTCGCGATCAATCCGCCCATCTCGCTGTACTACGTGCAAGGCTTGAACATGACGGCGGCGCACGGCCATGCCGCGCTCTTCGGCGTCTACGGGATGCTCGGCATCGGGCTCATGCTGTTTTGTCTCCGGGGCCTGTCCGTGCGCGAAGCATGGGACGACTCGCTGCTCAAACCCGCATTCTGGATGCTGAACATCGGCCTGTTCATGATGGTGTTCCTCTCGATTCTGCCGTCGGGCATCTATGAAGCGTGGGCCAGCGTCAGCAAAGGCCTTTGGTATGCACGTTCGCCCGAGATCGTGCATGCGCCGATCATGCAGGCCCTCGTGTGGGCGCGCGTGCCCGGCGACATCGTGTTCGCGGCCGGCGTGCTCTACCTCGGCTGGTTCGCGCTGCGGTTGCTCAGGCGTGTGAAACCGGCTCACCCGGTCGAAGCGCGGCCGGCGAATGCAACCGTCAAGGCTAGTACGCAGCGTGTTTGACCCGAAGAGCGTCATGCAGATCTGACGCAATGCGACGGCCGGGCCTACACGCACGGCCGTCGGCACGCAAAGCGTCGACGAAGCGTAGAAACAGTCCACGGAGAATCCATATGACACCCTCGACGATGCCTCCGAACTCCGCCGCGACGCGCGAGCTGATACGCGTGGCGCTGGGCCAGGTCGTCGATCCCGAGGTCGGCGTCAACATCGTCGATCTGGGCCTCGTCTATGACATCGAACCAACGGACGGAGGCTGGCGTATCGCGTTGACGATGACGTCGCCCGCCTGCCCGATGGGTCAGGTCATCCTGGACGACGTGCATGCCGTCATCGACGCCGCACTGGAGATCGGCACGAGCGTCGACGTCGACCTCGTTTGGGAGCCCCCATGGGAACCCGCGATGATGAGCGACGCTGCCCGCGGGGTGCTCGGATGGAGCGGCGATTGAAACGCGCCGTGCACGTCGGCAGGCCGCCCGCTACGGGCGGCGCATTGCCGTTTCATCCTGCGCGCGTCGCGATACGGCTCGCGTTCGCGGCTTCGGTCGTGCTTGCATTCGCGTGCGGCGTCATGGCGGGTCTCGCACGCTTCGGCATAGCCGTGCCGCAGCACGCGCTCTCTCGCGCGGCATGGCATGGCGTGCTGGTCCTGCCGATCTTTTTCGGCGCCGTCGTGAGTCTCGAGCGCGCGGTCGCGCTTGGAGGCCGCCGGCACCTGTTTGCGCCGGCGGCCGTGGCGCTGGCCGGGCTCGCACTGTTGGCCGGTGCGCCGCCCCTGCTGGCGCAGGCGCTCTTGACCGGCGGCGCCACCGCCGCGCTCTTAAGCGCCGTCAGCCTGCTGCGGCGCCAAACCGCACTGCATCTGGCAATGCTCGCGCTCGGCGTTTTCAGCTGGTGGTGCGGCGATCTGCTATGGCTCGCGACAGGCATGCCGCTCGATGCCGTGCCGAGCTGGGTCGCGTTTCTCGTCCTGACGATCGCCGCCGAGCGGCTCGAGCTCACGCGCATGAGGCCCACGCCTGCACGCGCTCGCGTCGCGTTGGTTTCGATCGTCGTCGTCATGCTCCTGGCCATCGGATGGGCGCTGCGCGACTCGGAACTCGCGCTGCGCGCGTTCTCGGCATGTCTGCTCGCGCTCGCCGCGTGGCTAGCGCGGTACGACATCGCACGCATCACCGTCCGTCAGCGCGGCCTCACGCGCTTCATCGCCGTCTGCTTGCTCTCGGGGTACGGCTGGCTCGCGCTGAGCGGCTTCTTAGGAATCTTCGGTGCTTGGCGCGTCGCACACGCGTGGCATGACGCCGCCTTGCACGCCTTGACGCTCGGGTTCGTCGTATCGATGGCGCTCGGCCATGCGCCGATCGTCTTGCCCGCGGTCGCGCGCCTGCGCGTGCGCTACCACCCTGGCTTTTACGTCCCGCTCGTCGCATTGCACGCGGCGCTCGCCGTGCGCATCGGCGGCGTGCTGATGCAGCGCTTCGCGCTGCAGCGCGCCGGCGCCATCGGCAACGCGCTCGCCCTCTTGCTGTTCGTGCTCGTCACGGCATCTGCCGTGTGGGCCGCTCGACGCGAGCCTCGCGCGATCTCGCCTAGGAGGTGACGTCCGAAATCCCGCAGCCCAAACGACTACCCACCCCGTTCACCGGCGGCCCGTGCTCGGCCGGCCCGCCATTTCTTTCTTTTCATTGCAAGACCGGAGTCAAACATGACCAGCACCACCTCCGATACGACTTACCTATTCGACGCGCGCGGCATCGCGAAACGCTTTCGTCATGCGGCGATCTTTTCCGCCTTGGAAACGCTCGATCACGGCGAAACCATGCGCTTCGTGAACGACCATGACCCGCTTCCGCTGTTGCATCAGATCCAGCAGCGCTATGGCGATCAAGTGCGCATCCAGTACATGGAACGCGGCCCCGAGCGCATCGTCATCGACTTCGGCATTTGGCTGACTGCCGACGAGGGCGCTGGCCGAGAGCAAGCCGCGCCGGGCAGTTGCAGCGGCGGCGGAAACGGCGGGTGCGGCTGCAGCGGTTGAAGCGCAGGACAATCGGCCGCGCGCGGCACACGCGCGGCCGGTCCTAAAACTTAACGCAGGTCAAGCAGTTGCGATAACGCCTCCACGCCACGTTGACCCGACCATATGTTGTACATACGATGACCATCAACACAATATGTTGTGCTCATCGAGGAACATATGGAACCACTGACGGGCGCCGTGCGCGACCCAGCCGTAGCGTCCGAGCCGAGGCCGGGCCACGCCAAACCCTTCGTCGAAGTCGGCTCGGCCATCGATGAGTACCTCGATCGCCGGGACTGGCGCGTCAATGCCAACGCGAATCAGGGCTACTCGCTCGGCGGATTGATTCTGAACATCTCGGGCAAGCTCGTCGCCAACTATTGGTTGAGCCATGTCTATCCGCCCGCCGTCGGCCAAGCGCACCGCGACGCGGACATCCATATTCACGATCTCGACATGCTCTCGGGATACTGCGCCGGATGGTCGCTGCGCACGCTGCTGACCGAAGGACTCAACGGCGTCCCCGGCAAAGTCGAAGCCGCGCCGCCCAAGCATATGTCGAGTGCGGTCGGCCAGATCGTCAACTTTCTGGGAACGCTGCAAAACGAATGGGCCGGCGCTCAGGCGTTCAGCTCGTTCGACACGTACATGGCGCCGTTCGTCCGTAAGGATCGGCTGCGTTACGACGAAGTGCGGCAGTCCATTCAAGAGCTCATCTACAACTTGAACGTGCCCTCGCGCTGGGGGACCCAAACGCCGTTCACGAACCTCACGTTCGACTGGATCTGCCCCGAGGATCTGCGCGAGCAAGTGCCCATCATCGGCGGCAAGGAAATGGATTTCTGCTACGGCGACTTGCAAGCGGAGATGGACATGATCAACCAGGCCTACATCGAAGTCATGCAGGCCGGCGACGCGAAGGGCCGCGTCTTCACGTTTCCGATTCCGACGTACAACATCACCGCCGATTTCGACTGGACGAGCCCGAACGCCACGCGCCTGTTCGAAATGACCGCTCGCTACGGGCTGCCGTATTTTCAGAACTTCATCAACTCGGAGCTGAAGCCGAACATGATCCGGTCGATGTGCTGCCGGCTTCAACTCGATCTGCGCGAGTTGCTCAAACGCGGCAACGGCCTATTCGGCTCCGCCGAGCAGACCGGCTCGATCGGCGTCGTGACTTTGAATTGCGCGAGACTCGGCTATCTCTACGCAGGCGACGAAGTCGCGCTGATGTCACGCGTCGACGAGCTGCTCGATCTGGGCAAGGAAAGCCTCGAAATCAAGCGCCGCGTGATCCAGGAACACATCGACAACGGTCTTTTCCCTTATACGAAACGCTATTTGGGCACCCTGCGCAATCACTTTTCCACGCTCGGGGTCAACGGCATCAACGAGATGATTCGCAACTTCACGGGGGACGCGCATGACTTGACGACGCCGTGGGGTCACGCGTTCGCCGTCCGTCTGCTCGATCGCGTACGCGCGCGCATGCTCGTGTTTCAGGAGGAAACGGGGCATATGTACAACCTCGAGGCGACGCCGGCCGAAGGCACGACCTATCGCTTCGCGAAGGAAGACCGCAAACGCTACGCCGATATCCTTCAAGCCGGCACGCCCGAGATGCCGTACTACACGAACTCGTCGCAGTTGCCCGTGGGCTTCACGGACGATCCCTTCGAGGCGCTGGAGCACCAAGACGATTTGCAGCGCAAGTACACGGGTGGAACCGTTCTGCATCTGTACATGACGGAACCGTTGTCTTCGGCCGAGGCCTGCCGCGAGCTCGTCAAGCGCACGCTGAGCCGCTTTTCGCTGCCTTACATCACGGTCACGCCCACGTTTTCCATTTGCCCGAAGCACGGTTATCTGCCGGGCCGTCACGAGTTCTGTCCCAAATGCGATGAAGCGTTGCTTCAGCGTAAATGCCGTCAACCTGAAACCATGGAGTCTTAACGATGAACGATACGATGCGTCAAGCCGCCCCCGAACTTCGCGACGAAGAGCGCCAACCGTGCGAAATCTGGACGCGCGTCATGGGATACCACCGGCCCGTCTCGTCGTTCAACACGGGCAAGAAGGGAGAATTCCACGAGCGCACGTACTTCACGGAAGAGGCCTCGCTTCGGGCTTGAGGCCGCACGCGTGCAAACCTCTCATGTGGTCGCCCCGCTTCGATCGCTCAAAGTCGGCGGAGTGACGCCGTTTACGGCGACGGATTTTCCGGGGCTGCTCGCCGCCGTCGTATTCGTGCAAGGCTGCCCGTGGCGTTGCGGTTATTGCCACAACACGCATTTGCAGCCGCGCACGCGTACGGGCGCCGTGAATTGGCCCGACGTCATGAGGTTTCTCGAGCGCCGCGTCGGGCTCGTCGACGGCGTGGTCTTCAGCGGCGGCGAGCCCACGGCCGACCCGGCGCTCGCCGGCGCGATCGCCGATGCGCGCGCGCTTGGCTTCAAGATCGGGCTGCATAGCGCGGGCACCCACCCGCGGCGCTTCGAGCACGTGCTACCGCTCGTCGATTGGGTCGGGTTCGACGCGAAAGCGCCGTTCGAAGACTACGAACGCGTGACGCGGATCCCCGACAGCGGCGCGCAGGCGCGACGCGCGCTTGCCGCACTGCTTGCGAGCGGCGTCGCCTACGAATGCCGAACGACGGCGCACCCGAGCCTGCTGCCTGACGCCGGCCTGCTACGGCTCGCGCGGATGCTGTCGGACATGGGCGTTCGAAAGTACGTGGTGCAGGTCTTCCGCAAGCAAGGCTCGCGCGACGCGTCGCTGAACGCCGTCGGAATCTCGGGATACCCGAGCGAGGATACGCTTCGCCTGCTGCGCGATGCGTTTCCCCTCTTCGAGGTTCGGCGAGGTTGACGCCTATCGGCTACGCGCGTCTCGTCGTGCGTCTCGTCGCGCGTCTCAGGCCGCTGCGGGTGTAGCCGATGCAATGGCCGTCGCCGGTGCGGAGACCTTACTCGTTACGGCAGCCTTAGTCGTTGCGGCAGCCGAATTCATTTTAGCGCGCGTTCCAGCGGATGCTTCTGCGGGTACTTCACCCGCCGTTTGACTGAGCGTACGCGCCGTCTCCCCGACTTCGGCCACCACGCGCTCGGCCTGCTCGACATCGAAGTCGGCGTGAAAGCGCTTCTTTACGCCAAGCTCCGCCAACTGCACGTATTCGTCGGGGGCAATGCCATGCCGTGCGAGCGACTGTTTCACGCAAGCAAGCGCGCACCCGTCGATCGCGATCATCGGTCTGCCCGAGTGCGCCACTTTGAGCAACGCCGGCACATCGCCGCCCACGCCCGCGATGCACGACATCTCGGCCAGACCGCGCCTGTCGAGCTGCACCGCCACGAAATTGGCCATCTGCGCCGCACTCGAGCATCCCGAGCACGAATAGACGAGCGGGATGACGCGTCGTTCCTTGTTCACCTTCAAACCTCCTATACGTAGGCACCCTGCACTCGCGCGCCTGTACGACCGCGTTGTAGGACGCGGCTATGCACTGCGGCCGCTCCCGCGGCGGCCCCCGCCGCGTCGAAACGCGAACGCGGGGGCGAACCGTTCGAGTGAAATCTTCGACAGGTCGATCGCATCGAGCGAATTCTTCACGAGCAGCCCGAGCTCCGTATCCCCCTCCATCGTCAAACGCCGACTGAAAAAGAGGGTGTCGGGGTCCTGCGTGCGGCGCGCGAGCTGAACGAAATCGAAAGCGCTTGCGCTGATCGTCAACGCGATATCGTCTTCGCGTCGCACGGCGCGAAACGCACCGTCGCGATAGGCGAAATCGAAGGCCACACCCGCATCGCGAACCTCGATACGCAACGTATGTCCTTCGAGCTGACCTAGGGTGTCGTCCGGCAAATGCGGCTTGACGATGAGGTTCAGCGCTTTACAGAACAGCAGCGACCCGGGAAACGCCGGCAGCTTCGACAGCGCGCCGCGCAGCATCGACGGCACTTGATAGGCAGCCTCGCTCATTGCATGCTCCTTGCCGCGTCCATGGGCGCCCCGCCCCCTCTCTGTGCGAGCCCCGGCATGCCGTGCCAATAGCCGTCGCAGCGCGACTCGGGCATGAGCTCGGCCATACGCTCGAGCGCCTGTGCGCCGCTCGTCCTGCCTTCGATCGTCTCGCGGAACGCCGCGACGATCTCGCCCATGCCCTGCGATTGAGGGCTCAGACGAAGCACATCGACGCCGAGCTGCCTCAAGGCATCGACCGAATCGACGAGGTTGTAGACCCGCGCCGATTGAACCGAGATGCCGTTCAATACGAGAAACGGCTGGCCTTCGCGCGTCCTCAGCGCAAGGCCGTCAGGATGCTCGAGGCACACGTATTGACAGTTGTCGCGCGGAAGATTTCGATGCCGCGCGGTGAAGCAGCGTGCGGAGAACGCTAGCGGTAAGCGCCCATAGGCAAATACTTCCGTCTCCACCGAATCCGGACGTGCGGCCTGCATGCGTGCGAGCGCATCGGCGCCCATTTCGAGCGGCATGACCCAGCGCTTCGCGCCAAGGCCTGCCATGACGCCCAACGTCGGCTCGTTGTAGACGTTGAGCCAGGGCCCGGCCACGAAAGCATTGCCCTCCATGCAGCGAACGGCGCCCATATCGTTGGCTTCGACGAGATAGCGGGCGTTTCCGGTCACCGCTTTCATCGTGGCCACGTCCTTCCCGGACTCCAAGAGAATCTGCGTCGACAACACCACTTGCTTGCCGGCCTCCGACAGCATGCCGGCGATGTCGAGCCAATCCGAGGCACGCAATTCATGACGGCGCGCACACACCGTTTCTCCCAAATAGACGATGTCAACGGACGTGTCGCTCATCGCTTCGTAAAATTGCAGCGTCGCGACGCGCGACCAATAGTAGTGGATAGGACCTAATGCGATCTTCACATTGCTCTCCCGCTCGCGGCTCATCGAGCCGCAAGCGTCATTTCCAAGGGCGATGGTAGGCGCCCAGCGTGTGCTGTTGACCTTCGGCGACTTTATCGAGCTCGCCCATCCACGCGGGCTTGACGCTGTAGCGCTGCGGATTCGCGCGGCACTGATCGATCGCGTCGCGCCACACGCGCGTGACCTGCGCGACATAGGCGGGACTGCGCTGGCGCCCTTCGATCTTGATCGCGCTCACGCCGATCTGCGAGAGGCGGGGCAACAACTCCAGCGTATTCAAGCTCGTGGGCTCTTCTATCGCGTAGTAGCTTTCGTCGGCCACGTCGAAGCGGCCCTTGCATAGCGTCGGATAACCGGCGTTCTCGTCGTCCGCGTATCGATCGATCAGCACGCCGTTCAGCCGCGACTCCAACCCTTGCGGCGTTTTTTGCCACCGCACGTGCTTGGCCGGCGAGCAGACGCCGTGCGTATTGGGCGATTCTCCGGTGACGTAGGAAGACAGCGCGCACCGCCCTTCGACCATCACGCACAGGCTTCCGAAGCCGAATACCTCAAGCTCGACGCTCGTGTTTTCCGCGACATGCTCGACCTGGGACAACGACAGCACGCGCGGCAGCACGGCACGCGAAATGCCGAAGTGCTGCCGATAAAACTCGATCGCTTCGAAGTTCGTTGCCGAACCTTGTACCGAAAGATGCAAGCGCAAATCGGGGTATCGATCGCGCGCATAGCGCATGAGTCCGGGATCTGCGACGATGATCGCGTCGATCCCCGAGGCGGCCGCGCGGTCGACAGCGGCCCGCCAAACCGGCCATGCCGCCGGCTGAGGATACGTATTGAGCGCCAGCAGCACCTTGCGCCCGCGTCGATGCGCGTAATCGATGCCGGTGCGAATCGACGCCTCGTCGAAATTCAACCCCGCGAAATTTCGCGCGTTGGTCGCGTCGCGAAAACCGAGATAGACACAATCGGCGCCGTTGTCGATTGCGGCCTTCAGCGCCGGAAGACTACCGGCAGGACAAACGAGCTCCATCGGTCGAGCATGCCTCTTCGTGTCAAAGAAAAATACGCCTTATGTCGAGCGCCACGTCACGCCGCTTCGCCAAGGCTCACGGCGTCCTCGCACGCCGCGCCGCCCGCGCGTTCGTCGTGGACCGCCCCCGTCAAAATGAAGTCGATGAGATCGCGCACGGGGCGGATCTGCCGCCCGAAAGGCAGCGCCTCCGAGCCGCGGAAGAACAGGCCTCGTTTGACGTCGCCGGCCAGCGCATAGGCAAGCCGCGTGTCGATGCAAAACTGGCCGTGCTTGGCGATGCCGTCGCGCAAGCCGCATTGCTGCAGGCAATCGAAGCCCACCGTGCATTTGCGCGGTTTCGCCACGCGTTGCAGCTTCGCTTCCTTCTCCAAGTATTCAGCCAGCCAAGGCGTACGGACCGCCCGGGCAGGAAGGCCCGCGACGCTCATGAAGGTCACGATATCCTCGGGCGTCGCCTCGGCCAGCACACGCTTGAAGTTCGGATGCGCATCGCCCTCCTCGGTCACGGCGAACGGCGTGCCCAGTTGCACGGCGGTCGCACCGAGCGCAACGAGGGTGCGCATCTGCTCATGAGTATGGACGCCGCCTGCCGCAATGAGGGGAATGCGCTCGCGCTCGAGACCAAGTTCCTTGAACAAGGCCAACGTGCCTTCGATCACTTCGGGAAACGCGAAATTCGCGTTGCCGATACCGTCGATCGTCGGCGCGCCCAGGTGTCCGGCAGCGTAGCGCGGATTCTCGATGACGATCGCATCGGGCAAGCGTTGCTTGCGCATCCATTTCTTGAGCACGAGACCGATGCCGCGCGCGTCCGATAAGATCGGGATCAATGCGACATTCGGAAAGTCGGCCGTCAACTCCGGCAAATCGAGCGGCAGCCCCGCGCCGACGACGACCGCATCTGCGCCGCTCTCGCACGCGCATCGCACGTAGTCGGCATAGGCCGCTACGGCACGCATGACGTTGACCGCAACGGCGCCGCGGCCGCCCGCTAGCGTCAACGCCGAACGCACTTCGCGCTGCAGCGCTTCGAGATTGACGGCATCGATGAGCGCGCGGTCGCGCGAGCGCGCCGTCTTCGCCATCAAGTCGGGATGATGCCGGCGCAGGTCGACGCTCGATATCGTCCCCATGGCGCCGAGCGAGGCAACCGTTCCGGCCAAGCGATGCGCGGACACCCCAACACCCATTCCGCCTTGCACGATGGGCAACAACGTTTTGCGTTTGATGCGCAGGGGTTCGAATTTAGCCTTCGGCACTGACACGGGACAACCTCACGACGATCGCAGTACCGAGTAGTGTGCGACCGCGCAGCGCCCCCGGCCTTAACCTGGGTCAAGGACCGGTTTCGCTCGCCGCGTATGCTCGATGCGAACGAGGTTATTGCCGAAATACGCCGCACGCTTTGTTATCGTGGCGATGCACGACTCACTCCCGCGCGCACCGGCCTCGGTGCGGCAAAGCGCCACGGATGAAACCCCTTGCCTGCGAAACGACGCTCGCCCTATGCGGGCTCGAACCTCCCGAACCGATGGAGCGCGTGCTCGTCGCATTGCGCGCACTCGCGGCCGATCGCTATCTGCGCATGGTCATCGACCGAGAGCCGTTTCCGCTCTATTCGCTGCTCACGCGCAACGGCTTCGAATACGAAGCGCATGCGCTCGCGAATAGGCGCTTCGAGATCGACATTTGGCGAGGCCGGTGATGCGGCGTAATCTCGCACTGGACGCCTCGCCGCCGCTCGGGGCGACCCTTCCCTTCTTTATCAACGCGCCGGTGTTTGCGACGATTACGGCGGGCCTGCTACTTTACGCCGGCCCTTCGGCGTTTTCGACGCGGTGGTCGCCGTTTGCGCTAGCCGCGACGCATCTGATGACGCTCGGCGTCTTTGCCAGCGTCATGATGGGTGCGTTGATTCAGATTCTGCCTGTCGTCGCAGGCGTTCAGGTGGCGCGTGTTCGCACGACGGCTGCCGGCGTGCACGCATTGCTCACGTTCGGCACGATGTTGCTCGCGGCGGCATTCGTTAGTTCGGAGAACGAACTGTTTCCGCCTGCCGCTGCCATGTGTGCGGTTGCGATAGTGTGGTTCAGCGCCGCCTGCTCGTTGGCGCTCATGCGCCGCGCGAGCCCTGGTGCGCACGGCATCGCCGATATTCGGCGCGCCATTCGCCTCGCGCTCGCCGCTCTGCTCGTCACGGCCGGGCTCGGCGCCGCGCTCGCAGCCTCATTCGCCTGGCCGCTGCCGCTTCCGGCCGTTGCGTTCACGAAGCTCCATTTGACCTGGGGCTTCGGCGGATGGGTGGGACTGCTCACCGCCGGCGTGGCGTATCAGGTGATCCCGATGTTTCAAGTCACCGAGCCCTACCCGCGCGCGCTCACTCATGCCTTCGCGCCGCTGTCGTTTCTCGCGCTCGTGCTTGCTTCGTTGTCGAGCTTTGCGTTGCGGGCGGTGCTGCCCGTCGCGGCGTCGGTCGCCGACGCTGCACCGTTCGCGGCCTATGTCGTCTTCGCCGTCGTGACGCTCGCGTTGCTTCGTCGGCGCAAGCGACCCGCGCCCGACGCGACCACGTTATTCTGGCAGACGTCGATGAGCAGCCTGATCGCAGCCGCGGCGGCCCGGGCCATCGCCGAGGCGAGCGGACAGCCGTCGATCGGGGTGGCCGTCGGGGTTCTGTTGATCGTAGGCGCGATCGGCTCGTCGATCAACGGCATGCTCTATAAGATCGTCCCGTTCCTGCTCTGGTACCACTTGCAGGCGTCGCTCGACGTGCGTGCGCCAAGTGTTCCGAAGGTGAAAGCGGTATTGCCCGACGAACGGGCGCGTGCGCAGTTCTGGGCGCATCTCGCTGCGTTTGCGCTTCTGCTTGCGGCCTGCGCACGGCCGCAAGCGCTGGCTCGTCCCGCGGCGCTCGCGTTCGGCGTATCGAGTGCATGGCTCGGCGCCAACATGGCGCACGCGCTGGGCATTTACATGCGCGTGAGGCGCGAACTCGTCGGCGCGCGCGCCTAAGCGTGCGCCTCAGTACGCGCAGGCGGCTTGCAGCTTCGAAGGATCGGGAATGAGGATCTCGCGGCCGTTGATGGCGACGAGCCCGCGGGTAACGAGTTCGTGCAGAATGCGCGAAAAATGCTCGGGGGTGAGATTGAGCCGGGAGGCGACCATCTTCTTGCCCGCCTCGAGTTGCACACGCAGGGCCGAGTTCTCCGAATCCGATTCGGGCTCGGCTTTCTGAGCCAGCAAATAGCTGATGACGCGATGCGTGCCCGAGCGCAGCGAATACGCCTCCACGTCGCGCATCAACGCATGCAACCGTGCGCTCATGCCCGCCAGCATCTTGCATGCGAAGTCGGGATCGTCGCGCAGCGCGTCGAGAATGGTGGCTTTGGCCACGTGAAGCAGCAGCGAATCGCCTATTGCCTGCGCCGATACGAAGTAGGGCTTGCCGAGGAACATGAGCGCCTCGCCGAAGCTATCGCCCGGTCCGACGAGCCGCACGACCTTCTCTTCGCCGAGCGGAGAAATCACGCTGAGCTTGATCTGTCCATAAACTACCGCGTGAAGGCCCGTGCAGAGGTCGCCGCAGTGAAAGACCGTCGCTTTGCGTGCGACTTGCTGCTGCGTCGTGCCCTGCGCAATGCGATCGAGCTCGTGCGGAGCCAACTCGTTGAAGAGCGGCATCCGGGCCAGAAAGTCCTGAACGCGAATCTTCGCTTTTTGCATGTGCGCACTCCGCTCCGCTATATCAGCTTGGAATACGAGGCTGCGCTGGGTCGCCCGAGGTATGCGTCGAACGTCATGGCGATCGCGCGCACGAACAAGCGCCCCTTCGGAAGGACGCGGATCGAATCGTCGTCGACCGCAACGAGCTCCGCCTGAACGAGGGGCTCGAGCGCCGCGAGTTCCGCGCTGAAGTAGCGCCTGAACTGGATGCCATGTGCGGCCTCGATCGCTCGGAAATCGAGCGGCGTGCTGCACATGACCGTCATGACGACTTCGCGCCGCAGCAGGTCGTCTGGGCTCAACGCGAGTCCGCGCTCGACAGGCAGCCGGCCTTCGCTCAGGTGCTCGTAATAGGTCTTGACCGAACGCGTCGACTGGCAATAGGCGCGGCCGATCTTGCCGATGGCCGAGACGCCGAATCCTACGAGATCGCACTCCGCCTTCGTCGTATACCCCTGAAAATTGCGGTGCAACGAGTTCTCGCGCAGCGCGCGGCTCAGTTCGTCGTCCGGCTTCGCGAAGTGATCGAGTCCGATATAGACGTATCCCGCGTCGAGAAGGCGCCGCGTCGCGCGCATGAAGATTCGCAGACGGTCTTCCGCGATCGGCAACTCGCTCGCGTCGATTAGCCGCTGGGCCTTGAAACGGGCCGGCAGATGGGCGTAGTTATAGAGCGCGATGCGATCCGGCGCGAGCCGGACGACTTCGTCGAGCGTGCGGTCGAAACTCGCAACCGATTGCCGAGGCAAACCGTAGATGAGGTCGATGTTGATCGATTGAAAACCGGCATCGCGGCTTGCGCCGAGCGCGCGCTCGACCATGTCGAGCGGCTGGACGCGATTGACGGCCTGCTGCACGGCGGGATCGAAATCTTGTACGCCGAAGCTCGTTCGATTGAACCCGAGCGCCCCGAGCTGCGCGAGCGTGTGTGGCGTGACCGTGCGCGGATCGATCTCCACGCCGAGCTCGGCGTTCGGCGCGAAATCGAAATGCCGATGCAACGCATCGATCAGCTCGCCCAGCTCGGCGATGCTGAAGAAGGTGGGCGTGCCACCGCCCAAGTGCAGTTGGGACGCGCGCCGCGCGGCGCCGAGCTCAGGCGCCACCATCGCGATTTCACGCAGCAAGTAGCGAAGGTACTCGGCCGCGCGCCCATGCTCGCGCGTGATGACCTTGTTGCACGCACAGAAATAGCAGAGCGATTCGCAAAACGGCAGATGCGCGTAGATCGATAGCGGGGGCGGGGCGGCGGCAGTCGCGCGCTCGGCGAGATGCGCGCGATAGGCCGCCTCGTCGAACGCGGGGGCGAATCGGTCCGCCGTCGGATAAGACGTATAGCGGGGGCCGGCGTTGTCGAAGCGGCGAATCAGCGCTTCCGACAGGTCGATATCGACGAGACGGCCGTCGGCCGATTCGGAGACGCTGACCGCGCGTTCGCCGGCGGGCGCGCATTGGACTGACATGTTATTTCCCATGGACGTGCGGGGCCGGGCGGCACTGCCGGCCATCGAGTCATTATCGAGCCGAGGACGCCCGGAAACTTGACATACATCATCAATCTTTCGATCCGAAGGTGTGCGGATGGGCTCGCCGCGCCACGTCAAGCGTGCATCTCGGGTCAACAAAAGATATACAATGCATCTACTTTATAGGTGCGTTATGCGACTCACTGATTTCACGGATTACAGCCTGCGTGTCCTCATGTACGCGGCCGTGCGCTCGGACGAGCTCGTCACGATCGCCGAGGTCTCCGAGGCCCTCGGGCTCGCTCGCGGGCATCTCGTCAAGATCGTGCATGCGCTCGGGCGCGCGGGTTTCTTGAGCACGACGCGCGGAAGGACAGGGGGGTTGAAGCTCGGCCGGCCGGCTTCGCGCATCACCGTGGGCGACGTCGTGCGCACGATGGAGCAGGACTTTCGAATGGTCGAATGCTTCGATACGGAAGGCAATGCGTGCGTCATCACCGCCGCATGCGGGTTGCGCGGTGTGCTGGGCGCCGCGCTGCGGGCCTATTTCGAAGTCTTGGATAAATTCACGCTCGCCGATATCGCGGCCGAGCAAGGCAAGCTTTCTCGGCTGCTCGGGCTACCGCCTGCGGAGCAGCCGCTCGTGCGGCTTGCCCGCCGGTAGCGCCCCCTCGACCGTCCCCCGGGAAGCACCGCGCGAGACGCGCCAAAGGGGCAACGCACATCAAAGCGCGTTGAGCGGAATCTTCAGGTAACGGACGCCGTTCGATTCCGGCGCGGGCATATCGCCGGCACGAATGTTCAATTGCACGGCCGGCAAGATCAGCACAGGCATCGACAGCGTCTTGTCGCGCGCCGTTCGCATCTGGACGAACGCATCCTCCGATACCCCCTCGTGCAGATGCACGTTCGAGCGAAGCTCCTGCTCCACCGTGGTTTCACAGGTTGCGTCGCGCGTGTCGGGCGGATAGTCGTGACACATGAAAAGACGCGTTCGCGGCGGCAGCGACAGCAGCTTGCGCACGGACCGGTAAAGGGCGTGCGCGTCGCCGCCAGGAAAGTCGCAACGAGCGGAACCGACGTCCGGCATGAACATCGTGTCGCCGACGAATACGGCGTCGCCGATCTGATAGGCGACGTCGGCCGGCGTATGGCCCGGGACATGCAGCGCTCGCGCGGCAAGGTCGCCGACAGTGAAGGCTTCGTCGGCCGCGAACAGGTGGTCGAACTGCGTGCCGTCCGCGGGGACGTCCTCGCCCAAATTGAAGATGCCCTTGAACGTGCGTTGGACCAGACGGATCTGTTCGCCGATGCCGGTTTTGCCGCCGAGTTCGCGCTTCAGGTAGTGCGCCGCCGATACGTGATCGGCATGCGCATGCGTTTCCAGCAGCCATTCGACGCGCAGCCGATGCGCTCGCACGAACGCAATCACATGGTCGGCCGACGTCGTCGACGTACGCCCGGACTTGGGATCGTAGTCGAGGACGGAATCGATGATGGCGGCGGATGTGCCGTCGCCCGCATGCACGACATACGTGAACGTAGATGTCGCTGAATCGAAGAACGGCGCTACCTGGGGACGCATCGTCAAGCCCCTTTCAAAGTGACGTTGCCAAACACTATATCAATCAATATAATGTCTTTCAACATATTGTTGGGTCAACCATCCGCATCCATTTCATGCAAAGTCAGCTTACCGCACAAACACTGGATGGCCTGCGCGAATCTGCCTCGCAATGTTGCACGCTGCTCAAAGCCATGGCGCACGAGGATCGCCTCCTTTTGCTGTGCCAACTGACGCAGGGCGAGCAGAATGTGGGCCAGCTCGAGGCGAGCGTCGGCATTCATCAACCCAGTCTGTCTCAGCACCTCGGCGTGCTGCGCGAAGAAGGGCTCGTCGCCTCGCGGCGAGAAGGCAAGTTCATCTACTACAGCCTAGCCAGCCATGAGGTCGTCGCAATCATGCAAACGCTGTCGAGCCTCTTTTGCGACAAGACAAAGGGCCCAAAGGGCCGTTCCGCATGATCCTAGACCTGTCGCACTTCACGCCGGGCGCGGCCTTGGCGGGTGGACTCGCCATCGGCGCCGCATCGGGCCTCTATATGTTGCTCAACGGCCGTATTGCCGGCATCAGCGGGATGATCGGACGCCTCGTCGGATCGCGCACGGCCGATCGAGCTTCGCCGCTCGCGTTTCTCGCCGGCCTGATCGCCGCGCCGTGGTTGTGGCGTTTGGCCGCACCGCTTCCGGGGACGACGATTGCCGCGTCGCCGCTCACGCTCGTCGCGGCGGGGCTGCTCGTGGGCTTCGGCACGCGCTACGGCTCGGGCTGCACGAGCGGACACGGCGTGTGCGGCATTTCGCGCGGCTCGGCCCGCTCGGTCGCCGCAACGCTCACGTTCATGTCGTTCGGGTTCTTGACCGTCTTTCTACTTCGCCACGTCTGACATGCTCGCGCTATCTGGTTTCGCCGCAGGCCTTTTATTCGGCCTAGGTCTCATCGTCTCGAACATGGCCAATCCGGAGAAAGTGCTCGGCTTTCTCGATCTCGCCGGCCCTTGGGATCCATCGCTCGCCTTCGTCATGGCAGGAGCCATCACGATCGGCGTCGTCGCGTTCCTCGTTACGCGGCGCCGCAGCCGCAGCCTCCTCGGCGCGCCGATGTCATGGCCCGCCGCGGCCCGCATCGATCATCCGCTGATCGTGGGAAGCGCGCTGTTCGGTATCGGCTGGGGACTCGCGGGCTTTTGCCCGGGCCCCGCGCTCGTCACCGCATCGAGCGGACAGCCGAAGGCATGGCTCTTCGTTCTCGCTATGATCGCGGGCATGGCCCTTGATTCGCTCGTCACGCGGCGACGCGCCGCGCGCATCTGAAATCCGAACCGGAGCTCACGCAAAAATGTCCACGCCATTCACGCCCGACGCCGCACCGGCCTGTACCTGGGACGAGACGTTCGACGTCGTCGTCGTTGGCGGCGGCAGCGCGGGCATCGCCGTCACGGCCAGCTTGCTGCGTCGGCAGCCGTCCTTGAACATCGCCGTGATCGAGCCGCGCGACACCCACGATTACCAGCCCGCATGGACGCTCGTCGGGGGCGGTGTGTTCGATGCCGCCGAGACGCGCCGCCCTATGGGCGAAGTGATGCCGAAGGGCGTGACGTGGATCCGCGCCGCGGTCGAGCGCATCGAGCCCGACGACAACCGCGTGCGGCTCGAAAACGGCAAGACGGTGCCTTATCGAGACCTGGTCGTGGCGGCGGGGCTACGCCTTGCGTGGGAGCGCATCGAAGGACTCGAACAAGCGCTCGGGAAGTACGGCGTGACGTCGAACTATCGCTACGACATGGCGCCCTATACGTGGGAACTCGTGCGGTCGATGCGCAGCGGGACCGCGCTGTTCACGCAACCGGCGATGCCGATCAAATGCGCCGGTGCGCCGCAAAAGGCGATGTATCTGTCTTGCGATCATTGGCGGCGCGTGGGCGCGCTCGAGCACATCAACGTCGAATTCAACACGGACGGCGCCGTGCTGTTCGGCGTGGCCGCCTTCGTGCCGTCGTTGATGAAATACGTGCGCCGCTATGGTGCCGATCTGGCGTTCCGCTCCAATCTCGTCGCCGTCGACGGGCCCGCCAAACGCGCGTACTTCGACGTGAAGGGGGACGACGGCCGAACCACGCGCGTCGCCAAGCCGTTCGAAATGATCCATGTCGTGCCGCCTCAAGTCGCACCGGACTTCATCCGCGACAGCCAACTCGCCGACGCGGCGGGCTGGTGCGAAGTCGATCACGCGACGCTTAGGCACCCGCGCTATCCGAACGTGTTCGCGCTCGGCGACATCTGCTCCGCGCCCAATGCGAAAACCGCCGCCGCCGCGCGCAAGCAAGCCGTGATCGTCGCGGCCAACCTGCTCGCCATGCGCGCCGGGTTGCCCATGCCGAGCCGTTACGACGGCTACGGCGCCTGTCCGCTCACCGTCGAGCGGGGCAAGGTCGTGCTGGCCGAGTTCGGCTATGGCGGCAAGCTGCTGCCCACGTTCCCGCTCGATCCGACCAAGCCCAGTACGCTCGCTTGGCTGCTCAAGGCGAAGGTGCTGCCCTGGTTTTATTGGAACGGCATGCTCAAAGCGCGCGAGTGGCTGACGGGTACGACGAAGGTCTGACTCGCCTTCGAACCGCACTCAGGGCTGACTCGAGTAGTACTTCGCAGCCGCCGCGATTTCATCCGGCGTCATCCGCCGTGCGACGTTGCGCATCTGCTCGTTGATGTCGTTATGACGGTCGCCCGCTGCAAAGGCCTGCAACTGCGCGCGAATATAGGCTTCGGGTTCGCCTTCGAGCCAAGGCGTGCCGGTCTTATGATCGGCCGCACCATGGCACGACGCGCACGGCGCGATATTGCGCATCGGCGAACCGGTCGCGACGATCGGCGGCACCGTTTGATTGGCCGGGTGATAGCCGGGCAGCTTCGGCAGGTAGGCGTAGTACGCGGAAAGATCGCGCATGTCCTGGTCGGACAGCGTCGCCACCATCGGGCTCATCACCGCATTCGTGCGCGCCCCCGTTTGAAAATCCTTGAGCTGCTTGTAGATCACGGTTTCGTACTGCCCCGCAAGGTTCGGCGAATTCGCTTGGCTGATCCCCTGCGGCCCGTGGCACATCGAGCATCGCAACGCCAGCGTGGCGCCGCGGCCGATCGAGAGCGCATCGGCGTCGGCGAACATCGTCGGTGTGACGACGACCTCGCTCGTCTTCACCTTGGACGTGACGGGCGTGGACACGAACCATTGCTGCGGCACGCCGGCCGCGCTGCAGATCGCGTTCCAGATGCCGCCGAATTGCGAGTCGGTCTGAACCGACGGCAGCCAAATGAAGCCGATCAAGATCGACACGATGGCCACGCCGGCGGTCAGCCCGACGCTGACGGTAAACCAGCGGTTGCGCAGCGAGAATAGGCGTTCTTCGGTGCTCATCGCGCGCCTCCCATGTAGATCGCCGGCACGGACGTCTGCTTGAGCACGAGCAGTTGCGCGATCGGATAGCCGTAGTTGACGACAGTCAGCGCGATCATGAGCGCGACCCACAGACCGTGGCTATTGAGTGCGATCGGCAATCGGGCGGGCGGATGAACGGCCGTGCTGAACGTGTATTTCTCCACGCGCGCCGGTTGGCCGCGATGGCCGCGCGCGAGCACGATGAAAAACAGCACGCCGGAGGCGACGAGAATCAGAGCGCCGACGAGCGAGAGGTCGACGGTGATCGCTTCGGGCGCGATGGCCGGGTTGCTGTAATCGAAGTAGGCCATGCGCCGCGGCATGCCGAGAATGCCGGCGTAATGCCAAGGGAACGTCGTCACGATCATGCCGATGAACCACAGCCACAGCTGCCAGCGGATCAGCTTCAGGCTCGTGAGCGCGCGGCCCGTCAACTGCGGCCACAGGTCATACGCGATCGCGAAATACATGATGACGATCGCGCCGCCGAAGATCAGATGGAAGTGACCCGTGATCCACTGCGTGTTGTGCACCGTCGAATCGAGCTGGTAGCTCATGTTGATGAGACCGCCCGCGCCGCCGAAGCCGAGCATGACGAACGAGAATGCGACGGCCAGCATCATCGGTTCGTGCCAGGGCAGGGCGCGCAGCCAGCCGAACGGGCCGCGCCCGCCGCGCAACCGTCCCGCGATCTCGACCGACGCGCAAATCGTAAAGATCGTCAGCAGCGTCGGCACCGAAACGAGCGCCGTGAACACCGATTGCAGGAACTTGAAGCCCGAGCCCACTTGCGGATCGGCGAACAAGTGGTGGATGCCGATCGGCATCGCGACCACGAGGAACAAGATGAACGAAATACGCGCCATCACGTCGCTGTAGAGCCGGCCGCCGACAGCCCGCGGAACGAGCGTGTAGTAGGCGATATAGGCGGGCATGAGCCAGAAGTAGACGATCGCGTGCAGCGTCCAAGAAAAGAACACGCGTGCGAGCCCGGAGTCGATCGTCGATTTTAGGCCGAGTGCGACGGGCAAAATCTGGAAGAGGATTTCGATCGCCGCGCCGATGGCCGTCCAGGCCCACAGGTACGAGCCCGCGACATTCGCGAACATCGCCAACGGCACCGGCTTGCCGGGGTTCGAGCGCTTCCAGATGCGCAGGTTGATCGACATCAGCGCAACCCAGATCCACGAGCCGACGACGACGAGCACGACCCCGATGTAGTAGAACGGATTGCCGACCATCGGCGGATAGAACGTATAGAGCACCGAGGCGCGGCCCAGCGAAACCGGGATCATCGCCGTGACCGAGCCGACGGCCACGAGCCACCAGCCGATCCAGGCCCAGCGCTTGCCCGCGAGCGGCTGCTCGAGCGACAGCTCGCTGATCGCGTAGCCGAAGCCCATGGCGATCAGCGTGGGGAACACATAGCCCATGACGGAGCCGTGCGCCGTCACGGAGCGGTAATACAGCTCCGGCTGCCCGAGCCATGCATGCATGGGGCTGCGCACGTACATTTGCCATGCGCCGAGCAACAGCGCGACCCCGAACGTGGCGAAGGCCAACCAAAAGTGCGCGAGCACGAGACGTTTGTTATTGAGCACAGCTAAGCCTCCGAGCGTTGGCCGCGAGCTTGTCGAATGCGGCGCGATCGAGCACCTTCACGTGCGCCCACATGCCTTCGTGGCCCGTGCCGCAATATTCGTGGCAGGGCATCAGGTGATCGCCGGGCTTCGCAAAGCTCGTCTTGAAGGTCGAGACGTACCCCGGCTCGACCATGGAATTGATGTTCGTATCGGCCACGAGAAAGCCGTGCACGACGTCGGCGCTCGTCACGCGGAACGTGATCGGCGTATCGGCCGGTGCGACGATGCATTGCGGCGTGAACGAATATTGCTGCGCGACGATGCGCACCGTGACGGACCCGTCGGTTTCGACCGCGCTGCCGAGATTGCTCTCGATGAATTCGCCCGACACGTGCAGCGTGGTCGGATCGATCGTTTCGACGCGAGAAGGCGGCATCGCGGCCCAATGCAGGCCGGTGTAGACGACCATCGCAACGAGCAGCACGATGATCGCGAGGCTCACGGCCGCCCATTTGCGCTCGACGCGGGCAGCGACCGCCGCGCCTCGAGCGTGTTCGGAAGAGGGAATGTTCGACATCTCGCTCGCTCAGTGAGTAAAGCCGCGCGGCAAAAAGACCAGGAAGTAAAACGCAAACCAGAGCGCCACCACGATGGCCGTGGCGATGCCGGCCACCGCGATCGCGCCCGACGGTCCGGCGCTGACGATGTCGTCGACGCGATGCGCTTCGGGATCGTTGGCGTCCGTATGCGCCTCGTTGTTCGGAATCATGGCGTCCTCGGAATCAATAAAGCGGTGCGGAGCGCAAAGCGTTGGCCTCCTTGGCCGTGACCGCCGTGCCGCGATTGCCCCAGGCCGTGCGTATGAACGTCACGACGGCCGCGACCTCCTCGTCCGACAGCGATTGCGCGAAGGGCGGCATCCCGTAGGGCGACGGGTTCTTCGCCGTGCCCGGCGCGTAGCCGCCGTTGAGCACCATCCGGATCGGATTGACGGCCGAGGTCATTTGGATCGATTGGTTGTTGGCGAGCGGCGGGAAGTCGGGCAGCTTGCCTTCGCCGCGCTTGCCGTGGCACGTCGCGCACTGCGCGTCGTAGATCTTCGATCCGAGCCGCACGAGCAACGCGCTTTCCTCGCCCGACAGCTTGCTTTTGCCGTTGCCGCCGTTCTCTCCGCCGTGCTGGGGCAGCGACTTCAGGTAGACGGCCATCGCGCGCACGTCCTCGTCGGAGAGGTATTGCAGGCTGTCGTAGACGACTTCCGCCATCGGGCCGTACACGGCGCCGCGTTTGGCCACGCCTTTTTGCAGCAGGTCCGAGATGTCCTCGATGCTCCAATCGCCAAGCCCGGCTTCCTTGTTCGACGTGAGCGACGGCGCATACCAATCCTGCATCGGAATCAGGCCGCCTTCGAATGCCTTGGACTCCGAGCTGCCGCCGAGCGCATTGATCGCGGTATGGCACATCGAGCAGTGCCCGAGGCCTTGCACGAGATAGGCGCCGCGATTCCACTCGACCGACCGCGTGGGATCGGCCTGGTATTCGCCTTCTCGGAAGTACAGCGTGCGCCAGCCGAGCAGCAGCTCGCGGTTGTTGTACGGGAAACGCATCTCGTGCGGGCGGTTCGGCTGATGCACGGGCGGCACCGAGCGCAAGTACGCGAAGATCGCGTCTGAGTCTGCACGCGTGACTTTGGTGTAGGCGCCGAAGGGCATCGCGGGATACAGCAGCGAGCCGTCACGCGAGCGGCCCGTGTGCATCATTCGGTAAAACTCGTCGGCGGTCCAAGCGCCGATGCCGGTTTCGTTGTCCGGCGTGATGTTCGGCGAGAACAGCGTGCCGAACGGCGTCGGCATCGCGCGGCCGCCCGAGAAGAGCTTGTCGCCGGGCTGCGTGTGGCAAGCGATGCAATCGCCGGCGCGCGCCAAGTATTCGCCGCGTTTGACGATGTCGGCCGACGCGTTGGCCGGGCCTTGGGCAAATGCGAGCGCACTCGCCGCGGCGAGCGCGATGCCCGCACTCACGCGAGCAAGAGAGCGTGAAAGAGAAAGAATGGCTGGCACGAAAGACTCCGTCATTGCGGTTCGCTGCCGCAACGCAGCGGCATCTTCAGGCTCCCCGCGGGAGCGAACGTGGGGTTGGCCGGCCCCGGCGACGAGGCGAGCCATGCGGCGACGGCCGTGATGTCGTCGTTCGTCAAGCGCGAAGCGACCTCATGCATGCAATCGGGCGCGTACGACTTACGTGTGCCGTAACGCCATGCGCCGAGTTGTGCGCTGATGTAGTCGGCGTGCAGGCCGAGCAGGCCCGGAACGGCGGGCTCCATGCCCGTGAGCGCGGCGCCGTGGCACGCGGCGCAAGCGGGGATGTTCTTCGACGGGTCGCCTGCCTTGGCCAGTTGCTGGCCGCGCGCGAGCAACGTCGCCGAGACGGCGGGCGTCAACGCGGGCGGATAGGGCGGGCGCTGGCTCGCGAAGTATTCCGCGATCCGATGCAGGTAGGCATCGGGCAGATAAGCGAGCAGGTAGTTCATGGGCGGGTATTGGCGCCGGCCGTCGCGGAACGCGATCAGCTGGTTGTAGAGATATCCGGCCGGCTTGCCCGCGAGCCGCGGAAAGTAGTCGTTGTCCGTGCCTTCGCCGCGCGCGCCATGACAAGCGGCGCAGGCAAGGACACGAGCCTGCATCGTATCGGGAGCCCGCTCGCCCTGCGCATCTTGCGAATCTTGCGCATGCGCGGCAACGGCAACCACACCTGTGAGGACAACAGCAGCAATTCTTCTTCTCAGCATCACGTCATCGTCTCCGGGGACACGAACGATATGCGGCGCGCCCACGGCTTCTAGTTCGCAGCGGTGCGGACCTGAACGGCAATGCGTCTTTTCGCGGCTGGCTTACCGATTCTAATCAATGCAGACGAAAACGGAAGCACAGCCTGCGACACGAACGCGCACTCGAATCCGACGCGTGCGCCGGCGCACCGATTCCATCGGCAAAACGGCGCAATTAAAACAGTTCGGCCTGCTTCGCGGGTTGACCTGGATCAGAGTTCGCACGATAACGTCGCACTTCGTGGGTTGCATGCGGGGCATGCGACGGTTCGCCGCGCCGCTGATGCGTGACAAACTCGCCGTGTCGCAAGAAGCTAACCAATAAGGCGCTTTGTCGCGTGTGGCGAGTGGGTGCCGTAGGAATCGCCTGACAGCGTGTGTGAATGTGCCGACACGACTCTCGTCTGTGGACGATAGGCTGTGGCGGGGCGTTGAAGGACACTTCGTGCCGGCGCAAGCCGCACGCCGGCGCAAGCCGGCGAGCGGCGAAGCGGTCCGCGTTTATCGATGAAGAAAAGGAGAATGCAAATGTTCGGTGCTAGCGAACGGGCAAGCGCGCACGGCGCTGCGGCCAAGCGCCGCGCGTCGATGTCGTTGCACGCCGAGCCTACGGTGCGCGCCTTGGCGACACTCGGGGGCGTGACCTCCTCTTGCAAGACCTGCTCTTTGCGTCCCGTCTGCGCGGTCAACCCCGACGAGCTCGCATGCTCGCAGAAAATGGACGACCTCGTGCTCGGCTATCGCCACGTGAAAAAGGGCGAAACACTCTATCGCGTCGGCGATGGCTTCAGCAATCTGTATGCCGTGCGCACCGGCTCGTTCAAGAAGGTCACGTTGCTCGTCGACGGCCGCGAACAAGTCACAGGCTTCTACGTGTCCGGAGAGCTGCTCGGCGCCGACGGCATTTCCGCGGCGCATTACGCAAGCGATGCGATCGCGCTCGAGGACAGCAGCGTCTGCGTCATGCCGTTCGATCTGCTCGAGCTCTTGAGCCGCGAAGTCAAGGCCGTGCAGCACAACGTGTTTCGCATGCTGAGCGCCGAGCTCGTCCGCGAAAGCAATGCGATGATGATGCTCGGCACGATGACGGCCGACGAACGCGTGGCGGCGTTTCTGCTCGACTTGTCGCGCCGCTGGAAAGCGCGCTCGTACTCGCCGAGCGCGTTCGTCCTGCGCATGACGCGCGAAGAGACCGGCAGTTTCCTCGGGCTCAAGCTCGAAACCGTCAGCCGGACGCTGTCGCGTTTTCAAAAGCAAGGGCTCATCAAAGTGCAGGGCAAGGAAGTGCAGATTCTCGACTTCGCCCGATTGAACGACGTTGCTCGACGCAGCGCCTGATACGGTGCCGACAACGGGCGCCGGCTGATCGGCAGAGCGGCGAAGCTGCGTCTAGTTTTCGCCACGATGCCGGAGCGATCGAGATGACCGAGTTGCCCATCAAGTTTCATCTGCTAGCCGGCGTCTCGCCGCATGAGCATCGCGCAGCCGTACGCGCGGAGCCGCATATCGCCAACGCGCTGTTTGCCGTCGGCCTGCTTTGGATCCCCGCCTTCTATCTCGAACTGGCCGGCGCCTCTCACCCATGGTGGTCGCTCGGTCGCACGCTCTACGGCGTCGTGTTCATCGTCTTCGCATCGGCCGCCATGTGGCATTTTGCGATACTGCATCGCAGGCGCAGGTACTTCGCCGCCAATCTGCTCGATGTCGCCGTGCTGGCAGGCGCGATCGCCAGCCTCGCCGTCTACTCTCGGGCGTGGACCAGCGTCGAATGGGCATTTCATATGGGTCTCGTCGCGCTCGTCGCATTGAGACTCGCCCTGCCGGTAGCGCGCATGCTCACCCCGAATCGCCTATTGCTGCCGCTCGTGGCCGGGGGCCTGCTCGTGGCACTGGCCGGCGAGGGCTTCTACCTGCTGGAGCCTCAAGTGCACAGCTACGCCGACGGCCTTTGGCTCGCCTTCGAAAGCAGCGCAACGGTCGGCTATGGGGACATGGCGCCCAGTACGGCAGCTTCGCGCATCTTTGCGATGTTCGTCATCCTGCTCGGCTACGGGTTGCTCTCGCTCGTCGTAGCGACTGTCGCCGCCCGGTTCGTCGGGCGGGACGAGCATCGTATGCGGCGAGAAATGCATCAGGACATTCGCATGCTGCGCGAGCAAGTGGCGAAACTGCGCGAAGAACTCATGCAAATGCGCGCGCTCGAACTGCGGGCGGGGCAGGAACCGATGCATCCCTCGTCCGGCGATTCCGAAAAAGGAACGTAGCTTTGTTGCGCGATCCGGCACGGAGCTTGCGTCAATGTTCGCATCGGATCCCGATAACAAGGAGACGGTGATGAAACGATTAGGACGACTAAGGTCCGTCGGCGTGGCCGGCGCGGTGGTGCTCTCTCTTCTGTCAGGCTGCACGCTCGGCGGCGCAGCGGTAGGCGGATACGCGGGCAATAAATTGACGCACGGCAGCACGCTCGGGACCGTGGGCGGCGCCGTCGCCGGCGGCGTGGTCGGCTATGAGCTCGGTAAGTAGCGCAAGGACGTGCAAGGAAGTTGAAAAAAGGGGCGGTTCGAACGAACCGCCCCTTTTTGTTCATTCGTGCGAAAGCCCCCGTTCGCCCGAGTGGCCGATTCGTCAGAACTTGTGACGAATCCCTACGCGTGCGGCGAACTGCGATTGCGAATCGGAGCCGGACGTGCCGAAGAAGCTGCCCGAATCGCCGATCTGCGCTTGCAGCGCCGTCGTGCCGTTCTTGCCCGCGGCGTTCTGGTAGATGCCGAGAACGTAGACGTCGGTGCGCTTGCTGAGGGCGTAGTCGAGGCTCAGATCGAATTGATTGAAGTGGCCGGTCGCCTCGTCGCCCAAGTGCATGTAGGTGTAGCCGAGGCCCGCCGTCAGGGCCGGCGTGAACGCGTACTTCGCGCCCGCTTCATAGGCGTCGAAAATCAAGTTCGACGGTCCCGTGCCGGGCATCTGAACAAGACGCGTGTTCGTCCACGACGCCCAGAACGTAGCCGGCCCCATCAGGTAGCGCGCGCCGAGACCGAACGTGCGCAACTCCTTGATGCTTGCCGGCACGGGCGCGTTCGAGATCGTGGTCGGGATACCGGCTTGCTGACTCGGGAAACGGATGTCCGTGTACGCTGCGCCCACGCCGATCGGCCCCGTCGCATAGTTCACGCCGAAGCTGTACGTGCGCGCGGAGCCGGCCGCCGCTGTCGCGCCGCTGCCCGTTGCGGGCGAGCCCGCAAATGCGCCGGCTTGATTGGAGAAGCCGTACAACGCGCCGAACGTCACGCCCGCGAAGTTCGCGCTCGCGAATTTGATCGAATTGTCGATACGGCTCGACGTCAGTTGATCGATGTCGTTGATGTGAAAGGCGTAGTTGCCCGCAACCGTGTTGCCGCCCGTCGTGTAGTTGGCGAGCACGTCGGTCGACAACGAGTACTGACGGCCGAACGTGACCGTACCCATGCCGTCCTTCGAAAGACCGACGAACGCTTGACGGCCGAACTCGCGGTTGTTCTGGCCCAGCGTGCCGTTGCCGCTGTTGAAGCCGTTTTCCAACGTGAAGATAGCCTTGAGCCCGCCGCCCAAGTCCTCGCTGCCTTTGATGCCCCAACGGCTGCCCTGCGCCACGCCGTCGTCGTATTTCGTCAGGCTGCTCGAGCGGCCCGACGCGTCCTTCGCATGATTCGTGTAGCTCACCCCGGCGTCGATCAAACCGTACAGCGTGACGCTGCTCTGCGCGTGTGCTGCCGCGCCGATGCTGCCGAGCACGGCAGCGGCAAGAATTCGTTTGTTCATCGTTTATCGAGTGGTTCGTTTGTCAATTGGAAGCGGCCCGATTAGCGCCGGGTCGAATTCTTGCCGATTTGCGCTTCCGATTTATGAACCTTTTGTTTAACGTGGCATTTTGTTAACACCTATTATTTCAATCAACGCAATACAGTTATTCGGACGCCGTGCGAATCATGCCGGCCGCAACGGTATGATGCGTGGCTTCGTCGATGAGCACGAAAG
>CBIHRA010000032.1:0-65944 GCA_966212325.1 uncultured Burkholderiaceae bacterium | reverse complement strand
ACCGCCGAGGTCGTGCGCGCCAACCTTCTCGGCATGTGGTCACCAGTCACTGTGCAACGGCACCGAATCAGTTGTGGTCGTGGGACATCACCTGGATGCCCGCGGCGATCAAGGGCAAGTTCTACTACTGGTACATGGTGCTGGATGTATTCAGCCGCAAGATCGTCGGTCACGAAGTACAGGAGGCGGAATCGACCGAGCTTGCCGCGTTGCTCATGCGGCGCGCAAGCTTAGCCGAGGGCTTGGCGGGACGACCGCTCGTGCTGCATTCGGATAACGGCAGCGCGATGAAGGGCGCGACGATGCTCGCCACACTGGAAAACCTGGGCGTGGTGGCTTCGTTCAGCCGTCCGCGCGTGAGCAACGACAACCCGTACGCCGAGGCGCTGTTCCGCACGTGCAAGTACCGGCTCGACTACCCGCGCAAAGCGTTTGCGAGCCTTGAGCAGGCGCGTGCTTGGACGCAACGGTTCGTGCGTTGGTACAACCACGAGCACAAGCACAGCGGCCTGAAATTCGTCACACCGGCGCAGCGTCATAGCGGCGCTGCTACCGCCGTGTTGGCGCAACGGGATGCCGTCTACGCGCAGGCCAAGGCGGGCAACCCACACCGTTGGTCTGGCTCGACTCGTAATTGGGAATTGAAGGACGAAGTCTGGCTCAATCCGGAGCGTACGCCCCGAGCCGAATTAAAGCAGTGCGCGTAATGCGACGCGACAACTACGTTCACAAACACCGCTCGCGGCGCCACACGTACAACGTTTGTTCGGTGATTCCCGTTTCTCGCGCTAGCGCGGATACCGGCACATTTTCCGGCGGCATCATGCGACGCACCAGGGCTTCTTTTCGTTCTGCTGAGTAGGCTTTCATTCATGCCGATTCTACCGCCCCTGGACCTCGTCTAAGAATCAAACGACACGACAACTAGTCTGACGCCGGGGGCCCTGGTCGGGGTGTCTCCGATCAAAAGGTAAGACGCCCTGCGAGAGCCGTTGCAGCCACCCGGATTTGACCATGTACGCCGCCAGTGCAGCGCTGATCCCGATGCTCCGGAGCACGTCGGAATCGATCAGATGGCCGCTAACGAAACGCCTGGGGCGATACAGGTCCAACAGGTTCGCGCACCCGCCGTCGAGCAATTCAGCGGTGATAAGTTGCGAGGGCTCAGCCGGATTATGAAGGATTTCTTTCTAATCGCTGGATTTTCATTGCTTGTTGGTCGAACACGTTCGGTTTGAGAATGACGTCGATCCCGCGTGCTTATCTGCGTGGACATTCATTCTTTAGGGGCAAAGCGTGGACTATCAAGCAACAACACCCATCGCAGCTTTCGTGCTGCGCGTCACTCTCGGAATCTTGTTCATCGCGCACTCGGTGCTCAAGATTTTCGTCTTCACGCTACCCGGTACCGCGGAGTTTTTCCAGTCGATTGGCCTTCCAGGCTTTATGGCGTACCCCGTCACGCTGCTGGAATTCGTCGGAGGCGTTGCGCTCGTCGTCGGTTTCTACGGTTCCTGGTTCGCGTTGCCGCTTGCTCTCGATTTGCTCGGTGCCGTCATCACGGTTCACGGCAAGAATGGCTGGGTGTTCAGCAATAAGGGCGGTGGCTGGGAATATCTCGCGTTGTGGATCGTTGCGCTGATCGTCCAGTTTCTGATCGGCGATGGCGCGTGGTCGGTGAAGTCCTCTCCGCTGAAGCTGCGTCACGCTTGAGCCACGCTCGACTCAACGATCAGCGAACCCGGCCGGCGATCCGCGCGAAAGGAGACGAGATGATGAACGACGCATTGCACCGTAGTTTGGCGCAGGAACTGCAGGAGGCGGAGACGAGTTGCTCGCCGGTGCAGCAGTTCTCACGGCGCTATCCAGAAATGACGATCGAGGACTCCTATGCGATTCAGCGTGCCTGGATGGACATCAAGCACGGGCAAGGGCGCAAGGCGATCGGCCATAAGATCGGTTTGACTTCGCGGGCGATGCAGCTCTCGGCGCAAATCTCGGAACCCGATTACGGCTGCTTGCTCGATGACATGCTCATCGCGGACGGCAGCGAAATCGAAGCCTCGCGTTTCATCGTGCCGCGCATCGAGGTCGAGTTCGCTTTCATTCTCGACAAGCCTTTGCGTGGACCGTCCGTCACCCTGTTCGATGTCTTGGATGCCTGCGCCTATGTATTTCCCGCGCTGGAGCTCATCGATGCGCGTATCGAGCAATTCGATTCCGTGACGAAGGAGCCGCGCAAAGTGCGCGATACGATCGCCGATAACGCAGCGAACGGCGCGGTCATTACGGGCGGTAGCCCGATGAAAGTCGATGCGTGCGATCTGCGCCGCGCCGGTGCGCTGCTGTACAAGAACGGTGTAATTGAAGAGACCGGATTGGGGGCGGCTGTGCTCAATCATCCCGCGAACGGCGTTGCGTGGCTGGCCAATAAGCTCAGTGCGCACGACGAAGGCCTCGAGGCCGGCGAAATCGTGCTGGCCGGTTCGTTCACGCGTCCAGTGGCGGCACGCGCCGGCGACGTATTCCATGCTGACTACGGTAGCTTCGGAAGCGTCTCGGTCAGGTTCGTTTGAAGGAGCCTGCCATGCGGACCACGGACAACGTTTTCAAGCGAGCACTCGCCTGCGGCGAATTGCAAATCGGGCTATGGCTGGGGCTGGCCGATGCTTACTCGGCGGAGTTATGCGCGGGCAGCGGCTTCGACTGGCTGTTGATCGACGCCGAACATGCGCCGAACGATTTGCGCTCGATCTTGCACACCTTGCAGGCGATTTCCGCGTATCCGACGCACGGTATCGTCCGCATTCCGGCCGGCGATCCGGTCTTCATCAAGCGGGTCCTCGAACTCGGTGCGCAGACGTTGCTGGTGCCGATGGTCGACGACGCAGCGCAGGCACGTGCGCTGGTGCAGGCGATGCGTTATCCGCCGCATGGGATCCGCGGTGTGGGCAGCGGGCTGGCGCGCTCGTCGCGCTGGAATCGCACCAGCGACTATCTGGCGCGTGCGGACGAAGAAAACTGTTTGCTGATTCAAGTCGAAAGCGTGACGGCACTGGCCAATCTGAGCGAGCTTTGCACCGTGGACGGCGTCGACGGCATTTTTATCGGTGCGTCGGATTTGGCCGCGTCGATGGGCTATCTCGGCCAACCGGGACATGCGCAGGTGCGCGCGGCCGTTGAGCAAGCCATTCGAACGGTAGTGGCGTCGGGCAAAAGTGCGGGCGTGCTATGCACCGACGAAACGCTGGCGCGGCGCTACCTCGACATCGGGGTGCGCTTCGCTGCGGTCGGTGTCGATACCACATTGCTCGCTAGCGCGACCAGTGCATTGGCGTCTCGCTTTCGGGGCACATCGGCGTTGCCCCTGCCAACTGTGACGGGTTACTGAGCGCACGAGCGCTCATCCGGCCAACATGATGTATCGCACGCGGAGGCATCCCAAAGAGGGGAGGTCTCGAAGGAACCATGATGAGTGAACGTTATCTTGAAGTCGCGGGTGTCGAGGTCTCCCCCGACCTGTACATCGATGGCAAGCGTATTGCCAGCGCGGACACCTTTGAAAACTTTTCCCCTATCGATCAGCGTTCGCTAGGGTGGGTCTCGGAGGCTAGCGCGGGGCATGTCGATGCGGCCATCGAGGCGGCGCAGCGCGCGTTTCCCGCGTGGGCCGCGCTCGGCGCGGAGCAACGGAAGGTTTATCTCGATCGATTTGCTCGAGAGATCGGTCGACGTGCAGACGCGTTCTGCGTTCTCGAGAGCAACGACGCAGGTGTGCTGCTTTCACGTATGCGGCACGGGGTGGTGCCGCGCGCGGTCCTCAACGTAACGCATTTTGCCTCGCATGCGCTCGATCTGCAGAACCGTGTCATCGAAACCGCCCAGGCGACCCATCGCGTGCGGCACGATCCGGCGGGCGTGGTCGCGATCATCACGCCGTGGAATTCCCCGTTGATGCTGGCCACGTGGAAGATCGGCCCAGCATTGGCGGCGGGCAATACCGTTATTTTGAAGGCGCCCGAATGGGCGCCGCTGACATCTTCCCTGCTTGCCGATTGCGCGGATGCCGCCGGATTGCCGAGCGGCGTGTTCAACGTCTTGCAAGGCTCGGGGGTGAACACGGGGGCGACGCTCGTATCCGATCCGCGTCTAGCGCGTATTTCGTTTACGGGCTCTGTGCCTACCGCGCGCAAGATCGCTCAGGCAGCAGGCGCCAATCTCGTGCCATGCAGTCTCGAGCTGGGCGGAAAGTCGGCGTTCATCGTACTCGACGATGCCGACATCGAGCAGGCCGCCGCAACGGGCGCACTCATGTATCGCAATGCCGGCCAAGTGTGCCTGGCAGGAACGCGCTTCTTGGTTCACGAGCGAATTCGCGTTGCGTTCGTCGAGGCGATGCGCAAAAACGTGGCCTCGCTGCGCGTCGGCGACCCGCGCGAGGACGGCGTCGAACTGGGACCGATCATCCATCCGCGGCAGGTCGATCGTGTTCAGGGGTTCGTGCAGCGTGCGATCGATGCGGGGGCTGAGGTGCTGTGGGGCGGCAGCCCGCACGGCTACGGAGCACAGTACTTCGAGCCGACAATGCTCACCCACGTGCGGCAACACGACGAGATCGTGCAGCAAGAGGTGTTTGGCCCTGTGCTCACGCTGCAATCTTTCGCAGACGACGACGAAGCGGTCGCGCTAGCCAACGGAACGGACTATGGCCTGGGCGGCGTGTGCTACGGCAAAACCGGTCATGCAGCGCAAGTGGCGGAGCGAGTCCGCACAGGCTTCATCTGGATCAATAGCTTTGGCATCCGCGATCTCGATGCGCCGTTCGGCGGCATCAAACGATCGGGGATCGGCCGCGAAGGTGGCGACTGGAGTTTCGAATTTTTCTGCGATGTGAAGGATGTGGTGCTGCCGAAGCAACCGTTTCGCGCCAGCTTCAGCCATCGATAGAACATAGCGATAAACAGGAGCAAGGAATGGGACAAATCGTAGGCGCAGCGGTGGTATCGCACCACCCCGGTTTGATGCAGACCGAGGAGTTCCGCGTGCTGCAGGGCGCGGGGGAAGACTCGGATTTGATCGCCGGGTACAGCCGAGTCATGGACCGGATCGAGCAAGCGAGACCGGACGTTATCGTCATCTTCGACTCCCATTGGTTTACCACCGGATATCACCTGATCGATGCGGGTGCCGGATACAAGGGAACCTACATCTCGGACGAGATGCCATGGTATCTCTACGGTGTCCCTTATGACTATCGTGGACACCCTGCTCTCGCTCGTCTCATCGAATCGGTGGCGCGCGAAAAGGGCGTTCAATCGCGTGCGATCTCAGATCCCATGCTGCCGCGCCACTATCCGACGATCAATGTCATCAAGCAAATGCGGCTCGATGCGTGGCCGATCGTTAGCGTCAGCTCCTGCCAGAACTGCGAACCTCGGCACTTCGTTGAATCGGGCGCGGCGATCGGCGAGGCGATCGCGCGCAGCGACCTACGTGTCGTGCTGCTCGCATCGGGGGCGCTCAGTCACCGGTTCAACGGCATTGACTGGAAGCCGAATCACCCGCGTATCTTTCACGAAAGCAACGTATCGAGCGAGGCGAATGCCGCGAGCGACCACAAGGCGATCGAGCTGATGACTCAGGGGCGGCACGATCTGATCCTCGAAAATTGGGATCGCGACTACCGGAAGCTGCCCTGGGAGGCGTTCGGCGCTCACTACCTGCAAATGATCGGCGCGATGGGCGGCGCGGCCTGCAGCACACGGGGCATTGCGTTGTCGGCGTACGAGAATGCGCGCGGCACGGGCAATATTCATGTGTGGTTCGGCGATACCGGGTGCGAGTGAGGACGGACCATGCAATTCGAATTTCCCTATGCCGAGCCGCCCGCGGTTATGCGCGGGCCGCGCGAAGAGCGCCGTCGTGTCGTCGTGGGTGGGAGCGCCTACTGGGGCACCCTGATCGAAGACGGCGAACAGGCGGGGCTGTTGCGGCTCGACGACCGACGCACGGTCGATCCCGCACCCTTGGTTCACCTGCCGCCCGTCTCGCCGAGCAAGATCATCGCCGTACATATTTCGTATTCCTCAAGAAGCTACGAAACGCGAAACAAGCCTCGCCCTACCGAGACGCCGACGTATTTCACGAAGCCGCCGACCTCGCTCAATGGGCACAACGGCGAGATTCTTAAGCCGGCCGATTGCCGGTATCTGAATTACGAGAGCGAATATGCCGTCGTGATCGGTAAGACCTGCCGCAATGTCTTGCCGGACGAGGCGTGGGATTACATCGCCGGGTTCTGCCCGGCGCTCGATATGGGGCTGCAGGACTTTCGCGACACCGATCAGGGTTCGATGCTGCGCGTCAAAGGCGCGGACACGCTGCTGCCGATCGGTCCCGGTATCGTGCGCGGCGTCAATCTCTTCGAGCAAACCTTGCGCACTTACCGCAACGGTTTGGTCGTGCAGGAGGCGCACATCGGGGACGAGACGATCTGGGGCCCGCACTACGTCATCGCCGATCTCGCCCGTCATATCACGTTGATCGCCGGAGATGTGATCTTGATGGGGACGCCTTGCCATTCCCGTTCGGTCGAGGCGGGCGATACGGTGGAATGTGAAATCACGGGCATTGGCCGCTTGAGCGGGACCGTTACGGCGATAGCCGCACCGCGTGCCGCCGCGCTCGGCGTGGGACATATGCCTACTGACAGCGCGGAAGTCAGGCGCGTTGCCTTCGGATTCGACGAACGCGTGCCCGCGTATTTGAAAGACAACTATCGAGCCGCGGCGAATGGGAAGCCGGGTTCGGCAAAGGCAAATTCATGAAAATCGGAATTGTAGGAGCAGGGGCGATCGGCGGCGTCCTGGGCGTGGCGCTCGCGCAAGTGCCGGACGCCGACGTATCCGTACTCGCACGTGGCGCGACGCTCGACGCGTTGAAGACGCACGGCTGGCGGCTCACGTTCGGAGGAGAAACGCGCACGAGTGCCGTACGCGCCGATGAACAGCCTGCGGTGCTGGGCGTGCAAGACGTGGTGATCGTCGCCGTGAAAGGGCAGGCGTTGCCCGGCCTTGCGCCTAGCTTGGCGCCGATGGTCGGCCCGGACACGATCGTATTGCCCGCGATGAACGGCGTGCCTTGGTGGTTTTGCGACAACCTGGAAGCGTTCCATGGGCAGCCGCTGGAATCCGTCGACCCCGGCGGGAAGATCGCAGCGGCCATCCCTTTTCGGCACGTCGTCGGTTGCGTCGTCCACGCGAGTGCGTCCACCTCTGAGCCGGGCGTCGTCAATCACAAAATGGGGCGAGGCCTGATTATCGGGGAGCCGGCCGGCGGCACAAGTGCGCGCGTCGATCTCCTCGCGGATGTGTTGCGCGCGGCGGGCTTCGACGTGAGCGTCTCGGCCAATGTTCGTCAAGACATTTGGTACAAGCTTTGGGGCAACCTTACGATGAATCCGGTATCGGCCATGACCGGCGCCACGATCGACCGACTGCTCGGCGACCCACTGGTGCGCGAATTCTGCTCGGCCGCGATGCGAGAGGCTGCTCGCCTTGGTGAGCGCATCGGCTGCGTGATCGATCAATCGCCTGAAGACCGCCATGCGGTCACCGCGAAGCTCGGCGCATTCAAGACCTCGATGCTGCGGGATGCGGAGGCCGGCAGAGCCATCGAACTCGACGCGATCGTCGGCGCCGCGCATGAGATTTCGCGTCGCTTGCGCGTCTCGACACCCAACATCGATGCATTGTTCGGACTGACAAGACTGTTCGGTCAATCGCGCGGCCTCTACTGATCCGATTCATCCTTACTGGAGTTACGTCATGTTCTCTCAAGTCGCCGCCTATGCCGGTGATCCGATCCTCAGCCTCAACGAGGATTTTCAGCGGGATCCGCGCACCGAAAAGGTCAATCTCACGATCGGTATTTATTTTGACGCGGCAGGACGTATTCCCATGCTCGAGTCGGTCCGACAGGCGGAGCATGCGCTGCGCGAAGCGGCTGGCCCGCGGCCGTATCTGCCGATGGCCGGCATGCCGGGCTATCGCGCGGGCGTACAACGGCTCGTGTTCGGCGAGCACTCGGAGGCTGTCGGCAACGGCCGGGTGGCGACGATCCAGTCGCTCGGCGGAGGCGGAGCGCTGAAGGTCGGCGCCGATTTTCTCCGAAGCACGTTCGCCGATGCGAAGGTATGGGTCAGCGATCCGACGTGGGAGAACCACCGGGTCGTCTTCGAACGGGCAGGATTCGAGGTTAAGTCCTACCCGTACTACGATGCCGAGACCGGTGGGCTGCGCTTCGATGCGCTGCTCGATGCGGTTAGGCAGATCCCGCGCGGCGACATCGTGCTGCTGCATGCGTGCTGCCACAACCCGACGGGTGTCGATCTGACGCCTGCGCAGTGGACTGAGCTCGCAGCGGTGCTGCGCGACGGCGGTCAGATTGCGTTCGTCGACATGGCTTATCAAGGTTTCGGTGACAGCCTCGACGACGACGCGTTCGCGATTCGCGAACTGGTTCGCCTCGAGGTGCCGCTGCTCGTGGCGAATTCGTTTTCTAAAAACTTCTCGCTTTACGGAGAGCGTTGCGGCGGGTTGAGCGCCGTATGCGCGGATGCCGACGAAGCGAAGCGCGTGCTTGGGCAACTATGCAACGCGGTGCGCGGCAACTACAGTAATCCGCCAACGTATGGCGCCACGGTGGTGTCGAGGGTCTTGGAGTCGCCGGTGCTGTTTGCTCAATGGCGTAGCGAACTCGAACAGATGAAGACCCGGATCGGAGCGATGCGCGACGCTATCCACGCTCGTCTATCCGAGCGTATGCCGACGCAGTCGTTTTCACGCTATCTCGAGCAGCGAGGCATGTTCACTTATACGGGGTTGAGCGCGGAGCAGGTCGATACACTGCGCGAAACGCACGGTATCTATCTCGTCCGTTCTGGACGGATGTGCGTGGCCGGACTGAACGACTCGAACGTGGCGATCGTTGCAGATGCCATCGCTGCGGTCACGGATCGCTAGGCGCGCTTGCCCAATGAAATCCGCTCATCCGCGCCCCCAACTCTCGCATCTCGGCATCTACACGGATCGACAGGACCGGATGCAGGCGTTCTACGAACGTGTATTAGGACTTCTTGTGACCGATGCCGGCGTGGCACGGAAATTCCAGCGCCGCATCGTTTTCATGAGTTCGGCGGCGGACCAGCACCATCAGTTCGTGCTCGTGCAGCGAGAAGCGAGCGATCCCCCTCGCGGACCGATGTTTCAGATCTCGTTCATGGTGGCATCGCTCGACGACATGCGGCAGATACGGCGCCGCGCGGTCGAATGCGAGGCAGCCAACTTTCGTCACGTGAATCACGGTAACTCATGGTCGCTCTACTTCGAGGATCCCGAGCGCAACACCATCGAGATCTACCTCGACACACCGTGGTATGTCGCCCAGCCATTTGCCGACGATTTGGACTTGGAGATGACGGATGACGAAATCTATCGACTGACAGAGGAGCGCGTGCGTGCGCTTGAAGGTTCGTGCCCCGCAGCGGAATGGTCGATGAGGATGGCGGCTCGATTGGAGAAGGCAGGAGAGAGCGAATGAATCAGTTCGCTATCCGGAAGCAGGTGACGACCGTAGAGACCATTTTCCACGACGGCGGCGCTCCGGCGGCGGAGCCGCTGCGTTTGGCGGTCGCCGCTGCCGTCATCGAGAATCCCTACGCTGGCCGATATCACGACGACCTCTTGACGTTCCAGAGTCACTTGCACCCCCTCGCGTTACAGCTGTCCAAAGGACTGCTCGACGCACTGGACGTCAACGCCGGCGAGATTCAGGTGTTCGGTAAGGGCGCGATGGTCGGAGCCGATGGTGAGATCGAGCACGCCGCGGCGTGGCACAACCCTGGAGGCGCGGGCCTCAAAGAGGTACTGGGCGTGCGCGGCTTCGTCAGCGCGGGGCAAATCATGGGCACGCTCGGCGCCCGCCTGCAAATACCGCTTGTCTACGTCAACTCGCCGTGGGTGCGCAGTCATTTCAATTCGATCGAGCTGTCCATTTCCGATGCGCCGAAGCCTCGGGAAATCGTTTTTGCGCTCGCGGTCGGCACGGGTGGGCGAATTCACGCGCGCCTCGGCGGCCTGACCGCGGTACAGGCCGAGGCCGGCGAAGGCCCGGCATTCTGAATTGAACCGATAAGGTCATCTATGAAACTCGTCTCGTATCTGCTCGACGGCGAACCGCACTACGGTGTCGTCAAGGGCTCAAAGGTAATCGATCTCACCGTGCGATTGCCGCATCGGGACATCGTCGAATTCATCGCGAGTGACGACAATCGTGCCGTTTGGGATTTGACGGCACATGAATCGGGCGATTACGCGTACGACGACCTCACGCTTCTGCCTGTGATTCCGAATCCGGGAAAGATCCTGTGCATTGGTCTCAACTATCGCGATCACGTGGCGGAGGCCGACAAGAAGCTGGGTGGCCGCGAGATTCCCGCGAAGCCGATGGTGTTTGCCCGTTTTGCCGAATCGTTGACGGGGCATCGTCAGCCGATTCGCAGACCGCGTGTGTCGCATCAACTGGACTGGGAGGCCGAACTCGTAGCTGTGATCGGCAAACGTGTGCCCCGCTACACGCCCGCCAGCCGCGCATTGCAACATGTCTACGGCTATTCGGTGATGAACGAGGCGTGCCTGCGCGATTACCAGTTCCATTCGAGACAACTGACACCGGGAAAGAACTTCGAGAACACGGGGGCGATTGGGCCGTGGTTGGTCACGGCGGATGAAATCCCAGACCCTCAGGATCTCAACATCGAGATGCGGCTCAACGGCGAGGTCATGCAAGCGGCCAACACGGTCGACATGGTTTTCAGCGTCGTGCAACTGATTGCGTACATCTCGGAGTGGTTGCCGTTGAACCCCGGCGACATGATCGCGACCGGGACGATGGGCGGCGTCGGATTCGCACGCGATCCGCAGATCTTCATGAGTCCGGGTGACATCGCGGAGATATCGATTTCCGGCATCGGCACGCTGCGCAACACAGTCGAGGACGAAAGCGTCGAGGGCTGAATGAGCCAGCCAGGCTTCATCAAAATTTCCTTACGAATCGAGAAGAATCGATTGATTGCGGATAGCGGACATCCACTCGAAAATCGATATCGAGCAACCGCAATTTAATCTCTGTCCTGATCGTCTGGGGGTTTCGGTGGACCTTATTCGTGCAAACGAATAGGGTCGGTCTATCGCGAATGCTTGAGTCGTTAAGACTCCAATTAAAGGAATGTGACATCGAAATATATTTTTCGTGATTCCACAAGAATTGCTTCGAAGAGGCAATCGTTAGCGAGACATATAAGAGGAGATGAGTATGAATAGGCGGGTACTGCGGTTGGCGCCTCTCGGCGTGGCGATGGTTTTGATGGCGAAATGCGCGCTTGCGCAAAGTTCCGTGACACTTTACGGCGTCGCGGATACCAGCCTGCGATTCGTGACGAACGCCGATGCCACGGGACACGACCGCGCTTTCATGACCAACGGTGCGATCACAGGAAGTCGTTGGGGATTGAAGGGGGCGGAAGACCTCGGTGACGGTCTATCGGCCATTTTCCGGCTCGAGAACGGCTTCAATGTGCAGGACGGCACTCTTTCTTCTGCGGGGACGGAATTCAATCGTATGGCCTATGTCGGGCTGTCCAGCAATCGTTACGGCTCGCTGACTTTCGGTCGCCAGAATACGCCGCTGTTCGATCAGTTGGGCGACGTGTACGACCCGTTGACGGTTGGCAACTACAACCAGACGGAATGGATGCCGGTCGCGCTAGGCGCAGGCCTGCGCAGCAACAATTCGGTCAAGTACAACGGGAAATTCGGTGATCTGAATGTCGAGGGCATGTATGCCTTCGGCGGCGTACCGGGCAGCGTCGGCGCAGGCAGTATGTACGGATTGACCGCGGCTTATGCGATGGGTGCGCTTTCATTGGATGTGGGGTACCAGCAAAACAGCGACCGCGGCAACAACAAGGAGAAGGTGGTCAACGTCAGCGCGTCGTATTCGTTCGGTAAGGTTAATGCCTACCTGGGTTGGCTGCACTCGCAAGACAACACAGGCAACGTCGATTTCCTGATGTTCGAAACAGGCGACGTCAGCAACTACGCGCCGACGATCCAGACGCGAACCAACACGAACCGCATCGATGACGGTTTCTATGCCGGAGCCAATTGGCAGGTTACGGCGCCGCTTACGCTGACAGGGGCGGTCTACTATGACCGCATGCGCAATGCGTTGGGCAGCGATGGCACGCTCGGGCGTGGCAACCGCTATGCGTTGGCGGCGGTGGCGGAGTACGCGCTGTCCAAGCGCACGGAAGTCTATGGCGAACTCGACTATAACCACGCTAGCGGTGCAGCCACGATCGATATTCCGAGCGGTAATAGTCAAACCGGCGTAAGCATCGGTTTCCGCACGCGCTTCTGAAGCGCCGAACATCACCCGAAACGGACGACGCGCATCACGCATCGGTAACAAGCAACACGAAGGGCTTTGGTCATGTTTTGCAATTTCATCGCGGGCGAATGGATCTCCGGATCCGATGGCGGTACGAACATCAACCCTTCGGACACACGCGATACGGTCGGCATATATGCGCGTGCCGACCGGATGCAAGCGGAGAGAGCGGTAGCCGCGGCGCACGAGGCTTCGACGGCTTGGTCGACGACGACACCGCAGCAACGCTTCGATGTGCTTGATGCGGTCGGCGGGCAGTTGCTGGCGCGCCGAGACGAACTGGCCGATCTGCTCGCGCGTGAAGAGGGAAAGACATTACCCGAGGCGATCGGCGAAGTGACGCGCGCGGGGCAGATCTTCAAGTTCTTCGCGGGCGAAACGATGCGTGCGGCCGGAGAGCTTCTTGCGTCGACGCGAAACGGCATGACGGTGGAAGTGACCCGAGAGTCGCTTGGGGTGATCAGCATCATTACACCTTGGAATTTTCCGATAGCGATTCCGGCCTGGAAGATCGCCGCCGCACTCGCTTATGGGAACACGGTGGTTTTCAAGCCGGCGGATCTCGTGCCTGGCAGCGCATGGGCGCTCGCCGACATTTTGAGCAGGACCGCTCTACCGGCCGGCGCGTTTAACCTCGTGATGGGGCGGGGGCGCGATATCGGCGACGTCCTGCTTGACGATGCCCGTGTTGCCGGCGTGAGTTTCACGGGCTCGGCCGCCACCGGCCGCCGGATTGCCCGCTCGTGCATCGGCCGTACGGGCGGGATGGCGAAATTTCAGCTAGAGATGGGCGGAAAGAATGGCTTGGTCGTATTGGACGATGCTGAACTGAACGTCGCCGTCGAATGTGCGATTAATGGAGCATTTTTCTCCACAGGACAACGATGCACCGCGTCGTCTCGGCTCATCGTCACCGCACGCATTCACGATCGTTTCGTCGCCGAGCTGATCGAGCGAATGAAAACGCTCGTCGTCGGGGACGCCCGCGCGGCCGACACTAGAATCGGCCCTGTCGTCGATGGGCAGCAACTTGCCCAGGACCTCGAGTACATTGCGATGGGTCGGGCTGAGGGAGCGCATCTCGCCTACGGCGGTTCGGCGATCGATCGCCATCCGAACGGCCAGCCAGGCTTTTATCTGGAGCCCACGCTCTTTACCGAAACGAGCAGCGCGATGCGAATCAATCAGGAGGAAATCTTCGGCCCCGTCGCAAGTGTCATTCGTGTGAGGGATGCCGAAGAGGCGCTGGCGGTGGCGAACGATACACAGTTCGGTCTCTCGGCCGGTGTCGTCACGACCTCGCTGAAGCACGCTGCACATTTCAAGCGCCATCTACAGGCGGGCATGGTGATGGTCAATGCGCCGACGGCCGGGGTAGATGCCCACGTCCCGTTCGGCGGCCGCAAGGCGTCGAGCTACGGCCCGCGAGAACAAGGTCGCTACGCCGCGGAGTTTTACACGACGGTTAAAACGGCTTATGTTGCTCCAGGCGGGCACGATGTGTAAGGATTTTGTTCATCGGACCCAAAGCCGGGACGGAAGTCGCTATGCTGACCGGACTCATTGTCTTGTTGAAAGCTTATGGCACTCACACGCATCACGCTGCGTCAACTAGAAGCGTTTCTAGCGGTCGCCGAGCAACGTAGTTTTGCGGCGGCGGGAGAGCGCATGGCGCTGACGTCGTCCGCCGTGAGTCAGATTCTTGGCGAACTGGAAGCGTTGGTCGGTTTCCGCTTGTTCGACAGAACGACACGACGTGTCGCGCTGACGAGTGCGGGGCAGGACTTCCTTGCATCAGCCGAATCCGTGTTGCGGCACGTTCGGGCGGCGGAAACGGCGGCCGGCGATCTGCGCAATCGAGCGGCGGGCATTGTCCGCATCGGCGCGCCGCTGGTGCTCGCGGCGACTGTTTTGCCTGCCGCCATCAAGGCGTACTCATTGAAATGCCCGAAGGTCGTGGTGCGCATTCGCGATACACCGGTTGAAGCGCTTGTCGATTGCGTCGCCAACCGAGATGTCGATCTGGCGCTGGGGCCCAATCGGCCGACGGGCGGCACAGTCGATTCCACGGCGGCGTTCGAAAGCCCGTGGGTGATGTGGTGTCACCCGTCATTTCCCTTTGCCGCGCGTTCGGCCGTCACTTGGGCGGAATTGCACGATGCGCCGCTGGTCGCGGCGGGACGGGATCACGAGCTGAGCGTTGAACGAATGCGCAGTAGTGCTCCGCCGGAAAGACGGATCGTGCCGATCGACGTCGTCGACAATGTGACGACCGCGCTCGGCCTTGCGGCGCAGGGCATGGCGGCGACGTTGGCGCCCCAGTACGTCGGCTTGCTGGCGAAATCGTTCGGGCTTGTCATGCGGCGCGTGATCGAGCCGGAGACGATTCGGCAAATCTGCGTTTATCACCCAGTCTCGCGTGCCAGTTCGCCGGCGGCCGAGGGTTTCATGGCGTTTCTGACAGAGTGGCTACCGCGCTGGCACAGCGACCTGTTTTTGGCAGAGCAGGGGCGCGACCCGAGCGACGATCTCTGATCCGCCTCGTTCGAAGCGTTGCGCTGCCGAGCGACGATTTTGTTGTCGGCGCTCGCAACTTGACGTGGCATACCACCCGCGATTTCCCACGCCATATCGGTGCAACGCAATTATCAAGCTCCGCTTAAGAAGCGGACAGAATCGATTGATTGTCGGTCTGCATTCGATCCACGAAAATTGTCGATGACTGATTGGTCAGTCGAGCGTTAGTCAAATAGATAGCGATATCGATCGATCGGTATTTGTCGTCATCGAATTAATTCGATGCGGCAGCGGCATTGCGTTCGTCTATTCGACGGACTGGGCGATGCATATCAAAAACATGGAGACTGATTGAGTATGAAGATCATGTATCGAAACTGGGTGCCGGTTAGTGCATTGGCGATGCTGTTGGCGGCGAACACGAATGCCTTCGCTGACGCTGTCGTCCGGATCGGTCAAGTGGGGCCGCTCACCGGGCAGATTGCCCACCTCGGGAAGGATCAGGAGAACGGGGCACAGCTGGCCATCGAAGAGATTAACCAGCAAGGGCTCGTGATTGGCGGACAAAAGATTACGCTGCAACTCGATGCGCAGGACGACGCTGCCGACCCGCGCACGGCCACGCAAGTGGCGCAGAAGCTCGTCGACGACCATGTCGCCGCGGTGGTAGGCCACCTCAATTCGGGCACGTCGATACCGGCGTCGAAGATTTACAGCGATGCCGGCATCACTCAGATTTCGCCGTCGGCCACCAATCCTCAATACACGCAGCAGGGCTTCAAGACGACGTATCGCATCGTGGCGACGGACGCGCAGCAGGGTCCCGCGCTCGCGAACTACGCGAAGAAGCAGGGCGTTAAAACGGTGGCGATCGTCGATGATGCGACCGCTTACGGACAGGGTCTCGCGGACGAATTCGCAAAGCACGCCGCGACGCTCGGCATCAAGGTGCTATCCCACGACGCGACGAATGACAAGGCGGTCGATTTCCGGGCGATCTTGACCAAGGTCAAGGGCGAGAATCCCGATGCGGTTATGTACGGCGGCATGGACGCGACGGGCGGTCCGTTTGCGAAGCAGGCAAAGCAATTGGGCCTCAAGGCCAAGGTGTTCGGCGGCGACGGCTTATGTTCGGACGACTTGGCGAATCTCGCGGGTTCGGCGACGGACCAGGTGGTGTGCTCGCAACCTGGCATGGCGATGGAGAAAATGCCCGGTGGCAAGCAGTTCGAAGACAAATACATGGCGCGCTTTAGTCAGGCTATCGTTCTCTACGCGCCGTTCACCTACGACGCCGTTCATGTCATCGTCGACGCGATGAAGCGCGCAAGCTCGGTCGATCCGGCTAAGATCCTCGCCGCCATGCCGGCCACGAACTACGACGGTGTGATCGGGAAGGTGCAATTCGATGCGCACGGCGATCTGAAGCACGGTGTGATCTCGATGTATGGATACAAGGCGGGCAAGCGGACGCTGATCGACGTGGAACAGATGTAAAGGACTTACGCATTGCGCTAGTCGACGTGCCGGAATGCGTTTGCAACGCCGCGCACGTCGACAGCATCGACGTCGATCCAATGTATCTCTAAGTCCCACGGAACCGGATATTTTTCTAACAGATTCTTGACGGTCTGGTGTTTGGTGGCGTTTGCGCCGATAGTTTCGTTTATGGCAAGGCTTCCCTAAGCGCCGTGCGTGGCTATTCGCCGATACGCCCGGCGGAGCAAAAGCGAGTGCTAATCTCTATTCGCTCGCCGAGACGTGGAAGGCCGCCGGCGTCGACGCCTACCGCTATCTGACCGAATTGTTCAAAGCGCTGCCCTACGCGCGAAGTGTCGACGATTGCGAGACACTGTCGCTATGGAAGCTGCGCCAGCGCACGGACGCCACCGCGGCCTAACTCCGTCACCGTGTAAGGGCGCGGTCAATCGACCGCTTACAGTGCAAGGCCTGCATGACAGGCTCAGCAGCAGATTTGGTGGGAGGGAGTCACACGCTATTGCAACGACGCTCAGCTCGAGATCGGTAGCCTGTCGGTCGAGCGTGCGTTGCGTGGAGTAGAGTAGCCATCGGAAGGCGGAACTACCTCTTTGCCGGCACGGACTCCGGCGGCGAACCTGCTGCAGTGATTTACAGCCTCATCGGAATTTGGAAGGAACAGGATCGGCCGCTTTGCTCCAGTCGACGAACGGCGCTTTGGGCGAAATGCGGCATGCGGTCGGTTCTCGTGTCAGAAGTGGAGCGGTTGCGGTCGGCCATTTCCGCCCCCCCTGTCCCAGGTCAGCGATTTATATAGCCCCCGAAGCAACTTGTTGGCGCGTCGTATCGGCGCGCCGACCACAGCCTCAGAATCCTTGCCCGCCACTTTCGCCAGCATCACGAATCGATTTTTGACGGCTTACCTTGGCTCCCGTCGGGGGAGGGTTCCGATCGCCGGTTTGGGGCGTCTCAAATGCTGCCAGACGGACCTTGCTCCTCGCCAGGAACGCCCGACCACGATTTTCATTCGTCATGACCGACTTTGCGCCTGCGCACGTCCTTAACCCGGAGCCTTTCGATGCAACGGCTTGCAATCCGTCCCTCAGACGAACTTTTTTCTCTCAGATCAAATTTTTGATCCGGTGTAATAAAATCCGTCTTGGGAGAATAAAGTTCGTCTTGGGGGCAGATTGAGAGCGAATCGCACCGTGGACGGGGAGATGGACCAGGGAAGTACCGCGAGGATGGAATGCACTGCAGGCGCCGGTCCATTGACGCTGCGATTGCGGGCGACCACGCAGCCCGCGACGTTGAGCGGAGCTGGCCAACACGCGGCATTAGTTTGGGCCTGATCCGCGACGTTGCGCCAGCTACTCTGCGCGGAAGCCGGCGACTTTTGCGCGGAAGCCGGCGACTTTGTCTATACTCGAACGGCGCTTTCGGGAGCGCACTGCGACCTCCTCACGATGCCGCGCATCGAGGTGCCATTGCCTGTCGGGGCACGGCGTCGAACGTTCGTGAGCTCGCGATGTTCAGTCTCGCGATTGATAGCAAGCTGTGGGCGTGCGACCGTAATTTTCTGTTCCCATGCCGGGGATCCCAGGGCACCGTCCTTGCCAACGCACTATACGCCCGGCTGCTACACCGCTGGGCGCAGCGATTGGCCTTGACGATACCGCATACGGTACTCACACGATGCGCCGCACGAAAGCTTCGTTGATCTACTGGCGGGGGAAGGACCTTCGAGCGTGCAGTAGCTGCTCGGAGATCCAAAGCGGGAAAGCACGGTTCGCTACGTGGGAATCGCGGTCGACGATGTCCTCGAGATGGCGAAGCAGACCGAGGTTTGATCGCATGGCGGCCTGCGAGCGGTCACTTGCCGGCCAGAAGCAGCCGGTCGTATCAAGGGTATCTGCCCAAAGTCTTCACAATGTTGCAGGAGGGAATGGACGCGTCATTCATTGCGGCACCTCGACGACATTGCGACTGATCGCATGGGCCTAGATGCGAATCCGGAACATTCCAAGCGCGTCGCCGAATTGCTTTTCGACTGGAAAACCGAGATTTACACCATTCGGCGTCGGCAAACGTGATCCACCAAGAGATGAAGATTCCTCCTGGAGTCAGGAACGAAGCACTTTGGCGCAAACACTGTCGAAAGATTCGTGCCAGAGCGCTGGACTTGCTTGAAGGTCGCCTTAGCGTGATTGAAACAGCTCGGTTCATGCTCCCATTGGCCTATTGGACCAAGGTTCAAAACGAGTCGGAGTTTCTATTGTTTCGTGCTATTGCGTCGCAAACCGACGATCTTCCAGTCGGCAACGTCCGTGCGCACTGGGCGGCAGATGCGCTAGAACGCGAGGATGTTCGCATTGAGGCCGCGGAGAAGCTATGGCGCGAACAAGCGCTCTCCGCTGCCGAAGAGTTGGTCAAACGGTATCAATGGACGGTTCGTCAGAAACACAGCGCCGGCGTCGCCGACCCGTCGAATGCCACGCATTGCGAGCAGAGCGAGATCGGCGAATGACTACGAAACGCACAAAATCCCGGCTGGCTGGTGAACTCGGTCTGTTCGTCCAGCAATACGCCCGCAAGGCTCAGGCATCATCGGATCCCAACGACCGGCAATACGATCGCAAGCTCGAAAAGAAAATGAAGCGGATTTCCCCGATGGAGCTATCTGAGCTTCTCTCCCAAGGAGAGCCGGAGCCAGGCGATCTAGAGAGAAAGAAAGGTTGACGGCGGCTACGAGCGGGTCACCCGGCATTGCCGCCCGAATCATTCACAATCTTCGCGATCATGGGGCGGGTGTGGTCCTCAATCGGATCTGCTCCTGGCGAACCAACTTCGCCCGCGTCACGACCGATACGGTGCCGCTGTCGCTTACGGTGGGCGCACGGCGTCCCGAGGCACGGCAGGCGCTGGCCAAGATCGGCGAGCTGCGACACTGTTTTCAGTAGTTTTAAAAAAATTACTGAAAACAGCAAAATTTCAGTAAAATTCTGAAAACTACTGAAACGCGAGATGGCGATGCTGACGCTATTCCATTCCCACCTCTATGAGCTGCACGACCAAGCATACTGCTCCCAGTTCGCCAACATTGAGCAGGCTGCCGCATCGCAAGGCGAGGTGCTGATCGGAGCCCCTGGCTCAATCATCGAGCACAAACGGGCAGGCGTTGTCTACTACGCGCGTCAATATATGGGGCCGGATGGGGGTAAATCGGAAGAGAATCTTGGTGGCCCTGGCGGAGACGAAGCGGTCGAGGCTCGCGTTGAGCAGGTTCGAGAGAGGATCGAGTCGGCCAAGAGCCTGATCAAGCGCATTCGAGCGTTAGCGAAGCTTGGTTTTCAGATAGCAGACAACAAAACTTTCGCGACGATGGGTGTCCTTTCCAACCACGGACTGTTCCAAGCCGGCGCGGTGCTGATTGGGTCTCACGCCTACGCGGTGTTACTCAACAGCCTCGGCATCAAAGCCGTGTCATACGAAACCGAGGACATCGACATCGCACGGGGCCATTTCCTCGCCCTGAGCAATGTTCCGAAGGGCGGGCTCCTTGAGATATTGAAGGAGACGGGCATCAACTTTGTCGAAGTTCCGCAGATGAAGAGAGGTATGCCGTCGACATCGTTCAAGCAAGCGGGCGCGACTCGTTTTCACGTCGATTTGCACGTTCCGTCCAGCGACGATAGCTTTCCTGTCATCGCCGTGCCCGAATTGAATGCGCATGCTACAGGTTTGCCGTATCTGGCTTATCTGCTTGGCGAGTCGCAGATGGCTACCTTGATTTCTCGGCATGGCGCAGTGCCCGTTCGTGTGCCGGCGCCCGGAAGGTTCGCCATTCACAAGCTGTTGGTCTCAAGGCTGCGAACGAACATGTTGATCAAATCGCAAAAAGACGTGCATCAAGCCTGTGTATTGCTCGCGGCGATGGGTGAGCACCGGTCGGGAGATATCGAGGACGCGTGCGCCGCGTTGCCGAAATCGTCGCGTCAGGTCGTCCGCCGTGTGCTGCCGGAGGTGCGCAAGCTCATGGAACAAGGACACGAAGGGGCGTTGAGCGAACTCGAAGCGAGTCTCGCATGATGGCGGGTTGGCGTTCGATTCGTTTTGGTGTGGCGCAGCCGGTTGCGTGCGTCATGATCGCGTTTACGGCTGAGCAGGCCTTGAAGCCGGGCGCATTTGAATCAACGACTTAGGAGCCGACACTTAGACGGAGGCGATTGTCGAGTCGGTAGGGGCTCATGTCGGCCATGAGCGACCCTCCGCGAGCATCGCCCGTTAGCGGACACGATCTTGCAGGGACCGTCATCGAGAAGCGAATAATTGAATTCGAATCGAACAATGGTTGAAGAAATCCATCTTGAAAAAGCAGTGCGACACGCCGACTGTGCGACGGCAGCAGGCTTCTGGCGCAGGACTGCCGCGTTCGCAATCGACTGTGTCGTTCTTGGCCTCATCGGGATGGCCGTGATTGCACTCGGCTTCGAGTGGCTGGCTCGTATCGGCGCGTGGGCCAGGGTGATCGGGTTTGCACTCGGCTCGTTGTATTTCGCGCTGATGGAAGGTGTCAACGGCCGATGCCAGTCATTCGGCAAACATGCGTTGAAGATCAAGGTAGTACGAATCACGCCAGAAGGCTTGATGCCGCTCAATCCGATTCAAGCTTGGATGCGCTATGCCATCGTCGCGGTGCCGTTCGTTCTCGGCGGCATTGGCTTTGTGGACACGCCTGTCATGCGGCAAGGGACATCGTGGCTGGCTGTCGTCAATTCGGGGGGTGTATTGCTATGGGAGATGGCGATCATTTACCTCTTGGTCTTCAATCGGCCGAGTCGCCAATCTTTGCACGACCTCGCTGTCTCCGCGGCGGTGGTGTGTGTCGAGGCGCAAGCCTGCCCGCAAGCGCCGATCCGCCGTGTTCATCGGATTGCTATTAGCGTCATCGGTATGGTGGTTGTGGCGGGCGGAGTCGTCGCGCGGCACCGGGTCGAAAAAGCACTAGCCGGCTTATCGGGAATTCAACAGGCCGTCGCGGACGTTCGGGGTGTACGACAAAGCTCGGTTTCGAGCCTGCATCGGTTGGAGGGGCCCTCACCCCCTGATACGTCGACGATCATTACCGCGGTAGTGAGCACGCAGGCATTGCAAACCGACGCGGGCGCCCTCGAGATCGCCCGTGCCGCGTTCACCGCGACGCCGACGCTAGCCAACCGGGATGCCGTTACGGTGGTCATCGTGCGTAGCGCCGACTTGGGCATTGCTACTTGGCGGCAGCAGAGCGTGGAGAGCCTACCAGGTCGCGAGTGGGCGGCCCGACTAAAGGTGCATCCGCGACCCTGAGCAGAACGTAGTACCTCGGACCTAGCCAGAAACACGCAACTGGGCGCGGCGAGTGGATAATCCGAATCGTTGTCCGCGACGGTCCGCTAACGTGAAAATCGAAAGTCTCTTTAGGGTCGGGCTGCGACCGCCCGACCCGGCGCACACTCAATCTCCATTCGCTTGAGAGGAGGTTGTCATGGAATCCGAGAATGTCGTGGTTGTCCACCGCGTGCCGTGGAAACAAGGGTAAGCTCACCGGGCAGAAGCCGCCGTTAAAGTTTCGGGGAATCTGGGCGATTCGGACGAGACTTCAGGTGGCGTCGAACGTTCGTGCGCTCGCGATGTTCAATCTCGCGATTGATAGCAAGCTTCGGGCGTGCGACCTTACGCGGCTGCGGGTCCAGGATGTCCGTCACGGAAGCCATGTGGCGTCCAGAGCGACAGTCTTGCAGCAGAAGACCCAGCGCCCGGCGCAATTCGAGATCACCGAACAGACCCGTGAGAGCCTCGACGCCTGGATCGAAGCCCGCGGACTGAAGGCGGCGGATTTCCTATTCCCAAGCCGGATTCATACGTCGCCGCACCTGTCGACGCGGCAATATGCCCGGCTCGTACACCGCTGGGTCGCGTCGATAGGCCTGGACGACACCGCATACGGCACCCACACGATGCGCCGCACAAAAGCTTCGCTGATCTACCGACGGACGAAAAACCTTCGGGCGGTGCAGTTGCTGCTCGGACATACGAAGCTGGAAAGCACGGTCCGCTATCTCGGCATTGAAGTCGACGATGCCCTCGAGATGGCGGAGCAGACCGAGGTTTGATGGCACGGCGGTCGGCGAGCGGTCGCTTGCCGGCCAGGAACGGCCGCTCGAGGTCGTCGTCCAGTTTGGCTAGCCGACGTGTCGTCCGCCCTCGCCTCAATGGCCGGCCTCCGTCACACTTACTCTGGCGCCCCACGCTGGCATTACCGCCCGGCCGAGCCCGCGCAGCGGGCCGTCCGCGTGAATGCGGACGGACGCGTGTCAAGCCGCGCTGCCCGTCGGCCGGTGAGCGCAATCCCGCTTGCCTCGATGTGATCCCAAGCGTAACATGGCCGTGTGAATTAACGTGGCCATGTGATTTAACATGGCCAACTGAAACACCATGGGCAAGTGATATGAGCGACCTACACTTCGCAATCGGAGCCACCGACCGCCTCGCGCGCCACTCCGTGCATTCGCTTTTCCAAAGCCAAGGCTGGGACGTCCTCGAGAAGGGCGAGGACCGCAAGGGTGCAGATTTCATTCTAACGAGCCCCCGTGGCCGGACGTATCACGTCGTATTGAAGGCGCTGACCGAAGGCCGTGCCGATCGCGCAATCCCGCTATTCTCGCAGGCTCTGCTGGAGTCGCGCGCACGCGCGAATGCACGGCAAGACCGATCACGCCCGGCTGTCGTTCTCTGGGTGGGAATCGCATCGCCCGCGCTTATCAAAAAGCTGGTGAGCTTCCACAGGGAGTACGGGAACGGTGAGCCGCTCGCCATCCTCTCCGACGTGCCCCTGTACGCAGATTTTCCGGAGCTGCAGGCCGATGAGCAGCCGGTGACCGTGCGGCGCAGCAGTCACGCGGCACCGCCGACGCTCGTATTCTCCGACCTCGCCCAATGGATGCTCAAGCTCCTGCTCGCGGCCGACATCAAGCGCGAGAACCTGATAAGTGCCCCGAAGAAGACATACATGACGGCGAGCGAGCTTGCGCGCGAAGCTGGCGTTGCGGTCATGACCGCTACTCGGCTCATCAATGCCTTGAAAGAAGAGGGCATGGTCGAATTCGCGCCCCATCTGCGGATCGTGCAGCGACGCAAGCTCGCGCATCGTTGGAAGGCAGCGTACGTGAAACCGGCCCCCAGCGTGCCGATGAAATTCCTCGTGGGAGGCATTCCCGAGGAGCAGCAGTTACGAAAGACGCTCAAGCGCGAAAACGGGGCGACGCTCGGACAGTTTGCGGCGGCCCACGCTCTGCGCGTAGGGCACGTTCACGGCGCGATAACGACCCTGTGGGTGCCCGATCTCGCAGCAGTCGAAGGCTGGCGAGGCTTGAAGCGTGCGCGCGAGGGCGAACGGCCGGATGTGATCCTGAAGCAGCACCAGTACCCTCAATCGCTGCTTCGCGGGCGCGTCATGTGTGATGGAGTTTGGGTGACCGACATCATCCAGACATGGCTTGACGTTTCCGCCGACCCGACGCGCGGTGCCGAGCAGGCCGCCGAGCTCGAGCACGGCGTTCTGGCAAAAGTAGTAGGAGAGAAAGTATGAGCAGCTTCGCGGAATTCAGCAGACTTGCGATAACCCTGGAGCCGTGGCGCCAGCACATCGTCTTTGTCGGCGGATGGGCATTCCGGTTGTACGGGTACGAGCCGCGTGCTTACACGGCGGACCATAAGCCGATCTTCACACAGGACGCGGACGTGGCCTACGACAAGCGCGAACTCCTAGAAGGCGATATCAAGACGGCATTGGAAGGGGCTGGCGTCACTGAACAACCAAACCTTGCTGGCGGGTTCAGGCCGCCGGCGATGCGCTACAACCTGGAAGGCGATGAAAACGGGTTTTACGCTGAGTTTCTTACCCCGCTCACGGGTAGCGGGAAGAGGCGCGACGGCAAAGGAGGATGGGAGGAGGACGCAACCGAACTGCACGCGGGAGTCGTCGCGCAAAAGCTCCGGTTCCTCGAAGTCCTCCTGTTCAAACCGTGGCTTGTGACCATCCCGAAAGAAGAGTCCGGGCTCGGAGAGGCTGTGGCCGATCTTCGCGTGCCGAACCCGGTGAGTTTCATGATTCAGAAGCTTTTGATCCGGGACAAGCGGGAGGGGAAAAAGCGCGCTCAGGACGTGCTATACATCCACGGCACACTCTCAGATCTTCTACGGAGCAATCGAGAGTGACCTCGTTCCAATCTGGAAGGAACTGGAGGCCACGCTGCATGCCAACCAGCGAAAGTCGGCCCGCGAAGGCGTGAAAGAACTCTTCTCGGAGATGAACGACGTCATCCGCGAAGCGGCGGAAATTCCTGATGACAAGCTGGACCCTGAAGCGATGCTGCAGCTGTGCAGGGAAGGCTTCGAAGAACTCTTCGGCGAGATCTAATACGTGGTTATGGTTAAGCGCTGCCTTTGCCAGCCCGATGCAGTCTTCCCGGAACCGGAGCGAGTCTGCATAACGGCGGGAACGGATGTTGCCCGGACAGTCAGCTGAAACTCCCCGGTTGTGGTCGCGAAAAATCCCCCGCCGGTGAAGCAGGACGAGGTCGAGTTTTATTCCTCTGTCGTTTTCTGCGTGCGTCAGCGTGTAGGAAGCGGCCCGTCGGCTATCCATTTCGATGAAGACATTGCTCAACGCGCCCATTGCATACGATCAGGTCTTTCCATGGCTCGTTCGTTTTGGCTGATTGGGTGAGGTCGCCAACGGCCGCTTTATGGCACTCCGCTTCGCAAGACCTGGATCGACTGACTGACCGCTTTGAAGAAGGTCGTCTGACCGGAGTGGGTCGAGGACTGCCGTCTGATGAGATGATCTGTCGCCGTCCAAACCAAATCGTCGGTCCCTGCCGGCCGATTTCTGACATTCGACAGCCTGCAAAAGATCGTCGACAATTCTTCGGTTCGATAACCGATTCGAAGGGCCTATGAGAGGAACCGCCATCCGCAGGCGCTTTCTGAAGGGGCAGATGCTCAAGCTATTGTTGCTAGCGTGCTTCTGGTTTTCTGCTCATGCTTTGGCCGCCAGTGGTCGTGCTGGAGGTGGAGAAGGGGGCGGACGAGGTGGTGAAGGGGCGCATTTCGGAGATGGCGGTGGCGTCCGCTTTGGTGGTCGCGTTGGCGGTGGTAGTGGCGATCCCCGAACCAGCGTAACTCGCGACGGCTTCGGCCACCGCTTGCCCGGTGTTGTAACAGCTGAAGAAGAAGGCGGAAAAATGGATGGTCACGACTACGACCGAGACGGTGTGGATCTCACGGAGCAAGCCTTACACCGCAATGAGTACGCTGCTCTTTCACGCGGACATCTTGTCAACTGGCTGTCGCCGAGTGACGCGAGCGCAAGCGAAGCCAAAGCATATCGCGCTGGTGGTAGCCGGACATTTGTATTTTTACTCGGCCTAACCGTCGTCGCTGTAGCGATATGCATGTTTGCATATCGCTAGTCGGAATGACCCGATCTCGTCAAGGCACGGGCCATGCGTGATGCGCTGTATCGCCGTATAACTTCCGGGAGAGCAGATTGAACGACATTTCAGCGACCGACCGCGTGGTGCGGAACACCGCGCCAAAGATCAACGACCGCCTCGCCAGCGAACTCAGGGGCCGGCTGGCGCACTATCGGCAACACCCGGAGCAAATCGAAGCTCGCCTCTCCGAAATAAACGGCGAGTGGGACATCGAGCGCGTGCTGGAGACCAATGCGTCGGCCCTCGCGTTCACGGGCGTGGTACTCGGAGCGACGGTGAACCGTCGCTACCTTTGGCTTCCAGCCGTCGTTACCGCGTTTCTGTTTCAACATGCATTACAGGGTTGGTGCCCGCCGCTGCCCGTCTTTCGTCGGATGGGTTATCGGACGTCTCGCGAAATCGAACACGAGCGAAAATTGCTCGAGCAGCTACAAGCATCGAACAGAGAGGGTGATCGTCCGGCGACGGCATAAGATCGACGAGAGAAATGGACGACGATGCGCGTTGCGGTGGCGTGCCCCCTGTGGGACTCATGCCGGACGCCACGCAACCGCGCTGGCGTACGACAACATGTGCCGACTACAGTCGGTCGACTACCTTTTTCAAGCTCGCCCGAGCTTGCTCCGCAATGCGCGCCAACGAGGCGTTCGAGATGCCTTGCATCGATGCGATCGGATCGACCGCCGCTACTTCGACTCGACCGGGCTGGATTTCCTGTACAACAACGTTGCAGGGCAGCATCGTGCCTATTTTGTCCTCTGTTTGAAGAGCCTGGTGTGCCAGCGCGGGATTGCACGCTCCGAGGATACGATAGCGACGGAACTCCACGCCGATTTTTGCCTTGAGCGCATGTTGAACGTCGATGTCCGACAGCACGCCGAAGCCTTCGCTCTTGAGCGAGTCCACCGTTCGCGCGACGACGTCGTCGAACGATGCGTCGAGCGTTTTTGCAAAATAGTAGGTCATGGCCAAGCCTCCAAATCGTGGACGAGCGCGCATCGAACATGCCCAAGGTCAGCCATGCTGCGAGCGTACCCAGGAAGAAGCAGACGGTCTGCCGCGTGTCGATGCGGCTATTGTTCATTTGTCGAATCTCATTCGGATTGATGCCGGTCAATTAGCGATTCGGTTCCGTCGGCGATAGTTCGTCAGTTACGGGAGCACATCGCCATGGATTCGACGTTCGGGGCGCAAGCGCTGCAAGGCCTAAGCACCGCGGAAGCTGCCAGACGATTATCGACAGATGGCGCAAATGAGGTTGTCGAGTCGCGCGACCCTCGGATAACCCGCATCGCTGTGCGATTCTGGGCTCCGATACCGTGGATGCTGGAGGCGGCCATCGGGCTGCAGCTCATCACCGGTGAGCTCATCGAAGCGCTCATCATCGGTGCGCTGCTCGTTTTCAATGTCGTCCTCGGGCTCATTCAGGAAGAGCGCGCAACAGGGGTGCTTGATGCGTTGAAGCAAAGGCTCGCCCCGATCGCATCGGTGCATCGCGACGGCGCGTGGACCCGGATTCCCGCCGCGGATATCGTGACCGGCGACTTGGTGCAGCTATCGCTAGGTTGCGTCGTACCGGCCGATCTGCGGATCCTCACGGGCTCCGTGCTGCTCGATCAGTCCATGCTTACGGGGGAGTCGGTGCCGATCGAAGCGGGCGCCGGTTCACAGGCCTATGCGGGCGCACTCGTGCGCCGTGGGAGTGCGGCGGGCGTGGTCACCGCCACCGGGTCACGAACCTATTTCGGCCGCACCGCAGAATTGGTCAAAATCGCCAGCAGCGAAAGCACCGAACAGCGCGCCGTCGTAACGGTCGTGCGCAATTTGGCTGTCTTCAACGCGGCCGTCGTCGCGGCGCTCCTCGTGTATGTGCATACGGCGGGCATGCCGCTCAGTCAAACGCTTCCGCTCGTTCTGACCGCGGTGCTCGCGTCGATTCCGGTGGCGCTACCCGCGACGTTCACGCTCGCGGGGGCACTCGGTGCGCAGCAACTCGCGCGCGAGGGGGTGCTGCTCACGCGCCTGTCGGCACTGCACGAGGCGGCAGCGGTCGATGTGCTATGCGTCGACAAGACCGGCACGCTCACGGCCAATACCGTGCGCGTCGAGGCGGTTCATTCGGCATCGCCTCAGTTGAGCGAGAGCGATGTTCTCGCTTACGCCGCGCTGGCGAGCGCGGACGGCTCGCTCGACGGCGTCGACGCCGCTATCCGGCATGCCAGCGCGGAACGGCTGTCGCCCATTCTCGCCGATGCGAGGTTGATCACATTCATACCATTCGATCCCGGCAGCCGAACTTCGGAGGCGCGGATCGAAACGGGAAACGGAAGAACGCTGCGCGTTATGAAGGGTGCGCCGTCAGCCATCGCCGTCATGACGAGCGGCGAAGACGCGCCGAACCCGCTGGCCCAGGCCCTCAGCCGGGAAGGACTACGTGTGCTCGCCGTCGCATGCGGTGAAGCGCAGGGACGCCCGAACGTCATCGGTTTCATCGGTCTCGGCGATCCGCCCCGGCCCGATTCCGCACCGCTCCTCGCCCGCATGCGTGCGCTCGGCGTTCGGCCCGTGATGATCACCGGGGATGCCGCGCCGACGGCCGCGGTGGTGGCAGCGCAGGTCGGGCTCGGCTCGCGCGTCACCACCCCGACACTTTTGAAAACGCACGCCGCGCGCGAAGATTTCGATGTATTCGCCGAAGTCTTTCCCGAAGACAAGTTTCATTTCGTCAAAGCGTTTCAGGACACCGGGCACGTGGTGGCCATGTGCGGAGACGGCGTCAACGATGCGCCCGCTCTGCGCCAGGCTCAAGCTGGGATTGCCGTTGCGACGGCTACCGACGCGGCGAAAAAGGCCGCGGCCATGGTCCTCACGCAGCCCGGCTTGAACGGCATAGTAACGGCGATCCTCGAGGGGCGGCGCGCATTCGAGCGACTCACCACGTATGCCACGAATGCGCTAGCCAAGAAATTCCAACTTGTGCTTTTTCTTGCCGCCGGCGTGCTGCTGACTGGGCAAGCGTTGCTTACGCCAATCCTGATGGCGCTGCTGCTCGTGGCAGGCGATTTCATGACGATGGCATTGACGACAGACCGCGTTGCGCCGTCGAGTCGGCCCACGGCTTGGGACATTGCTCGCGTGACGCGCGCAGCGGCGTTTTACGGCCTCGGACAATTGGCGTTCAGCACAGGGGTCATCGCCGTTGCCTATGTTCGTTACGGCATGCCTGTGGAGCCATTGCGCAGCCTGGCGTTTCTTACGCTCGTGCTCGGGAGCCAGTCCACCATCTATGCCGCACGCGAACGCCGGCAGTCGGAGCGAACGCGCCCGGGACGATGGCTTATAGCGTCTTCCGTCGTCGACATTGGGCTTGCCGTTGCATTGACGACGAATGGCGTATTCATGGCGCCGCTAACCCTCTCGATCGCGGGGCAGGCGATGCTCGCAACGGTCGGCTTCTTTGTTCTCCTCGAACTTGCCAAGGCGGGGGGAGCCGCATGGCGACGCGCACGGGGAAAAACGGCGAGTTCAAGTTCGCGCGTCGACGCCGAGGGGAAGGTCATCGACGCTTGACATGGGAAGCAGCGAACCCCTTCTTCGCCATCGTTACGGGGGGGTGCTGTCGCTCTGTATCGCACGAAAACCCGGCGGTCACCCACGCGCGACCGCGAGCGACGGCTGACATGCGAGCACAAACCGCATCGCATCGCGATGCGGCTTTGCTCGCTCATCCGGGCCTTAGCGTCTCATCAATCCCATGACCAACATGACAAGGAAGACGATCAGGAAGATGAAGAACAGGATTTTGGCAATGCTTGCCGCGCCGGCGGCGATTCCGCCGAAGCCGAACGCCGCGGCAACGACGGCGATGATGAAAAATAGCAGAGCGTAGTACAGCATGATGCTTCCTCCGTTCCGGTCCCATTTGATTGGGCGTACTTCATCACAAGCAAGCCATGTTCCCCCGTCTATTCGACCGTTTCAAACAGTTAGGCGCTGGCATAATACTGTGAGTGCTGCGCCCCGAAACAGGGTCGCAGCATTCGATTTTTCCCCGTTTTATCAGACCTAATCGTGGTTCGAAGGTCTTATGTTCTGGAAGTCCTGGTAATGAAACCGGCAAGTAATTCCTGGTGGTCACGGATCGGCAGATACGTGACGTTCGGCGTGATCGCGGTGCTGCTTGCCGCAGCGCTGGTGTGGTTCCATTGGCAACAGCGCGAGCGCTACATTCAGGGCCATCCTTCCTTGACGGGAATAACGAACGAGATGCGAAACGATTCGTCGGCGTGGACGCGCGACGAAAAAGACGCGTCGATCGTGTTGCGCGATATCGAGCGGCACCGCGTTGTTGCAATCGGCGCGGGCCGGAACGCCATTCTCGTTTCGACGACGGACGGCCGAAAGTATTTCGTCGCGGATCAAAACGCCGCCTTCTCGAGCGCCTTGATGCCGGCCATCATGAAAGCGGCGAGCGACTCGTCGTTTCAACTGATCATGCTGCCGGATGTCGACGTCAATATCGGCGCGATGCGCTGGTCCGATGTCGTGGACAGAACACGTGACGCATTGACTCTTCTATTCCCGGTTCTGATGATGGCCGGCCTTCTATGGTTCATGCGCCGCGAAATGAAAGGCGGCGCGAGCCTGCTTCAGCAATCGCCCGAGTTGAGCTTTGACGACGTGATCGGCGCAGGCGAAGCCAAGGCCGCCCTCGCCGACGTCAAGGCCTGGCTGACCGATCCGGTGCAGTTCACCGGCATGGGGGTGCGCGCGCCCGGCGGCGTGCTGATGACGGGTGGTCCCGGTGTCGGCAAGACGCGCCTCGCACAAGCGCTTGCCGGGGAATGTGGGGCGAATTTCATCGCCATTACCGGGAGCTACTTCAGTGCGAAGTATTACGGTGTGGGTATCCAGAAGGTCAAGCACCTGTTCGAGCTCGCCCGCAAGAACGCGCCGACCGTCATCTTCATCGACGAAGCCGATGGTCTCGGCAAGCGCACGGATGCCGGCGCGGGTCCCGTCGAAGCGGAGAGCAATCGCATCATCAATCAGTTGCTTGCGGAGATGGACGGCTTCGAATCGAACGCGGGCGTGATCGTGGTCGCGGCGACGAACCACCCGGATAATCTCGATGAAGCGCTGCGCCGGCCGGGCCGTTTCGATCGCACGGTGCAGGTTCGCCTGCCCGACCTCCACGATCGCGTTCATATCCTGCGCTTTTACGCCACCAAATTGAAATCGAAGGCGGACGATTTGGATTTCGAGCAGCTCGCGCGGCTGACGACGGGTTTGTCGCCCGCGGCGCTCTCGACGATCGTCAATCAGGCAGGCCTGATTGCGCGAAAACGCGGCGACGACAAAGTTGGATCGGCGCATTTCATCGAGGCGATCAAAGTTGCGCGCATCGGTGACGTGAACGGTGCGGAACGCGCGCTGTCGGACGACGAGCGTACGCGTATCGCGGTCCATGAAGCGGGCCATGGACTCGTGGCTGCATTGCTCGGCACGGGCGTGCTCGAGGAGATTACGATCATGCCGAGAGGCGGCGCACTCGGAGTGGCGCTGGTGACCAAGCGCCAGGACAAACATCTCTACCGCGAGACGGAAATGCGCCACGAGATCCAGGTGCTTCTCGGCGGGCGCAACGCGGAATTGCTTGTTCTCTCGGAGGCATCGAGCGGTGCCGCGCAGGATCTGCAGGAGGCATCGCGGATCAGCCTCGACATGGTTTCAAAGTTCGGATTCAACGTCGACGGCAATCTGTTCAGCCTTGCCGCGCTCCCGCAGCAATATGCCGGTTTGCAACTGAAGAGTGCGATCGAGCACGCCAATACCTTGCTGAAGGAGTTGAACGACGAGTGCTACTCGCTGCTTCGCGCGAACGAACCGGTGCTCCGTGCCATCGCGGACCAATTACTCGAACGGGAGACTGTGGCAGGGGAAACCGTCTATCGCCTTGTCGAAGACCACGCGGCAGCCGTGAAGAGAACGCAGCGGGTATTGACGGCGTAGCGCCGGGTTGGGCGTCTCATAATTCCCCGCCGATCTGGACCGCAAAGGTCGACCGGTCCTGGCTCTATGAGCGACTTTCAGTGGGAAGTAACCGGCACGGATGATGTTCGTCGAGCGGAGAACGTCCGCGCGGCCGAACAATTGAAAGCTACTCGTCAACCGCTTCCTAACTGGCGGTGGCTAAATGCGCAACCAATACGTGCACTAACTGGCATGCATTTGCGGAAGACCGGTCGCTCGCGAGGATTGTGAATGACTGTCGTGGCGAATGCGAACGTCGCGAATTGAAAGTTCAACGCCAATTCGAGAAAGCAAATTCCGCTTCGAGTCAATCGGCGGTATGTTCCGCTAGACATCCGTCCTTTCTTGGCCGACCCTGTCGAGATGCGCTCTACGTCCCGTAGATGTGCTGACCTTGCCGCCCTCGACAAGGTCGCGGGGGGGCTGTCACATTTCTCAGCCGCTCCCCGCCGGAAAAGTGCGGGTTTTCGCACAACGCGCAACGAATAATCCGCCGGAGCCTCGGCTTATCAAGGGGATCGGCCCGCATGGGCGGGTTGGCATGACAGTTGCTTAATGTATCTCAAAATATCTAACGAACCATAAGGAGACTTCAAATGAACTTGTCCTTTAGAGACGATTGACGAGCCGAGCGTTTACGCCTTGCTTTAACGCCGCTTTTCTTTTCCTTTCAAATTCAGAAAAACCGAGCCAAGTGCGTCGGCTCGCGCCGTCACGCGCGGTGGATCGGCCTATTTCATCGTTTCACCACCATCCAGAGGAGACCCTTGATGAACGCTCGCCGTACCCGAAAGCCCCTTACTGTCCTGAAAGCCGCCGCTGCCGCCATGGCCTGCGCCGTTGCCAGCATCGGCGCGCATGCCGCGTCCGCTCCTTCCGAAATCAAGATCGGCACGCTCTACGCGAGCTCCGGCCCGTTCGCTGTGGCATCGCAAGGCCAATACGAAGGCCTGAAGTTCTGGGCTGAAGACGTCAACAAGACCGGCGGCGTGTTCGTCAAAGCATTCGGCAAGAAGATCCCGGTGAAGCTCGTCGCGTACGACGATCAGAGCTCGACGTCGACGGCCACGACGCTCTATAACCAGCTCATTACGCAAGACAAGGTCGACGTGCTCGTGGCCGATTTCGGCTCGGTGCTGACTTCGGTGGCTGTGCCGCTCGCGGCCGAGCACCACATGCTGCTGATCGACCCGACCGGTTCGGGTGCGAACTTTTTCACGCAAAAGACCGACTACCTCGCCGACGTCAGCATTCCGTCGTCGACGGTGTGGCCGATTCCGCTCGCGAACTTCCTGCTCAAGCAGCAGATCAAGCGCGTGGCGATCATCTACGGCGCGAACGATTTCGACGCGTCGCAGGCGGAGACGATGAAGGCCGAACTCGAGAAGGGCGGGGTGAAGCCCGTGTTCTATCACAGCGTGCCGACGAACGAATCGAACTATAACGTGCTGCTGCACACGGCCAAGGCTGCCGATCCGCAAGCGCTGCTCGAGTTCGGTTATCCGCCGAACGACATCGCGTTTTTGCGCGCGCTCTCGCAAAGCGGGTTGCACTTCGACATGACCTTCACGATCTTCCCGGGCCAGTTGCTCCAACTGCTCACGAAGAACGTCGGCACCGATGCGCTCGCCTATACGTACACGTATCCCACGCCGCCGCTGGTTCGCTATGAGAAGGTCACCTACGGCATGAACACGGCGCAATTCGAAAAAGCGTTCCAAGCCGCGGATAACAAGGCGCCGACGTTCCTCGACTCGGCCGGCTACAACACCGGCATCGTGATGCAAAAGATGCTCGGAGATGCACCGAAATTCGAACAGTCCGACTTTCATCAAGCGCTCATGGACATGTCGGGCAAAACCACGACGCTGCTCGGCGCGTTCCAGATCAATGCGAACGGTGCGCAGCTCGGCCAGCCGTTCCCGGTCGCGCAGATGGTGCCGGACGGCAAGAACCAGCTGAAGTTCGTCGTCGTGTATCCGGACGATCACGCCACGGGCAAGCCGGTGTTCCCCGCACCGAAGCATTGAGCGTCCGTAACATTTTTTGATCAGGACCCGGCCGGCGCGCAATCCGGCGCCGGCCGCGGCATCCTCGTTTGCGAAGGACGATTGTGGAACTTCTCGCTTATGCCGTCGTCGGCGGCATCCTGTACGGCATCTTCTTCACGCTGGTCGGCCTGGGGCTCAACCTCGTGTTCGGCGTCATGCGCATCATCAACCTCGCGCACGGGCAGTTCATCGTGCTTGGCGGCTACGCAGCGTGGCTCGCCACGAATCGTTTCGGGCTCAATCCGCTCTGGGCGATACCGCTCGCAGTAGTAGGCGCGATCGTGATCGGCTGGCCGCTCTACCGCGCCGTGGTGCCGCGGCTGCAACGCAGTGAAGACCCCGAAATGCTGTCGTTCATTCTCTTTTTTGGCATCGGCCAGATGCTAGAAGCCTTGACGGTACTCGCGTTCGGTGCCGATCAGCGCTCATTGCCCGAGGACGCGCTCGGCGGCGGCAATCTGGGCGTGTTCGGTCAGCAATTCCCGGATAGCTGGTGGTGGGCAGCAGGCGTCAGCCTCGCCGCGCTTGTGGGACTTTGGCTGTACTTCTCGCGCACGCGTCTGGGCTACGCTACGCGCGCCGTGATGGCGAACCGCGAGGAAGCGGTGGCGACCGGTATCGACGTGCGCCGGGTCTCGACGATCGCGTTCGTTGCAGGTCTTGCGCTCGCGGGCATTGCGGGCGTGTTCGTGCCGTATCTGCTCGGCTCGGTGTCGCCCGATCTTGGCGGTAGCCTCACCACGACCGCGTTCGCGATCGTGATCATCGGCTCGCTCGGCAATCCCCTCGGCACGATCGCCGGCGGGCTCGTGTTCGGGCTCGGCACGATGCTGATGCAAACCTATTACTCGTCCTGGTCGAACGTAGTGCCGTATGCGCTGCTCTTGATCATCGTGCTCATTCGTCCCTCGGGCTTGCTCGGAAAGGCGGTGCGTCTTGCTTAAATCCACTACGATCGAATCGCGGCCGGCCACGTTGCGCCGCGTCCGCGGTGGCGCCATCTTGCTCGCGGTGTTGGCCGCGGTGTTTGCCGTCGCGCCGCACGTATATGGCAATCAGTCGCTGCTGTTTACGATCATGACGTTCATCGTGCTCGCGCAGGGTCTCAACCTGCTGTACGGCTTTACCGGATATTTGCCGTTCGGTTATGTCGGTTTTTTCGGTAGCGGCGCCTATGCCACGTCGCTGCTCGTCATGCATACCCACCTGCCGGTGCTGGCGTGCGTGGCGGGCGGCGGACTCGCAGCGGCGCTGATCGGGCTCATTCTCGGCCCGCTGTTGCGGCTGTCCGGCGCGTACTTCTCGATTGCGAACCTCGCGGCATCGCAGATCATCTTCTTCGTCGTGTCGAACCCGAACCTCGCCGATATCACGGGCGGTCCCTACGGGCTCAAGATCGAACAAGTCTACGACCCGCAAGCGAGTTACTACTGCATGCTGGCCGTGCTGCTCGCTGCATGTGCGCTCGCCGCGTACTTCCGCAAGTCGGGATTCGGCATGACGTTGCGCGCGGTCAAGCAAGATCCCGTCAGCGCAGCCATGGCCGGCATCGACGTCGTGCGCACGCGACTTGTCGCGTGGCTCGTCTCCGCGCTCGTCGCCGGTCTTGCGGGCGGCGTGTATGCGTGGGGGATCTCCGTGTTCTATCCGGATGCGGTCTTCACGCTCGAGTTCTCCGTGTTCGCGATCGTGTTCGTGCTGTTCGGCGGTGTGGGCACGGTTATCGGACCGATCGTCGGCGCCTCGCTGCTTTACACGTTGTATGCCGCCATTGGCATTTCGACGCCGCAGTACTTCCAGTTCATCTACGGCGGCCTCATCGTCTTGCTCGTGCTGTTCTTGCCGGGCGGCCTCCTGTCTTTGCTGCAACGCCGGGGTATCCATGTCTTCTGAACTGCTGCAACTGGCCGGGGTCAACAAGCGCTTCGGCGCACAGGTCGTGCTCAACGATGTGACCTTCGGTGTCGCACCTGGCGAGATCGTCGGCCTCGTTGGTCCGAACGGCTCCGGTAAAACCACGACGATCAACGTCATCTCCGGGCTGCTGCAGGCCGACGACGGCGTGATCGACTTCATGGGTCACAAGATCAACCGTTTGCCGATGTACCGTCGTGCGCATTTGGGCATCAACCGGACGTTTCAGGTCCCGAAGGTCTTTCGCGAGATGAGCGTGCGTGAGAACGTCGAGGTGGCCGGCCGCTGCGTGCGCCTCGAACCGAGCGAGATCGACGCCATCTTGGACGAGATCGGCTTGGCCGGTGTGGCCGCGCGTATCGCGGGTTCGCTGACGGTGAACCAGCAAAAGCTGCTCGATCTGGGGCGCGCGCTGGCGACTCGGCCAAAGCTTTTGCTCGTCGACGAGATCGGCGCAGGGCTCAACCCGGCCGAACTCAACGTGATGGCCGAACTGCTCGAGAAGTTGTCGGCGCGTGGCATCGCAATGATCGTGGTCGAGCATCTGCTCGAATTTCTCAACCGAATTACCGAGCGGGTGATCGTGCTCGGCGCCGGATGCATGTTGTTCGAGGGGCCGCTCGCGACCGCTTCGCGCGACCCCGAAGTGATCGCGGCATTCATTGGAGCGGTGTGATGACGGCATCCCTTGTTATTGAAGGCGTTCAAGCCGGCTACGGCGCGATGCAGGTGCTCTGGGGCGTCGACATGCAGGTCGATCCCGGGCAGACCGTGCTCTTGCTCGGCGCGAACAGCGCCGGCAAAAGCACGCTGTTGCGCACGCTGATCGGACTGCTGCCGTGCACCGGTGGGCGCATCATGCTTGACGACGAGCGCATCGACAAGATGCGGCCAGACCAGCGGATCAAGCGCGGCATCGCGTTCATGTCCGAACTCGGGGTGTTTCCCACTCTGACGATCGACGAGAACATCGCGCTGGGCGGCTATTTCATGCCGCAAGCGAAGATTCGTCAGCGCAGGGAAGTGCTGTTCGAACTCTTCCCCGCGCTTGCCGAAAAGCGGCGCGCGGCGGCGGCGAGCTTGTCGGGCGGGCAGCGCAAGATGCTCGGCATTGCGAAGGTCTTGATCTCGGAGCCGCGTTTGCTGCTGATGGACGAGCCCTCTTCGGGACTTGCGCCGGTGTTCGTCAAGAACGTGATCGATGCGCTGCGCACCGCGATCGGCGACGGGACATCGCTTCTGATCGCCGAGCAAAACATCGCATTCCTCGACTTGGCCGACCGAGGCTATCTGCTCGACCACGGTAAGGTGCGCGTGTCGGGCACACGCCAGGAACTCGAGGCGAGCGACGCGGTGCGCGAGACTTACTTCGGGCTCTGACAGCCGTGCGACGAATGCACTCTCGGGATGACGCTTCGTGCGCATTCCGGGAGAGCACGATTAGCGCGCAAGTCTCGATTATCCGAATCGTCCGCCGACAAGCGCGCAACGCCGCGCCGATCAGAAAAGACGTGCCTGGCCGGACATCACGGTTTCGAAGTCGCTGCCCATGAAAGCGAGAATTGCATCGGCGACGGGTTTCAGTTGCCGCTCGACATAGAAACCATGATCGATCGGCGCCGCCAGCGTCTCGAGCGGCTGTGGGCCGGCTACCGTCATGACGTAGCTGATCCATCCGCCGTTCTGATACTGGAGCGGCCGCCCTTTCGCCCGGTTGAAGTCGTCTGCCACGCGTGCCGCACGCACATGCGGCGGCACGTTGGCGCGATAGTCCTGCAGCGGGCGCCGTAGGCGTTTGCGGTAGGCGAGTCGGTCGTCAAGTTCGCCGCTCAACGTTTGCCGCACGTAATCGCGAACATAATCGGCGTAAGACTCGCGCTGGAATATGCGCCGATACAGTTCGCGTTGGAATTGCTGTGCGAGCGGCGTCCAATCGGTGCGGACCGTTTCGAGCCCTTTGAATACGATGTCATCGCCACCGTTCTGTGCGCGCGTGAGCCCCGCATAGCGCTTTTTGCTCCCTTCTTCCGCGCCGCGCACCGTCGGCATGAGAAAACGCGAGTAGTGACGCTCGAATTGCAGCTCGAGGGCGCTGTCGAGTCCGTAGCGCTCGCGCAAATGCGCCTTCCACCATGCATTGACGTGCTCGGCGAGCGCATTGCCGATCTTTACCGCGTCTTCCTCGGCATAAGGTTGCCGGAGCCAGACGAAGGTCGAATCAGTGTCGCCGTAGATCACGTCGTAACCTTTCGCCTCGATGAGCTCGCGCGTCTGCCGCATGATTTCGTGCCCGCGCATCGTAATCGACGATGCGAGGCGAGGATCGAAGAAACGGCAACCCGACGAACCGAGTACGCCGTAAAACGCGTTCATGATGATCTTCAGCGCCTGCGAAAGCGGTGCGTTGTGTTGACGCTTGGCACGATCGCGGCTTTCCCAGACATGACGCACGATCTCCGGTAGGCAGTGCTTGCGTCGCGAAAACCGCGCGCCGATAAAGCCTGGTACGGACTGCTCGTCGGATGGATCGGATAAGCCTTCGATCAACCCGACAGGGTCGATCAGAAAGGTGCGGATGATCGATGGATACAGGCTTTTGTAGTCGAGCACGAGGACCGAATCGTAAAGGCCGGGACGCGAATCCATGACGAATCCGCCCGGGCTGTTCTCGCCCGTGACATCGCCGAGATTCGGCGCGACATAGCCGAGACGATGCATGCGCGGAAGATAGAGATGCGTGAAAGCCGCTACCGAACCTCCCATTCGATCGACGGGCAGGCCGGTCACCGAAGCGCGCTCGAGCAAAAAGGCGATGAGATCCGCCTTCTCGAAGAGACGCGTGACAAGTTCGCAGTCCTTGAGGTTGTATCGTGCGAGCGCAGGCTTGTCCTCGTCGAACCGGCGCTGGATCTCTTCCATGCGCTGGTATGGGTTGTCGATCGATTTGCCTTCGCCGAGCAGAGATTGCGCGACATATTCCAGGCTGAACGAAGGGAAGCTCCACGTGGCCGCGCGCAGCGCTTCGATTCCGTCGATGACGAGACGGCCGGCGGCCGCGGCGAAATAGTGCTGCGCGCGCGCCCCGTGTTCGCGCCATTCCATCTGCGCGCCGCCACGCCCAAGGCGCAGCGGCACGCCGCATTGCTCGGCATGCGCGCGCAGGATGCGCAAATCGAATTGAACGAGGTTCCAGCCGATGATGGCATCCGGGTCGTGCTCGGCGAACCACGCATTCAGACGCTCGATCATTTGCGCACGGCTGCCACAGTAGTCGAGTTGGAAATCGAGGCCGCCCGCGTCGCCGTTTTCGGGCGAGAGCATGAATACCTGGCGTTGTCCGCACCCTTCGAGCGCGATCGAATAAAGCTCCCCGTGCGCGCTCGTTTCGATGTCGAGCGACACGAGCCGGAGGCGCGGGCGATATTGCGTTCCCGGCTTCATCTCTGCGTTCAGCAGGCGGCCGTGCTCGTCGGCTTCGCCGCGAAACAGCACGGGCGCCGTGATGAATCGCTCCATCATGTAGCGATCTGGAGGTGGGATATCGGCTTCATAGATGTCGACCCCTGCTTGCGCCATTCGTTTGCCCAGCCCTGCGAGATGGCGGTGTTGCCGCGTGTAGAGCCCGAGCACCGGACGTTGTCGAAAGTCCTTGAGCGAGAGTGGGCGCAGTTCGGCTCGCGTATCGCCGTTCAATACTTGCTCGGCCGCAGCGCGCTGCTCGGCAGGGATGAACGCCACGCACGGCTGATCGCGCAAACGCAATAGTCGTGGCCCGGCTTGCGTGGACAGCCAGAATTCGACTTCGGTATGCGTCCTGGAGTCGCGCCAGTGACGCGTCAAAACGTAGCCCTCTTGGAAGTCGGTCAAAGCCATGACTACCGATTAGTGAGAAGTATAAAGATTTTAATCCGACCGGGCGGTTCTTCAGTCCCCGCGTTGCAGGTGGCGAGTGGAGCAATGGCGCAATGGGTAACGCGCGCTGGACTGGCGTGCGCCTCAAAAGCGTACGCAAGTTCATGGAACAAAGGCACGAAGGCGCGTTAGGCGAACTCGAAGCGAGTCTCGAATGGCAGCGCTGAGTCACCGGTTATGGACCTGAATTACTCCCCTCTTTTCCGCGGCCGATAGCGGGCGGTGAACTCACTTCGACGTAACCCTTGTTCAATTTTTCCGTGACGAGCTTGTGCATCTCGCGACGCGCCCGTTCCTCACTCTCGAACTGCTTCAGGTTGGTCTGCCCGGTACTGCCTATGCGTCCATAGCTGACGCTTAGTTCGGCGCCTCGCAGCGTCGCACGCCAAAACTTGTGCGAAGTCCCTCCCTCGAAGCGAAGATCGCGCACCAGTTCGATTTTCGGTTCATCCTCGGGTCTCATACCGATCTCGCCAGTCCCCGGTGAAACCGATGCCGCTGGTTTGGGTTTGGCCGGCACGGTTGACAGCGGCTCGACCCCCGAATCTAGCGCCCGGTCTTCCCCATCGGCCAGCATGGACTCTATTCGCATCAATACCGCATCGCGGTCATGCATCCAATCCTTCCCCGGGATATCCAGCACTCGCCATCCAAAGCTGCGCAGCACGCCGGGCCGGAAAACGTAGCGCTCGGCGGCATCGGTCACGGCTTCCGCCGGGCTGTCGAGCAAGATCGCGAGCGCGTAATGCGCCGCTGACGAATCGACGATCGCGAGGTCGCACCGAAACTGCGAAAAACTTAAGAGCTACTTTGCATCGATCTAGTGGCAATTCGAGTCAAGCCGTTGGATTGAAACGCTCCGGGTCAGTGACCCTCCGCCAACTGGGGCGAGAGTATGATCGCATTTTAAATCCCTCGATTTCGGCATGCTCGCGCTCAAACTAACGCTTGTCCCGTTGTTCCTGCTTGTCGTTTCGATGTCGGGAAGATGGTGGGGGCCATCTATTGCCGGCTGGTTGGCGGGTCTACCCGTGGTTGCCGGTCCGATTCTATTCATTCTTACGCTCGCGCATGGCCCGAGCTTCGGTGCGCGCGCTGCCACGCTGTCCCTTTCCGCAATCCTCGCCTCAGAAGCATTTAATTTCGCATATGCATGGACCTGCCGCTCGCGCTCGTGGGCGGAAGCATTAGCTATCGGGCTCATCGCATGGGTTATCTCCGCGAGTGGGTTATCAATGTTGCCAACCTCGCCCATTTGGGCCGCAACTGCCGCCCTCGCTGCTGTGTGCTTCGGGCAGTCGTTCTTGCCGCGCAGCTCGGCGGTCGTGCCAGGCGCGCCGCTAACGCGGTCCGACCTGATAGGCAGAATGGTTGCTGGCGCGGCGCTGACCTTACTGGTTACCTCCTTGTCCGGTTGGGCGGGGCCCACATGGAGCGGTTTGCTCGCGGTATTTCCATTGCTCGGAATGGTCCTATCGGTGTCTTCGCACCGCGCTCACGGGCCGTCCTTCGTGATTTCGCTGCTTCGGGGCATGGTGCTTGGCAGGTTCTCCTTTGCAGCATTTTGTTTGCTGCTTTCGGTCTCACTATCCCACCAGCGTCCGCTTGTGGCCTTTGCAGAGGCGTCAGTCGTGGCGATGATCGCGCAGTGGGGCACCAAGCGACTAGCTACGATGCAGCGCGCCAAAATTGCGGAGCCGAACGTCGCCGCTCCGGACTGATGAGCGTGGGTGCTGGCTATTCACGGAGGCCCTTCGGGGTCAACGCGGGCTATCGCTCGTGAAGACGGCGGTCGCGATGGTGCGGGACTGTGCGGGGCGTGTGCGGAACTGGGGCGGAACTGGGGTTGGGGCGCTCGGTGCAAGCCCTTGTCATCCTTCTGGTCGATGCCTCGCGCGGCGCCCCGTCTGTAGAGTGGATGCATGTGCCGCCGTTCGATGGGCGGTACGCGTTCAGCCTTCGTCCCACAGGAGCCCGCATCATCATGACGTCCCAGCCCGCGTTCATCCAGGTCGGCGCGCTCGCCGACGGCTTTGCGCCCCACAGCCACGTTCTTGCGCCAGTCGGCGATCTCGAAGGACGCACGTTGGTGTTGACCTTCGCGGATGGAAGCGTCGACACGCTGCATTTCGGCACTGCGCAATCGGTGGAAGTCGAACGAAACTCGGCGCATGCCGCACGACCGGCAGAACGGCGCGTGCGCCACGCGTGCCGCGTGACCTCGCTGCGCGCCGGCATCTACTTCGTGGATTACATTGGCGCCGACGAGCCGCTCATCGATGGTGAGGGCCAACCGCGCGTGTCGAGCACCAGCTATGTGCTGGACCTGAGCAAACAGCTTTGCACGGTCGTCGTAGGTGTACTTCCAAGCGAAAAGGAAACGCGGATCGACGCATTCACGCGCGTCGAGCGCGCAATGGAGCTAACGGGCGTCCAGGTGCAGATCCGTCATGGCCGGATCAGTGCCGAAGCTGGAGCCTCCGGCGCCGCGCTCCATGCGCCGAGCTCGGAGTTGATCGGCATGCGCAACCTCTATATCTACAGCGCGACGGAGCGCTACGAGCACATCTACCTGAACGAGAATTTTTACGCGTGGCAATGCCTGTCCGGCGTAGAGGCGGGGCTGGGCGATGTCGATCGTTGTCACACGATCGGTATCGACACCTCCCTGTATCTGTTTGTCTGGCGCGAGAAGATCGTGCCGACGCTTGGCGTCGTGATGATCGACCTCCAGCGGATGAAGACCGACGGCAAGATCTTCGGCTATCACGGAAGCCGCTTCGACGCGTTGTCCAATTTCCCGGTCGGTGCGCACGCACGGGTGCTCAACGTCACGCAGTATCCAGAATGAACATGTTGTCCTGGCCAGGGCAAAGGGGCGCCGGTACGCGCCCTGGCCCGCCAAATGCGCTGCAGCGCGAGCCAGTCCGTTGGCGACGGAAAGGGCAGTTGCCGATTAAGGCTAACGGCGTTGAGACGTCGTTGGCTACTATCGATTGCGCAAAGCCTCGATTGGCTCTTGAAGGAGACGTCATGATCCGCGACCCCGGTATTCGGCCCTACCTCGCTGCGCGGCGCGCAAAGCGAGAGGATCATGCGCTTGAAGCCGCGGTGGCTACTCTGGCCAAACTCGTGCGGCCCGGCGCGACCGCGTTCTACCGGATCGGCAAGGACCGCCAGCCATCGGGCTTCGAACTGTTCGGCCTGGCGGAGGGTATGCACCGCACCTATCTGCAGCGATATTGCCTGCTTGACCCGTTGCATCCCTCGCGTTGCATCCAACAGCGAGGCAGCGTGCTCACGCTCGCCGGTGAACTGCCCGAGACGCTGCGCATCGAGTCTGTCTACTGGCAACGCTTCTTGCGGCCTCATCACGTGGTCGACGTGATGGAAGTACTCTTGCGCGCCGATGACGATGTCGTCGGCGCCTTTTCGCTGCTGCGTTTCGAGCCGCAGGCACCCTTTTCCCAAACGGAGGTGGAAAGCGCAAATGCGCTTGCGCCGTTGCTCGAGCTCGCTCTGGAATCTATGCTGCGCCGCGATCCCGCTCTGTGTCTCTCCCCTGCCGAGTCCGAGGCAGGGAACCGTGCGGCCCGTCTTACGCACCGCGAGCAACAGGTCGCGCGGCTGGTCCGCAATGGGCTTTCGAACAAGCAGATCGCACGCGATTTGGCGCTCGCCCAGCCCACGGTCAAGACGCATCTGTTGCGCATGTTTCGCAAACTCGGCGTGTCGAGTCGCACAGAGCTGGTAGGCGTGCTTTTCCACTGACGACGCCATGTATCCCTGAGCCGAGAGATCAACGATATGAGCAGCCACGCGAAAGTCGCACTATGCGACGCCGTCCGTGCATTCGTCGGACGAGAACACGGCCTTTTCATGAGCGGCGCGATTTGCCCCGCCCATTCGCCGCGCCGGTCCAACGTATTCGATCCCGCGACGGGCACTGTGCTGACCACGGTGCCGGATGCCGATCCGACCGACGTGGATAAAGCCGTGGCTAGCGCTCGCGCCGCGTTCGAGGCGCGAGTGTGGCGAGGTCTGCGGCCGGCCGATCGTGAGCGCATTCTGTTGCGTTTCGCGGACGTGCTGGAGGCGCATGCCGAGGAGCTGGCGCAGCTCGAGACCCTCAATCAGGGCAAGTCGATCAATGTTGCCCGTGTAATCGACGTGGCGGCGACGCTCGAATACGTCCGCTATATGGCGGGATGGGCGACGAAGATCGTGGGCGAGACGCTGGACGTGTCGATCCCGTTTCCGCCGGGCGCGCGCTATACCGCGTTCACGCGGCAGGAGCCCGTGGGCGTGGTAGCCGGTATCGTGCCGTGGAATTTCCCGATGATGATTGCAGTCTGGAAGCTCGTTCCCGCACTCGCGGCCGGGTGCTCAGTCGTCATCAAGCCGTCGCCCGAGACGCCGCTCACGGCGTTGCGGCTGGCCGAACTGGCCATCGACGCAGGCATTGCGCCGGGTGCGTTCAACGTGGTGACAGGGGGCGCCGAATGCGGCGCCGCGCTAGCCGCGCATCCCGGCGTCAACAAGATTTCGTTTACCGGTTCGACGCCCACCGGCAAGCGGGTCGGGACCGCGGCCGTGCAAAACATGACGCGCTTTTCGCTCGAACTCGGCGGCAAAAACCCGGCAGTGATGCTCGCAGACATCGACGTGGACCAGGCAGTGCAGGGCGTGCTCGCGGGTGGGCTTTTGAATCAGGGGCAGGTGTGCGCGGCGGTGTCGCGCGTCTATGTGCATCGCAGCAAATACCGGAAGGTGCTCGAAGGGCTGGCCGACAGCGCCAACGCTATGAGCATGGGCCCCGGCCTCGACCCGTCCGCGCAGATCAATCCGCTGGTTTCCGCGCACCACCGCGCACGTGTAGAAGAACACCTTGCGCGCGCCCGTAGAGAGGGGCTACAGTTTTTGGCAGGCGGCACGCCCGTCGATGCGCCCGGCTACTATGTGCGGCCCGCCGTGATCGCCGATGTTCCGCCCGACGCCTCCATCATGAGCGACGAAGTGTTCGGGCCCGTACTGGCGCTCGCGCCGTTCGATGACCCGGTCGAAGCGTTGCGTCTTGCGAACGACAGCCCCTACGGCCTCGCCGCGAGTCTTTGGACCAACGACCTGCGCGCGGCGATGACCCTCGTTCCACAGATCGAGGCCGGTACTGTCTGGGTGAATTGCCATGTGCCGCTCGATCCCGCTATGCCGTTCGGCGGTTACAAGCAGTCCGGCATCGGGCGCGAGTTTGGGCGACACGCGATCGAGGGCTTCACCGAAACGAAGTCGGTTTGCATTGCGTATTGAGCGCCGCCGGCGTTGACGGTACGAAGGTCCGGAGACTTCGTCGCAATCTCGCAATCGGTATTTTGATCGGGCACGATGCTTGGTGTTTCGCAGGAGAGGATCATGGAATTCCGGACTGCCGCCCTCGCCGATGCCCACGATCTGTCGCGTGCCGTCAACGGCTGGGAGCAGGTCTACCGCCAGATCACGCCGGGTCGCTTCGAAGGCACGCTGTTCCAGGTGAACAGTCCCGGCTTCCAGTTTTTCCAGGAGGCGACCAACCGACGGGTCGTGCAGTCGGGCGTCTCGCCGAACGGCCTCTCGTCTATCGCCGTGCCGCTGACCGCGCCCATGCAGGGCACGTTTCAGGGGCAGCGTGTCGATGGCTACGCCATCATGGCACTCGGCATGCACGAGGAGTTTCGCCTCTACACTCCGGAGTCGATGCACTACTCCGTCCTCAGCCTTGCGGCCGAAACGATGGAGGAACTCGTCGGAATCACGGTCGGCAACGCTGCCGTGCGTCAGCTGAGAAAGCACGTTTTGCCGGTGCCCGGCGAACGCGTTGCGGTTCTGCGCGAAGGCCTGACGCGCTATTTGGACGCCGCGGCTCGCAATCCGGCCGGCTTCGCCAATCCGTCGGCGACACGACTTTTTCAGGACGAGGTGGTGAGCCTCATGCTCGGTCTTCTCGAGGCCGCCACCGACGAGACACGCGACCTGACGCACAGCACCTACAGTGAAATCGTGCGGCGTTGCGAACGCCTCATCCAAGACCAGGCCGACGAGCCTCTCACGGTGCTCGATTTGTGTCGCCATCTGCGCTGTAGCCGGCGCACGCTTCAGACGAGCTTTCAGCGCGTCGCGAACGTCACACCGGTCGAATATCTGCGCTCCATCCGCCTCAACGCGGTTCGCCAGCTGTTGCGCTCGACAGCGGTTGGCGAATTGCTGATCGGCGATGCCGCCGCTCGATGGGGCTTCACGCATCTCAGCTACTTCGCGCGTGAGTACCGCGACCTCTTCGGCGAATTGCCCTCGCAGACTCCGAGAAAGAATTGACGCGCCACGCTGCGCACGCGTCGAAGCACTCCCACGAGAACGCGTAAACCCGAGGCATGCGACGTCTTGCCAATCTGTGCTGCCGGACTCGACTTTTGGCTTCTTACATTGCCATCCATGCGGCGGGCTACCGTCCGGTCCAGTCGGAGCGGAGACGAGGGATCCCGATGCCATGTACCACGACAGCAGGCAGGCAATTCCATCGGGAGCGAATCAAATGAGTGTCGCAATGGACCCCACACCGTCGACCGAGCTACGCAAGGGCGCGCTCGGCCTAGGCTTCATCGTTTTCTTCGTCATCTCGGCCGCGGGCCCGCTCGTCGCAATTGCGGGCGGCTTCCCCATCGGCATCATGCTGGGCAACGGAGCCGGCACACCGGCGCTGCTCATTGCGACCGTGCTGATCCTGCTGATGTTCGCCGCGGGCTACACGACGATGTCGCGCTATGTCACGAACGCCGGCGGGTTCTACGCCTTCACGGCACGCGGGCTGGGCGGGACCGCGGGCGGCGCCGCGGCGTTTCTCGCGCTGCTCGGCTACAACGCGATGCAGATCGGGCTTTACGGAATGTTTGGCGCGGTGGCGTCCGGCTTCGTGTCCACGCGTCTCGGCGTCGCTATGCCTTGGTGGGTATGTTCGCTCGTCGCGCTGGCCAGCATTGCGGTGCTCGGCTATCGGCAAATCGACCTGTCGGCGAAGCTGCTGTCGCTGCTCGTGTTCGGCGAATACATTGTCGTGCTCATTCTCGACATGGCGATCCTCAAGTCGGGAGGCGCACACGGCGTTACCTTTGTGTCGCTCACGCCGCACGTATTCCTGAGCGGCACACCGGCCATCGGATTCTTGTTCTGCTTCGCCAGCTTCGTCGGCTTCGAGGCCACGACGATCTATAGCGAAGAGGCGAAAGATCCGCGCCGCACCGTGCCGCTTGCTACGTACATTTCAGTGTTGCTGATCGGTGGCTTCTACGCGTTTTCGCTGTGGTGCATGGTGATCGGCGCGGGTGCGGATGAGATCGTTAGAACGCTGAAAGGACTGTCGGACCCGACAACGTTTCTCTATTCGCTGTCCGATCGCTACGCCAGCCACGCATTGACCGACGTGATGAGCGTGCTGTTCATCACGAGTGTCTACGCGGGTCTTCTCGCCTTCCACAATTCGGCGGCGCGCTACTTCTATGCAAGCGGGCGCGAGGGCTTGCTGCCGGCATCGCTCGGGCATACGCATGCCTCGCACAGCAGCCCACACGTTGGCTCGGTATTGCAGACCGTCATTGCCGCGTGTGTCGTCATCGCATTCATCGTCGGCAAGTCGGATCCCGTGCTCACGCTGTTCTCGTGGCTGACGAATCTTGCGACGCTTTGCATCATCGCACTGATGGTGCTGTCGTCCGCGGCCGTGCTGCGGTTCTTCACGCGGACGCCCCAACGGGAGGAAGGCGCGTTGCGCGTCTTCGTGTTTCCGGTGCTTTCGGGTATTGCGCTCCTCGGCGTGCTCGTGCTCGCTATCATCAACTTTCCGGTTCTGACCGGCGCAAGCGTCGGACTTTCATACGGACTCACCGTGTTGATGCCCGCTTTTGCCATCGCTGGGATCCTCGCCGCCCGTCGGCTCAAGACGCGCAATCCACGCGCGTTCGACGCACTGGGCAATTCGCGGCTCTAGCCCATCACGTAGCGACCGATTCGTCTCACTCCCGCATGCCAGATGAGGGCGCTTTGCGCCGCTCAGCGGGATCGGCTTTGCCCGAAGGTTCGTCGCATTGGAGATCGAACGCCATTCGGGCCGCAGAATTCTTGAAAAACGCAGGAGGTAGAAAGTGAAAGGTAAAGCGAGACATGCCGCCGTGTGCGCCATGCTGTTCGGCGCGGCGGTTCACGAGGCACATGCGCAAAGCAGCGTGACACTGTATGGATCGGTGGATGCCGGGGTCCTCTATTCGACCAACCAGCAGGTCACCGACGCGAGCGGCGCCGTGCACGGCGGGCATGCGGTGCAGCTCGGAGGCGGTTATCTGATGCCGTCCAGGTGGGGGCTCATGGGGACCGAGGATCTGGGAGGAGGCCTTAAGGCGACGTTTGCGCTCGAGAACCAGTTCCTGACCGGAAACGGCGCGATGCTGCAGAACGGCGCGCTCTTCAGTCGCCAGGCATGGGTCGGAATACGGGACGAACGGTACGGCACCCTCAGTCTCGGGCGGCAATACGATTCGTACTCGGACTTCCTCGGCGTCTATGCGTCTAGCAACGCGTGGTCGACGCTCTACGGGTCGCACTTCGGTGACGTCGATAACCTCAACGAAGCGTTCAACATGAACAACGCCGTGAAATTCACGAGCGCCGATGTCAACGGGTTCACTTTCGGCGGCACGTTCAGTCTGGGAGGCCAGGCTGGCGACTTCAGCGCACGACGTGGCTATGCACTTGCCGCGGCCTACACCCATGGCCCCGTGTCGGTGAGCGCCGGTTATCTCGCCCTCGACAATCCGCTCGATGCCGCGTTGGGCGGAACCTCCGGCTACATTGGCGACTTTGCCTGCAGCAACGCTGCGGCGATGTACTGCAATCTGCAGAATGCCCACTCCATGAAGGAGGCGGGTGTTGGTGCATCGGTCACGTTGGGTCACGCGATGATCGCGCTCGTCTATACGCACACGAAGCTCGAAAAAAGCGCGTACTTCGCGAGCAGCGCAAGCCCTGACGGGGCGGACGTGACGTTCGATATCGCCGAATTGAATACCACATACAACCTGACGCCGGCATGGACGCTTGGAGCCGCGTACATCTTCAACCATGCGCGCGTCGGAGGCGGCGGTTCGACCCGCTTTCACCAGGTCAACTTGGGCGCGACCTACGCGCTGTCGAAGCGCACGGCACTGTACGGCGTCGCGATCGGACAGGTAGCTTCCGGACAGGGACTCGGCACCAACCCTGCGACGGGCGGCACGGCAAATTACGCGCAGATTCCGAACCTCGCAAACAGCAATTCGAATCGCCAGCTCGCGTTGATGGCGGGATTGAGGGTGATGTTCTGAGACGCAGGATCCTGCGGGGACGCGCAATGCACACGGATGAAACACCGACGTACTACACGGCAACCAGGAAATACGATTTGAGTTTCCCGTCGCTCGACGGCGATATTGAAACAGACGTCGTGATCGTCGGCGGCGGATTCTCCGGCATTCACACAGCGCTCGAACTAGCGGAGCAGGGAGTGACCGACACCGTGGTTCTCGAAGGGCGCTACCTGGGGTATGGCGGTACGGGGCGCAACGGTGGACAGGTCATGGCCGGGATCGGACACGATCTCGATGCCATCAAAGCGGATGTGGGCGAAGAGGGCTTGCGGGCGATATTCGCGCTCAGCGACCTCGGACCGCAGATCATGCGTGACCGCATCGCCAAATACGACATCGATGCGGACTTCCGCAGCGGTTACGGCTATCTCGCCTATAACGCGCGCCAGGCGAAGACCCTGCGCAACTGGGAGGCGGAATTCAAGTCGCTCGGTCCGCCGTACGAAATACGTTTTATGGAAGGGCGCGACGTCAGGCAGATCGTTGGATCGGACGTCTACGAGGCCGCACTGCTGCACATGGGTGGCGGGCACGTGCATTCGCTCAATCTGCTGCTTGGCGAGGCGAAGGCGATTTCGGAGATCTACGGCGTCAGCATCTTCGAATACAGCCCCGCGCTGGAGGTGAGCTATGGCGATCGGATGAGAGTCAGGACGGCAAAGGGATCGGTAAGCGCGCGCACGCTGGTATGGGCCGTAGACGGATTCAATAACCGGATCGAGCCGGAACTGCATCGCAGCACGATCAACGTGTATGCATTCAACTCCGTAACCGAACCGCTGAGCCAGGAATTGATCGAGAGAATCAGCCCGATTCGCGGCGCGTATAGCGACATCCGGCCGATCATCAACTACTACCGGGTGACGAACGACAACCGGCTGATGTTCGGTTCGTCGACGCAGGTGATCGAACGCGTACCCACCGATCTCAAGCAATGGAACCGACGCTTGATGCTGGAGGTATTCCCGTACCTGCACGACGTTCGTATCGATCTAGCGTGGGGAGGGCCGATGGCTACAACGCGCAACCTTTTTCCGCAGATCGGCTCTCTGCCTGGACACCCCAATGCGTTCTTCGTACAGGGCTACTCGGGCTTCGGCGTCACGCCGAGCCAGATCATCTGCAAGATTTTGGCCGAGGGCATCTTGGGCGGCTCGGAGCGCTATCGGCTGATCAGCGCAATCAGTCGTGCGGAAATCAGCGGCAAGGACCGCTATCGCGCGTTGCTCGTCAGCCTTGGCAAGGCGCTTCACCAGATCTCCGGCTACTGCAACGGACGCCGTTGAGGTTCATTCTTTTTTTCGACACGAGATTTTTCACTATGAGTCTGACCATCATCGATCGCAACATGACGATCGCACGTCTTCATCCGTGGGGCAGTCTGAGCAAGCTCGGTGCCGAAATTCTGAAAGGAGGCGACGTGCAAGCGTATGGCGACGCGACGCACGGCGCGCCCACCGATTCCATCAACGCAGGCTATTTCGGTACGTCGAAAGGCACATACCGCCTCGTGTACCCGTTCAGCGAACAAGCAACGATCCTGCAGGGCGAAGTGCGTATCACGGACGAGTCGACCGGGCAAAGCGCGCTGTTCTGTGCAGGCGATTCCTGGTTTGTGGAAAAGGGAACGCCTGCACTATGGGAAGTGTTGACCGACAGTTTTACGAAACACTATCTGGCGTTTTCCTGATCGGGCTGGCTTTTGCGGACGACCGGCCTCTCGATGATGGAAACGGGAATACGGCAGCGGACAGCGTTGCGGTGTCCGGCGTGCCGATTGCACCCATGCGGATGCCCGCCCGGCAACGACAGAGAAATCAGCCGCCCGTCGCCGCAGTCGGACGCACAACGATCTCGCTCACATCAACATCGGCGGGCTGGGCGATCGCATAGGCAATTGCCGCTGCGATCGCTTGCGGCTCCAGAGCGATGCTGCGGTACACCTTCATCGCCTCGGCAGCGACCGGGTCTGTAATGGTGTCGGCAAGCTCGGAAGTCACCACACCCGGACAGACGCTCGTTACACGCAACTTGTCGTTCTCTTGCCGTAGGCCATCGATTCTCTGAAAATGGACGAGAGGCGATGCGCGTCGCGCTGCGCCGTGCGACGCTCGAAGCATGGAAAAGATCGATGAACTCGCGGCGCTGATCGCGCGCCAAGCACCGGTTGACGGTGCCGTCGATACGGCTATGGGGGGCCTGGGCCTCCTGCGCTCGTCGGCGGCGACGGAACCCGTGCATACGCTTTATGACCATCCTGCTGTATCGTCGCGTCAGCTCGTCCGCCGTGTGCTGCCCGAGGCGCGCAAGCTCACGGAGCAAGGACACGAAGAGGCGTTGAGCGAACTCGAAGCAGGTCTCGCATAACGGGGGCTGGCGTTCGATTCGTTTCGGTGTCGCGTAGTCAGTTCCGTGGGTCATGAATCGTCGAGTCAGACCGACCGCGCCGCATTCGCGTGCAGATCAGCGTGGCCACTCGTCGCGCTCGTCGTTGAATAATTCCGCAACCACGCCGCGCAACCACGTGGTGCGCTTGTCGTGATGAAACTTCCGATGCCAGTGCTGTTTCAAGTCGATGCGCGGCAGCGGCAACGGTGGGGGCGCCATGACGATCGACGCGTGTTCCGCGGCGTACGCGAACCCGATCGCGTGGGGCACCGTCGCGATCAGGTCGGTGCGCGAGAGAATCATCGGCAAACTCATGAAGTGCGATGTCTCCAGGATCGCGCGCCGGTGAATGCGGTGGGAGCGAAGATACTGCTCGAGAATTTCCTGGCTTCGCCCTTCGGCGCGCACGACGGCGTGGCCGTATTGCAGAAACGCCTCGAGCGTCAGCGGTTCTTTCGCCAGCGGATGGCCGCTGCGCATCAGACAGACGAATCGGTGCGAGAATAGCCGCTGCTGAAAGAAGTTGTTTCCAGACAAATCGGGAAAATAGCCGACTGCAAGATCGACCTCGCCAGCCGCAAGACCATCCTCGAGCTCTGCCGGCGACAATGAAAGCGACCGCACGTTTGCACCCGGGGCACGCTCGGCGAGTACCTGCAACAACCGTGGCAAGAACACGATCTCTCCGACATCGGATAACGCGATCGAAAACGTGTGACTCGTCGTAGCCGGATCGAACGGCTGGGTGTCAAGCATTGCGCGCTGGACGTGCTCGAGCGCCGCGCGTGCGGCGGGAAGGAGCTCGAGCGCCCTTGGCGTAGGCTCCATGCCGCGTGCGGTCCGTACGAACAAGGGGTCGCCGAAAAAGCTGCGCATGCGCGCGAGGGCGCTCGAGACCCGCGGCTGGGTGACTTCCAGCGCTTCGGCCGCGAGACTGATGTTGCGGGCGTCGTCGATGGCTACGAGGTAGGGGATCAGATTCAAATCGAAATCGAGCATCGGGAAATGAAAGCCTCAGATCATTAGGTCTTTGCGCATAAAAGCTATCGCCAACATGACTGCGCCGCATATCGGGGAACACCCGATGAGCGCGGCAAAGGCCTATCCGGTCGGCATCGACACGATCGATGCCTAAATCTTAGACGGCTGCGATTCCCACGTAGTTTTCCGCCATCGCCACGGCCGCGGCGCGCGACGTAGTGACATACTCCAGCTCCGCGACCTGCAGTCGCTGCTCGAACTCCGAGGCGTCGTCGAGACGGTGCATCATTCGCGTCATCCAATACGAGAAGTGCTCGGCACGCCAGATTCTCTTCAATGCTGTTTCGCTGTATGCATCGAGTAGGTCCATTCGGTTTTCCCGATAGAACGATTGCAGCGCATTCGCGAGGATTCGTACGTCGGACACGGCGAGATTGAGCCCCTTCGCTCCGGTCGGAGGCACGATGTGCGCGGCATCGCCCGCGAGAAACAGCCGGCCATGTTGCATCGTGGTCGATACGAAACTGCGCATGCCAACGATGTTCTTCTGAAAGATCCGACCTTCGGTGACCTGCTGTCCATCCTCCGAATCGACACGCGCATGCAACTCGGACCAGATACGGTCATCCGACCAGTTTTGAGCCGAGTCTTTCGGGTCGCATTGGAAGTACATGCGTTGCACGGTCGGTGATCGCGTACTGATCAGCGCGAACCCGCGCTCGTGCCGCGCATAGATCAGTTCTTCCGACGTAGGCGGTGCTTCGACCAAGATACCGAACCATCCGAACGAAAAAATGCGTTCGTAGTCTTTGCGCAGCGCTGCCGGAATCGACGCGCGCGAGATACCTTGCGAGCCGTCGCACCCGATGACGAAATCGCAATGCAAAACATGTTCGGCATCGCCGTGGATGAAGCGAATCGAGGGCGTATCGGTGTCGATGTCGCGCAGCGAGGTGTTGGAGACATTGAAATAGACGGTACCGTTCGCCGCGAGGCGTGCGGCGACCAGATCTTTTAGCACTTCATGCTGGGCATAAACGGTAATCGAATTTCCGGTCAGCTCGGTGAGATCGATGCGGCGTCGCTTACCCTCGAACGCCAATTCGAAGCCGTGATGCTCGGCGCCTTCCGCTTTCAGCCGTTCGCCGACGCCCGCTTCGGTCAGCAAATCCGTTGTGCGTTGTTCGAGAACGCCGGCACGGATCGTGGATTCGATCTGCTCGCGGCCGCGCGTCTCCAATACGACGGACTCGATGCCGTGCAAATGAAGTAGATGAGAAAGTAATAGGCCTGCAGGCCCCGCACCGACGATGCCAACTTGCGTACGCACAACGTGTCTCCTAAATCCTAAAGAACTGAATCGGTGAAAGTGTGGAGGCGCAAAGCCTCATCCCGCGGCACGACAGTCGGGATATGAAAATCTTCGAATTGAGACGAGCGGGCGAGCGATGGCAGTTTTTCGCTCGAGCGAGAGCGATCTCGGTCAGTTCGGCAAGGCGTTGTCTCCTGACGCGACTCGCTCATCGCGCTGGTCGCAGGTCCTGGCCGGAGTCTGTCAATCCGCTAGGGCGGGCGCAACCACGTAGACGGCATACGTACTATGTCGAAACGAGATAGTGGTGTGCTCATTGGGCACAGAGCCAATGATTACGGGCGTGTTAACGCAGTGGGGTGCGTCGCGGCGGAGTCGCTACGTGCTTTCACTCATTTGACGCCGCTTGAAGGCAAAGCCACGATGCGTTGCCCAATGGAAGACCTGCTGGACACCGACGGCGGCTCTGCAGCCGGGTTTCGGTGAACGCAGCGGGTCAACGCTTAATGCATTCGGATGACACAGGAGACCGTCAATGAGCCGAACTCAGCCGATCAATGTACAGACCTTCATTAACGAGCACCCGTTCGGACGGTTTCAATGGCTCGTGTTTTTCATGTGTTTCGTCATCGTCTTGCTAGATGGATTCGACACGGCGTCTATCGGTTTCATCGCGCCGGCGCTGCTGACGGAATGGCACCTCGGCAAGCCCGACCTCGCGCCCGTACTGAGCGCGGCGTTATTTGGCCTCGCTTGCGGATCGCTCACTGCCGGTCCTCTGTCCGATCGGTGGGGCCGCCGCTCTTTGCTGCTCGGGGCGGTACTTTTGTTCGGCGCGGCCTGTTTGGCCTCGGCGTTTTCGCAGACGCTCGAGCAGCTTACGGCTCTGCGCTTCGTCACCGGCCTTGGGCTTGGCGCGGCGATGCCGAATGCCGTCACGCTGATGGGGGAGTTCTGTCCGGACCGTCGTCGTGCGACGATTCTCAATCTGATGTTCTGCGGTTTTCCGCTCGGCGCGGCAGCTGGCGGGTTCCTCGCTGCGTGGATGATTCCGCACTTCGGCTGGCGCGGCGTGCTGGTTTTCGGCGGTGTTACGCCGCTGCTGCTTGCCACGCTGGCCGTAGCAAAGATGCCGGAGTCGGTTCGTTTTATGGTGGCGCGCGCGAAACCGCACGAGCGCATTCAGGCGACGCTTGCGCGCATTTCGCCCACCGCTGCGGGCGCGGACCGCTTCGTGATGACCGAAGCCGCGGCGTCGAGCGGTCGAAATGGCCTTGGCGTTGCGCTCTCCAAACCGTATATCGTTGGCTCGGCGATGCTGTGGCTCGCCTATTTCATGGGGCTGGTTATTTTCTACGCGTCGATCAATTGGATGCCCATCCTGCTCAAAGACGCTGGACTTCCGCTGAAGAGCGCGACGCTTATTTCAGCGCTGTTTCCGTTGGGTGGCGTAGGCGCCGTGTTATCGGGTTTGTTGATGGATCGCTTCAATGCCAATCGAGTGATTGCGATTTGCTATGGACTCACGGCCTTGAGCGTCTACGTGATCGGCCAAGCAGCCGGAAATGTCGGCGCACTGATCGCCGTGATCTTCCTTGCCGGCGTGCTGATGAACACGGCGCAATCTTCGATGCCTGCGCTTGCCGCCGCGTTTTATCCCACCGCGGGACGCGGAACGGGAGTGGCGTGGATGCTTGGCGTCGGCCGATTCGGCGGCATCGCAGGGTCATTCCTTGTAGGAGAATTGGCACGTCGCCACTTTAGCTTCGCCGACATTTTCGCGACGGTGGCCGTAGCGGGGGCCGTTGCCTGCGTAGGGTTGCTCATCAAGCAGTTCGCCGCGCCGCAAGCGTCGATAAACTCGGTCGGAGGAGCCGAATCGATTCACCATTGATTCGGCCCCGTACGCTCCGGATTGAATCGGCTGCTGCGTGACGCGAGCGAACAGGCTTTTGCAGTCGACGCCGACGCGCACTCAAACCTAACGAACGATCGGCGCGCATTGCACGATCATCTGCGAAGTCTGCTACCTTGGGCGTGCGAATTGCTTTCTTCCACAAAGGGAGGTATTCGCTTATTGCGCAATCAAGGGAGTTTGTATGGAAAGAGTGACGAGATTGCAAGGCAAGATAGCGCTCGTGACCGGCGCGGGGCGAGGCATCGGCCGAGCCGTTGCCGTGCGATTGGCGCAGGAGGGCGCGAAGGTCGTCGTCAACGATCTTTATGACGACGATCGAGCCCGACAGACGCTGGCCGACGTGCGCGCCGCGGGAAGCGACGGATGCATCGTGGCCGGCGATATCAGCGCCACGCAAGCGGGCCCGCGGTTGATCGCAGAAGCGATCAAGCAGATGGGCTCGCTCGATATACTCGTCAACAATGCGGGCGTGGAACACAATGCGTCGTTTCTCGACGTAACGGAAGAGGACTACGACCGCGTCCTCGACATCAATTTGAAAGGCGCATTTTTCGTCACGCAAGCATTCGTGAGTCATTTGCGCGATGCCCAGCGGGGTGGGCGTATCGTCAACATCAGTTCAGTGCACGAAGAATTGCCGTTTCCGCATTTCACGAGCTACTGTGCCAGCAAAGGCGGTATGAAGATGATGATGCGCAACCTCGCGATCGAGCTTGCTCCACTCGGCATTACCGTCAATAACGTTGCGCCGGGCGCGATCGGCACGTCGATCAACGACCGCTTGCTCCATAATCCGGCGCAACTGACCGCGCTGCTCGGCAACATTCCCCTCAAGCGATTGGGCAAGCCGCTGGATGTCGCCAACGCGGTGCTCTTCCTTGCCTCGGACGAGGCCGACTATGTCACCGGCTCGACGCTCTACGTCGACGGTGGATTGCTGTGGAACTACGCGGAACAATGAGTATGACGATAGCCGCGGATAACATGTTGGCCGCCGGCGGCGCGGCGCCGGCTGTCGAACACGTCGCGCCGTCCGACGTACTCACGCCGGCCGACCGCTACGAGGAGTTGTTCGTCGCCGTGCAGATGGGGCGCGTGTTCGACGACAGCAAATCGTTCCCGGATTGCGTGCCGCGCATGGACCCTGCCGAGATCATGCGGCGCTATCGTGCCGATCACAGATTGCCCGGTTTCGATCTGAAGGATTTCGTGGCACGGCATTTTGCGCGCGAAAGTGTGCCGGCCGAGCATTACGTGGCGGATACCCGTCAGTCGCTCGCCGCACACATCGATGCGCTATGGCCGGTGCTGAGGCGCGAGCCGCGTCATCATCCGGCGAACAGCTCGCTGTTGCCGCTCCCGTACGATTACGTGGTGCCCGGAGGGCGTTTCAGCGAGATGTACTACTGGGACTCCTACTTCACGATGCTCGGCTTGGCGGAAAGCGGGCGGCCGCATCTGCTGACCAGTATGGCGGACAACTTTGCCTTCCTGGTTGATCACTACGGACATATCCCGAACGGAAACCGAACGTATTACCTGAGCCGCTCGCAGCCGCCCGTATTTGCGCTGATGGTCGACCTGTTCGAGACGCACGGCGTCCAACCCGCAATTCGGTATCTGCCGCAATTGAAGCGCGAGTACGCCTACTGGATGGAATGCGCCGAAGACCTGGCGCCGGGAGAGGCAGCTCGGCATGTCGTGCGGCTGCCCGACGGCGCGCTGTTGAACCGCTATTGGGACGAACGCGATACGCCGCGTGACGAGGGATACCTGGAGGACGTCGAGACCGCGGCCCGCTGCGCCGGCGAGAAGGGCAGGGTGTATCGCGACCTTCGAGCAGGGGCCGAGTCGGGCTGGGACTTTAGCTCGCGTTGGCTTTCCGACCCGAGCGATCTATCGACGATCCGCACGACGTCGATCTTACCCATCGATCTGAACAGCTTCCTGTACAAGCTCGAGACGCAGATCGAAAAGCTTGCGCGTGCGCAAGGCGATGCATCGACGGCTGATGCATTCGCGCGTCGCGCCGGGTCGCGCCGTCGCGCCATCGATCGCTACCTGTGGAGCGAAAAGGACGGGGCGTTCGTCGACTACGACTGGCGGCTCGGCGTCCAGCGCGAACAATTGAGCGCAGCGCTTGCGGTGCCGCTGTATGTGGGGCTGGCATCGCGCGAGCAAGCGCAGCGCGCTGCGCGTGCGCTCGAATCTCGATTGTTGGCGGCGGGCGGTGTGCGAACGACCGAGCAAGTCAGCCAGCAGCAGTGGGACCAACCCAACGGATGGGCCCCGCTGCAATGGATGGCGACGCGCGGGTTAATCCGCTACGGGGAGCGGGCGCTCGGGCGAGAGATTGCGCATCGCTGGCTTGCCACGGTGGCAGCCGTCTACGAACGCGAGTTCAAGCTCGTGGAAAAGTACTCGCTGCATCGGGACATCGATGCGACGCGCGGCGGCGGCGGCGGAGAATACCCGTTGCAGGATGGATTTGGATGGACGAACGGCGTCGTGCGCAAACTACTCCACGACCATCCCGAACACGAGGCCCACAGCAGTCGTGCTGGAGATCCGCGTCGGCGAGGGCCAGGGTAGATGCGCTGTGGACTGGAAGGGCGTCCGCGGTGCGTGTGGCAGGCACTGGAATGGAACGCACATGCTGCCGAACTGCGCTGAAGGTGACTGGGGGGAAGTGGCACGGTCGACGGGCATGGAGATTCTCGCGTAGGAAGCGGTGAAAGATGCCTCCACGATGGCATCTCTCTCCGACATCCTAAGCGCGCGTGAGCGAAAGCATGCGTTCGCAGGCGAATCGTAACGTCACATCAGCGCGCCAGCTTCGCAATCTCCGCGGCACTCAATGCGCCTACGCGAACGCGGAAGCCCTGAATGCGGCCGTTGAACGACGGAAGCCCCCAGCCGCGCCCGAGGAACGCCACCTGATCGCCCACTTGGCGCGGCGACAAGCGGATGCCGTCGGACTTGGCCACCTCGGTGCCGTCGATGTACAGGCGCCCGGTGTTGCCGCGCAGCGTGACCGCCACATGGACCCAGCGTCTGATGGGCATGAACCACGGGGCTTCGATGGCCTGCTCGTCGTTGGGCGAGGTGGCGCCGCAGATCCCGAAGCGCATTCCACCGCCTGCCTTCGGCGTGATGCGCATGAAGGAATAGGCGTCGTTCCCGACGAAGAGCAGGCAGGAGTTCCAGGGCAGGGGCGGATTCGCGAAGGCCCAGAGCGAGACGGTGAAGTCGTCCAAGTCGCTGAACACACCCGCAGGCAATTGCAAGCCCGAATCTTTTCCGTCGAACACGATGGCCTTGTCGTTCAGGCGTCCCTCGCCCCAGGCGGCGCCGCCCAGCAGCTTGCCTTCCACCGCGGTCCAGGTGCCGCCGGGGGTCAACAGCGCGCCGACCGTGCCGGTGCCGTTGGGGTCGTGCAGCGGCATCGACAGGCGGTCCTCTCCGGGAACGGCGACGCGAACCACATTGGAGCCAGCCCTCGGGGCGCCGGGGCCCTGCGCCGTGATTTGGTAGAACCAGATGCCGTCGGGCGGCGCATCGGTGTAGGTGAGCAGTTCGTTTGCCGCCACCGTCGTCAGGTTCACGAAGGGACCATTGGCCCGCGTGCCGCGCTTGACCGCATACGCCGTCGCCCCGACGCTGCCCCACCAGGACAGCAGGACGCGGCCATCGTGTAGGTTGCACGTGAGGCCCGAGGGCGGCTTCATCGGTCCCGCATAGGCCGGCCGACGGAGGATGAGCGTCGGGTACGCGACGTCGTCGCTGCTGCCGCCGTAGTTCGGCTCGCACCACTGCACCATGCGTGCGACGTTGGGTGCGGCCAAACCCATGCGGTTGACGTAGTGGTTGTAGATCGGCTCCCAAGCGTTGCGGCGATGCTGGAATGACTGATTCACCTGCGTCCACAACGACGTGTGCGGTTGCGACGGATTATGTTCGGGCACATAGGGCATCGGGTACGGCCTGCCGTTCTCGTCGAGCAGGTTAGAGCGCGCGACGTACTCGGCCGCCGCCAAGAAGCGGTTGTTGTGCAAACCGTAGAGATCGTCGCCCTGGTTCCACGCCATCTCCATCAGGTCTCCGCCCAGCGACATGCCCAGCGTGGAGTGTCCCTGGTCGCGACCGCTTTCCTCCCACTGCCCTAGGTGGCCCGGGTGCATGAAGTACACGCCGTGCACAAGGGAAGCGTTGCCGAAGCTCACGAGCTGGCCGCGATTGTTGCCTGCAAAGTAGTCGCAGGCCTGCCGGTATAGATCGGGCCGATCGCAGAACACGCCGATGGCCAGCGCGCCGCACAGCGAGGCCATGTCCCAGTTGGCATGCGACCCGATGGGGGCTCTGCCGAGCATCCAGGAGCAGGTCGGGGCGAACACGGTGAGCAGCATCTGCTGAAAGCGTTCGAGGTTCGCCGGCGCCCAGCCGGGATAGCTGCGCAGCACTTCGCCGATCTGCGCCCATTGATGGCCTTGAATACCGGCCAGGATGATGAAGGTATGGTCGTCATGAGCCGTCGAACCAGGCGGAACCGTCCCGATCTCCTTCAGCGTGAGTGACCAGGCATCGAGGAACTCCACCGCCTTGTCGGCATAGCGGGTGTCCTGAGGGTCGGACAGCTTCCAGCGCAGTACCAGACGCCACGCGCGCCAGATGTCGACGTACATCGCATTCTTGCTGTTGTCGGCGCGGTAAACGGCCGGCAGCGGGAAGGGCCTCGTATCCAGGGTGGCGAAACGATCGGCGCACAGCGTGTTCCACCAGCTCGTCCACGGCTCCTGCCCGGCCTTGATGTACGCGCGGATGCGGGTGAAGTCGTCTTCGGTGACCAGCAGTCCCGGATGGCGGAAGACGCCGGTCGTCGAAGCCGGCGCGGCCGCCGTGGATGCCCGAGCGGCTCGCGCCGTCTGGATTCCGACGCCCGGCAGCAGCGGCAGCATGGGGAAAAGTCCCAGGCCCAATGACAACGCTCGACGCGTAGGATTCGGCAATTGCTCGGGGCTTGCGTGCTCCACGGATTTTTTCGACACCTTGATTCCACCTGTTGTCTGGTTGAACCGGGGAACAGTAGGTCAGCGTGATAACGCAAGTCAATGAAATAGCCCCGGCGGTGAGCATTGTTGAATCTCTGGTCGCCGTGGTCCGCGGCGTCGGAGCAGTCGCGGCGTGGTTCCGGCGACATCCTGCGGATCAGGGCCGGCGTTTACCTCGGCCACCAGCGGGTTTGCCAGCCGGCATACGCGAACCCGCAGATGGCTTGCCGCCCGGTTTGCTGCGAGGCTTTTGCGCGCTCAATGGGCTACTGCTCGACAAGTGGGCGCCTTTGCTTGCAGTCGTAGCGCGCTGTGCCGCAGGCTTGCGCTTACTTGCGTCATTTCGCGGGTGCGGTGTTTTGCCGACCACCGGTGTGGCGCCGGGCCACGCTTGCGGCACTTTGGGCTTCTTAGGCTTCTTGGGTTTCTTGACGATCTGGCCTGTCGTGCTGGTTTGCGGCACGCGGTGCTCGGCTTCAAAGCCCGGCACCTCTTCGCGCGGTAACGTTTGCCGAATCAGCGCTTCAATTGCAGCGAGTTGCGGCGCTTCGTCGGCACACACGAGGGACACCGCGACGCCGCTTGCGCCCGCGCGGCCGGTGCGGCCGATGCGATGCACATAGTCTTGTGCCACGATGGGCAGATCAACGTTGATCACCAGCGGCAGATCGTCGATATCGAGCCCACGCGCAGCGACGTCGGTGGCGACCAGCATATCGACTTCGCGACTCTTGAAGCGCTCCAGCGCGCGAAGGCGCGCGGGTTGCGGCTTGTCGCCGTGAATGGTGTCGACCGCATAGCCCGCTTCATCGAGCAGCGCTGCCAGATAATCCACGCCACTGCGGGTTTTGACGAACACCAGCGCGTGCTGCCAATGGTTCTCGGCGACAAGGTGCATGAAGAGGTCGGGCTTGTTCCTTTTGTCCACCGGTACGACCCACTGCTTGACGTTGCTGGCGGCGGCATTGGGCGGACTGACGCTGATGTCGACGGGGACGCGAAGAATGCTCGCCGCCATGGCGCGAATATCATCGGTGAACGTGGCGGAAAACAGCAGGGTCTGGCGCCGAGTGGGCAAGGCAGCAAAGACGGCGTCGAGTTCGCGCGCAAAGCCCAGATCGAGCATACGGTCGGCTTCATCCAGCACCAGCGTTTGTACTTGATCGAACTGCACTGCGTTCTGGCGATTGAGATCCAACAAACGGCCCGGCGTGGCGACGAGCACATCGACGCCTTTGCGCAACTTCATCATCTGCGGGTTGATGCTCACACCGCCGTAGGCGGCCAGAAATCGCAAGTCGAGGCCTTTGCCGTAATCGATAAAGCTTTGCAACACTTGTTCGGCCAGTTCGCGCGTGGGCACCAGCACCAGGACACGCGCGCGGTTGCTCGAGACCGCCGGGCCGTGTTGCACCAGCCGCTGCAACAGCGGAAGCGCGAACCCCGCCGTTTTGCCCGTACCGGTCTGCGCCGCAGCCATGACATCCTTGCCGCTCAGCACAGCGGGAATCGCCTTGGCCTGCACCGGCGTAGGGATTTGGTAATTGAGGTCACGCACATTACGCAGCAACGGGGCGATCAGGCCAAGCGAAGCAAAAGACATTGGCGTATTCCGGGCTAAAAGCTGCGATTCTAGCGGTTGCCGCCTGTGCTGGAGGACGAACGAGTGAGCTTTCCAGGCGTTGTCGTTGACGGGTAGGCTGGAAGTAGCCGGCATCGCGCGGGCCGAAATCGACCCGAAGCGGTCATACGTCGATGCAGACTATCAATGCTAGATTTCGGCAGTGCAACGGTCGTTCAGAGACCACCGCCTTGTTGCTACCTGCACACGTGCGATGACAGTGCCGACAAACGGCGCTTGCCTGACCCAGATCCGACAGTCTCGTCTCAATTGTCGCGCGGGCCTTCAAGGGCCTCGACCTCCCGACCGCATGGCGCCCGCCCTAGTGACTGCCTTCTGGGCCTTTGACTACGTGTAGAATCTCGTGTCGCGACGGAATCCCCTACGCTGCCACCGGACACCAAATCATCCATGCGGCCACTGCTTTCAATCTCCGCCAAAAATTTTCGAAGCCTGCGTTCGGTTGATGTTGAGTTGCAGGATCTGAGCGTCTTAGTCGGGCCCAATGGTGCCGGAAAGACAAATCTTCTCAAGGTCATTGAATTCCTTGGGGACACGGCACGCCTCGATCTTGCCCCGGCGGTCGATAAGCACGGGGGGATGACGAACCTCAGCTTCCGAGGGGAAAAGGTTCCCTCGTCTAAGTCTCGCTTTATGAGTGCCCGTATCAGCATTCAGGTAAAGGCAGTCGTTACACAATACGCGTCCGTCAAGGCGCCCGACGTGTACAGTCTGAGTTTTCGCCAAATGGACGCGAAGGACAAGAACCAAAATCCAATAAAAGCGACCCAGCGAAACGAGGAATTTCAATTCAAACGTACCCAGGGGCGCGGACGGAGAATCACGGTTATTGGGGGCAACGTATCCATTTCAGAGGAATCCAGCAAGGGTCCGGGTTCCCAACGAAAGGTGACAATGTCCGAGGCGTCGTCCGCGCTTTCGACGCTGCAGCGCTTGTCCGAAAAGGAAGGCGCGTCGCAAGTTAGACAAGTGGCGTCTTTGTTCGAAACCTTTCGCGTTTTCGAGATCGATGTCTCAGCCGCGAAGTCTCCCTCGCGCGAACCGCTGACTACATCGCTGGCTTCTAATGCGAGCAATCTTGCGGCGTTTCTCGCGTATCTGAAAAATGACCACTCCGACATCTTTTCGAGGATCGAGGCCGATCTGATCAAGATCGCACCAAGCGTGAAGCAATTGCATGTTGATACGGAGGCACTCGGCGGGTCGCCGGGTGTAGTGGTTTCACTTAGCGAGCGAGGTCTTCGCGGGACGACTTACTTATCGGACGCCTCTTTCGGGACTGTCCGTTCACTTGCGTTGCTTGCCATGCTGCATGACCCTTCGCCTCCTCTCCTTACTTGCGTGGAGGAGATCGATCACGGACTTCACCCGCACGCTCTAGATATTATGGTGGACAGGCTTCGTGACGCGTCCCGTCGGACTCAATTGCTTATTGCTACGCACTCGCCCGCGTTGGTCAACAGATTGAAACCCGCTGAATTGATAGTTTGCGAACGTGATTTTGAAACGGGCGAATCAAAGATACCGAGCATAGACGCATCGACTATTGCGCAAATGTCCCAAGTATCCAACCTGCTGCCCGGTGAGCTTTGGTTCTCCGGCGCACTTGGCGGCGGCCTCCTAAACTGATCGCGAGCACGAGAGAATGCCAAAAAATAAACAAGCCGCCGCCAGCAAGCAGGCGCGAAAAGAAGTCCCCTAATAATGGTGTTTGGCGAGGACGAGAATGATCGCTTGTCATCAAACATCTTATTCGTGCACTCGCCCCGAAATGTCCGACAATCCGCACTTTCAATAGCCCCCTGGTATTAATCAAGAACCGAGCCGCCGCTGAGCAACGAAAAAACGCAGTTGCACTTGGCAATGTTGTATCGGCCACCCAGGTCATTTGTGAAGTCGAAGCTGTGTTCGCTCATGAGGATTGCGATGCGGTCGAGCCCGCACATATCGCAATCAGCGAGCAAATCGAGAAGCAACTCATTGAGTCAGGTGTCCCACGACCATGTGCGGTAACGCCAGCATGGGAGTTGGAGACCTAATGGTTCATGTGGCCACATGCGGTGCAGAAGGTCAACAAAAAGTGGCGGCGTCTAAATCGGGATGGCACACGGGTTGGGCTGATTACAAATGCGAAGGAGACGTTGCGCAGAGAGCTGCGCGCAAAAGGCAAGGAAAGCGCAACCGCTGACTACTGTGAAAGCGACAGCCCCAGTATTGCAAAGTTCATTCTTGACGACGGGCTGATTCATGATCGAAAGGCGAACAGCGAGTCGTTTGATCGATTCATGAGCAAGGTGCAGGGCTTCTATCCAGCACCCGCGGCAGCAAACGAGTAGCGCGAGCAGGACATTAGCGCGGCGATACCTTTTGGCAGGTCACAGGTGGCGATTGTCCGTCGGCCAGGGGTGCGGGCATGCATACGCTTTGTTCTAGCCGGTCAAATCACACATCGCGCAGTTTGCCGTTAGCAGCTATGACCGATGAGGCTGCAGCTCTCGTCGACACGAAACGGTCCGCTGCCTGAGCGAAGCGGACACTTGAATGTCCGCAGGATAACTTATACCAACGACCGCTTCCTGGCCGACTGCTGCCAACGTCGCGCCGGGAGTTACACTCCCTTGCCGGGTTTGCTCGCTTTAAGACGGATCACATTCCACGGCAGCATCGCCGATCCCACGTTATAAACTCCGTCATAGGCCCGGCCGGCGACAACGAATTGCCGCGGCACGAACCGCTCTCGCCTCATCCTCAAGCCGGCATCGGCAGATGTGACGATAGAATGCCCCGATGACCAAATACGTCGCTCTCTTGCGAGCCGTCAATGTGGGCGGCACAGGCAAACTCCCCATGGCCGAGCTGCGGGCGATGTGCGCGTCCATTGGCTTCGCCGAGGTACGCACATACATAGCAAGCGGCAACGTCGTCTTCGAAAGCGAGCTTTCCGAAGCGTCCGTGAAAACCAAGCTGGAGCGTTGCCTGAAGACGAACACCGGCATGCAGATAGGCGTTCTGATCCGAACCGGCGCGGAGCTGGCCGCGGTGCTCGCGGGCAATCCTTTCCCGTCGGCCGCACCGAATCGAACGGTTGCCATATTCCTCGATGCCCCTCCACCGGCTGACACCCTGGACGGCGTGAGCGGCCAGCAGACGGAAGAAATCGCACTCGGAAAGCGCGAGATCTACGTGCATTATGGAAACGGCATGGCGGATTCGAAACTGAAGATCGGTGTTTGTCAACATAGTTGTCGCGTCGCTTCACGCGCACTGCTTTAATTCGG
>CBIHRA010000031.1:0-66583 GCA_966212325.1 uncultured Burkholderiaceae bacterium | reverse complement strand
ATCAGCCCCGCGCGCAGCCGCGGATCGTCGACCGGCGTGCGCTCGCCGAAGAGCCCTGGCGTGTAGATCAGCCCGCGCGCCCCGGCCGGCACGCGCGCCGCGGGGGGGGGGGGCGGCGGGGGGGGGGGGGGGGGGTCCGGGGGGGTGGGGCGGGGGGGGGGGGGGGGGGGCGTGCGGGGTTTGGCGCCGGGGTGGTAGGGCGGAGGGCGAAGGGCGAAGAATGCTTGGCGGACTATGCCGGCCTCAGACCGGCATAGGTATCCGTCTACGCGTCAGCATTCGACGATATTGACGGCCAGCCCGCCGCGAGACGTTTCCTTGTATTTCGTCTTCATGTCGGCGCCCGTCTCGCGCATCGTCTTGATGACCGAATCGAGCGACACGTAATGGCTGCCGTCGCCGCGCAAGGCCATGCGCGCGGCGTTGACGGCCTTGACGGACGCCATGGCGTTGCGCTCGATGCACGGAATCTGCACCATGCCGCCAACCGGATCGCACGTGAGCCCGAGGTTGTGCTCCATTCCGATTTCCGCCGCGTTCTCGACTTGTTTCGGCGTGCCGCCGAGCACGGCGGCCAACGCCCCGGCCGCCATCGAACACGCTACGCCGACTTCGCCCTGGCAGCCCACTTCGGCCCCGGAAATCGACGCATTGAGCTTGTAAAGAATGCCGATCGCGGCCGCCGTCATCAAGAAATCGATGACGCCCTGCTCGTTCGCGCCGGGCACGAAGCGCGTGTAGTAGTGGAGCACGGCCGGCACGATGCCCGCGGCGCCGTTCGTCGGAGCCGTCACCACACGCCCGCCGGCCGCGTTCTCCTCGTTGACGGCAATCGCATAAAGATTGATCCAATCGACCATCGACAGCGGATCGCGCAGCGCCTGCTCGGGATTGCCCGACAGCGAGCGATAAAGCTGCGGCGCGCGGCGCTTGACTTGAAATGGGCCCGGCAGCGTGCCGTCGGCATCGGCATTACCGACGCCACAGCCGCGCGCAACGCACGACTGCATCACGTCCCAGATTTTCAGCAAGCCGACGCGGGTTTCGTCTTCCGTGTGCCAAACGCGCTCGTTGTCCCACATGATCTGCGCGATCGATTTGCCTGTCGAAGCACAGAGCGCGAGCAGTTCGTTGCCGGTGGTGAACGGGTGGGCCCGTTCGTCGGCGGCTTGCAGCACCTTCGTGTTGGGCGCGCCGGCCGTCACCACGAAACCGCCGCCGACGGACAGATATGTCGCCTCGCGCAACACCGCGCCCGATGCATCGGCCGCACGCAGCTTCAGCCCGTTCGGATGCTCGGGCAACGCCTGCCGGTAGAAGGCGATCTGCTCCTTCGGCGAAAACCCGATCTCGTGCTTGCCGGCGAGCGTGAGCCGCCGTGACTTTTGCACGGCGTCGAGGCGCTCGGCGATCGTCGAAGGATCGACCGTGTCGGGCGCCTCGCCCATGAGGCCCAGCATGACGCCGCGATCGGTGCCGTGCCCTTTGCCGGTCGCGCCGAGCGAGCCGTACAGTTCCACCTTCACCGAAGCCGTCGTGTCGAGCAAGGCGTCGCGCTCGAGCCCTTGCACGAACAGCAACGCGGCTCGCATGGGCCCGACCGTGTGCGAGCTCGACGGCCCGATGCCGATCTTGAACAAATCGAAGACGCTGACTGCCATTGCTGCTCCAAAAGCGGATCGAGGCGGCGAGCAGATCCGATGCTCTGCACACCTCGATGAGTTAGTGTTCGCGTCTTGCGGCGCCCGTGTCCGTGCTTGTCGCCATCATGGAACGCAACGACCGGTCCCGCTCACGCAAAACGCGCAGGGTTGGTCATCTCGCCGGCAGCGGCAGGCACACGGCGAGCCAAGCGGGCGGCGTCGCGGATAGGCGCAGCGCCGCGCCCGCATAGCGGCCCGACAGCCGCGCAGCGAGGTGAAACAGTTCCGCCGAATCTTTCGGGTCCCATGGTCCCGAGTAGCCCGGCAGGCCGGCGGCGCGCCGCTTCTCATCGAATGCAACGCTCGAATGCACGAACTCTTCGTGCGTTTTTTCGCCGAGCGCATACGGCAAGAGCCAATCGAGCGCCGATTGCAACGATGCGCCGTTTTGGGCGCGCTGCGTCAGCCAATTGCGGTTGTGACGCCGCGCCGCCAGCGCCGCCACGGCGAGCGGCTGCAAATCGTACGTCACATAATGAAGCGCGTCGCGCTCGGTGAAATCGACCGTCGCGCCGTCCGCCGCCACGTTCGCCCCGATCTGTTCGACGAATAACCGCTGCGCCGCGTTGATGAGCTTGCGGTCGTCGAGCGTGAACGCCGCCATCGCGATGAGCTTCACGCGATGGCTCTCCCAATTGTTGCGATAGGTGCCCGTGAGCGGCCTCGGCTGCGCGTCGACGCGCTCGATGTAACCGTTCGCGAGCTTGGCGATGAACGCGGCCGCCGCGTTGCGCGTCTTCACGGGCAGCGCGCTTGCGGTCATGTCGTAGGCCAGAATCAGCGAATCGAAATGCGTCTCGTCGATGGGGTTGAAGCTCGGTTGGTAGGTCGTCGTCCAAGCGAACAGGAAGCGATCGACTAGGCGCAGGTAGCGCTCGTCGCCCGTCGCTCGCCAAACGAGCGCCGCGTCGCGCATGAGCTCGAGATCCTGCTCGGCCGCCACGCTTTGGTCATAAATGCCCTCGTGCGGCAGCGTGCCTTCGGTATGCAACCGCGGGAGCGCCTTCGGCGAATCGTTCAGCCGCGCGGCGACTCGCTTGACGAGCCCCTGCGCGACCGGTGCAGCGCTCGTACGCTCGCTCGTCTGCATGGCTGGCGCCGCGCAAAGGTTCATCGCCGCTCGCGCCACGTCGAGCGGCGCGAGCATCCCCGCGCCGGCAATGAGCCAAGCCGCGAGCGACGCCGCGGGCCGCCATCTTGCATCCGAAACCGGCATGCGCGCCGCCGTCGCCGGCACCCTCACTCGCCCCATCCGTCGCTCCTTCGTTGACTTGATTGCGGTGTGAGATGGTAGCCGGTATTTGCGACGTTACGCGTAATCCGCCACCGGCACGCACGAGCAGAACAAATTGCGGTCGCCATACGCGTTATCCGCACGCCCGACCGGCGGCCAGTACTTGCGCGCCACGAGCGAAGGCAACGGATAAGCCGCCGCCTCGCGCGAATACGCATGCGGCCACTCGTTCGCCGTTACCACAGCCGCGGTATGCGGCGCATGCTTGAGCGGATTGTCCTCGCGATCGGCCCGGCCCTCCTCCACCGCGCGAATCTCGTCGCGAATCGCGATCATCGCCTCGATGAACCGGTCCAGCTCTTCCTTCGATTCCGATTCGGTCGGCTCGACCATCAACGTGCCCGGCACCGGGAAGCTCATGGTCGGCGCGTGGAAGCCATAGTCGGCCAAACGCTTGGCGACGTCGTCCACCGTGATGCCGCTCGCATCCTTGATCGGGCGCAGATCGAGAATGCACTCGTGCGCCACGAGGCCGCCGGGACCGGCGTAGAGCACCGGGTAGTGCGGCGCGAGCCGCTTGGCGACGTAGTTGGCGTTGAGAATGGCGACTTCCGTCGCCGCCGTCAGATTCTTCGCGCCCATCATCGCGATGTACATCCACGAGATCGGCAGAATCGAAGCCGAGCCGTAAGGCGCGGCCGATACGGCGCCGATGCCGTTCTCGGCGCGGCGATAGCCCGACGAGACTTGGTTCGGCAGAAACTGCGCCAAGTGCGCGCCCACGGCCACGGGGCCTACGCCCGGGCCGCCGCCGCCGTGCGGAATGCAGAACGTCTTGTGCAGGTTCAAGTGAGAAACGTCGCCGCCGAACTGCCCCGGCGCCGTAAGGCCGACCATGGCGTTCATGTTCGCGCCGTCGACATAGACTTGGCCGCCGTGCGCGTGGACGATTTCGCAGATTTCCCGCACGTTCTGTTCGAACACACCGTGCGTAGACGGATACGTGATCATGATCGCCGCCAGGTTCGCCGCGTGCTCGGCGGCCTTGGCTTTCAGATCCGCGATATCGACGTTGCCTTGATCGTCGCAACCCACGACGACGACCTTCATGCCCGCCATATGCGCCGACGCCGGGTTCGTGCCGTGGGCCGAAGCCGGGATCAGGCAGACGTCGCGATGGCCTTCGCCGCGCGACGCGTGATAGGCGTGAATGATCAGCAAGCCCGCGTACTCGCCCTGCGAGCCGGCGTTCGGCTGCAGAGACACGGCGGCATAGCCCGTCGCCGCGACGAGCATCTGCTCGAGCTGGTCGATCATTTCGCGGTAGCCGACAGTCTGCTCGGCCGGCGCGAACGGGTGGATTTGCGAAAACTCGGGCCACGTGACGGGCAGCATCTCCGAGGTGGCGTTCAGCTTCATCGTGCACGAGCCGAGCGGAATCATCGAACGATCGAGCGCCAGATCCTTGTCGGCCAGGCTGCGCAGGTAGCGCAGCATTTCCGTTTCGGAATGGTGACGATTGAAGACGTGGTGCGTGAGGTACGCGCTCGTGCGCACGAGCGAAGCGGGCAGCGCGGCCGACTCGCCGCCATGCCCCTCGGCTTCGGCGCGCGTGAGCGCCGCATCGAGCACGTCGACGTGCGGCACGTCGATGGCGCCTGCCGCGCTCGCGAAGAGCGCGAGCAGGTCTGCCAAGTCGGCGCGCGTCGTCGTCTCGTCGATCGATACGCCCACGCGCGTGTCGCTCACGCGGCGCAGGTTGATGCGCATGCGCTTGGCCGCATCGTGCACGGCGGCCGTGCGCGCGCCCGTCTCGATCGTCAGCGTATCGAAGAACGTGTCATTCGCCAGCGCGAAGCCGAGCTGCTTCACGCCGGCGGCCAGCAACGCCGCGACGCGATGCACGCGCTGCGCGATCGTCTTCAGGCCCCGCGGGCCGTGATAGACGGCATACATGCTCGCCATGATCGCGAGCAGCGCTTGGGCCGTGCACACGTTCGACGTGGCCTTCTCGCGGCGAATATGCTGCTCGCGCGTTTGCAGCGCGAGGCGCAGCGCACTCTTGCCCTGCGCGTCGACGGTCACGCCGACGAGCCGGCCCGGCATTTGCCGCTTGAATGCGTCGCGCACCGCCATGTAGGCTGCGTGCGGACCGCCGAAGCCTACCGGCACGCCGAAGCGTTGCGACGTACCCACCGCGACGTCCGCACCCCATTCGCCCGGCGGCTGCAGCAGCGTCAATGCAAGCAAGTCGGCCGCGACGACGACATGTCCGCCCGCCGCGTGCACGGCGTCGGTCAGCGCGCGATAGTCGCGCACGTCGCCGAGCGCGCCCGGATATTGCAGCAGCACGCCGAAAGCGTTCGCCGAGGCCGCCGCGTCGGCCGGGCCGACTTGCACGTCGATGCCGATCGGTTCGGCACGCGTGCGCACGACTTCGATCGTCTGCGGCAATACGTCGTCGGCCACATAGAAGACGTTCGATTTCGCCTTGCCGGCCCGCTGCAACAGCGTCATGGCCTCGGCCGCGGCCGTCGCCTCGTCGAGCAGCGACGCGTTGGCGATTTCGAGCCCCGTCAAGTCGCCTATCATCTGCTGAAAGTTCAGCAGCGCTTCGAGGCGGCCCTGAGAGATCTCGGGCTGATACGGCGTGTAGGCCGTGTACCACGCCGGGTTCTCGAGCACATTGCGCAGAATGACGGCCGGCGTGTGCGTGTTGTAGTAGCCCTGCCCAATATAAGAGCGGAACACCTCGTTCTTGTCGGCGAGCTCGCGCAGGCGGGCGATCGCTTCGGCTTCGCTGCGCGGCTCGGAAAACGGCCCCAGCGGCAGCGTATCGGTGCGGCGAATCGCCTGCGGGATCACCGCGTCGATCAGCGCGGCGCGCGATTCGAAGCCGAGCGCTTCGAGCATGGCGCCCTGATCCGCGCCGTCCGGACCGATGTGCCGCTCGGCGAAGGCGTCATGCACTTCGAGCGCGGCGAGCGAGAGAGGGGTACGGTTCATCAGACGGTCCGGATGTTCGAGCTTCATGATTGGGCAGGGGTTTTGCGCGCGGTTCGAAAAATAAAAAATCAGCCTACGAGCTTTTGGTAGCCGTCGGCGTCGAGCAGGTTGTCGATCGACGCGCCGGCCCCGAGCTTCACCTTGAAGAGCCAGCTGGCGTACGCGTCGGCGTTGACGGCATCGGGCGTATCGACGAGCGCTTCGTTGACCGCGACGACTTCGCCCGTTACGGGCGAATAGATGTCGGACGCGGCCTTGACCGATTCGACGACGCCGATCGCGTCACCGGCCGTAATCGCCTTGCCCACGGCGGGCAGTTCGAGAAAGACGATGTCCCCGAGCGTTTCTTGCGCATGATCGGTGATGCCTACCGTGACGGTGCCGTCGGCTTCGGCTTTGACCCACTCGTGTTCCTCGGTGTACTTCAGATCGGCCGGGACGTTGCTCATGTGTTGCTCCTGGTGAAATAGGAAATGCGTTGAATTGTGAAAGCGTGAAAGCCTAAGCGTAGGCACCGAAAGACGCGCGCGAGGCGTCGCTCAAACGGCGAGCACCTTGCCGTTGCGCACGAACGGCAGTTTTACCACGCTTGCAGGCAGCGCCTTGTCCCGAATGCGCACTTGGACGACGTCGCCCGGGCGCACGCCCTTGGGCACGCGCGCGAATGCGATCGATTCCTGCATCGACGGCGAGAACGTTCCGCTCGTGATTTCGCCTTCGCCGAGCGGCGTGACGACCTGCTGATGCGCGCGCAGCACGCCGCCCGCCTTGCCGTTTTCCTTCTGCAGGACGAGGCCGACGAAATCTTGACGCGCACCGTTGCGCTCGAGCGCGGCCCGGCCGACGAATTCGCGCGGCGCGGCCAGATCGACCGTCCACGCGAGCCCCGCGTCGAGCGGCGACACGTCTTCGTCCATATCTTGACCGTAGAGATTCATGCCCGCCTCGAGCCGGAGCGTATCGCGCGCCCCGAGGCCGCACGGCCGCACGCCCGCGGCCTGCAGCGCCTGCCAAAGGGCGACGACCTGCACGGCCGGAACGACGATTTCGAAGCCGTCCTCGCCCGTATAGCCCGTGCGCGCGATCGTCAGATCGCCGTAGGGCGCGGCGTTCACGCGCACGGCGTTGAACGGCTTGAGCGGCTCGGTCGCTTCGCGCGCGCCGGGCAGCACTTGCCATACCTTGGCGCGCGCGTTCGGGCCCTGCACGGCCACGATGGCGAAATCTCGACGCGGCGCGATGGTCAAGCCGAAATCGCGTTCGGCATTCAAACGGTTGAACCAAGCAATGTCTTTTTCCGCCGTGCCGGCGTTGACGACTACACGGAAGAAATCGTCGGAGAAAAAGTAGACGATGAGATCGTCGATCACGCCGCCGCGCTCGTTGAGCATGCACGAATACAGTGCACGCCCCGGCGCCTGCAGCTTGCCCACGTTGTTTGCGATCGCGTATTCGAAGAAGGCGCGGGCACGCGCGCCCGTGAAATCGACTACGCACATGTGCGAGACGTCGAACATACCGGCATCGCTGCGCACGGCCTGGTGCTCGTCGATTTGGGAGCCGTAGTTGACGGGCATGTCCCAACCGCCGAAATCGACCATGCGCGCATTGAGGGCACGGTGAACGGCATTGAGCGGAGTGTGTTTCAGTTCGGTCATCTGGGCCTCGGCGCTGAGGTTTCGCGAAAACAAAAAAGGGCCATGCCGACCGATGCGTTGGCTTCGAATGTTCGAATGCCTGCCGCAAAAGCGATGCATGCCCCCTCTGTCCTCGGTACCTGAGAGATTGCGCGGCCGAAAACGTTGCCGTTTTCCGACGGATGCGCGCGCCCCTTCGGTGGGCGGCCCGCTCGCGTGCGGCCGTCTGCTCGACGTTGCGCACCTGCGAACGGCCGCCACTCTCCAGAGTGCGAAAAGCGGGCCGTTGGCTTGCTTTTCGACGCGGTCGGTCCTTTTGCCTGAGAGTTTGCGGGTGTGCCCCTTCGGCGGCGCCCACCGGCGGGCTCGAGGCCTGCCGCGAACGCACTCTCCCGACGCGTGCGCGAAATTTACGCGAGCGTAATGGGGTTGTCAAATTGCGACATGAACCGAGGCATATCCGGCATATACGAAGGAATGTGCGATCGGATCCAGCAAGCAAAGCCAAGACGCGCTAACTTAGTCGTGTGCGCGACGAACTACGAACGCATCGCCCAGTCCATCCCGAAGTCCGATGGGAATAGCGGTGCGCGCAGCCTCGTCCAACGAAGAGCGATGTAGCGCAATCGCGCGCGCAGCAACACAGAGGAGGGAAAGTTTCATGTCGAACCGTTTTTGCTGCACCGACCCCGACATTCGTTTGCTGGCCGCGGGCCGTGTGCGCTTTGCTTCGAGCCACGCGCTCGAGCGCGCGATGGCGCCGCTCGTCGAGCGCGCCCGCACCGTACCGACGGGCACGCTGGCCGACGTGTTTCGCGACGTGGACACCGACGCCTTGCTGTTCGTCGCCGCCTGGCGCGTCGTGCGCTTCGAGGCGGCCGAGCGCACGGTCGTCGACGCCATCGCCCATGCCATCGAGCCGCTGCGCGGCGAAGCCACGCCGGAATGGGTCGACGTGGCCGTGCCCGCCGGCGGGTGGACGTCGGGACGCAGCGGCCCCGGCGAATGCCTAGTGCTCGTGCGGCAGCCGCTGGAAAGGCCCGACGCGGCGATTCAGACGAGCTGGATCGATCGCGTCCTGCTGGCCCTGAATGGCGACGCCGAACCGCCCGACGGCTTGATTTCGGCGAATTTCTTCGCCACGCACGATGAGGCCACGGTACTGAACTTCGCACGCTGGACGAGCGCCGACGCGCATCGCGACGCCCTGGCGCGCGGCCATTACGGCCAGCACGGCAGTATCGGCACGTCGCCGCTTTGGCAAACCACGCGCGAACACCCCGGCATTCGGGCCGAGCACGAGGTATGCCGCTATATGCGCGTGTCTTGAGGGGAGTCAGCCGGGAGGCAGCCGAGGGACCCAGGCCAATTACCCGACCCGGCTAGTCAGCCGCGCACCTCCACGCGGTATTTCGTCACCTGCCGATACGGCTTGTCCGCGCGCGAGATCGTCTCCTCGCAGTCGGCCATGTTGATCTGGTTCGGAAAGCCGCCCGCTTCGAGGCACAGCCCCGCGTACTGCGCATAGGCGCCGCCGTTGCGGGCGTGCACGCCGTCCAGGTAATTGCCCGTATACAGTTGCAAGCCGCGCTGATCCGTCGAAACCGTCATCGACCGGCCGCTTGCCGGATCGTACAGCGTCGCGACGTCGCGCACGGGGCGTTCGGCTTGCCCCCCCTTTTCCGGCGCATCCTGCAGGACATAGCAATGATCGAAGCCGCGCACGAGCGAAATTTGCTCGTGCGGCCAGTCGAGCCGCGCGCCGATCGGCGCCGGCTCGCGAAAATCGAAGGCCGTGCCGGCCACTGCCGTTCGCCGCAGCGGAATGAGCGACGCATCGACCTCGAGGAAGGCATCGGCGGCAATCGAAAGAACGTGTCCCTTGACGTCCGCTCCCGCGTGCGCCGCCAGGTTGAAGTAGGCGTGGTTCGTCAGATTGAGCGGCGTCGGCGCATCGGTGCTCGCGCGATAGTCGATCGTCAGTTCGCCGGTATCGTCGAGCGTATAGCGAACCTGCACGCGTACGTTCCCCGGAAAGCCGGCGTCGCCCTCCTCCGATTCGAGCCGCAGCACGAGCGCCCCGTCTTCTTCGCTCGCTTGCCAGATCGCGCGGTGAAAACCGGTCGCACCGCCATGCAGTAAGTTTTCGCCCTCGTTGCGATCGACGTTGTATTCGATGCCTTCGAGCGTGAAGCGCGCCCCGGCGATACGGTTGGCCCAGCGGCCGATCAGGGCGCCCAAATAGGCCTTCGACTCCCAGTAGTCGGCCGGCGAATCATGCCCCAGCACGATGTCGCCAAGGCGCCCGGCCCGGTCGGGCGCATGCCACGAGACGATCGTGCCGCCCAATTCGCTGATGGACACGCGCATGCCATGCGCGTTGCGCAGCGTAAAAAGATGAACCGTTTCGCCGCTGGGCAACGTGCCCCACGGTTCGCGCGACAACTGTGCAGTGCTGATCATAAGGACGCGAAAGATAGAGATTCGAGGAAAAAGCCGATAAAAACCGATGAAAAACGCGGGTTGGCCCGACCGAGCTCAAACCGTCTCCTGCGCGTTCGCACGCGCTTGGTATTCGCGCGGCGTGCACCCGAGTTCCCGGCGAAACACCGCATGAAGATACTGCACCGATTTGAAGCCGCACCGGACCGCGACGTCGGCGCTCGATACGTCGCGCTTGACGAGCAGCGCCTTCGCCGCGTCCAGCTTCTGCCGGAGAATCTCCTGATGCACCGTGCAGCGCAGCTCGCGGCGGAAATATTCCTCGAGCGACGAGCGCGACACGCCCACGTAATCGGCCACTTGCTCCGTGCGGATCCCTTGGCATGCGTACTGACGAATGAAATGACGCGCACGCGCGACATAGGGACTCGCGAGCGGTTGGTGCTTGGTCGATTCGAGCACGTTGATGCCGACGGGCGGCACGAGAATCGTGTGGCCGGCAAAGCGCGCCCCGTGCAGCATTTGATGCAGCAGATGCGCCGCGGTGCGCCCCATTTCCTCCGTGCCTTGAATGACCGATGACAGCGGAATGCGCGTCAACGTACGCGTGAGCGGATCGTTGTCGATGCCGATGATGGCGACCTCCTCCGGCACGGGAATGCCGGCGATGAGGCAAGCCTGCAGCAGTTGCCTCGCCCGCGCATCGGTGACGGCGATGACGCCGACCGGCTTGGGCAGCGCTTCCAGCCATTGCGTGAGTTGGTCGATCGCCTGGTTCCAGGTGGGCGCGCTCGTCGACAGCCCGCGATAGATCTCGCCGTCGATCTGCTCGCGCGTGCGGCCGTCGGCCTCGCGCAAGGTCGCGAACGCGAGCTCCCGTTGGTACGCCCAGCGGTGCTCGTTCGACAGCGGCAGGCTGTAGAGGGCGAAATGGCGCAATCCCGCTTCGATGAGATGCGTGTAGGCGAGCGAAACGAGCTTCAGGTTGTCGGTGGCAATGTAAGGCACGCCGGACGGATAGTGCGACGGGTCGGCGAACGACGAGCCGACGGCCACTACGGGCAGGCGGCAATCGGCGAGCGCATCGCAGACGGCCGGGTCGTCGAAGTCGGCGATGATGCCGTCGCCGTCGAAGCGCTCGATGCCCGCGAGCCGGCAGCGGAAGTCTTCTTCGAGAAAAAGATTCCACCCCACGCGCGTGGACAGCAGGTATTGGCCCACGCCCGTGATGATTTCACGGTCGTAGACCTTGTTCGCATTGAACAGCAGCGCAATGCGGTGCGCCTTCTGCGGCGCCGGGACGCGCGTCATGTCCGCGGCCTTCGATGGGCGCCGGCCGCGCGTTGCGCCTCGCGCATGGTTTCGTCTCCGTTCGATCGGCGGGTTTTTCGGTGTTTTCCGTGATTCTAGGCGGGAATGGCGCCCGTGCGGAAGGCTCGGCTCGCCTTGGCAAGAAACGTTAGCGCCGCTGCGCAATTTCGCAATTGTGGCCCGCGCCGCGCCGCTGGCACCATGGCCGCACTTCGACGAGCGAGCGCCTCGAGTGCCTGGAGCGCACGCCGTCGTCCGCATCGAACGCATCGAGCGCTATGCAGCCTTCGAAACGTCGAACGCATTGCGGCCGCGCGAGTCGCCACGCACGAGCCGCCCCATCGAAGAGAACAGGCGACGCCAATAGACAAAAAAGGAGTGGAGACATGGCATTCGCAAAGCGTCGTTCCATCTTGGGCTCGCTCGTCGCGGGCGCGGTCCTCGCGGGCCTCACGCTCGCCGCGCCGCTCGCCCATGCGAGCAAGGAACATCCCGTCATCGGCTTTTGCATCGACGATCTGCGCGTCGAGCGCTGGTCGCGCGACCGCGACTATTTCGTCGCCGCGGCGCAAAAACTCGGGGCGACCGTCTCCGTGCAGTCGGCCGACGCCAGCGAAGAGCGCCAGATCTCGCAGATCGAGAATCTGATCTCGCGCGGCGTGGATGTCATCGTCATCGTGCCGTTCAACTCGAAGACGCTCGGCAACGTCGTGGCCGAAGCCAAGAAGGCCGGCATCAAGGTGATCTCCTACGACCGCCTGATTCTCGATGCCGACGTCGACGCTTACATTTCGTTCGACAACGAGAAGGTCGGCGAGCTGCAGGCCAAAGGCGTATTCGACGCTCAACCGAAGGGCAACTACTTCCTGCTCGGCGGCGCGCCGACGGACAACAACGCGAAGATGCTGCGCGAGGGCCAGCTCAAGGTGCTCAAGCCCGCGATCGACCGCGGCGACATCAAGGTCGTCGGGCAGCAGTGGGTGCCCGAATGGAGCGCGGCCACGGCGCTGCGCATCGTCGAGGACGCGCTGACGGCGAACGGCAACAAGATCGACGCGATCGTGGCGTCCAACGACGGCACCGCCGGCGGCGCAATCCAGGCCCTCGCCGCGCAAAAGCTCGCCGGCAAAGTGCCGGTGTCGGGCCAAGACGCCGATCTGGCGGCAGTCAAACGCGTGATCGCCGGCACGCAGACGATGACGGTGTACAAGCCGATCAAGCTGATCGCCAGCGAAGCCGCCAAGCTTGCCGTCGATCTCGCTCAAGGCCGCAAGCCCCAGTTCAACGCGCAATACGACAACGGCAAGAAGAAGGTCGATACGGTGCTGCTGCAGCCGATCTTGCTGACGAAGAAGAACGTGGACGTCGTCGTCAAGGACGGCTTCTACACGCAAGCCCAGCTCTCGAGCCAGTAAGGCGTTTTCGCCCCGCGCGCCCTTGCCTGTCCGATCGCGCGCGGCCGTCCTGTCTTTCGACGACGGCCGCGCGCGTCGCGGCATCGGCGCATTCTTGGTAGAAGAAAGGAACGAGACGCATGGCGCAAGCAGAACCGTTGCTGTCGCTCAAGGGCATCGTCAAGACATTCTCGGGCGTGAAGGCGCTCGACGGCATCGACCTCTCCGTGTCGCCGGGCGAATGCCTGGGCCTATGCGGCGAAAACGGCGCCGGGAAATCCACGTTGATGAAGATCGTCTCGGGCGTGTATCCGCACGGGACCTGGGATGGGGAGATCGTCTGGGACGGCGCGCCGCTCCAGGCCTCGAGCGTACGCGATACCGAGCGTGCTGGCATCGTCATCATCCACCAGGAGCTCATGCTCGTGCCCGAGCTCTCGGTGGCCGAAAACATCTTTCTCGGCAATGAAATCACGCTGCCCGGCGGTCGCATGAACTACGCGGCCATGCACCGGCGCGCCGACGAATTGCTGCGCGGGCTCGGCATCGAGGGCATCAACGTCGCACAGCCGGTGATGAACTTCGGCGGCGGCCACCAGCAGCTGATCGAGATCGCGAAGGCGTTGAACAAGGATGCGCGGCTCCTGATTCTCGACGAGCCGTCGTCTTCGCTGACCGCGGCCGAGACACGGATCCTGCTCGATATCGTGCGCGACCTCAAACGGCGCGGCGTGGCCTGTATCTACATCTCGCACAAGCTCGACGAGGTCGAGGCCGTTTGCGATACCGTCACCGTCATCCGCGACGGACGGCATGTGGAAACGGGGCCGCTCGCCACGATGCCGGCCTCGCGCATCGTCGCGCTGATGGTCGGCCGGGAAATCACGAACCTCTTTCCGCGCGAGCCGCACGATATCGGCGAGGTCGTGCTCGAAGCACGCCACGTGACGTGTTTCGACGTCACGAACCCGCGCCGCAAGCGCGTCGACGACATTTCGTTCAGCGTGCGGCGCGGGGAAATTTTGGGCGTGGCAGGGCTCGTCGGCTCAGGACGCACGGAACTCATGCAGGCGATCTTCGGGGCGTACCCCGGCGCGAGCCGAGCGACGGTAGTCGTCGAGGGCGAGACCATCGCTGTGCGCTCGCCCGCCGATGCGATCCGCGCCGGCATCGGTCTCGCGCCCGAGGACCGCAAGGCGCACGGCATCGTCCCCGACCTCGGCGTCGGGCACAACATCACGCTGGCCGTGCTGCGCCGCTTCGTGAAACGCGGCGCGATCGATGCGGCCGCCGAGCTCGATACGATCCACAAGTCGATGAAGCAGTTGTCGGTGCGGGCCGCGCACCCGTTGCTGCCGATCGCGAACCTTTCGGGCGGCAATCAGCAAAAAGCGGTGCTCACGCGCGTGCTGCTGACCGAGCCCAAAGTGCTGATTCTCGACGAGCCGACGCGCGGCGTCGATGTCGGCGCCAAGTACGAAATCTACAAGCTCATCTTCGCGCTCGCCAAGCAAGGCATGGCGATCGTCGTAGTGTCGTCGGAGCTGCCCGAGGTACTCGGGCTGAGCGATCGCGTGCTCGTCATCGGCGAGGGAGAGCTACGCGGCGATTTCGTCAACGACGGCCTCACGCAAGAGGCCATTCTCACGGCTGCGATCGAACCGACGCCCCGGCGCGCAGCCGCCCACTCCAACGAAACGGCATCAGCATGACACCGGACATCTCCTCTGCCCGTTCGCGCGAGAGCGCCGCCGGCGGCGCGGACCGCGTTCGCCAATGGTTCGCGCGCTACAAGATCCTCGCACTTCTACTCGCGGTCGCGCTCATTTGGCTGTTCTTCACCGTGCTCACGCACGGCGCGTTCGCCACGCCGCGCAATCTTTCCAACCTGCTGCGGCAAATGGCGATCAGCGGCATGCTCGCGTGCGGCATGGTATTCGTCATCATCGCCGGCGAAATCGATCTGTCGGTCGGCTCGCTGCTGGGCTTACTCGGCGGCATCGCAGCAATTCTCGATGCGAACCGCAATTGGCCGATCGAAGCGACGATTCCGGCCGTGCTCGCGCTCGGCGCCCTGGCGGGCTTGTTCAACGGCTGGCTCTCGACCTACCGCCGCATACCGTCGTTCATCGTCGGCTTGGGCGGCATGCTCGCCTACCGCGGCGTGCTGCTCGGCATCACGGGCGGGTCGACGATCGCCCCCGTTTCCGATCGGATCGTCTTCCTCGGCCAAGGCTATTTGCCGCGCCTGGCCGGCGACGCGCTGGCAGTGCTGCTGTTCGCCGTGCTCGCGTTCGTGACTGCGCGCCAGCGCGGCAATCGCAGGCGCTACGACCTGCCCGTGCCGCCGCTTTGGCAAGACGCCGCGAAGATCGTCGGCGCGGGCGCGATCATCTTGGCGTTCATGGCGACGCTCAACGGCTACGGCGGCATACCCGTTCCCGTGCTGCTCGTGTTGCTCATGCTCGGCATCTTCACGTGGGTCGCCACGCAAACGGTGTTCGGGCGCCGCATCTACTCGGTCGGCTCGAACCTCGAAGCCACGCGCCTGTCGGGCGTCGACACGAATCGCGTGAAGCTCGCGATCTTCGCGCTCATGGGGCTCATGTGCGCGTTCGCCGGCATCGTCAACACCGCGCGGCTCGCCGCGGGCTCGCCGTCGGCCGGCACGATGGGCGAGCTCGACGCCATCGCGGCCTGCTTCATCGGCGGCACGTCGATGCGCGGCGGGTCCGGCACCGTTTACGGGGCGCTCGTCGGCGCGCTCGTCATGGCCAGCCTCGACAACGGCATGTCGATGCTCGATGTCGATGCCTATTGGCAAATGATCGCCAAGGGGGCGATCCTAGTGCTCGCCGTCTGGATCGACGTAGTCTCGCGCACGAACCGGCGGTAACCCCGGTCGCTGCAATGCAACACCCGCCCGCGCGGGCGGCAATTTCTTCAACCGTGGAAACTCGCATGTCGTACGCCATCTATCCGAGCTTGGCCGATCGGACCGTCGTCGTTACCGGCGGCGGCAGCGGCATCGGCGCCGCCATCGTCGAAGCGTTCGCGCAACAAGGCGCGCGCGTATTCTTTCTCGACATCGCCGAGGCCGACTCGCACGCCCTTGCCGAGCGGCTGCGCGAATGCAAGCATCCGCCCGTCTTTCACCGCTGCGACTTGCGAGATACCGACGCTATCGCGGCCGTATTCGCGTCGATTTGCACCGAAGCAGGTCCCATCGGCGTGCTGGTCAACAACGCGGCCAGCGACGACCGCCATACCTTCGGCGCCATCACGCCCGCATATTGGGACGAGCGCATCGCCGTCAACTTGCGGCACCAATTTTTTTGCGCGCAGAACGCCGCCTCCGGCATGAAGGCTGCAGGACACGGAGTCATTCTGAATCTCGGCTCGATCTCGTGGCACCTTGCGCTGCCCAGCCTGTCGATCTATATGACGGCGAAAGCCGGCATCGAAGGCCTCACCCGCGCACTCGCCCGCGAGCTCGGCGTCTTCGGCATCCGCGTGAACGCGATCGTCCCGGGCGCCGTGCGCACGCCGAGACAGATGAAGCTGTGGCAATCGCCCGAAAGCGAGGCGAAGCTCGTCGCGGACCAATGCTTGCCCGAGCGGGTCGAGCCCGAGCATGTCGCACGAATGGCCTTGTTTCTCGCATCCGACGACGGCTCGCGGTGCTCGGGACGCGAATACTTCGTCGATGCGGGCTGGTATGGAGCATCCTCATGATTTCACCCGAATGCATATGGCCCCTGGGCGCCGAGCTCGGCGAAGGGCCGGTGTGGAGCAGTGCAGATAAAGCCGTCTATTTCGTCGATATCAAGCGCAAGCACATCCATCGCTATGCCACACAGACGCGCGAAACGATGACGTGGCCCGCGCCGAGCGAGCCTTGCTTCATCGTCCCGGCCGCGAACGACACGTTCGTCTGCGGGCTGCGCAAGGGCCTTTTTCGATTCGACCCGCGCGATGGCACGTTCGACAAGCTCGAGGACGTCGAGCGGGAACAACCCGCAAACCGCCTGAACGACGGGTTCGTCGACGCGCAGGGCTATTTGTGGTTCGGTTCGATGGACGACGCCGAGGATGCGCCCACAGGCGCGCTCTATCGCGTCGACGATCGCGGCAAAGCGGAGCGTCGCGACGAGGGCTACATCATCACGAACGGCCCGGCGCAGAGCCCCGATCGGCGCACGCTGTATCACACCGATACGCTCGGGCGCACGATTTACGCGTTCGACGTCGACGAGCGCGGAACGCTCTCGAACAAGCGCGCGATCATTCACGTGCAAGGCACGGCGCACCCCGACGGCATGGCCGTCGATGCGGAAGGTTGCCTCTGGGTCGCGCTTTTCGGCGGCGGCTGCATCGAACGTTATTCGAGCGACGGCAAGCAAATCGACACGGTCGCATTTCCCTGCTCGAACATTACGAAGCTCGTGTTCGGCGGCGACGATTTGTGCACGGCCTACGTCACGACCGCGCTCAAGGGGTTGAGCGAAAGCCGGCGCGAGCGCGAGACGCTGGCCGGCGGCCTATTCGCGTTCCGTTCGCCGGTGCCGGGCCTGCCGCAGAACACGCTCACGCGCGGCCTCGTGCTTCCGCACTAACCGAGAGCGCAAGCGCGATCGCGCCGCGTCCGCGGCGTAAGCCGCCGCATGGCGCATCATTCAGGAGAACGAAAGAATCATGTCATCCACGCCCCCTCGCCGGCTGCGCAGCCAGAACTGGTTCGACGACCCGACGCACGCCGATATGACCGCGCTGTACGTCGAGCGCTTCATGAACTACGGCCTGACGCGCGAGGAATTGCAATCGGGCCGGCCGATCATCGGCATTGCACAGACGGGTAGCGATCTCGCCCCGTGCAATCGCCATCACATCGAGCTGGCCGCGCGCACGAAGGCCGGCATTCGCGATGCAGGCGGCATCCCAATGGAGTTTCCGGTCCATCCGCTCGCCGAGCAAAGCCGCAGGCCGACCGCGGCGCTCGATCGCAATCTCGCTTATTTGGGGCTCGTCGAGATTCTGCATGGCTACCCGCTGGACGGCGTCGTGTTGACGACGGGTTGCGACAAGACGACGCCTGCATGCCTCATGGCCGCAGCCACGGTCGATCTGCCCGCCATCGTGCTCTCCGGAGGGCCCATGCTCGACGGATGGTTCGAAGGCAAGCGCGTGGGCTCGGGCACCGTCATCTGGCACGCGCGCAACCTGCTCGCCGCAGGCGACATCGACTACGAGGGCTTCATGCAACTGACGGCCGCGGCCTCGCCCTCGATCGGCCACTGCAACACGATGGGCACCGCTTTGTCGATGAACAGTTTGGCCGAAGCGCTTGGCATGTCGCTTCCGGGCTGCGCATCGATTCCCGCCGCCTACCGCGAACGCGGGCAAATGGCGTACGCGACGGGCAAGCGCATCGTCGATTTGGTTCGCGACGATGTCCGTCCCTCGACCATCCTCACGCGCGAAGCGTTCGAGAACGCGATCGTCGTCGCCTCCGCCCTCGGCGCATCGACGAATTGCCCACCGCATCTGATCGCTATCGCACGGCACATGGGGATCGAGTTGTCGCTCGACGATTGGCAACGCTTGGGCGCCGAAGTGCCGCTGCTCGCCAACTGCATGCCCGCGGGCGAATACCTCGGCGAAAGCTTTCACCGCGCGGGCGGCGTCCCCGCCGTGTTGCGCCAGTTGACGCAAGCGGGCCTGCTGCATAACGAGTGCCTGACCGTATCGGGCCGTACCATCGGCGACATCGTAAAATCCGCCCCCGAGGCGGACGGCGAGGTCATTCGTCCGTACGCGCAACCGCTGAAGCACGGCGCGGGCTTCATCGTGCTGTCGGGTAACTTCTTCGACAGCGCCATCATCAAGATGTCGGTAGTGGGGGACGCATTCCGAAAGACCTACCTCAGCGATCCGGCAGCGCCGAACACGTTCGAAACGCGTGCCATCGTTTTCGACGGCCCTGAGGATTACCGTGCGCGCATCGACGATCCGTCGCTCGGCATCGACGAACACTGCATGCTCGTCATGCGCGGCTGCGGCACGCTCGGGTATCCGGGCAGCGCGGAGGTCGTCAATATGGCGCCGCCCGCCGAACTCGTGAAGCGCGGCGTCACGTCGCTGCCCTGCATGGGCGATGGGCGGCAAAGCGGTACGTCGGCGAGCCCGTCGATTCTGAACATGTCCCCCGAATCGGCGGCCGGGGGCGGGCTTGCGCTCATGCGCACGGGAGATCGCGTCCGCGTCGATTTGAACGCGCGGCGGATCGAACTGCTCGTGGACGAAACGGAGCTCGCCAAGCGCCGCGAGCAAGACGCCCCCGCCGTTCCGCCTTCGCAAACGCCGTGGCAGGAACTCTATCGGCAGTTCGTCGGGCAACTTTCTACAGGCGGCTGTCTCGAGCCCGCCACGCTGTACCTCAAAGTGATCGAGACGCATGGCGATCCGCGCCATTCGCATTAACGAGCCTCTTTTCTCAACATAAGCGTAGACCGACATGCCTATCGATTCCGCTGCCTGCCTTCCCTCCGATCTCGATCGCGCGCTGCTCGTCGGCCGCGTGTGGCGTAGCGCACCCGTAGACGGGCCTTCCGTCGTGGTCGTGCGCAACGGCGAGGTGTTCGATATCACGCCCAGCGCGCCGACGACGAGCGACCTGTTCGACCGTGCCGACGCCGCCGCCTTCGCGCGGTCGGCGCCGGGGGAATCGCTCGGGCCCGTCCAAGCGCTGCTGAGCGCGAGCGCCGGGGCCGAGGCTTCGGGCGCAGCCCGGCTGCTCGCGCCTTGCGATGTGCAGGCGATCAAGGCTTGCGGCGTGACGTTCGCCGTCAGCCTGCTCGAGCGCGTGATCGAAGAGCAAGCCGGCGGCGATCCGGGGCGCGCCGCCGACATCCGCGCATCGCTGCATGAGCTCATCGGAACCGATCTCGCCAAGATCCGCCCCGGGTCCCCTGCGGCCATGCGTTTGAAGGAGGAGCTGCAGCGGCGCGGGGCGTGGTCGCAGTACATGGAGGTCGGCATCGGGGAGGACGCCGAAGTCTTCACGAAGTCGCAGCCGATGTCGGCTGTCGGGTTCGGCGCCGACGTGGGCTTGTATCCGACGTCGGCATGGAACAACCCCGAGCCCGAAGTCGTCCTCGCCGTGAATGCGGCGGGACAAGTGGTCGGCGCGACGCTCGGCAACGACGTCAACTTGCGCGACATCGAGGGGCGCTCCGCACTGCTGCTCGGCAAGGCGAAAGACAACAACGCCTCGTGCGCGATCGGCCCGTTCGTGCGGTTGTTCGACGACGGCTTCTCGCTCGATACCGTTCGAGCGACGAGCGTGTCGCTGCGCATCGAAGGCGAGGACGGCTTCGTGCTCGAAGGCGTGAGCCACATGCGCGAAATCAGCCGCGACCCGCTCGATCTCGTCACGCAAACGCGCGGCGCGCATCATCAGTACCCTGACGGCTTCATGCTCTTTCTCGGCACGATGTTTTCGCCGATCAAAGACCGCGATGCCGCGGGCGGCGGCTTCACGCATCATCTCGGCGATGTCGTGACGATCTCGACGCCCGAACTCGGCGCGCTGGTCAATACGGTGCGGCTATCTACGGAAATCGCGCCGTGGGCGTTCGGCGTTCGGGCGCTGTACCGGAACTTGGCGACGCGCGGGCTACTGTAAGCGCGACGGTCGCCGTTATCCACTCCTCGAGGCGTCCGGCCGCTCGTCAAACGCGCGGCCGACGTCCAGCGCAGGTCGGCGAGATGCCTCATGCCTTTCGCGGCGTGCTCGGCCTGCGGCGATCACAACCGCTCTCCTTTGGAAACTTTTACACGATGCAAGATAAGCCGTGGGCGCACGCGCCGGGTCCTGCGCTTGCCTTGCAATCAGATGCATTCAAAAATGCCGCGTATTGCGGTTCGGCGTGTTGCAGGCACCGCACAACGGGCGAAGGTTAATGATGTGGTTGAGACAACGCTCTTCCAAAAGCATGCTTTTCCCTGCCCAATTGACTAATGTATAAAAAATTGCGCCCCGATCGCTGAGGGTATATTTATCCCCTTTCGTTGCATTGGCTGGGCCTTGTTGCCCGCCTACCTGCGCGGCGTAAGCCGCAACGACGGCTCCCCCCTTGCGTCCATCGGGTCCGCCTACCGTCAGCCCCATCGCCCTGAAGACTTTGCAGACGGGCTCGCAATCGTTTCCTGCAAAGGGCCTTTGGTGATCGATCTGAATGTTGCGAAGGGGCAGCACGAGGCCACAGTCTGCGCATGGAACGGTATCGGTCATCGGTGCGGGATGGAGCGGCAGTCCGTCGCCCCCCAAATAAGACAAGACCCGCTGTCCGACGTGATACAGGCCTCGCCACTGGGCTTCCTGCAACACGTCGCGATGGTGGTTGTCGAGATAGCTTTGCTGGATGATCGCGGCGAACTGAACCAGTTGCTGTCGGGTAACGGGCGCCACGCCGAGCACGGCTTGCCAATGGGCTTGCCCGTGGAGCACGACGCGCTGCTGGAGTATCGCCTGGGTGGCGTTCGCTGCTACGAAGATACGACGGGTCGCAGGCTGCGCAGATACTTCCACCCCGTTTCGAATGGTGACGACGTCACGGGGTCGCGGGTAATGCACCGCGTTGAGTCGATTCGGCACGGTCAGCAAGGTGGTCTCCCCGAGTCGCAAACAGCATGGTCAATTTTTTGTCGCTCGAATCGAACGAGCGCTAAACAGGATTTGATCCTACTCGCCCCAGCGACATGTTTCCACCTCCGTTGGGTCGAGCCCTGGCCGTGCGGCTTGCGGGCGTTACCTATCAATCCGCAAGGCGTGGTCGTCGGCCCAGGCGGCGCGGCGCCGACCGGCGGCAGCAAGGATTCTGACTAGCCTAAAAAGATGTCGCCGCGACGTTATGCTTGGTCTCCATACGACATCAACTGCCACACGACGTTTTCGGTCTGCGCTCGCGCGCCCATCCAGCGATCGAGGAGGGCGAACTGTCGCGGGGCCAGAATGGGCAGGGGCGGCAGTGTTTCGCCCTTGGAAAAACGCCGCTGTGCATTGGCCGCTCGGCGCGCGCCGAGATTTGCGCACCACACTCCGTCTTCGGGGCATGTGTCGCCCGTCAACGCAACAGAGCCCAGGGGCAGGCGGTCGGCGTGTTCGCCGACAAGCTCACTATGTTCTTGTTCGCTCGCCGATGTCTTTTCGGGTGCGCCTGCGAGCGGCAAGCCTGTCGCGGGGTCCAGATGCTTCTCCTTGGCCAGTCGGTCAATGAGTTCTTCCGAGGGTTTGGCGGGCGGTTTGGCCGCGGCCTGCTCCTTCTCCCATTGGAATGTGCCGTCCCACGTAGGCAGCGGCGCTGGCGGCAGTGGTGCGATCTCGTCTAGATCGGGAACCGTCGGATTGCGGCCGTCGTTGCGCTCAAAAAACTTGCGTATCTTTCGATACCGATCGGAACGCCCAGGGTCGTTTCCCACCCCAACGTAGAACTGCCTGTCCGACGGCGGGGGGCCTTTGAAACCATACTCCAAGCTAAACGCCGACTCACTGCTTCCTGCCGCGACGCCTTGTTGGTACGCCTGGACCGCCTCGTTGAAATGTCCTAGAAGCGCGAGCGCGTTGCCCAACGCAGTCGCAGCCCTCCCGTAGCCTTGCGCGGCCGCGCAGCGCCACATCTGTAGAGCAATTTCGCGCGACTTTTCATCTGCCAGCAACTTCTCGGCTACATAGTCCTGAGCTTCCGGATTGCCAAGGTCTGCCGCTTTTCGAATGTAGCGCAACGCCCCCAGCGGATCTTGCCTGACGCCGTAGCCAATTTCCAGATAGTGGCCGACATCGTAATAGCCGCCTGGAACCCCTTCGTGCATCAGCTGCATCGCCAAGTCCACTGCCTCCCTCGGGCCCTCGGGAGAAATAACTAGGCCTTGCCTGATGAGCAATTGGGCGTTCGTATTAGCCTTGTAGTGCCCATGCGCCGCTGCGATGCGATAGTAACGCATAACATCATTAAAATCCTTTGGCCCCTCCTGCTTCTGCAAGTGCCGCGCATACTGGAATAACCGATCGGCGTCGGCGTTCAACGGGGGAAGATGCGCTTCTTCGTGCACGCATGTAAATGTGAGGTTGGCGCGGACAGCGTCGACGTCGGGGGCTTTAGACATCAAACTTTCCTTTTTCGAGCAAGCACAAATGAAAAACACAATCGCAAGCACAACTAGGCGTCGGCTCATAGCTCAGTCTTTGTATGATCGATCGGCTCCCTCGCGAACGAATTCCACGAGCGATGCCACAGGTTGTTGCGGGAGCAACCGCGCAGCCTTGTTCTTCCGCGCTACGGACACCCAGTAGGAGAACGCGTCGGCGCACTCGTCATGCACACCGCCAGGAGCGGTAGGTTCGTGCACCATCGGCGGGGACGCCAGCCCGTGCATGCGGGTATGCAACGCCCATAACTCCCGCCTCAACGCACTCGCGATCTGCCCGTTCTCCAAAGCCACGTTGATCTCGCTATCCACGTTCATGCTGCGGTAGTTGATATTCGCCGAACCTAGGGTCGTAAATGCGTCGTCAATGATCGAAAGTTTCGCATGCACGTATACGGGTACCCAACGCTGCGCCGGTGAGTCCGGCGCTACAAGGGTGCAGATGATTACCTTCAGCGTCGGCGTGCCCCCCGGCGTCGCTGCAAGCTGAGCCCCCGGGGCAAGTTCGTCGACGTTAACCGGTTCCTTCTGCTCAAGCAGTTTGCGCTGCCTCTCAACTTCGCTAATTTCCCCCGATAGCTGACCCTCCTGCCCTCGAAGCTCGCCGATGTAATTCGCCGCCCCCGCCATTTGGCTCCAATCGTAACCTTGCGTGCTCATGCGCTGTTCCTCTTGCTGCGCTTTTACAAGCTGGCTTTCGAGGGCGGCTTTGCTTGCGGACAACCGATCCTCATCCTCGGCATACTTCACAGCCGGCATCCGATCGCTGTAGCCAAGCGCTTCGAGCATCTTGTAGGTGGAATATGTACCGCTACCCACCGCGGCGTCGCTCGAGTTCGTGATGACAAAAAGATAAATCGGCCCATCCTTCCCCGGATCGCGCCCCGCCTTTTGATGCTTGATCGCCGTCTGCTTGATGGTCTCGGCGAAATCGTCCCACCGGAAATACTGATTCTGGACGAACACGTACTGCGTGGCGTTATTTAACGCCTGCAGATAGAGCTTCCCGATATCCGTTTTCCCGTGTTGCGACTGCGTGCGCAACACCTGGGCCATCACGCCCCGTTCCTGCATGGAACCGGCGAGACATAGCGCGTGCGTCCCCGCCAACTTCTTTCGCGCCTCCGCCAGCTTTTGCCCAGTAGCCTCGTCCCACGCCTGACAAAAATTGGCGTTGATGTCCTGCAGAATAGGCCCGGTGACCCTGCTCGATATGTCGTGCCACGGAGACGGCCCGCTGCGACCCGTGTTCGGCGCTTTCCGCTGATAACTGTGGTCGTCCGTGTCCCAGTACTGGTCGAGCATGTTGTGACCCATCACATAGCCGACGGCTCGATCGGTATCCTCGTAATCGATCAGCACTGTCTTCTGATGGTGGGTCGGAAATACTCCCATTGCTTGACACATACCATCGGTCAGCTGATCGCTCCACCCGGCGCGCTTACCGTGCTGGCGTATCCGCGACATAATCTCCTGCCGCTCGGCGATGTCAAAGCTGCGCGTTGCCATTTCAAAATTCTTGAAGCCGACCAACTCTCTTCCGATACGCTGAGTCGTATCCTCGTACAGCGCGCTCGGCGTCCACCGAGAGACCTTGGCGAGCGCCTCTTCTTTCGGGTCCTTGTGGACCGTCTTCGTCACGTCGCTGAGCTGCGCACGCTGATACCAATTTGCGTCGAAGACTAGTTCTTTGAACGTTTGATAGTCCTCGGATAGGAGCGAAATGTCCTTATACGCGAATCCGGGAATGAGACGTTTAGAAAACGAGAGCTTCCGATCGAAGCCCGGCATGTTGTTCTCGCCAAACTCCGACCCCGTCGACGGATCGTGCCAACACAACAACCGCACCTTCACCCCATCCTTCTCGGCCTTATGCGCGAGAAGTTCGCCGATCCGCATCGACTTACCGCCGTCGCGCACGAAGTACATCGACGGCTGAAATCCCCAGCAGATGATGTCGATCGAATGCTTCGCGCCGAGCATGTCCTGATAGAGCGACCCGAACGCACGCTGTCCGTTCACCAGGTACCGGAACTCGCACCACCGCGGATCGTACTCGGTCTTGTGCAAGAACCAGCGCAAAGTACTCTTCGCCGTATTGGTCTCGTTGAGCGCCATCGGCGTCGTGATGGTGCAGTCGAATGTGGGCGTAGCCATGGCTTATGCGTCCGGCGGAGGATTCAGAAGATCGTTGTAGCTCGAGCGATGTTGCGCGCGGTCCGTCGGCGGCACATCTCCCCCGCCCAGTCCCTCGTGAAACTGAAAACCTTGATTGGCGAGGCGGCCGTTGTTCGCATCGCCGCGATACTCGCCCGGCACCGGAATTTCATGCGTGGTGCCGTTCGCCATTTCGAGCCGGTATTGCCGCGTCGTCACGTGATGATCGATCGGCAAGTACCCGGTGCGGTCGATCACGCCCTGCTTCACGAGCGCGCCGTCGGCAAACAGTTTGTACGGCATGCCGGCGGGCACGCTGTTCGGCGCATCGGGCGATGCGCTTAGCTTCAGCGTCAGCCGCTTGGTCGGCATGTCCTTGAAGTCGGGATGATTGACGTCCATGCGCGCGGGGCCGTTGAACACGCGCTGCGCGCCTTTGACGTCCACCGCGCCGGGCGCATGGATCTCGATGTTGCCGCCTTCGATACGGATATACGCGCCGCCTGACGTCAACAGCACACCCTGCTGTCCGGCCACTTTGACCGTGTCGGTCGTCGCCAACATGCGCACCATCTTCTGAGCGGTAAGCTCGATATTGTCGCCCTGAGCCTGAACCTCGACTTTGCCCTTGCCCGCGAACAGCTTCATGCCCGCGTTTTGCACGAAGAAGCTGATCTTCTCCGACACGCTGCCGATCAGCGATTTGCCCGCCGCGAGGTGCGTGCTCTGTGCGCTGACGATATTGACGTGTTCGTCCGTCGAAACGTGCGTCGATTGAAACGTCGACAGTGCGATGTCTCGCGGCGCCGCTGCGAGCATGATCGGCTTTGTGAACGCGGTCGCGCTTCCGGCTCCGCCGCCGACCGTGCGTCCCCGAACTGCGCTACCGGTAACCGTGTGCCGCGTCGCATCCGTGAACGCCTTGAGCGAATCGTGCCCTTGCTGAAGGCTCTCGGCCTGATGCATCGTGCTCGCTTGCGATAACGCCTCCATTACGCTTTCCGAATTGACGAGTTGCGACGCTGCGGCACTCGCATCGAAAGGCTGCGTCGTCGACGTCGAATGTGTGGAAACGTATAGCCCCTGTTGCGCGCGAATCGCACCGTGCGCGTCGGACTTCAGATCGAAGCCCGCACCGAGATACGCTCCTCGCGTATTGCCCGTATGCTCGACGAGGTGCCCCAGATGCAGATGCGAATCGTCGCTAGTCGTGTGTAGGTGAATGCGGTTTTGCCCCGTGGCGTCGTCCATTACGAGTTGGTTGAAACCGCGACCACCGTATTCCTTCGAACGGAGTCCCGAGAGTAGTCCGTGCGTGTGCCAGACCGGCGGCGTCGTGCCGCCATGCATGCGCCCGACAATCACCGGACGATCGCAATCGCCCCCCATGAAACCGATTAGGACTTCGTCGCCCGCTCGCATCGGAAAATGCCCGCCGCGACTCGAACCCGCGTCGGCAAACCCGGCGCGCACCCAACAGGAGGCCTTCTCGTCCCGCTCATTGAGGCGATTCCAGGGAAACCAGACCTTCGCCCGGTTGAGCGCATCGGTGTAGATCTCCTCGCCGCTCGCCCCCGCGACGATAGCCGGCTGCAGCTGCATGACGGGCTTCTTGTGCTCGAGCGGACTGCGAAACGGCGCGCGGCGCCGCTGCGCCTCGATGTCGACTTGAAAGAAACCCTCGCTGCCGTCGCCGTGCTTGACCGTGATGCCACCTTGCCGCGCCGTCGCAATATGCGCTATCTCGCCCCTGAGGCTGTCGGAGAAGTCGGCCACGTCGTCCATGCCCGGCAGATTGTTTCGAATCGTCCAGGCGACTTCGAGAATGGCGAACTCGCGATCCTGCGGTGCGCCGCGATCGTGCAGCGGGTGTCCCTCGAGCGTGAACCAATATCCGGGCATCGCCGAGCGCAAACTGCCGACGCCATAGAAACGCTGCGTTTCCGACGCCCACCCCTGCAGCCGAACCGCCGCTTGGTCGTCCCCGCGCTCGCGCAGACCCCACGTGTAGCCACCGGTGTAATCGTAGACCTCGCCCTGAGCCGGGATCGTCCCATCGCGGCTCATATCGCCGCTGACCTGCTTGTGCAGGTCGGGACGCTTGTAGTCGAACGTGCGCGTCGTCAACGTCGCGCTTTGGATACGCTGCAATTCCTTCCATTGCGTGAAGCCGTCATCGATCTCGTCGTCGATTCCCGTGCGTACGAACCGCGCCGTGGGCGTGTCGAGTTCGGGCGCGAAATACAGATCGTCGATGAGCACCAGCGTATGCGACTTGCCGTCTTTGGCCTGCTCGAATCGGCCAAAGACGCCAGCCTCTTCAAGGCTGCGGTGCACGAAATTCCAGTCGTGCTCCCATTGAGCGCGGTATGAATACGACGGCATCGCTTGACGCAAGTCGAACCGATAGGCGCCGCGAGCCTGCGGATGCTTGTCGAATACATCGGCGACGATTTGCTCGCCGGCCTGATCCTGCCAATCGCGCAGGTCGCGACGCAGCCGCATGAAGTGCATCCACGACGCGAATTGCAGTTGATAAAACGTCAGATAGCCGTCGGCGCCCAGCCGCGAGAAAGCATGCACGTAGCCATGATGCGGGCTATACGTTCCGTCGACTTGCCGAATCCAAAGCGTCACGGCCGCGCCGATCAGCGCCTTGATGTCGATGGCGTCGCCACGCGTCGATACGGCGTCGACTACGAAGTCATAGTCGCGTCCGATGCGGGAGGTGCCTTTCACGTAAAGCGGCAATAGCCAATCCTCGCCGAGCGGCGTATCGAACCTTATCAGCCGCTTATGCTGCGCGCCCCCGTCATACACCGCATCGAAAAGCCGATTCGAAGCCATGCTCCGCCCTCATTGTTATAGACCGCTTCTTGGAGAAGCCGCGATTTTAATTGAGGCGCCACTTTTAATCGATACCGCCGGCGCATAAACGCATCGTCAATCAAAGAGTAGGCCTACTAATCATTGCCCCCCGGCTGCAACCACAGATAAAAAAAGCAAATAATGCCCACCCTAACGCCGGCTTTTTGCGGGACGAGCTATTTTTACCGTAATCAAACAGAAAGCTTGTTCGCCGAGCATCGCGTCAATCGCCCCCTCGCCCCCACCGAGCGCCCACCGCCAGCGCGATCGCCGCCAACGCCACCGAGACGCCCGCAAACACCACGTTCGCCCACAGATGCCCGATCTGCCCGGATAGCAGCGCCACACCGACGGCGGGCAACGAATTGCCGCTATAGCAGCACAGCAGATACGCCGATAGCATTTCGGCGCGTCGATCGGCCGGTGCGATGCGATTGACTTCCTGCAAACTACCGCGGAAGCCGAATGCCGATGCAATTCCGCACAATGCGGTCGCAGCAATCAGTAGAGCGAGCGATTGGCCAAACTGCGCCCACAGCAACAAAGCAAGGCTGGGCGCCAGCAACCACAGCCCGGCAAACATCGCGGCGCGCGCGGTGAGCTTCGGTGTGACGACGACCGTGATCGCGCTCGCCGCAAAGAGCTCAGCGACGATCGCGCCGCTCACGGCGGGACTGCGCAATTGCATGCTGTGCGCGAGCAAGCTCGGCACCAGCGCCGCATAGAAGCCGAGTAGCGCGAACGTCGCAAAGGCGGTGACGGCCGGCGCGACGAAAGGCAGGCGCGATTGCGCGGGAATCCCGATGCGCGGCTTCACCGACACCTGCGCGCTCGAATGCACGCGGGACTTCACCGTTTCGCGCGTGCGTGCGATAACGGCCATCGTGCCTGCAAGAACGAGCAAGTAGATCACATAGACCGAGCGAAGCGGCCTCGGCGCATATTGTGCGAGCAGACCGGACGCCAATACGCCCACCGCGAGTCCCGCTAAATTCACTGCGGCGGCAAGACGGCTTGCGCTCGCTTTGTCGGCATCGGGATGCAGATCCGCGATCCACGCTGTTGCGGTGGCCGCGCCGACGCCGATCGCAAGGCCGCTCGCCGCACGCGCGAGGAACAACATCGCGGGATGCACGGCCAGCAGGAACAGCAGCGTACTCGCACCGCCCAGGCCGAGCACGAGCAGGCTGACGAGCCGCCGTCCGACTTGATCGGACACGCGGCCGAATGCGAACAACGCAGCTAAGTTGCCGATGACATAGGTCGCATAAACGAGCGTAATCGTCACTTCCGATACGCCGAATGCACGTTGATAAAGCGGGTAAAGCGGTGTCACGATCGTGCTGCCCGCATAAATCACCGCGAGCAAGACCGCGGATGCCGATAGCGACGCTTCATTGCCGAGCGTCGCCTGATACCAAGGACGCGTCGTGTCCATCGACTTCTCCCGAATAGAAACCGGTTTCCGTCGAAGGCAGCAAACGATGTTCCGGCAATCGTAAAGGTCCCGCCCGTGTGCAACTGCACGGCGCGCGCCGCCCGTGCGGCTCAAGCATCGCCGATCAGGCTCACGATCGTTTCGAGCAGCGCCTTGACGACGGCAGGCAACCTCCGCTCGCGCATCGTCGTTACCTGCAGCACGCGCTGGCTCAGCACGGGTTCGTCGATCGGCCGCCATACCAGCGACATTTCGTTCTGCATGCCCGTGAGCGCAACGGAACTTCCGAGCGTAATCGCCCCTGTCAGCGCGGCAAACGCATGCAGCGCCGCCGAGTTGTTGCTGACGAGCACGGGCTCGATCCGAATCCCACGCGTCGAGCAACACAGATCGAACAACTGCCGCACCGTCGTACCGCGCTCCAACAGAGCGACCGGGTACGCCTGCAGATCGGCGAGCGTCAGCAACGATTGCCGCGCAAGCGCATGATTCGACCCGAGCAGCGCACGCACGGGCATAGCGGTCGAATAGACGACGTTCAGCGCCGACGTATTGCCGCTCGAAAACGCGACGCCGATATCGACTTCGCCCACGGCGACCCAATGCTCGACTTGCGCCGGCGTGCCCGATCGCAGCGCGTAGCGCGCGCTGGGAGCCCGCTCGCGGTGACGGGCAAGCGCCGCCGGAAGAAAAGAGCGTGTGAAGCCTTCGGTGCACGCGATGCGAACGAGCCGGCCGCCTCGCGCCTCGCTTGCGGAAATTTCACCGAGCACGGCATCGGCTTCCAACAGTGTGCGCCGTGCATGTTCCGCCAACAACTCGCCCGCTTCTGTCAGCACCATGCCGCGTGGCAGCCGCTCGAACAGCGGTGCGCCGACATCCTCCTCGAGCTTGCTGATCTGCCGGCTGATCGCTGACACCGCGACATGCAGATTCTCCGAAGCGGCCGCAAGCGACCCCGTGCGCGCCACCTCGACGAAATAACGCAAAGCGATTCCATGCAGCATGCCGCAGACCTCCGTTGTCCCGGCCCTCGTTTCGTTCGTCGTTTGTTGTGCGTTGCCTTTTCAGCAAGCGTAATCGACAAAATTGAAATTGTTGCGAATTTTTGGCGTTCCTAACCTTCTTCTCATAGCCAAACGAGGGGACGTCATGACCGCAAATCCGGTCTTTTACGGTGGCCGCCGACAGGCCATCGATCGAGCGCTGGCCCACTACGACTCGGGCCGGCTGCTCGACGATCTCGAACGCCGCGTCGCATTCCGTACCGAGAGCCAGAACCCCGCGCGGGCGGACGCGATGCTCGCCTACCTCACAGAAGAGATCGCCCCGACGCTGACGCGACTCGGCTTTACCTGCCGCATCGCGGCGAATCCCGCCGCCGAACGCGCGCCCTTTCTCATCGCCGAGCGCATCGAAGATCGCGCCCTGCCCACCGTGCTCACGTACGGGCACGGCGATGTGGTGCGCGGCTATGACGAGCAGTGGCGCGCCGGCCTCGATCCTTGGCATGTCGTCGTCGATGGCGATCGCTGGTATGGCCGAGGCTGCGCGGACAATAAAGGCCAGCATTCGGTCAACTTCGCCGCGCTGGCCGCAGCGATCGATGCCCGCCAAGGCAAGCTCGGCTACAACGTCAAGGTCATCTTCGAAATGGGCGAGGAAATCGGCTCGCCGGGCCTCGACGAAATCTGCACGCGAGAACGCGAAGCGCTGGCCGCCGACGTGTTCATCGCCTCCGACGGCCCGCGTGTGAACGCCGAACGCCCAACCGTGTTTCTCGGCTCGCGCGGCGGCGTGAACTTCGACCTCACTGTCGATCTGCGCGAAGGCGCTCATCACTCGGGGAACTGGGGCGGTGTCCTGCGCAACCCGGCGATCGTACTCGCCCATGCCATTGCGAGCCTCGTCGACAAGAACGGCGCGATCGCCGTGGAAGGCCTGCGTCCTCCGCCCATATCGAATGCGGTGCGTCGCGCACTCGCCGACATCGAGCTCGGCGGCGACGACAATGCGCCGGCCATCGATCCCGACTGGGGCGAACCGGGTCTGACGCCGACCGAGCGCGTCATCGCATGGAACGCGCTCGAAGTGCTCGCTTTCAAGGCCGGCAATCCCGATGCTCCCGTCAATGCGATTCCGCCGGTCGCGCGTGCAACGTGCCAATTGCGTTACGTCGTCGGCACCGACAGCGACCACGCCGCCGAGTATTTGACCGAGCATCTTGCGCGCGCGGGCTTTCCGCACGTGCAGGTGTCGGTCACGCGCATTGCGACTGCGACGCGCCTGGACCCGCAAGACCCATGGGTCGATTGGATGTTGTCGTCGATAAGCACCACCATCGACAAAAAGCCCGCCCTGCTGCCGAACCTCGGCGGCACCGTGCCGAACGACGTTTTCGCGGACACGCTAGGGTTGCCGACGATTTGGGTCCCTCACTCGTATCCCGCCTGCTCGCAGCATGCGCCGAACGAACATCTGCTCGGCTCGGTCGCGCGCGAAGCGCTCGGCGTTATGGCCGGAATTTGGTGGGACCTCGGAGAAGACGCGGCGCGGATTATCGAGCTTCGGGCTGCGGGCGCCGCCTCGCCGACTGAACATGTCCATCTGAGGGGGTCGCGATGAATCACCGTGCATCTTCGGCTTCATCGGCGCGCAAGCCGTTGAGCCTCACGCAAATCGTTATCGCGACTTCGGCCGGCAACGCGCTCGAATGGTTCGATATCGCGATCTACGGCTTCTTTGCGCTGTACATTGGCAAACATTTTTTCCCGACGACAAATCCGACCGCATCGTTGCTGTTGACCTTCGGCACGTTCGGCGCGTCGTACCTCGTACGGCCGATCGGCGGCGTCGTCCTCGGCGCATATGCCGACAAGCACGGCCGCAAAGCGGCCCTGATGATGTCGGTCACGCTGATGATGATCGGCACGGCGATCGTTGCATTGATTCCGTCCTATGCGAGCATCGGACTGGCCGCGCCGATCGGCGTCTTCGCCGCGCGCCTTATTCAAGGCTTTTCGGCGGGCGGAGAATTCGGCGCGTCGACGGCCATGTTGATCGAACATGCGCCGCACCGGCGAGGCTTTCTCGCCAGCTGGCAATTCGCGACGCAAGGTCTTTCCACGTTGATGGCCGCCACGTTCGGCTTCGCGCTCGCGCGATGGTTGCCGCATGGCGCCCTGGAGTCGTGGGGCTGGCGCGTGCCGTTTTTCTTCGGCCTGCTCATCGGCCCTCTCGGCTTGTACTTGCGCCGCTTTCTCGAAGATGCCCCCGACTTCACCGAAGCCGTGCATACCGATACGCCGGTGCGCGACGTCTTCGCCGCGCAAAAACGCATGGTGCTCGTCGCCACCGGAGCACTGGCCGTATCGACTTCGGTCAACTACCTGTTGCAGTATTTGCCCACGTTTGCGATTCGCGAGCTGCATTTGCCTGCTTCGACGAGCTTCGCGGCCACGATGTTGGGCGGCGTCATTCTGACGTGCGTGACGCCGTTTGCGGGGCATCTATCGGACCGCATCGGCCGCCTCACGCAGATGACGACGGTCGGGCTGCTGTTCCTCGTCACTACCTACCCCGCGTTTTCGTTCACGCTCTCGCATTTGTCGACGATCACCCTGTTCGCGTTGGTCGCGTGGCTCGCGCTGCTCAAGTCGGTCTACTTCGGTGCGTTGCCCGCGCTGATGTCGGAAATCTTCCCTGCGGCCACGCGTTCGACGGGCATGTCGGTCGCCTACAACATCGGCGTGACGGTGTTCGGCGGTTTCACGCCCGCCGTCGTAACTTGGCTCATCAGCGCGACGGCGAATCGTAGCGCGCCGAGCTTCTACCTCATGGTGACGGCTACGGTGAGCCTCGCGGCACTGGCATCGGCGAGTCGAGTCAAACGCGTGCAGGTGCAGCAACAGCTGGTGACTTAGCGGTTTCTGCTGGCCTGTCGCAAGTTACCGATTGTTGCAAACTGAGAAATAAATCGGGGTCACGCAGCACTATTCTTCGCACACCTACACAAAACAATAGGTGTTGCGATGAATACCATGCGTAAGGCCCTACTCACGACCGTGTCCGCGTTCGTTGCGGCGACGCTTGCGGCCTGCGGAGGGGGAGGCGATGGCGGCACGACGCCGACGGGCACCGTCAACGTACAGATGACCGACGCACCCGCGTGCGGATTCGACCATGTGTACGTGACGGTGAGCCAAGTTCGAATCAACTCGAGCTCCACCGCTGCGGATAGCGACGGCGGATGGACGACGATCACGCTTGCCACGCCGCAAAAGATCGATCTGCTTTCGCTGACGAACGGCGCTATGGCGACGCTCGGGCAGGCCACGTTGCCTGCCGGTCAATACCAGCAAATCCGGCTCGTACTTGCGCAGAACCAAGGCAACTCGACGGCTAACTCCGTCGTCGTTTCGGGAACGAGCACCGAACAGGCGCTTGCCACGCCGAGCGCGACGCAAAGCGGCTTGAAAATCATTCGGCCGTTCGACGTGGCCGCGAACTCGACCGTCGACCTCGTGCTCGATTTCAACGCGTGCAAATCGGTGGTTCAGCAAGGCAACGGCTCGTACGCGCTGAAGCCGGTGATCACCGCGACGCCGACGACCGTCTCGGGCGTCATCGACGGTTATGTCGCCGTCGCCGAAGCCGGAGCGACCGTGTATGCCGAGCAGAACGGGCACGTGGTGAGCGGCACGGTGGCCGACAGCACGGGGCACTTCGTCTTCTCGACGCTCGTGCAGAGTTCGACCAACGGCAACTACGACATCGTGATCGCGCAGAGCGGCGAGACAACGGGAATCGTGACGTCCGTGCCGGTTGTCGTGGGCGCAACGACGCACGTTTCGACGGCGGCTCAGCCAATCGCGTTGCCCGCATCGACGATGAATTCGGTCAGCGGGACCGTGACGGCATCGGCCAATGCGAGCGTGCGAGCGCTGCAGACCACATCGTCCGGGACGTATGAGGTTGCCTCGGCGAATGCAAACCTCGACACGGGCGCTTATGCGATGACGGTGCCTGTCGCCGCGCCGATGGCTGGGGCGTATAGCGCCACGCTACCCATCGCACTCACGGCCGTAACGTCGGCAGCCGGTCAATACACGATCGAAGCCGATGCGGCGTCGGGCGCGACGAAATCGACGGCCGTCGACGTTACGTCGGGCAGCCAGTCGGGCGTAAACTTCGCTTTCTAAAGACGGCAACACGAATCCGGGGGCGCTCGCCGCCCCCCTTTTTTTACGGGGATCCTCGCCATGAAGACTATCTTGATCGCACTTTCGATTGCTTGCTCGGCGCTTGCGGGCTGCGCTGTGTACGTACCGGACCAACCGGGCGTGGTCGTCCATCCGCAAGGCGGCCCGGGCAACGGGTTCTGTCCGCCGGGACAAGCCAAGAAGGGCAACTGCTGAAGCAGTGGTTTCGATCGCTCGGCAGGTGCCTGCCTGCCGAGCTTGCACGAGTGTTTCGATACTTCGTTCCCTCGCCGCCCGATCGAGTTTGTAACGATGAGTAACGCGGGCCAGGCGCCTTCAATCGACGGCAGTTACGCTGCTGCCGGATCGTGACAACAAATCCCGATCTTGTTGCCCTCTAGGTCCCGAAAATACGCGCCGTAGTAGTCGGCGTGATAGTGAGGCCGCAGGCCCGGTGCGCCTTCGCTCGTTGCCCCATGGGCGAGCGCGACGTCATACACGCGATCGACCGATGCGCGATCTGTTGCCAAGAACGCCACCATCTGACCGTTTCCGGTTTGCGCGGGCTTTCCGTCGTAGGGCCTGCCGACGATAAAGAGCGGTCTCGGCTCATCCTTCGCCATCCAACCGGCCCACGGTCTATCGCGTTCGCAGAACTTCAACTCGTGTCCGAGCGCGGACATCACCTTCGAATAAAACGCGAACGCCTTATCGAAGTCGTTCACGCCGACGCACACGTGCGAAATCATTGGGCTCCTTAGCGTGTCTTCGGTTGTTGAGGTCATCTGGCGCGGCGCTGCAGCGCGTGGCACCGGCGGCACTTCATCGATCCATCTATCGGCCCCTGCCTTTTAGGCATCTGTCGTCGACTGCAACGTTCGGCACCTAGGCGCTCGCGAGGGGCGCCTCTAACCTCTGCTCACCGACGAACGAGCGACTGAAAAAGCGCGTCTTCGCCGGCGTTCATTGGCCAAGGAAATCCTGTTGCGAGGAGTCTTCGACATGAATCTCAACGACGTGATCGCAGTTGTCAATACCGAAGCGGCGGCTTCGCTGTGCCTGAGCAAAGGCGGCTGGGAAGGATGGCTGCAGTGCGAGCTCTGGCGTCATCTGAGCATCAACCAACGAGAGACGGTGGAGCGAGAGGTAGCGTACCCCGGCACGCGGGCGCGCTGCGATTTGCTCGCGAGCGACAACGGTGTGCCGTTATGGGTCGAGATCAAGTGCTATGGCGCGTTCAGAGAAGGGGATGCGGATGCATTCCTCGACGGCATCGCCGCCGATGTCGGCAAACTCGACGGGCGCCCGCACGGCACGCGCGGGCTTTCGTTGGTGGTCGTGCCGAAGGCCATCGGGGATTCGTTCGGCCAAGCGCTGCAAGCGCGGCGCTGGCTCGGTTTTCAAAGGACCGACGCGATGTATGCCAGCGTCTATCACCTGACGTTCTAAGGGGATCGGCCCGACGGGCGGGGCTCGTCGGGCGGCGCCATCGCCGCAAGCCAATTCCCTCGACATTGGAACCCGCGTGGCCGATTCGTTACTTTTGCTTCGGCAACCGCCGCGTCAGTTATCGACAAATCGACGATCGATGCGATGCGACTGCCCGGCGTCCGCCGAGACCCGGACGCGATGCTCAGCGTCACGACCGCGGGTGCCGATGATCGAAGTTTTCGAGGAATGCGAGTGATGAACACCCTAACCCGAGACGAATTCGAGGCACGCATCGAAGCGATAGAAGCGCGGATGGATGCGAGGGTTGCAACGATAGTGGCCCGGCTCGATGCCTATGTCGCACGAATGGATGAGAGAGACAAGCGGCTCGACGCGCGCGACAAGCGGCTTGACGAACGTGATAACCGGCTGGACTTGCTCGTGCAACGCGCCACCGCTGCGGCAGAAAGCGCCTCGAATCTCAAAACGCATATGTGGCTAGCGGCGTCGACGCTTATGGTTGCAGTGGTTGGAACCGTCGTCGCGTCGTACTACGCCACGCAAGCATCCCATCTTGGGATGGCGCAGACGGTTATCTCGGCGTTTCAGCGGGGCAGCAAATGCAGATGCCGTTGAAGGAGTAGTGTTGGACGCAGTTCGAATAACAAACGATCAACCGCATCGACGGCTTCGCGCCGAGCCTGGAACTTGTCATTCGTCGCGAAACAGTGAATGATCAGCGGCATCAGACGCAGTGTTCCCACACCGAAGAGACCTCGACATCCAGAAAGAAAAATGAAAGCAGATAAATATTGCTATGAGCTGGTTCAACATCGGGTCATCCCGACCGGATTCGATCCCATCGTGGTCGGGCGGCATCAGCAAACGATCCAGGTGATATTGGAGATGGAGAAACTCATCCGGCGCCAGACGCGGAACATCGCTCAATCCGAGCTTCGCGGCACGCTGACACAGCAATTTGCAGCAGATGTCAAACGTGCACAAGGGACAGCGCAACGATCGATAAAATCGGCTCATCAAAACCACTTACAGGTGATGGCTCAAATACGTACGAACGTGGGGGCACCACCCAATACCAATCCATGGTCAGGATTCTCGAAATATACAGGTACCGTGCGCAACTCCCAGTACCGAGATGCAAATGCAAGCGTTTCGCACCGGCGTTATGACCCTGTCATCGAGCAATTCGAACAAAGATACAATAGCAACCGCCCGAATATCGAAGCCATCAAGGGGTGTATCAAGCGGGCGCTTCCGGATGCGATTCTTTTATCCGACGGAAATCACATCGAGATTTCGGTGATGAATTCCGAGTACGACAGCTTGCCGATCGTCGTCATTTATACGGGCGACGCCAGGTTCCGAATCAAGCGCCGAGCGACGGGTGAAACGCGCGATATTTACGAGCATATCGGCAATGGGCGCGAGTACGTCAAGGACGCAAACAATATATTCGTGAAACGATACGTGTATCGCAACATGGCGGACTACGATGATCCGTGGACCAGGGATGGCTTTACGTCACGTAACGGCGCGGTCCCCAACGGGGCAAACGTCAATGACATGATCATCAAGCACTTACGCTCGGCTCAGCAAGGTCAAAGCTACTTCATTTCGTTCACGACCAGCAAGAAACGAATATTCGGGTCTACCGGTACCGAATTCTATGACGCGGCCAAGGGGCAAGTCATCATAGATCTCGCCAAAATTGCGCAGGAAAAAATCTACGACGTTCATACCGCGCAGGCCGTCACGGGCATCATTACGGCAAATGAGTTGCGCTGGGGTATGCAGTTCGTCGAAGGCGATGATGATTACGAGCGTAATGCCGCCGCGCGGGACACCGTCAGAACGCGAGAACTGCTGATCGAAGCTCATGTACCGGCCGCTGCAATCGTCAGCCTGCGCCGCGGGAGTCGCCATGGCGGCGCTTGGCGCGACCTCGACGGCACTGTCACGAAAACCAGCGCGTTGCCGGCTACGCTGTTCCCGCAATGACTAGGGGTGAGCGAGCCGGGCTCTGTATTTACACGCGGAGAAAAGGCCCGGTGTTAGAAGCGCAGCTAGTGCCTTCGTAGCACCGCTCTAAATAACAGCGGCCACCTGGACGAAGGCGGCCACCGTTATTCGATTTGACGAGAATGGCAGATCAGGTGCCAGCAATCCGAGCGATCGGTAGGCATTCATCGATAGTTATCTCAACGGATGCCTCCCAAAATCTCACGTTGTGGCTCCCGCTACACCGCCCTCAAACATCAATATTCCCCGCCCGCAGCGCATTGCTTTCGATAAACGCCCGTCGGGGCTCGACCTCATCGCCCATGAGCGTGGTAAAGATCCCATCCGCCGCGATCGCATCTTCGATCTGCACACGCAGCAACCGTCGCACATTGGGATCCATCGTCGTTTCCCACAGCTGCTCGGGGTTCATCTCGCCCAGCCCCTTGTAGCGCTGCTTCGAGACATTGCGCTCGGCATCGGCGATCAACCAGCGCATCGCACTCTTGAAGTCCGACACCGCCATGCTGCGCTCACCGCGCTTGATGAACGCGCCTGCCCCAATCAACCCCTTGAACGTATTCGCCGTGTTCAAAAGCTGTTGATAATCGGCCGTCAGGAGGAAATCGGCGTCGATAACGGACACCTTCACGTTCCCGTGATGCCGCCGCTCGACGCGCAGCGAACGCAACTCCCGCACGGCGTCATAAGCCGCGAACACGCTCACTTCCGGCTTGAGCGGATCGTTGCGCAACGCCGTTTCCAGCGCCTTCGCCGACGCCTCGGCCGAAGCCTCGCTCGTCAAATCGATCGCGACGCCATCCATCACGGCCTCGAGCGCTTTCGCATCGTAAAGCCGGCTCAGCCGCTCGACCACGCCTTGCGCCAATAGATACGACCGAGCCAGCTCGCCCAGCGCATCGCCGGCGATCGGCGCAGCCCCTTCGGCAGCGACAAGCTCCGAACCCTGCAACGCCAACCGCAACATATGCGCGTTCAGCTCGGCGCCATCCTTCAAATACCGCTCGTCCTTCCCAGCCTTCACCTTATAGAGCGGCGGCTGCGCGATGTAGATGTATCCGCGCTCGATCATCTCCGGCATCTGCCGATAGAAGAACGTCAGCAGCAGCGTCCGAATGTGCGCGCCGTCCACGTCGGCATCGGTCATGATGATGATGCGGTGGTAGCGCAGCTTATCGAGGTTGTAATCCTCTTTGCCGATGCCGCAACCGAGCGCCGTGATCAACGTCACGATCTGCTCCGACGACAGCAGCTTGTCGTAGCGCGCCTTCTCCACGTTCAGCACCTTGCCGCGCAGCGGCAAGATCGCCTGAAACTTCCGATCGCGCCCTTGCTTGGCCGACCCGCCCGCCGAGTCGCCCTCGACGATGTAGATTTCCGATTTCGCCGGATCCTTCTCTTGGCAATCCGCCAGCTTGCCCGGCAGGCCCACGCCGTCGAGCACGCCCTTGCGCCGCGTCATTTCGCGCGCCTTGCGCGCGGCGTCGCGTGCCCGCGCCGCATCGACGATCTTGCCGCAAATGATCTTCGCGTCGTTCGGCGTCTCCAGCAAGAATTCCTCGAGCGCCTTCGCCACCACTTCTTCCACCGGCGCACGCACTTCGGACGACACGAGCTTGTCCTTCGTCTGCGAGCTGAACTTCGGCTCCGGCACCTTCACCGACAGCACGCACGACAACCCTTCACGCATGTCGTCACCCGACGTTTCAACCTTCGCCTTCTTCGCAATCTCGTGATCGGCGATGTACTTGTTGATGACGCGCGTCATCGCCGCACGCAAGCCCGTCAAGTGCGTCCCGCCGTCGCGCTGCGGAATGTTGTTCGTGAAGCAGAGCACGTTCTCGTTGTAGCTGTCGTTCCACTGCATCGCCACCTCGACGCCCACGCCATCCTTCTCGCCGTTGATGTGGAAGATCGTCGGATGCAAGACCTGCTTCGTCTTGTTGATGAATTCGACGAAACCCTTCACACCGCCGGCCAACGCGAAATCGTCTTCCTTGCCCGAGCGTTGATCGGTCAAGCGGATACGCACGCCGTTGTTCAGGAATGAAAGCTCGCGGATACGCTTCGCGAGAATGTCGTAGTGGTATTCGATCGAGCCGAAAATCGTTTCGTCGGCCATGAAGTGCACTTCGGTGCCGCGGTTCTCCGTCTCGCCGATCAGTTGCATCGGCGAAACGCGCTCGCCGTCGACTTCCTCGATCACACGGCTTTGCGGCACGCCACGGTGAAACTCCATGAAGTGCTTCTTGCCATCGCGGCGCACGGTCAAGCGCAGCCAGCTCGACAGCGCGTTCACGCACGACACGCCCACGCCGTGCAAGCCGCCCGAGACCTTGTAGCTGTTCTGGTCGAACTTGCCGCCCGCGTGCAACTCGGTCATCACGATCTCGGCCGCGCTGCGCTTCGGGTCATGCTTGTCGTCACGCTTGATGCCGGTAGGGATACCGCGGCCGTTGTCGGTGACGGAAATCGAATTGTCCGCGTGAATGATCACGTGAATGTCGTTGCAATAGCCCGCCAAAGCCTCGTCGATCGAATTGTCGAGCACTTCGAAAACGAGGTGATGCAAACCGGTGCCGTCCGACGTGTCGCCGATGTACATCCCGGGCCGCTTGCGCACCGCCTCCAGACCCTCGAGGATCTGAATCGACGAGGCGCCGTAGCTGTTGTCGGGTTGCGTATTGTGCTGTTCACTCATGGATATCTTCCGGTTCTGCATTCACTGCGGTTGTGCCGCGCGACACTTCCAATGCCTTCAAAAAACCAGGCTGCGGCTCCGGTTCTTCTCGCCCCGTTGGCAGGGGCCGGCGGCGGGCGGCAGGTTTCGCACGCCCTTTAAGAAACGCCAAAGGGGCGCTGCGCCCCTTGGTTTCGTCTTGGTATCGGCCTGCCTTAGATACGCATCGGCATGACGACGTATTTGAATTCGTCGTTCTCGGGAATCGTGATCAGCGCACTCGAGCTGGCGTCGCCCACGCTCACTTGCAGCATGTCGACCTTCAGATTCGCGAGCACGTCGAGCAGATACGTGACGTTGAAACCCATGTCGATCACGTCGCCCTGATAGGCGATTTCGAGTTCTTCTTGCGCCTCTTCCTGATCGGCATTCGTCGACATGATCTTCAGCTGCCCCGGCTCGATCACGCAGCGCACGCCCTTGAACTTGTCCGACGTCAGAATCGCCGCGCGCTGCAGCGAACGCTGAAGCTCGTCGCGCCCGATGACGAACGTATTCTTGTGGGCCTTCGGAATCACGCGCTGGAAGTCGGGGAACTTGCCTTCGACGAGCTTCGAAACGAGCTCGACCTGGCCGAACGTGAACTTCACTTGCGTCGAGGCGATGTCGATCGTCAGCGTGTCGTCGATGTCTTCGAGCAAACGCTGCAACTCGAGAACCGTCTTGCGCGGGATGATCACTTCCTGACGCGGGAAGTCGCCGTCGATCTTCATCGACGAAAACGCGAGGCGATGCCCGTCCGTCGCCACGGCCATCAATTGGCCGCCGTCGACGACGAGCAGCATCCCGTTCAAGTAGTAACGGATGTCCTGCTGCGCCATGGCGAAATAGACCATGCCCAGCAACTGGCGGAACGTCTTTTGCGGCACGGTGAGGCTCGCGCCGTAATCCTTCGCCTGCGCGACGGTCGGGAATTCGTCGGCCGCCAAAGTCTGCAGCGCGAAGCGGCTCTTGCCCGATTGCACGGTCAAGCGCTTGTCGGCGAGCGACAGGCTCACCTGGCCGTCGGGCATCGCGCGCAAGATGTCGAGCAGCTTACGCGCAGCGACGGTAGTCGCGACCGATTCGCCGCCCACGCCGAAATCGGCGCGCGTCGTGATCTGCAACTCGAGGTCGGTCGACAGAAACGACACGTCCGGGCCGTTCTTGGTGATCAGCAAGTTCGCGAGGATCGGCAACGTGTGGCGGCGTTCGACGATGCCGCTCACGGTTTGCAGCGGCCTTAAGAGGTTGTCTCGTTCGGTCTTGACCAGTTGCATAGGGTTCCTTCGTTGATATGACGGCAAACTGCGCCTCACCCGGCAGTGACTTCGACAAAGACGCCGTTACCCCGTATTTCCTTGCGCGACTTCGTCTTCCTGCCTGCGCCTTGTCCCGCGCTTTCAACCCGCACCGGCTCCACGCTTGTCTCACGGGGAGGCCGCGCGGGGGGCTAAACCTATATTGTGCCTGAAAAATACCCCGCTCCCGCCAAAACGGGGGGCGCCGCCGCCCTCGTACCGAAGCGCAAGGGCTCGCCCGGCTCAGCCCTTGAGGGTTTGTTCCAACACGTGCAGCTCGTGGTTGAGCTGCGCGTCCTTGCCGCGTTCGTCGGCAATCTTGCGCACCGCATGCAAAACGGTGGTGTGATCGCGCCCGCCGAACAGCTCGCCGATCTCGGGCAGGCTCTTTTGCGTGAGCTCCTTGGCGAGGTACATGGCGATTTGACGCGGCCGCGCGATGTTCGCAGGCCGCTTCTTCGAATACATGTCGGCGACCTTGATGTTGTAGAAGTCGGCGACCGTCTTTTGGATGTTTTCGACCGAGATCTGCCGGTTTTGCACCGTCAGCAAGTCCTTGAGCGCTTCCTTGGTCAGCTCGATCGAGATTTCGCGCCCGTGGAACTTCGAGTAAGCGAGGATCTTGCGCAGCGCGCCCTCGAGCTCACGCACGTTCGAGCGCAAATGCTTGGCGACGAAGAAGGCGACGTCCTCGGACAAGCTCACGCCTTCGGACTGCGCCTTGCGCATCAAAATCGCCACGCGCATCTCGAGCTCGGGCGGCTCGATCGCCACGGTGAGCCCCGAATCGAAACGCGAGATCAACCGATCGTCGATGCCCGAAATTTCCTTCGGGTACGTGTCGCTCGTGATGATGACCTGCGCCTTGTTCGCGACGAGCGCTTCGAACGCATAGAAGAATTCTTCCTGCGTGCGCGATTTGCCCGAGAAAAACTGAATGTCGTCGATGAGCAGCAGATCGAGCGAGTGGTAGTAGCGCTTGAAGTCGTCGAACGCCTTGCGCTGGTATGCCTTCACGACGTCGGACACGTACTGCTCGGCATGGATGTAGCGGATGCGCGCGCCGGCCTTGTCCTGCAGCAACTGGTTGCCGATCGCGTGAATCAGGTGCGTCTTGCCCAAGCCCACGCCGCCGTAAAGGAACAGCGGGTTGTACGAGATTCCGGGGTTGTCGGCCACCTGGATGGCTGCCGCACGCGCCAACTGATTCGCTTTACCGGTGACGAAGTTGTCGAACGTCAGCACGGGATTGAGCTTCGAGCGCTCGTACATCGATTCGGACTCGGGGCTGCCCGGCGTCCCCGAACCCGGACGCCACGTGCGGCGCGCCGCAGCGGCCTCGTGAGCGTCCACGCTCGGCAAGTCGAGATCGGCCGCATCGTCGAGCGCGCCCTGCGTGCCGCCGGCGCCGGCCGCCCCCGGTGCGCCGTGGGCTCCAGGCGCGCCGACGGCCCTGCCCGGCTGCGCGGCACCGCCGTCCAACGGCAGCCCCGCTGCGCTCATGGCGGCGGCAGCCGACGCCGGGACGCGCGGCATCGGCACGGAAGGTGCGCCCGCGCCCACGCGCAGGCCCGCCTTCGGATCGAGGACGAATTGCACTTCGACGGGTGCCTGCCAAAAATCGCGGGCGAGATCGGAGATGCGTCCCGAAAACTGGCTCTTGACCCAGTCGAGCTTGAAGCGATTCGGCGCCGCGATGGACAGCGTGTTCGCGCTGGCGTCGAAGGCGACCGGGGCCAACGGTTTGATCCACGTCACGTACTGCTGGGGCGTGAGCTCGCGCTCCAGCAGTGCGGAACAGTGTTGCCAGAATTCATTCATCAAAGCGATATCTTTTTAAGGCACGACGACTCGCGGCCGCCTTCCCCGAGCGTCGCTCGGCGAAAGGACCCGATCCGGCAAAGCGAGCGAGCCCCGGAGCCCGTCGCCGCAGGCAATTGCGGCAGGCCGGCTGATTCGGAGCGGCGTGCTGGTTTCTTGAGGTAAGGCGAGATTCTACCGCCAAACGCGCGGGGCAAGGGAGTTATCCACAGGGCCGGATCGAGCATCGCATGCGCGTTCGAGCGCGGCCCCGCAGGGCGTGCGCATGCCGCCTGCGCAGCTAAAGTATTGACGGCCAAGAGAAAAGCGGTTTAAATAGCGGGTTCCCGCGAAAGCGAACACCCTTTTTTCGACCCCGGCCGTTGCCTAGTGATGTCTAGAGCCGATGCGCGCGCGGTCCATTCTCAAGTGAGATCGACATGAAACGTACTTACCAACCGTCCGTTACTCGCCGCAAGCGCACCCACGGCTTTCGCGTGCGCATGAAGACCGCCGGCGGCCGCAAGGTGATCAACGCCCGCCGCGCCAAGGGCCGCAAGCGTCTGGCCATCTAAGCAGTCGAAGGCGACGCGCGCCGTGGCCGGCGTCCGCGGCAACGCGGGGGTGGTCGGCACCGACTAGCCTTACCTTCATCGGGCCCGGTTCCGTTGCGAGCGCCAGCCGCCTTCCCCAAAGCCGCGAGGCTTCTCAAAACGGATGAATTTTCATCCGTTTTTCGTTTGCGTCCGTGGCGTCGCTCGACGCATTTCGTCGTCTATGCGAGGCCAACCGGCCAAGCGGCCCGTCTCGGGCTCGTCGTCGGCAAGAAGTTCGCGCCGCGCGCGGCTACGCGCAATCTCGTGAAGCGGACCGCACGCGAGGCCTTTCGCCTGCGCCGTGCCGAGTTCGACGGCTGGGACGTGCTGCTGCGCCTGTCCACGCGCTTTGACAAGGCCGCGCTGCCAAGCGCCGTCTCGCCGCCGCTCAGGGCGTTGTGCCGAACGGAAATCGAGATGTTGCTCGGCAAGGTGGCGCGCGAGATCGCACGGCGCGAAGCACAGCCGCCGTCGCCCGAATCGGCGCGGGATTCGCAGGTTTAGAGGGCCGAGCGCCATATCGCCTCGGCTTTCTTGGGTTTGAGGAGCATGGGTGTGCGTCGAACATTCGTACGCTTCGCTGCTTCGCGGGGGCCTTCGTCCCGCGTGCCATGCAAACGGCTATGCAAACGGTGCTGATCGCCCTGCTGCGTCTGTATAAGGTTGCCGTCAGCCCTCTGCTCGGCAGCCGCTGCCGTTTTTATCCCTCCTGTTCCGATTACGCGCGCGAGGCAATCCAGTATCATGGCGCCGCGCGCGGGAGTTACCTCGCGGTGAAGCGCTTATGCCGCTGCCATCCGTTTTCCGCGGGCGGGATCGATCTCGTTCCGCCCCCACCCCCGAAAAAGCGCTGAAACGCCGCTCCATCGACTCTGAGACCACGCATGGATATCAAACGCACCATCCTATGGGCGATCTTCTTCGTGTCGGCTGTCATGCTGTTCGACAACTGGCAACGCGATCACGGCCGCCCGTCGATGTTCTTCCCGAACCCGACGCACCAGACGAGCGCAGGCTCGCCGCCGGCCGCATCGAGCACGCCGGCCTCCGAGGCCGCCACCCCATCGAGCACCGCCGCCGCTCCCACGGCCGGCGCGGCGCCGAGCCAGCCGCAAGCGGCCGCACAGCTGGTCCATTTCAGCACCGACGTCTATGACGGCGAGATCGATACGCGCGGCGGTACGCTCGAGAAGCTCGTCCTCACCAAGAATGCCGATCCGAAGGGCGCACCGCTGAACGTCACGCTTTTCGATCGCACGGCCAACCACACGTATCTCGCCCGCACGGGCCTCATCGGCGGCGATTTCCCGAATCACAACGACGTCTACACGCCGGTCGCCGGCCCGCGCGCGCTCGACGACGGGCAAAAAACGCTGCAGTTGTCGTTCGAGTCGCCGGTCAAGGGCGGCGTGAAGGTCGTCAAAACCTACACGTTCACGCGCGGCAGCTACGTGATCGGCGTCGATACGAAGATCCAAAACGTGGGGTCAGCCCCCGTCAAGCCGAGCCTCTACATGGAGCTCGTGCGCGACAGCCAGCCTGTCGAAACGCCGCGCTTCTCGCACACGTTCATCGGCCCGGCTGTCTACACGAACGAACATCACTTCCAGAAGGTCACGTTCAGCGACATCGACAAGAACAAGGTCGATGTCGCCGGCGCAGCCAACAACGGCTGGATCGCGATGGTGCAGCATTACTTCGCCACCGCATGGATCCCGCAGCAAGGCGCGCAGCGCGACATCTACGTCGAAAAAATCGATCCGACGCTCTACCGCGTCGGCGTGCGCCAGCCGCTTGCGACGATCGCGCCGGGACAATCGGCCGACGTTTCCGCGCGCTTGTTCGCGGGCCCCGAGGAAGAGCGCGCGCTCGAAGGCATCGCCCCTGGGCTCGAGCTCGTGAAGGACTACGGCTACGTCACGATCATCGCCAAGCCGCTGTTCTGGCTGCTCGAAAAAATTCACGGCTTCGTCGGCAACTGGGGCTGGGCGATCGTTCTGCTGACCGTGCTGATCAAGGCCGTGTTCTTCCCGCTGTCGGCGGCGAGCTACAAGTCGATGGCGCGGATGAAGGAGATCACGCCGCGCATGCAAGCACTGCGCGAACGCTTCAAGAGCGAACCGCAAAAGATGAACGCGGCGCTGATGGAGCTGTACAAGACCGAGAAGGTCAATCCCTTCGGCGGCTGCTTGCCGATCGTGATTCAGATCCCGGTGTTCATCTCGCTGTACTGGGTGTTGCTCTCGTCGGTCGAAATGCGCGGCGCGCCGTGGATCCTCTGGATTCACGACCTCTCGCAGCAGGATCCGTTCTTCATCCTGCCGGTGTTGATGGCTGTGTCGATGTTCCTGCAGACGCGTTTGAACCCGACGCCGCCCGATCCGGTCCAGGCCAAGATGATGATGTTCATGCCGATCGCTTTCTCGGTCATGTTCTTCTTCTTCCCGGCTGGCCTCGTGCTGTATTACGTCGTGAACAACGTGCTGTCGATTGCGCAGCAGTACTACATCACGCGCATGATGGGCGCCGGCAAGAAGAAGGCCGCCTGATTGCGGCCGGCGGTGCGGCATTGGCCGCGCCGTCCGGCAAACCCTCTGCATAAAAAAATCGCCCGGTTGGATCAGCCGGGCGATTTTTTTTCTTCTTCGATTCGGGATGCTCGAACGCGCTCGTAGCGGTCGCGGCCTTCGCTGCTTCGCCGGTGCCTATCGCTCGGGGCTGTCGCCGTAAAACTGATCGACCAATTCCTGCACCAGATAGCGATGATGCGGAGAAAGCGATTCGATCTTCGATGCGAGTTCGATGGTTTCGGGCGTCAGCGGATACTTTTCGTCCCGCGGAAGCGGCTTGGGCGTCGTGCGCGCTGCAGCTGTCGGCGCAGGGCCGTAGTGCAGCCAGTGCAAATCGACGCGCAGCCAATCGGCCAGCGTGCGCAGCTTGTCGGCAGTCGGAATCGTTCGCCCGGTCAGCCATTTATGAGCTGTCTGGGGCGAAATCGGCTGTTCGCCGTGATGGCGCAGATTAAAGTGCAATGCAAGGTGTGTCCCGCCCACCACTTTTTCGGGGCTCCGCTGCAAAGCAAATTTGAGGCGTTCGGAGAACGCTGCTTTTTCTTCGACGGTTGGCATCGCGAAATTGTGCAATTCACCCCGTTCGAATGAGACAACCGCTCGGGTCAGCTTTAGCTTGATCGGGCGCGCCCGCCGTTTTTAAAGACGTGAACCGGGGCTCGTTGGACTCGGCGCCGTACCAGCGAGAGCCGCACGGTGCCGGCCTCGCGCCGATTCGTACATGCGTGCGCATTTCGCTTCGTCCTAATTCTACGCTATCTTAATCAAGATAAATCTTAACTATGGTAAAGAGCGCCGGACGACCTACGCCGACGTTTCTCGGACGTAGGGATGGGCAAGCTACAATGCCGGGCGTGGGGTTCGGTTCAGGACGGCAGGCTCGTTCCGGCCCTGTTCGGCCTATCGCGCTTTCGCCTCACGCGGGTTTCGATCTCCGATATTTCGATTGCCGCCTGGCGGCATTCACCGCACCGCTTTCTTTTCGTTTATTCCCGCTCGATCATGCTCGCTCTCGATTCCGATCCCATCGTCGCCATTGCCACAGCACCGGGCCGCGGAGGAATCGGGGTCGTGCGCGTTTCGTGCGGGCGCGCGGGCGATGCCGCAGCGCTCGCGTTGATGAACGCGCTGTGCGGTCAGGCGCTGCCACCTCGCCACGCGAGCTATGTGCCGTTCGTCGATGCCGGCGGCAGTGTGCTCGATCGCGGTATCGCGCTTTACTTTCCGGCGCCGCATTCGTACACGGGCGAGCATGTGGTGGAGCTGCAGGGGCACGGCGGCCCTGTGGTCCTGCAACTCGTGCTGCAACGCTGCCTCGAAGCGGGGCAGCCGTTCGGGCTTCGGCTCGCGGAGCCCGGCGAATTCACGCGGCGCGCTTTTCTGAACGACAAGCTCGACCTCGCCCAAGCCGAGGCCGTCGCCGATCTGATCGAAGCGAGCACGGAAGCCGCAGCTCGCTCGGCCGGGCGCTCGCTCGACGGCGCGTTCTCGCGCGACATCCACGCGCTCGTCGACGAAGTCATCGCGTTGCGTATGTTGGTAGAGGCCACCCTCGATTTTCCGGAAGAGGAAATCGACTTTCTCGAAGCCGCGGACGCGCACGGCAAGCTCGCTCACATCCGCGCGCGGCTCGATCACGTGCTCGGCGAAGCCCGGCAGGGCGCGTTGCTGCGGGAGGGGTTGTCGGTGGTGCTCGCCGGGCAACCCAACGTCGGCAAATCGTCGTTGCTCAACGCATTGGCCGGGGCCGAATTGGCCATCGTCACGCCGATCGCGGGCACGACGCGCGACAAAGTGACGCAGACGATTCAAATCGAAGGTATTCCGCTGCATATGATCGACACCGCGGGTCTGCGCGAAACCGAGGACGAAGTCGAACGTATCGGCATCGCTCGCACGTGGAGCGAGATCGAGCGTGCGGACGTGGTGCTGCATCTGCTCGATGCGCGCTCGGGCATGACCGACGAAGACATCCTCATCGCCCGGCGCTTTCCGGTGGGCGTCCCCGTCGTGCGCGTGCTGAATAAAACCGATCTGACGGCCGTGGGCCCTTCGGTGAATCGACTCTCGGCTTCCGACGACGAAGCGCAAGTGTGCGAAGTTCGCCTTTCGGCCAAGAAAAGCGAAGGGATCGAGCTGCTGCGCGCCGAGCTTTTGCGGTTGGCCGGGTGGCAAGCAGGGACGGAAAGCGTGTATCTCGCCCGCGAACGGCATTTGATTGCCCTGCGCGCCGCGCAGGCGCATTTGGCCGTCGCCGCGGCGCACGCGCAGGAACGCGCGCAATCGCTCGACTTGTTTGCGGAAGAGTTGCGCCTCGCGCAGGAATCGCTGAATTCGATCACCGGCGAATTTACGTCCGACGATCTGCTCGGCGTGATCTTCAGCCGGTTTTGTATTGGGAAGTAGGCCGGTGCGTCGACGATACGATCGTCGCGGTCGATGGGGCGCGAAGAGCAGCCTCGATGCGGCCAAAGGGAATCGTATCGTCGAGATGACAGTCCTGCGATCAACCTAACTCTGAACCCTATATCGCGTGCGACGCTCCATGACGCGGCGTCGCGCGTTCAAACCGCCCATCAGTGCAACTGCCGCTTCAGATCGGACAACTCGGAGTGCATCGTCGACACCGCGCGTTTCAGCTCGCCGTCGACGTTGCCCGCTTGCTTGCATGCGCGCTCGGCTCGATCGCCCATTTCTTCCATCTGGTCGATGCATTGACGCATCTGATCTTCGTCCTGCGATTTCATCACCGATTGGGCCGACTGGCATTGCTTGTTGAGCTCTTCGACGCAGCTCTTCAGATCCTGAGGCACCGACGATTGCGCACTTTGACAGCTGCGCGACGCCTCGCTGATCGATTGCTGAATGTGAGAAAACCGCTTTTGAATTTCGCTACTTTGCAGCATGGTCTACTCCTTCACGATCCGGGTTTAGATGAGCCTCGGCAACCGGGCCCGCTGGTTGCCCCCTGTCGTCATCCGCCTCTCGCCGGCCAGCTCGACGCCGCTCGACGTCGCTTCGCATGCACGACGATGCGGCAAATGGCGATTCCAGTCTAGGCGACGCGGCCCGGCACTGAGTCGATATCGAGCGCTCTTTTCGAGGGAGGCTGCGATTGCCGACCCCATATGCGAAACGGCCGCACCGTCGAGGGCGATCGACGTCGAACGGCGGCTCATCGATTACCGACGCCGCCCTCGCCCGCACTGGCATGCAGGGATAGGCGCGCAAGATGCAGGCCGGATCCGTGTCGACATCCCGACGGTAGTCGTCGCCTCGCCGTGGGCTCGCTTTCGCACCTTTGGCTACCTACCCAGTCGGAAGGCGTCGGCGGTGCGGCATAGAAGGACCATCGGGTAAAGTAACGCCTTCCAGCCGCTGCAGCGGCTGACCGACGACCGCCGCGAGGCTCTCATGAAAATCGGCGAACTGGCCAAGGCCGCGCACTGCACGACGGAAACGATCCGCTTCTACGAGAAAGAGGGGTTGATGCCGGACGCGCAACGCACGGCAGCCAACTACCGCAGCTACGGCGCGCCGCATATCGAGCGCTTGCGCTTCATCCGCAATTGCCGCGCGCTCGATATGACACACGACGAAATCCGCGCCTTGTTGCGCTTGATGGATCATGGCTCGGACCGCTGCGAATCGATCGATGCGCTGCTCGATGCGCATATCGGCCACGTCGATACGCGGCTTGCGGAACTCGAACAACTCAAAGCGCAACTGATCGGCTTGCGCGAGCAGTGCAACGGCAGCGGCACCGTCGAGGCTTGCGGCATCGTCCAAGGGCTCGCCGCGATGGAAACGCTGCCGGCGCCGCCCAAGCGCACGCACGTCGGCTGAGACGTTCGCGGCGCCTTGCCGCGTGATCGAGCGCGGCTCATCGATGAAAAAGCCCCGCGAGACGATCGTCCCCGGGGCTTTCGAAGCGCCGGCCCGCTTGCGCGGCGGCGCATGAGCGCAAAGCGCGTGAACGCTTATGCGATTACTTCAACGGAACCCACTTGCCGCCTTCCGCCTTGTAGACCGTGATGCCGCCGTTCTTCAGGTCGCCCTTGCTGTCGTACTGCAGGTGCGGCGTCGTCACGCCGGGCATGTCGGTCTTCGCGAGCACCGGCAGGTACTTCGCCGGGTCGGTCGAATTCGCCTTCTTCATTGCCGTCAGGAGCGCCATCGTGCCGTCGTAGGCATAGGGCGAGTACGTTTCGACTTCGGTGCCGAACGCCTTCTTGTACTTCTGGACGTACTGCGCGCCGCCCGGCATTTGATCCAGCGGAACGCCGGCCAAGGTCGAGAACGAGCCTTCCGCCGCATCGCCGGCGATCTTCAGGAAGTCGGGCGTGTGCACCATTTCGCCGCCCATCAGCGGAGCCTTGATGCCGAGCGTCTTCATTTGCTTGAGCATCGGCGCGGCTTGCGCGTCGGCGCCGCCGAAATAGATCAGATCCGGTTGAGCGGCCTTCAGATTCGTCAAGATCGACTTGAAGTCGGTCGCCTTGTCGTTCGTGAACTCACGCTTGATGATCGTCGCGCCGGCGGCCTTCGCAGCCTTTTGGAATTGGTCGGCCAGACCTTGGCCGTATGCCGTGCGGTCGTCGACGATCGCGATCTTCTTCATGCCGAGCTTCGTCACGGCATACGTGCCCGCCACCAACCCCTGCTGCGTGTCGGAGGTCATCATGCGGAACGTCGTCTTGAAACCTTGCTGCGTGTATTCGGGCGCCGTCGCCATCGCAACTTCAGGGATGCCCGCGTTCGCGTAGATGCGCGAAGCCGGGATCGTCGTGCCCGAATTGAAGTGGCCGATCATGCCCTTGATGCCGTCGTCGACGAGCTTTTGGGCAACGGTCGTACCGGTGCGCGGGTCGGCTTGGTCGTCGGCCGAGTCGAGCACGAACTCGACTTGCTTGCCGCCGATCACGGGCTTCGTCGCGTTCATGTCGGCGATCGCGAGCTTCACGCCGTTCTGGAAATCGGTGCCGTAGTGCGCTTGCGCACCCGTCATCGGGCCCGCAAAGCCAATCTTCACTTGTTCGGCTTGCTGTGCGTGTGCGGTCCCCACCAGCGACATTGCTGCAACGAGCGTCGCGCCTGCCAGCGTTTTCATTTTGTGCTGCATAGCTTCTCCTAGATACCAAGGTAGTTGGAAGCGGCTTTTCGGGGTCGCCGCGCCGCCTCCGATATTTGAATCGACCGACAAGGGTGACTTAGCCGATCGTCATCAAATTCGCATTGCCGCCCGCGGCCGCCGTATTCACGCTCACCGAGCGTTCCGTCAGCAGCCTTTCGAGCGCGTAGTCTTCATCGCCGTTTTCCAGCGCGTGCGTGGAAACGCCCTGCACCGAAACGATCGGGCCCGGACGCTTGGCCACTTCCCTCACCAGCGCGAGCAATTCGTCGCTGTCGCCTTCGAACAGCACGGCGTCCACCGGCGCATCCGCGCTCTTTTGCACTTCGGCGAACGGCTTGAGCTGCGAGGGCAGCGCGGCGACGAGCGCTTCGCCGGCCGCGCCCGAGAACACGGCGCGGTTACCGGTAGCGAGCACCGCCGCGAGTTGCGCGCGCGCGCCGCTCGCCGTCGAGGGCACGCAGGATACCGTGCCGCGCGCACCGAGGGTGTACGTGTTGCGCTCGCCCGTCGGGCCCGGCAACACGGCCGTCGCACCGGCCGGCATGTTTGCGAGATAGCCGTCGCAGCGTGCGGCGAGCGCCGGCTGACGCTCGGCGATGAGCCAGTCGCGCAGCGCCACGAGCGCGGCGCGCGGGCTCAGGCGCTCGCCGGCCTTGGCTTGCTCCACCGGGCCGTCGGCGACGAGCGAAGCCGCGAGCGACTTCGGCAGGCCGGACGGACGCTTCGCCAGCAAGCGCTGCAAATAGAGTGCCCCGCCCGCCTTCGGCCCCGTGCCCGACAGCCCCTCGCCGCCAAAGGGCTGAACGCCGACGACCGCGCCGATCACATTGCGGTTCACGTAGATATTGCCCACGTGAGCGCGCGAAATGACGTGCGCGATGGTTTCGTCGATGCGCGTATGGATCCCGAGCGTCAGGCCGTAGCCGGTCGCCTTGATTTGCTCGAGCAGCTTGTCGAGCGCGCTGCGGCGATAGCGAAGCACGTGCAGAACCGGGCCGAACACTTCACGCTTGAGTTCGTCGATGCTGTCGAGCTCGATGAGCGTCGGTGGAACGAACGTGCCCTGCGCGCACCCTTCCGGCAGCGGCAATTGCGTAATGGGGCGGCCCTTCTCGCGCAACGCGGCGATGTGCGCGTCGATCGTGCGCTTCGCTTCGGCGTCGATGACGGGGCCGACATCGGCCGACAGGCGATCGGGGTTGCCGACCGCGAGCTCGTGCATGGCGCCCTTGAGCATCGTCAACGTGCGATCGGCCACGTCGTCCTGCAGGCACAGCACACGTAGCGCCGAACAGCGCTGCCCGGCCGAGTCGAACGCCGATTGCATGACGTCGGCGACGACCTGCTCCGCAAGCGCCGACGAGTCGACGATCATCGCGTTCTGTCCGCCGGTTTCGGCGATCAGCGGGATCGGCTTACCGTCCGGATCGAGACGCTCGGCCAGTGTTTTGTTGATGAGGCGCGCGACTTCCGTCGAGCCCGTGAACATGACGGCGCGCGAACGCGCATCGGCAACGAGCGAGGCGCCGACCGTTTCGCCATCGCCGGGCAAGAGCTGCACGGCGCCCGCGGGCACGCCCGCTTCGCGCAGCAGCCGCACGGCTTGCGCCGCGATCAGCGGCGTTTGCTCGGCGGGCTTTGCGAGCACCGTATTGCCGGCGGCCAACGCCGCGGCGACTTGACCCATGAAAATCGCCAGCGGGAAGTTCCACGGGCTGATGCACACCACGGGCCCGAGCGGCCGGTGCGTATCGTTCGAGAACTCGTCGCGGATCTGCGCCGAGTAATACCGCAGAAAATCGACCGCTTCGCGGATTTCGGCAATTGCGTTCGGCAACGACTTGCCCGCTTCGCGCACGATGAGGCCCATCAGCGTATGCATCTGCGCTTCGAGCAAGTCGGCGGCGCGGGCGAGGCAGTCGGCGCGCGCATAAACGGGCGTCGCCTGCCAAATCGGCGCCGCGGCGACGGCCGCGGCGAGCGCGGCGTTCACGTCGTCGCGCGTCGCTTCGACGACGGTGCCCACGATATCGCGATGATCGGCAGGATTGCGCACGAGGCGCTCGCTGCGGCCCGCTTCGCTCGACGCCGGCAACTCGCCGTTTTCGAGCATCGGCGCGGCGCGCCACGGATGATGCGCGCTCGCGAGCAGCGCCGAGGACAGCGACGCGAGGCGATGCTCGTTCGACAGGTCGAGGCCCATCGAATTGAGGCGCTCGCTGCCGTACAGATCGCGCGGCAACGGGATCTTGGCGTGCGGCGCGCCCAGCGGGACGATTCTCGACGCTTCGTCGACCGGATCGGCGACGAGCGCGGACACCGGTACCGATTCGTCGGCGATGCGATTGACGAACGACGTGTTCGCGCCGTTCTCGAGCAGACGGCGCACGAGGTACGCGAGCAGCGTTTCATGCGTGCCGACGGGCGCGTAGATGCGGCACGGACGGTTCAGCTTCTCGCGGCCCGTGACTTCTTCATAGAGCGGCTCGCCCATGCCGTGCAGGCACTGGAACTCGTACTGGCCCGGGTAGTAATTCTGGCCGGCCAGATGGTAGATCGCCGCCAGCGTGTAGGCATTGTGCGTGGCGAATTGCGGGTAGACGGCGTCGGGCGCGCCGAGCAGTCGCTTCGCGCAGGCGAGGTACGAGACGTCGGTGTAGATCTTGCGCGTGTAGACGGGATAGCCCTCGAGCCCGTCGAGCTGCGCACGCTTGATTTCGCTGTCCCAGTATGCGCCCTTCACGAGGCGCACCATGATGCGGTGACGGCTGCGGCGCGCCAAATCGACGACATAGTCGATCACGAACGGGCAGCGCTTCTGATAAGCCTGAACGACGAAGCCGATGCCGTTCCAGCCCGCGAGCTCGGGGTCGAAGCAGAGCGCTTCGAGCAGGTCGAGCGAAATTTCGAGCCGGTCCGCTTCTTCGGCATCGATGTTCAGGCCGATGTCATAGCGGCGCGCCAGCACGGCGAGCGAGCGCACGCGCGGCAGCAGCTCGGCCATCGTGCGCTCTTGCTGCGCACGCGAATAGCGCGGATGCAGCGCCGAGAGCTTGATCGAAATGCCGGGGCCTTCGTAAATGCCGCGGCCGCCGGCGGCCTTGCCGATGGCGTGGATGGCTTGCTCGTACGACGCGTAGTAGCGCAGCGCGTCTTCCTCGGTCGTAGCCGCCTCGCCCAGCATGTCGTACGAGTAGCGAAAGCCCCGCGCTTCGTACTTGCGGCTGTTCGCCAGCGCCTCGGAGATCGTCTCGCCCGTCACGAACTGCTCGCCCATCAGGCGCATCGCCATGTCGACGCCCTTGCGGATCAGGGGCTCGCCGCCCCTTCCGATCAGCCGCGTCAGCGCCGAGGACAGGCCCGCTTCGCTGTTGGTCGTCACGAGCTTGCCCGTGATCATGAGGCCCCAGGTGGCGGCATTGACGAACATCGACGGCGCATGCCCCATATGGGACTTCCAATCGCCCTTGCTGATCTTGTCGCGAATGAGTGCATCGCGCGTCGCACGATCGGGAATGCGCAAAAGGGCTTCGGCCAAGCACATCAGCGCGACGCCTTCCTGGCTCGATAGCGAAAACTCGTGGATGAGGCCTTCGACGCCGCCGCCCGTGCGCTTGGCGCGCAGCGTTTCGACGAGCTTGGTGGCCAACTTGCCGACATCGGTCGCCAGCTGTTCCGGCAGACGCGCCTCTCCGATCAGGAACGGCATGCATTCGGGTTCCGGGCGGCGGTATGCGGCCGTGATCGCCGCGCGCAGCACGGATTGCGGCTGCACGCTCTGAGCGAAATCGAGGAACGGATGCGGTGCACCGTCCTCTTCGTGCTCCGGGGCAACGCCGTCGCCGAGATCGGCCAGGTTCGCCGCGCCCGACAGTTCGGGGGGCAGCTGGCCGTGCTCGATTTTTTCGAGGTAGGCGAAGATCGCCTGCTTGATGAGCCAATGCGGCGTGCGCTCTAGGCGCGAAGCGGCTTCTTTGAGGCGCGTACGGAGGAGGTCGTCGACTTTGACGCCGAGTGTAGTGCTGGCCATGGTTCCTTCGATCGCCGGCGGCAGACCGGCCGATGACTAAAAAGTTGGCCGAATCGTACGCCTCCCAATAAAAAGGTGCAACCGAAATCCGGAATTGGTTGCACCCTATCGAAACCCTTTGCCGACAAGGGTTGCCGCGAAAACGAGGCGGGCTGGGCGCCACCGGTTGCGCTCGGTATTTTCCCTGAGGTGAAACCGTTCTCATCCCCCTACTGAGGCGTTCCGAACTGCCGTTAACGCAGGAAAGCGCACCAGCGCACGGTGACCGCCAGGAAAGGAGAGGCGAAATGGAAAAGTGGATCGTAATCGGCGGAATTTGGGCGTTGGCCGTGGTGTGCCTGACGCTTTTCGTTCGCGGCGCGTCGCCGGCGCATCAGCGCGCCGTTGCGCTCGCCCGCGTCCGTCAGGCCCGGCTCAGAGCCGAAGCCGCCGCGAACGACGCGAGCATGTCCGAGCAGCGCGGCTGAGCGCGGACATCGCGTCCGCCGATCGAATTCACCCGCGAGGCCCATCATGATTTGCTCTAACGAAAGCCGGTCCTCCGCCCGCTCCCGCCCTCAGGGACGGCGCCAGCGCGCGCCCATCGCGGCCTGCGCGCGGCCCGCCGGCTCGCCCGCCGCGACCTACTCGAACCGCTTCCGCACGCGGGCGCGCGGCGCGCGCAGCCGCCTGCGATACTGAGCGAGCCGTGCGCCCGGCCAGGATCAGATGTCGAGCGGATCGACTTCGACGCTCCAGCGCATCACGCCCTTGAACGTGCGCAACGCCGGTTGCCACGCACGCAGCGTCGCCAGCAGCGACGCGCGCGACCCGCTCTCGACGAGCAACTGCGCCCGATGCACGTTCGCTACTTTGACGATGGTCATCGGCACGGCGTCGTAGACGGTGACGCGCTCGGCAGCAGGGATCTGCGCCAACGCGGCCGCAGCCTGAGCGAGGAACGCGAGCGCCGCCTCCAGCGTGCGTGCCTCCGCGCGCAGCAACGCCTGATAGACGAACGGCGGCAATTGCGCCTCGCGCCGCTCGGCCAACGTTGCGTTGGCGAAACCCACATAGTCGTGCCGCGCCAGCGCCTGATAAAGCGCATGCCGGGGATAGCGCGTCTGCACGAGCACCTCGCCCGGCAGCCCGGCGCGGCCCGCCCGCCCGCTCACTTGCATCAACTGCGCAAATAGCCGCTCGCCTGCGCGAAAGTCGTGCGAAAACAGCGCGGCGTCGGCGTTGAGCACCCCCACGAGCGAGACGCGGCGGAAATCATGGCCTTTCGCGATCATCTGCGTGCCGACCAGAATGTCGACTTCGCCTGCATGGACATCGGAAAAGAGCGCCTGCGCGCTGCCTTTGCGACGCGTGCTGTCCGCGTCGATCCGCAGAACGCGCGCGCCGGGCACCAGCGCCGCGAGCGTTTCCTCCACGCGCTGGGTGCCGCGTCCGAGCGGTGCGATGTCGACGTTGCCGCACTCCGGGCACGCCCGCGGCACGCGCGATTCCCAGCCGCAGTGATGGCACCGGAGTGTGCGCTCGCTTTTGTGGAGAACCACATAAGCCGTGCACCGCGGGCAGCCGGCCAGCCAGCCGCAGGCATCGCAAGCCAGCACGGGCGCATAGCCGCGGCGATTCAAAAATACGAGGCTTTGCTCGCCGCGTTCGAGGCGCGCTTTGAGCGCTGCCGCGAGCGGCCCCGAAATACCGTCGACGCTACCGCGCCCGCGCCGGCGCTCCTCCTCGAGATCGATCAGCTTTACCGTCGGCAAGGCGGCGTCGGCCACGGCACGGCGCGTCAAGGCGAGCCGCCGGTAGCGCCCTTGTTCGGCCTGCCACCAGGTCTCGAGCGACGGCGTGGCCGATCCGAGCACGACGGCGATGCCCCGCTGCTTGGCGCGCCAGATCGCCAGGTCGCGCGCCGAATACCGGAGCCCCTCCTGCTGTTTGTAGGCGGACTCGTGCTCTTCGTCGACGACGATCAACGCGAGCTCGGGCAGCGAGGCCAGCACGGCCAAACGCGTGCCCAGCACGATGCGCGCGCGGCCGGCGTGCGCGGCGAGCCAGCTTCGCGCGCGTTCGCCGTCCGCCATGGCGCTGTGCAGTGTAACGATGGACTCGTCGCCGGGCAGCCCCGCAAAACGGGCGCGAAACGCCGCCTCGAATTGCGGCGTCAGATTGATTTCGGGAACGAGGACGAGCGCTTGCGCGCGAGGCCGGGCCTCGAACAGCGCTTCGAGCGCACTGAGGTAGACCTCGGTCTTGCCGCTGCCGGTCACGCCGTGCAGGAGGAACGGCGCGAAGCCTTGCGCCGCGGCGATGGCTTGCACGGCTTGCGATTGTTCGTCGGTCAACGCGCGGCGCACGGTGGCCGCCGCCGCGGCGGCGCCGACAAGGGGCGTATCGGCCGGCGCTTCCTTGGCTTCCTTGGCTTCCTTGGCTTCCTTGGCTTCCTTGGCTTCCTTGGCTTCCTTCGCTTCCTTCGCTTCCTTCGCTTCCTCCGCTTGCCCGCCGGCGGCGTCCGTTACGCCTTCGGGCGGATCGCCCTCGCCGCCCGAGGCTATGCCTTCTGTTTCGACGTCCACCCACCCTTGCGCTTGCCACATCGCGAGCGTGGCGGCCGCTTTGGGGTGCAGCGCACGGGCGGCGGACGCACTCAGCGTGGATCGCTCGGCCAATGCGGCGGCCAGACGGCGCAAAGCCGCAGCGCGCGCCGGCAGCGTGCCGGGCAGCGCGGCGGCGCCTGCAACGGTCAACCGAAAGTGCGGCTCGACCGCGAATAGCCGAGGCCAGCGCGCCGGGTCGCGCAGCGCCTGCGGCAAGGCAGGCAGCGCCACCTCGCCGAGCGGGCGCTGGTAGTAGTCGGCGGCGAAGGCCGCCAGCGCGAGCCATTCGGCCGAAAGCGGCGCACAGGCCGTGCAGGCAGCCTGCACGTTGCGCAAGCGCTCGGCCGGCACGTCGCTGTGGCCGCGCACCTCGACGACGAGCCCCACCGTCGCGCGTCTGCCGAACGGCACAGCGACGAGCGTCCCGGGCGGCGGCGGCGAAGTGTCGCAACGGTAGTCGAAGAGGGTCGGCAGCGGATGATCGAGCGCGACGCGAACGTACGCACCGCTCATGCAACACGGCTCCGAGGCCCGCCGCGGCGGCGCAAGGCGCGCGTCGCATGCGCCGAACGGCAAGAAGAGGGCTCGAACTTAAAGTGAAACATGAGATTCGTCGCTAACCTATGGATCTCGCTGAACTTTACGGCCGGCCGGTGCCGCCCTGTGGATAACTTTGTTGAAAAGTGCTCGCCCGGAACCGGAAAAAGGCCGTCGCGCTGTCATTCCGTGGGCAACCGCACATTGCGCGCATCGCCCGCAAACCCTTGTCGAACAAGGCCATGGCGGCGCAGCTACATCGTTTGCCCCGGTCCGTCAACCTGTCTTTACTCTACCGCGCCGCAACGAGAATAATGTGCATAAGTCAAGTCTTGACAAGAGCGAGAGGCCCCGGCGATGCCATTCGCAGCCCCGTTCGCGCCCTAGCGCGAGAGCCCACGTGCGTGCGCTGCAGCAAAAACGTTTACCGATCAGGCCCCGGAACGCATCGCCCGGCTGTATCGATGCACTTCGTCCACGAGTTCTGCGACATGCTCGGGGGGCGCGAATTGCGAAATACCGTGGCCAAGATTGAAGACGTGCCCCGGATGATTGCCATAGCTGTCGAGCACCGCCCGCGCTTGCTCGCGGACTGCCGCGGGCGGCGCGAAGAGCACCGACGGGTCCAGATTGCCTTGCAACGCCACCCGTGCACCGACTTGTTCGCGCGCCCGGCCAAGGTTGACGGTCCAGTCGAGACCGACGGCGTCGACGCCGCAAGCGGCGATATCCTCGAGCCAAAGCCCCCCGCCCTTCGTGAAGCTGATGACAGGCACGCGAGCCCCGTCGTGCTCGCGCACGAGCTGCCGGACGACCGCCTGGGTGTAATGCAGCGAGAACCGTTGGAAGACGCCATCGGCAAGCGCGCCGCCCCAGGTGTCGAAAATCATGACGGCTTGCGCGCCCGCTGCGATTTGCGCGTTCAGGTAGGCGGCGACGGCCTGCGCATTGACCTCGAGAATCCGATGCATGAGGTCGGGGCGCGCGTACAGCATGGCCTTGACCGTGCGGAAGTCGTCCGAACCCGCGCCCTCGACCATGTAGCATGCCAGCGTCCACGGGCTACCCGAGAAGCCGATCAGCGGCACTCGCTGGCGGCCCTGGCCGTCGGTCAGCGCGCGCCGTATCGAGCGCACGGCGTCGGTGACATAGCCCAGCGTTGCCTCGATGTCCGGCACGCTCAGACGCGCGACGTCCTCTTCGGTGCGAACCGGGTGCGCGAAGCGCGGCCCTTCGCCGGCCGCGAACGACAGGCCCAAGCCCATCGCGTCTGGCACGGTGAGGATGTCGGAGAACAGAATGGCAGCGTCGAGCGGAAAGCGCTCGAGCGGCTGCAGCGTGACTTCGGTCGCGAAATCCGGGTTCTTGGCTAGGCTGAGGAAGCTGCCGGCGCGCGCGCGCGTCGCGTTGTATTCGGGCAGGTAGCGGCCCGCCTGGCGCATGAGCCAGATCGGCGTGTAATCGGTGGGCTGGCGCAGCAGTGCGCGCAAAAACGTATCGTTGAGCAGGGTCGTGGGCACGTGAACGGGGCGCGAGTGCGAAGCGAGGGAAACAGGCATTTTACCGGAGGCGCGCCCTCATCCGGGCCGAACGCCGGGGTTTGCGTCCGCGAACGGCCCGCGCCATTTTGGCGCGGCTATGATCGAGCGAATCATCGAACGAATCGATACCTTCGCCCCTCTTCCCAACGACAACGGAGACCTTGTGATCATGAAACGATTCGCACGCACGTCGATCGCCGCGCTCGCGCTGGCCGCTTGCTGCCCGGGCGCCGCGTTCGCGCAAGCGAGCGGCGCACCAGCCGCCGCGGCGACGCCCTCCCGCCTGGAGGCGGTGCTCGCAAGCGGCAAGCTGCGCGTATGCACGACCGGCGACTACAAGCCCTATTCGTTCTTGAAATCGGACGGTTCCTACGAGGGCATCGACATCGACATGGCCGAGTCGCTGGCCAAGTCGCTCGGCGTGAAAGCGGAGTACGTGAAAACGACCTGGTCTCACCTCATGAACGACTTCCTGGCGAAATGCGACATCGCCGTGGGCGGCGTCTCGACGACGCTCGAACGCCAGAAGCACGTTTTCTTCACGCAACCGTACATGGTCGACGGGAAAGCGCCGATCGCGCGCTGCACCGATGTGGACAAGTACCAGACGCTCGCACAGATCGATCAGCCCTCGACGCGCGTGATCGTCAACCCGGGCGGCACCAACGAGCGGTTCGCGAAGCAATACTTCACGCACGCGAAGCTGACCGTGTATCCCGATAACGTCACGATCTTCAAGCAGATCTTGGAAGGCAAGGCCGACGTCATGGTGACCGACGCATCGGAGACGCTGCTTCAGCAGAAGCTCAATCCGGGCCTATGCTCCGTGCATCCCGATAAGCCGTTCCAATACGGCGAAAAGGCGTACATGGTGCCGCAGGGCGACGTGACTTATCAGCAATACGTCGATCAGTGGCTGCACCTCGCGCGCGAAACGGGAGAATTCGAAGCCATTCGCGACAAGTGGCTCAAATGAGCGCAACCGAACTCGACTGATCGGTCATGCGCCCGACCCGCTGAACGAAGGCGCACGAACGTGCGCCTTCTGCTATTCCGGCATGCGCGGAGCCGGCGCATTCGCGCGGTGCGTCGCGCCGAGCAATCGTTCATGTTCGATCTTCGCGCAGACGTCCATCGCAACGTCGAGTCCAGCCGCCTTGGCCCGAGCGGCTGCTTCGTCGTTGACGACGCCCACTTGCAGCCAAAGCGATTTCGCCCCGATCGCGATCGCTTGCTCGGCGACGGCGGCCGCCTCTTCCGGGCGGCGGAAAACATCGACCATCTCGATCGCGGCGCCTTCTCGCGCGAGCGCCTGCGCGGCATCGTCGAGCGAGGCGTAGCAGCGCTCGCCGAGCACTCCGGCGGTATCGTTCGCATAAGCGGGATTGACGGGAACGATGCGATAGCCGTGCGACTGCATATAGGCCGCGACGGAATGGCTCGGACGATAAGCATGGTTGGACAAGCCGACGACGGCGATCACGCGATCGCGACTCAGGATGCGCTTCAAGATATCGGGCTCGTTCATCGTGGTTCTACCGGCGAAGGTAAAAAATCTCGGCACATGCAACGCCCGGTCAAATACGCGCGCTGCATGCGAGCATAGCGGCCCATCTTAAGCCCGGCTTTGCGCAGACGAAATCCATTTACCGTTTTTTTCGATATCATTTGCGAAGAATGCTTTGGAATGGCATATCGATTTTTCCATAAGCCGGAAATACTGACTTAATCAGAATCGAATCAAGTAAAAAATCCCGCATTGTTATATCCCATAGACGTTACAACCTGAAACACTTTGTTACCGCGTCGGTTTCTCAATTCGCCCACAATGCCCCTCAACGGTTTCAACACGGATGTGGTTCAGCGTGTCGTCTGTTCGACAGAACAATGGCATGCGAGCCGGTCGGCGGTGCCGAATCCCTTCCGGGGCATCTCTGTTGGAGTCGTTGCCGATGCGGTCGAACGCAGGTTGCGTCCACCGGCTCCTTCATTGGTCTCCTCGCGCTAACCCCGTAGCGTGTGGTTTTTAGCGGGCTATCAAGCCCGCTTTTTTTTTATCTATGCCCGGCCCACACCAAGCGCACCAGCGCTCGCGCGTGCCGTGCAGCGTGTAGCCGCGGTGGTTCCGGGCCGCGCGCCTCAGCGCAGGTGGCTCAGTTCGTCGATCATCCGCTCTCGCATGACGAACTTTTGCACTTTGCCGGTCACCGTCATCGGCATTTCGTCGACGAAGCGCACATAGCGCGGCACCTTGTAGTGGGCGATCTGCCCGCTGCAGTATGCTTTGACCTCATCTTCCGTCAGTTGCTCGCCCGCGCGCACGACGATCCATGCGCAGACTTCCTCGCCGTACTTCTCGTCCGGCACACCGAATACCTGCACGCTCTGGATCTTCGGATGCGTAAAGAGGAATTCCTCGATCTCGCGCGGGTAGATGTTCTCGCCGCCTCGGATCAGCATGTCCTTCAGGCGGCCGACGATGTTGCAGTAGCCTTGCTCGTCGAGCGTCGCCAAATCGCCGGTGCGCATCCAGCCGTCGACGATTGCTTCGCGCGTGCGCGCTTCGTCGTCCCAGTAGCCTTGCATGACCGAATAGCCGCGCGTCCACAGCTCGCCGGTCTCGCCCACGGCGACCGTATTGCCCAACGCGTCGACGACCTTTGCCTCCAAATGCGGCTGAATGCGTCCCACGGTCGACGTGCGCTTTTCGAGCGGGTCTGTCGTCGAGCTCTGGAACGAGACGGGGCTTGTCTCCGTCATGCCGTAGGCGATCGTGATCTCCGATTGATGCATCCGCGAAATCACGCGCTTCATCGTCTCGATCGGACAGGGCGAACCGGCCATGATGCCCGTGCGCAGCGTCGAGAGGTCGTACCGTGCGAAGTCGGGGTGATCGAGTTCGGCGATGAACATCGTCGGCACCCCATGGAGCGCCGTGCAGCCCTCTTCGGCGACGGCGGCGAGCGTGGCCGGCGGATCGAAAGCTTCGCCCGGAAATACCATCTTCGCGCCCGCGGAGACGCTCGCGAGCACCGACAGCACCATCCCGAAGCAGTGATAGAGCGGAACCGGAATACAAAGGGCGTCCGCTTCGGTGAAGCGCATCGCCATTGCAATGTAGCGTGCGTTGTTGACGACGTTGCGATGCGTGAGCGTGGCGCCCTTGGGGTTGCCCGTCGTCCCGCTCGTGAACTGAATGTTGATCGGGTCCGTGCACGCGAGCGTATCGCAAAGCTTGTCCACATCGATCGTATCGGCGGCCACGCGGCCGGCTTCGATGAGATCCGAGAACGTCATCATGCCCGGCGTGTCCGTATCGCACATGCGCACGACGGTCCGAAGATGCGGCAAGCGCGCGGCCTGCAGACGGCCCGGCTCGCACGTCGCGAGTTCGGGCGCGAGCGTCTGCAGCATCTCCACGTATTTCGAGGTTTTGAAGCTTTCCGCGGTGATGAGCGTGCGGCATCCGGACTTGTTCAACGCGTACTCGAGCTCGGCGAGCCGATAAGCGGGATTCACGTTGACGAGAATGGCGCCGATGCGGGCCGTCGCAAACTGCGTGAGCAGCCATTCGACACGGTTGGGGGACCAGATGCCGACACGGTCCCCTCGCTCGATGCCGAGCGAAGCCAGCCCCGCCGCGAGCACGTCGACTTCGTCGGCGAACTCGCGCCACGTCCAACGAATGTCCTGCTCGCGGAATACGACCGCCGGGCGATCGGGAAAGCGCGCCGCCGTGTCCTTCAGCAGCCGGCCGATCGTCGCTTCGCTCAGCGGCACGTCGGTCGCGCCGCGCACGTACGAGAGGCCGTTGATCGGCGCAATGAGGGCGCCTTCCTCGGGAAGCTCGGTCGCCATCTCGGTGTCTCCATGATTTGGAAAAATTTGCCGATTGATTCTGCCACCGAGCGCGGCGTCCCGCATCAAGTCTTACCCGCAGCGTGCGCGCGCGCAGACGAAAAAAAACGCCGCCCGGCGGTCTGCCGGCGGCGTAATTGTTCTACCTATCGTCTTATTCGGCGCTGTCTTTTGCTGGACGGCTGGACGGCTGCGCCGCCGAACGGCTCGTCGAGCTCGGCGGCTAGTCGCCCTCGACTCGTCGCATCAACGACGAGCCGCCGTGCGCAGCATGGCTGACGGCTCGCGGCTCGCTCAGTGCGTTTGCGAGCGCAGCTTGCGCAGGCGGGCAATGGCGGCGAGCTGCGCCGTCGCATAGGCGAGTTCGGCCTGCGCCGTTGCGTACTCGATGTTCGAACCCGAGTTCTGCAGCGCTTCCTCGGCGCGCTTGCGCGCCTGGTCGGCTTTCGCCTCGTCCAGGTCCTTGCCGCGGATCGCCGTATCGGCGAGCACGGTCACGGCACCCGGTTGCACTTCGAGAATACCGCCGGCAACGAAGACGAACTCTTCTTCGCCGCTTTCGGCCTCGATACGCACGGCACCCGGACGAATACGCGTGATGAGCGGCGTGTGACCCGGCAGGATGCCGAGCTCACCGGCTTCGCCCGGCAGCGCGACGAACTTCGCCAGGCCCGAGAAGATTTGTTCTTCCGCGCTGACGACGTCTACTTTGATGGTTGCCATATCGACTCCTGGGGACGAACGCCGGTGCTTCCGCTATCGACGGGAGGGCGCACACTCGCGCCGCTCCAGCCTTTATCGAGCACCGTGCTCGGATCCCATGCAAAGCTGGTTGTGTGTGATGCGTGTAGCGAACGCGGCTGCCGATACGGCCGCCGGGCTCGCTTTCCAAGCTTGCACACTCACCGTTACTGAATCTTCTTGGCCTTTTCGAAGGCTTCGTCGATCGTGCCGACCATGTAGAACGCCTGCTCGGGCAGATGATCGCATTCGCCGTCGACGATCATCTTGAAGCCGCGGATCGTTTCCTTCAGCGGCACATACTTGCCCGGCGAACCCGTGAACACTTCCGCGACGTGGAACGGCTGCGACAGGAAACGCTGGATCTTACGCGCACGGGCCACCGACAGCTTGTCTTCCGGCGACAGTTCGTCCATGCCCAGAATCGCGATGATGTCGCGCAGTTCCTTATAGCGCTGCAGCGTTTGCTGCACGCGACGCGTGATCGTGTAGTGCTCTTCGCCGATGACGTTCGGGTCGATCTGACGCGAAGTCGAATCGAGCGGGTCGACGGCCGGGTAGATACCGAGCGAAGCGATGTCGCGCGAGAGCACGACCGTTGCGTCCAAGTGGCCGAACGTCGTAGCCGGCGACGGGTCGGTCAAGTCATCCGCAGGCACGTACACGGCCTGCACCGACGTAATCGAGCCCTTCTTCGTCGACGTGATGCGCTCTTGCAGCTTACCCATTTCTTCAGCCAGCGTCGGCTGATAGCCCACCGCCGACGGCATCCGGCCGAGCAGTGCCGACACTTCGGTACCGGCCAGCGTGAAACGGTAGATGTTGTCGACGAAGAACAGCACGTCGAGGCCTTCGTCACGGAAGTGCTCGGCCATCGTCAGGCCCGTCAGCGCCACGCGCAGACGGTTGCCCGGCGGCTCGTTCATCTGACCGTAGACGAGCGCGACCTTGTCGAGCACGTTCGAGTCCTTCATTTCGTGGTAGAAGTCGTTCCCTTCACGAGTCCGCTCGCCCACGCCCGCGAACACGGAGTAACCGCCGTGTTCCTTCGCGATGTTGTTGATGAGCTCCATCATGTTCACGGTCTTGCCGACGCCGGC
>CBIHRA010000030.1:0-69409 GCA_966212325.1 uncultured Burkholderiaceae bacterium | reverse complement strand
CGTATCGCCGTATCGCCGTATCGCCGTATCGCCGTATCGCCGTATCGCCGTATCGCCGTATCGAAGAAACGACACAGAATCCGAGGTCATTCGTTCCATGGCTCAACCCGCCGCGTCTCACCCGCCGCTCACCGGCGCTCAGCTCGTGATCGGCACGATCGCCGTATCGCTCGCCGTGTTCATGAACGTGCTCGATACGTCGATCGCCAACGTCTCGATTCCGACCATCTCGGGCGATCTCGGCGTGTCTGCAGATCAAGGCACCTGGGTGATCACGTCGTTCGCCGTCGCCAATGCGATTTCGGTCCCGCTGACCGGCTGGCTCACCGAGCGCCTGGGGCAAGTGCGCCTGTTTCTCGCGTCGATCGTGCTCTTCGTCTTGTCGTCGTGGATGTGCGGCTTGTCGCCGACGCTGCCGTTCCTGCTCGTCTCCCGAGTCATTCAAGGCGCGGTTGCCGGGCCGATGATTCCGCTGTCGCAAACGCTGCTGCTGGCGAGCTACCCGCGGGCGAAAGCGCCTCTTGCGCTGTCGATGTGGTCGATGACGACGCTGATCGCTCCCGTCGCGGGACCGATCCTCGGCGGTTGGATTTCGGACAATATCTCGTGGCCGTGGATCTTCTACGTCAACATTCCGGTGGGCATCGTAGCGGCTATCGCCACGTGGGCCATTTTTCGCACGCGCGATTCCGTTATCAAGAAGGCGCCGATCGATACCGTCGGCCTGGCCTTGCTCGTCGTTTGGGTCGGCTCGTTGCAAGTCATGCTCGATAAGGGCAAAGACCTGGACTGGTTTTCGTCGACGACCGTCGTCGCACTCGCGCTCACCGCGCTGATCGGGTTCGCGTTCTTCGTCGTCTGGGAGTTGACGGCCGATCACCCCGTCGTCGACTTGTCGCTTTTCAAGAAGCGCAACTTCACGGGCGGTACGATCGCCTTATCGGTAGGCTACGGCCTGTATTTCGGCAACCTCGTGCTGCTGCCGCTGTGGCTGCAAACGGACATCGGCTATACGGCCACCGACGCCGGCTTGGTCATGGCGCCCGTCGGCCTATTTGCGATTTTGCTTTCGCCCGTCACCGGGAAGTTCTTGCCGCGCACGGATCCGCGCAAGATCGCGACGGCCGCGTTCGTGGTGTTCGCCCTGTGCTTCTGGATGCGCTCTCGCTACACGACCGGCGTGGATACTTGGTCGCTCGCCCTGCCGACGCTCGTGCAAGGTATCGGCATGGCCGGGTTTTTCATTCCGCTCGTCTCGATCACGCTTTCCGGGCTGCCCGGCCAGCGGATCGCGGCGGCGTCCGGCTTGTCGAACTTCGTGCGGATCATGTGCGGCGGCATCGGTACATCGATCTTCACTACGGCGTGGGACCATCGCACGAGCCTGCATCACGCGCAGTTGACGGAGCGCGCTAGCGCGCTCGACCCGGCATTCAGCCAATCGATGACGCAGCTCGGCTCGCTCGGGCTGGACACCTCGCAGCGCTACGGCATGTTCGATCGGCTCGTCACGCAGCAGGCCGCCCAGCTCGGCGTGAACGACCTCTTTTATCTCTCGGCCGTCATCTTCATCGTGCTGATCGCACTGATTTGGATCACGCGCCCCGAGCGCGCCGGTGGCGGAGATTCGAGCGCAGCGGCATCGGCCGCGCATTGAGCCGATGCCGGCTGCGCGGGGCGCGTCGATCGATACTGCCCGCCGCCCCATCGGATAACGGAACAAGCGCGCGCCGGCATCCGCGATCGCACTACGCCGATTCCTGAGCCGTAGTCACGATGAGCCGCTCCGGGGCCAGGACGCCCTGGCCCGCGCGCGCCACGCCGAGCAGCGCACCGTCATCGGCGCGATAAACACGCACGCGCGTCTCGTCGTTCGAGTCTTGGCCGGCGACTGCGGTCGCCCCGGCACGTTCGATCGGCGCCAAGTCCGCCAACCGCAGCCTTTGACCATGAAGAAAGCGCCTAGCGTCGTCGGAATCGAGCCGCACAAGCGGGAACGTCGACAGCAGAGCGTCCACGGGCTGCAAGCACGTATCGCGTGCCGCCTCCTCCATGCCTTCCAACTGCTTGAGCGTCGCCGCATGCTCGAGCGTCAGCGCACCCACGCCCGTCCGTCGCAACGCGACGAGATGCGCGCCGCAACCGAGCGCCGCGCCGATATCCTCGGCCAGTGTGCGCACGTAGGTGCCTTTGCTGCATGTCACGCGAAACGCCACATCGGGCAAGTCGGCGCGCAGCAATTCGAGCGTATGGATCGTCACTTCGCGCGCCTCGCGTTCGACGACCTGCCCCGCGCGTGCATATTCGTAGAGCGGCTTGCCGTCGCGTTTGAGCGCCGAATGCATCGGCGGCACTTGCGAAATCGGGCCGCGAAAGCGCGCCAGCGCCGCTTCGATTTCCGGTGTCCCGACCTCGACCGGAAACGTCTCCAATACTTCGCCCTCGGCGTCGCCCGTGCTCGTGCGGATGCCGAGGCGCATGATCGCCTCGTAGGTCTTGTCGGCCTCGAGCAGATCCTGTGAAAACTTCGTCGCTTCGCCGAAGCAAAGCGGCAGCAGGCCCGACGCAAGCGGGTCGAGCGTGCCCGTATGACCGGCCTTTTGCGCGCGAAGCAAGCGTTTGGCGCGCATCAGCGCATCGTTGCTCGACAGGCCGATGCCCTTATCGAGCAGCAGCACGCCATCGAGCGCACGACGCGGTACGCGCGGACGTTGAGGTTGTTTCATCGAATGATCTGATTCAGGGGGTGCAAGGCCAGGTGAACGTCCGACGGACGTTATGCGGATGCCGCACAGCCGTCCCTTCGTCGACGTTCAATCGTCCTTCGCACGCGTGGCGTTCGCTTCGTCGATCAATCGCGACATCTCGACAGCCTTTTCGATCGATTTGTCGTAATGGAAATGCAGCGTCGGCACGGTATGAATGTGCAAGCGCTTGAACAGCAGGTTGTGCAAATGCCCGGCTGCATGATTGAGCGCGGCTTGCGTGGCCCCGGCGTCGCCCGTGAGCGTCGTAAAGTAGACCTTCGCGTGCGCGTAATCGGGCGTGAGCTCGACGCTTTGAATCGTGACGAGGCCGATGCGCGGATCTTTCACTTCGCGCATGATGAGTTCGGATAGATCGCGCTGGATTTGATCGGCGATCTGGACGTTGCGATTTGGAGACGTGCGTTTCTTCGACATGATGAACCCGCCTAGCGGTTAGGGCGCGCCGGCGCTAGCCTGCGGCCCGGCGGCCGGCCCGCGCGAGCGAAGCGTTCAACTCGCGCTCGCGCCGGTGCACCGCCATAAAACGAACGGGGCGGAGGAGGCTCCCCGCCTGCTCCGCCCCGAGCCGCGCGCTAGCGTATCAGAGCGTACGCGCGACTTCCGTGACTTCGAACACCTCGAACTGATCGCCTTCGACGATATCGTTGAAGTTCTTGATCGACATACCGCACTCGAAGCCTTGCTTCACTTCCTTCACGTCGTCCTTGAAGCGCTTGAGCGAATCGAGCTCGCCCGTGAAGATGACGACGTTGTTGCGCAGCACGCGCACCGACGACGAACGCTTCACGACGCCGTCCGTGACCATACAGCCAGCCACGGCGCCGACCTTCGGCACCTTGAAGACTTGACGCACTTCGACCATGCCCGTGACGACCTCGCGCTTCTCCGGTGCGAGCATGCCCGACATCGCCGCCTTCACCTCATCCACTGCGTCATAGATGATGTTGTAGTAGCGGATATCGATGCCGTTCGTCTCGGCCAGCTTGCGCGCCTGGGCATCGGCGCGCGTGTTGAAGCCGATGATGACGGCCTTCGACGCCGTCGCCAAATTGACGTCCGACTCGCTGATGCCGCCGACGGCGCCGTGCACGATCTGCACGCGCACTTCATCCGTCGAGAGCTTCTGCAACGATTGCACCAGCGCTTCTTGCGAACCTTGCACGTCGGCCTTGACGATGAGCGGCAGCGTCTGCACTTCGCCCTCGCCCATCTGTTCGAGCATGCTTTCGAGCTTCGCGGCCTGCTGCTTCGCGAGCTTGACGTCGCGGAACTTGCCTTGACGGAACAGCGCGATTTCGCGCGCCTTGCGCTCGTCGGGCAGGACGATGACTTCCTCGCCCGCGGCCGGCACTTCCGACAGACCTTGGATCTCGACCGGAATGGACGGGCCGGCTTCCTTCGTGGCCTTGCCCGTTTCGTCCAGCATCGCGCGCACGCGGCCGTAGGCGCTGCCCGCCAGCACGACGTCGCCGCGCGAGAGCGTGCCCGACTGCACGAGGATCGTCGCCACCGGGCCCTTGCCCTTGTCGAGCTTCGCTTCGATGACGAGACCCTTGGCCGGCGCTTCGACAGGCGCCGTCAACTCGAGCACTTCGGCTTGGAGCAGCACGTTCTCGAGCAGATCGTCGATACCCGCACCCGTCTTCGCCGATACCGGCACGAACGGCGAATCGCCGCCGTACTCTTCCGGCACGACGCCTTCGGTCACGAGTTCTTGCTTGACCCGCTCGGGGTTCGCCTCGGGCTTGTCGATCTTGTTGATCGCCACGACGATCGGCACGCCGCCCGCCTTCGCATGGGCGATCGCTTCCTTCGTCTGCGGCATCACGCCGTCGTCGGCCGCCACCACCAGAATGACGATGTCGGTTGCCTTCGCGCCGCGGGCACGCATGGCCGTGAATGCCTCGTGACCCGGCGTGTCGAGGAACGTGATGACGCCCCGCGGCGTTTCGACGTGGTACGCCCCGATATGCTGCGTGATGCCGCCCGCTTCGCCCGCCGCCACTTTGGCGCGGCGAATGTAATCGAGCAGCGAGGTCTTGCCGTGGTCGACGTGGCCCATGACCGTGACGACCGGCGGACGCGGCAGTTGCTCGGCATCCGTGGCTTCGCCCTCGACGAGCAGCGCTTCGGGATCGTCCAGCTTGGCCGCCACCGCGCGATGACCGAGTTCTTCGACGACGATCATCGCCGTCTCTTGGTCGAGCATCTGGTTGATCGTGACCATCTGGCCGAGCTTCATCATGACCTTGATGACTTCCGACGCCTTCACCGACATCTTGTGAGCGAGGTCGGCCACGGTGATCGTTTCCGGCACGTGCACTTCGCGCACGATGGGCTCGGTGGGCGCCTGGAACGACGTGCCGGCGTCCTGATGCTTGCCGCGGCCCTTCGGGCCGCCACGCCAGCCGCGATCGACGCCGCCGCTCGAATCGCCGCGCGTCTTGATGCCGCGACGCTTCGCGGCGTCGTCCTGCCAGCCGCCCTTGCCGCCTTGCTTCTTCTTGTCGGCCGTGCCCGGCGCAGCGGCAGGCTGCGTCGACGAAGGCGCCGCTGCGCCCCCGGCGGCCGGCTTACGCGCTTGCGCGGGACGCGGCGATTCGCCGGCGGGACGCACGGGCTTGTGCAGCGTGCCCTTCGCTTCCGCCGTCTTGGCCGCTTCGGCCGGCTTGGGCGCGGGCGCGGGTTCCGGCGCCTTCACTTGCGCCTTGCGCGGCGTGTTCATCATTTCGCGAATCGCGCGAGCCTCGGCCTCTGCCTTTTCCCGGCGCTTGCGAATGTCTTCCTGCTCGGCGCGCGCCTTCTCGGCAGCTTCGCGCGCCGCGTCCTCGGCCTTCTTGGCCGCTTCGCGTTGCGCCGCGCGCTCGGCGGCGGCGCGTTCGTCATCTTCCGCGACGCGCTCGGCTTGCTCGCGGGCAGCCGCTTCGGCGTGCTTGGCCGCAGCTTCGGCGTGCTTCTTCGCGGCTTCTTCTTCCGCACGCTGGCGCTCGGCTTCCGCGGCCTTCTCGCGCGCCTGACGCTCGGCTTCCTCGCGCTCGAGCCGCTCTTGGCGCTCGCGCAATTCTTGCGCTTGTTTCTCGAGCAGCTCCGCTTCGCGGCGCGCTTCTTCCTCGCGGCGCTGCAGCTCGGCGCTCTCGTCGACAGCGGTCTCTTGACCGGCTTCGGCCGACGCGACGTCGCTCGCTTCGTCGCGTTTCACGAACACACGTTTCTTGCGCACTTCGACCTGAATGGTGCGAGCCTTGCCCGTCGCGTCGGATTGCTTGATCTCCGACGTATGCCGGCGAGTCAGCGTGATCTTGCGCTTGTCGGTATCGGCCGAGCCGTGCGACTTACGCAAGTGGTCGAGCAGACGCGCCTTGTCCGATTCGGACAAAGCATCGTCCTCACTCGCTTTCTGGACACCCGCCGCCTGGAGCTGCTCGAGCAGCACCCCGGCTGGCATTTTGAGTTCCGCGGCAAATTGGGCTACGTTGTTACTCGCCATTCATTCCTCTTAATGCAAGGACCGATTCCTTGCGGTTAGCATCGGGTCATGCGATCGCAAGATCGCGGTCTATTCAGTGCGCCATGGTCATTCACTCACTGGAACCAATGTTCACGTGCTTTCATGATCAACGCCTTCGCGGCATCCTCTTCCATTCCGGTCATTTCAACCAATTCGTCGACGGCCAGCTCCGCTAGGTCGTCGCGCGTTTGGATCTGATGCTCCGCCAGCTTCGCGAGCAGATCGGCATCCATCCCGTCGAGGCTCTTCAGATCGAGCGCCACGCCCTCGACCTTCTCCTCGTTCGCGATCGCCATCGTCAGCAAAGCATCACGTGCGCGATTGCGCAGTTCGTGGACGGTGTCTTCGTCGAACGCCTCGATTTCGAGCATTTCGTTGAGCGGCACGTAGGCGATCTCTTCGAGGCTCGTGAAGCCTTCGTCGATGAGGATGTCGGCGACTTCCTCGTCGACGTCGAGCCGCGCCATGAACAGGTCGCGCAAAACGCCACGCTCCTGGTTCTGCTTTTGCGCCGACTCGTCGGGCGTCATGATGTTGATCTGCCAGCCGGTCAGCTCGCTGGCGAGACGCACGTTTTGGCCGCTGCGGCCGATGGCGACCGCGAGCTCGTTTTCGTCCACGACGACATCCATCGAATGCTTTTCTTCATCGACGACGATCGACTGAACCGCGGCCGGCGCGAGCGCGCCGATCACGAACTGGGCGGGATCTTCGGACCATAGCACGATGTCGACGTTCTCGCCACCGAGCTCGTTGCGCACGGCTTGGACGCGCGAGCCGCGAATCCCGACGCACGTGCCGATCGGATCGATGCGCTTGTCGTAAGCTACCACGCCGATCTTCGCGCGCACGCCCGGATCGCGAGCAGCCGCCTTGATCTCCAACAGGCCTTGCTCGATTTCGGGCACTTCCATTTCGAACAGCTTCATCAGGAACTCGGGCGCCGTGCGCGAGAGTTCGATCTGCGGGCCGCGCGCCGTGCGGTCTACCTTGCTGATGTAAGCGCGAACGCGATCGCCCACGCGCAAATTTTCCTTCGGAATCAGCTGATCGCGGCGCAGCAGCGCCTCGACGCGCCCCGATTCGACGATGAAATTGCCTTTGTCGAGCCGCTTGACCGTGCCGGTCATGATCTTTTCGCCGCGCTCGAGGAAATCGTTCAGGATTTGCTCGCGCTCGGCGTCGCGCACCTTCTGCAAGATGACTTGCTTGGCCGCCTGCGCGCCGATACGGCCGAATTCGATCGAGGGAATCGGCTCCTCGATATATTCGTCGAGTTCGATATCGGGCTGTTGCTCGCGCGCTTCGAACAGCAGGATTTCCTGATCCGGCTCTTGCAGGCCGGCTTCGTCGGGTACGACGCGCCAGCGGCGATACGTCTCGTGCTCACCCGATTCGCGATCGATGTGCACGCGAATGTCCACGTCTTCTTCGAAGAGCTTTTTGGTGGCCGAAGCAAGAGCGGCTTCAAGCGCAGCGAACACCACATCTTTATTGACGTTCTTTTCGCGTGCCAGCGCATCGACCAGCATCAGTACTTCGCGACTCATTGTTTGCGGCTCCTAAAGTCAACGTGCGGGACGAGGCGTGCGCGGTCCATGTCCGCGAGCGTGAAATCGAGCATCGCGGCGCCCTCCTTCCCTTCAAATTCCAATCCGATCGTTTCGCCGTTGGGCGCATGCAGAATGCCCCGGTACGTCTTGCGTCCATTCAACGGCTTTTTCAATGTCACGACGGCCTCGCTGCCCGCGAAGCGCAAGAAATCCGCCAATTTCTTGAGCGGACGATCGAGCCCCGGCGACGACACTTCGAGCCGTTCGTAGTCGATGTTCTCAACCGTCAGAACGTGCTGGAGCTGACGCGTGACTTTTTCGCAATCCTCGATCGCAATGCCGGCGCTCTGGTCGATGTAGACGCACAGCATGCCGCGCCCGGTGCGCTCGAGGTCCACGAGCTCGTAGCCCATGCTCGAGACCGTGGTTTCTATCAGTTCCGTCAGTTGCACAGTGCCCTCTAAGATATTCGCGCGTACGCGCGAGCACCCACGGGGCCGCGCGCCGCGCTATGCCGGCGCGCGAAAAGGTGCTGCTAGCCGAGATGCCGAACCGTTACCGCCAAAAAAAAATGGGCTTCACGCCCATCATCTTCTTACCGGTGGTCGCACCTGAGCCGCACAAAATGCCGCACGCCCAGCGACTTTGTAAGTTTAGCATTTTTAACCGCGCGTTGCAACGCAGCGGGCGTGCGAAATGCCCCGGCAACGGGGCGCTCGCACGACCGAAGTCCAAAATTATCCGATCGGCATTGGATCGGCAGCGGCAGCACCCAGACGCAAGTCGAGCGAAAACCGCACAGCCTGCGCGACCCTCGAGCCGCGTGGGCTGCCATTCAGCGAGGCTACCCCCGGCTACGCGAACGACCGCGCGGCGCAGCCGGCCGCTGACCGCCGCCGCTGCGATTGCCGCCGCCCGCACCGCCACGGTTGCCGCCCGGAGCACGATTGCCGTTCGCAGCGCCACCGCCGAACGCCCGCTTGCCCCCGCCACCCGAGGGCGCGCGGTTGCCGTCGACGTCGCGCTGCGGCCGGCCCTTCTGCCCGCCGCCGGCGCCGCCGCTGCGATTTCCCCCCGCACGATTGCCGTAGCCGCCGCCGAGACCGTCACCGAAGCCGCCGGCGCCCGCACCCGCGCCGAAACCGCCGGCGCCGCGACGGCCGTGGCCGCGCCCCTGCTGCTCGAAGCGGCCGTGCGCGGTCAGGACCGGCTCACGGTTGATGAAACCCATCGACGTCTGCATCGGATCGGGCTGACGGCGTTCTTGCCCTTGACGGCGCGCGCCCTTTTCTTCCGTCGGCGCCTTCAGGCCGACGGCCGCCATGAGGCTGCGCACCTGGCTGTCCTCGAGTTCTTCCCAACGGCCGCGGCGCAAGCCGCGCGGCAGGGAAATCGGACCGTGGCGCGTCCGAATGAGCCGGCTCACCATCAGGCCGACCGCTTCGAACATACGGCGCACTTCGCGATTGCGCCCTTCGGCCAGCGCAACGTGATACCAATGGTTCGTGCCTTCGCCGCCGCCGTCGCGAATGCGCAGGAAGTTGGCGGGGCCATCGTCGAGCTCGATGCCGTGCAACAGCTTTTGCCGCGAGCTTTCCGATAGTTCGCCGACCACCCGAACCGCATATTCACGCTCGACGCTGTAGCGCGGATGCATGAACCGATTCGCCAGATCGCCCGAAGTCGTCAGCATCAGCAAGCCTTCGGTGTTGAAGTCGAGCCGGCCGACGGCCAGCCACTTCGCCGTTTTCATCGGCGGCAGCTTGTCGAAGACCGACGGCCGCCCTTCGGGATCCGCATGACTCACGATCTCGCCCGTGGGCTTGTGATAGAGCAAGACACGCGGCGGCTTCGTTTGCACGCGGCGCTTGACGGGCTTGCCGTTGATGCGCACTTGATCGGTGGGCATGATCCGCTGACCGATATGCGCCGGCTCGCCGTTGACCGAAACGCGACCGGCCACGATGAGCTCTTCCATCTCCCGGCGCGAGCCCATGCCGGCCTCGGCCAAGACTTTGTGCAGCTTCGGCGCGTCGTCGTCCGGCGCGAGCACGCGCTTGGGCTGCGCAGGACGGCCGCGTCGCAGCATCGGCGCGCGCACGCCGCCTGCCGAGCCGTTGTCGGCATCGAAAGCCGGCGACGTCACGTAGGCGAACAGATCGTCCTGTCCGGCCGGCGCGGACTCGGCGCGCTTGGCGGCGGGCTTTTCCTTATCCGCCGCACCGCCGTCTTCCCGCCGATTAGCCGGTTGATTGCCTGCCTGCTTGCGGCCGCCCTTTTGCTGAGCGCCCTTGCGAGGCGCGCGCGCCGGCGCCGCAGCGGCACCGTCTTCGGCACCAGGGGCAGCGGACGGCGCGAGCGCATCGGCACCTTCAGCTGCGCTCTGGCCTTGCGGACCGGCTTCGCCTTTGGTCTTCGCCGCGGCTCGCCTGCGCGCGATCAAACTGCGTGGGCCACGCCGCAAACCGCGGCGCGGACGGTCTTGGTCCTGCTCGCCCGGTTCCGCGATGTGGGCGTCGCGGTCGGGAGTGCTCGCCGCCGGTGCGGCAGGCGCCTCGTCGCGGCCCGCGGCCTCGACGGCATGCCCGGATGCGGACAAATCGGTGTCGTGGGTATTTGTCAAAACAACCTCAAGTGTCAAGCGCGCGCCCGTTGCGGGCGCTGCGTACGTTCGTTGCGTCAGGCACTTCGCGACGCGGGTTCGTCGTCGGTGAATGCGTCCGCGTCGTCGGCCGCATCATCGCGAGGCAAAGGCTCGCGCATCGCATCCGCCGAAGACGCGCCGGCGGAGGCGGAAGCCTCGCCCTGCGCATGCTCTTGCGGCCCGATGCCGATGTCGTTCGAAGCGGCTCCGTGCAGGCCGCGACTTTCGTCGCGACTATCATCCGCGGCATGAATCGTGCCGCCCTCGACGGATGGGCCAACGTTTGCCCGTCCGTCGTGCGGCGCACCCTCGCCGTCGTTTTCTTGTTCGTCCACCGCGGCGCTCGCTTCTTCGTCTCGATACGGCGTGTCATCCAGCAGCTCGCCATGCGAATCGCTCTGCACGGCATCCGGGTCCACCGGGGACGCGTGCACCGCCGTCGCGTCGCCGCCTTCGGGCGCCGAGCTTTCGGCCACGGGCGCGTCCTCGGAAAACTCGATCGCATGTTGCGCAAGCAGATCGGCCGCGCCTTGCGTCGTGGGATCTTCGAGCGGCGGCAATTCATCGAGCGCCTTCAACCCAAGATCGTCGAGGAACTGCTTCGTCGTCGCGTACAGCGCCGGACGACCGGGCACATCGCGATGGCCAATGACTTCGATCCAATTGCGATCTTCGAGCTGCTTGATCACCTGCGTGTTGACCGTGACGCCGCGGATTTCCTCGATATCGCCACGGGTAACCGGCTGTCGGTACGCGATGATGGCAAGCGTTTCGAGCACCGCGCGCGAATACTTCGGCGGCTTCTCGGGATGCAAGCGGTCGAGATAGGTGCGCATCGCCGGCTTGCTTTGAAATCGCCAGCCGGTTGCGAGAGCCACGAGCTCGACGCCGCGCCCGGACCATTCGTTTCGCAAATCCTCAAGTAACGCACGGACTGTATCCGCCGAAACGCCGTCGGCGAAAAGCTTGCGCAGATCACCCACCCTGAGCGGTTCTTGCGCGCAAATCAAAGCAGTCTCGAGGACGATCTTCGCCTCTTGGGTATTCATGCAGCTAGGTCAGACCCTGTGGTCAACGAACCGGATCAAACAGACGAAATGGAACTGAAGACGCGCTCGCCCGATTTTGATCGGTCATATTGATGGGAGCACGGACCGGGGGGTGGCGAATCGAAACTGCTCTCAAACCAAGCCCAGCCGGACGAAGCAGCGGTTTTCCGGAGAAGGCGCCGCGTGACTGAACGCCATCTTACGCAAAAAGCCCGGGGCCGTAAACACCGAATCGAGCGCCGGCGGCGTGGCGTAAAGCGCACTGTCCGACCCAAATAATGAGCATCGTCCGCCGGGCGCCGCAATACTGGACAGACCCGGCTGCATTGCTGCAAGCGCAAAGTGCGGCGCGCCCGCCGCATGATCCCGCAGAAAGCGAGCCGGAACGGTTTCGACATTATCGGCTGCGGCGTTTTTCCCGCGACGCAATAACGGAGCGCGAGCGCACATGGCCCGCGCGAGACTGCACTAGATTGGTGATTGCCCTGATTTTCGGCCCAGGCGTTTTGGCGTCTTATACGCCCCTAACTGACGCCCCCGCAGGCCCGTCACGACGGGGCCTCCCAGCATTGGCCGTCCACATGGCACGCTTCATGCGTTGCTCGGCGCGCTCCGGCTGGCGCCGCGATAGGTCACAGATACCGCTCGCGGCATCGGCCGGCTTGCTCGGCACCCCAAGAGGGTGCCGCAGGAGTGCGCGGCGCGGGGCAGCGCACCGGGGTCAGTTTCGCTGAGGTGAGGACATATGGTGTTCGACGATTTGAGAGATAACGAATGGGCGCTGGTCGAAGCGCTGTTCTGTGCCGAACCTGCACGGAGCGAGCGACGCGGACGCCCGCGCGTGGAAGCGCGCGCTGTCGTCAATGCCGTGCTCTGGGTGCTATCGACCGGCGAAGGCTGGTCGAAGCTGCCGGGCCGCTATCCGTCGCCGCCGACGTGCCGGCGCCGTTTCGACGAGTGGCAGGCGGACGGCACGCTGGTCGAGATCGTCAAGCGTCTCGGCACGTGCGGCCGCCAAATCTCGCTGCGCGGGCGTATCGGCGCCAGCGCCGTCAAGCCGCCGGCGCCGCGTAGCCCGGACCGGCTGCGCGGCGCGTTCTGGACCAACCCGGAATCCTGGCGCGCGCCTGTGAAGATGGCCTGACCGGGCCACTCTCGAATAAGACGAGACGATACTCGATACTCGCGCGGGCTTCGTCGCTTGACGGAGCCCGCGAAAATCCTCGAGCCGACGCTTCTTCTTCAAAAGCGCAGCAGCGGCAGACAGCCGCTTGCATATCCAATGGCTAACGCGTTATTCGCGCGGATATTCGAGCTATTCCCTCTCGCGCGTTCCTAAACTCGATTTCGCTTCGCTCGGCGTCTTCTCGCGAATCGATTCCGAAACATCCATTTACTAATATTTACAGCGGGCTTTCGCTCACGGGCCTATCGTGTTCCCATGCGGACACGCCGCCGGCATGTCGTGCCGGGAGCTCATCGAATGAAGGCAGCGATTTACGCAGCGCGCTTGCTGATATGCAGCGCCGTCATTGCACAGACGGCGCTCGCGCGTGCTCAGCCCCCTCACGGCCCGCCCGCGCGCGGGCCGGAGATGGCGGCGGGCTGGCGCGCGCCGCCTCCCAACCCTCCCGCCCGGGCCGCCGCTCCCGCAGCCGCCTCCACAGCTCCTCGAGGCAACCTGCGCGGCGACATCGAAAACAACGCACGGTGGAACGACAACCCCGCTCGCCCCCGCCCTCCTCCGCCTCGCTGATTCTCACCATCTATCGAAATGAAGGGAACCACTGGCCGTTCGGTCAGTCGGAGTGAATGCCATGACATGAGCACAGCGTGGCAGCAGAAATATCCGGTACCCGTATCCTCGCGATACGGGTTTTTTTTGGGATTAGCTGCATCTTGAGATGTGGGCGATGTCTGCGATTTGGCTCGCCGCCCTGACGCTATGCAACCCGATCGGCGCTACTGTCTCAATTCGACCGCGGTAGCTGCCTCGGACGGCGCATATTCGCTTGTGCGCGCATCCGTCCAGCTCAGCGCTCGCTCTTCCCGCGCGAGCCGGTTGAATTCGGCGCGCCCGCGATCGGTAAGCACGGCGATGTCGACGGGCGCGTGAAACCCCGCTCCGGGCGCCACCGTGCGCTGGCGAGCCGTTTCCATCAAGCCGAGCCCTCGGAGATATTCGAACACACCAGGGCGCTTGGCCCATGGAACCTGACGATATTGCACTCGCCTAAGCGCTTCGAGCACCGCTTCGTTGGAATACGTGGTCATCTCGACTCTTTCTTAAAGTGCAGCCGTCGCGACGCGTGACGGCGCATGCCGTGCGGCGGCAGGCGCAGGTATGCCGAGCCACCGATCCGGGGCGGCGACCGAAGGTACCGGTGCCGTCGACTTGTAGGTACTGCCTATAATCGGGCGCCTTGGCGCGAAAAAGAATGCGCGGGTGCCCGTCGTCCGTTCAGTGCGTCGCCGGCCGCGCGCGACGCTCCCCCGAACCCATACGTTACCGCATCTCAATTGATCATATTCACTTTATTCGTGGTTTTTTTGGCAGTTTTCGTGCTATGGCGCCGCGCGCGTCCGGCCGTCGCCGCCATTGCGCTGGCGCTCTTTTGGCTGCTGTCGGCGGGTTGGCTGACCGCGCCGCTGCTGGCTTGGGTGCAACACGACGCATCGCGTTACCCGCCGCCGCGGTTCGGCGAGCGCACGGTAATCGTCTTGCTGGGCGTCGGGACGACTTACGATGCCCACGGCGTGCTCGTGCCGAAGCGCGACGCACGGCTACGCATCGCCAAGACGGCCTCGCTGTATGCGCAATGCAAGCGAGAGGGGCGGCGTTGCCGGGTGATCGTGAGCGGCGGTAATCCGCAACGACACGCAGCGGCGGAAGCCGACAACTATGCGCCGTATCTATTGCGCGCCCATGTCGCGCCCGAGGATCTCGTGCTGGAAAACACGAGCCTCACGACCTATGAGAACGCAGCGAACGTCGCACGCATCTTGCACAACGAACGTTACGATTCGTTGATGCTCGTGACGTCGGCGTACCACATGCCGCGCGCGCTCATGGACTTCCGGCGGTTCTCCCTCGCGCCCGAACCGGTGGCGTCGGGAGGCAGAACCGCCGAGCGCGGCGTCTTGCCGCGCTGGAAGAACTTGGTCGCCGCCAATATCGCGCTGCATGAACTGATCGGTATGGTCCAGTTCCACGTCTATCGCGCGTTGGGCTGGTTTTGACGCGCAGGAGACGGAAGTCCCGACATGTAACGAGACGTAACGGAACGTCGCATTTGCTCCACACGAATCGCGTACTTGGGCTTATGCTGACTAGAATTTGCTATGTCCAGCCGGACAGGCAGCATCTGGACCACCATCCATCCACTTTTCGCACGGAGGCAATAATGAAGAAAGCGTCCCTGACTGTCTTGGTATCCTTTTCGATGCTGGCCGGCGCCGCCTATGCGCAAACCGACGGCGGTGTCATGATGAGCACCGATCCCGCCAAAGCGGCCGACGTCGAGCAACGCGCTCAGGCGTTGCAGCAGCAGCAAGAGCAGATGCCGATGAATGAAAACATGAAGCCGAGGGCGATGCACGGCCATCGCCCGATACACAAGCCCATGCATAAGCCCATGCGCAAGCATGCCCCGAAGCCCAAGGCCGCAAGCGCGGCCGCGGCGCCCAGCGGCGCGAGCCAATAAGCAAGCCGCTCGCGCGGCGCAAAGCCGCCGACGCACGATGAGCCGAAGCCGGTATCGCCGGCTTCGGCTTTTTTGTGGGCATGACGGCGCGCGACGGTATGCTAAAGTCGCGCACCGAATCGTTTCACCGTCTTACAAGCACGCGCTTACCGTGGTGCGGAGAGGAAAGCATGAGCAACATCCAGTTGGACATTGAATGGACCGAAGCGGCATCGCGCAAGATCGAAAAACTGATGCCGCGCGGCTCGCAAGAAGCATTTCTGGCACTGCCTCCCGTCGAATGCCTGCCCATGGAAGGCGATGTTCTGTTCCTCGGGCCTTCGGGCAAACAGCAGCCGTTCATCGTCATCGAACGCCAATACCACCACGACGGCGATGCGGATTGGACCATCATCCTGATTTTGGACGTGCCGCAAGCGGGCCACTGAGCTTCTCGCACTGCCGATCGTCCATCGTTAGTTCTCCTAACGAATCGCCATCCGCAGCCGCCTCTCGCGCGGTGCCCGCTGTTCTATCCGGCGCATAAAAAAATACCCGCGTTCCGTGGAACGCGGGTAAAACCGTCGCCCTACGAGGATAGGCGACGGGGCCATCGGCGCTCGCGCGCAGCACGAGCGATGTCGATGTAAGGCGGCGCTTCGCGTGGGTTTGAGATAGTTGTCCGATCACGCGCGCAGTCGCTCGGAAAACGCTGCGCGATGACGACCGGCGCGATATCGCGACAGCCCGCCTGGGTCCTCCCTGCATTTTTGCCCTACGCGGGCTAAAAAGCAGTTTGCGTGCCATGCCAAATCGCTCGTCCAAGCAATTGATTCGAAAAGGAAAACGGAAAAGGCAGCGAAGCGAATCGTTTCGTCTGCGAAACGTTACGCTCGTAACGTCACGTGACATGGGGCCGAGCGGGAACACGGCGCAAGAAGCACCGTAAAAAAAACCCGCCGAGAAGGCGGGCTCTGTCGCAAGCAGCGTAGACGTCGAGCGCAATCAGCGCAACTGATTGACGATCAGCGACATGATTTCTTTGGCGGGCTGCGAGCTCTGGACGTTACCCTTGTCGTCGACGACGGCCACACGCGTTTGATTCTCCGTCATCGCCTTCACGTTGACGAAATACTGCTTCGCGACCTTCTCCTTGCGGCCGTGGAAGACTTGGCTCCAGAAGCCTTGCTCGTCGGAGCTCTTGTCTTTCGGATCGACATAGCGAATCGAATAGAGGCCCTTCGTGTTGTCGCGATCCTCGACGGTGAAGTTCGAACGATCGAGCGCCAGACCAACGCGCGCCCAAGCCAGATCGTACGATTCGTCGAGCGTCAGTTCGGTCGGCGTGTATTGCCCGTTCGCCGGCTCTCGAGCCTGCACCGGCGCTTGCGCCGACATGGCTGCGTTACGCGCCGCGATCGCCGCGGCGTCCGCGTTGCCCTTGCCCGAGTTCGACTGAGTCGAGCTCGCACCTTGCGGTGAGATGTCCGCTGCCGCCAGGCTCGCGGACCCACCGCGGGCTTCGGCCATGGCGAGCCCTGCCATCAACCGTTTCAAGTACTCGAGCTCGAGCGCGGGATCGTTCGGCTTGGGCTCCCACTTGGACGACTCGTTGTTGACGCCCATCAGCGCTTCGCGCAGGCCTTTTTGACTAATGAAGACATAAGTGCCGCCGCTGGGCGCCGCCTCGAGACGCGTGCGGAACTTGTTGCGCTCCGCGGCGACGTACGAGTTGCCCATCGCCTTGGACAGCGTGTTGCGGATCAGGCCTTCGTTGATCTGCGGACGCGTTTCGTTCCAATCCGTTTCGAGCACGTGCTTGTCGCGCTGATCGACGACGAGCAAGAAGCCCTGCTCCTGCCAGAAGCGGCGGATTTGCGGCCAAACTTCATCCGGCGAGCGGTTATCGATGACGAGCCAGCTTTCCGTGCCGTCGCGCTGAATATGCATGCCCTTCACGGGCGGCATCACCGCATTGTCCGCCGGCGCAGTCTTTTGAACCTCCTTGAACCCGGACAGGGATGCCTGGCCGCTTTGCGGCGGCAGCGAGCGTTGATCGGAGGCTTCGTCGAGGAAATTCGGAGGAACGGCGAGGGAGGCTTCCTTCGACTTCGAATCGCTCTTGTAATCGACCTGGGTAGGCGACGACGTGCTGCAACCGGCCACGAGGCCGCCGGCCAAAACCAGAGCGGCGAACCGCGAGGTAAAACGAAAATCGGTCATGTTCGGGAAATCCTTGCGCTTTCGCCGCCAGGGCGTGAATGGATTAGCCGAGCATTTTACCGGGCCGGGCGAGGCGTGTGCAAAAACACGTGCCGAGCGAGGCGCGGGCGATTGTGTCGAGGCACGGCCGGGGGCCGTCGATAGCGCTCAGCGCGAGGGCGCGCCGCGTTCCAAGATATGTTGCAGCGCTGCCGATTTGGCGGCCTCTTCCGCTTGCTGCATGGTGGGAAACGGGCCTTGCGCGACATGTACGACGGGCCAATCGGCTTCGTCGCCCGGATCGCCCGAGATTCTGAAGCGTGCCGCAAAACCGCCGGGCGAGACGGGCACGATTTGGATATCGACCGACACGCCCTCCATTTGATGCCGTATGAAGCCATCCATGGCTGCCTCCTCGTCCGTCGGAACAGGCACATCGGCACATGCTAGCACTGCGCACATGGGGCAGGCGCGGGTACCGCTAGCTTCGACCGTCCGTGTCCGCAGCCGCCGTGGCGGGCGGATGGGCCAATTCCGGCGGCGAGAGCCAGCGCATGGCCGTGAACTTGTCCCCGTCGAACGTGCACTCGGCAGCGGCCGCCTTCGTGATCGGCTTGGTTGCGGGACGCTTCGAATCGGCCGTGCTCGACGGTTCTGAAGCGTCCTTCGGCGCCGCTGCCGTCTTGAGCGTGCCTTCGACGACCACGCGCGAGCCCTTGATGCCGACGCCGACATGCGAAATCGATAATGTGGCGTCGGGTGCCGCTTCGCCGGCCGCACGACGCATTTGCGTCTCGCAAGCGCTGGGGTTGGCGTAAAGCGTGCAGCCGCCGGCCAGGATCGGCGCAATGGAAAGCAGCGCGAGCAGGGAAAGCGGAGGCTTGTTCATCGGCGATCCTTTTTTCGAAGGGGCGTCATTTTAGCCGAGGATCGACTAGGCCACCGGCCAAACGCGCATCGATGCGCGGGCCGGGCGTCGCGCAGCGTGCGAGGGGTGGTAGAATCGCGTCCGCCCTGCCCGGGTGATGAAATTGGTAAACATAGCGGACTTAAGCAATTGAGTGCCCGGCCGGAAACGGCCGGTGCAGAACCCTTCAAATTCGGCGAACCCCCTGGCGCCCAGGTGCTTGCGCAAGCAAGCGCGAACGAGCAGCGCCGAGGCAACGCCGAGCCAAGCCCGACAACGCCTGCCTCAGGCCGTTTCGCGGAAGGTGTAGAGACTAGACGGGGGGCGCCTAATGCGGCGCGTACGAGCTAACTCGTGCGCAGCGCGACGGCGAAGGCATAGTCCAGCGCACGAACGGCACTGCATGCAGCGCCGGCATCGAAAGATGCAGTGTGACGAAAATCCGCCGCCTCACGGCTTGCCGGTTCGAGTCCGGTCCCGGGCACCAGAACTTGACAGCAATCGCTTGATGTTAAACAACAGCTTCTCCAATCGAGCGACGTAAATTTGGCGTAGCCGCGAAGTTGCGGAGATTGCGGCAGCCATCTCGCCTGGCGACGAACCGATCAGATGCACGCCCGAGCAGGTCGCAATATTTGGCGCTTTCGAAGCGGGACCGCAGGAAGCAACGGGCGGGTTGCTTTGCACGGCTAAGAACCCGCACTGACCGAGGGCCCGCGAATTGTCATCGGTCGAGAACCGCTGTGGTTTCGCGGCTTCAAACCGCGAGGCGCCATCCACCAAGTTCGAACACCCTGATTCGCGTCGTGGTTGCGTCCGATCCCCTTCACAACGCCGCAACCGATGCGAAATGACGCGTGATCGGAACAGCGATCGATCTTGCGTGCTTCGCATAATTCGCGGCGACGGAGATGCGCCGGCTCTCCTCTGGACTATCGATGAAAGCGGTTGGATCTTCGAACTGCGTATAACCAACGCAGGGCAAACCCAGTATCACGGTTATCCCGTCCTCCAAGGAGACGCTTTCGCGAGACATGTTCTAGTCAGGGCCAGAGAGGTGCTAGCCAAAGGCGAGTTCCCGGTGGATCAAGATCAAGGTGCGCAAGCCGCTATCGCAGCAGCGGAGGTATTTTACAGATGACTACTTCGAACTATTTTGCGTTTTCGGCAGCGTGGCCGAAGATCGACGATGACGTGGCTGAGATTTCGCTTCGTGTGGGAGACAGGGTCATCTCAAGAATTGCGGATACTGACAAACAGACGGTGAGGGATTACTTCCGCGCCTCTTCCACGAGCTTGGCGTTTTGGCTCGCAGACAACTGGTGGCGCCTGCGCTGGGAGACAATTAAGGACTTCAAGCTGCCTTCGGTGGATTGGCGACTGCGCCATGAGTTGAACTCAGCGAGCGGCGGTGCGCTATGGCCCCCTGTAATGATCTTCAGCGTCGGGGACCGCATTGCGTTCTCGCCCAGTGTCGGCAAATACGTCGTCAATAGTCCGCAATTCTATGTTGGTTTCACGATTGGCATGGTTGCTGCCGACGAATACGAGCAGGAATTGGATCGCCTTTTCGAAGCTGTTGTCGGGCACTGCGCCAACACTGCAGATGGCAAAGCGCTAAATGCCTTGCTGAAGCAGATCACTACCGAGCGCGAAGACCCAGAGTTGGCCGCCTGGCGACGCCTGGAGGCTTGCCTAGGGTTTGATCCCGATGCGGCGCCGGACGAGGTTATTGACGCGTTGATCAAGCTCGAAGACGTCGCGGGCGAAGACGGCGTGGAGGAAGCGGCACATGCGCAGCCAGGTGCCGATTCAGCACAATTCTTGAATTCGGCTATAGACGCGACAGGCGAATCCAAAGTAGAAGTGGATCTCAGCGTGGCAGATTGCCTCAACAGTGACTCCAATTTCCCACATATGCGAGCCCATGGGAAATGGCCGAAGCAGCGGCGACAGAGCTCAGATCCATCATTGGTGTTCCCAGAGGTCTTCTGACACACAACGACTTCGAGGATATTTTCAAGGCGCGGTGGGCCGATTTGAAATCGGCGACCGCCACTGCGAGAAAGCTGCCGTATGGTGCCCGAATCGGCGAGCATACGAAGTCTCGCGTGGCCTTGCAGACGGTGAAACCACATGATCGTCGCTTCGAGCTTGCTCGACAGTTGGGGGACGCTGTATGGCAGCGCGATGCCGACTTCGGGATCGTCAGTCGCTCGAAAAGCGACCGCCAGAAGTTCCAACGCGCTTTTGCGAACAGTTTGCTTTGTCCTTTCCACAGCCTCCAACAAGTAATCGACGTGAACGATCTCACGTCCGAAGCCATGGAGCGCGCCGCTCGTAGGTTCGGAGTACACGAGTCAGTAGTCCGCAATCAGTTGACTTATAAGGGCTACCTTCCGTTCGAAAACACCGCGGATGAAGTCGAGGCTCTTTAGCAGCCCGTTCACGCAGAGATTCGATCAACGGCCGCAGCCTCAGAGGACGCCGAATGTCAACGTTTGCGATATGCAGGCGAGAGTCGAATTGATGCGCGTTCGCCGGATAGGCGTCGGCCCAAGCATGGCCGACGCCCGCAACTGCCTTGGTCTCATATCGTGCTTGACTGGATAAGCTCGAGGAGCCAGGCGACGCAATTGGTACGCCGCCCAATCCATCGAGCATGGCGACGCGCTTCCGTCCCGAATACGCGGGCCAACTCGACTTTTATCTGTCCGTCGTTGCTTCGTTCCGTGCCGATGTACGTGCGTTGCCTCTCGCCGCGCAACCTCGAATATATGAGGGCTTTCGCCGAAGCGCGGCCAGACGGTGCATTTGTGCAACAGGCTGCTGCACAAATGCCATGGCTCCGCTTGCGCACGCGGTCTCGACCTCATCCTCTCCCGGGCGAATCACCCGTCAGCGATGCTGCGTCGCGACTTTCACTCCAAGCGAAATGAAGATCGTGCCGATGATCTTACCCTGCCACCGGCCGATCCATGACATGCGCTTGACGAGCCGCCCCAACGGCCGGATCGACAAGACGACGAGCGTCGTATAAATCGAACTCAGCGCAACGAAAATCAGCCCGAGCATCGTGAACTGAGCGAACGTCGAGCCGTGTTCCGGGTGAACGAACTGCGGCAAGAACGCCAGAAAGAACAACGCCGTCTTGGGGTTGAGCACTTCGGCGGGAATCGCTTGGAGGAACGCCTTCCCCGGCGTGACGGACGCGATCTTCGGCAACGACGGATCCGACTGCTTCTCCAGCAACGCCCGAACGCCTAGGTAGATGAGGTAGGCCGCGCCTACGAGCTTGACCACATTGAACGCAAGCGCGGAAGTCATCAACAACGCGGACAATCCGACCGACGCGAACAACGTGTGAACGAAATCGCCCGTTGCAATCCCGAGCCCGGTCAGGATCCCGGTCTTGCGCCCGCCTTGCACCGTCCGGCTCAACACCAGCAGCACGGCGGGACCCGGAATGAGAAACAGGCCCAGCACGACCGCGACGAACGTACTCAGCGTGGAAAGATCGAACATAGCGACGACTCCGAGTGACCGAAAAGCGACCGAAAAGTGACCGAACGAGGAGCGGATATTCGCAGGGGACCGCACCGGGCGATTCTAACGCGGCGAACGGCCGGCACGCTCCGAGCCAATCAGCCAATCAGCCGATCAGCCGATCAGCCGATCAGCCGATCAGCCGATCAGCCGATCAGCCGAGGCACCGACGAGCCGACGAGCCGACGAGCCGAGGCACCGAGGCGCCGACGAGCCGAGGCACCGAGGCGCCGACGAGCCGAGGCAAGCGCCCGTCGCACCGGCTAAGCGCCCACGCGTACTCTCCGCACGCGCACGCCTACGCGTCAAACGCCGCTCTTGAGGACCTGACCGATCGCGTCCGCGACGATTTCGACGTTCGAATCGTTCAAGGCGGCGACGCACATCCGCCCCGAACGCAAGACATAGACGCCATGCACTTCGCGCAGCGCATGCACTTGCGATTCGCTGAGCCCCGTGTAGGTGAACATCCCGCGCTGCTTCACGTAGCGCGTGAGCGCCTCGCCGCTCACGTGCTCGCGCAAGCTGTCGTGGATCGATTGCCGCATCCGCGCGATACGCCGGCACATCGCCGCGAGTTCCTCCTCCCACTGCACGCGCAGCGCGGGCGCGCCCAGCACCGTCGATACGATCTTCGCGCCGTGGATCGGCGGATTGCTGTAGTTCGAACGCACCCCGGCGGCCAGTTGCCCGAGCACTCGCGCGGCCGCGGCAGCGTCCTCGCATACGACGCTCAAGCCCCCGACACGCTCCCCGTACAGCGAGAAGTTCTTCGAGAACGAGTTGGCGATCAAGGCGGGCAAGCCGCGGCGGGCCAGTTCGCGCACGGCGAACGCGTCGGCGTCAAGGCCTGTGCCGAAGCCCTGATAGGCCATATCGACGAACGGCAGCAACCCGCGCGCTTCGATCACGTCGATCAAGCGCAGCCACTGCCCTTCATCGAGATCGACGCCCGTGGGATTGTGGCAACACGCATGCAACAGCACGATACTGCGCTTGGGCAACGCATCGATCGCCGCGAGCATCGCATCGAACTTCAAGCCTCCCGTCGCTTCGTCGTAGTACGGGTACACGTTCACCTTGATGCCGGCCCGCTCGAAGATGAAACGATGGTTTTCCCAGCTCGGATCGCTCAGCCACACTTGCGATTCCGGAAAGTAACGCTTCAGGAAATCGGCGCCGATCTTCAGCGCCCCCGAGCCGCCCAGCGTCTGCAACGTCGCAATACGGCCGTCCGTGCGCGCCGGGTGCTCCGCACCGAACACGAGCGACTGCACTGCGTCGCGGTACGCGGTCATGCCGACCATCGGCAAGTACGGCTTCGGGCCGATGTTGCGCAGCAACGCTGCCTCGGCTTCGCGCACGGCGTGCATCACCGGAATTGCGCCCTCTGCATCGAAATAAATGCCGATGCTCAGGTTGACCTTTCGCTCGCGCGGGTCCTTTTGGAAATCCTCGTTGAGCGTGAGGATCGGATCGCCGGGATAGCCTTCGACATGTTCAAACATTTGCGATACCCATAACGGTGTAGAAAATTGGGGAGTCCGCCGTGCGCCGCGCCGCTAGCGCGGACGCCATTAGTGTCCGCGGTTGCCGCGAGTGAAATATATTCTTTTGGCTTCCCGATCGGCCTGCCGAGGACAGAATTCTCGCGCATTTTCGGGTTTTGAGGCGTTATGTGCCATCGTCGACCGCAGCCGGTCTGCTAACGCGCCGGGGCGCCCGCACTCGCCAGCACCGACTCGCACCATTCGCCGAACGTGCCGCGATAGGGAATGACGGCCAGCCCGCCCTCGCCGCTCGAATGAGGGAATACCGTTTTCACGCGGGCGAGTTGAACGCGCTCGGCTTCCAAGTCGATGTAATACAGTTCGCGCTGACGGCCGTCGGCCGGCGCTTCCGCGAACTGTCGCAAGAGCAATCGCAGCAAAGCGTCTTCGTCGGGGAAACCATAGCCCACCAGCACGGCCACGCGCGATTCCTGCAGCAAACGAACGGCCTTCGGAAACAAGGCCTGAAAGTACGGTAATTCATAGTCCTGCGCGCGCGAGGGCAAGATGATCTCGGGCGGGTTGGCGTGCAGCGCGGCCTCGGTGCGCGGCCGGTAGTCGATCTCGAACTCGACGCCGGCGCGAAAGATCTCGAAGCCCCCGTTGAGCTTGAGCAAATGCCCGCATGCATGCGGCTTCATCATCGCGGCGCCGTCCGCGTCGCCGCAATAAGCCACTGGCGTGAAGCCGCGGTAGAGCGCACGCGAAGCCATGGGCCAAAGACTTCCCGGTTCCCCGCCCATCGACGAATCGACGAGCGCCTCTACGACGAAGTCGTAGTTCGTCGTCAGAAAATTCAACCGGATTCGCGCGCCGGAGCGGGCCGCCGAATCGGCAAGTGCGGCATGGCGCGCCAGCGCCCCGAAAAACGCCTGAATTGCCTTTTGTTCGTCGGTGAGCGCGTCGCGAAAAGCGAGACCGCGCACGCCGAAGCGCGGCGGCGGGGCACAAGCCGCGAACTTACGATAAACGAGCGAGCGCAGTTCGCGCTCGACAAGGGCCAAGCGGTAATCGTCGACGTATCGATGACGGATCGGCGGGTATTTGCGCAACATGCCGACCTGGTAGACGATGTCCAGAAACGCGGCCCGGTCGATGCGCGCATCCCCGGTGTAGAAGTTGATCGTTTCAAGAAAATCGCCTAGCGCCGGGGACAAGCCGCGCCAATCGTCGCCCGAGAAATCGAACAGATCGGTGCCGACCGGATAGCGCGGATCCCACGAGTTCGAGAATCCCGCCCCGAGCACGAACGTGACGTTCACGGCCACCGTCTCGGGCCGCTCGAGGATCGATCGGATCGTGGCGGTGAAACGCTTGGGCGAGGTCGAGGAATCGAGCGCGGTCATTGGGGGATTGCGCCGTGCAGGAGGACGGGTGCCACGGCTGCCGCAAGCGCCATGCCGCATGCTCGCTCACTTGTCGACGAGCACGCCGCCCCCCTGCCCGCATACCGGAGCCGAGAGCGCTATCTGGCTCTCCGGTCGACGACGGCCGTAGCGCAAGCGGTCCATCAACGCATCGAGGCGGCCGCGCGCCTGCGCCAACGGCTGCGCCACGCGCGTCATGAACGCCGTGGCCGGGGAAACGATGGCGACGTTCTGCATCATCCCCGCGTCCTCATGATCGAGGATATGGCAGTGCATGACGAACTCGCCCGTGAAGTCTCGGTAGTGCGTGCGCATGACGACCGAATAGCCCGATTTCACGAAGACCGTGTCGAGAAACACGCCGCGCATCGTGCAATATTGCCGGTCTCCCGTTGCGATTTCCGCAGCCGTGCAATCGCCGCTCGCATCGAATATCGACTCGCCGCGGGCGTTCAAGATGTCCACGATCTCGAACGGGTTCACGTGAATATGAAAAAGGTGTCCGCCCGCACCGGCTGTCAACCGCCATTCGTCCGTCGTTCCGAGCACGGCCGTATAGTCGACACGCGCCGGGTCGTACGTCTTCCCGTTCATCGTGAAACGCAGTGAACCGTTCGAAAAACCGATGTCGAACCGCATCGCCACCTGCTTGTCGACCGGCCCCGTCAGCGGTTTTTCGGGGGCGAAGGCGTGCGTATCGAGCGAGCGCAAATCCGTAAGGACATCGACCGGCAAATCGCGATTCGCGGCAACGAGACGCTCGCGCACGTATTGCCAATACTTCGAATGCCCGAGACCGTCGGGCGCATAGTCGGGAATGTTCGTGCCGGGCCCGACGCGCACGAACGCCAGCAAGCGCCGGTCCTTGACGTTACCCGCTCCGGGGCGGACGTTGATCGTTGCCGACGCCTCGGCCGCTTCGTCCAACACGCAATAAAGGCCCGGCGTCGGGAACGCGACGAGCACGTCGCTGCGATACCCCGGGTTCAGCGTATCGACGTCCTTTTCCACGATCGCGCTGCGCGTGAGGCCGTCCACGGCGATCTCGAGTTGCTCGACGGTCTCGCCGCCGCACAACCGATCAAGCGTCTCCGCCGCCTGCGCGTGAGAATGCCGCGCCGCCAATACGGCGTTGGCCTTGCGTGCCGCCGCGTCGATCTCCTGCTCCGTCGCCGCACCGTTCTCGACACGGCCAAGCGCCGTCAGATTGGCGCGAACGACCTTCATGTTGATCGTGTCCCGATCTCCCCCATGCACGAGCCGCCAGCGCTGGATTTGCCCCGCAGGCAAGAAGCCGTTCGCAGACGGAAATTGCGGTTGCACCACGCCGTTGATCTGCGTATAGCGGCCCGAAATCGCCCATGTCGAATTGAACTGTCCTTTGTGCGCGGGGCGGGGGTCGGCGACAAAATTCAGTTGATTCGTGTAGTTGCGCAGTTCCCCGACGCTGCCGGGCGGACAAACCCATTCGTGCGTCGCCGGATCGGCCAGCGGCGCGGCGGCCGCTGCATCGGCAAAGCATGCGTATTCGATCTGCTGAAATAGAAAGACATGCTCGGGAAAGGGCCGTTTCGAGCGATCGTCACGAAGAATCGTATCGATGTCGGCCATTCCGCCGTTCTGCGCACGACGTGCAGCCGTACGATGCCCGCGCACGATCAGCACGCCCTCCATACCGCTCGCGACATCGATGGCCGTCGATCCGTGCCGGTGCGAGTGATACCAGAACGTGCCCGCCGGGTGATCGCGCGGTATCTCGTAGCGGTAGTCGAGCGAGCCGCCCGGCGGCACGCTCAGAAATACGTTGTCGCTATTGCCCGACGGCGAAACATGCATGCCGTGCAAGTGGATGTTGATCGTGTTGAAGCAATGCGGCGTGCCGTGCGCGGCATCGGGCGGGCACGTATCGGCCGATTCGGGCGGCAGCGCATTGACGAGCCGTACGTTCAACGTCTGGCCCGGATCGACGTTGATGGCGGGCCCCGTCGGACATCCATCGTACGCGCGCAATGCGACGCGGTCGTAGGCATCCGTCGACGGGTTGTAGATGTCGTACGAAGCCATGCCCGCTGTGAGGGTGATGGGCCGGGACGCATCCTGCGAATAGCCTGCCCCCCTGCATGGCCGCGAAGCGCGCAAACGAATGCCCGCGGAGGATGCCGATGACATGACGGGTACATTCGTGCCGGCAACGCCGCCGATATCGGCAAAGTCGCGCACGAACGTCGGTGCGCCGAGCGTTGACGTGCTGACCGCCAACACCGCGCAGGCCCAGCCCGCGGCAATCCATCGCGTGACCCGCATGAATGACTCCGTGCTTTGTCGTTGCTTCCGATCGTGGCGGGCGCCGTCCATTGGACGGGGGCGCCGCCGACGCTGTTCGCTATTCAGTTTCGGTCATTGAGATGCGAATAGACGGCGATCGAATTGGACGATCGAAGAAAACGGACGCAATGCGCATGGCCGAAAACCACGCTTTTATGTCCGCTCGCGACGGAGAAAGAAAAACGGCGGCCGATACGCCGTGAGATCGCACAAAATCACGCAAAATTCGGGCGTCAATACTGGACGAGAATCGTCACGCGCCGATTGGCGGCGCGCGCCGCCGCATCGTCGCCGAGCACGAGGGGCACATTGTCGGCACGGCCGACCGCGGCGAGCCGATGCGGCTCGATCCCCTTGTCGACGAAAAAGCGAACGACGGCGCCCGCTCGCGCCGCCGAGAGTTCCCAGTTCGATTCGTACTTGCCGGTCGAGATCGGCACGCTGTCGCTGTGGCCTTCCACGAGAATGTTCTTGTCCGACTGACCGGCAAGGACGTTCGCGACACGATCGAGCACGTCGATCGAATCGGGCAGCAAACGCGCGTCGCCCGAATTGAAGAGCACTTTGGCGTTGATCGCGATCTCCACACCCTGGCGCGATTCGCTCACGGTGACCGCGTGCGTTGCGCTGAGCGGAGCCAGCAACGCCACGAGCTTCGCCTCGGCGGCCTTGCGGGCGTCGGCCGCGGTGTTCGTCGCCGTCTGCGCCCGCAGGCTCGCGGCCTGTGCTTCGAACTGCTTCGTCTGCAGATCGCGGTCTTTCGCGAGCTCGAGCACGTATAGCGCGAGGAAAAACACCATCAGCGTCGTGATGAGATCCGCGTAGGAGATCAGCCAGCGTTCGGACTGCTCTTCCTGCAGCTCATGTATGTCATGCCCGGTTTCGCCCGCAGAAAGACGCTTACTATCGGCAAGAAGGCTCATAGGCGCGCTCCGTTCACGTCGATCAGGATGATTCGGCCGGTCGAGCTCGCCCGGCTACCCGAGCGACTCCGCGGCGCGCTCGCGCACTTCCGCCGCGAGCCGCGTCTCGATCGTCTGCGGCGACTCCTTACGGGAAATCGCGAGCAGCCCGTCCATATACAGCCTGCGGAAACGCAACTCGCTATCGACTTGCGCTTTGATCTTCCCGTAAAGCGGCAGAAAGACGAGGTTAGCCAGCGCCAACCCGTACAGCGTCGCAGTGAAGGCCGTCGCGATGCCGGCGCCGAGTTGGGCCGGTTCGAGCACGTGCCCGGTGACGTGGATCAGGCCCAGCACAGCGCCGAGAATGCCGAACGTCGGGGCATAGCCGCCGGCCTGATGCCAGATGCGCGCCGCCGCCATGCGATTGCGCTCGTAGGCCACGAGCTCGCGATGCAGCGCATCTTCGAGCACCGCGGTGGAAACGCCGTTCGCTAGCAATTCCAACCCGCGCTTGGCGAATGCGTTGATCCCCGTCGCGTCGATCGATTCGAAGGCGAGCATGCCGTTGAGCTTGGCTTGATCGCCCCATTCGAGCAACGTCGACAAACTGTCGCGATCGACGTGCCGCGCCTTCTTGAACGCAAGATGCAATTGCTTGATGCCGTCGAAAAAGCGCGACCACGTATTCTGAATCATGACGGCGCTCAACGTGCCGCCCAACACGATCACGAACGCCTCGCCCTGCACGAGCGTGCCGAAATGCCCGCCTTCGAGCCAAAACCCGACGCCAATGGCCGCGGCGCCGAACAGCGCGCCGATGACGGTTAGCAGATCCATGCGCCCTCCTATGATCTCGTGACTTGCTTCGCGGCCCTCATCGCTCGTCGCCTTCGCACGCCGTCTCGGACGTGAGCAGGCACGCCGTTCCTCGGGCCTACGAAACCCTACGAATCTCTATGAATCCCGACGGAATCCCTAGGCTTCCCGGCTCATCGCCAACGATGCATGGCCGCTCGCCGCCCTGATCGTGCGGACCGTTTCGAGGAAGCGTTGCTCGATGTCGTCCACTTCCGCTTGATCTAGCTTCAGGTCGCGCCGCATGACCCACGACACTTCCTTCTTGCGCGCCTCCGTCATCACCGAGAACAATTTATCGACGATCGCGGAGTCGCTCGTCGATGCCGCCAGCTTGGCGAGGTCGTAGGTATCCATCGCGCTGACTGCGTCGAACAGCGTGCGATGATCGACGAACTCGATGTCCTCCAGCGACGAGATCTGGCCGCTGCCGCGCGCGCGTTTCGAAAAGTAGCCCACGCCCTTCTCTTCGACGTAGTGGAGCACTTTCGTCTTGCGGAAAGCGAACAGATCCTCGGCGATCTCGTCGTGCGAGAGCTTGCTCAGCAGCATTTTCCGCTCGACGCCGATCAACGCTTCCAGATCGGAGAGCTCGATCAACTCGAGCTCGCTGTTGATGGCGATGTCGAGATCTTGATCGGCCACTTGCTGCGCGCGTTCGGTGATACGCAACGGGTCGAACGTCACCACCTGGCGATTCGACACGGCGTCCTGGCCTGCTCGCGCATTGCCGCTCAAATGTTCGGCACGGCCCGTCCCCAACGAAACGAGGTTCAGCTTTTCCATGCGGCCCAGCATCGTCATGACGTGGGGGCGCGAATGGCCCGCGATGGCGCGGAATTTCTTGATGACTTCGGGCAGCGGCACCGATGCCTCCTCGGGCTGGCCACGGCGCGCGCGCCCGTCCATGACGTCCGCGCCGACTGCGCCCGCCATGAGCGCCAGCACGTGCGCATACGACACGACGCCCGGCAGAAAATCGGCATGCGTATAGGTCGCCAGCAAATCGTCCTTCTTGCGGTTGCGGCGAATCGTCGTGCGCACGATATGGCGCAGCAACGGCGACGCACGCTCGAGGTCTTCTTCGACCATGCTCGCATGCACGACCGTCAGCTGGCAAAAGGCGAGCGCCTTCGCGGTGTGCGCGCGCGGCTCCGCTTGCAGGAGCACCGCCTCGCCGAAGAACTCGCCCTTGCCCAGCGTGGCGAGGACGACCTTTTTATCGTCACAACGCGTCGAGAGCTCGACCTTGCCTTCGGTGATGACGTAGAGGACGGCCTCCCCCGAGTACCCCTCGGAGTAGATGACTTCGCCGGGCGCGGCCGTACGCGTCCATGACGATCGTTGCTGGTTCAAGGCGCTTTCCCCGTTTGGATTCTTGTGTGCCCTCGCCGCCGACGCTCGGCGGGCGAGACAGGGAGCCGTCGTTTTAGATCGGCTCTTGGGTCAGTTAACGACGAGCGCCGCGTCCATCTTTAGACGAAAGGACCGATTTGCCGCAGCTTTTCGGATCAGGTAAACGCGCATCGACACGCACGTCGCCCAGGTGCGACGATCGGAACGTTTCAGTTCGTCCGTGTAGGGCGATCACGAAGCGTTCGATCGACGCACCTGCAACGATCGTGTCGATTTTCTTGATCTAGCTCAAGACGGCGGTGCGTCTTTTAGTGTCGCGTTTCCATGCGCCGCCGGATGACGGCTTCAGTGATGCGCATGCGAGCGCGCGGCGCGCGTGCGTGCGGCCTTTTTCGCGGCGGCCGAACGCGCTGCGGCGCCCTTCGTTTGCGCGGCTTTTTTCGCCGCGGCCGACCGGCTAGCCGCCGGCCGCTTGGCTGCCGCCGATTTCGCCTGTTTCGACACCGCGGCGTGCGAAGCGCCCCGCGTGCTCTCGCGCTTGAGCACCGCCTCGCTCGTGCGCGAACGCTTGGCCTTCGTTTCGGTGCTCGCAGAATGCTTGGGCTTGCCCTGCCCCGCAGCCACGTCCTTTTCGGCCTTCTTACGCGTGGCCTCGCTCGTCTTGCCTTTCTTGGGCGGCTTCAAATCGACGCCGGCGCGGCGCGCCTTCGACAAGCCGATCGCAACGGCCTGTTTGGCCGAGCGCACGCCATGCTTGCCGCTGCGCACATGATCCATTTCCTCCTTGACGAATTCGCCGGCCTGCGTCGAGGGGGCCTTGCCCGCTTGCTTGTCCGCTTGCGCGCGTGAAACCGTTTTGCGCTCTGGCATGGTGAACCTCCGCTGGAACGATTGGCATGCCGCTCGTCATGCAACGCTCATGCCCGGCAGCGAGCGCGTCCGTGGGCGGTCTTGCATGTTCGCGTGCGTTCGCGACGCGTGAAACGATGCTGCCCGCACGCGCGAACCGCATGCGGGCAGCAGGCGTTGCCCCCTTCGGCCAAGCCATCGGACGATGCGGCGCGGCGCAAAGAAGCGATGCGCCGCGCGCGCTGTTACCGCCGTTCCCGGCGTTGGGGCGTTACTGGCGTCGCCGCTGTTGCAGGTACTGTCTGACGTCGCTCATCGTCACGCGTCCGCTATGGGCCGTGTCGATTTCGTCGAAGTGCTTGGCGATGTAGCCGAGACCGTTCGTTCGGGCCTGCTCCTTCGTAATCGCCGCGCCGTTGCTGAGCACCGTATTTGCGCCGAGCCGTGCATCGAGCCGTTGCTGTGCCTGCTGGGCAAGGTCGTTGCCCGTCGTGGGCATGACGGCGGTGGCCCGCTTTTGCGGGAAATACGGGCCATCGACGCCCATGCCGTGGGACGGCAGATGCACCGGCGCGACCGCCTGCAGCGTAGCCGCATGGACGGCCCCCGCCAGCACGCTCAACGCGATGAAAGAAAAGAGACTTCGCATATCGATAAGTGACATGATCCGCTCACATAAGAAAATTAGCCGAAGAAACCCGCCATCGCCAGTCATTGCATCGCGGACTGCGCCGCGAGCGTCGAGGTGCCCGTCGGCGGCGCTTCGTCACGCCACGGCGGCGGCAGCATCCACAAACCGAGCGCGCCGGGCGCCGGCTCGCCGGCATAGAAGTGGCGCAGATCGGACTTCATCTTGGGCCGCGCCTGATCGTCGAGATAGATCATGTGGCCGCCCGGGTAGAACGTCACTTGCAGGTTCGCATTGAGCCCCTGCACCGTCTGCAACCGCGCGAGCTGCTTCTCCGTGTTGAAGAACGGCGTGGCGAGATCGTGGTAGCCGTTCAGCGCCATGACCTTCAGCTGCGGGTTGAGCTCGATGGCCGCCAGCAGATCGGGGATCGTATCGGGCAGCGCTTGTCCGCCATGCGAGAAATCCCACGCGTAGATGATTTCGTCGTTGAGCGGCATATACGTCGCGTTCGGGGCGGTGTAACCGAGGTAGGTCGGCATCTGCGTCGCCAGCGCCGTCGTGAACGGCTGCGAAATCAAAATGTCCGACGGATCGCCGTCCGTTTTCAGGCGGGGATCCGAATCGGGCAACGAAACGCGCCCGTCGTAACGGCCGATGGTCGTGCCCGGCAACAGTTCGTTGTTGAACGGATTGATGTTGAAATAGCCGTTCAGCGCCTGGTACGACAACCCGGACGACCAAGTCCACGACGCCAGTTTCGGCGCGCTCGGGAAGACCGGCGTGCCGAGGAACGTCGGCACCCCGAGCTGGCTCAGCACCCACGACTGCGCGTACTTCTTGAACTCGTGGTAATGCATCGTCGCGAACAATTCAGATTGGAACGCGAAGAGAGCCGGGTCGACCGCCGGCGCCGAGAGCTGATTGAAATAGGCCGCGACCGCCGCGTAACCGGGGTAGTAGCCGCTCAGCGTATCGGTGTCGAGCTTGAGCGCGTTCATGTCGATCGTGTCCGTGCTCAGGATCGCGACCGCCTCGATCGCATCGGCGAAGTAATTCAGGATCGACGACTGCAGCATGATGCCCGTGAGATTGACGCCGGCCGATTCGAGCGCAAGCGCGAGCATATCCGTACGCGGCGTGCCGTACGATTCGCCGAACAGATACAGCGGCGAAGCCGTCCGATTGTTGACCGAGACGTAGCGCCGGATGAAATCGCGCATCACCGTCACGTCGGAATCGCTGCCCCAGAAGCTCTTGTTCGTGTTCGGTGCGATGGCTTCGGACAACCCCGTGCCAGGGGGATCGATGAAGACCATGTCGGTCGTGTCGATGAGACTCTCCGCGTTGTCGACGAGCGGGTAGTTCGGCCAGTTCGTCATCAGCGGATCGGGCGTCGCCACGCGCGTCGGGGCAAACGAGCCGAGTCGCAGCCAAATCGAGGACGAGCCCGGGCCACCGTTATAGAAGAAGGTCACGGGCCGCGGTTTGCCGTCCTTGCTCGGCGCCGTATACGCCACGTAGGACATCGTCGCCTCCGCATTGCCGCCAAGGTCCGACGCCGTCAAATGGCCCGTGGTCGTGGTGTAGTCGAGCGTCTTTTGGCCCGATTTCCACACATGGTGCATGACCGCTGCCTTCTCCGTCACCTGAGTCGGATCGAGGCTGTCGGCCGCGCTCGTCTTGTAGGCGATCGGGTCCGTATAGGGCTGGTCGGGCGCCTGCTGCTGAGCAGCCTGAGACTGCGCGGCAGCAACTTGCTGGGCATTCGCGCTCGTTCCCATGGACGAGGCGCCGTCACCGCCGCCGCAGCCTGCCAGCGCGAGCGCCGCCGCCGCGATTGCACTGGGCCATAATCCGCCGCGCAAGCGACGGCCTAGACCGGAGATACCACTCCTATCTCGATTCTTCATTTTTGTCCTTGGTAGTTGAGTTGCCGTTCTCGATGACCGCGCCGGCACGGCGCACCGCCTATTTCGGCGCGCAAATAGCCGACGACGGCCGACACTCAGCCCTCTTCTCGATTACGACCAAGAGCCTGACTATCGAACCGCACAAAATAATGCTGCGCAAAACGAAACGTCGATGAAACGCTTTTCTTTTACTACAAGAATTCGGAGGGTAATGCGGATTCAAATACAGAGTGAATATGCCGGTGAGTTCGGCGATAAAAAATTAGGCCGGAATCGCAGGCTTGTCAAGAAGGCGATGCGTTCGCTCAGCGGCCTTTCCCCCGGCTCTGGGTACGTTCCTGCGGACAGTCTTGGATCCGTCTTATTGGATCGTCGATTTACGCCACGACGCCTATTTTCAACAAAAATCGTAAGCTAATTGTCAATCGCAATATAAAGATCTTTCTTTCTTCCTTTTTCTTTTCTGAAAATTGGAGAATCGATAACTCTATTCGCGGAAGCAGGAAAAAAAGCGTGGGGGTGCGTGTGTAAGCCCGATCGACATGTACGGCACGATGATTGCGCACTGCTCGTTTTATTCTGGCTTCCTACGGAACCGCACGATCATGACCCAACATCAGCGTGACCCTAGCGCGTCGCCGAGCCGCGAACGCGATCCCTCCGACAAGCCCCATGCACCGGGCAGCGGCGCACCGCTTCATACGATCCCCGATGAGCAGGCGGACCGCGTCGTGCCGCGCGATCCGCGCGAAACCCAGGCGCATGAGCCGGGGGAATCCAGTCATCCCGGCGGCTCGCCGTATCCGCCCGAACATGACAAGCCCGATCGATCGGGCAACCGGCCTAAGCCGCTGTAGACGACCGGCGCGGCCGGCAGCACGCGCCTAGGCGGGCGAGGACAGCGCCGCGACGCCTTCGTCGATCGCCCGCGCGTCGGTCGGCCGCACGACGCGCGCGACCTCGACGCCGTCTCGCAAGAAAATCAACGTTGGCCAGAGCTTGACCTTGAACGAGCGCCCAAGCGGACGACCGGGACCATCTTCGATCTTCAGATGGCGCAATGAAGGGGCGCGATCGAGCGACTCGACGATGTGACGCTGCGCGCCTTGGCAATATCCGCACCAATCCGTGCCGAATTCGAGCACGGTCGCGCCCGTCTGCGCATCCACCTCAGCGCGCGTCGGCGCTGTCTTCGAGTATCCGTTTCGGTCAGTCATGATGTGTCCTTTCGCCATGCCGCAGGGTTCGATGTCCAGCTATGGCGAGCAGGCATTGTGCCCCGGCGGGCAGTATGGCGCTTGCCGGGCAACGGGCAGAGGGGACGGAGACTACGTGACCGGGCAGACGTGGGCGATCGACGGCGGGCTCAGCGTGCAACGGGGCGGCGCATGATGGTGCGCCGTGGCGTCTCCGGCAGAGGCACGCGCCGTGCTGGGCTGTAGAGACGCTCGAACTCCAGGGCCAAACGGAGAGCCGACCATGAATGCGCAAGCAAGCGATCCCCCCGACCCGCCGATCCCCGATCAACCCGTGATCCCCGACGCGCCGAGCCCGAGTACGCCCGACGTGCCCGACATCGGCACGCCGGAGCCGGAGCCCGACCAACTGCCGCCGGGCAAGACCGGCGGCTGAAGCCGGCTGCCCGCCGCACGCCACGCGTGGCCTAAGGGCGCGCGGCGGGCACGCTGCGCTCCCGATCGAATCACCCGACGTTTCGGGAACGCCAAGCGCACCGGCTAAGCACCTGTCATCCATCCTTCCTTACAGTACGAACGCCTGTCGCTATTCCCGAATGCCGAACGAGACCGGCGACGAAAAGCCTGCTCATGTCCAACGGCCATGCCGGCCGATCCCATATTCGAAGAATTCTTGTCCGCTACGCGTCGCTTCAGCCGCCGCGCCTCGCTCCCATGCACTAGGCTCTTCACAATAGTTTTGATCACGGCCGCGTTTATGCCCATAAGATCGCACCACCGCAGCACCCGGAGGCGGTCGACGCGTATCGATCGCCCAGCCCATCGATTCGATAAGGAGAACTAACTATGCTCGCCATGCGGCGCCTCATCGCCGAAGCATTCGGTACGTTTTGGCTTGTCTTCTGCGGCTGCGGCTGCGCATTGATTGCGGCAAGCCTCAGTGTCTCCGGGCACGAGATCGGAGTCGGCCTCGTCGGCGTTTCGCTCGCATTCGGGCTCAGCGTCTTGACGATGGCCTATGCCATCGGAAACGTCTCGGGTGCGCACCTGAACCCGGCCGTCACGATCGGCTTGGCGACGGCTCGCCGCTTTCCGGTGCGCGACGTGCTCCCGTACATCGTCGCTCAATTGATCGGTGCGATCTTCGCCGCGTTCTTGCTCTCGCATATCATGGCCGGCAACCCGGCGTTCGACGCAGGCTCCAGCCGGTTCGCCTCGAACGGCTACGGCGATTACTCGCCCGCTCACTACTCGATGATGGCGGCCTTTCTGTGCGAAGCGGTCATGACGGGCTTTTTCGTCTTCGTCATCCTTGGCGCGACCGACAAGCGCGCGCCCGCCGGATTCGCCCCGATCGCGATCGGGCTGTGTCTGACACTGATTCATCTCGTGTCGATTCCTATCACCAACACGTCCGTCAATCCCGCCCGCTCGACGGGGCCCGCCTTGATCGCCGGCGGCGCGGCCATCGATCAGCTGTGGCTCTTTTGGGCGGCGCCGATTCTAGGCGCGGTCGTGGCGGGAATCGTCTACCCGGCCATCGCCGGGCGCGACGAAGAAAGCCTGCGGACGCCGGCCGTCGCGCTCGAACTCGAAGGCGGACCGCTCTCGCGTCAATGAACGCGCGCCGCGTCCCCGGCTAGATGAAATACGCTGACGGCGGATTCCAGCGACTGCGTCTGCTGGCGCAGCCCCATCGAGGCGGCCGCCGATTGCTCGACGAGTGCGGCGTTGCGCTGCGTGAGTTCCGACACCTGGCCGACCGCGTCGTTGATCTGCGCGATCTGCAGGCTTTGCCCACGGCTCGCGAGCACGATCTCCTGCAGCGTGTCGGTGAGGCGAGTCACGAACTGCTCGACCGTATTCATCGTATCGCCCGCTCGCGTCGCTGTCTCCGTGGCCGTGGTCACCGTGTCCATCGAACTTTCGACGATGTCCCTGATCTCGCGCGCCGCGTTCGCCGCGCGTTGCGCGAGATTGCGCACCTCGGTGGCGACCACCGCGAAACCGCGCCCGTATTGCCCCGCTCTCGCCGCCTCGACAGAGGCGTTGAGCGCGATGATGTTCGTTTGAAATGCAATGCCGTCGATGAGTGAAGTGATCTCGGCGATCTTGCGCGAATGTTCGCGCACCTGCGCCATGACCTCGACGGTCTTTTGCACCTCGCGCGCGGCCGATTCCGCCGATTCGGCTGTCTCGTGCCCGGTTGCGTTCGCACGCTCGGCGCCCAGCGCGTTGCGCTCGGCCGTTTGAGTGATTTCGGCGAGGCTCTCTGTCGTCTTCTCGATCGCGCTCGCCTGTTCGTCGGTTCGGCCGGCGAGATCCGCGGTGCCGTTGGCGAATTCCTGCGTCGCACGCTCGATGACGTCGATCGACACCTTCGCGTCGATGAGAATGCCGACGAGCTTCGCGTTCATCTGATTGAGCATGCGCGCAAGGCGCCTGGCCTGCGCATCGCCGCGCTCTGGAAACAACGCTTGAATGTGCCCGCACAATACGTTCAGCGCGCTGTCGTTCAGGGCCTTGAGCGGCGCCAGGACTTCGCGCATCAAATACAGCCCGGTCGTCGCCGCCATGACGATCCCGACGGTGCCGAGCACTGCGCTCAGAGCGACCGGCGACATCCCCGGCACGAAGGCGCGCACCGCCGCCAGCATCTGCAATGCGAACAACACCATGAGCAGCGCCATCACGCCCCACAGCCGCAACGCGACGGGCAGACGCAGCACTCGATCGACGACGCCGCGTATGCCCCGATGGACGAGTTGACCGCCTTCGAGCCGCATGCCGTGATCGTCGAGGCCACGCAGCAAGCCGTATAGACGGACCGCCTCGTCGACCTGCTCGTCGGTAGGCTTGGTCCGCACGGCCATATAGCCGACCTTTCGTCCATTCTCGAACACGGGCGTCACGTTCGCGACGACCCAATAGGCCCGGCCGTCCTTACGCCGGTTCTTGAGAAGCCCCGTCCAGGGCTGATCGCGCCCGATCGTCTCCCAGAGATCCCGAAACACTTCGGGCGGCATGTCGGGATGCCGGACGATGTTTTGCGGCTTGCCGGACAGTTCCTCGCGCGTGTAGCCGCTGCTTTTCACGAAGGCTTCGTTGACGTAGACGATGCGTCCGGCCGTATCGGTTCGCGATATGCTGACGTCTCGCTCGGACAAGCGATACGTCTCGCCTGGCGTGATCAAATTTTCGGTCATGGTTTTGGACGGGCCGTCGAGGCAAAAATAAACCGTCCTACGATACGAAAAACCATGCTGCGGCCGTTTGACCTACGTCAACGGGGCACATGCCGCAAGGCCGAGTTACCGGCAAACGTTTGAACGATGGGAACGGCGCGCCCGCCACGCGGCGGCCCTGCACGAGGCCGGGTGCGGGCGGACGGGGACGCGGTTTTGGACTGCGCCGCGCGGCTTCAGCGCGCGAAGCGGTAGAAAAACAGGACCGTGCTGCCGGTAAAGATGCCGAACAGCGCAAGGCCCATTGCCATGGCGAGATCCATGCTGGCTCCGGAACGGAATTGCAATCGAAGGCGAGCGTAGGCGTGCAAACCTGACAACGGCAGACGAGACGATCGGTTCGTGAACGAACGGCGACCGAGCCACGGCTCAAAAAGACAAAACACCCACATACGACGCCATTATGGCGAGCCTAGAACGCCGCCGGAAGCGGCAATTTCCCGAGCAGGGTTTTTCCCGAGGCCATCCCGAGGCACAATCGCAGTTCGCCGCGCCGGCCCGCCGGCCCGCCTCGGAAGTCGCCGCCCCGCATGGCCGACACCGGAGCTCGTCACCGCCACCTTTTTTCTTACCATCGAGTGCAGCCACTATGACCGACCCCCAGCAGATCACGTTCGTCGATGTCGCGCACGGTCCTTCGCTTCTCCAACTCGCCCCCCAATTCGGCGGACGTCTGCTCAGTTGGCGCATTGGCGAAGAAACCGTCATCTACTGGCCCGAGCGCGCCGACTGGAGCAACGTCGCGCACGTCCGCGGCGGCAACCCGCTGCTGTTCCCATTCCTCGGGCGGCACCGCGTAGACGGCCGCATCGGGGAATGGCGCGACGCGCAAGGCGTCGTACGCGTCTTGCCGATGCACGGCTTCGCCCGCAATCTTCCGTTCGCGCACGAAGTGGATGCGGACGGGCATGGCGTGCGAATGACGCTGACCGACACGGACGCCACGCGTGCGCAGTACCCATTCGCCTTCCGCTTCGAGACCGCGTACCGGCTGGCCGACGCGCACACGCTCGATGTCACCTTTACAACCTCCAATCTCGGGGACGCGCCGCTGCCCTACTATGCCGGCCATCACTTTTACTTCGCGCTGCCGCACGCGCTGCGCTCGGAGACGACGCTCGATTTGCCGCCGACCGAGCGCCGCCGCCAGCTCGAAGACGGCGCGATCAGCGCACCGGAAGCGGGCGCCGCCCGTTATACGCTCGACGACCCACTCATCCACGACCGCTTCCACTGTCTGCAAGACATTCCGGCGCAGCCGGTCCGGCTCGATGCGCCATCGCTCGGCCGGCGCATCGAGATCAGCCTCGACCGCCCCGGCTCGATTCCCTGGTACGCGGTGACGACGTGGACGGAAACAGACGCATCGGACTTCTACTGCGTGGAGCCGTGGCTCGGCTTGCCCGATGCGATCCACAACGGCCGGGGCCTGCGCTGGCTCGAGGCGGGCGGGACCGAAACGGCTTCGCTGCGCATCGTCGTCTCCAAGCTCTGACATTCGACAGCGCGGGCGCTCGCGCAGGCGGGCGGGCCGTCGCTCCCGGCTCGCGCCCGCCGCTCCTGCCTGCTCGCCGTCCGATTCGCCGCCCTGACGCACATTCGTAGACCTACCGCCGTTACAATCGGACGTTTTTGTCCGCCGCGCCGCAGACCCGGTGCGGCGGCGCGTTTCGAAGGTGTCGAGCGAGGTTCAATGTTGAAAAAAATAATGAGGCGGCTCGCGTGCGTGCCGCTTGTCGCGGCGCTGGCCGCTTGCGGGTCGGCGCCCGTTGGTCCGGGGTACTATCGCGTCGAGCGTGGCGACACGCTAACCCAAATCGCGCGCAACCATCACGAATCGGTGCACAGCATCGCCCGTTGGAACAATCTGGCGAACCCTGATTCGATCGAAGTCGGACAAGTGCTGCGGGTGGCCCCGCCCGGATCCGGCGCGAACGGCGGCGCTGCGCTGCGCTCGAATACCGGCGCAGGCGCAACGAGCCCCGCGCCGGCAATTGCCGGCGCGCCGCGCGCGCTGCCCGACGCCGCCCCGCCCGCGCGCGGCATCTCGCTCATCTGGCCCACTTCCGGCAAGCTCGTGCGTGGGTTCGACGGCGTCAACTCGAAGGGCATCGACATCGTCAATGCGCCGGGCACCCCTATCGTCGCGGCCGCGCCGGGCACGGTCGTCTATGCCGGCAACGGCCTGCGCGGCTACGGCAATTTGCTGATCGTCAAACACAACGCGGATTTCCTCACGGCCTACGCGCACAATCGCAAGCTGCTCGTCAAGGAAGGCGATCGCGTCACGCAAGGCGAGACGATCGCCGAAATGGGCGACACCGACAACGACCGCGTCACGCTTCACTTCGAGCTGCGCTACGGAGGGCGATCGATCGATCCGTCGCGCTACCTGCCTTCCCGGTGAAATGGCGTGCAGGCAGATGCGCGGTCCCCCAAAAAAAGAGGCCCGACGTGGTAGTCGGGCCAACGGGGGTTCGGCGCAGTGAGGCAAAGGACCGGTTCGCCATGCGCCGATTACAATTTAACGATTCCGCAATACATCCACAATGCATTTATTGAAGGAAAAGCGGCAATTGGCACATAGTGCAGAGATAATGTCATAGAAATACAGGCGCCCGGCGAAATCGCATCGCCTCTGGCGAAAGATGCCGGGTGTTCCCCGTGCGGCAAGCCGCCCAACGAGAGCCGGTCGCGACCCGCATGATTACAGGGAATCGTTCGATTAATAGTCAATCGACTGATCTAACCGGTCCCAGCGCAATTGATCTGTATTTTTGGTGATTTTTTATCGGCAGATTACCGCTCAACCGAACATAAGAGGAAATGAGGAGACGACATGCTTACTCGAACCGGCAGCTACGAAGCGCTCGTGCAAGACTTCGCGTGGCCTATCCCGGAGCGCTACAACATCGGCGTGGACGCGTGCGACAAATGGGCCGACGGCAGTGGCCGGCTGGCGCTCATCTACGAGCGGCGCGACGGCGACATCGTGCGCTTCACTTTCGACGAGCTCAAGGCGCTGTCCAATCAGCTTGCGCACAGCTTCGAGCGCCACGGCGTGGCGCGCGGCGACCGGGTCGGCATCTTCTTGCCGCAGGCGCCCGAAACCGCGCTCGCCCACCTGGCCGCTTACAAACTCGGTGCGGTCGCCGTGCCGCTGTTCGCGCTGTTCGGCGTGGAAGCGCTGCAGTACCGGCTCTCTAACAGCGGCGCCGTCGCGCTAGTCACCGACACCGCAGGCCTGCAAAAAATCGCGGAGATCCGTAGCTCGCTTCCCGAGCTGAAGACGATCTACTGCATCGACGGCGACGCGGCCGCCGTGGCCGCGGCCGGTGCGCTCCCGTTCTGGCCGTCGCTCGAGCGAGAGGCGCGCGAGTTCGCCCCGGCCGATACGCGCGCCGACGATCCGGCTGTCATCATCTACACGTCCGGCACGACGGGCAAACCCAAAGGCGCGTTGCACGCGCAACGCGTGTTGCTCGGTCATCTGCCCGGCGTCGAGATGCCGCTGGCGTTTTTCCCCGAGGGAGCGAAGCTCATGTGGACGCCGGCCGATTGGGCGTGGATCGGCGGTCTGCTCGACGTCCTGCTTCCCGCTTGGCACCACGGCGTCCCTGTCCTCGCGCGCCGCTTCGAAAAGTTCGACCCCGAGGCGGCGTTCGACCTGATGGCGCGGCACGGGGTCACGCATGCGTTTCTGCCGCCGACTGCATTGAAAATGCTGCGTACCGTCGAGCATCCGCGCGAGCGCTATGCTCTGGCGCTCGTGGCCGTCTCGAGCGGCGGCGAATCGCTCGGCGAGGAACTCATCGAATGGGGCCGCACCGCACTGGGCGTCACGCTCAACGAGTTCTACGGCCAAACCGAATGCAATGTCGTCGTCAGTTCATGCAGCACGCTGTTCGAGCCGCGCATCGGCTCGATCGGCAAGGCGGTGCCGGGCCACGAGGTGCGGATCGTCGATGACGCAGGGCGCGTATTGCCTGTCGGCGTGGAAGGCAATATCGGCATCCTGTCGCCCGATCCCGTCATGTTCCTCGGCTACTGGCGCAATGAGGAAGCGACGCGGGAGAAATTTGCCGGCGACTATCTCGTCACGGGCGACGTCGGCGTGATGGATGACGACGGTTTCATTCGATTCGTCGGCCGCAACGACGACGTCATCACGAGCGCCGGCTATCGCATCGGGCCGGGGCCTATCGAAGACTGCCTGCTGGGCCATCCGGCGGTGCGGATGGCCGCCGTGGTGGGCGTGCCCGACGCCACGCGAACGGAGATCGTCAAGGCGTTCGTCGTGCTCAATGAAGGCTTCTCCCCCAGCGATACACTCGTGCGCGAAATTCAAGAGCACGTCCGCACGCGCCTCGCCGCGCACGAATATCCGCGCGCCGTCGCGTTCGTCGATCATCTGCCGATGACGGCGACAGGCAAAATCGTGCGCCGCGAACTGCGCACGCTGGGCTGAGCCCTTCCGGCCGACGCGCGTGCTACGCCATCCGGCGCAGCACGCCGTCGCGCAGCACGAAATGGTGGTAAAGCGCGCCGACGATGTGCAAGCCGATCAGCGCGAGCACGACCCAGGCGAGCACGCCGTGAACATCGCCGAGTGCATGGCCGAGCGGCGAGCCCGTCGGCGACAGCGCCGGCAGTTCGATACCGAACAGCGAGATCTTCCAGCCGCGCGACGATGCGTTTGCCCACCCCATCAGCGGTTGGACGATCAAAATCAGATAGAGCAAGCCATGCGTGAGGTATGCCACGCGACGCGTCGAAGCTGAGCCTTCGATCACGCCGGGCTCCTTGCGCAGCAAACGCCACAGCACGCGCACGATCATGACGGCGATGATGCCGACGCCGAAGTAGAGATGAACGGCGATGAGGCCGACCGGCTGCGTGCCGCGATGAATCTCCGGCATCGTCCATGCGACGACGTATTGAACCGCCAGCAGCACCACGATGAGCCAGTGAAGCAAGCGAGCCAACGGATCGTATTTGGAAACGACGATGGGACGGATCATGGATGTCCTTTACAGATTTACACAGACGAATTCGAATCGGATCAATGCCAGCCGGCCCGGCTCGACCGGGCCAGCCGCAGCAAATGGGGCCGATTGTATGCGGCGAACCTTAAGGCATCCTGATCTGCCGCCGCGCCCCGCGCGATTGCGCCGATGGTTTATAGTGACGGCCCCTGCCGCTCCCTTACCGCACGTTCGTCTATGACTTCCCCTGCGCGACCCGCCGACGACGCCGGCCATAGCCCCGTCTACCTGAAGCTGCTCGCCGAGACGGCGAAAATCTCTTGGCCCGAGCTCGAGCGCTTTTTCGCGCGCGGCATGCTGCTGCGCGTCGCCCGCGATTTGGACTTGGTCACCGTGGCGGCCGCCATCGCCGAGGACGACAAGGAGCAGGTGGCACAGTGGCTCTCGTCCGGCCTCGTCGAACGCATGCAATCCGAAACGGCGGCCGATTTCGCCGCGCGCGATCCCAACTTGTGGGCCGTCGTCGTTTCGCCGTGGGTGTGCGTCCAGGAGCGCGACTGACGGCACCGCACCCTCCATTTCGCGTCGCGTGTCCTAGTATGTATGTGCGCGACTCCCATCGCGAAAGGAGGCTGCCATGGACGCTGAATCGATCGCCGGGCTGGTTGGGCTCGCTGTCGGGCTGCTCGTGCTGCTTGCGCTGACCGTATTCGAATCGCGCTCGTACAAGCGCGATCACAACGGCGAAGGCATGATTCACCACTGGTTGGCCGAGCATCACATGCTCGACTGGCGCCGCACGCGGCACTGAACGCCGCGATTGGCTGTCCGCCGGCGTTGGTGCGCCGGCAAGGCCTGCGCGCGCTCGCGCGCAGCGCGTCTACGTGCGCGCGAATTCCTTCAGCGCCGCCTGCTCGGCTTCGAGCGTCGCGGGCAATTCGTCGTGCAAAAAATCGACCCACGTGCGGATCTTCGCGTCGAGATACTGACGCGACGGATAGAGCGCGTAGACATTCAACGGCATCGACGTGTATCCGGGCAATATCCAGACCAATTCGCCGGTCCTCAGCCAACGCATGGCGGAGTAAGTCGGCAGCACGGCGATCCCCATTCCTTCGCGCACGGCCATGGCCATCGAGTCGGCGCCGTTCACCTGAAACATCGGCGCCGGCACGTTGAAGGTTTCGGTGCCGTTCGGACCGTCGAAATTCCATTTGTCGAACGCCGATGCGGGCGTGACGATCCGCAAGCAGTCGTGATCGGCGAGGTCCGCCGGCGTGCGCGGCACGCCGCGGCGCTCCAAGTACGACGGCGCAGCGCACGCGATGCTGAACACGCTGCCGAGCCGCTGCGAGATGAGCCCCGAATCGGGCAAGTCGTAGCCGACTACGACCGAAACGTCGAACCCTTCGTCGAGCAGGTCCGGAATTCGCTGGGCCAGCGTCATTTCCACCGAGACGTCGGGGTACCGCTGTCGATAGCGGCCGACCGCGGGCACGATGTAGTGCGTGCCGAGGCTGGCCATCACGTGTAAGCGCAGTTTGCCCGAGGGCCGGGCGTGCGCGTCGCTTGCTTCGGCCTCGGCCTCCTCGACATAGGCGAGGATCTGCTGGCAACGCTGCAGGTAGCGCTCGCCCGCTTCGGTCAGCGCGATTCGCCGCGTGGTCCGATTGAGCAGGCGCGTATGAAGATGCGCTTCCAAGTCCGACACGGCGCGCGACGCGTAGGCCGTCGTCGTGTTCAAGTGCTGAGCCGCGGCGGTGAAGCTGCCCGATTCGACCACGCGCACGAAGGCGCGCATGTTTTGAAGCGTATCCATACCGACCTCTCTCGTACTCTTGCGCCGCGATTGTTGCATGAATGGCAACGTCGATTGTCTCAAGCGAGGTAAAGATCCATTACATTCTTACGGCTTATTCGACAATCGTCGCAAAAATATAATCGATGGCGTCCAATCACGCCGCCGAAGGAGAGAATCGTGCGATTGCCGCTCGGCAAACTGCGCATCGCGTCCGCCTTTCTTGCACTCTCGCTAATAATGACCGGGTGTGCAAGCACGGGCGGAATCGTGCCGCAGCGGCAACCTCGCGATGTGTCTTCGCTCGACGTCGGCGCCGCGGTGCGCGCAGCCGATCGCAGCGCGCGCTGGCTCGGCGCCGACTGGTGGCGCGCTTACGGCGACGCGCAACTCGATGCCCTCGTCGCTGCAGCCGTGGCCGACAGCCCGACCCTTGCGGCCGCCGATGCGCGCGTGCGGCAAGCGCAGTCGCTCGCCGGCGTGGCCGCCGCCGCACTCTCGCCCCACGTCGAAGGCAATCTATCCATCAAGCGCGAGCACTGGCCCGACAATCCGCTCTATTACGGGCCGGGGACGTTGGCCGATCGGAACACTTGGAACAACACCGGCACGCTCGAATTCTCCTATCGCCTCGATCTCTGGGGCGGCGACGAGCACGCGCGCGAACAGGCGCTCGATGTCGCGCATGCGCGCGCCGCCGATGCGCAAGCCGCACGGCTGGAGCTCGAGGTCAATCTCGTGCGAGCCTACGTCGACTTTTCCAAACAGTACGCGCTGCGCGATATCGCCGTCGATACGCTCGCACGTCAGCATCAGCTCGCCGATCTCGCGGCGCGCCGCCTTCGAGGCGGAATCGGAACTCAACTCGAAGTCAGCCAAGCGCAAGCGCCGCTGCCCGAGTACGAGCGTCGAATCGAAGCGCTGGACGAAGCGATCGAGCTCGACCGCAATCGACTCGCGGCGCTCGCAGGCAAAGGCCCGGGGGCCGGCGCTGCGCTGACGCGTCCCACGCTCGCGCTCGATGCCGCGGCCGCCCTGCCCTCGGCGCTGCCCGCAGAGCTCATCGGTCATCGCCCCGATGTCGTCGCGGCACGTTGGGCCGTGGCCGGCGCCGCGCGCGGCATCGATGTCGCGCATGCCGCCTTTTATCCGAACATCGATCTCGTCGCGACGCTCGGCGGTTTCGCGGCCGGCGGGCCCTTGTTTCAGTTTCTCAATGCGGCCAACGGCGGTTGGACCGCCGGGCCGGCGCTATCGCTGCCGATCTTCGAAGGCGGTGCGCTACGCGGCCGGCTCGGCGCCGCGGCGGCCGGCTACGACGAAGCCGTCGAACGCTACAACGCCGCCGTCGTCTCGGCGCTCGAGCAAATCGCCGACGAAGTGGTCCGGCTGCGCTCGCTCGACGCGCAGCAACGCGATGCGCAACGCTCGGCGACCGCCGCTCGGCGCAGCTACGAGCTCGCACAAGTGGGCTTCAAGCGCGGCCTGAGCGACTACGTCAACGTCATTGTGGGCGAAACGCAATGGCTAGGCGCGCAGCAGCGCGTCGCGCAAATCCGCGCGGCACGGCTCGCCGCCTACGCCTCGCTGATGGGCGCGCTCGGCGGCGGCCTCGCGGCGCCCGCGGATGGGCCGTCGCCCGCCGGCATGCGATAGGACGAATCCCATGGCCAATCCCATGCTTGCCTCGATGCGCGCGCTTCCGGCGCTGCAAGCTGCATTCATCGAATGGGCGCGCACCGATGGGCGCACGTGGATCTACTTGTTCAAGGCGCTGACCGCCGCGTTTCTCGCGCTCGGCATTGCGATGCGGCTCGATCTGCCGCAGCCGCGCACCGCCATGACGACCGTATTCATCGTCATGCAGCCGCAAAGCGGCGCCGTGCTCGCCAAGAGCTTCTATCGGATCGGCGGCACGCTCGTGGGGCTCGTCGCGACACTGCTGCTGATCGCCCTGTTCGCGCCGCAGCGCGAGTTGTTCCTCGGCGCGCTGGCGCTGTGGACCGGCGTCTGCACGGCCGGCGCGGCGCGCAACCGCAACTTTCGCTCGTACGGCTTCCTGCTCGCCGGCTACACAGCGGCGCTGATCGGCATTCCCGCCGCCCAGCATCCCGACGGGGCTTTCCTTTCGGCCCTGACGCGCGCGGCTGAAGTCACGCTCGGCGTCGTGTGCGCGGGCGTGGTCAGCGCGCTCGTCTTGCCGCAGCATGCGAGCCTGCAAATGCGCACGACGGTGCGGGCACGGTTCTCGGCGTTCGTCGAATACGTCGCCGCCGCACTGTCGGGGCACGTCGAGCGAGCACAAATCGAGCGCACGAACGCGCGTTTTCTCGCCGAGATCGTCGGCTTCGAGGCGATGCGCAGCGTCGCCGTGTTCGAAAGCCCCGAAACGCGCGGCCGCGGCGGCAGGCTCGCACGCCTGAACAGCGAGTTCATGACGGCTTCGACGCGCTTTCATGCGCTCCATCAATTGATGAACCGCTTGCGCAGCGCGGGCGCGACGCAGGCCGTGGACGCCCTCGAACCGTATTTCAAGGAGCTCGCGCCGCTGCTCTGCGCGCCGGGCGAACCCGTGCTCACGGCCGCCGATGCCGCCGGCTCCGCACGCAAGCTCGAGGCGTTCAAAGCGGCGCTCCCGCGACGCGTGCGGGAGACGCGCGCCGCGCTGGCGGCACGCCCGGACTTCCCGCTGCTCGACTTCGATACGGCTGCCGAGTTGCTCTATCGGTTCGTCGACGACATGCACGCGTATGCGCTCACCTACGCGTCGCTCGCGACGGCGACGCACGAGCGCGAACGCTCGCCCGAGCGCTATGAACCGAAAACGAATGCCGTGCTGACGGCCGTCGCAGGCGTGCGAGGCGCTGTCGTCATGGCCCTGCTCAGCGCATTTTGGATAGCGACGGCTTGGCCGAACGGCGGCATGCTCGTGCTGAACGCAGCAGCCGTATGCGCGCTCGCCTCGTCGTCGCCGCGCCCGACCCGCATGGCGTTTCAGATGACGGCCGGCACGCTGCTCGCCACGCTCGCCGGCTTCATCGTCGTATTCTGGGTTTATCCTCATATCGACGGGTTCGCGTTGCTCTGCGCGGCCCTCGCGCCGCCGCTCGCACTCGGCATTTTCATGACGACGCGACCGAAGCTCGCAGGCTACGGCGCCGGTTATTGCATCTTCTTTTGCGTGCTGGCGGGCCCGGACAACTTCGTGCGCTACGATCCGGCCGGCTTCGCGAACAGCGCGCTCGCGCTCGTGCTGTCGATGATCGCAAGCGGGATCGCGTTCGCCGTGCTGCTGCCGCCGTCCACGCCCTGGCTGCGCGGGCATTTGCTCGCCGATCTACGGCGCCAAGTCGTGCTCGCGTGCCGCGCGCCGCTCGCGCGCGTGCGCGCTCGCTTCGAGAGCCGCGCGCGCGACCTCGCGTTTCAAGCCCATGCGCTGCTCGAGCACGAGCCCGACGCGCAGCGCGATGCGCTCTCCTGGCTCATCGCCGTGCTCGAAATCGGTCACGCCGTCATCGACCTGCGTCGCGAGCTGGCGGCGCTGCCCAGCGACGCGCGCTACGCCGCCACGATGCCTTGGCGGCGCAGTATCGCGCGATCGGGTAAGGCGCTGGCCGCGCTGTTTGCGCGGCCAGCCGACACGCGCCTCGATGCCGCCCTCGCGGCCAATTTCGATGCAATCGCGGCCACGCAGCAAGCGCTCGCCACGTTCGCGCCGCCGCGCGAGGATCGGCACCGCCTGCAACGGATCCTGAGCTATCTGCACTTCGTGCGCACGGCGCTCATCGACCCTCAATCGCCGCTCGCGCGTTACGCGGGCGCGCCGCGCCGCGACTTTGCGGTGCCGGCCTGAAGGAGCACGTCATGTCCCGCGAGATCGCCGTCCTCGGCGCCTACTTTCCCGCGCTCGTGCCGCTTTGCATCGGCGGCGCGGCGCTCACTTGGCTTGCCGATCGCCTGCTGGCGAGCGTCGGCCTTTACCGTTTCGTTTGGCACCCCGCGCTGTTTCGCGCGAGCCTGCTCGCCTGCGTCTGCGGCGCGCTCGGGCTCGCCGTTTACCGCTGAGCGCCCTTTCGCTGCCCCTCATCATGACGCTTCGACACCTCATCGGATTCATCGCGACCGCGCTCATCGCCGTGCTTGCCGTCGCGATCGGCCGCACCCTGTGGGTGCACTACATGGACGAGCCGTGGACGCGCGATGGCCGCGTGCGCGCGGAGATCGTCAACGTCGCCCCCGACGTATCGGGGGCGGTGGTGGACTTGCCCATCGCCGACAACATGTTCGTCAAGAAAGGCCAGGTGCTGATGCGCATCGATCCGGCGCACTATCGCGTGGCGGTCGAGCAAGCTGAAGCCGCCGTGGCGGCGCGCAAGGCGCAATGGCAAATGCGCCGCGCCGACGCCGCGCGGCGCGCCGACATGGACAGCCTCGTGGTTTCGAAGGAAAACCGGGAAAACGCGACCAGCGCCGCTTCGAGCGCGGAGGCGCTGTATCGCGAAGCGGTGGCCGCGCTCGACGCCGCGAAGCTGAACCTCTCGCGCACGACGGTCGTCTCCCCCGTCGACGGCTACGTCACGAACCTATCGATATTTCGCGGCGACTACGCGAACGCCGGCACGCCCAAGCTCGCCATCGTCGATAGCCATTCGTTCTGGGTCTACGGTTATTTCGAGGAGACGAAGCTGCCGCGCGTGAGGATCGGCGACAAGACGGAAATCCGGTTGATGAGCGGCGGCGTGCTGCAAGGTCACGTCGAAAGCATTTCGCGCGGCATCTACGATCGCGACAATCCGCAAAGCCGCGAGTTGGTCGCCGACGTCAACCCGACGTTCAACTGGGTACGGCTCGCGCAGCGCGTGCCCGTGCGGATTCACATCGACAAGATTCCGGACGGGCTCGTCCTCGCCGCGGGAACGACTTGCACGGTCATCGTATCGCCGGCGCGCTGACGGCGCAGCGCAAATACGCGCAAGGGGCGCCAAGCGCGCCGCGCGCAATGCAGGCGGGCGATCGGCCCGCCTGCCGGTCGGTCAACGGCTCGCCTGCAACTTGAACTTGCCGACGAGGCGCTTGAGCGCTTGCGCTTGATCGTCGAGCGAACGCGCGGCCGCCGTCGCCTCTTCGACGAGCGCGGCGTTTTGCTGCGTGCCCGCATCCATCTGTGTGACCGCCAGATTCACTTCCTCGATGCCGGCGCTTTGCTCCGAAGACGCAGCGGAGATTTCTCCCATGATGTCGGTGACGCGCTTGACCGCTTTGACCACCTCGTCCATCGTCTGTCCCGCGTCTTGCGCCAGGCTGGAGCCGTTCGCAACGCGCTCGAGCGACGTGTTGATGAGCGTCTTGATTTCCTTCGCCGCCGCGGCGCTGCGCTGCGCGAGGCTGCGCACTTCGCCCGCGACGACGGCGAACCCGCGGCCTTGCTCGCCCGCGCGCGCCGCTTCGACAGCCGCGTTCAACGCGAGAATGTTGGTCTGGAACGCGATGCCGTCGATCACGCCGATGATGTCGCCGATGCTCTTGGCGCTATCGTTGATTTCGCCCATCGTGGTGACGACGCGAGAAACGACGTCGCCGCAGGTCGAGGCGATTTCCGACGCGTTGTTGGCGAGCGAGCTCGCCTGCTTCGCGTTGTCCGCGTTTTGCTTCACGGTCGAGGTGAGCTCTTCCATGCTGGTCGCCGTCCGCTCGAGCGAAACGGCTTGCATTTCCGTGCGCTGCGACAGATCGAGGTTGCCCATCGAGATCTCGCTGGCGGCCGAGGAGATCGCCTCCGCGCTCGCCGCAATTTCACCGACGGTCGCCGCCAAGCCGGTTTGCATCTCGGCCAGCGCGTAGAGCATGCTCGAGTTGTCTTTCTTCGCGAGCCGAATGCTGTTCGATAGATCGCCGGACGCGATGTGGCTCGCGATGTCCTTCGCATAGGCCGGCTCGCCGCCGAGCTGGCGCGTGAGCCGTCGCACGACGGCTTCGCTGACGACGAAGGCGAGCACGATCAGGCCGACCGTCATCGCCGCCATCATCACGAACGACGATTTGAAGATGAACGCCGATGCGGTGATCGTGGCCTTGGCTTGGGTGCCGCGGCTCGTGACGAGATCGTCGACGAGCTTTTCGAGCTTGCCCGTTTCGACGAGCAGCGACACGTCCTGCATGCCGACCTGCCAGTTCATCTGCGATAGGTCGAGCGACTGAGCCTTCACGAGCGTGACGAAATCGCGCAGATGGCCCGCCCAGGTATTGACGGCCGACGTGAGCTTCTTCTGCTCGGCCAGTGCGTCGCCGTCCGATGCATCCGTATATTGCTGCAGCGTCGCCACTTCGCCGTTGATGGCGGAGAGCCCCTTATCGATTTCGGCGCCGAGCTCGTCGCGCTCCTTTGCCGTCGTAGCCCTCAGCAGCGTTTTCTGCGCACGGCTCGCGCGCAAGACGTTCGCGCGCACTTCTTCCGCAGCGCGGCTTGCGACGTGGCCCTGCTCGTAGATCGATTTGATCGAGCCGTTCAAGCGCTGTATCTGCGCGAGCGAAAACACGCCGATGACGAGCGTGCCGACGAGCATGACCGCGAACGCGAGACGCAGCGACGCCTTCACCGACAAACCGCTCAATCTACTCTTCGCCGCGCGCTTGTTCGACCGGCCGCCGGCCCCCGTGCCGTCCGGAACGAACCCCGCACCCGAACGTCTGCCCAGCGATACTGCCTTCATATGTATTCCCCTTCTTATCACTTGCCGCCATGGGTAAAGCGGCAAAAGCCTTGTGTCCCTTCTCGGGTCAACGGCATCGGGACCGTTCTTCTTTAGGCGGCGGCGACCGATGTATACCCGGTGTGGCGGCTCGTGGCGCGCCGATGGCTTTATACCTCGCCAAAAAGACGGCGCGGCGACAGGCGCCGGGGCGGGTTTCCCGTGCGTGCCGGCCCCGGCTGTCGGCCGCCGGCCGCCGGTCCGAGCCGCGTTTCACAGGCCGGGCCGGGTAGCGCAGGACTAGGAGGCGGGCGGCGCAAAGTCGCGCGATCCGTCCCTATCCGCGCCTATTCGACGCAATGCCACCGGCAGGACCGACTCGATTCGCATGTCTCGTTCGCGACAAACTTTGTCCGCTTATTCATTTCGAGACAAACTACACTCGTACGGTACCAAGTTGAACCGACCAACGACCCGGCGCCCGCAGCGACGGCTGCACGCGCCCGGTTGCGCTCCCCTTCTTCTAAATGCCAAAGATGCAATCGACCATCCAAAAGAATTCCTTGGCCACCGAGCCGGGCACGGCGAGTCCCGTGGCGCGAACGGCGTACTCGGTGCTCGGTGCGATCAGCTTCTCGCATCTGCTCAACGACATGATTCAGTCGTTGATTCTCGCGATCTATCCGATGCTGAAGCAGAGCTTTTCGCTTTCGTTCGCACAAATCGGCCTGATCACGCTGACTTACCAGATCACCGCTTCTCTGCTGCAGCCGCTCGTCGGCTTTTATACCGACAAGCGCCCGCAGCCGTATTCGTTGCCCGTGGGGATGGGATTCACGTTGTCGGGGCTCGTGCTGATGTCGATGGCGTCGAGCTTCGGCGTGCTGCTCGTCGCGGCCGCGCTCGTCGGTTGCGGCTCATCCGTGTTCCATCCCGAATCGTCGCGCGTCGCGCGCATGGCCTCGGGCGGCCGCTATGGGCTCGCGCAGTCGCTGTTTCAGGTGGGCGGCAACGCCGGCTCGTCGCTCGGGCCGCTGCTCGCCGCGCTCATCGTCATTCCGCATGGCCAGCGCAGCATCGCCTGGTTCTCGGTGGCAGCGCTCGTCGCGATGGTCGTGCTGGCCAATATCGGCCGCTGGTATAGCCGCCACCCCGCGACGAAGAAGAAAGCCGCCGCGCATGCGGTGCATCCGTCGCTGTCGAAATCGCGCGTGATTCTCGCTGTCGGCGTGCTCGTGATGCTCGTCTTTTCGAAGTACTTCTATCTCGCGAGCTTGAACAGCTACTTCACCTTCTATCTCATCGACAAATTCCATCTCTCGGTGCAGGCTGCGCAGATCCACTTATTCGTGTTCCTAGCCGCCGTGGCCGCGGGCACGATCATTGGAGGCCCGGTCGGCGACCGCATCGGCCGCAAGTACGTCATTTGGGTGTCGATTTTGGGCGTGGCGCCGTTCACGTTGCTGCTGCCGTACGCGAACTTGTTCTGGACGGGCGTGCTGACGGTGATCATCGGCGTCGTGCTGGCCTCGGCGTTCGCGGCCATCATCGTCTACGCGCAGGAGCTGATCCCGGGCAACGTCGGCATGGTCGCCGGTCTGTTCTTCGGCTTCGCATTCGGCCTCGGGGGCGTCGGCGCCGCGGTCCTCGGGGATCTGGCCGATGCGACGAGTATCGGGTACGTGTACAAGGTGTGCTCGTTCCTGCCGCTGATCGGCATTCTGACGATGTTCCTGCCGAATCTCGAAGGCAAGCACGCCAAAGGTTGATGCCCAACGGTGACAGCCCCGCTCGAGGCGGGGCTCCGTCGGTCCGAAAACATCGCTTTGGCAACAGGCGGGGGCAGTGCTTTCGGTAACGCAGTGCGGCGATGGGCCAGCATTCGTACTTCAGATCGAAACACGGGGAGAGCCCGCAAAGCTCGTGAAGTCGCGTAAAGCACGCTCAGCGCCCGAAATTCGGCGGTTCGCCGATCCGCGCAAGGCCCTCGTTGTGTTGCGAGAGCTAGGCATAAGCGAGGCGCGCATCGATAGCCGACAGTGGCATCCCGACGATCCAGTCCCCAAGCGTGTGTTACGCCCGGACCGTGCAGCGCACTTGAAGGCCGCGCATGAAGCGCTGTCGCATACGGATTGGCTGCAGCGAAAAGTCGATGCCGCGCGCGCGGGCCTTTGGTAGCACACGCGAACCACATCGTGATCGTCGAAGGGGGCCCAACGACCATCACAGCGCTCGCCGTCGTTCATGCCCGCAGGAAATACCCCTGAGCGACACTCAGACTCATGCCGCGCTCTGCGCGTATGCGGTCAAGAAGCGTCGCAGAATGGCCGAAGAATAGGTCTCGGCGATATCGGTCAAAAACGTCGTAAACGAAGCTGTTGCATGATCGTCGGCCGTATCCGAGATCGTGCGCACGATTGCGCACGGCACCTCGTGCTCGTAGCAGACTTGCGCAATCGCCGCCCCTTCCATTTCGACAGCCATGGCTTCGGGCAGCGCCTGAGCCAGCGCACGCACTTCATCCGCGCTGGACACGAAGCGGTCGCCGCTGATGATCAGGCCCCGGTGCACGCGCGGCTGCTCGAGCCCGAAGCGCGCCGCGAGCGCCGGCCCCTCCTCGGCCACGAAGCGGCCGCAGGCCGCCGCCAGCGCTTCGGCCAACGGCTTGTGCGCCGGAAAGTGCGTCAGGTCGAGCAGCGGCACCTCGTAACGCGGAAACAGCGGCGAAGCATCCAGATCGTGTTGCAAGAGCGCATCCGCGACGACGATGTCCCCCACGCGCACGCCAAGCCCAACGCCGCCTGCCACACCCGTGAATATGATCGCGTCGACGCCGAACACGTGAATCAGCGCGCTCGCGCTCGCCGCGGCAGCGACCTTGCCGACACGAGCGAGCGTTACGACGCACGGCACGCCATGCACCGTGCCCACGTGGTAGTCGCGCCGCCCGAGCGTGACCGTGCGCATATCGCCTTCCGCGCGCATTTCCTCGACGAGACTGCCCAGTTCCTGGGGCAGCGCCGCCAATACGCCGAGGGGCCGCGCCCCGCCTTGACCGCCGCTCGCGGCGGGGTAGTTGTCGTTGTCCGTGCTCATCGGATCATGCTCAAAAATAGGTTCGTCCTGCCGTGCCGAATGACGAGTGCCGAATGACGAGTGAAGCGCCGGCAAACGGAACCGGCCAACGGAAACCACGCCGTCCGGTATTGCGTTTGCGAGCGTCGATCGTCACTCGACGACTTGCAGCTTAGCGACCGACAGCGCCAGCCACTTCTCGCCGTGCCGCTTGAAGCGCACCTGCGCGCGCGCATCGGCGCCGGCGCCTTCGAGCGCCGTAATCGCGCCTTCGCCGAATTTCGTATGAAATACCTGCTGCCCCACGCGAAAGCCGGTATCGGCCGCACGCTGATCGTTGGCGAACGCCGGTAGCGGCGCGGCTTGGAAGTTGGCCGACGCGCCGCCGCGATCGGGCCGAGCAAACCAGTCGCGATTCCATCCGGCGTGCTCTGCCCGCCCGCCCCAGCGCGACCCCGGTTCGGCCCTCGGCGTGAGCCACTTGAGCGTCGCCTCCGGCAATTCGTCGAAGAAGCGCGAACGCACGTTGTAGCGCGTCTGTCCATGCAGCATGCGGCTTTGCGCGAACGACAAATACAACCGCTCTTTCGCACGCGTGATGGCGACGTACATGAGACGGCGCTCTTCCTCGAGCCCGTCGGCTTCCGTCGCGCTGTTCTCGTGCGGAAACAGCCCTTCTTCGAGTCCCGTGATGAACACCGCCGTGAACTCGAGCCCTTTCGCCGCGTGCACGGTCATGAGCTGCACGGCGTCTTGCCCCGCTTGCGCCTGGCTTTCGCCTGCTTCGAGCGACGCATGCGACAAGAAGCCGGCGAGCGGCGTCATCGTGTCGGGGTTTTGCGCCGGGTCCGAAAGGCTCGCCGCATCGAGCACGACCGTTTCGTCCTGCGCCGACGCGCTAGCCAGTTCGGGCGCCTTCGTTGCGCCCGGCGCGAGGCGGATCGAGCGCGCCGGCGTATCGAGTCCGTACCCTTCCTCGCTGACGAACGCCGTGGCCGCGTTGACGAGTTCCTGCAAGTTTTCCAGACGATCCTGACCTTCGCGCTCGTTCTGGTAGAAATCGGCCAAGCCGCTCGCGCGAACGACGTATTCGACGGTTTCGGGCAAGCTCATGCGCTCGGTTTCCGCGCGCATCTTGGCGACGAGATTGGCGAACGCGCCGAGACTCGTGCCCGCCTTGCCCGTCACATAGGGGATGGCCGCCGCCATGGAGCAACCGTACAGACGCGCCGCATCGGCCAGCTGCTCGATCGAGCGCGCGCCGATCCCACGCGTGGGGAAGTTGACGACGCGCGCGAACGCCGTGTCGTCGTTGGGGTTGTCGATGAGGCGCAAATAAGCCAGCGCGTGCTTGACTTCCTGCCGCTCGAAAAAGCGCAAGCCGCCGTAGACGCGATAAGCGATCCCCGCATTGACGAGCGTGTGCTCGATCGTGCGCGACTGCGCGTTGCTTCGATAGAGAATCGCGATCTCGCTGCGGGCGAGGCCGCTGTTGTTCATCAGCGCGCGCACTTCTTCGACCACCCAGGCGGCCTCTTGAGAATCGGTAGCCGCTTCGTAGACGCGCACGGGCTCTCCGTGCCCCGCGTCCGTTCGCAGGTTCTTGCCGAGGCGCCGCGAGTTGTGCGCGATGAGCGCGTTCGCCGTATCGAGAATGTAGCCGTGCGACCGATAGTTCTGCTCGAGCTTGATGAGGTGGCGCACGTTGAACTCGCGCTCGAAGTCGAGCATGTTGCCCACATTCGCGCCGCGAAACGCATAGATGGACTGATCGTCGTCACCCACCGCGAAGATCGCATTGGCGTTGCCCGCCAGCAGCTTGAGCCAGGCGTATTGCAGCTTGTTCGTATCCTGAAACTCGTCGACGAGGATGTGCCGGAACCGCGCCTGGTAGTGCGCGCGCAGCGGCGCGTTATGCGCGAGCAGTTCGTAGCAACGCAGCAGCAGTTCGGGAAAATCGACGACGCCCTCGCGCTGACATTGCTGCTCGTAAGCGCGATAGAGCTCGACGAATTTCAGGTTGAAGCTGTCGCTCGCATCGACTTGATCGGGCCGCAAGCCCTGCTCTTTCGCGTTGTTGATGAAGTACTGCAGGTTCTTCGGCGGATATTTTTCGTCGTCGACGTTCAGGCCCTTCATCAGCCGCTTGATCGCCGAAAGCTGATCGGCCGTATCGAGAATTTGGAACGTGGCAGGCAGCGCAGCGTCGCGATGGTGGGCGCGCAGCATGCGATTGCACAAGCCGTGAAACGTGCCGATCCACATGCCGCGCGTATCGATCGGCAGCAGCGCCGAGAGCCGGCCCATCATTTCGCGCGCGGCCTTGTTCGTGAACGTAACGGCAAGCACCGTGGCCGGCGAGGCGAACCCTTGCTGAATCAGCCACGCGATGCGCGTGATCAGCACGCGCGTCTTGCCGCTGCCTGCGCCGGCCAGAATCAGCGCCGGTTCGTTCGGCAGCGTGACGGCCGCGTGTTGTTCGGGGTTCAGATTGGCGAGCAGTTCGGGCATGGAGAAAGCGGTTCTCTGCGACTTCGGACGGGAGGACAGCGCAGCACTGCCGCATGCGGCAACGCTTCGCGAGCCCATCATTATAAGGCCGGGCGACTGCCGCATCCGCCGTCCCCTTATAATTGACGGTTTCGAGCCCGCGCCCCGGATCCGCTTCGGCGCTCGCGCGGCCTCGGCTACCCGATTCCACATCACATCAGGCATTTTTCGGCGGATTTCCAACCATGACCGACACCACGCTGGCGAAGAGTTTCGAGCCCCAGACGATCGAGGCCCACTGGGGCCCCGAATGGGAAAAACGCGGATATGCGAAGCCGGCTTTCCAAGCGGGCGCAAAGAACTTCTCGATCCAACTGCCGCCGCCGAACGTCACGGGCACGCTGCACATGGGCCATGCGTTCAATCAGACGATCATGGACGGCCTGACGCGCTATCACCGCATGCTCGGCGAGAACACGCTCTGGCTGCCCGGCACCGATCACGCCGGCATCGCCACGCAAATCGTCGTCGAGCGCCAACTCGATCAGCAAGGCGTCTCGCGCCACGATCTGGGCCGCGCAAAATTCGTCGAGCGAGTCTGGGAGTGGAAAGAGCAATCGGGTTCGACGATTACGAACCAGGTGCGGCGCCTAGGCGCGTCCATCGATTGGTCGCGCGAATACTTCACGATGGACGAGAAGATGTCCCGCGTCGTCAGCGACGTCTTCGTGCGCCTCTACGAACAGGGCCTGATCTATCGCGGCAAGCGGCTCGTGAACTGGGATCCGGTGCTGATGACGGCCGTCTCCGATCTCGAAGTGGCCAGCGAGGAAGAAAACGGCCATCTGTGGCACATCCGCTATCCGCTCGCGGACGGCAGCGGTCATTTGACGGTCGCCACGACGCGCCCGGAAACGATGCTCGGCGACGTCGCCGTCATGGTGCACCCCGAGGACGAGCGCTATGCGCAGTTGATCGGCAAGCAGGTCAAGCTGCCCCTGACCGGCCGGGAAATCCCCGTCATCGCCGACGACTACGTCGAGCGCGAATTCGGCACGGGCGTCGTGAAAGTCACGCCCGCGCACGATTTCAACGACTACCAGGTGGGCCAGCGCCACGGCCTGCCGCAAATCGAAATTCTCACGCTCGAGGCGAAGATCAACGACAACGCGCCAGCCCCCTATCGCGGGCTCGATCGTTTTGAAGCGCGCAAGCGCGTCGTTGCCGATCTCGACGCGCAAGGCCTCTTGGAATCGGTCAAGGATCACAAACTCATGGTGCCGCGCGGCGACCGCACGGGCGTCGTGCTCGAACCGATGCTGACCGACCAGTGGTTCGTCGCGATGAGCAAGCCGGCGCCCGAAGGCACGTTCCATCCGGGCAAGTCGATCGCACAGGTCGCACTCGACGTCGTGCGCAACGGCGAGATCAAATTCGTCCCCGAGAACTGGACGACCACGTATTACCAATGGCTCGAAAACATTCAGGATTGGTGCATCTCTCGCCAGCTCTGGTGGGGTCACCAAATCCCGGCGTGGTACGGCGAGAACGGCGAAGTGTTCGTCGCCCGCACCGAGGCCGAGGCGCGCGCCCAAGCGCAGTCGCGCGGCTACGCAGGTGCGCTCGTGCGCGACGACGATGTGCTGGACACCTGGTTCTCGTCGGCGCTCGTGCCGTTCTCCTCGCTGGGCTGGCCCAACGAAACGAAGGAACTGGCGGCGTTTCTGCCCTCGTCCGTGCTCGTGACGGGCTTCGACATCATCTTCTTCTGGGTTGCGCGCATGATCATGATGACGACGCACTTCACGGGGAAGGTGCCGTTCGACACCGTCTACGTGCATGGGCTCGTGCGCGACCACGAAGGCCAGAAGATGTCCAAGAGCAAGGGCAACACGCTCGATCCGATCGACATCGTCGACGGCATCGATTTGGAATCGCTCGTCGCCAAGCGCACGACGGGCCTCATGAACCCGAAGCAAGCGGCTTCGATCGAGAAAAAAACCCGCAAGGAGTTTCCGGCGGGCATCGCGTCGTTCGGCACGGATGCGCTGCGCTTCACGATGGCTTCGATGGCCACGTTGGGGCGCAACGTCAACTTCGATCTCGCGCGGTGCGAAGGCTATCGAAACTTCTGCAACAAGCTGTGGAATGCGACGCGCTTCGTCCTGATGAATTGCGAAGGCCACGACTGCGGCTTTTCGAAGGCCGGCGCTTGCGCGCCCGGCGATTGCGGCCCCGGCGGCTACACCGATTTCTCGCAAGCCGACCGCTGGATCGTTTCGCTGCTGCAGCGAGTGGAAGCTGAAGTGGAAAAGGGTTTCGCCGATTACCGCTTCGACAACGTCGCCAATGCGATCTACAAATTCGTGTGGGACGAGTACTGCGACTGGTATGTCGAACTCGCGAAAGTGCAGATCCAGAACGGCACGCCTGAACAGCAACGTGCAACGCGCCGCACGCTGTTGCGCGTGCTCGAAACGGTGTTGCGCCTTGCGCATCCGATCATTCCGTTCATCACGGAAGCGCTGTGGCAAAAGGTGGCGCCCTTGACCGACGCGTATCCGCAGGGCGTGGCGAGCGGCGAGGCCTCGATCATGACGCAACGTTACCCGCAAGCGGAAGAGAAAAAAATCGACGAAAAAGCCGAGCGCTGGGCCGCGGACCTAAAGTCCGCCATCGACGCTTGCAGAAATTTACGCGGCGAAATGAACCTATCGCCGGCAACGAAGGTCCCTTTGCTGGTGCACGGCGACGCAGCCCAATGGCAGACGTTCGCACCTTACGCACAAGCGCTCGCGCGTTTGTCGGAAGTGCGCATCATGGCCGACGAAGCCACGCTCGACGCGCAGTCTCAAGGCGCGCCGATCGCGATCGTCGGTGGCGATAAGCTCGCGTTGCTCGTTGAAATCGACGCTGCGGCGGAGCGCGAGCGGCTGGGCAAGGAAATTGCTCGGCTCGACGCGGAAATTGCCAAGTGCTCGGCGAAGCTGGAAAACCAGGCTTTTGTCGCAAAAGCACCGGCTGCCGTCGTAGAGCAAGAGCAGAAAAGGCTGTCACAATACCGGGACACCATTGCCAAGCTCAGCGCGCAACTTGCGCGTCTGCCGGCGTAACAGCGTTCAACGGGCACGTGGTCCCACCAGTACTCGAGAATTAAGGTAATGCCATGCTAAAAGTCACCAAGGCTGTCTTTCCGGTTGCGGGCCTCGGCACGCGATTTCTTCCCGCCACCAAGGCCAGCCCCAAGGAGATGCTGCCGATCGTCGACAAGCCGCTGATCCAATACGCGGTCGAGGAAGCGATGGCCGCCGGCATCACCGAGATGATCTTCGTCACGGGCCGCAGCAAGCGCGCAATCGAAGATCACTTCGACAAGTCATACGAAATCGAAGCGGAACTCGAAGCGCGCGGCAAGGAAAAGCTGCTCGAGCTCGTGCGCAGCATCAAGCCGAGCCACGTCGATTGTTTTTATGTGCGCCAGCCCGAAGCGTTGGGCTTGGGGCATGCGGTGCTGTGCGCCGAGAAGCTCGTCGGCGACAACCCGTTTGCCGTCATCCTCGCCGATGACTTGCTCTATGCCGAGCCGCCCGTCATGAAGCAGATGATCGATGTCTTCGACCACTATCACAGCTCGGTGATCGGCGTCGAAGAGATCCCGCCGCAAGACACGCGCTCGTACGGCATCGTCGACGGCAAGGAATGGGAAGACGCGATCATCAAGATGTCGGGCATCGTCGAAAAGCCGGCGCCGGAAGTTGCCCCGTCGAACCTCGGGGTCGTGGGCCGCTATGTGCTCAAGCCGCGCATCTTCGATCACCTGCGCGCGCTCAAGCCCGGTGCAGGCGGCGAAATTCAACTGACCGACGGCATCATGTCGCTGCTCGGCGACGAGCAAGTGCTCGCGTACAAGTACCACGGCACACGCTTCGATTGCGGCAGCAAGCTCGGTTATTTGAAGGCGACGGTCGAGTTCGCGTTGCGCCATCCCGAAGTGGCCGAGGAATTCGACCACTATCTGCGCACGCGTTCGCCGGTGATGGATAGCTGATGAACGATCGCGCGGCCTCCGCTCGCTCTTATTCGCGTCTGCGCTAAGGCAAGCGGCCGATTCGACAGCCTGGCGGGAATGTGCGACGTTCCCGCTTTTTTTTGGTGGCCCCAGCGTCGTGCCTGCGGAAACGAAGATCAGAATCGATAGCTCACGCCGAGTTTCACGACCGAATAGAAGCGATAACGATTGACCTTGCCGCGCAATTGCCGTTCTTCGGCGTCGACGTTCGCCTGTCCCGCTTCCGCTACTTTGGAGCGAGTTGCGAGGAGATTACCGGCTGTGACTATCTCGTGCTATCGATCTGCCCGCGTCAGCCTGAGCGCTTGCAGCCCGCCCACTCGAGATCCTCCTGAACATCGAAATGACAGACACACCAGGCTCGATCACTCTATACAGGGCCTTGTTGCCCTGCTTGGATAGCGATCTAACAAAGCTGGAGCGGTTCGGCCCCGTCACCTTCATGTCCGAGTCTCGCTGTTCGCGATATTTCCCATGCACGGAGAAGACTTTCAATCCCGTGACATTGGCAAGCGCCGCTGATTGCGAGAAAATCCAGCCATCTCGACCGTAGCAAGACTGCAAGTAGATATTTTTAACGGCAGTTCTTTCTATGCCGTTTCTCTTCATGAAACCGCAAATCACCTTTTTCAGGCCCGATGCACTGTGGTGCGCGGTGTCTGCCGGTGCGCCATGTGCCCGGATAGTAATGCTGTAGGCCGACGGCATGTAACGGATGTAGCCATCTCTTCCGAAGGGCTCGTTGATCACTGCCTTCTGCAATTCGGCACTGCGCGGGGCAGGCCTTCTTTCACGGCATTGGGCCGGCGGTGCTGATACGTTCTTATACATGACACCGCTCCGAAATTGTCTGCCCTGTGTGCAGGACACAAACGTGTGTGTCTGAAGCCTTCCTATCGTCGGACCGCCTGCAAGCCACTAATATAGCCCCCGCCCACAGCGGGCGCGCAGCGCCCGCTGCCATTGCCGACGATGTGTCGCCGAACGTCCGAACTATCGGGAGAACAACCGATTTCCACCGGATGCGCAACAGAGAGGCGTGCCGGACGCCGGGGAACAATTTCCAAGGCAGCGCCGAGATGCCCCTCGGCAACGCACGAGGTCACCGTGCCGCGCGGACGAACTCGCCTACCGGCGCCGCATGAGAAAGACGAACGTTTTGTCCTGCGTCGAGCTTTCGACGATTTCGTTGCCGGTCTGCTTGGCGAATGCGGCGAAATCGCGCTGCGAGCCAGGGTCGGTCGCGAGCACTTTGAGGATCTGACCGCTTTGCATATCGGCCAGCGCTTTCTTAGCGCGCAAAATGGGCAGCGGGCAATTCAACCCGCGCGCATCGACTTCCTTGTGAATATCCATCGCAAATCGGCCTTTCGTTGAAGCGCTGGGCCTATGCTCCCCGTATCGCCCGTTCGGCGGCCGGCACGCATGCACTCGCGCGTAAAAGAACGAATTTTACCGTAGCGCGGAGAACGCCCCCCGCCAACAGCGTCCGCAACACCGGAATCCAGTAGGAGATCCGCGAAATACGTCAATTTCGATCGGGTTGCACTACGAGCGCAACCCTACGCGAGCGCTCGTACACGGCGAATACTGTGGAAACGCTTTCAGTTTCAGCTGGCCGATCGAGCGCTCGGCGTCGTCCGGGCGTTCTCGTAGCGTTGCACACGCATACAACGAACGTTTGCGGAGCATCCCATGGGAAGAATCGCTATCGATATGGGCGGCGATGTACTGCCGCTGGAACGGACGCCGGCCACCGCACCGCAAACGGCTCCGTTCGTGCAACCGGCATCGGCCACGATCAAAAGCGACAGGCCCGCACAGCCCGACGACGGCCCATCGGATACACCCTCGAAGCTCGCCCCGCTTCCGCCTAACGACACGAAGCCGAGCGGCATCGACGAAGTCCCCGTGAAGTCCGGCGATACGATCTGGTCGATCTATCGACAACTGGGCCTCTTCAAGGATTGGAACCAAACAGACGCCACGATTGCGAAGAACTTGCCTGCCACCCCGTGGCTGGATCCCACCGCCTTCGGCAATCGCACCGCGAATCCGCCCGACGCGCTCAAACACATGCCGCTCGGCTCGACCGTCACGGTACTCGACGGTAAACGGCTCGATTTCCTTGCGCAAGAACGTGCCGCACTGCAAAGCTACGATTCGATACGTGGGCCGATATTGAAACTTTACGATCCCGACGAGCGCCAAGCCGCGTTCGATGCGATCGTCGCGCCCATCCAAAGCGAATTCGAGTACACGACGCTCGGGATGCCCGTGCCGTCGCAGGCAGATCTCGATCACATCGCGGATGGAATCAGGCAGCGCGCGCCTAACGATCCCAATCTTCAGGCTGCCGTCGACGAGGCGCTTTCCAATGTAAAAGACGAACTTCAACAATGGGGGCGCACGCCCGACCAACTCGGCAAGGTGATGAGCGACGCGACCGCGGGCGACGTGCCGCAGTTGGCCGCCGATATGCAAAAGCAGTTGGTGGACATAGGCCGCGCGACGCTCAGCAGTACGAACGGCGACGCGGCGCAGGCCGAGACCGCCATGCGCGCCCGCGAGGGCGTCTATATGACGTACCTCGGGACGCAGAACGCCGCGGTCGTCACGAAAGCGCTCGATGCCGCCGATCAACAGCTTTTCGTCGACGAACCGGCGCAGCGCATCACGCAGGCCTACAACGACGCCTATGCCAAAGGCGGCAAGGACGCGGCGGCCAACGCGGCGGCAGCGGCCGCGCATCAACTTCGTCTCGAAACGGACCCCGCCACGAAACTGCCAGGCAAAGTCGCGCTGATATCGGCGTCGCCGCAGGTACAGACCATCATGCAAAAGATCGCGCAGTCGATCGGCGACGGCATGCATTCGCATACGGGCGCACCGCCTCCGAAGCCCTATAGCACCATGTTGATGGACTTTTCCGCGGCCATGCAGAACACGTTCGACAGCGACGACCCCGCGCTCGGCATGTCGGAGGGCAAGGATACCGTGGACAAGATGGCGGGTTATCTCGCCGACGCGATCGATCAAGGCGCAAAGCCCGGCGACAATCCATTGTCGGCGCAAGGCCGCTGGCTCTCCGGCGTGCTCTCGCGCGGCTTGAGCGAGGACGGCAGCGCCGCGCTGCCGGCGGCACTGACCGCGCGGGCCAACGCCACGGGCAACGCAGCGTTGGCGGACGCGGGCAACGCCGCACTGGCCGGCGGCATCGACGCCTACAAGAGCACGAAGCTGACGCCGCTTCAGGAAAAAGCCGCCAAGATTCTCGTCCCGATCGAGCGCGGCCCCGACAAGAAGGAATGGGGCGGATTGCAAACGCAGGCGGACAAAGATGCCACCGTACAGAAGCTGCAGAAGGGCCTACTGGCGAGCGACCTGACCGACATCGTCGACGGTCAAACGAACGCGATGCAATACTACGCGAAGTTCAAGGGCGTGCTCGATCGCTACGGCAACGCGCTGCATGGCGAAGGCTACGATTCCGGCTTCAGAAACAACGTCTTTTGGACATCGACGTCCGATAGCGTCACGGGCACGGTGAGCGCCTTCGAAAAAGCAGCCGGCTTCGATGCGGCGAAAATCAAGGCCGGACAGATTCCCTTTACGCAGTTCTGGTGGCAATCGCGGGTGGCGACGGGCTCGCTGAAATTCGTCGCTAAACAATCGGCCAAACAGGCGCTACTCAACGCGAGCACATCGTCGGCCGATGATTCGAATCTCTTGAAGAAAGTTTTCGGCGCTGCCCGTGACGGCACCCCACGCACGTTGACGGGCCTGATGTCGGGGCTCTTCTATTCCAATTCGCTCGTCACGGCGGACGCGGCTCAGCAGGACACTAGTCCGAACAAGCTCGTCAATGCGGCGTATAAGCTGGACAACGCGGGCTTCACCGTTCTGTACGACACGCTAAGCGCATCGCAACTCGCGGACTTCGTCGCGCCCGACTGGAAGAAGAGCGTATTCGGCGCGATGAAAGTCAAAGAAGGCGCGAAGGAGGTAGAAGTCGCGGCGACGCCTCAACGTCGGATCCTGGAAGCCGCACTCGCGAGAATGGATACGGCAGCCCTCTCCGACAGCGGCAAGCGGCTGCTTTCGACCAGCCTCAAGCAGGCCGCCCGCAGAACATTGCTCAGTGGAACGAGCGACCTGGCAGGAGGCCTCGTCGCGTGGGCCGGCCTCGCGCCAATGTTCTTCGATCCGAACCCCGTCAACCCGGGGCACGAATTCGCGTATGCCACCGCGGGCGTGGCCGACCTAGGGACGTACGCGGCGCGCTCCCTACTGCAAAGCGGCGTCACATTGACGGCCGAGGACATCGCCGGCGAAACGCTGGCGGGTCTAACCGTCGACGGGTGGACCGGCGTGGGCTTCGTACTGAATCTCGCGGCTGCGGGCGTTCAGTTCCTCGCGAATCAGGACGACATCGTCCACCTGGCGGATCCGGTGTCGAAGTATCTCGCAGCGCAGGGCGTACCACCCGATATCGCCGGTCCGTTCGCGCGCCACATGATGAACAGCGGCTTCGGGGCGACGAGCGCGGGGCCCGCGTTGACCGCGTACTTCCGAGCCAAAGGCAAGACGAACGCCGACATGATCGCCTGGATGAAGACGGTCAAGACAGGCGGCGATGCCGATACGATCGCCACCTATTTCAAGGAGATGGACATCTATCATCACGACAAGGACGGCAACGCCGTGCTCGAGCCGCAACAAGTGGCCTGGACCGATGATTTTCTCGACAAGCAGATCGGCGCGAGCGGCTTTCAGCCTGGTGCGCAAATTCACCCGTAGCAGCCGCGCGCGTCCTGCAACGCCACGGGTGCGCCGCCCGCATAAGACATCGAGGATCCTCCAACCTAGGCGCGTATTCGGCGTCGAATGTCCCGCTGCCGCCCGATCAACTTAGCGCTCAGCGCCTCGCGGTGCTCGGCCGTACCGGGACCCTAGCGGTTCACCAATTCCTTGATAGTAGCCTCGGGCAACGCCAACACAGGCACCGCGCTGCCCGACGTACTGGAGTTCCATCCGAAATCGCGGCGATCGCTGTCGTGGTCGACGTCGAATTCAATCTGCCTCACGAAAGAATTGCGACAGACACGCGAGCTCAGGCACACAACCGACAGCAACGTTTGGTCAAAGCGCCACCGGCGCCCCGCTCACACACGCCTCACGCAGCGCCTTGCCGATGCGCGTTGCCTCAAAAGCATCGGCAAGCGTCGCGCCGGCGGCGCTTTCGGGCGAACGCCCCGCCAGTCGCGCCGCGACCGCCTGCACGAACGCGTGCGCCTCGTGCAGGAAGGCCTCTTCGAATCGGTCGAAGAACGTCGGCGTGCTTTCGCTGCGTACCCCGAGTGCGTCATAAATCTCGACGCGGTTCGCGCGCGGGTTGTGCCCGATCGCCAGAGCCCCGCCCGTGCCGATCACCTCGCTATGCGTATCGTTGCCGTGCGCCATCGTGCGCGACGCATAAAACACCGCGAGCCGGCCGCCTTCGAATTCCACGACGCCCACGCCGTTGTCGACATCCCCGCATGCACGCAACCCCTCATGCAGCGCGATCGTCCCCGTGGCGAACGCGCGTGTCGCTCTCGCCCCACCGAAAAACCAGCGCGCGACGTCGATGTCGTGCACAGTGCAATCGAGAAAGATGCCGCCCGACGTGGGCGCGAAGCGCACGAAAAAACCGTCGGGGTCGTTTTGATCGGTGGTTTGCGAACGCACCATGAACGGCCGGCCGATGTTACCCGCCGCCGCCTTGTCGTACGCGTCGCGGTAGCTCGGATCGAAGCGGCGCATGAACCCGATCGTCGCTTCCAGATGCGGGTATTCGTTCGCCACATGCAGCACGCGCTCGCACTCTTGAACTTCGAGCGAGAGCGGTTTCTCGCAGAACACGTGCTTGCCCGCGCGCAGCGCCGCCACGATTTGATCGGCATGCAGCGAGGAAGGCGTGACGAGCCAAACCGCATCGAGCTCTCGATCGGCAACCAATGCTTCGTAGTCCGAATAAAGCCGCGGCTCGGGCAACGTCTCGCGCGCCCATTCGAGCTCTTCGTCGACGGGGCTGCACGCCGCCGCGAGCACCGCGCCGGGCACCCGATACGCCAAGTTCGTCGCATGCCGCTTGCCGAGGCGGCCCAATCCGGCAATGCCGATTCGCACCGGCGCGCGCTTTCCCATCGTCGTCACTGTCTTCGCTCCTTGCCCTTGTGCTCGCGTGCCTACGCCTTATTCGCCGACGTTGACGATCCGCCCTTCGCGCCAAGACTTCGTCGCCGCTTCGGCCAATTCGAGCGCCTTCACGCCGTCGGCGATCGTCGTGCGCACCGGTGCGCCTTGCGTCACGGCGTCAAAGAAGTGCGCGATCTCGCTCGCATACGCGGCGCGATAACGCTCGAGGAAGAACGCTTCCGGCACGTCGCTCGATACGGCCTTCGCGGAATAAGCGACGACCTCGGTCGGCCGCACGTTGCCCGCTTGCAGCATGCCCTCGCTGCCGAGCACTTCGAACCGTTGGTCGTAGCCGTAGGCGGCGCGGCGCGTCGTATTGATTTGGCAAAGCCGGCCGCGCTTCGTGCGGATCGTGACGGCCGTCGAGTCGATATCGCCCGCATCGAGAATCGCCGGATCGGTCAGGCAGCTTCCGCTCGCGTGCACCGTTTGCGCTTCGTCGTCGAGAATCCAGCGGAAGATGTCGAAGTCATGAATCAGCATGTCCTTGAAGATGCCGCCCGAGCGCCGGATGTACTCGACAGGCGGCGCACCGGGATCGCGGCTCGTGACGACGAGCATCTCCGGTGTGCCGATCTCGCCGGCGTCGATGCGCGCCTTCACTGCGGCGAACGTAGGATCGAAGCGGCGCTGAAAGCCGATCATGCAGACCACGCCCGCGGCTTCGACGGCACGCGCGCACGCCCGGGCGCGTTCGAGTTCGAGGTCGACAGGCTTTTCGCAGAAGATGTGCTTGCCGGCAGCGGCCGAGCGCTCGATCAGATCGGCATGCGTATCGGTGCTCGAGCAAATCACCGACGCGCCGACCGTTTCGTCGGCCAGCGCAACGTCGGCCTCGACCACCATCGCGCCGTATTGCGACGCGAGCGCGGTCGCCGCAACGCGATCGACGTCGACCACGTACTTGAGCCGCGCCCCAGGGTGCCGCGCGAGATTGCCCGCGTGGATGCGGCCAATGCGGCCCGCGCCGAACACGGCGACGTCGATCGCGCCGCTTCTTGCATTAGTCATCGTATCCTCCTGTGTCCTTGGATTCTTCAACATTCAATTCGAGCCGGTACGCAAGCGCGACGAATAGCGCCTGGCACAAACAAATGGTGCTCGTCAGCGCGCGAAACGCAAACGCACTGCCTTCCTTCACGAACAACTGTGCGCTGGCGTAACGCGCCAACGGCGACAAACGGCTGTCGGTGATGACGAGCGTTTGCGCTTGATGGTGATGCGCGATGCGCAGACAGTACTGCGTTTCGCGCCCGTACGGTTCAAAGCTGATCGCGATGACGACATCGCCCTTCTTCACGCTGCGGATCTGTTCACGAAACATTCCGCCGAAGCCCGATATCAGGTGCACGCGCTTGGCCGTGTGCTGCAATGCGTAGACGATGTAACTCGCGACCGCGAACGAGCGCCGCACACCGATCACGTAGATGTTTTCGGCATGCTGCAGCATCGACACGGCCGCTTCGAACTGCTCGTCGTCGAGCGTCGCCTCGAGCTCGTCGAGCCCGTTGCGGCAAGCGGCGACGAATTCCCGCGCGACGTTGCCTCCGGAAAGCCGCCCCGGCTTCTCGTCGATGAGCTTGCGAATGCGCTGCTTGTATGTCTGCCCAGAAGGGCTCTGGCCCGCATACGCCTGCTTGAATACTTCTTGAAGATCCGAAAACCCGGAGAACCCGAAGCGCTGAGCAAAGCGCACGACGGCCGACGGGTGCACGCCGCAACTCGCAGCGATGTCGCTCGTGCGATCGACCATCACGCTCGAACGATGCTGCTCCAGATACGACGCCACGCTCTTCAATTGACGCGGCAGCGAGTCGTACGATTCGGCGACGCGCTGCATCAGCTCGTCGACGCTCGGCGACTCGTCGGTGGTCTCTTCCTGCATGGCTCCTTGTCCTTTTAAGCGGAAACTGCACACGGTGCGCAACCGGCGGGGCTCGAGCACGCGCATGAGCCGGCGCCTCAGCAGGTGCCTCAGCAGGTGCCTCAGCAGGTGCCTCAGCAGGTGCCTCAG
>CBIHRA010000029.1:0-69414 GCA_966212325.1 uncultured Burkholderiaceae bacterium | reverse complement strand
ACAGCAACGCCGGCTTGCTGCACTCGGCAACGAGCTCGCGCAGGATGTGGATCGATTCCGCCTCGAGCCAGTCGAGGTGGTCCATGCGCATGACGGGCTTCACGGCGCCGGCGGTGCCGAGCGGATCGAGCAGGGTGGACATGATGTTGGCCTTGGTATCGGTAATTTGTTTTGAACGAGCGGTATGCATCGCATGGTTCGATGGACGAGCGGCGGCTAGCCGACGCTCCGATAGACGATATAAGCGGCGATCGCGAGCAGCATCGCCGCGAAGATGCGCCGCAACGCTTCGCTGCGGCCGGCGACGGCTTTGGCCGAATGCATGCCGAGGCGCCCACCGACCACGCCGCCGGCCACGAGGGCAAGGGCGAGCGGCACGCTGACCTTGCCCGCCATCGCGTAGTTGGTTGCCGTGGTCGCGGCGAACACCACGACCGATACGAGCGACGACGCCACGGCTTCGAGCATCGATACGCGCGCGATCAAGTGCAGCACGGGCACGGTCAGAAAGCCGCCGCTGATGCCGAAAAACCCGGCGACGCCGCCCACCGCCACGCCGGCGCCGGCCGTAGCGAAGCCTCTGCCGGAAGCGACGAGCGCGGCGGGCGCTTGCTCTGCCGCTTGCTTGCGCGAAAACATGAGCACGGCGACCGCGGCCACGATCGCGGCAAGGAGCAACGTCACGGCGCTGCCGTCGACGTGCAGCGACCATCGCGAGCCCGCGAAGGCACCGCCGGCCCCGGCGGCCGCGAACATGACGCCCACGCGCCAACGCACGAGACCGGCGCGTGCGTACGAGACGAGGTTGACGAGCGCCGTCAACGCGATGGCTGCGGCTGTCGTGCCGATCGCGATATGCGGATCGCCGACTTTGACGAAATAAAGCAGCAGGGGCACGGACAGCATGCCGGCGCCGCCGCCGACGAGTCCGAGCGCGAAGCCGATGGATAGGCCCGACACGGATGCAAGCGCAACCTGCGTCTGCAATGCAAGCGACATCGTGGTGTTCCTCTCAGGTACACGGCAACCCGTCGTCGGCGCCGCGCGTACGATGCGCGCCGCGTCCGACGCGGGCAATAAGGCACTTTCGTAGCCTCGTAAAGACGTGGTGCGTTATTTACGGCTATTGCTTCTCTTTTTAAAGCGCCGGGCGGTCAATCCGTGATTTCGAACACTTCGGTGAGCGCATCGAGCTTGACGGGTGCGGCGTCGCTGCGAACCGCCGCCCATTGCTCCATCCGCGCACGCACGGAGGCCAGATACTCGGCCCGGTGACGGCGCAATGCGAAATCGCGAAAGTTCGTTTGCTCGAGCGCCTGCCAGGCCTGAGTGCGGCCCGTCTCCGAGGCGTGACGCGCCGCATCGAAGGCGGCCGCGTCGATTACGGCCGACGCAGCGGTCATGCGCTCGTAACCGTAACGCTCCATATAACCGTTCGTCAACGTTTCTATGATCGCGATTTCCTCCATCGACAGCACGTGCTTGTACTTGTCGACATTGGCCGCGATCGGCGCGAAACAATTCGACGACCAAAGCGCGGACATGCGCGAAATCTGCCGCGCTTCGTTCGAGCGGGAAACGTCCAGCATCGCCGGCGAAAACGCGATGCCGAAGAAAGCGCACACTTGCTCGAGCACGGCTTGCTCGTCGGCGAGGAAATCTTCGTAGCGGATCGTGAGGGTGCGCTCCGGATACCGATCGAGGAGCGCATCGGCCGCGCGATGCGCATCGACCCACGTCCGCGCGTTCAGCAGCGTATCGAAATCGTGGATGATCGCTTTGTTCATCGATGCGATCTGCGCACGCGGATCGCGCACGACGTTGAGGAACAGCATGTCCGGAAAGAGGCGCATCAACTCGTCGGCGTAATGCACGCTATCGAGCGACTTGTCCATGACGACGCGCGCTCCCGTTTGCTCGCCGGCCCGGAGCAGCAACTCCCAGACGATGCGATGCACGCTGCGCGCCTCGTGGCGGATCGCTTCGAAGATCTCGACCGCATCGAATACGATGCCCGGCCACTTCACCATGCTCGCCGCTTGAAGCCCCACGACGTCGCTGACGAGACGGAAGTACGCACGGTCGTCGTCGAGGCTGCCGTAAAACGGCATGATCGGCATGAAGTCGACGATGTGCAATGGATAAGGCGAATAGAACTCGGGGTTCAGGTTCAATCGCAGCCGCAGCGCGTGGCTCCCGCAGCGGCGCAGCGGAATCATCAGGACGGGCTTGGGCCTCGCGCTGGTCTGTGCGCGATCGAGTGCTTGATTCATTTGGGTGGTCCTCGGCTTGTTATTTTGTCGCGGCGGACGCCACTCTATCGATGGCGCTCGTCATATCGAAGTAGGTTGAAAAAGCGTCGATGAACGCGTCGATTTGCGTGCTCGGCAACGCATTGACGCCCGCGGCGGCGCGCCGGCCTCCACCGCTGTCGAACCGTTCGCAGAGCAGATTGGCCGGATGCGAATCGGGCTTGGCCGATCGCACGCTGACGCAATACGAGCCGTCCGCGCGCGCGTTGAGCACCGCGAACGACTGGTCGCGCGCCTGTGCAGCGAGCAAGTTCGCGAACGTTCCCGAAATGCGCCGCGCCCAGGGCGCGTCAGGCAGCACGTACACCGCGCCGCCGCGGCACGCGCGGTAGGGTGCGAGCGAGTCCGCACACGCCAGATCCTGCCAATAGCCATGTTCGAGCTGCGAGAAGCAAGACGACGCGGCGACGAATTCCAGCGGATCGTCGAACGCATGCAGCGCGTCGTAGAGCGCATCGGGCCGCAGATGGAGATCGTCGAGCGTCTCTCCGTAGGCGTTGTAATTGAGCAGGCGGCCCAGCGTCGCGAGCGTGGCCATCTCGTGGTCGGGCACGCCTTCGGCCGCCGCCAGCTTGCCGGCGGTCGCATCGAGGTTGTCGCCGAACGCGCCGACGATCGCCCAACGCCGATAGCGGCCGCCGAGCGCCCTGTCGACGATGACGCTCGTACACACGTGGGGAGAATCGTCCCACGCCAGGTGCAGCCGCGCGTGACGAAACGCGCGGCGCGCGCTGTGATGGTCGTAGTACGCGACCTGCGCACCGGCCTCGAGCAAGCGCGAAAGCGCATCGACATTCGCGTCGAGCGAGATGTCGAGCACCGTTACGTCGATGCCCGCCTCGCTGGGCACCTGGCTGAGCAGCGAAACGTCGCGCTTGACGCCCGTGATCCGGCGCGCCTCGCGCGGCTGAACGAGGCGCAGCTGATGCAGCGCGCACAAGCCGTCGGCATCGCCGTTGAATACGTCGTAGGCGAGGGCGCTCGGCGCGGCCGGCAACGCGTCAGCTCGATTGACCATCACGATGCTCCGAATCGCGCCGCAAAAGATAGGCGAGCAGCAACGCCGCCGCGCCGTCTTGCGGCAGTTGCGCCGTATCGAGCGCGAGCGACGGCGAGAGCGGCGGCTCGTAGGGCGCGCTCACGCCGGTGAATTGCGCAAGCTCGCCGCGCCGCGCTCGACGATAAAGGCCTTTAGGATCGCGCGACTCGCACACTTCGAGGGCGGTGCTCACATGAACCTCGACGAACCGCGCGTCGCCGATGATCTCTCGTGCGCTGGCGCGGTCTTCGCGCAGCGGCGATACGAACGATGTGACGACGACGAGGCCGACCTCGTTCATGACGCGCGCCACTTCCGCCGCCCGCCGGATGTTCTCGCGGCGATCGTGCTCGGAAAACCCAAGATCGCGATTCAAGCCGCAGCGCAGGTTGTCCCCGTCGAGGACGGCGCATGGGCGCCCCTCGCGTCGCAGCAAACGTTCGAAGTCGAAAGCGATCGTCGATTTGCCGGCGCCGCTTAGGCCCGTCAGCCAAAACGTGAGCGGAGGACGGCCGAATTGCAGCGCGCGCGTGTCGTCCGATAATCCGCTTACGTGCCGGAAAACGTTCGGGCTCGCGCAGAGCGCCTGCGCCCTCTCGACTCGAGCGGACTCGACTTCATAGGCGCTCGCACGAGGCTGTGCGCCGCGGACCGGCCCCTCACCGTTCATGGGAAGGATCCTCATTTTCTGAATTTCCCAATTTAATCGCCATCGGCTGCGAATAAAAGCACTGACCCTCGTCATTCGCGCCGAATTCTTAACCACTACGAAGCAGCCGGTCGATCGAGGATGCGTTCTCTACGAAACCTCGGATGACCGGGCGCTCGCCGAGCCAAACGTTTGACTCGGCGAACGAAGTCGATCAGGCGGGTTCGTAAGCCAGCATCGCACCACGCGCCGGGGCACCGAGCCGCGGCGCGGCGTGTCCCGCGCGATCGCGCGTGGGCACGGCCGAACCGCCCTGCGCGAGCTTGAACACGCTCACCGCGGACACGAGCGCATCGGCCTGTTCGCGCATCGATTCGGCCGCCGCGGCGGCTTCCTCGACGAGCGCGGCGTTTTGCTGCGTCACCTGATCCATCTGCGTCAGCGCAAGGTTGATCTGTTCGATGCCGGTGGCCTGCTCTTCGCTGGCGCTCATGATCTCGCCCATGATCAGCGTCACGCGTTTGACGCCGTCGACGACGTCCTTCATCGTTGCGCCCGCTTCGTCGACGAGCTGGTTGCCGACCTGGACCTGCTCGACCGAGCCGCTGATGAGCGCCTTGATCTCCTTGGCGGCAGTCGCCGACCGCTGGGCGAGGCTGCGCACCTCGGAAGCGACGACCGCGAACCCGCGGCCCTGTTCGCCCGCGCGAGCGGCTTCGACGGCCGCATTGAGCGCGAGGATATTCGTCTGGAAGGCGATACCGTCGATGACCGCGATGATCTCGACGATCTTCTGCGATGCCTGATTGATCGAGCCCATCGTCTGCACGACCTGCGAGACGACGTTGCCGGCGCGCTCGGACACCACGGAGGCCGATGCGGCCAACTCGTTCGCCTGACGCGCGTGTTCCGAATTGCGCTTGACGGTCGCCGTCAGCTCTTCCATCGAGGCGGCCGTCTCTTCGAGCGACGCCGCCTGCTGTTCGGTGCGCGACGACAAATCGAGGTTGCCGCTCGCAATCTGGCTGGCCGCCGATGCGATCGCACCCGTGCTGACGTTGACTTGGCTCACGATTCCGACAAGGCTCTGGCGCATCGTTTTCATCGAATGCATGAGGCTCGTGCTGTCGCCCGCTTTGACGACGACGTCCGTCGTCAGATCGCCGGAGGCGACGCGATCGGCGGCGGCGGCGGCATCGTCGGGCTCCCCGCCCAACTGGCGAATGATGCTGCGCGTGATCAACAACGCCGAAACGAGGCTGACGGCCAGCGCAGCGAGCGCCATCACGATGATGGCCAGGTGGCTCGATGCGTAGGAGGCCTTCGCGTCCGCGGTCAGCTCGTTGCTTTGCTTCTGCTCGAGCGCGCGCAACTGGCGCACATAAGCCCACCATTTAGCCTGGATAGGCCGCAGATCGAACCGCAACAGATGATAGGCCTCGTCGCGTTGGCCCGACAGCGCAAGCTCTTTCGCCTTCTTCATCATCGGCAATGCGAGCTCGCCTTGCTGGGTAATCTGCTGCAGCAACGTCGTTTCCTCGGCGGTCGTACCCGGCGTGGCGAACATCGTCGCGAGCTTCGCCCGGCTTTGCTCGTAGACGTCGGTTTCGCTTTCGAAACGCTTGCTTTCGATGTCCACTTGGTCCTGCTGGTCCGCTTGCAAAAGGACCAGATTGCGCAACGCCAACGCTCTGTTCGAGATGCTCTCGTCGAGACGGGTGGCCAGCGAGGCTTCGACGGCATTCACATCCGTAATGAAGACCATCGATTCCCGAAGCGCGGACATACGCATCAGCGCAAACACGGTGACCACGGCGAGCAGGGCCGAAACGAGCGCAAAGCCGATTCCGAGGCGGCTCGCCACCTTCATGTGGGATAAGTTCATCTTCGCTACCTTTAATGAAAGGACGACTCTCTCGTCCAATGGACGCCGACGGTGTAGACCGGGCGGTCATGAGTGGCGTGAACGGCACATCCGTACTAGGCCTTAAGTGTTTTTTCGGATGAAAACGTTTTTAATGACGAGATAGTTGGTAGGCGAGAACCGTCAACTACTTTTAAGTATGAGGAATAAAAACGGGGAACCGGAGAAAGTACGTGATGGCTGGGGCGGCGTCATTGAGCAGCGTCAATGGCCCCAATTCGACGCGCAGCGGGCAGACGCGTAACGAGACGCAAGGGCGGGGACGCCGGGGCGGGCGGCGCGGCGCTCCGGGTATGGCGGGTGAAGCTAGGGGCGATGTCTGAGGCTGCGCAGCGGATGCCGCCAGTCAAGGCGCCGCGGCGATCCGCGGCGCGGTTGGCGCAAGTGGTCTTGCCACAGTTCGTCGGAGAATAGGAACGCAACGATCAGCAGCGGCAGTACGAGAAACGCGCCCAAAATCACTCGCTCGATCACGATATGCCTCCCGTGCGAATACTAGGCTTGGCGTAGAACGTAAAGTCATTCTAAGCGCATGTCGCGAGGCGCGTCGGCTGCTCGGCGATGGACAGGTTGGCTCTCGCGCATTAGCGGCGGCGTCCGTCGTCGATCGGCGAGAAAAGGCCCCGCGGGCATTATTCTTGTCCGGTACTTAATCCGTTATCTGGCGTTTTTGTGCTAGGCCTTTAGGCTTCTTTATGTGCGGCGCCGCAAAATGCGTTCGGCATTTATTAAGCGACTTAATTCATCGCTCCGGCGTGCCGATGACGCCCGGCAAAGCCTTACGCGGTGCGACGCCGGCGCGAACGGCTCATCCCGCGGCCCCTCGCCATATGGGCGACGAACCCCGAAAGCGCATGGCGTGCGGGGGGTGTCGCCCAGCTGCGACAATCCGTCGCTTTTGCAAGCGCACACAAGATGTGCTTGTGCTTTTACATGCATGGTCTAGTCTCAAATACGCGGGTTTTGGATTGCCTTTAAATACATAGCTAACCCTAGTAAAAACCCGCATGGAGGCGTATATGAAAAAGCAAGCAGGCATGCTTTTGATGCTCGTGGGGTTGGCCGCCGCGGCCACGGTGGCGCAAGCGCAAGATCAAGTGCTGAGGCCTCAACAGACTTTCCAATTCCGGGCGAATGCCTACGGATGCTTATCGAAGGATAAACTGGACGCCGCCTATCAGCATGGACAAGCGGGCGAACAACAAAAGATGCAGGAATTCTTCTCGGGCTATCAATGCTTGTCGACGCCCGAGCACGCGGACTTCCGCGTCGTCCGCGTAGTCGGACGCGACGTCGAGTTCGTCAATGCCGGCAACGGCGACACCGAAGGGTTATGGACTCACGCCGAGTTCATCAAGCAATAACCCGCTCGCTGCGTCGGACGACGGCCCGGAAATCCGGGCCGTTTTCCATGGCCGCGCTCGTTTTCGCTATCATTTCGCGCCAATGACGGCGCGCGCGTATCGACGCGCGCCGCGCACGATACGCGACCGATTCGCGCAAACGAGCCTCTCCGACGCTGCATGGCCCTCAAATCGACGATCTATAAAGCCGAGCTGCAAATTGCCGACATGGATCGGCACTACTACGGCGACCACGCGCTGACCATCGCGCGCCATCCTTCCGAAACCGACGAGCGCATGATGGTGCGTCTCGCCGCATTCGCGTTTTTCGCGAGCGAGCGGCTCGAGCTCGCCAAAGGACTTTCCGATACGGACGAGCCCGATCTTTGGCAAAAAGATCTGACGGGCGCCATTCAAACGTGGATCGAAGTGGGACAGCCCGACGAACGGCGGCTCGCCAAGGCGAGCGGCCGCGCGCAAACGGTGACCGTCATCGCCTACGGCGGCCGCACGTCGCAGATCTGGTGGGACGGATTGCGGGCGAAGGTGGAGCGGTTGCGCAACGTCGAAGTCTGGGCGCTTGCCGAAGGCGTCGGCGAAGCGCTCGCGCAATTGGCCGAACGCACGATGCGGCTGCAGTTCACGGTCCAAGACGGCGCGGCCTGGTTCACGAGCGCGAACGCCGATCCTGTCGAGCTTCAATGGTCCGTACTGAAGGCGCGCAGCGCCGGCTAGGCGAGGGCGCGGTCAGAGCGGTGCAACCGTTGCGCCGTATCGACCGTATTAAAGCGACGTCGCGCGCGTGGCCTCCGGCGGCCCTTTGAGTTCGACCATGTTGCCGTCCGGGTCGAAGACGTAAAGCGACTGGCCGAAACCGTCCGCCCCGTATCGGCGCCCTTCCTCTCCGAGCCGCGCGCCGTGCGCGAGCAAGTGCTCGCAGAGCCGCGCGGCATCGAAATGCTCGACGCGCAGACACAGGTGGTCCATGTTGCGCCCGGCGCCGGGCGTGCCGCTGTCGGCGCGATCGATCTTCGCGCCTACGGCTAGCACGTCGATCATCGAGCGCCCGGCCCTCAGCTGCGTCAGTCCGATGTCGGGCTGGGCCTTTTCCACCGTGCAACCGAGCGCCTCGCAATAAAAGCGCGTGAGAGCGGCCGGATCGGCCGTGCGGATGACGACGTGGTCGATTTCGCGAATGATCGGTTTCATCGAAATTCCCCTAGCGTGCGACGGTCGGCGCCGGGAACCGCGCGCACCCGCCGAACTGCGACCCTCGGTGCATCGAGTGTACGGCAGCGGCGCAACGGGGGAGAGGCAATTGAGGGGCCGGATGGACACGCGGCGACTAGACGCGCTGCGGCGCGGACGAGCGGCGCTCGAGGCCGTTTCAGCACCCTTGAGGCCAAAAAAAACCCGCTCACTTGGAGCGGGTGAATCCATATCAGGAGGAGACATGGAGGAGACAGTTCGTACTATACACATCTCGATGGTGCAATGCAATATCTTTTTTATGACGGAAAATGACGGGTAACGCGACATGCCCGCAGGCGCTTCGCGCCGTGGCCGAATGAGAGCGCAAGTTTCGGCGCGCAGCGTCCCGCAGGGCCGCATAAAGTGGGCATCGTCTGCACAGCCACCGTCGAGGAAGAACCATGGATACCGCCTATCGAACCGATGCCGAGCGCTGGGATGCCGTCGTCGCGCGCGACGCGCAGGCGGATGGCGCTTTCTTCTACGCCGTCGCCACGACCGGCGTGTTTTGCCGGCCGTCCTGCGCCTCGCGTTTGCCGCGCCGGGAAAACGTCGCGTTTTTCGGGACGGCCGACGAGGCCCGCGCCGGAGGCTTTCGCCCCTGCAAACGCTGCCGCCCCGACGGGCTGCCGCGCGAGCTCGCGATTGTCGAGCGCGCATGCGCGGCGCTCGACGCCGATCCGCAAGCACGCCTCACGCTCGCTCAGTTGAGCGAAGCCGTCCATGTCAGTCCGTTTCATCTGCAGCGCCTCTTCAAGCGCGTGGTCGGCGTATCGCCCCGCGAGTACCAGGCCGCTCGGCGGGGCGCCGCGCTGCGCGACGCCCTTCAACGCGGCGAGCACGTGACGCGCGCGGCGCTCGACGCCGGCTTCAATTCGCCGTCGCGGCTGTACGGCAGCGTCGCAGGCGAGCTCGGGATGCCGCCGTCGACGTATCGCAAGAAGGGCGAAGGGCTGCGCGTCTATTACGCGAGCGCAGGCACGGCGTTGGGCCGCGTGCTCGTCGCGGCAACGCAAAAGGGGATCTGCCGGATTGCGTTCGGCGACGACGATGGAGAACTGCAAGAAGCGCTGCGCCATGCCCTGGCGAACGCCGAACTCGTCGAAGATCGCGCTCGCATCGCGCCATTCGTCGAACAAATCGACGCCTATCTGCGCGGGCAACGGGAAACGTTCGACCTGCCGCTCGATGTGAGCACGACAGCATTCCGGCAACGCGTATGGGAGGCGCTTCGCAGCATTCCCTATGGAGAAACGCGCAGCTACACGCAAGTTGCCGAATCGCTCGGCGTGCCTCACGCAGTGCGCGCCGTCGCCAGTGCCTGCGCATCGAACGAAGTCGCCCTCGCCATTCCTTGCCACCGTGTCCTGCAAAAGGGCGGCTCGCTGGCAGGCTATCGATGGGGCCTCGCACGCAAGGCTGCCCTGCTCGACGCCGAGGCGCGCCGCGCCGCCGTCGCGGCCATGCAAGCGGATGCCCCGGCGCACGGGAAACGCGATATGGACGACGCCGCTTGAGCACCGCGCCCGCCGTCGGCTTCGAGCTGCCGTTCAAGGCGCCGTATGACTGGGCGCGTGTGCTGCGCTTCTTCGCCGGTCGTGCGACGCCCGGCGTCGAGGCCGTGGAGGACGGCGCGTACCGCCGCGCGATCGAGTGGAAGGGGGCTAGCGGAACGATGACGGTCGTCCGCCATCCGCGCAAGCATCGTCTCGTGGTCACGGTCGAAGGCGAGGCGAGCCGTCATGCGCAGGCCCTCGCGCCGCATGTTTCGACGATGTTCGACGTCAACGCGGACGCGGCCGCCATCGGCGCCCATCTCGCCCGCGACCCTTGGCTCGCGCCGCTCGTGCAAGCGGCCCCCGGCCTGCGCTTGCCCGGCGCGTGGTCGGCGTTCGAGCTCGTCGTACGCGCGATCGTCGGCCAGCAAGTGAGCGTCAAAGCGGCGACGACGCTGATAGGCCGCCTCGTCGTGCGCGCCGGCGAACGCATCGACGGCCACCCGCATCCCGGCACGGCATGGCGCTTCCCGAGCCCGGCCACGCTCGCCGATGCCGATCTGGCGAAGATCGGCATGCCGGGCAAGCGCGTCGCCGCGCTGCAAGGACTTGCACGCGCCGTGGCCTGCGGCGACGTCCCGATCGACGACATCCATGCGGGGCGCATATCGGCCGACGCGCTCAGACAGGCGCGCTCGGCGTTGCTCGCGCTGCCCGGCATCGGCCCCTGGACCGTCGAATACATCGCGATGCGGGCGTGGCGCGACGTCGATGCTTTTCCGTCCACGGACCTCGTGCTGATGCAGTCGATCGCCGCACGGGACCCTTCGCTCGCTCGCGCGTCCGCCCAGCGGGCGCGCACCGAGGCGTGGCGCCCTTGGCGCGCTTACGCGGCGATGCATCTATGGAACGAAATCGCCGACCGGGCGGGGGCCGACCGCGGCGGCTAACCGCGCCGGTATTGGCCTCAAGCGAGGTTCTCGGCGCGGTGTTAAAGTGCCCGCTACTCAAAAATAACTTCATCGAGGCGCCGTGCACGAGCATGGCGGGGCGCCCGATCGGCTTCGATGTCAGATATCCAAACACCCCCCACGTCGGAAGCATTCGCGCAGCGCTTGTCGGTGTTGACGTCGCCGGCGGCTCAGGACGTGCTCGTCCATGGTTTGCGCGGCATCGAGAAGGAGAGCCTGCGTGTCGAGAGGAACGGCGCGCTGGCGATGACGCCTCATCCGCCGGCGCTCGGCTCGGCGCTGACGCACCCGTCGCTGACGACGGACTATTCCGAGGCGCTCCTCGAGCTCATCACGCCGGCGCAGGCCGATCCCGAAGCGGTCATCGCGCGGCTCGACGAGCTGCATCGCTTCGTCTATTCGCAATTGGGCGACGAGTTGCTGTGGACCGATTCGATGCCGGGCTCGCTGCCCGCAGACGACGAAATACCCATCGCCGAATACGGCATGTCGAACATCGGCCGGCTCAAGCACGTCTATCGGCACGGGCTCGCGCTGCGTTACGGCCGCACGATGCAATGCATCGCGGGCATTCACTACAACTATTCGCTCAGCGAAGAGGCCTGGCGTCTGCTGCACGCACAGCATCCGTCGCCGGCGAGCGCCGTCGATTTTCAGTCGGCGTGCTATCTCTCGCTGATCCGCAATTTCCGCCGCACGAGCTGGCTGCTGATGTACCTGTTCGGCGCCTCGCCCGTGCTCGATCGCGCGTTCTTGCGCGGGCGCGCGCACACGCTCGATACGTTCGACGAAAGCACGCTCTTTCGCCCATACGCCACGAGCTTGCGCATGAGCGACCTCGGGTATTCGAACACGACGGCCCAGGCGGCGCTGCAACCGAACTACGACACGCTGCCGGGTTATCTCGAAGCGCTGGCGCGCGCAGTGAGCGAGCCTTATCCGGCCTACGAGGCGATCGGCACGCATCGCGCAGGCAGTTGGGTGCAGCTGAACACGAACGTGCTGCAGATCGAGAACGAGTTCTATTCGACGATCCGGCCCAAACGCGTGACGCATTCCGGCGAGCGCCCACTGCATGCGCTTGCCTCGCGCGGCATTCAATACGTCGAAGTACGCTGCCTCGACATCGATCCGTTCGAGCCATGCGGCATCAGTGTCGAGACGGCCCGCTTTCTCGATGCGTATCTCCTCGTCTGCGCGCTCGACGACAGCCCCTGGCTGCCCCCGTCGGCGCATGCGGAAGCGAACGCCAATTTCGGCAGCGTCACGCTTGAAGGGCGCAAGCCCGGCTTGATGCTGACGCGCAACGGCGCGGCGATCTCGATGCGCGATTGGGCCGACGAATTGTTCGAACGCATCGAAACGGCCGCGCGCGCGCTCGACGCACTGCGAGGCGGCGACGCGCACCTGCGCGCCGTGGCGGCTCAACGCGTGAAGCTGGCCGACCCCGAAGCGACGCCGTCGGCGCGCGTGCTGCGCACGATGCGCGAGCGCGGCCAGAGTTTCCTCGCTTTCGGTCTCGCGCAGAGCGAAGCCCATGCAGCCTATTTCCGCGCCAGGCCGCTCGACGCGCAAGCGCTGCGGGACGCTCGGGCGCTGGCCGAGCAATCGCTGAGCGAGCAAGCCGAACTCGAGCGTCGCGACGCGCCCGGATCGTTCGACGACTTCGTCAACGATTACCGCAGCTATACGCTCGAGCGCTTCAGCGTTTGAGCGTCGCGCTCGGCGCATCCATCACCGCCGAGCGCGCTTGCGATCCGGCGAACGAGTTCCGCCTATCCGCGTCGAACATGCAAGCTCGCTCGTCACCGAGCCTCTAGACTCCATCTAGACCCCAAATCGACTTTCGACACGAGGGAGGGCGTTCGCATGAAACCGACGGGAACGAGATGCGCAGCGGCGGCGGTGCTAGCCTGTGCACTCGTCGCAGGATGCACGGCCGCCAATCAGGTGAAGCCCGAAACGATGCAGATCGCGACGGCGCCGCTCGTGTGCCGGGCCGGCGAATGCACGCTTTGGTGGCAGCGCGCGCGGCAGTGGGTCACGCAGCACGCGCAGTATCCGGTCCAAACCGATACCGTCGATACCATCGCGACGGCAGGGCCGGCCGGCGGCAGCGGCGCGCCGGCGTTCCAGGTCACGCGCGCGCGCAATCCGGACGGTTCTTCGACGATCGGATTCGCCGCGCACTGCGACCGGCCGCTCGCCGGCTGCCGCCCCGATCCCTGGCAATCGGCGGCCAGCTTCAAAACATTCGTCAAGTCGGGCGTGGAAAGCCCCGCCTCGCCACAGCCTGCCCAGGCCCCGCCCCCGCAGTAAGCCGCGAGGGCGGCGGCACGTCAGGGCGAGCGACGGCGCGTCAGTGCGCCATGGCGGGCCCGCCGCCGCGCTTGGGCTTCGTGATCCAAACGAGTACGGCGAGCAGCGCGAACGCGGCGCAAGAGATCCGGAAGAAGTCGTTCGTCGCCATCATGTAGCCTTGCTGCGTAACGAGTGCGTTCAGCTGTGCGCTGACGCTATGGCCCGAGAGGCCGAGGGCGCCGAGCGCGTTCTGATAGGCGATCGTGTTCGGCGAATAAGCGTTGACCGATTCGGCCAGCACGGCATGGTGATAGATCGCGTCGTTTTCCCAGTAGGTCGTGCTGATGGCGGTGCCGATCGCTCCCGCGAGCGTGCGCAGAAAGTTCGACAGCCCGGACGCGCTGGCGAGCCGCTCGTCGGGAATGCTCGATAGCGTGATCGTCGTCATCGGCACGAAGAAGCAGGCAACGCCGATACCCTGAACGATCCGCGGCCAGATCACGTGATCGAACGGCACGTCGAGCGTAAACGTCCCGTTCCAGACCGACACGATCGCGAACACCGTAAAGGCGAAGCTCGCCACCATGCGCAGATCGAGCCGGTGCAGATTGCGTCCGATGATCGGCGACAGCACGAGCGCGAGCAGCCCGACAGGCGCCGTCGCGAGCCCCGCGAGGCCCGCCGTGTAGCCCATCACCGTCTGCAGCCAGAGCGGGAAGATGACGACCGACCCGAAGAACGTCATGTACCCGAGGAAGATGATCAACGCCCCGAGCGCGAAGTTGCGGTCCTTGAACAACGTGAGATCGATGACGGGCGTTTTCTCCGTGATCTCCCAAGCCAGCAGGAACGCCAACGCGACGACGGCGATCAGCGCGAGCGTCACGATGAACGTCGAATTGAACCAATCGCGGTCCTTGCCCAGATCGAGCATCATCTGCAGGCACGAGACGCCGATGACGAGCAGCCCGAGGCCGACGCCGTCGATCCGCTGCTTCGTCGTCGCAGTCTCGCGGCCGCGCAGCAGGAAGTAGGCCGACGAGGCCGACACGATGCCGATCGGCAGATTGATGTAGAAGATCCAGGGCCATGTGTAGTTATCGGTGATCCATCCGCCCATCACGGGCCCGAAGATGGGCGCGACGATCACCGTCATGGCCCAGAGGCCCAGGGCCAGCCCGCGTTTTTGCGGCGGGTAGCTGCGCATGAGGATCGTCTGCGACAGCGGCACCATCGGCCCCGATACCAAGCCTTGCAGCAGGCGGAAGGCGATCAGCGACGGAAAATTGACGGCCAGCCCGCAAAGCGCCGACGCGATCGTAAACGCCATCACCGAGAGCGTGAACAGCCGCACCTCGCCCACGCGCCGGGCGAGCCAGCCGGTCAACGGCACGGCGATGGCGGCGGCCACCGAGTACGAGGAGATCACCCACGTCCCCTGGCTCGTCGCGACGCCAAGGCTGCCCGAGATGGTCGGGACCGCCACATTGGCGATCGAGGTGTCGAGCACTTCCATGAAAGTGCCGAAGGCTAGCCCGATCGTCAGCAGCGCCAACGTGCCGCCCTTCAGGGGTGCCGGGCTTGCCTGCGCGCCCGCCGCCGCCGAAGCCGCATTTGCCATGTGCGTTCTCCTTGTTTTTCGCCGGATCGCTGCCCCCGGCCCATGAATGCTCGTCCGGCGCCAATATGGACAGAAATGCTTGCCCTGTCAATATTTTTCTATGCAATCATGGTTGGGTCCTGCATTTCGAGCCAATGTCCGTCCCCGGACCGGCTTTTTCGTTCGTCACCGCGGTAACTTGCCGTAACTCAGGCGGAGCGGGCCTTGCGGTACCATCGGGCGCATTCACGGAACGCTTTCTCGCCCTGGCCGGTATGCCGCTTCATCGCCATCATCGCCTCGCCCGCCCGCCGCTCGCCGCGCGGCTTACCGCCTTGCTCGTCTGCTCGGCGGCGCTCGCCGCGCTGGCCGGGTGCGCCGTCGGCCCCGATTATCACCGGCCCGCCACGCCGGTGGCGGCGGCCTACAAGGAAGCCCCAGCCGGATGGAAGGTGGCCGAACCGGCCGATCATGCCGATCGCGGGCCGTGGTGGGCGATTTACGGCGATGCCCGGCTCAGCGGGCTCATCGACACCCTGAACGCCAACAATCAGACGATCGCGCAATTCGACGCCGCTTATCGGCAAGCACGCGCGCTCGTCGGCGAAGCGCGCGCGGCGTATTTTCCGACGCTCGGCTTGTCGGCCAGCGCCTCGCGCTCGGGGCAGCGGCTTTCGCGTAGCGGCGCCGGCGCATCGACCGGCACGGTGTCGAGTATCGGCAACACGTTCAGCGTCGCGCTCGATGCGTCTTGGGAACCCGACCTCTGGGGCAAGGTGAGCCGCACCGTGGCGGCAGAGGAAGCCGGGCAGCAGGGCGCGGCGGCCGATCTCGCCAATGCGCGGCTCTCCGCGCAGGCGACGCTCGCGCAGACGTATTTTCAGCTGCGCGCGCTCGACGCCTCGCAAAAGCTGCTGGACGACACCGTCGCCGCCTACGCCCAAGCGCTCAAGCTCACGCAGAATCAGTACACGCAGGGCGTCGTGGCACGCTCGGACGTCATCCAAGCCCAGACGCAGCTTCAATCGGCGCAGGCAACCGCGATCGACAACGGGGTCGCGCGCGCACAGGCCGAGCACGCGATCGCCGCGCTCGTGGGCCAAAGCGCGTCGACGTTTTCGCTTCCGCCGATCCCGCTCGATGCCGAACCGCCCACGGTGCCCGTCGACGTGCCCTCAGCGCTGCTCGAGCGCCGGCCCGACATCGCGGCGGCCGAACGCCGCGCGCTGGCGGCCAACGAGCAGATCGGCGTCGCGATGTCGGCCTATTTCCCGTCGCTCACGCTATCGGCGCAAGGCGGTTTCGAAAGCTCGGTGCTCTCCAAGCTCTTCACGTTGCCCTCCCGCTTTTGGACGCTGGGCCCCGATCTCGCGGCGACGCTGTTCGACGGCGGGCTACGGCGCGCACAAACCGAAGCCGCGCGCGCCGCCTACGACCAGCAAGTGGCCGTTTATCGCCAAACCGTGCTCGGCGCGTTCCAAGAGGTGGAAGACGACCTCGCTTCGCAACGCATTCTGGCGCAGGAGATCGTCGTGCAGCGGCAAGCCGTCGATTCGGCGCGCCAAGCGCTTGCCATCGTCACGAACGAATACAAGGCGGGCACCGTGGGCTACGTCAACGTGCTGACGGCCCAGACGACGGCGTTCGCCGCCGAACAGAAGCTCGCGAACCTGGCCGGCCAGCGGATGGTGTCGTCGGTCGGCCTCGTCAAAGCGCTCGGGGGCGGGTGGGACGTTGCGCAGATGAACCGCGAGCCGCGGCGCGCCCGCGGCGCCGAAAACAGGGACGGCAAGGGCGACGCACAGGCGCAGGCCGCTGCCGGCAGCTACCGGGAGTAATCGAGCGCGATCGTGCCGTCACCGGTAGGCCGGCCGAGCACGTTGAGCAATCCAGCGAGGTTGTCGCGCGACTCCGGCGTTGCGCTGGCTTGCCCGTGGAACGACGTCGCGTGTGCCGCGATCGTCCCTTGCCCGGTCAGCATGAGCGGTCCCTTCAACGTCGTCAGTTCGAGCGTCGAGTGATCGCCTTGCGATTGGAACGCTACGCGGTAAGAACCTAGCGGTTTGACGGGCGACACGCGCGAGGTCATATCCGTCAACGTAATGACGAGCTGCCCATACGCGCGCTGGCCGAGCAGACGCCACGGCGTCCAGGCGAGGCGCACGGACCCGTGCAGATCGAGGGTGTTGAACGGCGCGCCCAGACCCGACAGCAACGCGGCCGGCACTGCGATTTCTCCGGCCGAGACCGTGGCCGCCCGCGGAGCGGCGGCGACTTCGATCGCATCGGGCATCGCCGGCGTTTGCCGCATGCGCATGCTGAGATGGCCCGTCAAAAGCGGCCAAAACGCCGTCTCCCATTGAACGCGCCCCGGCAGCAGCGTGCCGGCGCCCGTGTCGCGGCCCGCGGCCAACACGAGCGTCGCCGAACCGCGCCAAAGCGACCCCGACGGCTCGATCAGATCGACGTGCCCTTGCGTCGCCTTGGCGAACTGCGGCGTGATCCAAGCTGCTGGCATCAGCACGAGAAGCGTCGCGCCGCACGATAAGACGGCGATGACGAGCCAGGGCAGAGCGGTGAGCAGGCGCCGCCATATCATCCGCATGCCCGGCCTCGCATCCTGAGACCGCGCGGCGCCCGCTCGCTGGCAATCCGCGGTGTCGCTCCTACGGGCGTGCGGACGAGCGATGTGTCGCTATATGGGTCGGATGTGGCGGCGTCCACGCATGGCGCGTCTACGGTCATTGCGCGGACCTCGCGTGCGCCGCGGCGGGCTGAACGGTGGCCGTCAAATCGACCTGCCCGTCCGCTTTCAGCGCACTCGCGTGCATCTCGGTCACGTGCACTTTGAACTGCTTGCGCGCGTCGTCGAGCCACATCGTCCAAGCCGGAAACGACACGTTCTTCGCTTCGATCTGCACGGCGTCGCCAGCCAGCCGCACTTGCGTCGCGGCGACGCCCGCCTGCGTCAGCGAAGCGGCGAGCGCATCGCGCAACGCGCCGCCCGTGGGCGCGATGCCCTGCGCAGCCGGCGCGAGCGCGCGGGCCTCGTCGGCCTGCGCCGTCATCTGCGCCAGCTGATGCTGCATGGCCGGCAACGTTTCGCGCAGATGCGCGCGCCCTTGCTGCGCCGGCGCCCACAACACCGAATAGGCGACGACGACGCCGATGGCCACGCCGCCCCAGGTGAGCAGCATCTTTTCTCGCGCCGTGCGCGGCTCCCAAAAGCCCGCCCAGACGTCGCTCAGTGCGCCGAGGTTCATTGACCGCTCCCGTTTCGAATGACCCATTTGCCCGTATTCGTGTCGATCTCGCCCGACAATCCGTTCTGCGCAAGCCGCTGCGCAAAGGCCGGATCGGGTTTGACTTCGGGCTTGAACATCACCTCGAGCCGCCGATCGTGATAATCGAGCGACGCGATACCGTTCACGGGCAGCGCGCCGAGCGAATGATCGAGGCGGGCCGCCAACGACAGGAAATCGTCGGGCGAGAGCTCGCCCGCGGCGACACGCAAATGCTCGAGCTGGGTCGCCATTTGCGACGCGGGATCGAGCACGACGGTCGTCTTCGGAAAGGCATTCAACAGCAACTCCGTCATTTGCGCCGTAAGCGTATCGCGCTCGCGCGTAAGCATGAGCCACTGCACGTTCGCCCCGATCACCGCTACGACGAGCGCCGCGACCGCGAGCGCGATCGGCAAGCGCAACCGGCGCAACGTCGCGCGATCGAGCCGCCATGGCCGCGATTCGAACTCGAACTGACATAAGTCGAAGCGGCACGCGAGCGCGTTGCGCGCGAGCGTTTCGAACGGGAGCGCGCTCACCCCGACGTGCAAGCCATGCGCGGGGACGGCTTCCCCGGCCAGCGTGGGCTCGCCGCCAGGCAACCCTGTCAGTTCGTACGCCGCCACGCTCGCCTCGCCGGCCAGCGCCGCAAGCGTCGTGCCGAGCGCGGAAAGCGGCACGGCAAGCCCTTCACCGTGTGCGCCGCGCGCGAGCGCGAGCTCGACGCGCGGCTCGGCGGTATCGAGGAGCGCGGGCTCGGGCGTTGCCGTGATCGCGACGTCGGCCAAGATCGCCGGCGCTGTTTGCGCGACGGTGCCGAGCACGGCCGCGACCAACGGCTCCCACTGCGGCGCATCGCTCGCGAGCGGCGAGGCGGCCGGCGCCGCTTCGCCCGGGAAAGCGTCGGCGCCTTCGGCGAGTGCGGGCTCGGGCACGGACGCGGGCGCGACCGGAACGGGCAGGCAGCGCGTCACGGGCACGGCGCGCAAGCTCCGGTGCCCCGCGGCGTTGAAGGCCTCCACGATGAAGCGGAACCAGCCGCGATCGATGACCGCCAGCATGCGCTTGCCGTCGGCGAGCGGCTGTGGGTCGAGCGCAATGTGGCAAGTCTGCGCGTCCTGGATCAAGAAGTCCTCGACGACATTGGGCAGCGCTTGCTTCAGGCGCGGCCCCTTGAGCGGCGGCAGCGTCGCGGCCAGCATCAGCATGTCGCGCGCCGCGACGATCAGGATCGTCGTGGAAGCGCGCGGCAAGAAGGCGAGCGCCGCTCGGCCGGCGCGTTCCTTGCGTCCGCCCTTGTCGAGAAGCACGAACGGCATCTCGGGGAGTTGCCATTCTTGCGACGGCACCGCCGGATCTCGTGGCGGCAGTAAGACGATCAACGTGCTCAAGGCCCGTTCTCTCCTGGGTTAGGCTGCGTCAAAGCTGATCGCGCACACGCACGACACGCGTCGTGTGCGTCAGCGGATCGCGATAAATGAGCGTCGTGCGGTCGACTTCGGCGCGTTCGTGCTGCACGCGTCCATGCACGAGAAAATAGCTCGTCGTCACGTCCATGGGAATCTGACTGATGTCGGTACCGGGCGGCAATGCCCCGGTGCCCTGCAAAGCGAGCTGAACGTCGCTCGTGTTGCGAAAGAACGCACTTTGCCTGCGCGACACGAGCGCTTGCGCGCTCGAGAGCGACATGCCCGGCACCATCGCGGCAACGACTTCGGCCGGGGCCGTGTTCATATTGACGGACGTTTGCGTCGGCAGCATCGTGACGAAGGGCCGGAGCCGCGCGACGATCTCCGGCGTGAAGCCCGGCACGTTCAGCAACGAATCGACGCTCGTGAACTGCAACGGGCGTGCATCGGCGTTCTCGTTATCGGAGTCTGCAAGGCCGGGCTCGTCGGTAAAACTGCTTCCGCCGACCGTATCGCCGGGCTGCGGCTGCGGCGTCTGCGCCGCTTGCCCGGCTTGCCCCGCCGAGCCGAGCCGGTTCGAGATCGGCGATTGAAAGCGCGTGGCCGATTGCATCAGCGATGCGCGCACTTGCAGCGCGACGGTTTTCGAAAGCCCGCCGTTCAAGCCGAGCGAAGACAGCAACCGGGCAAACGCGGCCATCGCCTGCTGATTGAGCTGCAGCGCGCCCGGCGCCGGTACCGATACGAGATTGCGCAAATTGAATTTCGCCTGCGCATCTTCGATCGATCCGGACAAGTAAGTCTGCGCACCTTCGGCCGCCGTGTTTTCCCCCACGCTGCCGAGAAAATCCGAGAGCCGCGTCTTTGCGATCGGCACGGCCCATACGCCGCCGAGGTACGTCACCGTCGGCGCCGTATCGGCCTCGGAGCGCAAAATGAGGCGCGTCCAATCCACCGCGCCGCGTGCGACCCACTGCGCTTGCGCGAGCAGACGCTGATTCTGAATACGGCGGATCTGCACTTGCTGGCGCCACAACACGCCGGCGACGAGAATCGCCGAAAGCGTCACGACGAGCAGCGCGCTGATGATCGCCGCGCCGCGCTGGCGCCGTGCGTTTCGCCGCGGCGCGCCATGTCCCGGCGCACGTTGGCCGTCAGTCTTGAACGGGACGAATCGCGCGTGCATCGTCATTCTCCGACGAGAAACATACGTTTGATCGGCTCACGCAGCGACGGCGCGCCGATCGACACTTCGAGGCCCGTCACCGCGCGCGGCAGCGGCGCGTTGCCGAATTGCGGCACCTTCACATTATTGTCGTTGCGCTCGATCTCGGCCGTCACGTCGCCCATTTGCGTCGTCCATCCCACGCGCGGCACATAAAGGCGCGCCGTGATTTTGCCGACGCCCGAGATCAGCGGCACTGCACTCCAATCCCCGCTGCCGCTCGACGCCGCAAGCGTACGCCGTAATTGACCCACCGTGGCGAGCGGGGGCGATGTATAGCGCGTAATGCGCCCGTTCGCGACTTGATAGCGAACGACCTGCAAGCGCGGGGCTTCGCCGGGCAATCCGAACGAACGCACGATTTGAAGCGAATCGCCGGAAACCGAGATGGCGGGGCGGCCGACCTCGTCGTCGGTCGCGACTTGCCTCGTATCGGCGCGCAGCTGGTCGAACAATTGCACGAACACGCGCTCGTCTTCCATTGCGCTCGAGATCGCTTGCCGGCCGCGCATGATCTGGTCGAGGCCGCGCCATGAGAGCACGGCGATCACGGCCAGGATCGCGATCGCCACCATCAGCTCGATGAGGGTGAAGCCTCGCTGGCGCCGCGCCGAGCGCCTCGCCTTAGAGCGCACGGTTCGTTTCATTGGCGACCACCGTCACGAGTTGCGCCAGGCTGCCCGAGTGCCCGGGCGTCGTCACCGATACTTCGACCCGGCGAAAGATCGGATTGGGCGTTGCGCTCACGCGCTCGGTACAAGTGAGCGGCAAGTTGCCCTGAGAACAATCGAACGTTTGGGTGCCGACGTCGGGCCAGACGCGCGACAGATGCAACTGGGTCAGCGCGTTGTCGGCGCTCCAGCCGGCCAGCAAGCGCCGGTGCAAGTCGGCCTCGTCGTTCGCGAGCATGCCGACCGCGCGCAACGAGGCGGCCAGCGCGACGGCGATGATCGCGAGGGCGACGAGCACTTCGATCATCGTGAAGCCGCGTTGCCGCGGCGCGGTTCGAAAGGCAGCGCGCATGGTCACCGGACCTCGTAGCGGCCGTTGCCCGTGCCGACGATCGTCGCACGGCCGACAGCCGAGTAAAGCGTCACCGTCACGGCCTGTCCGATGCTTTCGACGCCGAATACGATGCGATCGGGATGCACGTTCGAGCCCGGGTAATCGATCGTCACATCGGTTACGCCGCCTTCCCATCCGCGCTGGCGCAGCAGGTCGTCGCGCAACAGCGGGCGCCAGCCGTCCTCCGTGTGCACGTCGAAGCGGTAACCGCCCGTGACGGGCTGCCAGGCGATCGGGCGGGCGCGGACCTGCGCCTCGTCCGATGCCGACTCGAACAGCAGCGCGAGCCGCTGCGCCTGCTCGTTCAGATCCGTGCGCGGATTGCGCGTGAGCGACACGGACGCGAGCGAAACGAGCAGCCCCGCGATGACGAGCACGACCATCATTTCGAGCAGCGTGAAGCCGCGCGCACGGGCGGGCCCGAGGTGTGCGCGCCGCGATCCGATGCCGCGATCCGTCAGCATGATCGAATCTCATGCGAGAACGCCGAACGCGACGGCTTGCCGCGCTCGCCGATGCCCCGCATTACTGCCATGAGCCGACGTCGGCATCGTTGCCTTCGCCGCCGGGTTTGCCGTCCGCACCATAGCTGAACACGTCGATCTCGCCGTGCACGCCCGGGTTCAGATACTGATAAGGATTGCCCCAGGGATCGTTGGGCAGGCGCTCGAGATAGCCGCCGTCTTTCCAGTTGTTCGGGATCGGATCGGTGGTCGGCTTTTCGATCAGCGCGCGCAGCCCTTGTTCTTGCGCCGGATAGCGGCCGTTGTCGAGCCGGTACAGCTTGAGCGCCTGCATCATCGTGCCGATGTCCTGCTTGGCCGCCACGCGCCGCGCTTCGTCGGGACGGCTCATGATCTTGGGCACGATCAACGCGGCCAAAATGCCGAGAATGGCGATCACGACCATGATTTCGATCAGCGTGAAGCCGCGCTGGCGGCGTGCGCGCAAGGTCGCGGCTTCGTTACGGCGTTGGTTCCACATTTGCATCATTCGCTACCTCGTTCGATAAATTGTTTGGCGAGCGCAACAAACGCGCTTCGCTTTGCGCCGCCGATTGTAAGGGGTCGCTCGTCAGGGTACGGCCAACCGCGCAAACCCGACGATAGCGCCGTACAATGGCGCGCATGAACACACTCCAAATCCGCCTACTGTCGTTCGCGCTGTTTGCGGTTTTCTGCGCGACGCTCACCTATTGGATCGTCGTGCTGACCGCGCATCGCGCGCCGCCGCCTCAAGCCGCCGCCGTCGCGCCCAGCGTGTCCGTCGAAGACGCCGCGGCGCTGTTCGGCGGCAAGCTCACGCGCGAGGTCAATCGCAACATCAAGCTCGTCGGCATCCTTTCGCTGCGCGAAGGCGCTGCCGCGATCGTCGGTGTAGGCGACGAGCCGGCTCGCGCCATTGCGCTCGGCAGCAAGATCACCGACGGCACGACGCTCTCCGAAGTGCGCGCGCGCTCGATCGTCATCGATCACAACGGCGTCCATTCCGAAATCCCTCTGGCCCCGAACGCCGGGGGGCCGACGATCTACGTGCGCTGAAACGCCATTCGCGTCGCGCCTTGGGCGTCTTGCATTGGGCGCATCGGGCCGCGTCTTTTCATCGAAGACGAGCGCCCGGACAGTTGGGCCGGCGCCCGTCATGCCGCTCGCCCGCTACGCCCGAGCCGCCGTACTGCGGTCCCGCCGTGCCGCTACTGCACCATATTGTTCAAATCGATGATCGGCAGCATCACCGCCAGCACGATCACCAGCACGACGCCTCCCATCGCTAAAATCAACAGCGGCTCCAGCAAGCTCGTCAGAAACATCGTGCGCCGTTCGAGTTCGCGCGATTCGCCCTCGGACGCGCGATCGAGCATCGTCGTGACATCGCCCGTCGCTTCGCCCGAACGAATCAAATGAACGAGCACGGGCGGAAACGTCTTGGTATTGCCGAGCGCGCGAGACAGCGATGTGCCTTCGCGTACGCGGACGATCGCATCGTCGACGTTGCCGCGCATCGCTCGATTGTTGAGCGTTTCGCCGGCCGCCTGCAGGGCGCGCAGGATCGGCACCCCGGCCGCGGTCAAGATCGCGAGCGTGCTCGCGAAACGGACGGTGTTGTAGCCGCGAACGAGCTTGCCGGCCAGCGGCGCGGTGAGCAGCCAGCGATCGAACGCGAGCCGCGGCCCCTTCTGCGACAAAACCGCGCGCGTCGCATAAAAAACGAGCGCCGCGCCGATCAGCACGGCCCACCACCAGTGCCGAACGAAACCCGAGAGCGCCATCATCATCACCGTGAGAATCGGCAGTTGCTGCTTCGTGCTCGCGAACACGTTCACGACTTGCGGCACGACGTAGCTGAGCAGAAACGTCACGATGCCGAACGCAATCAGCGTAACGATGGCGGGGTAGGTGAACGCCAGTACGATTTTCTGCGTGAGCGCGTTGCGCTGCTCGATGTAATCGGCCAGGCGCGAGAGCACGAGGCCGAGCTTGCCCGTATGCTCGCCGGCTGCGACGAGCGCGCGATAGATGTCGGGAAAATCGCGCGGATGCTGCGCGAGCGCGTTGGCGAGCGAATGCCCGCCGAGCACCTCGGCGCGGATCGCGGCGACGAGCTCGCGAATGTAGTCGCGCTCGGCTTGATCGGTCAACACGGCAAGCGCCTCGTCGAGCGGAAGCCCGGCCGTCAGCAGGCTGGCGAGCTGACGCGTGAGAATGGCTTGCTCGCGCGTCGAGAGCTTGCGCCCGAGCGACAGGCGGCGGCTGCGTTCGCCGCGCGCGGCGCTACCGGCCGGCTCGACGACGAGCGGCGTGAGGCCTTGCGTTCGCAGTTGCGCGCGCGCCGAACGGGCGCTGTCCGCATCGAGCACACCCTTTTGCGCGCGCCCCGCCGTATCGATCGCTTCGAAGCGAAAGGCCGGCATGCGTCAGAGCCCTCCCGTTACGCGAATGACCTCTTCGAGCGACGTGACGCCCGAGTTCAGCCAGCGCTCGGCATCCTCGCGCAGCGTGCGCATGCCTTGCGCGCGACCGGCCGCGAGGATCTCCGCATCGGCGGCGTTGTGATGGATCATCGCGCGGATCGAGTCGTCGATGACGAGCAGTTCGTACACGCCGCGCCGGCCCGAGTAACCGGACTTCGCACATTTGTCGCAACCGACCGGATGCCACTGAGCGCGCCCGTCTTCGACGCGCTCTTCCTTGCAGACGGGACACAGGCGCCGCACGAGCCGCTGAGCCAGCACGCCGAGCAGCGACGATGCGAGCAGATAGGGCTCGACGCCCATGTCGGTTAGACGCGTGACCGCCGACGCTGCATCGTTCGTATGCAGCGTCGCCAGCACCAAGTGACCCGTCAGCGACGCTTGCACGGCGATCTGCGCCGTTTCCAAGTCGCGGATTTCGCCGATCATGATGATGTCCGGGTCCTGCCGCAGAATCGATCGCAACGCACGCGCAAACGTCATGCCGATCCGCTCGTTCACCTGCGTTTGGCCGATGCCCGGCAAATCGTATTCGATCGGGTCTTCGACGGTCATGATGTTCGTCGTCGCGGTTTCGAGGCGCGAGAGCGATGCGTAGAGCGTCGTCGTTTTGCCCGAGCCCGTCGGCCCCGTCACGAGCACGATGCCGTGCGGCCGCGAAATCAGTTTGTCGAAGTGGCCGAGCGTATCGGGCGCCATGCCGAGCGCTTCGAGATTCAAATGCTGCGCGTCTTTTTCGAGCAGACGCAGCACCGCGCGTTCTCCGTGCCCGGTCGGCAACGTCGAGACGCGCACGTCGACCGCGCGGCCGCCCACGCGCAGCGTGATGCGGCCGTCTTGAGGCAAGCGTTTTTCGGCGATATCGAGCTGCGCCATGATCTTGATCCGCGAGATCAACGCGCCATGGAGCGCCTTCTTCGGCCGGACGACGTCGCGCAGCGTGCCGTCCACGCGAAAACGCACGACCGACGCGTTCTCGAACGGCTCGATGTGAATGTCGGAAGCGTGTTCGCGCGCCGCCTGCGTCAGCAGCGCGTTGATCATCCGGATGATCGGCGCGTCGTCCTCCGACTCCAGTAAGTCTTCGACTTCCGGGATGTCCTGCATGAGACGCGACAGATCGACTTCGCCTTCCACTTCGCCCACGACTTGAGCGGCGCTGCCGTCGTTGCGCTCGTACGCTTGATTGATCGCCTGCGCGAGCTCGTCGGCCGGTAGGCGCACGGCCGTCAGCGCGCCGAAGTTGCGCGCGACTTCGGCCAGCGCGGCATCGCTCGTGCGATCGCTGATCCAAACCTCGATGCCTTCGGCCCGTTGATGGGCGACGAGGATCTGGCCGTTGCGCGCAAACCCGTACGGCACGAGCCGCGCAGCCAGCGGCGAGGGCGCCTGGCGTTCGCCCGGCGCGCCGTCGCGGAAAGACGAAAGCATGTCGCTCACGGCGAGTCTCCGAGCGACGAGGACCGGGACTGCGAGGGTGCGCTTTGCAACGGCGTGGCCTGCGGTTGCTGCGGCGTGCTTTGCAACGGCGCGCCCTGCGGCTGTTGCGGCTCGGGCTGCAACGGCAGCGCTTGCGGCTGCTGCGGCGCGGGCTGCTGCGGCGCCGGTTGCTGAGACGCCGGCTGATGCGTCATCTGCCTAAGATCGAACAGGTTCGACGCAGGCGCCGCACCCTGGCTGGGGCCGGCCGGCATCGGCGGCACGACCGGGAAATCCTTGTCGCGAATCACGTTGTTGTCGGACCGATACCCATTCGTCATGCCTTGCACGTAGTCGTAGCGGTTCTGCGTGATTTGCTGCGCCGTATCGCTGTCGCTGATGATCACCGGGCGCAGGAACACCATCAAATTCGTCTTCTGGCGCTGCTTCGTTTCCGATCTGAACAACTGGCCGATCCAAGGAATGTCGCCGAGCAGCGGGACCTTGCTGTTCGACACTTGGTAGTTGTCTTGCATCAAGCCGCCCAAGACGATGATTTCGCCGTTATCGGCGAGAACGGTCGACTGGATCGAACGGATGTTGAACGTCGGGCCCTGCGAATTGGCCGACGTGCTCACCGTGCTGCCGACCACCGACGAGTCTTCCGTATAGAGCTGAAGCTTGAGGATCCCACCGGCGGTGATCTGCGGTTTCACGTGCAGCGTCAAGCCGACGTCGCGGCGGTCGTACGTGTTGAACGCCGTGCCGGGCGTGGCGGTGGACAGATTCGCGTAAGAGCCCGTCGGAATCGGCACGTTTTGCCCGACGACGATTTTCGCTTCCTCGTTGTCGAGCGTGACCAGGTTCGGCGTCGACAGCACGTTCGCATCGCTTACGCCGGCAAAGTATTGGAGCAACCCGCCCAGCCCTTGCACGCCGAACATGTTGTGCAGCCACCCGACGTTCAGGCCTTGCGTAAGCGTGCTCGGCAGCGTCGCCACCCCGGCCGCGCCGCCTGCGGCCAGCCCGGCCGCCACACCGAGGATATTGGAGCTGCCCGTGTTGCCGGCCGTGCTCGACAAGTTGGTGCCGGCCAGCAGATTGCCGTTCGCGACCTGCCATTGAATTCCGAGATTGCCCGCTCTCGTCGAGTTCAGTTCGACGACGAGCGCTTCGATATAGACCTGTGCGCGGCGTGCGTCGAGCTGGTCGATGACTGCGCGCAGATTGCGGTAGACAGGGTCCGACGCGGTGATGACGAGCGAGTTCGTGGCCGCATCGGCCTGAATCATGCCGCCCGGTTGATTGTCGTCGCTACTCTGGCCTTGTTTGTCGCCTAGAAAGCCGCCGTTGTTGCCGCCGCCTAGCCCGCTGCCCAGACCGCCGCTGCCCGAGCCCGACATCGAACTGCCGCCGCCGAGCGAACTGCTGCTGCCGTAAGACGAGGGCAGCGGGGGCGTGCCGCTCGTGCCCGTCGAAGTCGAGCCGCCGCCCGAATTGCCCTGGCTGAACGAATTCGCATTGCTCGATTCGGCGCTGCTGCCCGAGCCGCCGCCCTTGCCGAGCATGCCGCGCAAGGTCTTGGCGAGCACCACCGCATTCGCGTTGCGCAAGTGAACGACATGCATGTTGCCGGGCTGCGAACTCGGCGCATCGAGTTGCTCGACGATTTTTTTCGCCGCTTCGAGCCGCGCCTTGTTCGAGGCGCGCAGCATGAGCGAATTGGTGCGCGAATCGGCCATTACCGTGACTTTCAGCGTGGCGTCGGTGCTGCCGATCGAGCCTGGATCGAGCAGCTTCGAAAGCTGCGGTTCGACATCGAGCGCATTGGCGTTCTTCAGCGGCACGATGACGATCTGCTGGCCGGCCGCATTATCGACGCCGGCGATGATCGCGGCGATGCGGCGAACGTTGTCCGCGTAGTCGGTCACGACGAGCGTATTGTTGGCCGGGTACGCGGCGATCGTATTGTTCGGCGAAATGAGCGGCCTGAGCACCGGCAGCAGATTGTTGGCCGACTCGTGATGCAGTTCGAACACCTGCGTGATGACTTGATCGCCATGCGCTTGCGGCGCGTTGCCGACATAGGTGGGCGCGCCTTGGAGCTTCGCGTCGGCCTCGGGCACGACCTTGAGCACGCCGTGATCTTGCACGAGCGCGAACCCTTGCATGCGCAGCGCCGATTCGAGCGTCTTGAGCGCTTGCTGCTCCGGCACCGGGTTTTCCGAGACGAGGTTCAATTGGCCCTTCACGCGCGGATCGACGATGATCGTCTTGTTCGTCGCGGCGCCTATCGCTTTGGCCACTTGGTCGATGTCCGCGTTCACGAAGTTCAACGTCACTTCGGCGTGCGCGGCCTGAGCAGTCATGAGCCCGGCCATCAAAAGCGCGGTTGCGATGCGGCGCAGTGCCATACGATTTCTTGTCATGGAATATAGGTTCAATGCAAAGGTGCCTTTCCACGGCGGTCATGTGCGCGCATCGCTCGGCCCTCGGGTATTGGTGTCCGATGCTCGCCCGCCTTCGAGAAGACGAACATTAGCAGTTTTTTGTGTCTGAATAATCAGCAAGCGCCGAGGGCGGCTTCGCTTTTACGTCAGATTTTTCTCCCTTCGTCAGGCAATCGACAGGCGGGAACTGGACAATCGCATCGTTGCACCCGACGTTCTCGGCCAACCGCTCGGCGATGTCGGCCGGTCTACCGCGGAGCACCACCGGCTCCGGGTATCATACGGTCGATTATTTCGACCGAATCGAACGGCAAGTCCGGGAAAACCCGACGTTGCCCGCACTCGATTTGCCCTGGCCGGGGCAAGCCGGTGCGCCCCCAGCAACAACGCACTCTGTCGAAGGGCCTCGAACGATGAAACGGACAGTGCTGATTTTGGCGTTTTCGCTCGCGACACTCGCGTGTGCGAACGCACGCGCGGACTGCTTCGACGAGGCCGCGCGCTACCAAAAGGTCAATCCGCTCATTTTGCGAGCGATCGCCTGGCAGGAATCGCACAATCGCCCGGACGCGATGCATAAGAACGCCAACGGGTCGACCGACTACGGTCTCATGCAGATCAACTCGATCCACCTGCACACGCTCGCGCAATACGGCATCTCGTCGGACACGCTCATGGAGCCGTGCAAGAGCGTCTACATCGCAGCCTGGCATCTGCGCCAAAAGATGAACAAGTACGGCAACACGTGGGCCGCCGTCGGCGCCTATCATTCCGAAACGCCGTCGCTGCGCGATCGGTACGCGCAGCAAATCATCGGGATCTTGTCTCGGTGGAAGCTCGTTCAAGCGCAGCGTTGAGGCGCGGCCCGCGGCGGCTCTATTCGCCGATCTCGCCGATCTCGCCGTTCTGAACTCGGGCGGGTCGAGCGCGCGGGCTGCCGGCGGCATCGGCCGGCGTTTGGTGCACAATGCTCCCTACGCCTTTCACGCCGCGGGTCTCGCGCCCGCTCCATCCGATGTCGACTTCCATGACTCAACCGCCTCTGCCCGTCACCGTGTTGTCCGGGTTTCTCGGCGCCGGCAAGACCACGGTGCTCAACCATATCCTTGCCAATTGCGCCGGCTTGCGGGTAGCCGCCATCGTCAACGACCTCGCGGCCGTGAACGTCGACGCGTCGCTCGTCAAAGACGCAGCATCGCTCTCGCACGTCGAAGAGCGGCTCGTCGAACTGTCCAACGGCTGCATCTGCTGCACGCTGCGCGGCGATTTGCTCGCCGAAATCCAACGCCTCGCGAACGAAGGACGTTTCGACGTCATCTTGGTCGAATCGACCGGCGTTGCCGAGCCTATGTCGGTCGCCGAAACTCTCGCCTTCACGGACGACGAAGGCCGCACGCTGGCCGATGTCGCGCGGCTCGATACGATGGTCACTGTCGTCGACGCCTCTAATTTCCTGCGCGACTATGCATCGGTAGAAGCGCTCGCCGACCGGGGCCTCGCGGCAAGCGAAGAAGACGATCGCACGCTCGTCGAGCTGCTGATCGAGCAAATCGAATTTTGCGACGTACTCGTCGTGAACAAGGCCGATCTCGTCGACAAAGACGAGCTCGACCGTCTGCAGCGAATCCTAGCGCGGCTCAATCCGCGCGCCGATCAGATCGTCAGCCGCTTCGGGGCCGTGCCGCTTGCAGAGGTCATCGATACGAAGCGCTTCGATTTCGAAGCGGCGGCGAGCGCGCCCGGTTGGCTTGCATCGCTGGAACAGTCGCAGACGCACGGACATGCGCACGGCGAGCGGCACGATCACGGGCATGCTCACGATCGCTCCGGCCATTCGCACGTCAGCGAAGCGGATCAATACGGAATCGGCAGCTTCGTCTACCGCGCGCGCCGGCCGTTCAGCGCCGAGCGTTTCTGGGCGCTGCTGCACGAGGAATGGAAGGGCGTGCTGCGCAGCAAAGGCTTTTTCTGGCTAGCCACGCGCAACGATATCGCCGGCTCGCTCTCGCAGGCGGGCGGCGTATGCCGGCATGGCCCGGCCGGCATGTGGTGGGCCGCACAGCCGCGCGAGGAATGGATCGATGACGAGGCGCTCGCCGCCGAAGCCGCTGCCGATTGGTACGGCGATGTGAACGACGCGACGATCGGCGATCGCCGTCAGGAACTGGTTTTGATCGGTATCGGGCTCGATGCCGACAGCTGGCGCGCTAAGCTCGACGCATGCCTGCTGACCGACGACGAGTATGCCCTCGGCCCGCAAGGCTGGCAGCCTATGCCGGATCCGTTCCCCGAGTGGGACTTCGACGACCACGACCACGACCACGACCACGACCACGACCACGACCACGATCACGATCACGATCACGATCACGATCACGAGCACGAGCACGAGCACGATCGCGATCACGATCACGAGCACGATCGCGACGACTAAGGGCAGATCGTCCGCTGAAGGACGAAGCCGCCCCCCGGGCCCGCTGCAATCGTCATGCGACGGGCCAAAAAAAACCCGCCTTGGGCGGGTGTCGACAAGGCGTCAATCGAAATTCGACTTAACGCTTGTTGACGGCATCCTTGAACGCCTTGCCTGCCGTGAACTTGACGGTCTTGGCCGCGGGAATCTTGATGGTCTCGCCCGTCTTCGGGTTGCGGCCCGTACGTGCTGCGCGCTTGCCCGAGCCGAAGCTGCCAAAGCCGATGAGCTGCACCGCGTCGCCCTTGGACACTGCCTTCTTGATCACTTCCAGCAGCGTATCGAGCGTTTCGCCGGTTTGCGCCTTGCTGGCGCCCGTCTGGCCTGCGACGGCGTCGATCAGTTCCTGTTTGTTCATTAACGTTCCTCTTTATCAGATTGAAGTGACACGGACAGCGCAAACGCGCCGAATTATACGTACGCAAGCTGTGCCGTCGAGTAGCTGTGGCGAAGCGTGCGCCGCTCGGTCGCGCTGAACCCCTGGCGGTACGGCCTTGCGGCGCTTGCTATGATAGCTCAGCGCAAACCCAATAACGGCAAGGCTTCCAAAGAATTTATCGCTGGCGAGCCTTGTCGGCGCTGGGTTTGAGCATTGTCGTACTCGCGAACCCCAGCTGCCAAGGGCCTCGCGACATCCGATCGCCTCGTCGTTGGATTTTGCCAACGCTCGCAAAGCCCCGTCCGGCTTGGATTTGCGACCGATCGACACGATTCGCGGCACGCCGATTAGGGTTGCCCCTTACGCCGGCGCGCGTGCTTTTCCCACACTTTCCGCTTGCCGATGAGCCTGAAGCTGATTCCCGCCACCCTCGCTTTTCGCGACGACGGCACGCCGTTTTCCCCCGCTTACGACGACGTCTACAACAGCGCCGCAGGCGCTTTTGCCCAGGCGAGACACGTCTTTCTGGGCGGAAACGGCCTGCCGGAGCGCTGGCGCGCACGCCGCGCGTTCACCATCGTCGAAACGGGATTCGGTCTCGGCGGCAACTTCCTGACGACGTGGGCCGCCTGGAGAGCCGATCCGCGGCGCTGCGAACGGCTCTCGTACGTCTCCATCGAGAAACATCCATTTGCCGCAGCAGATCTGCGCACGCTGCACGCGCGCATGGTTGACGATGCAACCATCTCCTCGCTCGCCGAGCAGTTGAGCGACGCTTGGCCGCTCCTCACGAGCGGCCTGCATCGCGTCGAATTCGAGGACGGACGCGTGACGCTGACGCTCGCCTTCGGCGACGCCCTCGAACTGCTCCCCAAGCTCCGGGCGCGCGCCGACGCTTTCTATCTGGATGGATTTTCGCCGGTCAAGAACCCCGACTTATGGTCGCCGCCCGTATTCAAGTCGCTGGCGCGGCTTGCCGGCGAAGGCGCGACGCTCGCCACCTACACGTGTGCCGGACACGTGCGGCGAGCGCTCGGCGAAGCCGGGTTCGACTGCACGAAAGCCCAGGGCTTCGCGGACAAGCGCGAAATGCTCGTGGGCCGCTTTGCGCCTCGCTGGCGCGTGCGGCGCCATGAGCCGCCGCGCCCGTACGATACGAGCGAGCGTCATGCGATCGTCATCGGCGCGGGTCTGGCGGGTTGTGCCATGGCGAACCGGCTCGCTAGCCGCGGATGGCGCGTGACGATCGTCGAACGTCATGAGGCGCCTGGGCGCGAAGCCTCGGGCAATCCGGCGGGCGTGTTTCACCCGCTGCTTTCGCGCGATGACAGCGTGGCCTCGAAAGTCACCCGCACGGGCTTTCTTTACGCCCTATCCCGGTGGCAAGCGCTCGAACGAGCCGGTCATCCATTTGGACGAACATCGCAAGGCTTGCTGCAAATCGCCGACGACGACGAGCAAGCGCAAGCGCTCACCGACGCCATCGCGGCGCACGGCTATCCGAGCGAGCTCGTGGTCGCAGCGTCGGCTGCACAGGCGCGCGCGTTGGCCGGCGTACCGGTCGCGCGCGGGGGATGGTGGTTCCCCCAAGGGGGCTCGCTCGACCCGTCCGCCCTGTGCGGCGCGCTCTGCACCGGTGCGGCCGAAGCGATCGCTTGGCGCACCGGTGTCGAAGCCCGGCATATTGCACGCGAAGGCAACGTGTGGTCCGTCAAGGGGGACGCCGGCGACGTCATTGCGCGCGCACCGGTCGTCGTCTTCGCCAACGCGCGCGACGCGGCGCGCCTATCGGGCTCGCGATACGCACCGACGCGCATCGTGCGCGGCCAGTTGACGCGGCTCGGGCCGAGCGCCGCACCCGGACTTCGGCTTCCGCTCGTCGGGGAGGGCTATGCCATCCCACTCGCCGACGGCCTCGTGACGGGCGCCACGTACGACGTCGACGACGCCGGCGAGGATGTTCGCGTCGAAAGCCATGCCGAGAACCTTGGCCGCCTTGCGCGGCTGATTCCAGGCTTTGGCGGCTCGGACAGCGGCGCGAGCTTCGATCCCGCCGCGTTGACGGGCCGAGTTGCGTTTCGGTGCGTGGCGAGCGATCGCCTGCCGATGATCGGTTCGATTGCCGACGAAGCCGAATGCGAGCGGCGAGCATCGGCATTGCGCGGCGCCTGGCCGCTCGACTTGCCGCGCGCTCCCGGCCTTTACGGCGCCTTCGCGTTCGGCTCTCGCGGCCTCGTCTGGGCGTTGCTCGGTGCCGAACTGATCGCTTCTCAATTGGAGGGCGAGCCCTGGCCGCTCGAGGGCGACTTGGCCGATGCACTCGATCCGTGCCGCCATCTAGTGCGTGCACTGCGGCAAGGATCGATCGTCCTGCCGTAAGCGCATGGACCGGATCGAAGACGGCGGCGCGCCGATCGATACGCTTCGAGGGTCGGCGCACGCAGCGCTAGAGTTGTCCACCGCCAGCTGTGGATAAGCGGGTGAGTGGGCGGTGCGATTCGTGTGTAATCGATGTGGACGTAAACGGGACAATTCGTCCAAGGCGCGAATGCCCTCGAAAGTTATGCTTCGAAACGGGCGCGTCCCGCACACGCTCCGCATGCGGTTATGAATTCGCCAACGCTTTGATTCGACGATGTAAACAACGGTTGTACACAGATCGGCGAGGCCTTTGTTAACTGCTACTACGTATACATACGTAAACAAGTAAACCCAACCTAGCTGCGCACGCCTCGCCGCGCGCCCGGTCCAATGCACGGCAACGGCAACGGCAACAGCAACAGCCATTGCCACGGCAGGCGCGCCGCCGATCGGCTGCATGAATCCGGCCTTGCTGGCCAGATGCGCGCGCAAGTCGGACATTTTTTCTCCACGATGTGAAATTGCGCGTCAGTTGTACCGAGATCGATGCTGATCGATGATGAATCGTGCGTCTTCGAGGCGAGCTATGGCACAATCCGTGTTCCTCTTGCACAAGTTGCATGGCGGCGCACCGCAAATGCGCCGCACCAACGGGGGTGATGACTGCCGTGAAGCTCGCTGGAGCCCGTGTGCAGCGTCGCCATCCCCAATCCCAACGCGCCGGGCACGCGCCGCGCTCTGTCGGAGCGCTCGGCGCCACGTGCCGATTCCGGTGCGTTTCGTCGTCGCCACGCCCCGGCAGCCGCCGAGCCGTCGGCATTCAACCTTTCGGTACGCGTTGCGGCTCATCGCTGTAAGACGCGGACAAGCAAGCCACGAGAAAGAGCCGTCGCGGGCAAGCCGTCTTGCGCGGCAATCCGTCAAGGAGCAGCTATCAGATGAAATCGGCGTTTTCGTTCCTTCCACACTGGCCGTTCGTTCCCGATGCGGTGTTTTGGGCTGGCCTCGCTTTGGTCGTCGCGGGCCTGCTGGGCGAGCTATGCCACCGCGCATGGCGCTTGCCTCGCATCACGGGCTATGCGGTGATCGGCTTGATCGCCGGGTCGGCCGGCTTCGGAGCGATCGATGCGGCCGGAGGCGGCACCTCTAGGCTGCTGCTCGACGTCGCGCTTGGCCTCTTGCTGTTCGAGCTAGGCAGCCGGCTGGACTTGCGCTGGATCCGCCGCAACCCGTGGCTCGTGGCGTCGAGCCTTGCCGAGGCGACGCTCACGTTCGTGCTCGTCCTCGTCGCCTTGTCGTTCATGCACGTAGGCGCGGCCGTATCGACGGTGATCGCCGCCATCGCCATGTCGACGTCGCCGGCAATGGTCGTGCAGCTCAAGACCGAATTGCGGGCGGAAGGGCAAGTCACGCAGCGCTTGCTCACGCTGACGGCGCTCAACAGCATGTACGCCGTCGTCATCGAGAAAATCGCGTCGGGCTGGCTCCATCAGGAGGTCTATGGCAACGTTTTCGCCACGATCATCCAGCCGCTGTACCTGCTTGTCGGCTCGCTCGTGCTGGCCTACCTGCTCGCCCGAGCCTGCACGTTTTTCTATCGCACCATGCAGGTCCAAGACGAGCATTCGTTCGTCGCCCTGTTCGGCCTCGTGCTGCTGGCGATCGCCGTGGCGCATCTGTTCAAGCTTTCGACGATCTTGACGCTGCTCGCGGCCGGTATCATCGTCAAAAATCTTCAAGCGAAGCCGCAGCTTTGGCCGGAGCATTTCGGCACGGCCGGCTGGCTGCTGACCGTCATCATGTTCGTGCTGACGATGACGGCGTTCGAGTGGCGAGATATCGCGCTCGGCGGCGCCGCGGCCATCGGGCTCATCGTGGCGCGTTTCGTCGCCAAGCTCGTCGGCGTGTTGGCGTTCGCCAAGCCGAGCGGCATCAACGCGAAGCAGGGCGTCGCGCTCGGCCTGTCGCTGTCGCCGATGTCGACGCTCGCGTACCTGCTCGTCGACGATACCTACACGCTGTATCCGAACTTCGATCCGACGCTGCGCGCCGTCGTGATGTGCGCGATCGTCGTTTTGCAGCTCGTCGGGCCCTGGCTCGTCTATCGCAGTCTCGCGCTCGTCGGCGAACGGCGCGTTTGAGACCCCGCGCTCATGGCCCGTGGGCCGCGCCTATCGGCCGCATGGGCCGCGGGCTGCACGAGCCGTACCGTACTTACCGCCTCATGGCCGCTTTTGGATTGAAAACACACCATGGCACTTGAACCGTTCGTCAATTCCAAACCCTTCACGTTCGGCGTCGAGCTCGAGATCCAGGTCGTGAATACGCACGACTACGATCTGACGAAGGCGTCCTCGGACCTCATGCGGCTCGTCAAAGACCAGAAGATTCCGGGCAACATCACGCCCGAGATCACCGAGAGCATGATCGAGCTGTCGACCGGCATCTGCAATTCGCACGAAGAAGCGCTCTCGCAGTTGAGCGCGCTGCGCAACACGCTCGTGGCCGCAGCCGATCAGCTCAACGTCGGCCTCGCCGGCGGCGGCACGCATGCGTTCCAGCAATGGAGCGAGCGGCAGATTTTCGATGCGCCGCGTTTTCAGTACCTCTCCGAGCTTTACGGCTATCTGGCCAAGCAATTCACCGTGTTCGGGCAGCACGTTCATATCGGCTGTCCCGACCCGGACAGCGCGCTGTTCCTGCTGCACGCCATGTCCCGATTCATCCCGCATTTCATCGCGTTGTCGGCGTCCTCTCCCTACGTTCAGGGCGTCGATACCGGTTTTCACTCGGCGCGCCTGAACTCCGTGTTCGCCTTCCCGTTGTCGGGGCGCGCCCCGTTCGTTCTGACTTGGGCCGGGTTCGAGGAGTATTTTTCGAAGATGGTGGCGACGGGCGTCGTCAACAGCATGAAAGACTTCTACTGGGATATCCGTCCCAAGCCCGGCTTCGGAACGATCGAAGTGCGCGTCATGGATACGCCGTTGTCGGTAGAACGCGCAGCGGCCATCGCCTGCTACATCCAGACGCTTGCGCGCCACTTGCTCGTCGATCGGCCGTTCGTTCCGAAGGAAGACGACTACCTCGTCTACACGTTCAACCGGTTCGAAGCATGCCGGTTCGGGCTGGGCGGCACCTGCATCAATCCCCATACGGGCGAGCGCCGCACGATATTCGAAGACATTCTGGAAACGCTTCGCGTGATCGAACCGCATGGCGACGCGTTGCAATCGTCCGCGGCGTTGAGAGAAATCGCGAACATCGCGCAAGGACAAGTGAACGATGCAACCTGGCTGCGCGGCATCGTGGCAAAAGAAAAGTCGTTGCACGAAGCGGTTCGTCAGCAGTGCTTGCGATGGCGCGGTGTTTAGGTTTTTTACGTTAACAACGTATACATTCGTAGTAGTAGTTAACAACGGTGGGGGGCTTCTGTGGAAAACGCGGAAATCCTCCGACGCTTCAAGGACCTGCGTAAACGATAACCACCGGATTCTCGCGTGCGGAACTTGCATGAGCTCGGGACAACTCAAGAAGCATTTGTATTCCTTCCGACGTTATCCAGAAATGCCGCACATTGGGTTCGCGTGCTTATACATCAGTTATCCACAGGCGGCTTTGAATAACTTAGCTGTACTATTTGCTTTCGTCGCTTAAAATGGCGCGGCTGTCGCGTCGCGCGGCACGCTCGCGAAATAGTAAAATCGTCACGCTCGACCAAAGGGCGGTCATCCCACGGGCTGACGGGCGCACGAGGCAAGGCGCGAGCAGGCGATCGAATCGGTGGCGGCATACTGTCAATGGCGAAATAGCGAACGAAGACTATGAGCGAAGGTGTATACGGAGAGCAGGCGACCGGGCGCGTGACCCACAGCTTGCTACGCTTGAGCACGGCGATGCGCAGCCAAGCGTGGGAGTGGGCCGAGAGCGCCGGGCTCACGCCTACTCAGGGCGAGATTCTCGTGTTGCTGATGCAGCGCAAGAGCCCTTTGCGCCTTGGCGACATCGCTCGCGAAACAGCCCTGACGGCCGCCACGACGAGCGACGCCGTCAGCACGCTCGAAGCGAAAGGTCTCATCGAGAAGCGCCGCGCCACGGAAGACGGCCGGGCGCTTGCCGTCAAACTCACTTCGCGCGGGCGCACCGCGGCCAAACGCGCCCAACAGTGGCCGGATTTCCTTAGCGAAGCCATCGGTTCGCTGCGCGACGAAGAGCAAGCCATCTTCTATCGCACGATGATCAAGATGATTCGCCAGCTTCAAGTCCAGGGCGACATCGCACCGCATCGCATGTGTGTGACCTGCACACACTTCGCCGCCAGCAAGTCGCCGAAGAAGGCCGCGCACCGCTGCGACATCCTCGATCTGTCGATGAGCGACGTCGAGTTGCGGCTCGATTGCCCGGTCCATGAAGAGGCCGATTCATTGACACAAAAGAAGATCTGGAAGATCTTCGCGCAAAGCGCGGCTTAGCCGGTTCGAGCTTCGGCGCGATGCATGCCGTTCGCATGTGTCCGCGCGAGCGTCTGTTCGCCGATGAGCCGCATCCCTTGCACGCCGAGCGCATACGTCGCTTGCGCGGCACACGGATCAGTCCTCTCGCCGTGAGGTTTCGATGAATCGAGAAGTGCTCGCCATCCGGCATGTCCATTTCGAGGACCTCGGCAGTCTCGAGCAAGTGCTGGGCGAGCGCGCCTGGTTCGTCCGCTATCTCGACGTCGGCGCTGCCCGAGTCGAGGCGCCCAAGCCCGAGGCGCCCGGGCTGACGGTCATACTCGGCGGGCCGATCAGCGCGTTCGACGATCTTTCGTATCCGACGCTCAAGCCCCTTCTCACACTGATCGAAAAAAGGCTCGCCAGCGGCGGTCCCATTCTCGGTATTTGCCTCGGCGCACAATTGATCGCCCGCGTGCTGGGCGCGCGCGTCTACTCGTCGGGGCGCAAAGAAATCGGCTGGTCGCCGTTGACGCTCACCGAGGCGGGGCATCGTTCGCCCATGCGCCACCTCGACGGTTCGCGCACCTCGATGCTGCACTGGCATGGCGACACGTTCGATTTGCCGGCGGGGGCCGTGCGGCTTGCATCGACGCAGGTTTGCGAGAACCAAGCGTTTGCCTGGGGCGAGCATGTCTTGGCGCTCCAGTGCCATCCTGAAATTCGGACCGACCGTTTCGAACGCTGGTTGATCGGTCATGCGAATGAAATCGAGGCGACGCCCGGTGTCGATGCGAAGCGCTTGCGCGCCGATACGGAGCGTTGGGGCCCGGGACTCGAGCGCGCGGCGCGCGATGCATTCGGCGAGTGGCTCGATAGGCTGCCGCAACCGTAAGAAACATGCGATTTCGCTCGTTCGGCGTTGAACGAAGGCGCGGTCCCCGTGTACGATTCCGATTTGCGACGTAGACAACGTCATCTGCCAGACGCGGCGCCCATCGGCGCCGCTTTTTCCATCCCGCGATCGAAAACGCGACGCCGTACCGTCGGCGCCATGGCTTTTCTGAGGATTTATCGATGAGTTCACGCAAGTTGGTCGTGCGCCGGTCCGGCGTGCATGGCAAGGGTGTGTTTGCTGCCGTGCGGCTCAAGGCGGGCGAGCGTCTGCTCGAATACAAAGGTGAGCGCATCTCGTGGAAAGAAGCGTTGCGGCGGCATCCGCACAATCCCGCCGAACCGAATCACACGTTCTACTTCGCGCTGGAAGACGGCCGCGTCATCGACGGTAAGATCAACGGCAATAGTGCGCGATGGATCAACCACTCGTGCGCGCCGAACTGCGAAGCCGAAGAAGTCGACGGTCACGTCTACATTCACGCGCTGCGCGATATCGACGCCGAGGAAGAACTGTTCTACGACTACGGGCTCGTCATCGACGCGCGTCAGACAAAAAAGCTCAAGAAGGAATACGAGTGCCGCTGTGGCGCTCGCAAGTGCCGGGGCACGATGCTCGCGCCTACGCCCAGCAAGGAAAACGGCAAGAAGAACGGCAAGAAGAACGGTAAGGCCTAGACGCGCCGTTAGCCCGGCAACGCCCTCCCAGCGTTACATCAGGGGCGCTTTGGCCGGCGAGGAGGTGCGCGATTGGGTGATTGCGCCGGCCGGCGTATCGCCCGCAAGCGGGACCCGCAGCACGAAGCGAGCGCCTCCGCCCGAGGCATCCTCGTAGCGCACGCTGCCGCCGTGCAGCTTCATGATGTCGTGAACGATAGCGAGGCCCAAACCCGCCCCCGCATCGACGCCGGCATCGGAAGTGTCATGTCGGTCGCCGCGAAAGAACCGTTTGAACAAATCGGCCTGCAAAGCGGACGGCACGCCCAAGCCGTTGTCCTCGACGGCGATTTCAGCGAAACGTTCGTCGTCTGCGCCGATGGCCTGCGAGACCGTCACGGTCACATTCGCGCCGTTGAGCTTTGCCGTAGGCAGGTACTTGAGCGCATTGTCCAATAAGTTCGCGATGACTTCTCGAAGCAGCACCGCATTGCCCCTCACGAGCAGCGGCTTGTCGTTCGACGGATCGTCCAGGCGCTGAAACCCGAGGTCGACGTGTGCCGCCAACGCGCGCGGCACCCATTCGGCGCCCGTTTCGAATGCGAGCGCCGCGATGTCGATCTCCGTGAACCGCGCCGCTTGCTCGCCCGGCTCCGCACGCGCGAGCGAGAGCAATTGATTCGATAGCCGCACGGCACGGTCGGCCGCCGCACGCAATTCGCGCACGGCGGCGAGCGTTTGGTTCGGATCGCGTGCATTCGCGGCCTGTTCGGCATGCAGCTTGACCGCCGTAAGCGGGGTGCGCAATTGGTGAGCCGCATCGGCGATGAATTTTCTCTGCCCTTCGAGCGCTGTTTTCAGGCGCACGAGCAGCGCGTTCATCGCGCTCGTCAGCGGGCGGATTTCGACCGGAACGTAGCTTTCGTCGACCGGTTCGAGCGACGTATGCGTCTGCCGATTCAGCGAATCGGCGAGTACCGTCAACGGATTGAGCTGCTGATTGACGACGCGCCAGACGATTCCCCAACCGGCTAGAAGCAGCAGCAGCAGCGGCATCATGATCGCGACGAGAAATTCGGCCGCGATGCGATAGCGGTGACGCAGCGGCTGAGCGACTTCGACGATGATCGGATCGCCCTCGCCTTGGTGGACGCGCACTTGCGCGACGCGCACGCGCATGCCCGCATATTGCGCTTCGAAAACATAGGCAGCGCGTTGTTCGCGTACGCGTGTGCCATACAACGGCAGCGCCGCGTCTCCGGCAATCTCGAGCTCGCCGTCGCTGATGCGGTAGATGAGGTGCTCGCTCGGGTCGGAAAACATCGCCTGAGCAAGCGGCGGGACGGTCGAGCGCGCGTTGGGCCCGGCGATTTGCACTTGCTTGGAGATGGCCGTCGCGAGGTCGGTCAACGAACGGTCGATGACGTGCTGCGTGTATTGCCAAGCGAGCCAATACGCGATAAGCCCGCTCATCAGCGCAAGCAGAGACAATGGCGCGGCGAGCCGCCGAAGCAGCGAGCGGCGAAGACTGGTCGCGGCGACGGGCGGCATGGCGATTGGGCGAAACGATCGGAGAAGGAAAGGCGCGCGGCGTCGATGCCGATGGCCGCGTGTGCGGCTCGGATTCGCGCGGCGCGCCCGCTTACGTTACGACGCTTGGCCGATTTCCTGCAGCAGATAGCCGAAGCCGCGCACCGTGACGATCTCGACGCGGCAGTTTTCGAGCTTTTTGCGAACGCGATGCACGTAGACTTCGATGGCCGTATCGCCGAGATCGCCGCCGAAATGGGTCAGATGATCCTGCAACTGTGCTTTGCTGACGACGCGCCCGTGGCGCAGCAGCAGCATCTCGAGCACGGCGAATTCGCGCGGGGACAACTCGAGCGGTTTATCGTCGTTGAAGATGCGGCGATCGACGCCCGAAAGACGTACGCCGCCCAGCGATACCTCGGGCCGCGGAACTTCGCTGTGCGGGCCGCTCCGGCGCATGATCGCCCGGATGCGCGCTTCGAGCTCCGCCGGTTCGAACGGCTTGAGCATGTAGTCGTCGGCGCCGGCGTTGAGCCCTTGCACGCGGTCGTTCAATTCGTCGCGCGCCGTGAGCACGATCACGGGCGTATGACGATTACCTTGCCGGAACCGCGACAGCAGCGTCATGCCGTCGATACCGGGAAGCCCGAGATCGAGAATGACGAGTTCGTGACGGTTTTGCGTGAGCGCCTGCTCAGCAAAGATGCCGTCATGAACCATATCGACGGTGAACCCGGCTTGTTCGAGGCTGCTTTGGATGCCGCGCGCGATGGGGCGGTCGTCTTCGATCAGAAGGAGTCGCATGGGATTCGCTCAAGTACAATGGGTTACGCATTTCTAGCACGCCGACCGGCAATGCCTCTTCGCCACACAGCAAGCGTGCCGCCGCAAGGAAAGCTCCGGCAGGCGCCCTGGGCATCAATCACGAACGACATGTCCGAGATCTCGATCAACGAACTGGAAGCCGCGATCAACTTTTGGCGCACCCGCTCGCCTGCGAGCGGCGACGAGCTCAGCTTGTGCAAGGAGGCAAGCGCGCTCTCCAAGCCGTATGCGCTGCTGATTGTACAGCGTCGGGCAAGCGTATCGCCGGATGCGTTGGAGCCGGGGGCGCGCGATGCCTGGGAGGCGTACGTACGGGCCGTCGGCGGCTAAGGCGCCGGCCGATCGCCCGCGGCGCGAGCGCGGCCGGGTGGTCACCCCCGTTGCATCGACTTCGCGGCGTCGTCGATGAAGTGTGCAAGTGCGACATCGCGCTCGGTCACGCCGTTCGCTTCGTGTGTGGTCAGCGTGATGTCCACGGTATGGTAGACGTTGAACCATTCCGGATGATGATTCATCTCCTGCGCTTTGATCGCCACGCGCGTCATGAAACCGAAAGCTTCGTTGAAATCGGCGAATTTGAACTGGCGGTGGATGGCGTCGCGGCCCGTCACGGCTTGCCAGCCGGCGAGTTGGGCGAGCTGCGTCGAGCGCTCCTCCGAAGTCAGTTTATGAATCATGGCGAACCTCCTTTCATCCGGGCCATGTGGGCGAAAGCCGCCCCGATTTCCGCTGCCGGCGGCATGCGGCGCATGGCGATTCGGCCATTTTTCCACAAGTCCGTAGGCGGCGCTGGCCCCGCGTTCGTGCGCGAACTCGGTGAGATTCGGGGCAGCTATGTGACAATCACGCACGATCGACACGCCCCGTGCGGGAAAAATTCATGCTAGAGCTCGACCATTTCGATTTGGCTTTGCTCGAGGTGCTGCAACGCTTCGGCCGCGCCACGCACCAACAGTTGGGCGAGCGCGTGCCGCTGTCGCCGTCGCAGATCGGGCGGCGCCTGCAGCGGCTCGAATCGCTGGGCGTCATCGACGGGTACCGTGTCGTGTTGCGGCCCGAAAAGCTCGGCTTGGGCGTGATGGCTTTCACGAGCTTAAAGCTCAAACACCATGGCGACTCCATCGTCGAGCAGTTCCAGCAGCAGATCGAAGCGCTGCCCGAAGTGCTCGAATGCCATGCCGTCGTCGGCGATGCCGATTACTTGCTGCGCATCGTCGCGCCCGATCTGAATGCGCTGTCCTCATTCGTCATGAAAAAGCTGATGCGGGTGCCCGGTGTGGACAGCGTGCGCTCGAACATCGTACTCACGACGTTCAAGCGCAACGGCCCGCTGCCGCTCGATCATCTGTCGCCCGGGACGGCGCCCGCATAGAGCGTTTGCGCTCGAGTTTGCGCTCAAAGCGCCCATTGCGATTCGATGAGCTTGAACGCCGCGGCGATCGTTGGCTCGTGCATGCGTGCGGCCAATGCGACGAACGTCAGCTCGGTCGGCACCGTTACGCCTTCGACGATCGTCAGCGCGTGCGTATGCGCCTCGTCGAGCGCGATCGCGTCGCGCGCCAGCGTCAGGCCGACGCCCGATTTGACGAGATCGAGCATGGACGTTTCCTGATCGACCTCGGCGACCTTGACCGGGTCAGCGCCCGCTTCGGCGAAGATGCGAGAAAGCAAGCGGTGATGGGCCGAAGCGGGCGGCGTCCAGATCCACGGCAGCGCCGCGAGCGAGCGCCAATCGGGCGAGGCGCCGATCCGCTCCTTCCACCCGGCAGGAGCCAGCACGCGGTATTGGAAGCGCGTGAGCGTCGCCACGTGAAAGAGGCCCTCCGGCAAGCCGTCTTCGACGTTTTGACCGATGTAATACCCGACGTCGAGTTCGCCGGCGCGCACTTGTTCGAGCACCGAGCCCGACATGCTGTGCTTCAGCGCGGGCTCGATCTGCGGAAACGTTTCGACGAGTTGTTTGAGGAAGCCGCCTAGACGCAGGAACGCCGGATCGAGGATGGTGCCGATGCGCAACCGCCCGCGTACTTCTTGACGCAACGCCGCCGCGGCGCGCTCGACGTCGTCGGCCGCCGCGAGCGCGCGTTCGGCATGCGGCAAGAGCGCCTGCCCGTCGCGCGTGAGCACGAGCCCGTGCGACGTGCGCGTAAACAACGCGACGCCGAGCGTTTCCTGCAGATTCTTGATCTGCAGGCTGACGGCCGGCTGCGTCAAATGGAGCTGCGCGGCCGCGCGGGTCAAATTGCCCAAGCGCGCCACCGTGGCGAAGGCGCGAAGCAGAGTGAGGTCCATGCCCGCGATATTAGCGCGGCTTATATTGCAGTTGAGCAGAACTCATTGGATTCGCAGCCGCCTGGGCGGGTACGCTTCTCGGCAAAGTAAAGAAACGGGAATGGAGACAGGTGCGAGCATGACGAGCGAAACGTTGATGGAAGGCGAGTTCGACTATGTGATCGTCGGGGCGGGCACCGCGGGCTGCGTGCTGGCCAACCGGTTGACCGAAGATGCCGATGTCAGCGTGCTGCTGATCGAGGCGGGCGGCAAAGACGATTACCACTGGATTCACGTGCCTGTCGGCTATCTGTATTGCATCGGCAACCCGCGCACCGATTGGCTTTATCGAACCGCGGAGGAAGCGGGACTGAACGGGCGCTCGCTGTCTTATCCGCGCGGTCGCGTACTGGGCGGCAGTTCGTCGATCAACGGCATGATCTATATGCGCGGGCAACGTGAGGATTACGACGAATGGGCCCGCGTAACGGGCGACGCATCGTGGTCGTGGGACGCCGTGCTGCCCGTGTTCAAGCGCAGCGAAGACCATCACGGCGGCGCCAATGCATGGCATGGAGCGGGCGGCCCTTGGCGCGTCGAAAAGCAGCGGCTGAAGTGGCAGGTGCTCGAGGCGTTTCGCGAAGCCGCGCAGCAAACAGGCATTCCGGCCACCGACGACTTCAATCGCGGCGACAACAGCGGCGTCGGCTATTTCGACGTGAATCAAAAACGCGGCATTCGGTGGAATGCGTCCAAGGCGTTTCTGCGTCCCGCGCTCGCCCGGCCGAACCTCACCGTCGTCACAGGCGCGCAGGTGCGCAAACTGACGTTCGAGGCAAAGCGATGCACGGGTGTCGCCTACCGCGGCGGCGCGGAGCAGATGCGCGATTTCGTCGCGAAAGCGCGCGTTGAAGTCGTCGTCGCGGCCGGCGCGGTCAATTCGCCGCAATTGCTCGAATTGTCCGGCATCGGCAACGGGGCGCGGTTGCAACGGCTCGGGATCGAGGTCGTGCACGACTTGCGCGGCGTCGGCGAAAACTTGCAGGACCATTTGCAACTGCGAATGGCGTATCGCGTGCGCGGGGTGCGCACGCTCAACACGATGACGGCACACTGGTGGGGCAAGGCGCTCATCGCGCTGCAATACGCGCTGTGGCGCAGCGGGCCGATGTCGATGTCGCCTTCGCAATTGGGGGCCTTCGCGAAATCGTCGGAGAACGATGCATCGATCACACGCCCGGACATCGAGTATCACGTTCAGCCGCTTTCGCTCGATCGCTTCGGCGAGCCGCTTCATCGATTCAATGCGTTCACGGCATCGGCTTGTCATCTGCGTCCCACGTCGCGCGGCAGCATCCACATCGAATCGCCCGATCCGCTCGCCGCGCCGACGATCGCGCCCAACTATCTGTCGACCGAATATGACCGTCGCGTGGCAGCCAACGCTTTGCGGCTCACGCGCCGCATCGTGCAGGCGCCGGCGCTTGCCCGGTACGCACCCGAGGAGATCCTGCCCGGACCGCAGTATCGAACCGAAGAAGAGCTGGCGCGTGCGGCGGGCGACGTCGGAACGACGATTTTTCATCCGGTGGGGACGTGCCGAATGGGCACGGCCGACGATCCCGGTGCGGTGGTCGATGCGCGATTGCGCGTATTGGGCGTGTCGGGACTGCGCGTCGTCGATGCATCGGTGATGCCGACCATTACATCGGGCAACACCAATTCGCCGACGCTCATGATCGCCGAACGGGCGAGCGACATGATTCGCGCCGACCGCCGCGCGCAGACGGGCGTTGTGCACAATATGAGCGCAGCATCGGCCGTCACCCCTGCCTAACTGCGTCAGCGATTCGATGAAGCAGCCGCATGCACCGCGGCTGCGCACTGTTGCGTGCACGTGGTTTTCGTTGACCGCGCAATTAAGCACTAGTGCAAATCCCAATGATTGCGCTGCATCATTGGCGAGACAATGCGCGTTGCCGCATGGGGCGGGACCGACCTCTCCGCATTGATGCACCATGCCAAAAAACGGCGAGCGAACCCTCAACCGGGGACGCATCGTTCGAGGATGCAGCGCGCTCGACAAGCGCGCGCCACATGCAGTGATTCGCCTGACTTCGCATGGAAGGGGACATGATTCTCGGCGACACGATTCTTGAAACGCGCGGGCTGACCAAAGAGTTCAAGGGCTTTACGGCCGTGAACGGCGTGAACTTGCGCGTGCGCCGCGGCTCGATCCACGCGTTGATCGGGCCCAACGGCGCGGGCAAAACGACCTGCTTCAACTTGCTCACGAAGTTTCTCGAGCCAAGCGCCGGGCAGATCGTCTTCAACAACGTCGACATCACACGAGAGCGTCCCGCGCAAATCGCGCGGCGCGGCATCATCCGCTCGTTTCAGATCTCGGCGGTCTTTCCCCACCTGACCGTCTTGCAAAACGTGCGCGTCGGATTGCAGCGCGCGCTCGGCACGGCTTATCACTTCTGGCGAAGCGAGCGCACGCTGCATCGGCTCGACGACCGCGCGCGCGATTTGCTCGCGCAGGTGGGGTTGACCGATTTCGCCGATACGCCCACGGTCGAGCTTTCGTATGGGCGCAAGCGCGCGCTCGAAATCGCGACGACGCTCGCGATGGAGCCCGAGTTGATGCTGCTCGACGAGCCCACCCAAGGCATGGGCCACGAAGACGTCGATCGCGTCACGGCGCTGATCAAGAAAGTATCGGCGGGCCGCACGATTCTGATGGTCGAGCACAACATGAACGTGATCGCGGGGATCTCCGACACGATCACCGTCTTGCAGCGCGGCGAGGTGCTCGCCGAAGGCAGCTACGCGGAAGTCTCGAAGAACCCGCTCGTCATGCAGGCCTACATGGGCAGTGCGGATGCGGCGTTGACGGGAGCGCACTGATGAATCACACGGAGCGCGAGAGCATCGAGGTGAGCGACGCCGAAAAAGCACTGGAGGCGAGGCCCGCGGCATTGACGATCGCCGGCCTGCAGACGTGGTATGGCGAATCGCACATTCTGCACGGTGTGGACTTGACCGTGCGCCAAGGCGAAGTCGTGACCTTGCTCGGGCGCAACGGCGCCGGGCGCACGACTACGCTGCGAGCGATCATGGGCCTCACCGGCCGGCGCACCGGCTCGATCCGCATCGGCGAGCGAGAGACGATCGCATTGCCCACGCACAAGATCGCACATTGCGGGGTGGGCTACTGTCCCGAGGAGCGGGCGATCTTTTCGAGCCTGTCGTGCGAGGAGAACCTGCTGTTGCCGCCGATGGTCGGCGCGAGCAGCAATGCGATGTCGCTCGACGAAATCTACGAGATGTTCCCGAACCTGCAAGAGCGCCGCATGAGTCAAGGCACGCGGCTCTCGGGCGGCGAACAGCAAATGCTGGCCGTGGCGCGCATCTTGCGCACGGGCGCGAACTTGTTGCTGCTCGACGAAATCTCGGAGGGCCTTGCACCCGTCATCGTGCAAGCGCTTGCACGCATGATCCTCACGCTCAAATCGCGCGGCTATACGATCGTCATGGTCGAACAAAACTTCCGCTTCGCGGCGCCGCTGGCCGATCGCTTCTATGTCATGGAGCACGGCCGCATCGTCGAGCATTTCGTCGCGAGCGAACTCGAAGGCAAGATGCCGGTGCTGCACGATCTGCTGGGCGTGTAAACCCCGAGCGCATTTGCTTGGCGGCGGCCGCCGGCCCGCCGTATGCTCCAAAGATAGTTGTACGCACAACCATAAGCGAAGAAGGAGATACCAATGAAGACCAAGTTGCTCGCAGGCGCCGTACGCACTCTCGCCGTTTCCGCAACCGCCCTGGCAGCCGCATTCGCCGCGCAGCACGCCGCTGCGGCCGAGAGCCAAGTCACGATTGGGTTCATCACCGATTTGTCCGGCTTGTACGCCGACATCGACGGCAAGGGCGGCGCGACCGCGATCCAAATGGCCATCGACGATTTCGGCGGCAAGGTCAACGGGTTGCCGATTCGGCTCCTCACGCAGGACCACCAAAACAAGGCCGATATCGCCGCATCGACGGCGCGTAAATGGATCGACACGGAAGGCCTCGATCTGCTGATCGGCGGGACCAATTCGGGCACGGGTCTCGCGATGAACGACGTGATCAAGGAGAAGAAGCGGCCCTACATTTCGATCGGCGCGGGCACCGATGCGCTGACGAACAAGGCATGCACGCCCTACACGATTCACTACGCCTACGACACGACGGCGCTCGCGAAAGGCACGGGCTCGGCGATCGTCAAGCAAGGCTTGAAGACCTGGTACTTCTTGACGGCCGACTACGCGTTCGGCAAGTCGCTCGACGAAAACACGACGAAGGTCGTCGAGGAGAACGGCGGCAAAGTGCTGGGCCGTTCGCTGCACCCGCTGTCTGCGTCGGATTTCTCGTCGTTCCTGCTGCAGGCGCAGGCATCGAAGGCGCAAGTGCTCGGCCTCGCGAACGCGGGCGGCGACACGGTGAACTCGCTTAAAGCCGCCAAGGAATTCGGCATCACGAAGAGCATGAAGATCGCTGCGCTGCTGATGTTCCTCGACGACGTGCACAGCGTCGGCTTGCAGACCGCGCAGGGCCTGCTGCTGACCGACAGCTGGTACTGGGACCAAAACGCGAAGTCGCGCGAATGGGCGCAAAAGTACTTCAAGAAGACGGGCAAGATGCCCTCCAGCCTGCAAGCGGCGGACTACTCGGCGACGATGGATTATCTGAATGCCGTGAAGGCCGTGGGCTCGACCGATCCCGATAAGGTCATGGCTCAGCTGCATAAGCAGCCGATCGACGACTTCTATGCGAAGGGCCACGTGCGCGAGGACGGCAGCATGATCCACGACATGTACCTGTACCAAGTGAAGACGCCCGCCGAATCGAAGAAGCCGTGGGATTACTACACGCTGAAGGCGACGATTCCGGGCGACAAGGCTTTCACGGAGAAGAAGGACACGAAGTGCGACCTGTGGAAGTAACGCAATCGGGCGGTAGGCGATAAGCGGTATCGACGCGCGCGACCCATCGCGCGCGTTTTTCTCCTTTCGGCGGCAAGTTCCATGGAAATCTTCGGCATTCCGTTGCAGGCTATGCTGAGCCAGCTCCTGCTCGGGCTCGTGAACGGATCGTTCTATGCGATTCTAAGTCTCGGGCTTGCGGTGATCTTCGGCATGCTCAACGTGATCAACTTTGCGCACGGCGCGCTGTTCATGCTCGGCGCGATGCTCGCATGGATGGGCTTCGCCTATTTCGGCGTGCCTTATTGGGCGATGCTGGTGCTGGCGCCGCTGGTCGTGGGCGTATTCGGCGTGCTGATCGAGCGCTCGATGCTGCGCTGGCTCTATCGGCTCGACCATCTCTACGGGCTGCTGCTCACGTTCGGGCTCACGCTCGTGATCGAAGGCGTGTTCCGCTCGATCTACGGCTCGTCGGGACAGCCCTACGACGTGCCCGAACTGCTGTCCGGCGCGACGAATTTGGGCTTCATGTATCTGCCGAATTATCGGGCGTGGGTCGTCGTAGCGTCGCTCGCCGTCTGCTTCGCCACGTGGTTCGTGATCGAGAAGACGCGCATCGGCGCTTATTTGCGCGCGGGCACCGAGAACCCGAAGATCGTCGAGGCATTCGGCGTGAACGTGCCGCTCATGATCACGCTGACGTACGGCTTCGGCGTCGCGCTCGCCGCGTTTGCCGGCGTGCTGGCCGCACCCGTCATCCAAGTGTCGCCGCTGATGGGGCAGTCGATGATCATCACGGTGTTCGCGGTCGTGGTCATCGGCGGGATGGGCTCGATCATGGGATCGATCCTGACAGGGCTTTTGCTCGGGGTGGTCGAAGGCTTTACGCGCGTGTTCTATCCGCAGGCGTCGGCCACGGTGGTGTTCGTCATCATGGCGCTCGTGTTGCTCGTGCGCCCTGCGGGTCTTTTCGGCAAGGAGCGGTGATGCAAAGAAAAGCGCTTTACGGCCTTTTGCTCGTGGGGCTGCTCGTCGCGCCTTGGCTCGGCGTCTATCCGCTGTTCGTCATGAAGGTGCTGTGCTTCGCGTTGTTTGCGGCCGCCTTCAATCTGCTGATCGGCTACACGGGGCTGCTTTCGTTCGGGCATGCGATGTTTCTCGCTTCAGCGGGTTACATGACCGGCTATACGATTCAAACGGTGGGCCTCACGCCCGAACTCGGCGTGATTGCGGGAACGGCGGCGGCGACGCTGCTCGGGCTCGTGGCAGGCTTTTTCGCGATTCGGCGGCAGGGCATCTACTTCGCCATGGTGACGTTGGCGCTCGCGCAACTCGTCTATTTCGTCTTTCTGCAGGCGCCGTTCACGGGCGGCGAAGACGGTCTCCAAGGCGTGCCGCGCGGCAAGTTGTTCGGGCTGCTCAGCTTGTCGTCGGACGTGACGCTCTACTACGTCGTGCTCGTGGCGGTCGTACTGGCGTTCTTGTTGATCGTGCGTATCGTCCACTCGCCGTTCGGGCAGGTGCTGACGGCGATTCGCGAGAACGAGCCGCGAGCGATTTCGCTCGGGTACGACACGGATCGCTTCAAACTCCTCGCGTTCGTGCTCTCGGCAGGGCTTGCTGGCTTCGCGGGCTCGATGAAGGTGCTCGTGCTCGGCTTCGAGACGCTCGGCGACGCCTATTGGACGATGTCGGGCCTCGTCGTCCTCATGACGCTCGTGGGCGGTATGGGGACCCTATTGGGGCCGCTCGTGGGCGCAGCGCTCGTCGTCACGCTGGAAGACCGGCTCGGCGACATCGGCGGCGCGCTTGCTTCGCTGACACATGTCGATTGGTTCAACTCGCTCGGCGATTCGACGACGATCGTGATCGGCATCGTCTTCATTGCTTGCGTCTTGGCGTTTCGTCGCGGAATCGTCGGCGAAATCGTCGCGCGCGTGCGGCCGCTGCGCGGGTGAAGAAGGAGCGGCGGGAAGCGGTTTCGCGCTGCGCCGCGCCATCCGAGCGGCGCGCGCCGCTCGTTCGCGCTCGGTGCGTCTGCGAACCCGTGGCGAGGCCGTCGTGCGGGCGTGCGGGGATGCCGTCGCGCGCAGCGCGGCCCGAAACGATGCACGCCTGCGCGATTTGCGTGCTGCTCTGCACCACTAGGGAAAGTGCTAGGTTGTCGCAGAAGACGGGGTTGTTTAATCTTCGTCTCAGTTCTGATGCACCCGAATTTACAGGTGGAGAACGAGGAGACAATCGAGGCACTCAGTGCCCGTGCGGAAGCGCTGTTGGAGATAATCCAACAGCGCTTTTCATTTGTGCGCTCGATTCGCGCAATCTGCGATCACGTTCGCCGTTCCTCGGTTATCCGTCGCTTTTCCTTCGCCGTTCCTCGTCTCGAAGCCGCTATCCGCGCGGGCGCAGCATGCGCGCCACGCCGTGCCTGTACACTTTTCGTTCGCATTTTTCTCCTTTTATTTTTTTCGCTCGACGGCATGCTGCGCCGGCCTTGGGGGAAACCCGCGAACGGCAAACCGATCCTTGACGCTCGGTTATACCCGACGAAATAATACTAATATGTGAGTAAATAAATGAGGTTGCAGTTGCTGTAATTCAGCCGGCCTATGCGCCGGCAATGACAACGCGCTTTCTCGCGTAAAGCCTCCGGAGATCGGTAATGAGAATGAAGCAATGGGTACGTAGCAGCGTGGCGATGACGATGATGTGCGGGGCCGCGGCGGCCTTCGCCCAGGTGAAGATCGGCGTAGTGCTTTCTACGACCGGGCCGGCCGCGTCGCTCGGGATACCCGAGAAAAACACCGTAGCGCTGCTGCCCAAGGAGATCGGCGGCAAGAGCGTGCAGTACATCGTGCTCGACGACGGCTCGGACACGGGCAAAGCCGTGCAGGACGTGCATAAGCTGATCGACGAAGATCACGTCGACGTCATCATCGGTTCGACGATTACCCCGAACTCGCTTGCGATGCTCGATCCCGTTTCTGCGGGCAAGACGCCGATGATCTCGCTGGCCGCTTCGGCGAAGATCGTCGAGCCGATGGACGACAAGCGCAAGTGGGCGTTCAAGACGCCCCAGAACGACAGCCTGATGGCCAATGCGATCGCCGACTACATGGCCAAGCACGGCGTGAAGACGGTCGGTTTCATCGGCTTCGCGGACGCCTACGGCGAAAGCTGGAGCGCCGAATTCGGCAAGGCCGCGGCAGCCGATCACCTGAAGATCGTCGCGAACGAGAAGTACAACCGCGCCGATGCTTCGGTGACGGGGCAGGTCCTCAAGGTCATGAGCGCCAAACCGGACGCCGTGCTGATCGCGGGCTCGGGCACGCCCGCCGCACTGCCGGCCAAGGAGCTCAAGGAACGCGGCTACAAGGGCAAGGTCTACCAGACCCACGGCGTGGCCAACAACGACTTCCTGCGCGTCTGCGGCAAGGATTGCGAAGGCGAGATCCTGCCGGCCGGCCCGATCCTCGTGGCCGACCAGCTGCCGAACGGCAATCCCGTGAAGCAATCGTCGCTCGCATACAAGAACGCGTACGAGAAGGCCTACGGCGCGGGCACGGTCGCGACGTTCGGCGGCCACGCGTGGGACGCGGGCCAAATGCTGCAGCGAACGATTCCCGAAGCGCTGAAGAAGGGGCAGCCCGGCACCGAGGCGTTCCGCGTCGCGCTGCGCGACTCGCTCGAGAACATCAAGGAGCTGCCGATTTCGCACGGGATCATGAACACGTCCCCAGCCAACCATAACGGGCTGGATCAACGCGCCCGCGTCATGGTCGAGGTCGTCGACGGCAAGTGGAAACTCCTCGGCGAGTAAAGCGGCGGCTGAGCGATTGTGGTGCAGTTGTCGAGCAGTCGTTGAATAGTCGTTGAATAGTCGTTGAATAGTCGTTGAATGGTCGCTTAGCGGTCGTTGAGCGGTTGCCGTGCGGTCGCCAAACGGCATCGTCTCCATACCGCATTTCTATAGACCGAGCGTCGGCCGCGAACCCTAACCCGGCTCGCGGCCGTTCTTTCGTTTCGGTCCGTTGATCAAGTCGTAGTAGTTCGGGGGTCCGAGAACAGCATGGATTTATCGATTGCGGCGATCCTCGCGCAAGACGGCATCACTACGGGGGCGATCTATGCGCTGCTGGCGCTCGCCCTCGTGCTCGTGTTTTCGGTCACGCGCGTCATTTTCATCCCGCAAGGGGAATTCGTTTCATACGGCGCGCTGACGCTTGCCATGCTGCAGGCGCAGAAGTTTCCGCCGACGGCGATCCTGCTGCCGGTGCTGGGCGCAGCCTGCTTCGTCATCGAGGCCATGGGGCTGCTCCGGCACCCGGAGCGCCGGCGGCATGCGTCACGGCTGCTGACGTCGCTGGCGAGCCGATATCTGCTCGGTCCGATCGCCGTCTATGCGATCACCCAGCATTTCTATGGGCAGGCCTTGCCGATGGCTGCCCAGATTGCGCTGACGCTTGCCATCGTCGTGCCGATGGGGCCGTTCGTCTACCGTTTGGCCTACGAGCCGATTGCCGAAGCGACGACGCTGCTGCTGCTGATCGTCGCCGTCGCCGTACATTTCGCGATGGTCGGGCTCGGGTTGCTGATGTTCGGCGCCGAAGGGTCGCGCACCGCGGCGTTCTCCGACGGCTCGTTGGCCGTAGGCGGCCTGTCGATCTCGGGGCAGAGCGTTTGGGTGGTGGCGACCGCGCTCGTGCTGATCGGCGCGCTCTATCTTTACTTCGATCGGTCGATTTCGGGCAAAGCGCTGCGCGCCACGTCGGTCAACCGGCTCGGGGCGCGGCTCGTCGGTATCGGCACGACGCAAGCAGGGCGGCTGGCGTTCACACTCGCTGCGGGGCTCGGCGTGCTCTGCGGCATCCTCGTCGCACCGTTGACGACGATCTACTACGACTCCGGCTTCTTGATCGGCTTGAAGGGCTTCGTGGGCGCAATTATCGGCGGTCTCGTCAGCTATCCGCTGGCCGCTGCCGGCTCGATCCTCGTCGGCCTGCTCGAATCGTATTCGTCGTTCTGGGCGAGCGCATACAAAGAGGTGATCGTCTTTACGCTCATCATCCCCGTGCTGCTGTGGCGCAGCCTGGCCACGGCGCACGTCGAAGAAGAGGAGGACTGAGCGATGAAGCATCGACTGTCGCGCTTCAAGCCGTTCTGGTGTTTTCTCGCGGTCTTGTTCGCGCTACCCGTGCTGCCGCAGCCGTTGCACGTGCCCGAGTATTGGATCACGCTGCTCAACTACATCGGCCTATATTCGATCGTCGCCCTTGGGCTCGTGTTGCTGACGGGCGTGGGCGGCATGACGAGCTTCGGCCAGGCGGCGTTCGTCGGCGTGGGCGCGTATGCGACGGCTTACCTGACGACGCAGTTCGGGCTCTCGCCATGGATTGCTCTGTTCGTCGGCATTGCGTTGACTGCGCTCGTGGCGCTCGTCATCGGTGCCGTGACGATGCGTTTGTCGGGTCACTTTCTACCGCTCGGCACGATCGCGTGGGGGCTGTCGCTTTACTACCTGTTCGGCAATCTCGACGCGCTGGGAAAGTACGACGGCATCAACGGCATTCCGGCGTTGAACGTGTTGGGCTTCTCGCTGCAAACCGGCCGCAGCATCTACTACTTGATCTGGGTCGTCGTTCTCGTCGCCGTGGTTTCAATTCAGAATTTGCTTAATAGCCGCCCGGGGCGGGCGATTCGCGCCTTGCGAGGCGCCGGCGTCATGGCCGAAGCGATGGGCGTGAACACGGGATGGATGCGCGTCACCATTTTCGTGTATGCCGCCGTCCTCGCCGCTATCTCCGGCTTTCTCTTCGCCCACTTGCAGCGCGCCGTGAATCCGACGCCGTTCGGCCTCAACCACGGCATCGAGTATTTGTTCATGGCGGTCGTGGGCGGTGTCGCACACGTATGGGGTGCGGTTCTCGGGGCGGCGATCCTCACCATCGTCCAAGATTATCTGCAGTCGCTGCTGCCGAAGCTGCTGGGGCAAAGCGGCAACTTCGAAATCATCGTCTTCGGCGTACTGATGGTCGCACTGCTGCAATACGCACGGCGCGGCGTCTGGCCGTTCGTCGCCCGATGGTTTCCTCGCGGGCCGCAAGTGCGCGCGCCCGAGCAGGCCGAGCCGTTGCCTCGGCGCGAGAAGCCGGCGCTCGGCGATGCCTTGCTCGTCGTCGATCGCGCCCGCAAGGAGTTCGGGGGGCTTGTGGCCGTGAACGACGTCAGCTTCGAGGTGAGGGCGGGGCAGATCGTCGGTCTGATCGGTCCTAACGGGGCCGGTAAATCGACGACATTCAATCTCGTCACGGGGGTGCTGCAGGCGACGCGCGGCGAGATCCATTTTCGGGGGGAGCGCATCGACGCCCTGAATTCACGTGAAATCGTCAAGCGCGGCATCGGACGCACGTTTCAACACGTCAAATTGCTGCCGACGATGACGGTGCTCGAGAACGTCGCGATTGGAGCTCACCTGCGCGGAACGAGCGGCGTCTGGCGCAGCGTGGCGCGGCTCAATGCGGCGGAAGAGGCGAGGTTGATGCACGACGCGGCCGAGCAGATCCGGCGCGTCGGGCTGGAAGCCCATATGTACGACGAGGCCGGCAGCCTCGCGCTGGGCCAACAGCGCATCTTGGAGATCGCCCGGGCTTTGTGCTGCGATCCGACGCTGCTGCTGCTCGACGAGCCGGCGGCCGGACTGCGTTATCGAGAGAAGCAGCAATTGGCGGAACTGCTGCGCAAACTGAAAGCGGAAGGTATGAGCGTGCTGCTCGTCGAGCACGACATGGATTTCGTCATGAACCTGGCGGACCGGCTCGTCGTCATGGAGTTCGGCACGCGCATCGCGCATGGCTTGCCTGAAGACGTGCAAAACAACCCGGCGGTGGTCGAGGCTTATCTCGGCGGAGTGGAATGAAGATGAACGAAACTACCGTTACGCCGATTTTGTCGGTCTCCGGCCTCTCGGTTCGCTATGGGAAGGTGGAAGCGCTCCATGAGGTATCGATCGAGGTCCGGCCCGGACAGATCGTCAGCGTGATCGGGCCGAACGGGGCGGGCAAATCCACGCTGCTCGGGGCAGTCATGGGCGCTTTGCCCAGCACCGGCCATGCGAAAGGCGCGGTCCATTATCGCGGCGAGGAAGTCGGTGCGCTGCCGGTGGAGAAGCGTGTCGAACGCGGCATGTGCCTCGTGCCCGAGAAGCGCGAGTTGTTTTCGACGATGTTTGTCGAGGACAACCTCGTGCTGGGCGCCTATCGGCGAAAGCGGGCGGGGGAGCGCGATTTTCTCGATCAACTGGAGCCCGTATTCGAGCGATTTCCGCGTCTGAAGGAGCGGCGCAAGCAGGCGGCCGGCACGCTTTCGGGCGGCGAGCGGCAAATGCTGGCGCTCGGACGCGCGCTGATGGGCAAGCCCGATTTGTTGATGCTCGACGAGCCGAGCCTCGGGCTGGCGCCCCTCATCGTCAAAGAGATTTTCCATATCATCAGCGCGCTGCGCGGAACGGGCGTAGCCACGCTGCTGATCGAGCAAAACGCGCGAGCCGCGTTGCAGATTTCCGACTACGGCTATGTGCTGGAGACGGGAGAGCTTGCGCTCGAAGGGCCGGCCCAATCGCTGGCGCAGAATCCCCGCATCATCGAAACCTATCTCGGGCTCGCAAAGAAGACGGCTTGAGCGGCCGATTCACGCCGCATGTTTCACGTGAAACACGAGTTAGCCGTTTAGCGAGTCCGCCCCAGGCGCGAACCCCGCTATAATTTCGCGCATCCCTTTTCCCGATAGGCCCACGCACTTCGTAACGCGTGGGATCGCCATGCTTTATCCCACAGAATTTGACGTTATCGTCGTCGGCGGTGGTCACGCCGGCACGGAAGCCGCTTTGGCATCCGCCCGTATGGGCGCCAAGACTCTGCTGCTGACGCACAACATCGAAACGCTCGGCCAAATGAGCTGCAATCCGTCCATCGGCGGCATCGGCAAAGGCCATCTGGTCAAAGAGGTCGACGCGCTGGGCGGCGCGATGGCGGCAGCCACCGACGAAGGCGGGATTCAGTTTCGAATCTTGAATTCGTCGAAGGGGCCGGCCGTTCGCGCGACGCGCGCACAAGCCGACCGCATTCTTTATAAGGCAGCCATCCGCCGTCGCCTCGAAAATCAACCGAACTTGAGCCTGTTCCAGCAAGCGGTCGAGGATCTGATCGTCGAAGGTGATCGCGTTGTCGGTGCGGTCACGCAAGTCGGTGTCCGCTTCCGTGCGCGTGCCGTCGTGCTGACGGCGGGAACGTTCCTCGATGGGAAGATTCATGTCGGCCTCAACAACTACACGGGCGGGCGCGCAGGCGATCCGGCGGCCGTGTCGTTGTCTGCGCGACTCAAAGAACTGAACCTTCCGCAAGGCCGGCTGAAAACGGGGACGCCCCCACGCATCGACGGCCGTTCGATCGATTTCTCGAAACTCGAGGAGCAGCCTGGCGACCTGGATCCCATCCCCGTGTTTTCGTTTCTGGGGCGGGTGGAGCAGCATCCGCAGCAGGTGCCGTGCTGGGTGACGCATACCAACGAACGCACGCACGACATCATTCGCAGCGGGCTGGATCGTTCACCGATGTACACGGGTGTGATCGAAGGGGTCGGCCCGCGGTACTGCCCGTCGATCGAAGACAAGATTCACCGTTTCGCGTCCAAGACGTCGCATCAGATCTTCCTAGAACCGGAGGGGCTGACCACGAATGAGTTCTATCCGAACGGGATTTCGACGAGCCTTCCGTTCGACGTTCAGCTCGAACTCGTTCACTCGATGCAAGGGCTCGAGAACGCGCACATCCTTCGGCCCGGTTATGCGATCGAGTACGACTACTTCGATCCGCGCGGCCTGAAGGCGTCGCTCGAGACGAAGGTCATCCGGGGTCTGTTCTTCGCGGGCCAAATCAACGGCACGACCGGATACGAAGAAGCCGCGGCGCAGGGTCTACTGGCGGGCATCAACGCCGGCCGCTACGTACAGGAAAAGGAGGCTTGGTGCCCGCGCCGCGATCAGGCCTATTTGGGCGTATTGGTCGACGACCTCGTCACGCGCGGCGTGTCGGAGCCGTACCGTATGTTCACGAGTCGCGCCGAATATCGCCTGAGCCTGCGCGAAGACAATGCGGACATGCGGTTGACCGAAGTCGGGCGTGAGCTCGGCGTGGTGGACGACGCGCGCTGGGACGCCTTCTGCCGGAAGCGCGACGCTGTTTCACGTGAAACAGAACGGCTGCGCACGACCTGGGTCAACCCGAAGACGCTGTCTGCCGACGAGGCCACCGCACTGCTCGGGAAGCCGATCGACCACGAGTACAACCTGGCCGATCTCCTGAGGCGGCCCGGCGTAACGTACGAGGGTATTTGCGGTCTTCGCGGCGGTACATGCGGACCCGAGGCGCCGCTCGCGGACGATCCCGTGTTGCTCGACCAAATCAAAGAACAGATTGAGATTGGTGTGAAGTATCAGGGCTACATCGAGCGCCAAGCCGACGAAATCGAACGTAACGAAGCCAACGAAAGCACGCGGTTGCCGGAGGGTATCGATTACGCTTCGGTGCGCGGCCTTTCGTTCGAGGCTCGGCAAAAGCTCAATCAATTCCGTCCCGAGACGATCGGCCAAGCGTCGCGCATTTCCGGTATCACGCCTGCGACGATCTCGTTGTTGATGGTCCATCTGAAGAAGGGGCTCGGCCGTCGGGCATCGACGGACGCCGCTCAATCGAACGCCGCCGACGGCAGGGGAGCCGGCGCGGCTCCGGCCGCCCAATGACGGCGGCGCGCGCCGGAGGGGCGCTCTCGAACGACCGAGCTGCTTGGCTCGACTTGTTACGCACGGGCGCCGCGCAGTTGGGCGTGACGATATCGGAGGCGCAAGTCGAACGCCTGGCCGATTACGTCGCGTTGCTGGCGAAGTGGAACGCCGTCTACAACCTGACGGCGATCCGCGACCCGCGGCAAATGCTCGTTCAACACATCCTCGATTCCCTTTCGATCGTGCCGCATCTCGCGGCGCGCGACGGAAAGTCGATTCTCGACGTGGGCTCGGGCGGCGGCTTGCCCGGCATCGTGCTCGCCATCGTGCTGCCCGAACGAAGCGTCACGCTCAACGACATCGTGCAGAAAAAGACGGCGTTTCAGGCGCAGGCCAAGGCTGAGCTGAGGCTCGAGAACTTATCGGTCGTGACCGGACGCGTAGAAAATCTTCGCCCGGGCATCGACGTCCCCGGAAAATTCGACGCAATCGTCTCGCGCGCATTCGCAGAGCTCGCCGATTTCGTTACACTTGCGCGGCATTTGGTGAGCGAGCGCGGATCGATTTGGGCGATGAAGGGTGTCCGTCCCGACGCTGAGATCCAGCGGCTGCCGGCCGGCGCGCGCGTCGCGCAAGTGATACGGCTCACTGTGCCGCTGCTCGACGCCGAGCGGCATCTGGTCGAGGTCGTGTTCGACGAGACGGTTGGAACATCATCAGCATTCACGCAGTAACGAGGATCTTTAGACGATGGCAAAAATCTTCTGCGTAGCGAATCAAAAAGGCGGTGTCGGCAAGACGACGACGGCCGTCAATCTCGCCGCGAGTCTCGCTTCGCAGGGGCAGCGTGTGCTGCTGATCGATCTCGATCCGCAGGGCAACGCAACGATGGGTAGCGGCATCAACAAAGCGGAATGCGAGAACACTGTCTACGAAGTGCTCGTCGACGGCGTTTCGGTGGCCGATGCGCGCGTGAAATCGGAGGCAGTGAAATACGATGTTCTCCCGGCGAACCGCGAGCTGGCCGGCGCCGAAATCGAGCTCGTCAACGTGCAAAATCGCGAAAGGCAATTGAAAGCTGCCATCGAGCACGTAGCTGCCGATTACGATTTCGTGTTGATCGATTGCCCGCCGGCGCTGTCTCTGTTGACGCTCAATGGGCTATGCGCTGCGCATGGCGTCGTGATTCCGATGCAGTGCGAATACTTCGCGCTTGAAGGGCTGTCCGACCTCGTCAACACGATCAAACAGGTTCATGCGAACCTGAACCGTGACTTGAAGGTGATCGGTTTGCTGCGCGTCATGTTCGATCCGCGCATTACGTTGCAGCAGCAGGTATCGGATCAGCTCAAGGCGCACTTCGGGGACAAGGTGTTCGACGCCGTGATACCTCGCAACGTGCGCTTGGCGGAGGCGCCGAGCTACGGTTTGCCGGGTGTCGTGTTCGACCGTGCGTCGCGCGGCGCTCAGGCGTACGTCCAGTTCGGCGCCGAAATGATTGAACGTGTGCGTGCGCTTTGATGGAAGGCGCAACGCGATGAGAAAGCGGATCGAGGACATGCAATGAATGCCGTAGCGAAGAAGAAGGGACTGGGACGTGGCCTCGAGGCGTTGCTCGGCGGCAACCCCGATATCACCACGGCCGTGCGCAGCGAAGGGCAGCCGAACGTGTTGCCGCTGCGCAGACTGCAAGCAGGCAAGTATCAGCCGCGCACGCGCATGGACGAGGGCAGCTTGCAGGAGCTAGCCGCGAGCATCCGCGCCCAAGGCGTGATGCAGCCGATTCTCGTGCGCCCCGTATCCGAGGAAAAGTACGAAATCATCGCGGGCGAGCGGCGTTTTCGTGCGGCGCATATCGCCGGTCTCGAAGAAGTGCCGGTGCTCGTCAAGGATGTGCCCGACCAAGCCGCCGCTGCGATGGCGCTCATCGAGAACATCCAGCGCGAGGATCTGAATCCGCTCGAAGAAGCACAGGGCATTCAGCGATTGCTCGACGAGTTCCGCTTCACGCACGAGCAGGCCGCCGAGTCGGTCGGGCGATCGCGCAGCGCCGTTTCGAATCTGCTGCGCTTGCTCAATCTCGCGCAGCCTGTGCAGACGATGCTGCTTGCGGGCGACCTCGACATGGGTCACGCGCGCGCGCTGCTGGCCGTCGACTCGGCTACGCAGATCACGCTCGCCAATCAAGTCGTCAACAAGCGTATGTCGGTGCGCGAGACCGAGCGGCTCGTCACGGCGACGACGAAAGCCGAGCCCGCGGTGAAAGCGCGGGCGAACCAGGACGGCGGCCGGGACACACGGCGCCTCGAGGAGGAGCTTTCCGATTTGCTCGCGGCGGCGGTCAAAATCAAACTCGGCCGGCGAGGGCGCGGACAACTGCAGATCGAGTTCGGCAGTCTGGACGCACTCGACGGCATTCTTGCCCGGCTGCGCGGCGGCGCGGCCTGAGGCGCTACGCGTTCGGCCCGAGATCGGGCCGGCGCCGCCTTGCTCGATTCAGGCCTCGTTTCCGGGCTCTTTTCGCTGCGCTTCTTCTTCATTTTTGTCTATGCCGATGACCGACGAGGCGCGCGGCGCCCGCCCGCATTTACCGCGCAGGCTAATCGACTTCGCGCTCAAAGAGCCGGTTTTGACGATTCTCGTCGTCGCGCTCGCCGCATTGCAGCTGGCGCACCCTCAACCGTGGCTCGCGTTGCCGAGGCTCGTCGATTGGCCGACGGTGATGACGCTTGCGGGCTTGCTGATCCTGACGAAAGCGATCGAGCTTTCGGGGCTGCTCATGTGGCTCGCGCATCGCGTCGTCCATCACGTTCGGTCCGAGCGCGCGCTTGCTTGCTTGCTGATCGGTCTCGCGATCGCCCTGTCGATGTTCGTCACGAACGATGTCGCGTTGTTCGTCGTCGTGCCGCTCGTGCTGTCGCTGCATGCATTGACGCCGTTGCCCGTCAAGCGGCTCACGATCTTCCTGGCGCTGGCCGTGAATGCCGGATCGATCCTCACGCCGCTCGGCAATCCTCAAAATCTTTTTCTCTGGCAGGTGGGCGGCGCGTCGTTCGGCGGCTTCGTGGCCGCATTGGCGCCGCTGTGTGCGCTGCTGACGGCGATGCTGTACGTGCTCGCGTGGTTCGCGTTCAAAGCCCGGCCGCTCGATCTATCGGGCGACGCGGCCACCGAGCGCGTCGATCGCGCGTATGCCGCCGTGGCGGCCGTGTTGTTTTGCGCCTTCGTGCTGCTGGCCGATGCGCACCACGCGGGCATCGGCCTCGCCGGCGTCGCCTGCGGCTTTCTGTTGTGGCGGCGCGACGCGGTGCTCAAGATCGACTGGGCCTTGTTGCTGATTTTCGTGCTCATGTTCATCGTGCTGCGTAGCGTGGCGGGGCTCGCTTGGGTCCACGAGACGATCGCGCATCTCGGACTCGGAACACCCCTGCGCGCATATGTCGCAGGCGCTGTTTTGTCGCAGGGCATCAGCAACGTGCCGGCGGCGATCATGCTTGCGGAGTTCACGCACGACTGGCGTGCGCTGGCCTACGGCGTCAGCGTCGGCGGCTTCGGAATCGCCATCGGCTCGCTCGCCAACCTCATCGCGGTGCGATTGTCGAAAACGCGCGGCATCTGGCTGCCGTTTCATCTCGTTTCGATTCCGTTTTTTCTCGTTGCCGGTGTGCTCGGCGGATGGTTGCTGATGCATCGATGAGCCGATGCCCACCCCGAACGGAAGGGTGCGTGACCGAAGGGGGCGAATAGGTGCGCAGCGGGTGCGCCGCGCCTTTCGGTTTGATTGGAAGAGGGCGTCGGCAGCGGCTCGCAGCGTCGCTTCCTGGCTGCTTTTTGTCGCGGCTAAAGTCTTGAATCACCTGCAACTATCGCTTACAATCGCCCGGATTTATTCGCTAGGCAGCCCCGTTAGCGCGACGAAAGCTGCGGGTTGAAAAAGGGTTTGCAGGGAAGAGCGATGGCGGATCGAGAGCCGGGCAGCATGCACCACGAACGGCATCCCGAACGCGCGCGACACGATCCTTCTTCCGCTCGCGCCGTCGGTCGTTCCGAACCGTTCGACGATGCATGGGATGCCGAGCAGCAAGACAAGAATTTCGTTCCGCTCACACGGGCAGAGGCTGAGAAGCTCTTCGGCTCGGAGGTGAGCCGCCCCTCGCGGGTCACGCCGTTCAAGGTCGTGGCGGCGCAGGTGGCTTTGTCCCTCGTCGTCACGCTGGTTTGGTGGCTGTTTTATGAGCCGCCGGGCGCTGCTGCGCTGTCGGCCTTGTTGGGGGGAGCGATTTGCTGGGTGCCGAGCGCATTGTTCGCGGCACGTCTGAAAGGAGCGGGCGGCGCCGGATCGATCCTGACATGGATGATCGGCGAAATGCTCAAGATGGGGGTGACGGTCGCGATGTTCGTCGCGGTGGCCGTCTGGTATCACGACGTGCGGTGGCTTCCGCTTCTCGTGACCTTCCTCGTCACGCTGCAGACGTACTGGCTGGCGCTCGCTTGGCGCTGAAAAAGAGATGACGGTGGTCGGCGGCGAGCGCGCGCGGCAAGCGCTGCGTGCCCCCGTTCGGCTTCCTTGCGCGACGTTCGGCCCACGGGCCGGTGCGTTCGCGGGCACCGGAAGGTTTTCGACAATTTAGGTGGCAATAAACGACATGGCAGCTACAGAAAGCACGCACTTGGATCCGTCCGAGTACATCGCGCACCACTTGCAAAACTTCGCCACCGCGCACCAGACGTCGATCATCGACATGCATGTCTTGAATATCGACACGCTGTTCTGGTCGATCGTGTGCGGTCTCGTGACGATCTTCATCCTGCGCATGGCGGCGCGTAGCGCGACGCCGGGCGTGCCCAGCCGTTTCCAATGCGCGATCGAAATGCTCGTCGAGCTGGTCGAGGATCAGTCGAAGTCGATCATTCACGGCAATCGCACGTTCATCGCCCCGCTCGCGCTGTTCGTGTTCGTGTGGGTCGCGCTGATGAACTCGCTCGATTTCGTCCCCGTCGATCTGCCGGGCCACGTGATCGGCTGGCTGGGCCTGTCGAACGTCATCTCGCATCACCGCATCGTCCCGACGGCCGATCTGAACGGCACGTTCGGCATCGCGCTCGGCGTCTTCGCGCTGATGATCTATTACAACATCAAGATCAAGGGCGCCGGCGGCTTCGTTCACGAGCTGATCTCGGCCCCGTTCGGCGCGCATCCGTTGCTGTGGATCCCGAACCTTGCCCTGAACATCATCGAGTTCGTCGCCAAGACGGTTTCTCTCGCGTTGCGGTTGTTCGGCAACATGTACGCGGGCGAGCTGCTGTTCCTGCTCATCGCATTGCTCGGCAGCCTCTGGACCTTCGGCGCGGACGCGACGGTGCTCGGCTTCGTCGGCCACGTGATCGCAGGTACCGTTTGGGCGATCTTCCACATCCTGATCGTATTGCTGCAAGCGTTCATCTTCATGATGCTGACGCTCGTGTACATCGGCCAGGCGCACGACTCGCATTGACCAGCGCGTCGCGTGTAAGCAGATTCGTTTTCCGTTTCTTTAAATCCAGTTCCAAAAAGTCTTTTACAAAGGAGTGATCATGCAAGCTTTCATCGCCAACATCCAAGGTCTGACCGCCATCGGTATCGGCATCATCATCGGCCTGGGTGCAATCGGCGCCTGTATCGGTATCGGCCTGATGGGCGGCAAGTACATCGAAGCTTGCGCGCGTCAGCCGGAACTGATGAACCCGCTGCAAACCAAGATGTTCCTCTTGGCTGGTCTGATCGACGCGGCGTTCCTGATCGGCGTTGGTGTGGCAATGCTGTTTGCTTTCGCGAACCCGCTGCTCTCGAAGTTGGCAGGCTGAGGTTCCTCGGAGTGTTGCGCCGGTTGAACCCGGCGCAGGGGCGAAACGGAAGGCTCAGGGCGCTGATCGAACGTCATGTCGATGAGCGCCTTACCGTTTCACTTTCCGAATTAGCAACGTTTAAGGAAACACCGTGAATCTCAACGCAACTCTGATTGCGCAAATGGTCGTGTTCCTGATCCTCGCCTGGTTCACGATGAAGTTCGTGTGGCCGCCGATGGTCAAAGCCCTCGACGAGCGTGCGAAGAAAATCGCCGACGGCCTCGCGGCCGCCGAAAAGGGCAAGACGGAACTCGAAGCGGCGCACAAGCGTGTCGATCAAGAGCTCGCGAAGGCGCGCAACGACGGTCAGCAACGGATCGCCGACGCCGAAAAGCGTGCGCTAGCCGTCGCCGAGGAAATCAAGGCGAGCGCGCAAGCGGAAGCCGCGCGCATCATCGCTCAAGCGAAGGCCGACGCCGAGCAACAGGTCGTGAAGGCACGCGAAGCGCTGCGCGCCGAAGTGGCGACGCTGGCGGTCAAGGGCGCCGAGCAGATCCTGAAGCGCGAAGTCGATCAGGCGGCGCATGCGCAACTGCTTAATCAACTGAAAGCCGAGCTCTAATCATGGCCGAACTTGCAACCATCGCCCGTCCGTACGCAGAGGCGCTGTTCAGCGTAGCCGAAGGCGGCGACCTCTCCGCCTGGTCCGCTCTCGTGCAGGAGCTGGGTCAGGTTGCGCGTCTGCCCGAGCTCATGTCGGTCGCTTCGAGCCCGAAGGTCAGCCACGCACAGGTCGTCGATCTGCTGCTCGCGGCAGCCAAGTCGCCTTTGAGCGGCTCGCCGCAGGCGAAGAACTTCGTGCAGATGCTGGTCGGCAATCACCGTCTCTCGCTGCTGCCCGAAATCGCTGTCCAGTTCGATGAACTGAAAAATGCTCGCGAAGGCGCGGCCGATGCGCTGATCGTCAGCGCGTTCCCGCTGCAAGAGGCCCAGCTCGCCGATCTCGTCGCGAGCCTCGAGCGCAAGTTCGGGCGCAAGCTCAAGCCGACGGTGGAAGTCGATGCTTCGTTGATCGGTGGCGTGCGCGTCACCGTCGGCGACGAAGTGCTCGACACCTCGGTTCGCGCACGGCTCGCCGACATGCGCACGGCGCTGACCGCATAAGCGGCGCGCACGCGCACGGCACGCAACAGAATTGACTATCAGGAGCGAATAATGCAACTCAATCCCTCTGAGATCAGCGAGCTGATCAAGAGCCGGATCCAGGGCCTTGAAGCGAGCACGGACGTTCGCAACCAGGGCACCGTGATCTCCGTGACCGACGGTATCGTGCGCATCCACGGCCTGTCGGACGTGATGCAAGGCGAAATGCTCGAATTCCCGGGCAACACGTTCGGCCTCGCACTGAACCTCGAGCGCGACTCGGTCGGCGCCGTGATTCTCGGTGAGTACGAGCACATTTCGGAAGGCGACGTCGTCAAGACGACGGGCCGCATTCTCGAAGTGCCGGTCGGCCCCGAACTCGTCGGCCGCGTGGTCGATGCGCTCGGCAACCCGATCGACGGCAAGGGTCCGATCAACGCGAAGCTGACCGACGCGGTCGAGAAGATCGCGCCGGGCGTGATTTGGCGTAAGTCGGTGTCGCAGCCGGTGCAAACGGGTCTGAAGTCGATCGACTCGATGGTGCCGATCGGCCGCGGACAGCGCGAGCTGATCATCGGCGACCGTCAATGCGGCAAGACGGCCGTGGCCGTCGACGCGATCATCAATCAGAAGGGCAAAGACCTCATCTGTATTTATGTCGCGATCGGCCAGAAGGCTTCGTCGATCATGAACGTCGTGCGCAAGCTCGAAGAATCGGGCGCGATGGAATACACGATCGTCGTGGCGGCATCGGCTTCGGAATCGGCCGCGATGCAATACCTCGCACCGTACTCGGGCTGCACGATGGGCGAATACTTCCGCGATCGCGGTCAAGACGCCCTCATCATCTATGACGATTTGACCAAGCAAGCCTGGGCCTATCGCCAGATCTCGCTGCTGCTGCGCCGCCCGCCGGGCCGCGAAGCCTACCCGGGCGACGTGTTCTATCTGCACTCGCGTCTGCTCGAGCGCGCCGCGCGCGTGTCGGAAGAGTACGTCGAGAAGTTCACGAACGGCGAAGTGAAGGGCAAGAGCGGTTCGCTCACGGCGCTGCCCGTCATCGAAACGCAAGCGGGCGACGTGACGGCGTTCGTTCCGACGAACGTGATCTCGATCACGGACGGCCAGATCTTCCTCGAAACCGACTTGTTCAACGCCGGTATCCGCCCCGCCATCAACGCGGGCGTGTCGGTGTCGCGCGTCGGCGGCGCCGCTCAAACGAAGGTCGTCAAGAAGCTGTCGGGCGGTATCCGTACCGACTTGGCGCAGTATCGCGAGCTGGCTGCGTTCGCGCAGTTCGCCTCGGATCTCGACGAAGCCACCCGCAAGCAGCTCGAGCGCGGCCGCCGCGTGACCGAGCTCCTGAAGCAGCCGCAGTACCAGCCGCTGCAGGTGTGGGAGTTGGCCTTGTCGCTCTTCGCAGCGAACAACGGCTACCTCGACGACCTCGAAGTCAAGGACGTGCTGTCGTTCGAAAAGGGCGCGCGCGAATTCCTGAAGACGAGCCATGCCGACCTCGTCAAGCGCATCGAAGACACGAAGGACTTGTCGAAGGACGACGAAGCAGCACTCCACGCCGCTCTGAAGGACTTCAAGAAGTCGGGTGCTTATTGATCGAGGCATGAGGACCTTGAAGCGGTGAGCGCGCGTTTTAACGAACCCGTTTAAACGATGCGCGCGCCGCTTCGATCAGGAGCAAGCAATGGCTGGAATGAAGGAAATCCGCGGCAAGATCAAGAGCGTGCAAAACACGCGCAAGATCACCAAGGCGATGGAGATGGTGGCCGCATCGAAGATGCGCCGCGCCCAGGAGCGCATGCGCGCTGCTCGTCCGTACGCCGACAAGGTCCGCGACATCGCTGCGCACATGAGCCGTGCGAACCCCGAGTATCGCCACCCGTTCATGGTGTCGAACGAAGGCGCGAAAGCGGCGGGCATCATCCTCGTCACGACCGATAAGGGGCTGTGCGGCGGGATGAACACGAACGTGCTGCGCGCGACCGTGGGCAAGTTCAAGGAACTCGAGGACAAAGGTCAATCCGTCCAAGCGACGGCGATCGGCGGCAAGGGTCTCGGTTTTCTGAATCGCGTGGGCGCGACGACCGTGTCGCAAGTCGTGCAGCTCGGCGATACGCCTCACCTCGAAAAGCTGATCGGCGCGGTGAAGGTGCAGCTCGATCTGTACTCGGAAGGCAAGGTCTCGGCCGTGTATCTCGCGTACACGCGCTTCGTCAACACGATGAAGCAAGAGCCCGTGATCGAGCAGTTGTTGCCGTTGTCGGCAGAGCACTTCGAGACCGACGAGACGACGCCGAAGTCGGCGTGGGACTACATCTACGAACCGGACGCGCAAGCCGTCGTCGACGAGCTGCTCGTTCGCTACGTCGAGGCGCTCGTGTATCAGGCCGTCGCGGAAAACATGGCGTCCGAGCAATCGGCGCGCATGGTCGCGATGAAGGCTGCGTCGGATAACGCGAAGACGGTGATCAGCGAGTTGCAGCTCGTCTACAACAAGAGCCGTCAGGCCGCGATCACGAAAGAACTGTCGGAAATCGTGGGCGGCGCCGCCGCGGTGTAACGCGAGTCGGGTCGACCGGTCTTTCCAAGCGCCGTTTGCGCGAGTGAAGAATTGAGTATCTAAAGGAAAAGCGATGAGTACTACTGCTTTGGTAGAAGGCAAGATCGTACAGTGCATCGGCGCGGTGATCGACGTGGAATTCCCGCGTGAGCACATGCCGAAGGTCTACGACGCCCTCGTGCTCGAAGGCACGGAACTGACGCTCGAAGTCCAGCAGCAGCTGGGCGACGGCGTCGTGCGCACGATCTGTCTGGGCGCGTCCGACGGCCTGCGCCGCGGCGTCATGGTGAAGAACACGGGCCTGCCCATCAGCGTGCCCGTGGGCAAGCCGACGCTCGGCCGCATCATGGACGTGCTCGGCCGTCCGATCGACGAAGCCGGTCCGATCGAAAGCGAGGCGAAGCGCTCGATCCACCAAAAGGCTCCGGCGTTCGACGAGCTGTCGCCGTCGACGGAACTCTTGGAAACGGGCATCAAGGTTATCGATCTGATCTGCCCGTTCGCGAAGGGCGGTAAGGTGGGCCTGTTCGGCGGCGCCGGCGTCGGCAAGACCGTGAACATGATGGAGCTCATCAACAACATCGCGAAGG
>CBIHRA010000028.1:0-69739 GCA_966212325.1 uncultured Burkholderiaceae bacterium | reverse complement strand
TCAGCAGGTGCCTCAGCAGGTGCCTCAGCAGGTGCCTCAGCAGGTGCCTCAGCAGGTGCCTCAGCAGATGCCTCAGCAGATGCCTAAGCAGGTGCCTAAGCGGATGCCTTGCGATCGCCTGGGCCGCATCGTCTCCCGACGATGCCGATTATAGGCAAGCCGGCCGCGAAATGGAATGAATTTTCCATTTCACGTCGTAATGAAATTTTCTTTGCAATCGTCGATGACTTCGCCTACTCTGTGTCGTGAGCGGCGCAGCCGGTCCGTGCGCCGCTTCCAACGACATAACTTCGAATAGGTGGAGACAAATGAGACTTTGCACCCGCAAGGCCGCTCTGAGGACGTTCGCCGCGGCATTCACGTCCGCGATCGCATTGGCGTTCGGTCCGTTCGCGGTCCAGCCCGCCCACGCGGCCGACGCCAAATTCGTGTTGATCAGCCATGCCCCCGATTCCGACTCGTGGTGGAACACGATCAAGAACGCCATCAAGCAGGCCGACGAGGATTTCAACGTCGAGACCGACTACCGCAACCCGCCGAACGGCGATTTGTCGGACATGTCGCGCTTGGTCGAGCAAGCCGCCGCACGCAACTACGACGGGGTGGCCACGACGATCGCCGACTTCGACGTACTCAAGAGTTCGATCAAGCGGATCACGGACAAAAAGATCCCGCTCGTAACGATCAATTCCGGCACGCTCGAGCAAAGCAAGAAGCTCGGCGCCATCATGCACATCGGTCAGCCCGAATATGTCGCGGGCCATGCAGCCGGCGAAAAAGCCAAGGCCGCGGGAATCAAGTCGTTCCTCTGCGTGAACCACTACGCGACGAACCCGGCTTCGTTCGAACGCTGCCGCGGCTTTGCCGAAGCGCTCGGCGTCAACTTCAAGTCGTCGACGCTCGACGCTGGCCAAGATCCCAACGGCGTGAAGTCGAAGGTCGAAGCCTACCTGCGCAACCATCCGAACACGCAAGCCGTGCTGGCGCTCGGGCCGCTCTCGGCCGATCCGACGATCCGCGCGCTCAAGGACATGGGCCTCGCGGGCAAAGTCTGGTTCGCGACGTTCGACTTCGACGACGACATCGCCAAAGCCATCGGCGACGGCACGATTCAATTCGCCATCGATCAGCAGCCGTACCTGCAGGGCTATTTGGCCGTCGCCGTGCTGGCGATCGCGAAGAAGGAACACACGAGCGACCCGCTCAAGATCGAGAAAGCGTTGCAGTCCAACGCGAAGTTCAAGGCTCGACTCGAAACCTACGGGTTAGCGCCTGTCTATCAGCCCGACACGATCCTTTCCGGTCCGGGCTTCATTACAAAGGCCAACGTCGACAAGGTCGTCAAATACGCGGGGCAGTACCGCTAATCGAGCGGGTTTTGCAATCCAGCTATCCAGCATGACAGCGCGGTGCGTGCCGCCTTGACCGGCCGTTCGCACCGCGCCCCAAGGAGACATTCGATGGGCGTCGCCGATCACTTCCACGCCAACCTCCGCAAACCCGGCCAGTCGGACCCGCAAGGCGCGGCCGACGAGCGCGTGCGCAGCGAATCGTGGTTCAAGCAGCTTCTTTCCCGCCCCGAGTTCGCCTCGCTCGCGGGCACCGTGATGGTGTTTCTGGTTTTTGCCGTCGGCGCCGGCAATTCCGGCATGTTCAATCTCGACGGCGTCATGAATTGGTCGCAGGTCGCCGCGTACCTGGGCATCATCTCCGTCGGCGCTTGCCTGCTCATGATCGCGGGCGAATTCGATCTGTCGATCGGCTCGATGATCGGCTTCGCGGGCATGATGGTCGCCTTGCCGACCATGTACTTTCATTGGCCGATCGAGCTTGCGATCGTGTTCGCGTTCGTCGGATCGATGCTGCTCGGCGCGCTCAACGGCTATCTCGTGATGCGTACGCGGCTGCCGTCGTTCATCGTGACGCTCGCGTTCATGTTCATTCTGCGAGGCCTCACGCTCGCGCTGTCGGTCATGTTCGCCGATCGCACGATCATCTCGGGCGTGGGCGACGTGGCGGCGCAAAGCGCCTTGGCGCATACGCTGTTTCAGGGCGTCGCGTTTCACGGCCTGTTCCGCTGGCTCGGTCATATCGGTCTCCTCAAGCTGCTCGACAACGGTCAGCCGCTCGTGCCGGGGGTACCGAAAGTCATCGTCTGGTGGCTCGCGCTGGCTGCGGTCTGTGCGTTCACGCTCGCCAAGACGCGCTTCGGCAACTGGATCTTCGCCGTGGGCGGCGATGCCAACGCGGCGAAAAACGTGGGCGTGCCCGTACGGCGCGTGAAGATCCGCTTGTTCGTGCTCACCGCTTTCTGCGCTTGCCTGTTCGCCGTGCTTCAGGTGTGCGACATCGGCTCGGCCGCCGCCGACCGCGGCTTGCAGAAGGAATTCGAAGCGATCATCGCGGCCGTCATCGGCGGCTCGCTGCTCACAGGCGGCTATGGGTCGGTCGTCGGCGCATGTTTCGGCTCGCTGATTTTCGGGGTCGTGCAGATCGGCATCACCTACACGAGCATCGATTCGGACTGGTTCCGCGTCTTCCTCGGCCTGATGCTCCTGTTCGCCGTGCTCTTCAACCATTACGTGCGCAGCCGTGTCGCGGCATCGCGTTGATCGACGGAGAAAACGATGACGGACGCTACCCCCACGCAAGATCAAAGCGCCGATTACATCCTCGCGCTCGAAAACGTCAGCCGCTATTTCGGCAGCGTCATTGCGCTCAAGGACGTGACGCTGCGGCTGCGGCGCGGCGAAGTGCATTGCCTGCTCGGCGACAACGGCGCCGGCAAGTCGACGCTGATCAAGACGCTGGCCGGCGTGCACCAGCCGAGCGAAGGACAGTATCTCGTCGACGGTCAACCCGTGCAGTTCGGCTCGCCCAAGGACGCGCTCGATCTAGGCATCGCCACGGTCTATCAGGACTTGGCGCTCGTCCCGCTGCTCTCGGTCGCGCGCAACTTCTTCATGGGCCGAGAGCCGAGCCGTAAGCTCTTCGGCTTGCTCAACGTGCTCGACATCGAGACGGCGGCCACGACCGCGCGCGACAAGCTGGCCGAGATGGGCATCCACGTGCGCGATCCGAATCAGCCGATCGGCACGATGTCGGGCGGCGAGCGCCAATGTCTGGCGATCGCGCGCGCCATTCATTTCGGCGCCCGCGTGCTGATTCTCGACGAGCCGACGGCGGCCCTCGGGGTCAAGCAAAGCTTCAACGTGCTCAAGCTCATTCACAAGGCGCGCGAGCGCGGCATCTCGGTCATTTTCATCACGCACAACGTGCATCACGCCTACCCCATCGGCGATTCGTTCACGCTGCTCAACCGCGGCCGCTCGATGGGCACGTTCACGAAGGACACGATCAGCAAGGAAGCCGTGCTCGACATGATGGCGGGCGGCGCGGAAATGCAAAAGATGATTGCCGAGCTCGACGGCGCAACGATCTAACGCGATATACGACGCTCATTCAGGACTCCTCCATGGCAGCCTCTCCCTCTTCTCCTACGACCGAAAGCCGTTTCGCGCCGGGCCGCACGCGCGACATCGTTTGCCTCGGCCGGCTCGCGACCGATCTCTACGCGCAGCAGATCGGCGCCCGGCTCGAGGACGTCACGAGTTTCGCCAAGTATCTCGGCGGTTCGTCGGCCAATATCGCCTTCGGCTGCGCACGGCTCGGACTCGCTTCGGCGATGCTCTCGCGCGTCGGCAACGATCACATGGGCCGGTTCTTGACCGAAACGCTCGAGCGCGAAGGCTGCGACGTCAGTCACACGCGCGTCGACCCGGAACGGCTCACGGCTCTCGTCTTGCTCGGCATCAAGGACCGCGACACGTTCCCGCTCGTCTTTCATCGAGAAAACTGCGCCGATATGGCGGTGGACGAAAACGACTTCGACGAAGCGTTCATCGCTTCGAGCAAGGCACTGCTGATCACGGGCACGCACTTCTCGACAGAACGCGTGAACCGCGCGAGCCGCAAGGCGCTCGAATACGCGCGCCGCAATCAGGTTCGCACCGTCCTCGACATCGACTACCGCCCCGTCCTGTGGGGGCTGACGGGCAAGGCCGACGGCGAAACGCGCTTCATCGCGAACGAAAGCGTCACCGCCCACCTGCAGCGCATTCTGCCGCTGTTCGATCTCGTGATCGGCACCGAGGAAGAATTTCGCATCGCCGGCGGCAAGCACGAGCTCATCGATGCGTTGGCCATGGTGCGCGCCGTCACGCCCGCGACGCTCGTCGTCAAACGCGGCCCGCTCGGCTGCTCGATCGTCGAAGGCAAGGTGCCGGCTTCGATCGACGATGCGCCGACCGAGCACGGCATGCAGGTCGAAGTGTTGAACGTGCTCGGCGCCGGGGACGCGTTCGCTTCGGGCTTCCTCTCCGAATGGCTGCGCGACGCGCCGCTCGCGCGCTGCGCCCATACGGCCAACCTTTGCGGCGCGCTCGTCGTCTCGCGCCACGGCTGCGCGCCGGCGATGCCGACGCCGGCCGAACTCGACTACTTGCGCGACGCACTCGCTTGCGACCCCGTCCGTATGCGCCGTCCCGACCTCGACCCCAAGCTCGCGCGCTTGCATCGCGTCAGCGTCAAGCGCACGGTGCACGACGAAGTGCTCGGCTTCGCGTTCGACCATCGCAACCAGTTCTTCGAACTCGCTCAGCAGACGGGCGCCGACGAAACGCGCATCCCCGAACTCAAACGCTTGCTCGTCGACGCCGTCGCGCAAACGGAAGCTGCGCTCGATCTGCGAGGGCGCATCGGCGTGCTGATCGACGATCGCTACGGTCAGGATGCGCTGAACGCGGCCACCGGGCGGGGCTGGTGGATCGGCAGGCCCGTGGAGTTGCCGGGCTCCCTGCCGCTCGTGTTCCAGCATGGGCGCTCGGTCGGGACGGCACTGGTCTCCTGGCCTCGAGAGCATGTCGTCAAGTGTCTCGTCCAATACCATCCCGACGCCCCTGTCGCCGAGCGCATCGAGCAGGAAGCGCAATTGCGCGCGCTCTACGACGCCGTGCAAGCGAGCGGGCACGAGTTGCTGCTCGAAGTGATTCCGCCGCAACGCGAAGGTCTGCCCGCCGCGCCCGATACCGTGTTCCGGGCACTCAAGCGCCTGTACAACCTGGGCATTCAGCCCGAGTGGTGGAAGCTCGCGCCGTTGCAGGCGGAACAATGGCAAGCGATCGACGCACTCATCGCCGAGCGCGATCCGTACTGCCGCGGCGTCGTGCTGCTCGGCTTGTCCGCGGCCGTCGACGTGCTGAGCGCCGGCTTTCGTGCCGCGGCGGCATCGAAGACCTGCAAGGGTTTCACGGTCGGGCGAACGATTTTCCATGAACCGAGCCGCGCGTGGCTGGCCGGCGAGATCGACAATGCAGGGCTCATCGCTCGCGTGCGCGAAACGTTCGAAACGTTGATCGGCGCGTGGCGCGGCGCGCGGGCCCAAGCCGCCGCAGGCGAGCCGCGCGCGACGCGGCGGGAGGCGGCGTGATGAACGGGCGTATCGAAGAAACGACGATGAGCGCACGCGCCGCCGATGCCGGACTCGCCCCGGCGCAGCCTTCGACGATCCGGCTGACCGCGGCGCAAGCGCTCGTGCGCTACCTGGCCGCGCAACGCGTGACGAGCGGCGACGGCATGTCGACCGAGCCGCTCTTTGGCGGCGTCTTCGCCATCTTCGGTCACGGCAATGTTGCCGGCCTGGGCGAAGCGCTCTATCAGCATCGCGAAACGCTGCCCACCTATCGCGCGCACAACGAGCAAGCGATGGCTCATAGCGCGATCGCCTACGCCAAGGCGCATTTCCGCCGTCGCATGATGGCGGTCACGACGTCGATCGGGCCCGGTGCGACGAATCTCGTCACCGCGGCGGCGCTCGCGCATGTCAATCGCCTGCCCGTGCTGCTGCTGCCCGGCGACACCTTCGTCTCTCGCGCGCCCGATCCCGTACTGCAGCAAGTCGAAGACTTCCATGACGGCGGCGTCTCGGCCAACGACACGCTCAAGCCCGTATCGCGGTATTTCGATCGGATCGTGCACCCGGCGCAATTGCTGAGCGCCCTGCCTCGCGCGATTCGCGTGCTGACCGACGCCGCACTCGCCGGTCCCGTTACGCTAGCGTTGCCGCAGGACGTGCAAGCGATGGCCTACGATTACCCGAGTACGTTCTTCGAACCGCAGGTCGTACGCTTTCACGCGCCGACACCGGGCGAAGACGAGATCGAGGCCGCCGCGGATGCGCTGCGGCGTGCGTCGCGCCCCGTCATCGTGGCGGGCGGCGGCGTCCTTTATAGCCGCGGGGGCGCCGACGCGCTGCGCGCGTTCGCCGAGCGGCACGGCGTCGCCGTCGGCGAAACGCAAGCGGGCAAAGGCGCGCTTGCGTGGAATCATCCGCTCAATGCGGGCGCCATCGGCGTCACGGGCGCAAGCGCCGCAAACGCGCTCGCGAGCGAGGCCGATTGCGTCATTGCCGTCGGAACGCGCCTGCAGGATTTCACGACCGGATCGAACACGCTGTTCGCGCAAGCGAACGTCATCGGCATCAACGCCAATGCGTTCGACGCGCTCAAGCATGGCGCGAGCACCGTGCTAGGCGACGCTCGTACGACGCTCGACGCACTGACCGAGCGGCTGGGCCGCTGGCAAGCGAGCCCGGCGTGGACGCAACGGGCGCAGGCGTTGTGCGGTGCATGGCGCGAAACGGTCGCAGCGCGGACGCAAGCCGCTCGCGCGGCGGACGCGCTGCCCTATGACGCCGACGTGATCGGCGCCGTGCAACGCTCGGGCGCAGCCTCCCCCGAGACCGATATCGCCGTTTGCGCCGCCGGCACATTGCCGGCCGAGCTGCACAAGCTCTGGCGGGCCGGCCGCCCGGGCGGCTATCACGTCGAATACGGCTACTCGTGCATGGGCTACGAGATCGCCGGCGGCCTCGGCGCGAAGCTGGCGCGGCCCGATCGCGAGGTCATCGTCTTCGTCGGCGACGGCAGCTATCTGATGATGAACAGCGAAATCGCCACGTCGGTCATGCTCGGCGCCAAGCTCATCGTCGTCGTCCTCGACAATCGCGGCTACGGCTGCATCAACCGGCTGCAGCAGGCCTGCGGCGGCGCGCCGTTCAACAATCTGCTCGACGATTGCCTGCAGGGGCCGTTGGGCGCCCCGGCGATCGACTTTGCCGCGCATGCGCGCTCGCTCGGCGCGAATGCCGAGCACGTCGCCGACGTCGCCGAGCTCGAAGCGGCCCTCGTGCGTGCGCGAGCGGCCGATCGCACGTCGGTCGTCGTGATCGACACCGACCCGGCGCGCACGACCGACGACGGCGGCTGGTGGTGGGAAGTGGCCGTACCGGAAGTCTCCACACGAGAGGCGGTGCGCGCCGCGCGCGCCGCATACGAGGCGCGGCTCGCGCAGCGTAGCGGTGCCGCCGCCGAGAACCGCGGCGCCGAACGCGATGGCGAGCGCGATCTCGGCTGACGGCATCGGCATCGGCATCGGCATCGGAACGCAACATCACTGGAACAAAGGAACGCAGCATGACCGATTTTCAAGTGCGCATCGGCGTCAATCCGCTCTCGTGGATGAACGACGATCTGCCCTCGCTGGGCGGCGAAACGCCTCTTTCCGTCGCATTGACCGAAGGGCGCGAGATCGGCTACGAGGGGTTCGAGCTCGGCAACAAATTCCCGCGCGAGCCGGCCGCGCTCAAGGCGCTGCTCGCGCAATACGATCTTGCGCTCGTGTCGGGCTGGTACTCGGGACGGCTCGCTGAGCGCAGCGCCGAAGCGGAAATCGAGGCCGTCGGCCCGCATCTCGAACTGCTCGCAAAGAACGGGGCCGACGTCATGGTCTACGGAGAAGTCGCGCAGACGATCCAAGGCTCGCCCCTGCCGCTCTATCAGCGCCCGCGCTTCTTCACGGCCGAAGCGTGGGATGCATACGCCGAGCGCGTGGATCGCTTCGCGCAATACACGCTCTCGCAAGGGGTGCGCGTCGCCTATCATCACCACATGGGGGCGTACGTCGAAACGCCGGCCGACGTAGACAACCTTATGCGGCGCACGAGCGATGCGGTCGGACTGCTGCTCGATACGGGCCATATCACGTTCGCGGGCGGGGACCCGCTCGCGACGCTCGAGGCCTACGCGTCGCGCATCTGCCACGTGCACTGCAAAGACGTCCGCCCCGAGGTCGTCAAACTCGCGCGCAACCGGGATTGGAGCTTCCTCGAAGCCGTCATCAACGGCGCGTTCACGGTGCCCGGCGACGGCGCGGTCGATTTCGCCGCCGTCATCGCGGGGCTCAAGCGCCACGGCTATCGCGGGTGGCTCGTCGTCGAAGCCGAGCAAGATCCGGCCATCGCGCCGAGCTACGAGTATGCGCAGCTCGGCTATCGGAAGCTGCGCGCGCTCGTCGATGCGGCGGCCACGCCTGTCAAGGAGCCAGCATGAGCCTGCTAGTCAAAGCCCAGCGCGAGGGCATGACGATCGCGCGCGTCACCCCCGAATCGGCGGGCTGGCGCTACGTCGGCTTCGCCGCCTATCGGCTCGCAGCGGACGAAGTGCTTTACATTCACGAGACCGCGCGCGAATCGTGCATCGTCGTGTTGTCGGGCGCCGTTTCGATCGAAGTGGACGGCGAGCGTTTCACGAGCGTCGGGGCGCGCGACAGCGTGTTCGAAGATGCCGCTCCGTACGCGCTCTACGTGCCGCCGAACGTGCGCGCGACCGTGCGCGCCGAGCGCGACGCGGAACTCGGCGTCGCGAGCGCACCGGCTACCGGGAAATATCCGTCGCGGCTCATCGAGCCCTCGCAGATGAAGCGGTCGGTGCGCGGAAAGGGGCTCAACACGCGCTACGTCTGCGACATCCTGCCTCAAACGGAACCGGCGGAGTCGTTACTCGTCGTCGAAGTGCGAACGCCGAGCGGGCATTCGTCGAGCTATCCGCCGCATAAGCACGACGCCGATCAGATCCCTGTCGAAAGCGCGCTGGAAGAGACGTACTATCATCGGCTCGACCCGCCTCAAGGGTTCGCGTTCCAACGCGTCTATACGGACGCGCGCGACATCGACGAATCGCTGGCCGTCGAAGATCACGATGTCGTCATGGTGCCGCGCGGCTATCATCCGGTCGTCGTGCCCTACGGATACGATTCGTACTATCTGAACGTCATGGCCGGCCCGCAACGGGTTTGGCATTTCAAGAACGACCCGGCGCACGATTGGATTGCCCAGCGCGATGCGCGGTAGCGACGCGCCGAACGGGCGCGACACCGCAGGTCGATCGACACGCGTTCGGCGATCGGCTCGCGAATCCGCCCTGCAAATCGGACCGCCGAAGACTTCGAAGCGCTGCTCGAAAGCCTGAACGCCGCACTCAGCCAACTCGACGTTGGCTGCCGCCCAACGCAAGCCATTCGTCGACGGTCCGGGCGTCGAGCGTCTGCGGCGCCCCATCGAACACGATGCGCCCGTGGCCCATCACCGCGGTGCGATCGGCCAAGCGATGCGCCGTCGGCAGCCGCTGTTCGATCAGCAGCACCGCGCCGCCCTGCTCGCACCGCGCTTTCAAGCATTCGGCCACGGCTGCGACGGCCTGGGGAGCCAGGCCTTCGGTCGGTTCGTCGGCGATGAGCAGCCGAGGCTCACCCATGAGCGCCCGCACGAGCACGAGCATTTGCTGCTCGCCGCCCGAGAGCGCGCCCGCTGCAGTCGCACGCCGCTGCGCCAGCATCGGAAACTGCTCGAACGCCTGGCCGATGCGGCGTGCGGCCGTGCGCCCCGCCCCGGGTTTGATCCCGAGCCGCAGGTTGTCTTCGACGGAAAGCGTCGGGAACACCTCGCGTTGCTCGGCGACATAGCCGATGCCGCGACGCGCGATCGCATACGTCGGCCATGCGATCGTTTGTTCGCCGTCGAACAGGATCGACCCTGCGCGACGCACTAGCCCGACGAGCGCCTTCGCCAACGTCGAGCGCCCCGAGCCGTTGCGCCCGCACAGCAAGACCAGCTCGCCCTCATCGATGCGTAGATCGACCCCGTGCAACACCTGCGCATCGCCGTACCAGGCGCACAGCGAGCGCGCTTCGAGCAAGGCCGTCACGCTGCCTCCCCGCTGGGCGGCGCGCCCAGATACGCTTCGCGAACGCGCGCGTCGGCGCGGATCTCGTCTGGCGTGCCCGTCGCGACGATGCGCCCTTGAACGAGCACGGAAACTCGATCGGCAAGCGCGAACACCGCATCCATATCGTGTTCGATCACGAGCAGCGTCTTGCCGCCGCTCACATTGCGCAACCATTCGATCGTGCGCGCCGCTTCGTCGCGATTCATGCCGGCCGTGGGCTCGTCGAGCAACAACGTGCGCGCCCCGCTTGCCAGCGCGATGCCCAGATCGAGCCGGCGCTGCGCGCCGTATTCCAACGTCCCCGCCGGCGATTGCGCCGCATGTTCGAGTGCGAGGTCGGCGAGCACGCGCGCGGCGTGCTCCTCGATCTCGCGCGAGGGCCGCCACCATCGCATCCAGCTCGAGAACGCCGCGGGCGAGAAGCGGCGGGCGCGCGCCGTCGCGTCGCCGCACCATGCCGCGCAGCGCAGGTTCTCGAGCACGCTGAGGCCGGCAAACACGCGCGTCGTCTGAAAGCTGCGCCCCAAACCCGCGCGCGCGAGCCGGTGCGGCCTGCGCCCGGTGACGTCGGCGCCATCGAGCCGGATCGTTCCGGCATCGGGACGCAGCATGCCGCCGATGACGTTGAACAGTGTCGACTTGCCCGCACCATTGGGGCCGATCAAAGCATGACGCTCGCCCCTCGCGACAGCCAAATCGACACCGTTCAGCACTGGCGTTGCGCCGAACCGGCGCGTCACGCCTTGCAGGTGCAGCGCATCTTGCACGCTCGTCATGTCCGCCCCCCGTCGGCAGCGGGCTTCTCCCTCGGCCGCCTAGCCGAGCGCCAAGCCACAGCGCCGAGCGTGCTCAGTGCGGCAACGATGAACCAGCTCGAAGGCGCGCCGAGGTCGAATACGAACGGCCCGACATGCCAGGCGCCCCCCGCATCGGCGGCAAACCGCAGGGCGTAGAGCGCTTCGACGACGATGACGAGCGCGGCGAGCCAAGCCGCTACCGCAAGCGCCGCGAGCGCATCCTCGCGTACCACGGAGCGAACGCCGCCGCGCGCGATACGGATGCGAAGCGCCCGTCCCCACCCGGCCATGCCCTGCGGCGAACGCAGCACGACCGCAATGAACAGCAAGCCGAGATAAGCGGGCCACGCTCGCGTGATGCCAGCCAGCGCGACGCTCATTGCGGTCAGCACGACTGCGCCGGCGACCGGGCCGAAAAAAGCGGACGAGCCGCCGATGACCGTAGCGATGAGCACCGCGCCCGAACGCGACATGGCCACGCTTTCCGAGGAAGCCACCTCGACGTCGATCAACGTCAATGTGCCGGCGACACCGGCAAAGAAGGCGGCCAAGACGAACATCGCGAGGCGAATGCGTCGCGGATCGACGCCGAGTGCTTCGACGCGCATCGCGTTGTCGCGCACGGCGTTCGCCATGCGCGCCAGCGGCGTGCGCGTGAGCGCGTACATCGCGACGATCGAGAGCGCGGCCCAGCAAGCGATGACCGCATAGGCTTCGCGCGAGGGGCCGAACGTCCAGCTACCCCAAGGCGGACCGCTGCCGCGATCGATGGGTACGCCCGCCGCGCCGCCGAATCCTTCGGGCAGCGTCCATACCGCGGCGGCGACGAGTTCTCCGATGCCGAGGGTAATCATGGCGAACGCTGTGCCTGCGCGCCGTGTGGCGACGACACCGGACAGCATGCCGCACGCCGCCCCCGCCGCGCCGCCCGCAAGGGGCAGCCACGGTAGCGCGATGCCGCCACGGGCGAACAGCTGGGCGGCGGCGAACGCGCCAAGCCCTGCATAAGCGGCATGACCGAACGAAAGAAGCCCTGTTTCGCCGAGCAGCAAGTTGTACGACAGCGCGAAGACGATCATCGCCGCTGCCTGTGCGAGAAAAGCGAATAGCCAGCTGTCGTGCGCGAAAACGAGCGGCGCAGCCAGCAGCACCGCGACGCATATCCAAGGCAGTTTCGGGCCGAGACGATCGGCGGCAGAGGCGCTGAGCACGCTATGAGTAACCCTATCTGCCCACCGGAATGCAATACAGTGCGGCTGGGCGGTAATTCGAACGAAAAGACGATTCTGTAGACTGTTGAAGCCACAACGTCACAGGCTGATGCATCAGCGACAGAAGTGAAATATTCTTGCGTATAGAAACGGCGTCTACCGTCCAGCGATAATCGCGTCCGATCTTCGTCCAGCCCAGCGCTCGTAGCGGAATGAGGACGTCGGGGCCGAGCGGCGTATCGAGTTTAAGCAGCCGTTCGCGTTGGACGACGCCACGCTGGATCGCATCGTAGATGTCGTTGTATTTCAGTTCCCCGAGCCCGGTGGATCTGATTAGCATTATTCTTCCAATCTCTCAGTTGCCCCGAACGGCCGCGGAGCGGCGAAACCGCACAAATCAAATGCGGTTTCATTGTTATGCGGTTTCATTGTTATGCGGTTTCATTGTTAATTGCTGCGTAATTCTATCATACGAGCCAGCCCGCGCTTTCGCTTCGCCAGTCGTTGCGCGGGGTACAGCCGATGCCATATCGCAGTGGAACTCACGGCCCAGCGATTCCGCTTTACTCGCATCCGCCATCCGCCGCTCGACCGAATCGCACCGAGCCCGCGCGCCTGACTTACGCATCGTCCTCGCGCCTTCCGAAAAGCCCACGCGGGCGGCAGGCCAACATGGCGACGAGCAGCGCGTACGGCACGAGCGGCGCGACCTGCGAAACGCCGAGCGAGGCCCAAGCCGTCGGCAGCCTTACGCCGGCCCAGCGAAAAAGCGAATCGAGCGACGCCGTGCTGCCGACCGCCCATGTCTGCACGCATCCGATCAGCAGCGAAGCCGCAAACGCGCCGCCCAGCGAGCCAAGCCCGCCCACGATGACGACGACGAACACGATCGAGCCCATCGCTTCGGCCATGCCGGGCTCGACCACGGCAAGCGGTGCGCCGATCACGCCGGCCAGCGCCGCGAGCGCGGCGCCCACGGCAAACACCAGCGTTCCGATGCGAGGAACGTCGTGACCCAGCGCCTCGACCGCATGCCGATGCGTCAACGCGGCGCGCAGCACCAAGCCCGTGCGCGAGGTATGCAACAGCATGTACAACGCCGCGAGCGTGCAAAGAGAGACCGTCATCATGAATGCGCGATAGCGCGAGAAGGTCGTACCGCCTAACTGGACCAGCGGACCGTCGAGCACGGCCGGCAACGCAATCGACAAACTGCCGAGGCCCCATACGAGCTTGACGAACTCGGCGAGTAAATAGGCGAGGCCGAAAGTGAGCAGCAACTCGTGCAGCGGACCGCCCGCCCGTGCGCGAGACAGCAGCATGCGTTCGATCCCCGCCCCCGCGACGCCGACGGCCGCCGGCGCACATACCAGCGCGACGACGAAACCGGCATGAGCGGCGATGCTGTAGCCGAGATAGGCGCCCAGCATGTAGAAGCTCGCATGAGCGAAGTTGAGTACGCCCAGCATGCTGAAGATCAGCGTGAGCCCTGCCGACAGCATGAACAGCAACAGCCCGTAGCTGATGCCGTCGAGGGTCGAGACCGCGAATGCTTGCACGTCAGTGACGCTCGCCATCGCAGCGACGATCGTCGCCGCCGCCGCGTTCGTCACGTTCGTCACGTTCCTCGCCGCAAACGACGAGCGGCCCGAGCGCCGCGCGCAATGGTGCGGGCAGCGCGGCGGGACGACGGGTCGCACGATCGACGTAGACATGCACGAAATGCCCTTGCGCCGCGGCATGCGTGCTGCCTTCCTTGAACAACGCCACTTCGTACCGCACGCTCGACGCGCCGATGCGCGCCACGCGCAACCCCGCTTCGACGCGCTCGGGAAAGACGAGCGGCGAGAAGTAATTGCATTGCGTCTCGACGACGAGCCCGATCGTTTCGCCTTGTTCGAAGTCGAGCACGCCGGCGCGAATCAGATACTCGTTCACCACGGTATCGAAGTAGCTGTAGTAGACGACGTTGTTGACGTGCCCATAAACGTCGTTGTCCATCCAGCGCGTGGTGATCGCAAGAAAATGCCTATAGTCGTCGCGCGATGCGGGCGAAGGTTTGCTCATGATGCCGGGCCGATGACGATGAGACGGTGAAAAGGAAGCGGCGGTAAACGAGGCCGGGGGCGGCCGGGCAGGCGGCGCCGCGCTACTGTCCCGGCCGCTCGACGAACTCGAAGGGCAAGCCGCGGCGGCGCATCCATTCGCCGAGCGTTTGTCCCGTGCCCGCCCGCCACGGACGCAACTTGGCCGGTTCGACGAGGCGGTACTCGAGCAATTCCGGCGATAAGGCAACGGTGCCCTCGGCCTTCACGTGATAGGCGATGATGAGTTCGTTTTTGCGGATGAATTCATAGACGCCGATGAGCTCCGTCTCGCGCACATGCAGCGACGTTTCCTCGAGCACTTCGCGCGCAACGCCGGCCTCGGGCGTTTCGCCTTCTTCGAGAAAGCCCGTGATCAGCGCGAAAACCCCTTCCGCCCACGCCGCATTGCGCGCGAGCAGAATCTTGCCTTCGTACTCGACGATCGCGGCGACGACGGGCAGTGGGTTGTTCCAATGGACGTAGCCGCAGCCGCCGTCCGGGCAAACGCGGCGCAGCCGGCCGCCCTCCGCGGCGCTGTCCGCACGCTCGACGAGCGAGCTCGCGCAGCGCGGACAAAAACGATAGTCGCTCATAGTTATGTATGGATGCGGGCAATCGGCGCGTATGGCCGAAACGCGCTAATTCTAGCGGCTTTGGTGAGGCGCGTGCCCCGCGTACGGTCTCAGTCCCTTTCCGATCTCGATCGGATCGCGAGCAATACGAGGCCGATCGCACCTGTAAGCAACACGACAGCCGCAAGCCATAACGCCGGCGCAAACGAACCGACGCGCGCCGCAATCGGCGCGGCGATCAGCGGCCCGGCAATCTGGCCTACCCCGTATGCCGCTGTCGCATAGCCCATCAAACCGGCTGCATGCTCGCCATGCAGCCGCCGCGCCTCGCGCATGGCGAAGAGCGTGATGGCCGTAAACGGCAGGCCGATCAGCACGCTGCCGAGCGCGAACCCGGTCGCGGTGGGCAGCACGATACCGAGCGCGATACCGACGGCTTGCACGACGTAGCAGCCCGCCAGCAGCAGGCGGTTGTCCCAATGCGCCGGCAGACGTGCGGCGAGCAGCGACCCTGGAATCAGCGCCGCGCCGAACATCGGCCAGAATAAGTCGGGCCAATTGGACCCCGGCAGCGCATGGCGGGCGATCACGGGCAGAAACGTCGCCGTGATGATGTAGCCGAACCCTGGCATGCCGTACAGTACGACGAGCCCGATCCCTTGATAGCGGCGATCGGCGGCGCTCATCGGCGCCGCTGCGCCCGTATGCGACGCCTTGGGCGGCGTTCCTCCAGTGGCCGGGGATGGCGACGAAAGCGCACGGGAAGCCTCGTTCGACCCGCTTGCCGCGGCGCCGGCGCTTGCCGTCAACGGGGCGAAGGCGCGCCACACGCACGCCGTGCACACGGCGCACAGCGCGCCGAACATCAGCCAGCCGAAGGCCGGCCCCTGACGGGCGGCCGCTCCGGCAAGCAAGCCCGTCACCACGATGCCGATGCCCGGCCCGGTGTAGATGACGCCGCTCCAGGCCGGCGCCCGGAGCCGCGCCAGCTGCGCGAGTCCCCACTGGGACGCGAAGACGAACGTCCAAGCGCTGACCACGCCCGCCACGAACCGCACCGCGACCCAGACGGGAAAGCTGGTGAGGAGCCCCATCGCAAGCGTGAGCACGACCGTAGCCGCGAGCCCCGCGCGCACCATCCGTGCGTGCCCGATCGGCAGCAATGCGCAAGTCAGGGCGCCGACGAAATACCCGGCGTAATTGGCCGATGCCAGCAGCCCTCCTTCCCGAAGATCGAGCGCGCCCGCGTGCAGCATTACGGGCAGCAGGGGAGTAAACGCGAACCGCCCCACACCGAGGGCGACGGCCAGCGCAATCATGCACGCGACGGCGACGCGTGCGGCGCTGCGCAGACCGGCGCCGCCAGTGCGCCGAAAAGCGGTATCGCGAAGCGAATCCGAATGGGCCATGACATTCCTCGCGGCATCGAATCGGTTGATGGGCTATAGCAGCAACGCCTTGGGCAAAGCATGGCGAATGCCGCCGCCGCCCCGCTAGCCTCAATTCCCTTTTTGCGATGGTACCTTGCGCACACCATCATGAAAAATGAATAATATGGATTCATCCCATCTCACGGAGAGAACTATGGATCTGGCCGCGCTAACGATCTTTCGCGCCGTGGTGCGTGAGAACGGCGTGACGCGCGCCGCCGCGAAGCTCAATCGCGTCCAATCGAACGTGACGATGCGCATCAAGCAGCTCGAGCAGCAGCTCGGGGCCGAATTATTCGTGCGCGACGGGCGCCGGCTCGTGCTGACGCCGGCAGGTCAGGCGTTGCTGCCGTACGCCGAACGCCTGCTCGCGCTGGCCGACGAAGCGCGCCATGCCGTACGGAAAGACCGCCCTCGCGGGCGGCTCGCGCTCGGCGCGATGGAGAGCGCGGCGGCCAGCCGACTGCCGCGCGTGCTTGCCGCCTATCATCAGCGCTGGCCCGAGGTCGAGCTCGAACTGAGCACCGGAACGACGGGCTGTTTGCTCGAGCGCGTGCGCGAGTTCGAGGTGGATGCGGCACTGATCGCCACGCCGCCCGATCCGTCCGCGCTCACAGACATATTCGAATCGGTTCCCGTGTTCAACGAGGAATTGGTGATGATTACGCCGCGCGGTCATCGTGCCGTTCGCGCCGCAGGCGACATCGCGCTTTCGACGCTCGTCGCATTCGAGCGCGGGTGCGCGTATCGAACGTATGTCGAGCGCTGGTACGCCGAACATGACTTGCGGCCTGCGCGCGTGCTCGAACTTGGCTCGTATCACGCGATCGTCGCCTGCGTCGCGGCTGGTGCGGGTGTCGCCGTCGCGCCGCGATCGGTGTTGGAACTGCTGCCGGGCGGCACGCGAGAAGTCGCCGTCCATCCGCTCGGCGCGCTGGGCGCCGTGCCGACCCTCCTGATTTGGCGCCGCGGCCACTACTCGGCCGCGCTCGCTGCGCTGCGCGAGGCCTTGCTCGAACAGGCCAGCCCGGCCAAGGACGAAGGCGCCGAGCGCATCGCCGCAGCGGGCGAGGCGCGACCGCAAGCGCCAGCCGTCGCCGGGTAAGCGTGAATCGAGCGTGAATCGAGCGCCAATCGAGCGTCGATCGAGCGCGACGCGAGGGCCGGGCCGACAGCAGCGCACGGTGGGCGCGCCGCACGGCCGCGCCCACCGTGCCTTAGCCGGCTAGTTTGCGGAACGTCTCGAGCACCGCTTCGCCCTTGAACGGCTTGACGATCCAGCCCTTGACGCCGGCGGCCTTGCCTCGCTCCTTCATGGCCGGGCTGCTCTCGGTCGTCAACATGATGACGTTGACCGCGCTATTGGCGAGTTCGCCGCGGATTTTTTCGACCATCGTGAGACCGTCCATATTCGGCATGTTCACGTCGCTGACAACGAGACGCACGCCTGGCTGGGCCTTGATCTTGGCCAATCCGTCTTTGCCGTCGACGGCCGTATCGACATCGAGACCGTTCTTGCGCAGAAAGCCGGCCACTTCGTCGCGCACGGTGCTCGAATCGTCCACCACCAGAATCTTCGCCATGTATCGTCTCTTCGAATGAAATAGGAAGTCAGAAAAGTTCGAGCTCGCCTGCGCTTTCGTGGACGTCAGCGACTTGCGCCGTGAAATCGAGGGGCGCGCTCGCACAAACGCATAACGTCGCGCGCACGCGTGCGGCGTGCTCGATGGTGACGTCGTAGGCGGTGACGTACTCCGGTGCGAGTTCGTCGAGGTAGCCGATGCAATCGCTCGATAGGGCATAAGGCGTCGACATCCCCAACTCAGGGAAATGTTCGACGAGCTGTTGATTGATGGCGCCGCAGCAAAGATTGCCGATTTCCATCGCTGCCTCGCGCAACGACCTATCGGCCCCGACGCCGCTGCCGGTGTAATAGCCGCGCGTGGCTTCGTCGTCGGCAAATTGCAGCAACAGCACGATCCGAAAGTGGATCGAGGCAATGGTTAGGACGAATATCTCCGCGCTCGCACCGCGTTGTGCGGCGTCGAGCGAAGCGGCTCGCGTGACCTCGCACGCGTGCGCGGAATCGGTCGTCAAACGGGTGCGCGCGGCCTGATCGAAGATGCGCTCGAGGCTATCCTTGGCTGCTTGACTGATCACGTCGGATTCCGTTCGAGCTTCGATTGAAACTGCTGCGCGAGCGCTTCGACGCTGGCCAACGCCGCCATGATCATCTTCCCGCCGGCTTGGACGTCTTGGAACGTCGCCGTCGTCACCAAATCGTTGCGATCGAGGCTGTCGCGATAGCTCTTCGACAGCTCTTGCGAACGCGTCGCGAGCGCGCGCACTTCGCCCGCCACGATCGAAAACCCGCGGCCCGCCGCGCCGGCGCGCGCCGCCTCGATCGAGGCGTTGAGCGAGACCATCAGCACGTGATTCACGATGCGCGCGAGCTCGTGATTCTTGCGGTGCATGTCCTGGTTTTGCGCCATCAGCGAGATCATTTGCTCGTGCCAGCGTTCGAACGTCGTCGCGAACTGTTTGAGCCGCGCCGCTTCGTTTTCGATACGTTTTGCATGCGAAAGCAGGTCGTCTTGGCGCGCTCTTGCATCGCCAAGGGCGGCGCTTGCCTCTGCAAATTTCGCCGATTCGTGCGTGAGCGCATCGGCCAACTGCCGACCCTGCGCCTCCAACTCGCCGATACGCGCCGTCTGCGCCGCGGCGGCGGCTTCATAGCGGGCCTTTTCCGAGTCGTGCTCGTCGGCCAAGCGCGCGAGCGCCTCCGCTTGCGCGTGCATCGCACGGCGATTGGCGCGCCCATGCGCGACGAACGCGGCGAGCACCGCAAGCGCCACGGCGGTCGCCGCCGCCAGCGCCGTCATCCCATTCATAAGAACCAAGGTGTTCCCCAACTCCACTTCAACGCCTGCCGTATCGGCTCGTTTCCTGGATGCTTGCCTGCTCCGACATCTCGCGCGGACAAGCGATCGCCTGTTACCCGGTTACCCGGTTACCCGGTTGCGCAGTTACGCAGTTACGCAGTTACATGGTCACGGTTACACGGTTACGCCAGCGCGCCGTCGTGCGCGGGCTTTGCCTTGGGCGCGGCCGGTTCGCCCCGGCCTACCGGTGCGCCGAGGCTATCCACGGCCCACGACTCGGGTAGATGGACGATCGTTTGGAAACGCCGAAAATCGGCGCCGCGGCGATCGTCGGTGAAGCGCAGTTCGATACGCCCGTGCTCGCGCTCGAGCATGTCTTTGACCGCGTCCATACCCACACCGCGCCCCGACACTTCCGTCACTGCCTTGGCGGTCGAGAACCCCGCGCGGAAAATGAAGTTCGCCACGGCCTCATCGGCAAGGCTGTCGTCCGGCTCGATCCAACCGCGTTCCGCCGCGATGGCACGAATGCGCGCGAGCGCGAGACCCCGGCCGTCATCGCTGAGCGTGATTTGCAACGCGCCCGCATCGACGCCCACTTCGATTTCGATGGCCCCGGCTGCTTGCTTGCCCGCGGCCACGCGCTCGTCGGCCGGCTCGATCCCGTGATCGACGCTGTTGCGCAGCAGATGCACGAATACGTCGCGTAGCGCGGGGCTCGCGTGGCGGCGCAGGCGATACCCGTTGTCGTCGATCGCGACGGCCGGCGCCGCTTTGCCGAGTTCCTTGGCGAGCGACGGCAGCGATTCGATGGGGCCCGAGAGTGCTTCGTCGAAACGCTCGGTATCGAGCAACCGCAGCGTGCGGCGCACGGCGTCGCGCATGACGACGAGCCCGGCGGTGTCGGCTGCATCGACGGACTCGACGAGGTTCAAGCTTTCATCGATGTGCGACCGGTCGACCACCATGTAGCGGCCGCTTTGCGCGCGATGCGGCATGCCGCCCGGCCCCTTGCGGCCGAGATTCACTTCATTGATCGTCGCGTAGTGCTCGACCGCCTGCTTCACGCGGGCAAGCTCGGCGATCGAGGCTTCGCGATCCCACGCCTCGCCGGCGCCGAGCCGGCGCATTTCGTCGTATCGTTGCTCGGCTTCGTGCACGATGCTCGTCAAATGACGCAAGCCATAAGTGCGCGCGTTGCCCTTGATCGTATGCATGTTGCGGAAAAGCTCGGCGACGGCCGATTCGTCCGCATGGTCGTGCTGACCGATGATGCGCTCGTTTTCGTGAATGAAGCCCTTTGCGCTTTCGACGAACTGATGGAACTTGTCTTGGCTCACGGCGAGGATCTCGCCGATCATTTCGAGCTGTCGCTTTTGCTCGGTCGATTCGGCCGTCAATCGCCGCAGCTCCGTCACGTCGCGCACGCAGAGCATGAGCCGCATGACCGTATCGGTCTCGTCGGTGATCGCGGACCAGCTGAGATCGAGCGTCTTGGCGCGCCCGTCCGGCATCGTCTTCGCCACCTCGTTGACGAGCAAGTGCTCGTTGAACGAAAAGTTGATGGCGTCTTCGCCGATGCAAGCGTAGATGGCCGCTTCGACTTGCGAGCGCGTATCCGCGTCGAGGTTCGACTCGTCGAAAATCAGCGACATGACGTCACGGCCGGCGATGTCCTCTGTCTCGAAGATTGCTTCGAGGAATGCCGAATATTCGCGGTGCACGACACCGCCGTCGACGACGGTCAAGATGCCTTGCTGCATGTTCTGCAGCATCGCTTGAATGTCGGCCGTCTTTTGTTTCAATTGCAGCGAGCTTTGCTCGATCTTTTCGATCATGTCGTTGAACGCGACGATGGAGCGGCCGATTTCGTCCATGCGCGCGACGGGCACGCGTCGTGTGAAATCCTGGCTCGCGGCGATCTCGCTCATCTCCGACTGCATGCGAGTGAGCGGCCGCGTAATTTGCCGATAGAGCAGCACGCCGATGACCGTCAGCATCGCAATGGCCGCGGCCGTCGCGCCGCCTATGGCTGTCGTCGTCGTGTCGAGCGTGCCGTTGAGCGCGCCGATCGCGTCGTCCTTCTGACGGTTCTTCTCGATGCGCATCGTTTCGACGATCCCTTCGAGTTCGTCGCGATATTCGCCGACGTTCGCGAACAAATAGGCTTGCGCCAACTCGTTCTTGCCCGCCGCCTTCATATTCTCGGTTTCGTCGATGGCCGCGAAGTAGTTGGCTACGCTTTCACGGGCCTGCGTGACGAGTCCCTCCTGAGCATGGCTCGCCGCGGCCTTTTCCTGCACGGCTAGCGCTTGGAGTAATGCGGCTTTCTTCGCCTTCAGCTGCTGCTGGGCCTGCGAGACCATGTTCGCATCGGGCGCATAGACGAGCGTCATCGTCGCGAGCTGGACATCCTTGACTTGGGAAACGAGATCGGCCGATGCGAGCGCGCTCGGCACGACCCCTTGCGTGACCTGGCGCACGTCGCCTGCGCTGCGCTTCGCCTGGTAGGTGGCATAGCCGCCTATCGCCGCGAGTGCAACGAACATGAGCATCACCAATAAGGTGATGCGATAGCGGATCGTCATGATGAACCCCGTTGCTTGGTGGGTCGCGCGCGGTCTGTCGCCGCGTTCGCAACTTTGTTTTTGTGAACCTTTGCTTCCTCACGGGAAGATTATCGAGGCGAACTCATGACGAAGTGATGACTGACGCCTGTCGAAGATAGCGCCAACGATAATCACAGCAGATGTGATAATGCAAAAAGCCGCCTGCAGTTGCAGGCGGCTTTCGTTTCAGCGAGGCCGATCCAACCTTAATGCCTAGGGTAGAACGTTAGGCGCACCTATGAAGAGTGGCGCCGATATCGGCTGGGCTCCGGCACGTCACAACTGCCCTTGCACCCACGCCTTCACGCCCTCCAGGGCCGCAGGCAGCTTCGCGGGCTCCGTACCGCCCGCTTGAGCCATGTCCGGCCGGCCGCCGCCCTTGCCGCCCACCTGCTGCGCGACGAAGTTGACGAGCTCGCCCGCCTTGACCTTCTTGCTCGCATCGGGCGTCACGCCGGCGATCAAGCTGACCTTGCCGCCATCGACGGCCGCGAGCACGATCGCCGCATGCTTGAGCTTGTCCTTGAGCTTGTCGACCGTTTCGCGCAGCGTCTTGACGTCCGCTCCGTCGAGCGTCGCCGCCAGCACCTGCACGCCGCCGACTTCGACCGCCTGCGCCGCCAGTTCATCGCCCTGGCTGGACGCGAGCTTCGACTTGAGCGCGGCAAGCTCCTTCTCGAGCGACTTGACCTGATCTTGCACCTGCGCGACACGCTGCGTGAGCTCCGACGGCTGCGCCTTCAACGCGGCCGCCACAGCGTTGACTCGGCTTTCGAGCCCCTGGACATAGCGCACGGCGTTATCGCCCGTAATGGCCTCGACACGGCGGATGCCCGCCGCGACACCCGTTTCGCCGACGATCTTGAACAAACCGATATCGCCCGTGCGGTGCACGTGGGTGCCGCCACACAGCTCGCGCGAAAAACCAAGGTCGAGCACGCGCACTTCATCGCCGTATTTCTCGCCGAACAGCGCCATCGCCCCACCCTTCACGGCCTCGTCGAACGGCATCACACGCACGACGCCCGGCGCATTGGCGAGCACTTCGGCATTGACGATGTCTTCCACACGGCGCACTTGCTCGTCGGTCATCGGCGCGTTGTGGACGAAGTCGAAACGCGTCCTTTCGTCGTCGACGAGCGAGCCCTTTTGCTGCACGTGCGAGCCGAGCACTTCGCGCAGCGCCTTGTGCATCAAGTGCGTGGCCGAGTGGTTGCGCGCAGTGCGCGCGCGGCGCACCGCATCGATTTCGGCCTTGACCACATCACCGACCTTCAACGTGCCTTGCTCGAGCGTGCCGTGATGGCCGATCACATCGGCTTGGACCTTCAGCGTATCGGCTACCGCAAAGCGCACGCTCGCGTTCGCGAGCAAGCCGGTGTCGCCCACCTGGCCGCCCGATTCCGCATAGAACGGCGTGTGGTCGAGCACGACGACGGCTTGCTGCCCGTGTTTCACTTCGCCCACAGCCGTGCCGTCCACGTACAGAGCGACGATCTTCGCATCGTCGAAAATCGACTCCTCGTAGCCATGGAACGTGGTTTTCGCACCTGAATAATCGAGACCCTGCGTCATCTTGAACTTGCCGGCCGCGCGCGCTTGCTCGCGCTGGCGCGACATCGCCTCGTCGAATGCGGGCTCGTCCACCGTCATCTCGCGCTCCCGGCAGACATCGGCCGTGAGGTCGAGCGGAAAGCCGTACGTGTCGTGCAGCTTGAACGCGATGTCGCCGGACAGCACCTTGCCGCCTTTGGCTTCGAGCGCCGCAAGGGCTTCGTCGAGAATCGACATGCCGTGCTCGATCGTTTCGAAGAAGCGCTCTTCCTCTTGACGCAGCACGTCGGTCACGCGTGTTTGCGCGTCGGCCAGCTCGGGGTAGGCCGCGCCCATTTGCGCGACGAGATCGGCCACGAGCTTATGGAAGAACGCATGCTTGCAACCGAGCTTGTAGCCATGACGGATCGCGCGGCGCACGATCCGGCGCAGCACGTAGCCGCGCCCTTCGTTGCCCGGAATGACGCCGTCGACGATCAAGAACGAGCACGCGCGGATGTGGTCGGCGATTACCTTCAGCGAGTTGTTCGTGAGATCGGTCACGCCCGTTTCGCGTGCGGCAGCCGCGATCAGCGCCTGGAATAGATCGATCTCGTAGTTGCTGTGAACGTGCTGCAGGACGGCCGCGATACGCTCGAGCCCCATGCCCGTATCGACGCAGGGCTTGGGCAGCGGCGTCATGTTGCCTTGCGCGTCGCGGTTGAACTGCATGAACACGAGATTCCAAATCTCGATGTAGCGATCGCCGTCTTCCTCGGGCGATCCCGGCGGGCCGCCCCAGACGTCCGGGCCGTGATCGTAGAAGATCTCCGAGCACGGGCCGCAAGGCCCCGTATCGGCCATTTGCCAGAAGTTGTCGGAAGCGTAGCGCGCGCCTTTGTTGTCGCCGATACGGATGATGCGCTCGGTCGGCACGCCCACTTCCTTGGCCCAAATGTCATAGGCTTCGTCGTCTTCCTGATAGACGGTGACCCAGAGCTTTTCCTTCGGCAGGCTGTAGACGGTCGTCAGCAATTCCCACGCATAATGAATCGCGTCGCGCTTGAAATAATCGCCGAACGAGAAATTGCCGAGCATCTCGAAGAACGTATGGTGCCGCGCCGTGTAGCCGACGTTTTCGAGGTCATTGTGCTTGCCGCCCGCGCGCACGCTGCGCTGGGCCGTCGTGGCGCGCGAGTACGGGCGCGATTCGGCGCCGAGGAAGACGTCTTTGAACTGCACCATCCCCGAATTGGTGAAGAGCAGCGTCGGATCGTTGCCGGGCACGAGGCTCGACGAACGGACGATCGTATGGCCCTTCGATTCGAAGAACTTGAGGAATTTCTCGCGGATTTCGGCGGCTTTCATAGAAGGCTGAGCGGACGGTCTCGACTGGAAACCGGCCGCGCCTTGCAGCGCTCGGCGCGTGGCCGCTTTCCCCTAAACGGCTCATTATACGGAAATTGCGGGCGCCGGCCCTACGCTGGGGCGCCGGCGGCGGTTGCGGCGCGCCCCGCCCCGCGAGCCAGCTGCGTTTTTTGCGCGTTCAAACGACTCGCCTGACGAGGCGAATGCCGAACAGCAGGATGACCGCCCCGACGACGGCGACGATGAGCGAACTGACGAGCCCGCTGCCCACGTTGATGTGCAGTACCTGCGCCAGCCATCCGCCGATGAATCCGCCGACGACCCCGACAACGATGTCCACGAAGATGCCGAAGCCCCCGCCCTTCATGATGAGCCCGGCCAGCCATCCGGCGATACCCCCGATAATCAGCGCCCCAATGAGATGCAGCATCGTCTTTTCTTCCCTATGTAATGGATTGTTTGGGCAACGCGACGTCGATTGACGCGTGCCGACCGTGTCGCGCCCCAAGCGCGACACGGCTCTCGTGAGTCTAGCTGCTGGCACCCCGTTTTTGACGGTCTTGCCGGGGGCGATGACGATTGTTTAATCCAAGGGGCCGACATAGCGGGACTTCCGCACGGAACCACGCGCCGATCGTCGAAACACATGTCAAACCCATGCCGTCCGCCGCGGCTCGGCTATGACGAGGCCAGCATGGCGGCGCTACGCGGCGGTCGGTGATTCGAGGGGGGCGCGGCACGGCGGCGCCTGCGCGGCGCCCCGCGGCGCCCCTTTTGGCGCGCGCGCCCTCAAGCCGTCAGCGACGCCAGCCAGCGCCGGCCTTCTTCCCAATCGCCGAGGCCGCTTTCGGCATTGATGTGTCCGCGGGGGCCCACTTCGAGCAGACGGCTGCCCCACCCCGCAGCGCAGCGTTGCGCGAAGGAAAGAGAACCGTAAGGATCGTCGCTGCTCGCCACGACGATCGATGGAAAGGGCAGCCGCGCAAGCTCGATGTCCTCATAGCCCACCGCATCGCGCGGAAAGTCCCGTGCGGCGGGGTCGGGCAACGCCACGAGCAATGCCCCGGCGATCTTGCCGAGTTGCGCCGCATCCGCCATGCGCAGCGCCCAGTGCGCCGCCGTCAAACAACCGAGGCTGTGCGCCGCCAAGCGAATCGGGCCACGCGGCTCGGCTGCGATCGCCGCACCGAGCGTTTCGCACCAAGCCTCGCGTACCGGGCGATCCCAATCGGGCATCGCCACGCGCACGAAGGAGGCATCGTCCGCTTCCCATCGCGTTTGCCAATGGCCCGGGCCCGAATTGGCGTAGCCGGGCAGCACGAAAGTCTTGATCTGATTCATGGAACGTTGTGCCAGAGTGGCGGCATGCGGGCGCACGCCGATAGAAAGTTCGCGCGTAGTATAAGCGCTCGAGCGACCGCCGAAAGGCGAATCCGCGCCTCGCGACGACGGCGATCCAAACGGTCGACAGCAAGGGCTGGGACGGCTTCGCGCGCCCCATCGTCTCGCACTGAGCCGAGCCCTTCGGGCAGGATCGGGCCTCCTTTAGGTAGAATGGATGGATTGCCGCGGGCCCGCCCCGTCTACTTTCCGCCGATTCCGACTTTCGCATGAACAACGAACGCAACGACGCCGCGACTTCGCCGTCCAATTTCATCCGCAACATCATCGATGAGGACAACCGCACGGGTAAATGGAGCGGACGTGTCGAAACGCGCTTTCCCCCCGAGCCCAACGGCTATCTGCATATCGGCCACGCCAAGAGCATCTGCTTGAATTTCGGCGTCGCCCGCGATTACGGCGGCGTGTGCCATCTGCGCTTCGACGATACGAATCCGGAAAAGGAAAGCATCGAATATGCCGATTCGATCATCGACGCCGTGCGCTGGCTCGGCTTCGAGTGGGAAAAGGACGGCAAGTCGCACCAATACTTCGCGAGCGACTACTACGACAAGCTCTACCAATACGCGGAACTGTTGATCGAGCGCGGCAAGGCCTATGTCGACAGTCAATCGGCCGACGAGATGCGCACGACGCGCGGCTCGCTCACCGAACCCGGCACGAACTCGCCGTATCGCGACCGCACGCCGGAAGAGAACCTCGACTTGTTCCGCCGCATGAAAGCCGGCGAGTTTCAGGAAGGCGAGCACGTGCTGCGCGCGAAAATCGACATGGCGTCGCCGAATATGACCATGCGCGATCCGGTGCTCTATCGGATCCGCTTCGCGCATCACTATCGTACGGGCGACACGTGGTGCGTCTATCCGATGTACGACTATGCACACTGCATCTCGGATGCGATCGAAAGCATTACGCATTCGCTATGCACGCTCGAATTCGAAGATCATCGCCCGCTTTACGATTGGGTACTCAACGAGCTTGCCGAAGCGGGCGTTTTCACGCGGCCGCTTCCGCAGCAGATCGAATTCTCGCGGCTGAACCTCACCTACGCGATCACGAGCAAGCGCAAGCTGTTGCAACTCGTGACGGAAGGCCATGTCGACGGGTGGGACGATCCGCGTATGCCGACCATCGTCGGCGTTCGCCGCCGCGGCTTCACGCCCGAATCGATCCAACTCTTTTGCGACCGTATCGGCGTGACGAAGGTCGATTCGTGGATCGACATGAGCGTCTTCGAAGGCGCGCTGCGCGACGACCTCGACGAAAAAGCGCCGCGCACGGCGGCCGTGCTCGATCCGCTCAAGCTCGTCATCGACAACTTCCCGGCCGATTTGTCGGATCCCTGCACCGCGCCCGTTCATCCGCACCATCCCGAGCGCGGGCAGCGCAACTTCCCGATCACGCGCGAATTGTGGATCGAGCGCGAGGATTTCACGGAAACGCCGCCGAAAGGTTATTTCCGGCTTTTCCCCGGCAACAAGGTGCGTCTGCGCTACGGCTACGTGATCGAATGCACGGGTGCGGAGAAGGACGAACACGGCAACATCGTCGCCGTGCATTGCAACTACTTCCCCGATAGCAAATCAGGCACCGAAGGGGCCAATAACTACAAGGTCAAGGGCAACATCCACTGGGTCAGCGCGACGCACGCGGTGCCTGCGGAAGTGCGGCTCTACGATCGCCTGTTCAAAGAAGCGCAGCCCGACGCGGGCGGGCGCAATTTCCTCGAAGCGCTCAATCCCGATTCGAAGCGCGTCGTGCAAGCGTACTTGGAACCCGGCGCCGAAACGCTGCAGCCCGAAGCGCGCTGCCAGTTCGAGCGTCACGGTTACTTCGTTGCCGATCGCTACGATTCGAAGCCGGGCAAGCCCGTGTTCAATCGAATCGTCGGGTTGCGCGATAGCTGGGGTAAGTAAGCCGCTCTCGAGCACGAATTGATCGACGAAGACGGCGCGGCGCCCGCGAGGGTTGCCGCGCCGTTTTCCATGGCGCGTGCCGCGCGTGAAGTCCGCGGCGCCGCCCTACAAGCTGTGATGCAGCTCGGTCAACGACAGCGCAGTCGCGAATAAGCGCGTCAGGCTGCCGCTCGCAAATTCGCCGACTTTCTCGGGCTCCGTCCATCGAAAGGCGTCCATTTCGGGAATCGACGCGCCGTTGCGGCGGCTCGGGAACATCGACGTGCAAACGCAGCAGGCGAGATCGACCTCGCCGTTTTCTATGCGCGCCGCGAATAGATGCAGGTCTTTATCGCGTCGATAGGCGAAGCGGCCGAGATCCTTCAGGCGCTCGGCCGCGAGTTCAATCCCCGTTTCTTCGCGAAGCTCGCGCAACGCGGCATCGATCGGCGCCTCGCCTGGATCGCCCTGCCCTTTTGGAATGTCCCAGTGGGAAGTTTCCGTTGCATGAGCCAGCAAGACGCGCCCGTCGCGATCAAGCAGGATTACGCCGCAGGAGGTGGTCCGCTCGCTCATGCAAGCCCCCTGCACTCGGGATGCACCGCCGAATCGTCCGTCTTGGCATCTAGTCGCATGCTTGCTCCGATAGTGGTCTCCTTATCGGATGATACGGGCGATGGGGCGGAAACGGCTTGCGGTTGTCATTTCCTAGATCGAATCACGTCCCCGTTGCAGTGCATGTAGGCAGCACCGATGCATTGATGACCACGACGAGTCCCTCTCCCGAGTCCACGCAGGGATGGGGACGGGTCAAGCTCACCAGGTCGCCCGGCTTTAGAGACCAGTACTCATCGCTTGCACCGCTGAAAGAGATCGAACCGGTCGATTGCCCTGCGTCGAACGAAACTGTTCCGATTGGCTCCGTGCGATTCAAATAGAGACAAAGCGTCACACCGTCCGGGGAGGCGCATGGCTTAAAGAGCTTTGCAACGAGCACGGCATCCTTGTCGCCGGCACCTCTTTGAAGAATGCAGTCGCTCGTTATCGGCCAATCCGCGAGTGTGTCGATTTCGCCGTTCGACACGCCGTCTTTCATGCCGGCGAAAGCATCGCCGCAATATGTGCTCAGACGTGGCGCCGTATGGCTCTGCACTTGCCCGAACGTCGCGGCCTCGTTGCTGGCTTTTCCGTCGCTCACATTGATGATTCGACGCTGCACGACCGGCACGCCCCCGAGCGAAGAACCGATGCTGAGCACTAAACACTGTGCCTGATCCCACGAATTCGCTCCAAGGGCAATGGACTCCGCTCCATCCGATTTCGGCAGTACGCCATCGTTATAGTCACAAACCGCAAGATAGCGGTTGGATTTGAGCTGGCGTACGGTCGCCGCATCGGTATCGTTTTGACCATCGGCGACGTTGATGATCCGTCGCTTCACCGGACCGCTCCATTCCTCACTCGTGCAACCAACGCTCAACACATAGCTATTTCCCCCGTCGCTCGATCTGCCGCCGAAAGCGATAGAGCCCTCGCCCGTGCACACCGCATTCCAACCTATTGCAGTTCCCATCGGGGCGTTCTGAACCGACGACTCTGTGCCGAGCGCCAACGCCCCGTTCGCTGAAGCCCCGTTCGCCGAAGATACGGCAGCGTTCTGACCGATGGCAAGCGAGCCATGGCTGGGCTGATCAACGCTCGCCGGTGCAGCGTTCCCCAGCGGCAGGCTCGAAAAGGCGACATATTGTGCCGAAGTCCCGAGCGTATTCTTATCTACATAGGCTTTGCTCACGAGGCTATCGTTAGTTTGCGGATCAGACGGATTGTCGATCTGCGCCGCCAGGTTTTTGCCGACATAGAACGCGTGGACGGCGTCCGCACTGGTTACTGCATATTTCAAGGACGCACCGTCGGCAGTCAGCGCCCCCGCGGGCTTCTGGGCTCCTTGCGCCAAATTCACGCTGCCTTGAAAGTCGGCGTCGGTCTTGAACGTGTGCACACCCCACCATTGCGGGGCGATGGTCTGGTCCAAGCCGAGCACGACGTCGGAGCGCATATAAGTCAGCGCGGTTCCATCCTTCACCGCGGCGCCGATGCTGACAGCCGGACGAGCCGGCTTACCCGGCTGTACGCTATTGCCGCCGCCATGAGCATCGACGTAGGACTTCGAGACCAAGCTCGTATCGCTGTTGGGACTCGAGGGATCGTCGATTCGGCCGACGGCTTTGCCGTTCACGTAAAACACATGTACGCCCTGACCGACCGAGTAGTTCAGCGAAACGCCCAAGTCCAGACTCATCGACGCCGACGCCGCCGCGTCGAACGCGATGCCGCGGAGAAACGAATGCGCGGACGTCCATTGCGGGCTGATGCCTTGATCGAGCGCCAGCGTCGCATCGGCCGGTATGTAGTAAAGCGTGCTGCGGCCGTTTTGCGCTGCCAACCCCACCAGGTTGTAGTTCGCGCCCGGCTGCAGGTTGGCGTTCATCGGGCCTTCCGTCTTGGTTTCGCTCATCGCCGCTTTCCTCCTTGCACGCTTCTACCGTTCAATAGACGAGGATCAACACGAGGCCTGCCGCGTTGCTCTCTTGATTCGACATCTGGGGCAAGCCGATTTTCACGATCGATCCGGGCGTCACGGAAACGGTGCTCGGATCGAATTCGAACACGCCCGTTACCTCGCCCTGCGCGAACGTGATCGTTCCTTGTGCCTGCTCGTCCACGAGCACCGGGAACGTCACGCCGTTGCTCGTGGATGGCGCCACTTTCAACGTCGCGACGTTCCTCGGGTTGGCGCTCATCGCGCCTTCGTGCAAGACGAGCCACTCGTCGACGTACTGCGCTTGCTCGTAGTCGGAAAGCGGACCCATATAGAAGGTCCCATGCGCATGATTCACGGACAACGTTCCATCCGCGGTAACGCTCAACGCGCCGTCCTTGAGAACCTTGACGGCCCCCAGATGTGTGGCGGTAGCAATCGGCAGCATCGTCGTGATCTCCGTTAAAACGTGTACTTCAAGCCCAGCGTTGCGGCGACCGTGCTCATGCCCGCGCCCAGACGCTGCAGCCCGCTCAATTCCCCATAAATGGCCAAGTTCGGCGTGAGCAGTCCAGTCGCCCCGACGCCGACTTGCACCGCGCTGCCTTGTTTGGCCAGTTCGAACGCCTGTCCCGACATCGTCACCGAGGGCGAATTCATCCAAGTGTTCGAGACATCGACGCGCGCGTACGGTCTGAACGAAGCCGTACCCGGTAATGACATCGACACGCGCACCCCGAGCAAACCGGTAAGTGCGACGAGATCGCTCGTGCCGACGTCGAGCCCGTCGTTGTCTTTCCGGTCCTCGAAATGCAGCACTTGCGCGAGCACGCGTACATGCGGTTCGACGTCGAGTCCGCCCGACACGACCGGCAATGTGAACCCGCGCCCAACCTCGATTGACCCGTCGAAACCGTTCGCATGAATTCGCCCCACTTCGCCGCGCGCCGAGGTAGCGACCGTTCCTCGATACCAGCCTGCCGAGAGCAGGCCATCGGCGTACCAGCCGTCGCGGCGCTGCCATGTTCCGGTCAAGGCCACGTTGTAGGCACTGAACGAAGTTTTGCTCGACTCCGCCGAGGCGGCTTGCGGACGAACGGGCGTATCGCCCAGCGTAACGGCCGTCCCGAGCCTGAAGTCGCGGTCCGCGCTTTTGCGGTGCAGCCAATCCGCTCCGAACTGCAACGCCGTCACGGTTTGCCCGAATCGATAGCCGTAATCGGAGAAGCTGCGGCTCGAGTGGTAGACACTGCGGCTATCGATGGTGCGTGCAAAAACGTCATCGGTTTTCTCCGCCGCATCGAACGCCCCGTGACGCACGTCGCCAAGCCGCCGGTAGAGATTGTCCGCAACGATCGACTCGTAGTTCTGCAGCGCGAGCGGAGCCGTCAGATAGCTGCTGCCCTGCGGAAGGAGCGTCGGACGACCGTCCGGCGGAATGCCCGGCTGAACGTTGCCGTTCGCGTCCAAGTACGACGTTTGAAGACGGTAGTCCCACTGCGGCGCGTCGCCGTTCGGCAGCACGCTTTGCGACGCGGCGGGCGGCCCATAGCTGCCCGGCCCGTACGCGAAAATGCGGTACTGATACGGGCTGCCGGCGGCGGCTACGTATCCGCCCTTGAGCGTAAAAGCGCCTGCGGTCGATGTGCCGCCCACCTGCACCAAGGAGATCCCCTCGGTGGGAATCGCTCGATTGTTGAGCGCGGTATTCGTATTGGCCCCCGCCCCTGACGTCGTCAAACTGAGCTGGGTCTGGCCCGTCGCATCGCCCGTCACGACCAGGCGGTCAGTGTGCTGATCGGCGAGCGCCCCGCCCACATTCAGTTCGGTACGCATATCGATGACGCCGCCGCCCCGATAATCGCCATTGACCGTCAGCGTCTGGTACCCCGAGCTCTGGGCCGCTTTCGCGACAGCGGCGGCAGCGGCGTTGGGTAACCGGGCGCCGAAGGTAATCGTCCCGAGATTGGCGAGTCCGGCCAGCGCCGTGTCGGCCGTCATGTTCCAACTGCTCGAGGCGTCGAGCGAGAGGGTTGCCACCGCGCCGTTCGTCAACGAGGGCGTCCCGGTGAAGACGCTATTGGCTGCGAGCCGAATCGCCAACGCCGTCCCCGCCCCATCCGCCGCGAGGACGTTGCCGATGAGGCTTTGCGCGCTCGCGTTGAGGGTGCCCGTGCCGCTCGTGACGCGGTAGGTTGCACCGCCCGCCGTCACCTGAGTATCGCCGCTCAGATTCAGCGTGCTCGTACCGTTCGCAACGACCGCGTCGCCTTGGCTGACGACGGTCGCTCCGTCGAGATCGACGGTCGTGCCGGCCGCTTGGTCGATAGCCGCCTGATTCGATGTGGACAGCGTCGTGGCATCGACACGCACCGCGCGCAAGCCCAGCGTGCCGCTGCTCACGATGGCCTGCCCTAACACGCCGCCGCCCGTGAACATCAATGCCCCGGGCCCCGTCTTCGTCAACGTCTGCCCATTGCCCGCGATACTGCCCAGGGTCGCCACGGTGGACGCGGCGCCGTCCACCTGCACGGCGCCCGCTGACTGCAATTGAAGTTGCCGCGACGAATTGAATGCGCCGCCGCTGCCGATTTCCAAATTGCCGCCGTCGAGTACGACTTCGCGTTCGTAACGCGTATCGCCGAGATTGTCGTCGTCCGAAACTTTGAGCGTGCCGCCTAGCACGCGCGTGTTGCCGACGTAGCCGTTCGCCCCTGTCAGCGTGGTCGTATTGGACCCGGTCTTGACGACGAATACGCCGCCGTCGATCTGTGCCGCCTCCACCGATGCGGCGCCGTCGCCGCCCACGGTGATCTTGTCGTCGCCGCCGATGATATGGCTGCTCCCGGCATTGCTGCCGTCGGTCACATGAAGCTTCGCCCAATCGTTGGCGTTCGCGCCGGAGGAATCGAACGTGCTGTCGGACAAGTCGAGCCAACCGCCATCGAGCTCGAACGTATGATCGAAGTGCGAAGGATCGGCGATGTTCCTCAGTTGCAAGACGCCGTCCGAGACGATCGTCGTGCCGGTAAAAGCAAATGGATCCGTGCCCGACATCGTCTGCGTGCCGCTGCCTTGCTTGACGACGTTGCCGTAGCCCGAAATCGTTCCGCCGAAGTCGTAGTTCCCCGAACCGCTCAGCACGAGGTTGGCGGGCGAGCCGCTCGCCCCTAGGTTGATTCGAGCAGTCGTGCCCGGGTTACGGGCTTCGATGCCCGCGACCGAAAAACCCGTGGGGCCGTTTGCCCCGATATCGAGTGTCCCGCCCGAGTTGGCGCCGTCGTCGAACACGAAGCGATTCCCGGCCGCCGCGGCTTGGCCGGTGACCGCTAGCGTGCCGCTGCCGAGCGTGACGTCGCCGGTGAAGTCGAAAACGTGAGCACCCGAAAACGTCTGCGTTGCACCCGCCCCGCTGCGCAGCACGACGCCGCCGCTTCCGGCGATCGTGCCCGAAAAAGTGTGGGCCGTCCCCATGCCGTCGAGGACCAAATCCGACGAGGCGTTCGTGCCGCTGTCGGTCAGTTGCACGGTACCATCGCCCGAAACTGCGCCGAGCTCGAAGCTGCCTTGATTGTTGCCGACGTTCAACGTACCGCCCGCATTCAGTTGAAAGAGCTTCGCCCCGTTCGCGTCCCTGCCCGATACCCCGCCCGCAACGGCGAGCGTGCCGCCGTCGATTTGCGTGGCCCCGGTGTAATCGAACGCATCCTGCCCGGCCAAGACCTGCACGCCCGCGCCGCTTTTGATCAACGAACCGCTGCCTTCGATGGCGCCGCTGAACGTATTCGTGCTCGCGTTCGCACTGTCGATGAGCAAATCGTTGCTGCCGAGATTGACGAGCCCGTTCGTGCCGCCGCTGCCGATGGACGCGAGTCCAGCGACTTGAAGCGCCTGGGTCCGGCCGCTCGCATCGAGCTCGCCCCGGGTGCTCGCGTCGGTCCCCTGGCTGATCGTCACTGCCGACCCGGCAGCGCTGGCGCTGTCGTCGTTGAAATCGAGGGTACCGCCGGCGCCTGCCAGCAAGGCCGCGCCGCCGCTTCGCGCACCTTGTTCGAACCGGATCGTTCCGCCTGCTTCCGCTCCCGCGGCGTAGGTGCCCGACGGCAGGCCGGCGAGCGCGCTCAGATCTTGTCCGTCGAGGATGAGCGTCGCGTCGTTGCGTGCACCGATCGCCGCCGATCCGGCGCCCTGGACCAGGAATGCGGCCGGAGTCAAGCCCAACGAACTGAACGACAGCGAAAACGGATGCGGCGTGTTGGACCCGTCGTACCTGTCATAGCCGTCCGCGACGAACCCGTATGCGCCGGCGCCATCCGTCGTCAATGAGATCGTCGACGCAAAGGCTGCCGTCACGTTAGCGACGTTCCCCGCGAGAGGCGTATAGACGACCGCGCTCGCGCCGTCCCCGTGCGTATGGACCGCGACGTCCGCCCCCGTCGCGATCGACCCTTTGCGCAGGTAGATGCCGGGTGCTCCTGCGCCGTATGTATCGATATGGGTGCTCGACAGGTTGATCGTGCCGCCGAGAAGCCGCACGCCCGCGGCGTTGGCATAAGGCAGATCGGTAAACGTCGGCGCGAGGTCGGCCGCGCCTCGGGTGACGATCGTATTGACGCCGACCGTACCGTCCAGCGTAAGCTGACCGTTCGTATCCGGCTCGACGTCGACGCCGCCGGTGCCTTTGCCGGTCACCTCCACCGAGAGCCCGGAGCCTGTCAGGCTCCCTCCGGACATCGTCACCGCCGAACTATCGATCATGTTGGACGTCAGGCCGACGTTTTCCACCGCGAGGGCGCCCGCCGACAGGTTGACGTTGAACCCCTCGGTGCCCCTGCCGCCTGCTCCCTCGTTCGCCGTAAGATCGACCGTCACGTTCTTCAGCGAACCGGTCAAATCCGTGGTCTGGTAATTGACGCCTAGCGTATAGATGTTGGAAACCCCGCCGACGTGGATCGTGCTTTGCGACCGGTCGCTACCGTCGAGATGAAGGAGCGAGCCGCTGAGGATCGAGACGCCGGCCTGGCTCGAATTGAAATTCAAGAGTCCGGTGAAATCGACTTTCGCTCCGCTGTCCGCGTGGATCGCGCTCGCGGAAGGCGCGAACGAACTTCCTATGCGAAGCGTGTTCTGCGCCCCGGTGCTCGTCAGCGCCGCGTTCGCTCCGCTGAGGTTGATCCCGTATAGCCCGCCCGTATCGACGTCGAGCACCGAATTGGTCAGCGTCATCGTCGCCGAGTGCGTTCCGTCCGTCGAGATGAGCACGCCGTTGGCGCCTTGGCTGCCGACGTTCGCGCTGAAGTTCGCGCCGTCGAGCACGACAACGGCGTTCGCGGTAGACGACGGCGAAACGCGCACCGAAATGCCGTCCATGTGGGTCGGATCCGACGGCGAAACGGACAACGCCTGATTGCCCCTAAACGTTATCTTTGCGTCGGCGGTTGCAGCAGCCGACGGCTCCACTCTGACGAAGGACGCGATCTGCGCAATTTGATTCGTCACCGGATACGTATCGTAGTAGGTGTCGTCGCCCAACGCGGTGACCGGCGCCCCGCCGGTTCCATCGATCGTCACCACGGAGGCCTCGCCCGTCGGCGCATAAACGTTGGTGCATGACGGGACGTCTTGATTGACCACGCCGGATATCGAGCCATAGCTCGTGCACGCTGCGGCCCATTTGCTATGCCCCCAGACAGAAAGCACCGCGAGACAGAGCGTAGTTCGCCTCGCCCCCCGCCTTACCAAGTAGTCCATTGTTTAAAATTTATAAAAGGAGCGAAAAACTCAATGTCTGGGTTCTTGCCACGATGCTTTGCACCAAGATCAGGTCGGATCGTTGCAACGTCAGACATTTCCCACTCAGATTCACGCGCCATTGAGCTAGGCCGGCGTCGAATTCGATATCGCCTACGTCGATCCCCTCGACACCGAACGGCTTCCAGACGATCTTCAGGGCCACGTCCGCCGTGGGATTTACTCCGAAAGGCTCGATAATCGGATCGTTCTTGAGCAGCAATCGAAACGACGGAATGGACCACACCGATATCACGCTGGGGCGCTGCGTCGAGCCTGCCGGAAAAACCCCGTCGACAAAGAACATATGCCGTGGCGCAAACGGCGCCATCGAGTCGATCAAACGGATATCGACCACCGGCGAACGCTGCCCTCCGTATTCGTATGAGACGCCGTATACAGCTCCCAGCGGCGGCAATTCGCTTCTGAGAAAGACGCAATCTATTACGAGCCGTCTAGCGTTCACAATCGGAAAAGTCTTGCTTACGCCACCCACCCAGACCGTGATCTGCTTTTCCCGCGAATCAGGCAGTAGTATGGTGACGACGACCGGATCGCCCTCGTCTCCTTGATTGCCCGGATCGGGCGGATTCAAAGTTTGGAGATCGATTACCCCTTCACCACTCTGTTGAAATAAGCGCGGGGCGGTCAGTTTCATGTCGTTTTTTTCAAAAAACACTCCCTCTAAAAAGGGAGTGTTATCGCCGTGCTGTTATTCATTCCAACCCGACCGCTCGGCGCGATAGTATCGATTCCTATCGTCAGAACGCCGGAACAATAAGCTACGCCGATTCCCGCCCGGCTCACGTAATAGCGGGCCGCCAATGTCCCCACCGTGCCTGACGAGTCGTCGAATGCCTGCAGTTGGCCAAAGCCCATGAAGTGATAAGGCTGGAAACGCCACTCGAGGTATCCCTGCTTCCGGGCGAGCGACGTGACGGCCAGCGGCCACGGCCACGGCTCCCCGCCCTGCATCGGCAGCGACATGCCCGTGGGCTCTTTGGAAGACAGACGGTAGCCGTTCAACGCGATCTCGATCGCCACCTGATCGCCCAGCCGCATCCTCGCGTCGTAGGGCACGCTGATCGTTAGGCCGTCGGCGGCGGTCGCGCAGTTGACGGGCCATCCGTCGTCGGCTTCGACTAGCGACGGCGCCGTCAAGAGGTCGGCAAACGCTGCGGCGATCGGCTCGAACGCCGCGGCCGGGGGCGTTCCGGTGGCGCCGAAGGGGAAGACCGACGACACGCGGACCATTTCGGCACTAGCTGCGACGTAGTAGAGCTCATTGCCGATGGTGTCCGCATACGGCGGGCTCTCGCTTCGCAAACAAGCCAACTGCAGCGGGAACCGAACTTGCGAAAGCCTGCCGACGCTTTGGAACCGGCCGTTACAGAAAAGAAAGATGACGTCGCTAGGGGCGGCGCCATCGTAGTCCTGCGGAACGGTTGCATCGACCGTCGATGCGCCCGCATCGTCCAGCGCGACCGGGTTATCGCAAAACGGCGCGCGTGGGCTGGTCCCGAAGGCTTGCGTGTCCGCGACCAGTATCGGGCCGACCTCGGACGCGACGATCCCCGCCTGACACGTTAGGCTCGCGCAAATCGTTTTCCCGCCCTGTGCGCAAACGTATAAGCATGCCTCACCGTCCGCATCCGTCACGACATCCAAACTGAGCGGCACCGTAGCGGCATCGACGACCATCGGCGTCAGCGCGTCGTAGCCGTCGTAAAAGTTGACGTCCTGCAAGAAACTGCCGTCCGCATCTCGCCCCGCTTCCGTCAACCGGACGCACATGTTCGGCAGGCCGGAGTACGCCTGGGTTTCGCCGTCGCTTCCATCCGCCATCACTTGAAAGCGGTAAACGAGATAGTTGCCGGCAGAGGACGACGGCGTCTGGTCCACATCCGACGCGGCGAGGATGCCCGGGTAGCTCGTCATCTGCGCGTACACGCCGTACGTGCCGTAGGGCAACGAGTTCGACGAACATTGGGGCGACGTCATCGATGCGCTCACCGTGCCCGTGACCAACGTCCGTCCGACGACGAGCGCCCGCAGCGTTGCGACGCCGTGAAGCGCGTCCACCTGCGTCATGTAGGTCTGCACCTCGTCGTCATGGCCCGGCACCGGATACCAGTCGCTGCCCTTCTGCCCGTACGGTTGCAATTGAAGCCCCGGCTTGCCGCCGATGCCCCGGAAGACCACAGGCAGGTTTGCTGTGCTGCCCGCCTCGCTCAGGGACAGCGTCGCCGTGAACTCGACGATCTGGAAGGAATAGAACGCATAGGCGCCATGCAGCGCAGAGAACCTCGCATTCGTCGTGAGCGTCAGCTCTACCATGTATCCCCACCCGACCGTCGCGTTGAGAAAATCGCTCTAGACCGCCAGCACCAGAAAAATCGCCGAATCTTGCGCGCCTGCCAATCGGACGGAGATCCGGTCGCCTCTGACGAAATCCGTCGGTTCATCGACGCTCGTGCTCCACGTCTTGCCCGTGGCGTCGGATTCGACGCGAGCGAACGGCTGCTCGTCGTCGTTTCGATAAAGCTGCAGCGCGACGTTTGCCGCCGACGCGCCTTCCGTCGAATAGGCCGCCAGCGACTGCGCGAGCACGTCCTTCGACGATGCAATGGAGTACGCGCCCGGCACGATCCACGCGCCAACGACTCCGGGCGGATAGACACCGAAAAACTCGGTCTGTATGACGCCGCCGGTGACCACGGTGGGCACGGGCGGCGTGCCCACCACGGTCACGCGCGCCGCATCCGAGGGAGATGAATTCCCCGTCCTGCTCGTTACCGTGTAATGCACGTCGTAATCTCCCGGTGGCAATACCCATAAAGGCCGAACACGGATTTCGTATTGCCCGTTGCTGAAAGCCTGAATAGGATCTGCGACAAAGCCATCGCGTCGTGCGATCTCGACGGGAAACTCGCGCGCTACCCACTTCAACGTAATCCGATCGCCGAGATTACATTCGGGATAAGCCGGAACGCTGACGCGCACCGCATCGGCGTCAAGCGCTCCCAAGTTCAGCACCTCGCCCACGGCCTGAGGAAAAGCGGGCGCCGGCAACGAGACCGCCTGCTTGCGTCCGTGGCGTTCACTCATTCGCGCCCTCCGAAAGGATCGATGCGCCGGTGAAGCGGCCGGCGCCATGACGGAACCGCAAGCGACCCGCATGCAGCCGGTTCATACCCCGCCGGGGGGCACGGTATCGATGTTCATCGTCCGGGTCGCAATGGAATACCCCGGTCTATTCGTACCGTCATCGGGCACCTGGTATTGCAAAAAGACTGTCGACTGCTGTCCCTGCGGCCCTTCTGCGAACCCGGCAAGATACTTGTAGTCCACGACGCACGTCGCGTATTTGTTCGTGAGATCCTGCGTGCCGATCGGATCTAACTTGATGACTTGCGGCTGATTGACGGCTACACCGCCATTCCAGCCGTTGAAAAAAAGGTATAGCGTGAGCTGATCGCCGGCGATCGGCGCCCACCCCGCGCTATCCCAAGATATCTTCATCGTCACCCCTTTCTCGACCATGTCGAAGTTGATATCCAGACATTGCTCGTTTCCGACCATGACCGGAGCAAGATATCGAGGTTGAGGCGGATACGGTTGGGGGCCGTTGCTGGGCGCGCCCTTGGCAGTGAACGACAGGTTGGAGGACATGCTGGCCTGCGCACCGCTAACGACGAAATATTGCAATTGGTTTTCCTCGCCCGATTCCGAGATGTTGAGCGCGCTAACCGGAATCGCAAAACAATCGGGAAAACCATCGCTCGCGTTGCCATCGGCGACGTAGAAGGCGTTGAGCAGCAGCGTGTACGGCGGCCCGTCACCCAGGCAGGGGATCAGCATATCGCCCGGCTGGATGGCGTCCTGGCTGAATGTCGGCGGGATGGAAACCATCACGATCGAATCGGAAGACGGCACTGTCAGGATGCTGCCCGCGATCTGGTCGGGCTGCGGCGCCGCCAAGTTCGCGCTGGGAGTAATGCCCTGTGGATTGGTGACGACGACTTGAGCGATATTTCGAGCTTCGTTCCCAGTCTGCATGATCAGCGTATCGCTATACGCCCCATCGCTCAGATTCGACGTGATGTAAAAACTGAACTTCCCCGTATCATCGCTGTCGATCCAAACATATTTATCTTTGCCATCGACCTGAATTTTATTCAACTTCGTTTCGTTCGAATCCCAAAAATCGAAGTACGTTAGATCGCCCGTTTTCGCCTCGACAAAAGCCGAAAATTTCACCGTCTCGATCGCACTCTTCGTACCGGCATCGCTGATCTGATAATTATCGATCTTGATCGCCTTCGAAGCGTCGAACGTTATCGTATTACCTTCAATCTGCTTCACGCCGTACAGCTCGTTCGCATAAACGGCAAGCGTCCCATAACCATAATCGGTACTTGGTGACAAATGTGTTCCACCAAGCGCAAGGTGAGGATTCGCCCCCGTGACATCGACATTCCATCGGCAATACCCAAAATCTTTTTGCGACACCTGTCCCAACACAACCGCGTTGAGCACGAACGTATCGCTGTCCGTCTGAACCGTTTGCGTCACATCGGCCGCCGAATCCGGGTGAACGACCAGGCCGGCTTTGCTGCTATCCAAAACCTTTAAGTCATCCTTACGATAAAGCTGAAAGGCAATGGACGAATAACCGGCCGAGCTCAACCCGGTCGTCGGGACCGTAAGCGCCACTTTCTGCCCCTGATACAAGGAAGTGGTACCGTCCTGTGGCTTTGCATTAAGGGCGGGCGGCTGCAGCCGCAACAATCCGTCAAATGACGTCGCATCGCCCATCGATCCATCATTTGCCCTCTGCTCATCAGCCATAGCAACGCCTCACTAATTGAAATTGAGAGACCGGATTTTTCATCAGCCTTCGTAGGTTGCATTCCTAGACAACCATACTTCTCAATTCAACGAGGCGATACTCTTTTATTCACGCTTCGCGCATGCGAATCCCACTCTCGATGTCGAAACCCACGATTTGAGAATCGAAAACAAATTCCATTTTCAGCGACGCCTGGCTCCGGCTAGGCGATTCCTCGCTCGATAGCGCGTTCCAGCGCTTGGACCAAGGCGAGCACCGACGCTCGCGGCCACCCCGCACCATCCAGTTCCTGTTCGACTCGATGCGCAGCCTCCGACACTTCTGCTAGCTGAAACCAGGCCGCGGTGCCGGCAACGGCGTGTGCGAGTTCCCGCATCGCATCGCTGTCGAAACTGGCACCGTATGCTCGTAGCCGTTCGAGATCGGAGGCAAGCGACCGCGTCAACTGCCGCCGCAGCGGGTCGGGACCCGTCGCTTCGTCGCCGCTTGCGCTCGGGGCATCGAGGAGACCGTAACGCGTCAGCACGGCGCGCAATTGCTCGCGCGACAACGGCTTCACATACACTTCGTCGGCGCCGGCGCCGATGCAGGCGTCGCGCCGCGCCGCGGTCGCATCCGCCGTCAGGGCGACAAGCGCACTGCGTCGCCCTGTGCCGCGCTCGCGGCGGCGAATGCTCGCAATCAACTCCACGCCGTTGAGCAAAGGCATCGCACAATCGGTGATGATCAGTTCGTAATGGCCCTGTGCATAGGCAGTCAACGCTTGCGCGCCGTCCTCGGCCACATCGCAGTCGACGCTCACGCTCGCCAATTGCCGCCGCAAGACTTCGCGGTTGATGAATTGATCCTCGACGAGCAAGACGCGCTTCGACACGCGCGTCGAAGCGTCGGGCTTGCGCGCCGGCGCCTCGTACGGATCGTTCGCGTTCGTCCGCCCCGTGCACGCGCCTCGCGCGATCGGCAGCTCCAGCACGAACGCGATCGTCGTACCCCGCCCGAGCGCGCTGTCGAGCGAGATCGACCCGCCCATTTGTTCAATGAGCCGTTTGCAGATCGCGAGGCCCAGCCCCGTGCCGCCGTAGCGGCTCGCGAGAGTGCCTCGCGCTTGCGAGAACGGGGAAAACAGTCGAGCCTGATCGTCGCGGGAGATGCCGATGCCCGTATCGGTGACATGCACCGATAGGGTTTGATGTCCGGCCGATTCGGCCAGGACGTCCACTCTGACCGACACCCCTCCGTGATCGGTGAACTTCACCGCATTGCTCAGCAAGTTGAGCAACACTTGCCCGAGCCGCTGAGCATCGCCGAGATGACGGGGCGCGACCGCCGGCGATACGTCGACGTGCAACCGCAGCCCTTTTTGTTCGATGTCGGGGGCGACCAAACCCGCGGACCGTTCGACGATATCGGCGACGCCCATCGACGCCGATTCGAGCGACAATTCTCCGCTCTCGCTCTTGGCGAAATCGAGAATGTCGTTGAGTATGCCGAACGACAACTCCGCGGCACTACCGGCCATTTCCACGAGGTACCTATCGTCGGCGGATAACCGGTCATGATTGAGCAACTGCAAAATGCCGACGATCCCGCTCATCGGCGTGCGGATTTCGTGACTAACGGTCGCGATGAACGAATCGCGAGCCTGGGCCGCCGCCTCGGCATCGTGCTTGGCCGCCATCAGTGCCGCGTGCGCCTCCTTCGCTTGCGTCACGTCGTGCAGGTATCCGCTCCATTCGACGCTGCCGTCTTCCCGGCTCTGCGGAACGGCCTCGACGTGGAACCATGCCGGCGCGTCGGTAGGCCGCTCCAGCATGAATTCGTCGCTCACGCTCGTAAGGTCGCGCGCCGAGCGCAGGAACATCCGTGTCAAACGCCGCCGCTGCAACGGCTGCAGCGCATATACGAACGCGTCGAACGTGTCGGCAGCAGCCGGTCCATGCAACTGGAGCAACTCGTCGGCTCGGCGGTTCGCAAAGACGAGCTCGAAGCGCGGATGCCGCTCGCGCAAAAACCGAAGCTGAAAAACGACCGACGGCAGCGCCTGCGTCAGTTCGACCAGCCGCCGCTCGTGCTCTCGCTCGCGGCGCTCCATACGCCTTAGCTCGGACACGTCGACGAAAGCGCACAGTACGGCCTCGCGATGATCGCCCTCCCCGCTGCACGGGCGAACCCAATAAACGGCCTCGTGGATCGCTCCGTCCCGCCCACGGTACCGCAGTTCGCCTTGCGCCGACCGACCGGTCGCAATGACCTCTCGCGCCACGTCGGCAAGCAGATCGTCATCGACATCGCTCACCGGCTCGAGCGTTGCCGCCGCCGAATCCCGCATGTTTGCTGCGCGCAAGCCGACTGCGCTCTCATACGCCGGATTGACGGCCAAGTACCGGCCCTGGCCGTCCTTGACGAACACAGGAATCGGCACCGTGTTCATCAGCAACGTCTTGAACTGCGTTTCGAAGACGAGTTCGCGTTCCGTGTGCCGGCGCTGACGGACTTCTTTGCGCAAACGGAACATGTTGAACGCCAGCAGTGCGACGAAAACGAGCGTGAGCGTACTGACCGGGGCCAATACGAGCCAAAGCGTGCGCGGCGCGACGCCAAACGTGAACCGCGTAGACAACCAGCTGTTTTGAATTTGCTCTCGCTCGACTTCCGGAATCGCACGCAATGCGCGATCGACAAGCGGCAATAGCCGTGCAAACTGCGGCGCGACGCCGAACGAGAGATCCTGAATGCGGTCCGCCGGCGCGGCCACGCGCAGCGCTCCGGCGTAACGCTCCCGTACGATCCGATCGACGACGCCGAGATTGCCGATATAGGCGAACGCGCGCCCTTGAGCCACGGCTTTCAGTCCGTCCTCTGCCGATCCAACCGTGACGGCGTGGATGTTCGGCAAGCCGGGGAAGCGGGCGCGTGCCGTTTGAACGTCCCCCACGATCGCCACCTCGGCCCCGTCGAGATCCTCCAGACCGCCGATGAACGGCGCGGTTTCGCGCGTGACGATGACGAGCGGATACCGCACATACGGTGCCGAGAGGCCGAAGCCCGGCGCGAGCCCGTCAAACTTAGAAGCGGCGACGACGACATCGATTCGGCCTTCATTGGCAAGCCGAATCGTCTCTGCCCAAGAGTGCGTGGGAACGAGACGGAAACCGATATGCAACGTATCGCGCAGAAAATCGAGGTAATCGGCAGATATGCCGTCGATCTTGCCTTGGGCATCGACGAATGCCATTGGCGCCCAGTGCGGATCGACGCCCACGCGCAACGGGGGCAACGATTGGAGATATGCGCGATCGGCCTGCGACAACGGTAAGCGCAGATCCCATCCCACGCGTGTCGCGTCGGTGCTGATCTCGCGGCGCGGACAGGCGCCAAGACCTACCGATACGAATACGCACAACGCAACGAGCCATGCTATTCGCCACACGCTAGCCGACCGTGTAGGCGTCACGGCGAGCAGAGATCGTGTGCTCGGCAGTATTCGAACAACTCTTTGTTTGTCGAGAGACCGAGCTTATGTTGCGCCCGCCGCTTGTGGGCGCTGACCGTCTTGACGCTGCGGTTCAGCCGCTGCGCGATTTGACTGGCAGTCAACCCGTGGGCCGCGAACAGGCGAATGACTTCGAGTTCCGCAGTCGTCAAGCTGGCTTCGTGCCCCACCCGCTCCCCGACGAGACTCATGTTCTCCAGCAACGATTCCACACCTGAGCTGACGTACGTGCGCCCTTGCGCGGCCGCGATGAGCGCGCAATGCAACTCGTTGATCCCACCTGCCTTTTCGACGATCGCCTTGACGCCTTTCTCGAGCAGCTTATTCAAGATGGCCGCATTGCGCATCGCCGTGAGTACGACGATCGGCACAGCCGGGCAAATGCGCCTGAGGCGGTCGATCAGCGCAATGCCGTCGCGCGTGCGCGTGCCGGGCATCGACAAATCCGTCACGATGACATCGCACGGTTGCGCTTGTACGACTGCTATCAATTCATCGGAGGTCGCCGCTTCCGCCACAACCTGCGCGACACGGCCCGCCTCGATGGCCAGTCGAATACCATAGCGGACGAGCGCATGATCTTCGGCCAATACGATCTGCAATGGTTTATTCACGACGTTGTTTGCCTATATCCTCGACCGGCGCTGTAAGACGGACGGTGCGGACGGTGCGCCCGGTGGCTGCGCGGCAATCGACTGCCCTCGCCAATTCCGCCTTTGGCCGCCGCGCAAGCGCCCCGCTGCTCCCGGTTATCGAAAAATTGTAGTCACGGCCGGCCAATATGAAATTGTAGATACGTCGCCCAGGCCCATAACTCAGAAAATTCTCGAATAGTGGAACAATGGAACGAGGCGCGTTCGATAGGCTGCTGTCTTTTGGCCGGCTCAGATCGGCTCACGCCCGCTTATTCTTACTTGGGATTGATCGGTGCCGGCATGGCGTCGGGCGCCGCGGCAACGAGACTAGCCATTAGCGAATCGAAGTCGAGCGCCCACTCCCCGAGCGCCGTTGTCAACTTGCAATGCCCCGGTGTCAATGTGCTGTCGATGTCGGCCGGCCACGGAAATGCCGGCCGAGAACCGTTACACGCCTCGCGATAGTGGCGGGCATCGGCTTCGCACAGCCGAAGTCGAGCTGCCGAGCCCGAGCCGGCCACGCGCCTCAATTGATCGCAGACGATCGAGAGCCGTCGCTGCGCCGGCACTTCCGCACCGGCGCGTGCCAGCGCAGCGGCAAGGACCTCGTCCAGCGTCGTTTCCAACCGAGCCGTCAGCAGCGACTGAGCGAGCTGGTACATTTCCTCCAGGGCCTTGGCTCTTGCGATGAGCGCAAGCTCGACATCCCTTTCGCGTGCCCGCCGCGCCCGAGCGGCACGTTCGTCGAGCCGACGGGCGTTCTCCCTCGCGTGGCCGACGATCGCAAGCGCTGCCCGCTTGGCACGATCGACAACGGCGGCGACGTCGCGAAGTCGCGCAACGTCCTCGCCCGAATAGACCTGTTGATGCGGGAAAGCTTCTTTGCCTTCTTTGCCGCCAGACAGCGAAATTCGCCTCGCAGTAAATGTCACCGTTCGCCTCTCATCGCCGATCGGCGGTCATTTGACGCGCGATCGCACCGCAAATCGAGAGACATCGGCGTACATCGACATGCTCGACGATCAGGACGCTTCGGCGATCGGCATGGCGCGAGCGTTCTAGGTCGAGTCGATGGTTTGGCAGCGTGCGTTCTGCGCGCAACTTTGCCATCGTCGATGGTTCAGGCTCGCCGAGCATCGCGATGCGTGATTCGGCGACGGGCCAATCCTGCCGAGCCATGGCTCGCAAAACGCTGACGCCGCACTCGTGCGCCCCCGGTATTTCAAGGTGTGCACATCGATCGCCAGACAACGGTAACGGCTGCGAAAGCGCAGACTTCACGCAATTGACGGCGCGATACTTCCACGCCCATGCGCTCGCCGGATCTCTCGACGCTTGCAGAAGGCGCTGAGGCGCGCACGCGCGCATCAGCGCGATATATCCAAGCGCCGTCACGACCTGGCGAAGCAATGGGGGAACGACTTCCAAGACGGCACGCCAACCCTCGCAGCCAGGGGCGCGCCATTGACGAGACAGGCCGAAGTGCGCCGCCCAGCCACCGAACACCAGCCGCTCGGCATAACCATCGAATTCGAATGGCGGTGCGCCATAGATGGTCCGCCATGCCGGCGCAGCGAAGCGCCAGGGCTCGCGCCAAAATTCGGGGATGGCCTCACTGGGGATCTTGTCCATTCACGCCGTTCGCTTCACCCGGTTGCACACCACGCCGCCGAACGCGCCGCACGAGTCGATCGGCAAAGCAACCGAGCACCACGCCTGCCGCCGCAAGTGCGATCAGCCACGATGCACAACGATCGACCATCACGCCACCGGGTGCGGCGGGCACATGAACGACCGGCTGCTCGGGCACGAGTAAGATGGCTACGCGGCTATCGTCCACACCCACCAAGCCGGGCGCGCCATGCTTGACGAGGCGCGCTATGCCCGGTACCAGCGGCGATAGATCGACATCCGCGCGATGCTTGACGAACACGGAAGCCGACGCTGCCGAGAGCGGCAACCCCGGGGCGGGACGCTCCGGCGACACGATGCGCACGCGCGCCGACACCACGCCGTCGATGTCCATGATCGTGGCTTCCAAGTCTCGCTCGATGACATGGCCGCGGCGCGAGAGCGCTTCGGACGGCGTGAGTGCGAGTCCGCGCTTGCCCAGGGCTTCGTCGACCCTGGCACGGCTGGGCCGTAATAAGCCCGCATCGCGCAACGCTTGCATCGCCCGGGGAAAATCGGATCCCGCAACGGAAAGCATCACGCCCGCCTTTTCGGGCTTCCGATCGACTTCGATGCCGCGAGCGCCCAGAGCAGCGACCATTTCGCTCGCTCGGCCGATGTCGGGGGCCAACTGCAAGTCGATCTTGCGCTCGCAGCCCGCCAGCGCCAATGCCGCGATGATCGCCAATGCGGACGCCTGCGCCGCGCGCCAGGACGCGAACGATGTCTCGACACGCATATATCGGCGGCTCAGCTCGACGTCGCCAATTGCCTCAGCGCACCCGCCGTGACGCCGACGAGCTTCGCGCACCACATGACGCCGAGGTTGTAGTTCGCCAGGGCGCGAACCTGCCGATGCATCGTGACGGCCAACGTTCCGGCGTCCATGCCGGTGGACCAGGCCCGGGCCAATTCGGCGGACGACTGCTGCGACTCCAAACGCCGCCGTCCGATTTCGTCGAGCTGCCGCGCCAACACCTGCATCGCGGACGCCCGCACCGGCGCCGTACCGCCCGGGTCGACCGCCGAGAACGCCGAGCGCTCCCGGCCGACAGCCGCCATGACGGCGCCGAACGCCCCGGCATCGTGAGCCGCCGGTGCGCGTTCCGCCGCGATGCCGGCGCCCGCCACCGCCCATTCGCCCGCTACCGGCACCGGTGCGGTCATGGCCGAAGCTGCTGGCCGACGCCGCGCAGCGCATTGATGAGTTCCGTCTTGACGTGCCCTTGTACATAGGCCAATGCGTGCTGCGCATCGACTTGCCGCTTGGCCAGCGCGAACTCGACGCCGGACAGAGCCGCCCATTGCGCTACGCGCCCTTGATCCGCCGCGCGTGCGGCGAAACCTTCCAAAACTTCGACCATATGTCTTGCCTCTCGTTGGCAGGCTGCAATTCGTCGCGGGCAGCCCAACGCATCAACGTCAAAAGTGAATGCCCTGTGCGGCCTTGATACTGGCGTTTTGAACTTTCGCGCCGGAATCGAGGTGCCCGCTCGCGATACTGTTGATCGTATCGGCCATCATTTTTTGAATATTGGCTTCGGTTTGCATTTCCATCGCTCGCAGTTGCGTTGCCTCCTGCCGTTTCAACGCGAGCTCCATCTGATTCAAGTGCGCGCCGTCCGCCAGCCCCGCCGCGCTCGAGATCCCTCCCCCATCCGACAGACCGAACAGCGCCGACTTGATCGTCGACGCGAACGAGGCCAATGCGCCCGCTGCGTGAATCGCGGGCCCTACCGCCGCCATGGTCATGATGTGCTCTCCTTCGTTGCCGATGTGGTTGGCGAACTTCCTCGGGATCGATCGCCCTGGAATTGCGCGGTTAGTAACGGCGGCGACGAAGCGGTTCCATGATCGCGGCCAAATGCGCCGCATCGGCACGCCGAAGCCGGCCGGAGTCCCGAAATAGCGTTACCTCGTCCTATTTGTGAGCCGCGATGCGCCGTTTCGCGTTGGAACCGGGAATCATGCGAGGGTTGCCACGCGATGAGTGTTCGACCCAATGACGATTGCAACCCGCTCGAATGCGGTCTGCCCGCCGGCTGTGGCGGACCGGTCCGTCGAATTCGACGACTGGTACCGCGCACATGGCCGTGCGATCTACCGCTTCATCGCGCGCCGGGTGCGCAGCGCCGAAGACGCGGAGGACATCCTCCAGTCCACCTATTTGGGTGCTTGGGAGAATCGTGCGTCGTATCGCGGTACCGCCCAGCCGAAAACCTGGCTGACGGCGATTGCCCTGAATGTGATGCGCAATCATCTGAGCCGCGCCTCGGATTACCGGTTCGTGGTCGAGCCGATCGACGATCACGAAAGCGCACTTCTCGATCTGCGCGCGCCGGAGCGATGCATGTCGGTGAAACAGACGTTCCTGACCGTCCTCGAATTCATGCAGGGGCTCTCGCCCGATCAACAGCGCATGCTCGAGTTGCTCTTCGTGGACAACGTCAGTTATGTGGAGGTCGCAGCCGCGCTGGGCATTCCGGTCGGCACCGTTCGCTCTCGTTTATCGCGCTTGCGGTCGAAGTTGGAAAAGCATTTCGAGCGAAAGGGAGGGTTCCAAGGCGGTCTCCCGCTTGACTGATCCCGGCCGCAAGCCCTCGCCGCATGACACTTCCAAACTAACCGGTACTTTTAGTCGATGACGATCGAGCCCACCGAAACTCAACTGCTTCATGCATTGCGCCATGCCGAACGGCTGCGCGAAACCATGACGCCGGCCGATCCTGCGCAATGGCGCGACTATGTCGAGTCGCTGCGTGGCGTGTCGCTGGCCAACTGGAGCGCCACCACCGATCTCCAGATGAAATTCGCGCTGCTGCGCACCGTCATGAACGAGGTCCGATGAAGCGGCTCGCCCGTTGCGCTTTTCCGCGCATCTATCTGCTGCACGCCGCGCTCGCCGCACTCGGCGCGTTGGCCATCATGGGGCAGGCGGGTGCCGGCCCGCACGCCGGCCCCGCGCTCGATTCGCCGTACGCGTATCAAGCATCGAACCGGACACTGCCGGAAGTGTTGCATGGATTCGCGGCCGATCACGGCTTGGCGTTGCGCATCGACGGCAAAGCGCCAGCGGGATGGCAAACGGCCAAACTCGACGGTTGGCTGCGGGCACCGACGGGCCGCGCGTTCCTCGAACAGCTTGCGCATTCGCACCATTTTTCATGGTTCCTCTCCAACCGGACGCTGCACATCGGCGGCGCAGGCGACGCAGCGGTCGAGCGGGTCGCACTGGGCGGCATGCGCGCCGACGATGCCCGCGCGGCGCTGGAAGCGGTCGGGATTTACGATTCCCGCTTCGGCTGGGGGGAGCTATCCGGCCAAGACGCCGTGCTGGTCGGTGGGCCGCGCGCTTATCGCGCGCTCGTGCGCACGCACCTTGCGGCCGAGCGCAAGCCAACCGGCGCGCAGGCCGCGCAGGAACCGATGATCTTTCCGCTGCGGTTCGCTCAGGCAGGCGACGCCGCACCGTCGACGGGCGAGGCTGCTCGCTCGGGCGTCGCCTCTTTGCTGACCCAACTGCTCGTGCAGGAGCGCCGCGTGCGACAGCCGCCGCTCACGGCGACATCGCAGCTCGACGTCTTGCCGCCGCTGCCCGGCCCCGCGCCGCCGCTCTCGCCTTGGATCGGATCTTCCGCGCCATCATCCGCGGCTGCCCTGTCCGCGCCTCCCCCTACACTTTCAAGCGGCGTGTCGCTGTCCCAGGGCCGGCCCGCCGGCGTCGTCGCGGATGAAAGGACCAACGCCGTCGTCGTATGGGCCGATCCCGCGTTGCGCCCCGCGATCCAACAACTGATCGACGCACTGGACCAGCCCGCATCGCTATTCTCGATCGACGTTTTCGTCATCGAATCGGATGTGACCACCGTCGACGCGTTGAGCGCGGCGGGGGAACGCGCGTACGCCATGGCGTCGCCCAGTTCGTCCGCCTTCGACGGGCGCTTCTCGGACGCGATCGCGAACCGCAGCATTCGCTTGCTCAACCGCCAAACGCTCGTCGGTCAGCTGAACCGGCGCACGGCGCTCAGCCTGGGCGACGAGGCGGCGCATGCTCAATCGCCGCCGGGCGACGCGGCCGCCGTCCAAGGCAACGGGCGCAGCGGCAAGCGCGGCGATCGTCTCGAATTGACGGCGCGCATTTTGCCGCCGGTGAAAGGTCGGCCGCTCGACATCGCCGTCGATGTCGACTTGCTGCTTGCTCAGCCCACGGGACTACCGGGTCAGGCTTGGTCGAATACGACCAGTCTCAAGCTCGAGACCGCCGTCACCCTGGCGAGCGGCGCGCCGCCGCGCCTGATCGCTAGCTTCCCCGTGGCCACCGCACGCGCCGAGCAACGCGCCATCTTCATCAGCGCCAAGGCGCTATAACCAGGATCCGGCTTCGCCATCATGCTCGAACTTCGCATTCTGAGCGGCTTACATCGCGGCACAGCGCTTCCCGTGGACGGCGACGCCATTCACATCGGCAGCGGCGCCGAAAACGACATCAGCCTGCTCGATCCGGGCATGCCCGAGCGAGCGGGCGTCCTCTTGCGGTGCGGCGAAACGGCTTGGCTCTACTATGCCGGCGTCTCGTACGAGGCAGGCCGATGCGATGCGGCACGCGAGGTGCTTTCGGGGAACGGCGCCCCCGTGGGCGCGGGTTCTCGATGGTTCGCCGGTCCCGTTCTCATCGGATGCGACGACGAAGGCTCGCCCTGGCCCGTCGAACCGATGCCGCGGAGCGCGATGCCTTGCGTCAAGCGCCGGCTATCCATGCGAGTGAAGATTGGCCTTGGCATCGCCGCAGCGACGATCGGCTGCATGTCGGTCGTCGCCGCACTCGGCGCGCGAATGACACCCGCCGCGTTCGAACCGCAGGCGGCGTCCGCTGCGGCTAACGTCGCCGTTTCCGCGCAGTCCGCGTCCGCAACCGTGCGTACGGTCAAAGGAATCGTCTATCCGAGCGACGCGTTCGCGCCCCCGCCGTTCGGCGTTCGTAGCGCCCGCGGCGGTCCGTACGGCTTTCTCGTCACGGACGACGACCACATCCTCATGCCGGGCAGCCGATGGAAGTCGTTCACGCTGGAGCGAATCGAATCGGGACGCGCCATATTCTCCGGCCCTCGCGCGGCCGAACTTCACTGGTGAACACATGAACGCGATCATCGATACGGCGGCGTCCCCCGGCTTGACATCGCGGCTCTCCGCATGGGCGCATCGCGCCGACGTCCGGCTCGCCCAAGCGCAGGCGAGCGCCATCCAGTGCTATGGGCGTATCGAACAGGTGAGCGCCACGCTCATCGTCGCCACGCTGCCGCGCTGTGCCGTCGGTCATCTGTGCGAGATACGCGCCGCATATCGCGACGCACCGCCGATCTTGGCCGAAGTGATCGGATTCGATGCGGACCGAGCGTTACTCGCACCCCTCGCATCGACCGACGGTATCGCTCCGCAATCGCCGATTCGTGCGCTCGGCGTACCCCATCGCGTCAACGTCGGGCCGCATTTGCTCGGTCAAGTCGTCGACGGGTTCGGGCGCCCGCTGCTATCGGCTTTCGCGCCGTCTAGCGGTTCTTCATTGCGCGACGTGCGCGCGGCGGCACCCTGCGCGGCCGACCGGCCAGCCGCTCACGAACGCATGGTCACGGGCGTTCGCGCCATCGATGCCTTGCTGACGCTTGCCGAAGGTCAACGCGTGGGGCTATTTGCCGGGGCAGGCTGCGGAAAAACCACGCTGCTCGGCGCACTCGCGCGTGGCATCGCAGCCGATGCCATCGTGTTTGCGCTCGTCGGCGAGCGCGGACGCGAACTGAACGCATTTCTCGAGCAAGAACTCGATCCGCTGATCGCTCGCCGCACGGTCGCAGTTTGCGCGACGTCCGATGCAACGCCCATGGAACGCACCCGGGCTGCATTTACGGCAACGGCCATCGCGGAGGGCCTTTGCGATGGCGGCAAGCATGTTCTGCTGCTCGTCGACTCACTGACTCGGCTAGCGCGCGCGCAACGCGAGATCGGCCTTGCGTCGAACGAGCCTCCGGGTCGATTCGGCTATCCCCCCTCCACCTTTGCGATGTTGCCGCGTCTCATCGAGCGTGCCGGTCCCCGCCGCACGGGAACGATCACGGGCATTTACACCGTGTTGACCGAGGGCGAGCATGCGGATCCGGTTGCCGACGAAGCGCGTTCGCTGCTCGACGCTCATATCGTGCTATCGCGCAAGCAGGCCGAGCGCGGGCAATATCCGGCGATCGACGTCACAGCCAGTCTCAGCCGTCTCATGCATGACCTCGTCAGTCCATCGCATCGCGCCGATGCCGAACGGGCGCGCAGCTTGATCTCACGCTACGCCGACCTCGAATGGCTCATCTCGATCGGCGAGTATGAGCCCGGGCATGACGCGTCCGCCGACGATGCCGTCGCGCGGCATCCCCGTCTACGCGAGCTTCTTGCGCAAGACGTCCGTACCCCTGCCGTCTGGGAGGAAACACTTGAATATCTGCAAGCCGCCGTCCGCGGCGCATGATGCATTGGGCGCGCGCCGCCGTGCGGTCGACGACGATTCCTCGCCGCCACGAATCCCCGCCCTCGGTCGAACGCTGGTTCGGTTATGGGATGCTCGCCGAAAAGCAGCCTCGCAACGGCTCACGCAGGCGGAACGGTACGCCGGCCGCGCACTCGACGAACTGCAGCGCGCCCAAACCGTCTCGGCACGGCTGCGTGCCAGCGCCGCCGTGCGCGAGCGCGAATGGATCGGCGGCGACACCTACGGTGAAACGCTCGGCCGTCGCGTTCGACACGCCCTCGAAACTCGCGCGCACGTTAGCGCAGCTATCGCGTCGAAAGAGCAAGACGTCCGCGCTCGAGCTCGACATAGCGATGAGGCACGAGGGGACGTTGGAAAAGCTCGGCGGGAACACCTTTCGATCGGCCGCCGACATCAAAAGCTGGAACGCCGGCTGCAACGGCTCGAAATGGACCATCAGCCATGACGCACATCGACGATGCAGTGGCATATCGCTTGTTCTCCGCCCCCGAGCCGTTGCCATGAACCGGTTGCCGCCACGGGGCGCCCTGGCGCCGCAGTTGCGGCTGCCGTTGCCGCTGCGCCGCATCGATGCCGCGGAGAAAGCCCGCGCCCGGTTGCTCCATCCACATAGCGCCCGATGTTCCTTACCGGACGGCAACGCAGCCGAGCTAGTCGTTCGAGAAGGGACCGTACGCAGCGGCGCTCTCGCGCGCGCCTTGCCGTTATCGACGCGGTTCGGACCGGCCGTGGCGTTCGATTACGCTCCATGGTTATTGGCGTGCACGGGCATCGACGTGGCCGATGCCACGGGACTTCATGCCCGTTGGGCACTTGCGCGCTACGCGTTCGCGGCAGTCGCACCGAGTTTGCAAGCGGCGCTCGGCGATCCCGTCGTCTGCGACGCATCGCACTCGACGCCGGCAGAGGCGTTTTCCGTCGCCGTCGATGTATCGCTGCGGTTGCCGTCGATTCGCCTATCGATGACGCTGCAAACGATGCCCGCGACCCTCGGCGCGCTGTTGGACAGCGGCCCTTGGGTGCGCACCGCACCAGCTGATCCGCCGCCCTGGCTAACTTCGATCAGAGCCGCGATCCCGGTCGCCGCCGGGCTGACGACGTTGCCGCTCGCCGAATTCCGCGCACTCGCGAGCGGCGACATCGTACGCGTCGCGACAACCCCGTTCGACGTGACCGGCCACGCTACGCTGCGCGTCGCATCGCGCAGGCTGCGCGTCAGTTGGCTAGTTCCTTATCAATGTTTCGAGGTTCAAGAGATGTTACCGGCCCCCACCTCGGCACCCGAAGGCAGCGACGCACTCGAAGGCAGCGACGCCCCCGCACACACCATTACCTCGCCGACCGAGATAGCAGAGATGGCCGACATTCCCGTGCGCCTATCATTCTCGCTGGGGGCGCTATCGCTGACGGTCGGTGAAATCGCGGCCCTCGGCCGAGGCTCGCTTCTCGAAGTGGGCGAGCCGCTGCCGCCATCGGTGACGATCGAAGCGAACGGACAGGCGGTCGGCGCCGGCGAACTCGTCGATCTCGACGGCCGGCTCGCCGTCGAGATCACACGATGGCCGGGATGCGGCACGCGCTCGCTGGCGTCAACGTCAACGTCAACGTCAACGCCGTGATGATCGATCAGCATCCGGTTGCGCTGCTCGCGCTTTTGGCCCTCGTCTCGCTGCTCCCGCTCGTAGCGATCGCGACGACCTCTTACCTCAAGATATCGGTCGTACTCGTGCTGGTGCGAAACGCGCTCGGTGTGCAACAAGCGCCGACGACGCTCGCCTTGAACGCGATCGCGCTCGTCGCCACCCTGTTCGTGATGACTCCGACGCTGTCGGCGTGCATGGACCGAGCGCGCACGGTCACATTTTCGCCGTCCTCCGGCGCCTCGCAGGTCGACGCGGCGTTGTCCGTCGTCGCGCCCCTCAAGCAATTCGTGCTGCGCCATGGCAGCGAGCACGAACGCCAGCGCTTTCTCGAATTGGCCCAAAAAACATGGCCGGAGCCTTCGCATCACGCCGCCGGCGCCGACGACTGGAGCATCGCCGTTCCGGCATTCGTGGTATCGGAACTGCAAGCCGCCTTTGAAATCGGCCTGCTTCTATTCATCCCGTTCGTCGCCATCGATGTTCTCGTGTCGAACGTGCTCCTGGCCATGGGCATGCAGATGGTCCCGCCGGCGATCGTCGCGTTGCCGATCAAGCTCATGCTGTTCATCGCCGCGGACGGGTGGGGCAGGCTGCTGCACGCGCTCGTCCTCTCTTATCACGGGTGACGTCGTGCCCGAGTCGCTCGCCCTCTTTCAGCATGCACTGCTGTTCGCCTTCAAAACCTCCGTCTGGCTTGCCCTCGTCGCCGCAGGCGCGGGCGTCGCGATTTCGCTCGTTCTGTCGGTGTTTCAAATTCAAGATCAAACGCTGCCATTCGCAATCAGGCTCGTCATCGTGGGCGCCGCGATCACCATCATGGGCCCGAGCATCGGAACCGAGCTCGCGCGGGTGATCGGTCAGGCCTTCGAACTCGCCGGCGACAGGCGCATTTGACCCCGCACCCCATGTCGCCCGGTCCACTCGAGCTAGCATTGCCGTTCACAGCGGCCCTCGCCCTGTGCGCGTTGCGCTGGATTCCCGTGATCGTTCTCGTTCCCGTTTTTGGCGGTCACGCATTAAGCGGTATCGCTCGAATGGTCGTCGCCCTGGCGCTTGCGTTGCCTGCTGCGCCGGCAGTCGTGCAAGCGCTTTCGGCTGCACCGTTGCCGCTCGCCGATTGGCTAGGCCTCGCCGCGAAGGAGGCGGCGATCGGGATCGTCCTCGGCAGCCTCATTGCAGCACCTTGTTGGGCAATCGAAGCAGCCGGCACCTATCTCGACTATCAACGCGGCGGCAACCCGCAGGCATTCGATCCGGCCGCATCCGCCGACGCCCCGATCCTCGGCGCCATGTTTCAGCGGGCGCTCGTCGTTTTTCTTTTCCATACAGGCGGGCTGCATGCTCTTTTCGAACTCGTTTGGACGAGCTACGCGGCGTGGCCCGCGCTGAACATGCTGCCGCCGCTCGAGCCGCGCGTTTGGTCGAACGTCTCTGCCCTACTCGTTTGCACGATGCAGCTCGCGCTGACGCTCGCTTGGCCCTATCTGCTCGCGCTCGGTGCAATCGAGGTCGGGTTTGCCGTGCTTTCGCGCGTCAACGCGCGATTTCCCGCGTACTTCGCGGCACTGCCGTTCAAGAGCGTCGCGTTGCTGCTGCTCGTGGCGCTGACGCTGCCTCACCTGCTCCAAGCCGCCGCGGACATCACAGCGGACCACTTGGCCGGCATCCGCCGATCGATCGTCGACACGGCGCCGTCCACGCGGTGAGCGACAAACCGCTGCCGCCGACCGACAAACGCCTGCGCGACGCGCGCGACGAAGGCAACGTCGCTCGCAGCGATCTGTTCGCCGGTCTTGTCGTCGTCGCTTTCGGCACCGAAGCGGCATGGGCCTGCGTCGGCGCCGGTGCCGACGGTTGGCTCACCCTCCAGCAAAGCGCGCTTGCGCAACTGGCCTCGTCTGACCGGATTGGCGCATGTCTTGATCTCGTCGTGCAGGCGGTCGCGCTCGCGGCCACGCTCGCCGGGTGCATCGCAGCGGCGGCGCTCGTCGCTTCCGTCGCCGCATCCTGGGCCTGCGGCGGCCTTGCTTTCGCGCCGAAATCGCTCAAGCCGTCCTTGAAGCGTTTAGATGCGGCTCGACATGCGAAGGAACGATTCAGCCGCAAAAACTTCACCGCCGTCGCACTCGCGATCGTCACGGCTGCGATCGTCGGCGCCGTCGCCGTCTTCCAGCTGCACCGCGGGCTGCCGCTGATCGGCGCCATGATCGAGTGGCAGTCCCCCGGCTTCGACCGGTATGCGTCGATCGCCCTGCTGCGCACCTTCGTCCGAGCCCTGCTCGTCGCGCTGATGCTGCCGGCGGCCCTTTCCGCGATCGTCTCGAGAGTGCAGCATCGTCGAAGTCTGCGCATGTCTCATCGCGAGATCAGGGACGAAATCAAACAGTCGAGCGGCGATCCGGCGATGCGTGCCCGTCAGCGCGCATCGTTCAGCGAAACGATGGGCGTGCCGTCGGCACCCAATCCGAGCGGCAGGCAAGCACTCATCACGGACCCAGAGCATCTCGCCGTTCTCTTGCATTACGCCGGCGACGCTTCGGGGCCGCCCATCGTCGTCGGCAAAGCGCTCGACGCCGACGCCGCGAGGATGACGAACGACGCTTTCATGGAGCGAGTGCTCGTCTTCCGTTTTCGACGCCTCGCGCGCCACCTCTTCCGGCATGCCGCACTGCAAGCGCCGATCCCGTCCGACTGCTATCGCGCCGTGGCGATCGTCTATCGAATCGTCGATGAAATGCAAGCGCTCGATGACCGCCCGAACGCACCCGTCGACATCGACGACGCCGCGTTCGATGAACCGCAACGGCGCTAGCGTCCGCCCGATTCGTCTCTTTCCTCCGGCGGCGCGGGCGGGCTGTCGTCCCGCGCAATATGGCCTAGTACCTTCACACGCTGCGTCGGTACGAGTTCGGAATACGACAGGACGTGCACGTCGAACACTTCGTCGACGAGAATCTGCCGCAGCGGCCGGCGCAATGGTTGGGCCGCCAAGAGGACCGGCGCCACGGTAGCCCCGGCGCTCGAATTCGCCTGACATCGCACGCGGACCTCTTCGACGAGACGCTGGATCAGGTCATGGCCGGCTGCAAGCACCGCGCCAAGCGGGGTTTCCTGCAACCCCTCGGTCAACCTTTCTTCCAGTTCGCGCTCCAACACCCAAACATACAGCACGCCGCTGCAGGCGAACTCTTGGCAAATCTGCGCCCCGAGGGCAATGCGTACGCGTTCGGTCAGCGCACTGACCTCTTTTTCTCTGGGCGCCCAGGCCACCAGCGTCTCTGCGATTTCGCGTACGTTGCGCAGCGAGATGCGTTCGACCACGAGCAACTTCATGATCTCGGCGAAGCGCGGCAGAGTCAGCGCCTGCGATAGCTCTTTGGCGACGGCCGGCATTTCCCGTTGCAGCCAATTGAACATGAGCTGCGCCTCTTGGACACCGACGAACTGTCCCGCGTGTCGATGCAATACCCGGCGCAGCAGCGAAGCGAAATAATCCAGCGCGCCCATACCCCGTTCGGCGTCGATGCCGGCTTGCGCCGCGAACTGCGGCTCGAACCACATTGCCCCATCGATCAGCGGATACGACTGCGCTATTGCATGTTCGCGAGCGTCGGCTTGGACATCGGGCGGTACGGGTAGGCACGTTCTGTCCCAGTGAAAGAGCCCGCATGCAACGACGACCTCGTGAATCGCGATTTCGTACGCGTTGGCTTCCAGGCGGTCGACACGGTCGATTTCGATCACCGGCACGGTCACGCCATAGCGCAGAACGAGTTCGTTACGCACGCGCCGGATCGTCCGTTCGAGCTCGGCGATCGGCGGCGCGAGCCGGCCGGCATCGGCGACCGCACTTGTCGACCACTGCAACGAAAGCCAAACGACAATGGGACGCACCGGCACGATCTGCCGCACGTCGGTGTCGTCGGGCACCACGTTTGGCGACGGCGCCTTCTCGGGCGTCTGCGCATTGGCGTTTTCGCGCGCATCGCGACGCCAACGCGCCGCGGCTACGCCTAGCATCGACCCGGCCAGCACCAGAAACACATGCCATGGCATGCCGGGCGCCGCGGCGAAAATCGCCATCGTGCAGGCCCCCATCAGCCACGCCGCGGGCGCACCGCACAATTGCCCGGCGATCTGCTCCCCGACGGTCGCGCCTTTCCCCGTCGGCTCTTCGCCGCGCGTGATCAGCACCGCCGCTGCCATGGCGATCAACAGCGCGGGAATCTGAGCAACGAGCGCGTTGCCGATCGTAAGCAGGCAATAGCGCTCGAGTGCTGCCTCGAACGTCAGACCGCGCTGTAAGACGCCGATGGCGATGCCGGCCGTCAGGTTCACGGTCACGATCACGAGGCCGGCGATCGCATCGCCCTTCACGAAACGCATGGCGCCGTCCATCGCCCCGTGCATGCGGCTTTCGCGCGCCAGTTCCGCGCGCAGATACTGCGCAGTCTCTGGCCGCGTAAAGCCGGCGCGCAGGTCGGCGTCGATCGCCATCTGTCTGCCTGGGATCGAATCGAGCGTGAAGCGCGCCGCCACCTCCGCAACGCGTTCCGCGCCTTTCGTGACGACGAGAAACTGAACGATCGCAATGACCAAAAAGACGATCAAACCCACGGCCATGTTGTCGCCGGCCACGAAGCGCCCGAACGTCTCGACGACCGCGCCCGCATCGGCATGAAGAAGAATCGATCGACTCGTGCTGACCTCGATGCCGAGACGAAACAACGTCGTCAGCAAGAGAATGACCGGAAAGCTCGAAAACGAAACGGCGTTCGGGACATACAGCGCGAGGGCGATCAGCAATGTCGCCGCACCGACGTTGACGGCGATCAGTGCATCGATCATGAGCGTCGGCAAAGGCAAGACCATCATGGCCACGACGAGCGCGATCAAAACCGGAGCGAGCGCATCGCCTTGGCCGATTCGCGCGAGCCAACGCACCGCCCGCGCGCCATGAACCGTTTTTGCTAGGTCGATGCTCATCGCCGGCTAGATGCCCGACGGACAGCGAAACGCTCGCCATCCCTGCGCGCCGAACGGATTGACGACGCTCGCGGCGGCGAGTTCGAGCTCGATGCTGCGCTTGCCAAGCACGTACGTCAGCGCGATGCGGTCGGGCGAATCCGCCGCGAGGCGGCCTCTATCGAGCAGGCGAAACAGCGACCATGGGCCGCGCGCTTCGATGGAAAGCTCGCTGTCGTCGCCGGCAAGCGAGTAGTCCATGCGCGCGCGCGCCTGCGCCGCCCGCTCGGGCCACTCGAACGCCGCCGAGGGCGGCGCCCCTTCCGCATAGGTGATCTCTTGTCCGCCCGCCGCGAACGTGAATCGCTTTATATCGGGGTCGATATGACGCGGCGTCAGCGTGAAACGCACATCGATCGATTTGCCTTGCGCCGGGAAAAACACGGCGCGTATTTGCGCGGCGCGCTCGAACGCATCGAGTGCGGTGCTCGACATGTCCGCCGGAGCGACGCCGGCCCGCCAGGTCCATGGCGATGTCGCCGTATCGACGTACGTCTTCAAATTCGATTGAAAGAACGTATCGAGCAGTCCACCGGGCGCGAACAATCGCGTGAAATCGTCGAGCGTCACGTCGCTCGAGGCGTCCGCGTCGGCGAGGGCGACGAACGGATACCGGCCGTCGACGGCTGCATGGCAAAACGACGAGACATCGGTGCGCCAGCGCTCGTCTATCTCGGCGCGTTCCGCCGCTTGCGCGGATGCGGCGCCGTCTTGTGCAAGCCCTTGCAGCATGTCCCCGAGCGGCGCAGGCAGCGTTGCGGCCTGATGCGTGAGACGCGTCAGCGCATCGTCCGGCGGCGCAAGCACACCGCTCGTGCGCGCGAGTGCGGCTGCGTTCAGATAAACGGCCACTTCCTTCAATTGCGCTAGTGCCTGGTCGAGCGCGCTTGCGCTGCTTCCGTTCGCGTCAGGGCTCGCCGGGTGCAATAGCAGGTGCAGCGCATCGAAATGACGATCGACCATGCGCTGCGCCTGCGCCGACGGCTCGTGTTCGGGTTCGCCGCGAGCGAGCGCCGTGGGCGGCGCTGCGGCAAACCACCGTCGAAGCGTGCGTCCCACCCTGGCGGCTAGCCCCGACCGCACCGGCTGCGGTGCTTGCACCGGCGATGCCGCCGACGCAAGCGTCGTTTCCTTCGCTGCGCGCGTCAGATAGGCTCGCAGCGGCGAGTCGCGGCCCGTCAACAACCGCACCATTGCCGCACCGTCGCCGGCAGACGAAAGCGGCCGCAGTGCGACGTCGCCGAGGATCGCATCCCATGCGGCGCTGTATTGCGTGAAGTAAAGCCGGTCGAGTTCATCCGGCAGCGCTCGCATTTGCAGCGTGCCGGCCGGCCCGAGCACCCAAGTCTCGCTCCGCGCTCGTGCGAGCGCGGCATCGCGCAACCCGAAGTAGCGGCGCATACCGGCAAGCGTGAACGCGCCCGGGACGCCGTCGCTGAGCGGCCGCGCCGTCTTCCGATAAAAAACCAGCGCCGCGGCGGGGCCGGCCATCTCCGCCACCGAAAGAGGGTCCGGCATTGCCGCCTCGAGTTCGGGCAGCAGGATCGCGAACACCCGCTGCGCTGCGCTCTGCGCCAAAAGCCGAGCGCGCGTGTGGGCAACGAGCGATGCATCGAGCGTCACGTCCGATCGGAACGCGGCCGGTTCGGCCCACGCCGCCGCGTGCGCCGCCCATGCAGCCTGCTCGCTCGCGGACAGGCCCGTATTCGCCGTCTGGCCCGCGATCCAGGCCAGAACCGCCGCCCGATCGTAGTGCGCCCGATCGCCGAGCATGAGGTAAGCGCGCAGTGTCGCGTATTGTTCCGATGCGGCGATGTGCGGGTCGGCTAGCATGTCGGTCATTCGCGCGACGACATACGATTGCAGCGTCTCGCGCAGGACAGTGCGATAGGCCGTTTGGCACGCACGCTCCAAATGCAGCTCGCGCACGAGCTCGACGCCGGCCAGCCAGCTCCCTGACGACGCCTGCCAAGCACGTCCGCAAGGCAAGCCGTGCGCCAAGTCGAGCAACCGCAGGATGGCCCGCGGCGAGCGGACGTCGACGCCCCGGCGGGCGGCGCTCACGAGTGCGCCAGCCGAGGGGGCGGTCGCAGCCACCGCGGCGCTCCCGCGCCAATACGCCATGACCAGTCCCATGCAGACACATGCCGCCAGCGCCACCGTCGATGCGACCGCGACGTTGCGCACGACCGCGAACCGGCGCGGGACCGCATGACAAGACCGTACAAGATCCCGCTCGTCGAACACGACGTCGCGCAGGAATCGTGCGCCGAATCGCATCGGCCCGGCAGCGGTCCCGGCGCCAGTCCCGGGATCGGCCTCGGATGAGCGCGCCGCGGCGGTCGAAGCTACATCGACGTTCGACACGGCAGATACGCACACCGCTCGAAGCAGCACAGGTTCCGGGTGCTCCGGCGTTGCGTCGAAGGCGTCGCGGACGAACCGGCCGAGCGCTGCGACCCAATTCCCGAGCACACTTGGAAACCGATAGATCATCGCGGCGCGGCGAGAGTCGGCTCGAACGGGCAAGCGCAAGACGCAATCGTCCTTCGCCCCGCGGACCCATGTGTCCAACGCTTGCGCAAAGCCCTCGGCCTGCGTACGGCCGGACGGCTCGCCTTTCAATGGAAGCGTCACGCCCATCGGCGCCCCGCAGGGCGCGCCGGTCATGTCCCCGGCGAATGCCTCGAAACCCCGAAGCCGGTCGCCATGCGTGACCAGTACATAAACCGGGATGCGCCGTTTGAATGTCTCATAGGCCTGAGCGATACGTGTGCGCACCGCTTCGCTGCAACAAGGATCGCCTTCCTCCTTGCCGGCGATCCGGCTCGCGGACACCACGACGACGATGCCGTTGATCGGCCAGCGAGAACGGACGCGCCTGAGCCGCCGCAACAACACGGGCCAGTGCGCATCGTCCGCGGCCTCGCCGATCGTCGTCTCGAACAGCACCGCATCCTCGCCGAACCACCATCGCGGCAACGACCCGCCGGCCCCATCGCGGGCATCGCCTCCGCGGCGGCCGGGCCGCATCCCCGCCGCCCGGAGCATGGTCGATTTTCCCGCCGCGCGTTCGCCGATGACCACATACCAAGGTAGGCGATAAACGCTATGCCTGCCCCAGCGCCATGCCGGTCCTCCCCTGCGCGCCCAGCGAAGCGCAGCCGCAACGCTGTCCTCTGCCTGAGGGCGCCGCGCGCCGGCATGTGGCGCGTCCTCGCGCGATGCAGACGCAGGCCGCGCGCCTTCCGAGTGGTTCGCCGCATCGGACGTTGCCGCCCCACGCGATCGGAATCGATTGACGAGTCGTCCTAACATGGAATTCGATTCCTCCAATGCCTGGGCTCGCGCAAGGCCGTCACCGTCGTTATCGCGGCTTCCGTCATAGCGCCGCTCCGCGCGCCATGACGGTCACCGCGACCCGGCGGTTGCGTGCGCGATTCGCGGGCGAATCGTTCGGCGCCACCGGCTCCGATGCGCCACACCCTTGCGCGAGGAAGCGCTCGGGACCACCGGCCTCCTCGCGCAACAGATTCACGACCACCGTGGCACGCGCGAGAGACAGTTGCCAATTGGTCGGCTTGCCGGGAGACGTAGGCTCATCGTCCGTGTGCCCAACGACGACGATGCGCGCGTCCAGATCGCGCAACGCACCGCCGATGCGCCGGAGCAGCGCGGCGCGCGATGCCAGTATGGTCGAGCTGCCCGAAGCGAAAAGGCCGTCGCTGCCGAGTGTGAGAACGGCCCGCCCGGGGCTGCTCTCGATAACGACGCGATGGGCGGCGAGATCTTGCGCCAGCCGCTGGGCCAACGTCAGTGCAATGGCATTGGCCGCGGCCGAAGGTGCCGGCGATGCGGCCGAAGCCTGTCGGAGCGCCGGCACCGAACGCTGGGCCACATGGACTTTGCCTAACGTTTCGACGACGGGCCGCGCCTGCTCGTGCAAGCTGATCTCGAGCGCGACGGTGAGCGACGCGCACATCGCGATAGCGCCTGCGACCAGCATGCGCGATACCGGCCACCGCCCGCGGCCCCGCCACTTGTTTTCGATCATTTGCGCTGCGCCGGGCCACGCGGGCACGTTTCCCCGCTGCACAGCAAGCGCTCTGCGCAGATTGTCCCGCACGGTTTCAAGCTGCATGCGGCCGTTGTCCAACAACCGGTAGCGCCCCTCCATCCCGAGCGCAAGCATGACGTAGATCAGCTCCAGCACATCGAGATGGGTCGACGGATCTCGACTCAGCGTGTCCAAGAACGAAAAGAATCGCTCGCCGCCCGAAGCCTCCTTGTGGAACGTGACGAGCAGGCTGTGGCTCGCCCACGCGCCGGCGCCGCCCGACGGCGTGGCGGCGACCACCTCGTCGACGAACGTGCAGAGGCAGTAATGCGCAACCGTGCACGATCGTTCGTCGACGCCGGCTTGCCGGACGCGTTCGTCGAAAGCATCGATCATTGCGCGTAGCCGGACGCGCAACGGTTCGATCGCCTCTTCGAACTCCCGCAGCTTCAAGCGGCAAACGAGGTCGAGCACCGGATGCGCCGCGTCCATCATGACATTGACGCCGGCCCGCTCGGGCGGCGATGCAATCTGCGAAGCCGTCACTGCCTGATCGCCCATAGCTGCAGCTCGAGCCCGGGGAACGCGCCGGCCACGTGCATCGCCAATGCCCCGGACGACGCCAATTGCAACCACAATTCGTCGCTCGAATCGAGCGCCAAGTAGCAACGCTGAGCATGAAACGGCAGTTGCCGCGGCGCCGTGGGCAGCAGGCGAAGGCCGATGCCCGGCAACTGCAGGTTCACGAGGTCGTCGATCTTCTCGAGCGGCCCGACTTTCAGCTGAAACGGCAACGTGGCGGCGAGCGCGTCGACCGCCATGTCGGCCCGCGCAGTCAGCACGAAGCCGGCCGTGGAGAACAGCGAGCTATCGGCGACGCGCGCCACCTGCAAGCCGAAGGGCCGCGCTTCGAGTCCGATGGCGATCGCTTGCGGATTCATCGCATAGCTGAGCGCATCTCGGATAGCTGCGATGACCGGTGCAAACGATGCGTCCAGCCGATCGTGCCGGTACGGAACGGATGTCGCCTGCGGTCCGGCCGCTTTGCCCGTCAACCCCGACAGTTCGCCGGCCAGTTGCACCAACGCGCAATACAGCGGCTCCGGATGCAGCCCATCGAGCTGCGCCCAATGCGCGAAGAGCGGCTCGCAGCGATTGACGAGCTGCAACAGAAGGAAATCGGTCAGCTCGGCGACGGCGCCGATCCCCGGTTGCGCTAGGCGCGTGGACAGCATCTGCGCGCGCTGCCGCAGCAATCCGACCAGTTCGTCGACGAAAGCAGCCAGCGCGGGGGCGGCACGAAAGCATAGGCATGGCGGCATATAGGCGTCGTCGAGCACGAGCCGATGATCGGGGCGGCGTTCGACGATGCGCGCGACGCCGATCGTCGTGAACGCGTCGCCTATCTCCCCCTCGAGCGCGAGCCGCATCCTCAACCTCGCAACTTGCACGAGCGCGTTGCCGCTCTCGGTCGAATGGCTGTCGTTCGCCATGTATTCGGCCGTGCCGTATCGCGCTTGCGAAAGCGTATCGGCGCCGAACTCGCGCCGCCCGTCCCCCTCGTCGACTTCGGGAATGCCGGGGCGGGCCAGCGCGAGCGCCAAGACGACGGTCACGCCGCGCGCGCTGTCGGGCACATCGATCGGCAAGGGCAGATCGCCATCGCCCGGGAGAGAAAACGGCGTGCCATCCGGCATCAAGCCTTCGCAGCGCCTGAGCGCCAGCTTGCCGAGCGCGAGTTGGCCTTCATCGATCGTCAGGCTCGAAAATCCCCATGCATGCCGCCCGTGCAGCGCGCAACGCGCATCGATCAATCGATGCAGATAGCGGTCCTGTTGTTGCAAGTGCTGCTGCTGAAGCAGCATGCCTTCCGACCACACCACTCTGTTATACGAAAACATTCTCCCCTCGCGCGAAAGCTGCATGTGTAGGCCGGACGACATGCTGTCGGGCAGACCTATTTAGGACAACCAATGACTTCGACAAGCAGCTCATCGCGCCCCCGAGCCGTCGTCGGCCTTCTTCGGCGCACTTGGCGATTCGGGCGACGCGCCCGGCGCAGATCCCGCAGCGCCTCCGCTGTTGAGCCCGACGAGCGGACCGCTGATCTGCACGCCGGCCGGGGTGATCGCGACGAAACTGCCGCCGCACTTGAGCGTCAACATCGCCTGCGCTTCTACGACGACGCTCGCGCCACCTTTCACGTGGACGATTTCCCCTTTCACCGAGTAATTCGCCCGCGCCTCGTGCAATACGTCGATGCCCGCGCTAAGCGATGCGCTCGCCTCCACTTTCACGCGCTGGCCGCCGTCGACCGTGAGGTCGTCACCGCCCACCTTCGCCACCCGCTTGCCCGCGACGATCGCATGGGCGTCTTCGCCCACCCACTCATGCGCACTGCGCTTGACGTAGGTGTCCGCGCGTCCACCGGCGTAGAGCAGCACTTGGAGGTTCTTGTCGTCGAAGCGCAACTCGTGGTGCTCGCCGTCGCCCCCAAGCGACGCCGTGCGTATCGTCGAAATCGCCTCGTGCGCCGGCAACGCGTAAGGCGGCGGGTTGGCGCTGTTATAGAGGCAGCCGACGACGAGCGGACGGTCGGGATCGCCGTCGACGAACGCCACGATCACCTCTTGTCCCGTCCGGGGCATGAAGACCATTCCCCAAGTGCGCCCCGCCCATCCTTGCGCCACCCGCACCCAGCATCGCTTCATACGATCGTCGGCCCGCGGCGGGTCCAGTTGCTCCCAGTGAAATTGCACTTTGATGCGGCCGTGCCGCTCCGTCGCCATCTCGTCGCCCGATTCCGCTACGACGGTGGCCGTCTGCAGCCCCGCTTGCGGGCGCTCCGTGATGACGGGCGCTTTGAATGGACGGTCCTTGGGCAGTGCGCGAAAGGTGCAGTCGAAGACAGGATCGCTGCGCGCGGCGCTCGCGCCGCACGGGGTGTAATCGCCGAGACGAACGCGGTAACGCGCCTCGGTCACGAGATAGTCGCCGTTTTGATCCGCGCGAGGGTGCCCCGTCAGCGCAAAAACGCCGCCGGGCCGGATCGTTCGGGCGGTCGCCGCGCCCCACGCCCACTTGTCTTCGGCCCGCAACGCGTCGAGTTGCGCCTGAGCGAGGCGCCGGCCCTCGTCCTGCGTTTCGTAGTGCACGCCGTAGCCGGCCATCAGAAAGCTTCGTTCGCTCGAATCGGCGGCCGCGCGTACGACGAGCGCCTCCTGCTGCGCGCTCGCCTTGGCGTTCGCGAAATCGAACGCCGTGAGTTCAGTGATCCCGGGCGACAGTTGCTCGTCGATCCGCCACCGGTAAATCGACTCGTCCAGCGGCTTGCCGTCGACGAGCGTGCGCGCGAACGCGACGGCGCCGTCTTGGGGCGCCGCCGTCGGCGTATCGGCCAGCACGAGCCAATCCTTGCCGTCTCTATGTTCGATGAAGTAGTAGATGCCCTCGCGCTCGAGCAGACGACTCACGAAGTCGAAATCGGTCTCCTGGTACTGAGCGCAGTGCTCGAGCGTGCGATATCGCAACGCGCAGGCGTTGCGATAGTTCACGTCGTACTGGCCGAGGACGGTCTCGACCACCTCGAGCGCAGTGCGCGCATGAAAGAAACGGCAATGCGCGCCGCGCGTAAGCGTCCATAGCGTCGGCCGCATCAGCAATTCGTAGCGAAACAATGCGCGCTGCCCGTCTTCGGGCCAGCTTTCGCCGATCGAAAATCGCGCCACGATGCCGTTGAATTGCCGCTCGCCGCCGCCCGTGTCTAGGTGCACGGAGATGCGTGTGCCGAGCAGTTGCTTCGCTGTGATGCCGCCGCTCGCACTGAGCGCCGTCAGTCGCAGCGCAAACGGCCGTGAAATCGCTTCGACGCCGTCCATCGCAGTCAGCACCAGCGCCCCCTCCGGCAGAATCGTTTGGAGCCGCGCAGCCCGGCTCGTCTGGGTCAATATCGGTGTCGCCATCTTCAGGCTCGATCGGATCGGCGTTGCTTCACGGCACCATCGTCTTGACGGCGCCCGGCATCGCGACGGTTATGCTGCCGCCCCATGTACACGTACAAATGCACGTGTTGTCGATGACGGGCAGGCCCGCGGCCAGCACCGTCGGCACGCCCGGCACCCAGGGCGCTGCCGTCGCGGGAACGCACGGCGCCGGAGTAGGCGTGCCGAGCGCCGCCGCGGTGGCCGCCGCCACCGCCGGATTCGCGGGCGAGTTGCATAGGCCGAAGGTGGGAATGTTGACGAACGGCGCATGATCCATGATCGTTGCGACCGGCCTCCCTTCGACGAGCACGCGAGCGCTCGGCAACACGACGAGCACCGCCGGCGCCGCGCCGAATGAACACGTCAACTCGGCGCCCGCCACGACAGGTTGCGTCATTTCCTCTTCCTCCCGCTGCCATCAGCAAGCGAGTTCGCAACGGAACGCCTCACCGGCGACTCGCAATGCGGCTCGGTCGACGCTAGGCTGGCGAGTCCGCGCCGAAAGCAGCGCGAAGCCGATTTCTGGCAAGATGCCTTCACCGATGACGGCATCGACGAGGCGGGCTCCGGTCTCGCGTTGCGCGCATCGATCGAGAACCGCGGCCACGACGTCGTCTCCATAATCGAGCCTGACGGCGTGCTGCTCACGCACGGTTTGTCGAACACGTTCGAGTTGCGCCTGGACGATCGAGCGCATCGACTCGTCCGATAGCGGCAAATAGGGAATGGTGGTCATGCGCGCGAGCAGCGCGGCGGGAAATGCCGTTAAAAGCGCTTTGCGTAGCGGCATACGCAGTGCGTCGAGCGTCGCAGTCTCGTTGCGCTGCGCAGCCTCCCATGCGCTTGAAATGCAAGCGTCGCCGACGTTCGTCGTCAGCAGGATGACGGTGTTGCGGAAATCGATAAACCGCCCTTGACCGTCCTCCATCCATCCCTTATCGAACACCTGATAAAACAACGCGTGCACATCGCGGTGCGCCTGCTCGATCTCGTCGAGCAGCAGAACGCTGTATGGCTTACGGCGCACCGCGTCGGTCAGGCCTCCACCCTCTCCGTAACCGACGTAGCCTGGCGGCGCGCCTTTCAGTGCGGAAACGGAATGGGCCTCTCTGTACTCGCTCATGTTCAACGTGAGAAGGTCGCGTTCGCTGCCGTGGAGCGCCTCGGCCAACGCATGAGCCGTCTCGGTCTTGCCGACGCCCGACGGCCCCGCGAGCAGAAATACGCCGAGCGGCCGCCCACGACGATGCAGCCCCGCGCGCGCCGCACGCATTCGTCGAGCGATCCGGCCCGTGGCATGTGCTTGGCCGACGACCCGCGCGTTCAGACGCTCCGCCAAGCCGAGCACGTTGTCGAGCTCGTCGCGCAGCATGCGGCCTACTGGAATCCCGGTCCAATCCTGCACGACGCGGGCCACCGCGTGCCGGTCGACATCGGCGACGACGAGCGGCGATTCGCCCTGCAGCTCGCACAACTCACGCTCGATGCGTGAGAGCGTCGAGCGACGTTCGTCGTTCAGGTTACTCGGGGCGCTTCCCTCGCCTCGCTCGCCTCGCTCGCCTCCGTTGCTTCCGTTGCTTCCGTTGCTTCCGTTGCTTCCGTTGCTTCCGTTGCTT
>CBIHRA010000027.1:0-73183 GCA_966212325.1 uncultured Burkholderiaceae bacterium | reverse complement strand
CGGTGCGACGGTGCGACGGTGCGACGGTGCGACGGTGCGACGGTGCGACGGTGCGGCGGTGCGACGGTGCGGCGAGCCGCATCTTCCCTTGTCGCTTCGGACAGCGCTTGTGACAGCGAGACACAGCGCGCCGGGCCTCGATGACGGAACCGGTCGTCATGCCTCGGCGATAAAACGAAGCCACCTGCCTCCACTCTTCGCCCAGATACCCCTCGGGAGTCGGCGCAAAGGCAAGCGCCCTTTTTGCGGTCCCGACGCCTATCTTCGCGGCGTTCGCCGACTCAGTCAAATTTTCATTCCATTTATTTTCAATGGGATTAATTACCCAAAAAAATAGCCATACCGATCTGATCACCCTACAAATAAACGTAGAAAACAATTGATACCTCGTGCCATTAATTAAAAATGGTGAAAGGAAGTTGACACATCACGCCATGCGCACCTAATCTCTCTTGCATCGCCAAGCGCCGCTCAGGCGTGCCGCCGCGACCGCGACTGCCCTCTCACGAGCGGAGTAACGGCGATCTCCTCGAAAGACAGGCCTGTTCACCGCTGTCGTTTCGGCTTCTCGTACTTGTTTAGTAGTCCTTATCAGTGATGAAGCGATAGGTTTCAGTGAAAGCTGAGCCTGGGCGACGCATGCCCGTCGTTCGCGAGCATTCGAATGCCCGCAGGGTATTGCTTTGCCCTTCCTCGAGATAGCAGGGAAAAGAGTTCGTGCTTCAAATGAACGAAACAATTTCCATCAGAGGGTTGAAAATGCGCATTCCACTCAATGCTAAATTGCACTGCATTTCCATAGCCGCAGCTTTGGTGATGGCCGGTTGCGGCGGAGGCGACGGCTCGTCGGCATCGGGCGTTCGCGCCGGCGCCGCCGCGCCCGGATCAGGCTCCGCAGCCACGCCGATGGTGACCGCGCCGTCGGGCCCCGTCACCGCGACGCCGGGGATCGACAAGACCGTAGCGCCCGTGGAGATGCCCGATACGGTCGTACCCGTCAACTACAAGCTCTGGTTCCGCCCGAACACCGACCTGAATGCGTTCGACGGCCGCGCCGACGTGGAAATCAAGGTGCTCAAGCCTGTGAACGCGATCGTCGTGGCCGCGCACCGGCTGTCGTTTACGAACGGCGCGCTCACGCTGCAGCCGGGCAACATTCCCCTCATCGCCACGCCGCAAGACGACGGCGACTACTATCAACTGCGTCCGGCAAGCGGTCAGATCGCGGCGGGCACCTATTCGCTGCATATGGAGTGGAAAGGCATCATCAACTTCAAGACCTACGACGATCCGGTCACGAAGACAGGCGGCAGCTGCGGCAACGATAACTACCCGGGCTGCTCCGCTGCCGAAGGGGTCTTCCGCGTCGATCTGAAAGCGACCGACGGCAAGACGAGCGGCGCGATTCTCACGCAGGGCGAATCGGATCTCGCACGGCAGTGGTTCCCCGGCTGGGACGAGCCCGCATTCCGCCCGACCTACGAGGTCAGCGCCGACGTGCCGCAAAACTGGCGCGTCGTGTCGAATGCCGCGGAAACGGGTGAGGCGAACGTCGATCAGGGCTACAAGCGCGTGACGTTCGAAAAGACGCCGCCTATGCCCTCGTATCTGCTCTTCTTCGGCGGCGGCCAATTCGACGTGCTCGAAGACGATTTCTCGAGCCCGCTGGCAGACGGCAAGGGCTTGCACCTTCGCATTTTCACGCCGCCCGGCATGAAGGATTGGGCCAAGCCCGCGATGCAGGAAACCAAGCGCGCGCTCGACTTCTACTACCGGTACACGGGCATCCCGCTGCCGCTCAAGAAGTTCGACACGATCGCCGCAAACGACGCGTTCAAAGCCGAAAAGGACTTGAACTTCGGCGGCATGGAGAACTGGGGCGCCATTCTCGAGTTCGCCGACGATATCGTGCCGCCGCCCGGCACACCGCTGTCGAACTACGGGGTGACCGTGCTCACGCACGAGGCTGCGCACCAGTGGTTCGGCGATCTCGTCACGCTCGATTGGTGGGACGACGTGTGGCTCAACGAATCCTTCGCGACGTACTTCGAGAACAAGACGAAGATCGCGTTCTACCCGGACCGCTTCAGCTGGGAAGGCGAAGTCAAGAACAAGTACCGCATCATTGCGGCCGATCTTGCTTCGAGCTCATACCCGATCCAGCCCAACTTCAACGCCTGGGCGTCGAACGACTTCGTCATCAACGCGGCGGAGTTCGTCTACGACAAGGGCGGCCAGGTGCTGAAGATGTTCGAGGGCTATCTCGGCGACGACGTGATGCGCAAGGGCCTGCAGCAGTATTTGGCCGACTATGCGCTCGGCAATTCCACGCCGAAGCGGCTCTGGGACGAGCTTTCGCATGCGAGCGGCCAGCCGATGAATGCGATCGGCGACAGCTTCGTGCGGCAAACGGGCGTGCCGCTCGTATCGCTCGAAACCCAATGCGATCTGACGAGCGACCAGACGATCGTTTCGCTCAAACAGCAGCCGTTCCCGAACAAGAACCTTTATCCGGGCACGCAGTGGACGATTCCGCTCACGCTCGCGTACGGCAATGCGCTGTCGAACCGCAAGACGTTTGCGATGAAGGACACGAGCATGCAGGTGCGATTGCCCGGGTGCGGCGCCGTGCTGGCCGATCCGAGCGGGCAGGATTACTACGTCGTCAATTACGGCGACAACGCATGGGGGCAGTTGCTGGGCCAGAGCAATGCGCTGCAGGACCCGCCTCGGCTCACGAACCTGAAGCTGGAAGCGCATCTGCTCGTCAGTTCGGGACTCGCCGATCCGTCGCGTGAGAAGAGCATCGACTCGATCTCGATCGCGCCTGCCGTGGCCGCGCGGATGCTGCGTCTCGAAACGGCGCCGCAGCAATCGGTCGTGCGCCGCGTGCCGTTCTATCAAGGGCGTCTCAAGGCCAAGCCGCAGACGAAAGCGAACCCCGACGTGAAGTAATCGGGGAATCGGCGGCGTGCGCCGCGCGCCCGGGCTGGACGCTCAGCACGTGGCGCGTGCCGCCGCCGTTTCGTGCGCGGCGCGCCACGCGTCGTAATCGGCTCGCGTCCAATCGAGTTCGAGCCCGATGCGGCGCGTGCCCTCGCGGATCTTCGGCTTGTGCAGCGCAAGCGTCAGCGTGTCGAGCGCCGGCCATTGCGAAAACGACAACGCCGCGAGCTCCACGGCCAGCGTTTCGAGCAAACGCGTATGCGGCTTATCGGCAAGAAACGACGTGAGCTGCTGACAATAGCGTTCGTAGTCGATCCATCCATCGACGGCTTCCGTCGGCATGCAACGATAGCCCAAGCGCGCGTCGACGATGACGGGCTGCGGCGCGACGTATTCGTGAGCGTGGATGCCCACACGCGTGCGGGCGATCAATTCGTCGACGAATACGTGCCATCCGCGCCCGCGAGGCGCGGCGGCCGCTTCATGCAGCAGCGCCTCGCGGACGGTGAACGGCTCGCCGGGCTTCACGATACGATCGGCGCCGCCGCGTCGAGGATGATGCGGCAGAAATAGTCTGCAAAGCTGCGCCGCACGACGAGTTCGAACGCATCGTGAGCCGTCGGAATCAGCACGATCGACGCCTTGAAGTAGTGAGTCTGGGCGCACTGGCCAGGCTGGAACGACTTCGGATGCAGATCGAGCGGACAGCCGCGCGAAATCACATCGCGCACACGCTCGCCGCTGGCTTCGAGCACCGTGTAGCCGCTGCCGACGTCCACCGCCGACGCGAACAACGTGCCGAACGCCGCGCGCAGCTTGCCCTCGAGCGCAGGCGTACGCGCCTCGTTCGAACGCACGAGCCATTCGTCGGGGCCCAGCCACATCACGTCGTACTCCGTGCCCTGCGCCATCGTATTGGGCTTCGTCGGCAAACGGGCGCCGATGACCTCTTGCACGGCAGCCACGAACGCGGGGTCGCGCGCATCGCCGCGTACGTTCACGAGTTCGAGAAACGGCCGCTCACGCAGGCGGAACAGCTTCGAGGGCGATGCCTGGCTCGCGTCGAGCAACGCCTGCGCGCCGATCAGCGGGGACTCGAGCGGTGCACGCACACCGGCGGTGGCCGCATTCTTCCTGTTTTCATTCCACATTCTGACGCACTCCTTCGACGTCGTAGAAGACGGGGCTCGAGATCGTCGCCGCCATCGATTTGCCGTTCAGATCGACCGACACCTTCTGCCCCATCTTGCCGAGGCCACCCTTGACCACAGCCATGGCGATCGAGCGCTTCAGGATCGGGCTGTAATAACTCGACGTCACATGGCCCAGCATCGGCACCGGCTGGTCGGCCACCTGATTCATGGCCGGCCCCTTCACGCCGTGCGCCACGATCTGGCTGCCCTCGGGCAACACGAACGACGGATCGTCGGTCAGCAGCCCCACCAGTTGCTTGCGGTTTTCCTTCGCCGTGTCGGAGCGCGTCAGCGAGCGTTTGCCGAGGCAATCCTTCGTCTTGGCGACGAGGCCGCCCATGCCCAGATCGAACGGCGTCATCGAGCCGTCCGTATCCTGGCCGACGATGATGTAGCCCTTTTCCGCACGCAGCACGTGCATCGTTTCCGTGCCGTAAGGCGTGATGTCGAATTCCGCGCCGGCGGCCATCAGCGCCTCCCAAACGACGCGTCCCGCATTGGCCGGCACGTTGACTTCGTATGCGAGCTCGCCCGAGAAGCTGATCCGCATGATGCGGGCGGGCACGTCGGCCACGGTCCCTTCGCGGAACGTCATGAACGGGAAGGCTTCGCTCGAGAAGTCGATGTCGCGGCAGACTTTGCGCAGCACCTTGCGGCTATTGGGGCCGACCACGGCGAACGTCGCAAAATGATCGGTGACGGACGTCAAGCGCACTTTCATGTCCGGCCATTCCGTTTGCAGCCAGCGCTCGAGCCACGTCAGCACACGGGCGGCACCGCCGGAGGTCGTCGACATCAGATAGTGCTGCTCGCCCAGGCGAACCGTGACGCCGTCGTCGAACACCATGCCGTTCTCGTCGAGCATCAGCCCATAACGGCACTTGCCGACTTCGAGCTTGGACCACGGATTCGTGTAGACCCAGTTCAGCAGCTTCGCCGCGTCGGGGCCTTGCACGTCGATCTTGCCGAGCGTCGAAGCGTCCATGATGCCGACGCTCGTACGCACAGCCAAGCATTCCCGCGCCACGGCTGCGTGCAGGTCTTCATTGCCCTTCGGGAAGTACCAAGGGCGTTTCCAGTTGCCGACGTCTTCGAACAATGCGCCGTTCTCGACATGCCATTCGTGAATGCACGTCTTGCGGATCGGATCGATGAAATCGCCGATCTCGCGGCCGGCGATCGCGCCGAACGTCACGGGCGTGTAGTTCGGACGGAACGTCGTCGTGCCCGTCTCGGGAATCGTCTTGCCGAGCGCCTGGGCGAGAATCGCCATGCCGTTGATGTTGCCGAGCTTGCCTTGATCGGTCCCGAAGCCCATCGCGGTATAGCGCTTGACGTGCTCCACCGATTCGAAGCCTTCACGCGCGGCCAGCAGGATATCGGCGGCCGATACGTCGTTCTGGAAATCGACGAATTGCTTGGGCCCGCGCGCCGCATCGGCATGACTTCCCACGAGCCACAACGGCAGGATCGGCGTTTCCTTGATATCGGCGACTTGCGGCGAAACCGGCCGCGTCGCCGTCTTCAGTCCGATCGAATGCGCCGCTTCCACGCCCGCATCGATGGCGAGGCGCAGTCCGCGCGCAAGGCTGAACTCGCCCGCCGCGGCACCCACGCTCACTTCCGCCTGCATGCCCTTACCGGGCACGAAGCACGCCTTCTCGTCGTGCCAATGCGCCTTGCCGCCCGATTGCGCGAACAAGTGGAGCACGGGGCTCCAGCCGCCCGACATGGCGACGAGATCGCAAGACAAGCTCGCCACCTTCGCGCCGACCGCGCCGTTGGAGAACCCGCAGACCTGCACCGATGCGACACGGCGCTTGCCGCTCGCCTGCGTCACGACGGCACCGTTGATCACGACGACGCCATGGCGGCGCGCAGCCGCGGGCAGTGCGCCGTCGGTCTGCGTACGCGGATCGACGACGGTCACCTTCGCGCCGGCGGCCTTCAGATCGAGCGCGGACTGATACCCGTCGTCGTTGTTCGTGAAGACGACCGCTTCGCGGCCCGGCAGCACGCCGTAGCGTTGGATGTACGTCGACACCGCCGAGGCGAGCATGATGCCGGGCAGATCGTTGTTGCCGAATACGAGCGGCCGCTCGTGGGCACCCGTGGCCAAGATGACGCGCTTGGCGCGGACCTTCCAGACGAGCTCGCGCGTGCCTTTGCGCATCGACACCGGCAAGTGATCGGTCAAGCGCTGGACGACGGTGACGAGGTTATGGTCCTGGTATCCGAAGGCCGTGGCACGCGAGAGGATCTTGACGTCGGGCATTTGCGACAGCGCCTGCTCGGTTTTCTCGACCCACTGCAACGCGCTCTTGCCTTCGATTTGCGCACGGCACGAGAGGAGCGAGCCGCCCAGCTCGCGCTGATCGTCCACGAGCATGACGCGTGCCCCGGCCAAGCCGGCCGCATGCGCAGCCGCGAGCCCCGCGGGACCGCCGCCGATCACGAGCACGTCGCAGTGGGCGTAGCATTTGTCGTAGCGATCGGCATCGCGCGTATCGGGCGCCTTGCCGAGGCCTGCCGCCTCGCGGATCTTCTCTTCGTACTTCGGCCACCATTTGCGCGGCCACATGAACGTCTTGTAGTAGAAGCCCGCCGGAATGAAGCGTGCGATCTTCTGATTGATCGCCAAGCGGTCGTTCTCGAGCGACGGCTCGGCGTTCACGCTCTTCGCCACCAGCCCTTGGTAGAGCTCGATTTCTGTCGCGCGGGCGTTCGGCACCGCATAAGCGCCGCTTTCGAGTTGCACGACCGCGTTCGGCTCTTCCACGCCTGCCGCCACGATGCCGCGCGGCCGGTGATACTTCCAGCTACGGGCGACGAAATACACGCCGTTGGCGAGCAGCGCCGAGGCCAGCGTATCGCCCTGGTAGCCCTGATACGTTTTCCCGTTGAACGTGAATGTGAGCGGAATCGCGCGATTGACGCGACCGCCCGCACCCAGCCGGTTCGATTGATTGCCCATGATTATTTGCCCCCGTGCGTGTTCTGGGTCTTGCTCTGGCCTGCTGCCGGCTTCGACTCGGACAGGCCCGGCGCAGTCGCGCCGCCGAACGTGTCGTATCCGTGAATCGCGTACGACACCGTGTCGCGCGTAGCGATGAACCAGCGGCGGCAACCCTGCGTATGCAGCCACTGCTCGCGATGCACGCCGCGGGGGTTCTTACGCATGAACAGGTATTCGCCCCACTCGCGATCGCTCAGTTTTTCGGGCTCGAGCGGGCGGGCGATATCGGCTTCGCCGCCGCACGAGAATTCGCTTTCGGCGCGCGGCCCGCACCAAGGGCATTCGATCAGCAACATGTCGTTCTCCACACAGCGTGTGTGCCTGAATAGATTTTTAGTGCGCGACGGCGGCAGCGCCGTGCTCGTCGATGAGGTGACCCGTATAGAACCGGTCCAGCGAGAACGGCGCATTGAGCGGGTGCGGCGCGTCGTTCGCGATCGTGTGCGCGAACGCCCACCCCGAGCCCGGCGTCGCCTTGAAGCCGCCCGTTCCCCATCCGCAGTTGAAGTACAGGCCGTTCACGTCCGTCTTGCTGATGATCGGGCAGGCGTCGGGCGAGACGTCGACGATGCCGCCCCACTGGCGGTTCATCCGCACGCGCGAGAACACGGGGAACATCTCGACGATGGCGTCCAACGTCCCTTCGATGACGTGGAAGCTGCCCCGTTGGCCGAAGCCCGTGTATTGATCGATGCCGGCGCCGATCACGAGGTCGCCCTTGTCGGATTGGCTGATGTACGCGTGAACCGCGTTCGACATGACCACCGTATTGACGACAGGCTTGATCGGCTCGGATACCAACGCTTGCAGCGGGTGGCTTTCGATCGGCAAGCGCACGCCGGCCATATCGGCGAGCGTCGTCGTATTGCCGGCCGCGACCACGGCTACCTTCTTCGCCTTGATGAAGCCCTTCACCGTTTCCACGCCCACCACGGCGCCGCCGTTGCGGCGAATGCCCGTGACTTGGCAGTTCTGGATGATGTCGACGCCGTGCGAATCGGCGCCGCGGGCGAAGCCCCAAGCCACCGCATCGTGCCGCGCCACGCCGCCGCGCCGCTGGAACGACGCGCCGAGCACCGGATAGCGCGCGTTCAAGTTGATCGTCGGCTCGATTTCCTTGATCTGCTCGGGCGTCAGGAATTCGGCGTCGACGCCGTTGAGCCGGTTCGCGTTGACGCGCCGCATGGTGTCGCGCACGTCCTGCAGCGTATGCGCGAGGTTCATCACGCCGCGCTGGCTGAACATCACGTTGTAGTTGACGTCCTGCGACAAGCCTTCCCACAGCTTCATCGCCTTTTCGTAAAGCGCCGCCGATTCGTCCCACAAGTAGTTGGAGCGAATGATCGTCGTGTTGCGCGCCGTGTTGCCGCCGCCGATCCATCCTTTTTCGAGCACGGCGATGTTGCGCACGCCATGCTCTTTGGCGAGGTAATAGGCCGTGGCGAGCCCATGGCCGCCTCCGCCGACGATCACGACGTCGTACTCACGCTTGGGTTCCGGGCTGCGCCATTGGCGCTCCCAGTTCTCGTGGTACGACAAACCGTTGCGCACCAGACTGAATATTGAAAAGCGGCTCATAGCGGTGGTCCCGATGGGTCGATTAGCATTCGATGACGTTCACGGCCAACCCGCCGCGGGACGTCTCCTTGTATTTGGTCTTCATGTCGGCGCCGGTTTCGCGCATCGTCTTGATGACCGAGTCGAGCGAGACGTAATGCTGCCCGTCTCCCTTGAGCGCCATACGCGAAGCGTTCAGCGCTTTGATGGCGCCCATCGCGTTGCGCTCGATGCAGGGAATCTGCACCAGCCCGCCCACGGGGTCGCACGTCATGCCGAGGTTGTGCTCCATGCCGATCTCGGCGGCGTTTTCCACTTGCCGCGGCGTGCCGCCCATGACGGCCGCAAGCGCCGCCGCCGCCATCGAGCAGGCCACGCCCACCTCGCCTTGGCAGCCCACTTCGGCGCCCGAGATCGAGGCCGTTTCCTTGTAAATGATGCCGATCGCGGCAGCCGTCAGCAGAAAATCGACGATGCCGTTTTCGTTCGCACCCGGCACGAACTTGACGTAGTAATGAAGCACTGCGGGAATAACGCCCGCCGCGCCGTTGGTCGGCGCCGTCACGATGCGCCCGCCCGCGGCGTTCTCCTCGTTGACGGCCATCGCATAGAGGTTGACCCAGTCGAGCATCGACAACGGATCGCGCAGCGATTCCTCCGACCGCGCGCGCAGGTTCTTCGCGAGCTCCGCCGCGCGCCGCTTGACGCGCATGGGTCCCGGGAGCTCGCCCTCCGTGCGGCAGCCGCGCTCGACACAGGCGGCCATCGTCCGCCAAATCGCCAGGAGGCCCTCGCGAACTTCCGAGGGCGTGCGCGTGGCGCATTCGTTTTCGAACGCGACCTGTGCGATCGACAGACCGCTGTCGTTGCAGGCGCGCATCAAGTCGGCGCCCGTGCGAAACGGGTGCGGCACTTCGGCGCCCGAACGCACGCCGTTGACGCGATCGCCTTCCCGATTGACGACGAACCCGCCGCCCACGGAGTAATACTCTTTCTCGACGAGCAATTGCCCGTGTTCGTCGAAGGCTTGAAAGCGCATGCCGTTCGGATGGACGACCGTCGTGCCGCTCATGAGCTTGCGGTAGAACGAAAGATCTTCCTTCTCGTCGAAGCGGATCTGGGTGCTGCCCATCAATTGCAGCGACTTGCCCGACCGGATCGCGGCAAGCCGCGGCTCGATGAGATCGGGATCGATCGTATCGGGGAGGTTGCCTTCGAGGCCGAGCAGCACGGCTTTGTCGGTGCCATGGCCTTTGCCGGTCGCACCGAGCGACCCGTAAAGCTCCACTTTGACGCGGCGCACATAAGCGAGCAGATTGGCGTCCTCGACGTGCGACACGAAGCGGCAAGCGGCAATCATCGGCCCGACGGTATGCGAGCTGGAGGGGCCGACGCCGATCTTGAACAGATCGAAGACGCTGACGTTCATGTGTCTGCCTCGCAAAAAAAGGGGCGTTGGGGGAGAGAATCTTGCGGCGGCATACGCACTGCCACGCATGGACGCCAGTACACCAAAGCGTAAAATCCATCGATAGAACAAAAACGGCATCGCAGTGGGATGCCGTCGCCAAACGCAGGCCCGCTGTGCCGGTGCGTGCGTTTCCACTATGATTGGCGGCGGAAAAACACAAAATGCCCCGCCTCGCCTCGGCAGTGCCGGGCGCACGCGCCGCCACCGGCGCCCCTATTCTCGAGTCGTATGAACGCCGTCGATCCGTCACCGTTGGTTTCCCCCGTTTCGCGAGAACGCATTCGCTTCGGCATCGTGCTGTTGCCTAACTTCACGCTGACGGCCTTTTCCGGTTTCGTCGACATGCTGCGGCTCTCGGCCGACGACAGCGACTTCAGCAAGCCCGTGCGATGCGCTTGGAGCGTCGTCGGCAAGACGCTCGCGCCGGTGCGCGCAAGTTGCGGCATTCAAATCACGCCCTGGGAAACCTTCGACGAGGCCGAGCCGTTCGACTATGTGGTCGTCGTAGGCGGCCTGCTCCACTCGGGGCCGCAGGCCGACGACGAAACGCTCGGCTTCATCCGTCGCGCCGCAGGCGCCGGCGCGACGGTCGTCGGCATCTGTACCGGCGTGTTTTCGCTGATGCGGGCCGGCGTGCTGGACGGCTACCGCGTTTGCGTGAGCTGGTTCCATTACTGGGATTTCATCGAGCGCTTTCCGTCGACGAATGCCGACATGCTCGTCGCCGATCGCTTGTTCGTCATCGACCGGCGCCGCATTACCTGCTCGGGCGGGCGCGCGTCGATCGACGTGGCCGCCGCCATCTTGCTGCGGCACTTCGATCACGCGACGGTACAGAAAGCGTTACGGATCCTGTTGGTCGGAGAGATGCAAAAAGGCAATGCGCCGCAGCCTCACCCACCGGGGCTCGAACCTGCCACGCACCCGAAGATCAAGCGCGCGATTTTGCTGATGGAACAGCACGTCGGCCGCGCGTTGCCGCTCGAGGAACTGGCGTGCAAGCTCGACCTATCGGCACGCCAGTTGGAGCGGCTTTTCAAAGCGCAGACAGGCAAGACGCCACAGACGTTCGCCAAGCACGTCCGCCTGCGCACGGCGGCGTGGCTGCTGACGAGCTCCGACCGATCCGTTGCGGACATCGCATCGAGTTGCGGGTTCTCCGATGCGTCGCATCTGGGACGCGAGTTTCGAAAGCAGTACGGCATGCCGCCCGTCGCGTTTCGCGAGCAGCGCGCCGGCACCGAATCGGAAGGTAAGGAGTACGAAGAGTATTTTTCGGCGTCGGGGGCGATGTCTTGAAGAAACCGCGAGCGGCATCCCGCTCGCGTACCCTCAATGCGACGCGATATACGACTTGACCGCCGCCAGCCCAGGCTTGCCGTCTATCGTCGTCACGCCCGCCAGCCACTTGTCGAGCATTTGCGGGTTCTGCTTCAGCCACTGCGTGGCGGCCTTGTTCGGATCCTGCTTGTCCATGATCGGCGCCATCACGTGATTTTCGATGTCGGTCGTGAAGTGCAGATTGGACACGAGCTTCGCCGCATTGGGGCAGCGCGCCGAATAGTCGGGCGGCGTGGCCGTGAACACCTTGGCCTCGCCATAGTTCGGCCCGAAAACGTCGTCGCCGCCGCTCAGATAGTCGATCTTCATTTGTACGTTCATCGGATGCGGCTCCCAGCCGAGGAAGACGATCCACTGCTTGTCGCGGATGGCCTTTTGCACCTGCACGAGCATGCCGGCTTCACTCGATTCGACGAGCTTGAACTTGCCCAAGCCGAATTGGTTGCCCTTGATCATTTTGTCGATCAGCGCATTGCCGTCGTTCCCCGGCTCGATGCCGTAAATCCGGCCGTTCAGTTTGTCGGCGTACTTTTGAATGTCGGCGAAGGTTTTCAAACCGCCGTTATAAACGTAATCGGGTACGGCGAGCGTGTACTTCGCCCCCGTCAGGTTCGGTGCGGGAAGCACCTCGATCTGCTTGGCCTTGACGAACGGCGCAATCATCGGATCCATCGTCGGCGACCAATATCCGAGAAAAACGTCGATTTGCTTGCTCTTGATGCCCGCGAACGTGATCGGAACCGAAGCGATCGTCTTCGTCGGCTTATAGCCGAGCCCTTGGAACAGGGCGGACGCAATGCCCGTCGTGGCCGCGATGTCGGTCCAGCCCACATCGGCGAAGCGCACGTTGCGGCAAACGGCCGGATCGGCAGCATAGGCGCTCGTCGCCATCAGAGCAGCAAGGGCCAAGACCAACGGGGTTTTCTTGACGCGTCGATTCATCAGACTCTCCTCATTTCGCGAAGTTATACAGGCCTGTTGCCGTTTTTCGGAAAACGTCCATCGAATAGGCGATGCGCCTAGCGGTCCTAGGCGTCGCCTTTGAATCAACCCGCTTGCCGGCGTTCCCGGCTCGGTGCGTGACCGAATTGCGCGCGATAGGCCTTGCTGAAATGGCAAGGCGATTGGAAGCCGCATATCGTCGTCACGCGTGCGATCGACGCGTCGGTGGTGCGAAGCAGATCGCGCGCACGTCGCAAACGCAGCGAGAGGTAGTAATGCGTCGGCGAAACGTCGAGGTACACCTTGAACATGCGCTGCAGATGCCGTTGAGACAGCCGCACGAGTCTCGCCAGCTCTTCGAGCGAAAGCGGCTCCTCGATGTTCGCCTCCATGAGCCGCACGACCTCGATCAACTCCGCACGCGAGAAGCCGATTCGAGCATCGACGGGAATAGGCTGATGATCCGAGGCGCTGCGAATGCGCTCGAGAATGAACTGCGCCGACACCTGCGCAGCGAGCGGCGTGCCGAGCCGCTGGCCGACGAGATGCAGCATCAAGTCGAGCGGCGCCGTGCCGCCCGTGCAGGTCAGCCGGTCGCGGTCGATGACGAACAGCTCGTCGGTGAATTTCACGCGCGGAAATTCGGCGTGCAGCGACGACATATCCTCCCAGTGCACGGTACACCGATAGTCGTCGAGCAAACCGGCGCTCATGAGCGCGTACGCGCCCGTGCAAATTGCGCCGAGACGGATGCCGCGCGAGCCCAGATCCGCGAGCAGCGTCTTCACGCGCGTATCGACGGCGCTGCGGATCTGCGTGCCGCCGCAGACGATGAGCACATCGGGAATGCCGACTTCCTCGATCGTCCGCGTGGGTGTGACGGTCACGCCGTTACTGGCGCGCACCGGCACTCCGTCGGCCGACACGACCGACCACCGGTAGTGCGTCGTGCGGCTGACGTAGTTCGTCATCCGAAGGACCTCGACAGCGCTCGTGAAAGCGATCATCGAGAAATTGGGCAGCGTCAAAAACCCGAAATGCGCAGGTGTCGACTCTGCAATATCAGGCTGCATCACGGTGGTCGGCGTCATGCCTGCCCTCTCTTGGATCAACTTTGCGCCGCAGGCTGCCGGGCGCCGTTACGGGCGCGCATCGCACCGCGAAAACCGCTGAAGAGCGGCGCTTTCGCTGCGCCCGGCGCACGTCCGAAGCTCTCCGTGATGCGATCGAGAATGATCGCGAGCAGCACGACCGACAAGCCGCTCTCGAAGCCAAGACCAATGTCGAGCCGCTGAATGCTCGCCAAGACGTCGTTGCCGAGACCGCCCGCGCCGACCATCGACGCGATGATCACCATCGACAAGGCCATCATGATCGTCTGGTTCACGCCCTGCATGATCGACGGCAATGCATTCGGAAATTGCACTTTGTAAAGCAATTGCCAGGGGGTGCAGCCGAAAGCCTGGCCCGCCTCGACGATTTCGCGGTTGACGTGGCGAATGCCGAGACTCGTCAAGCGCACGGCAGGCGGCATCGCGAAGATGACGGTCGACAAGATGCCGGGAACGCGGCCAAGGCCGAACAACATTGCGGCAGGAATCAGATAGACGAAGGCGGGCATCGTCTGCATCAAGTCGAGCATCGGCCGCACGATGAGCGCGACATGCTTGTTCTTTGCCGTCCAAATGCCGAGCGGAACGCCGAACACGAGGCTGATCAACGTGGACGACAGCGTCAAGCCGAGCGTGATGACCGTTTGGTCCCAAAATCCGGTGGCGTAAATCAGGAAGAGCGAAAGCGCCGTGAACAATCCGAAGCGCCAACCCACGCGCCAAAGCCCGATGCCGATGAAAAACGCCATGAGCGCCCACATCGGGATGGCCTGCAAACTATGCTCGACGAGCGCGGCGAGGCTTTCGATCGCGCGGCCGATCATGTCGAACGTGCGGCTGTCGTGGTCGAGCAGGTAGTGAACCGATTGGTCGACCCAAGTACCGAGCGGGATCATTTCAGACATGGGAACCTCGCGTACGCGTGATGGCTTGAAGAACGACGGCGCGATCGACCGAGCCGCAATAGCAGCCGTCGTCGTCGACGACCGGCAGCGCGCGCGGATGCGCCACGACGCGCGACACGACTTGTTCGAGCGTCGCGGTGCGCGCGATGCACTCGACGTTGGAAAGGCGAGGCGTGCTGTCGCCCAGCGTCTCGCGAGTCACGAAGCCGCGAATCTTGCGTTGCGCATCGAGCACGAAAGCGTAATCGGCGCTGCCGTTCAGCGATGCGGCCACGCCGGCCGCGTCGAACTGGCGCACGAGCGGAACGGCATCGGTCTGCATCAGATCGCCCGCCGTCAGATAGCGGCTCGTATCGACGCCTTCGAAGAAAGCGCGCACATAGTCGTCGGACGGGTTGTTGATGATTTCTTGCGGCGTGCCGAGCTGCACGAGACGGCCGCCCTCCATGATCGCGATGCGATTGCCGATGCGAAGGGCTTCCTCGAGATCGTGCGACACGAACATGATCGTGCGGCGCTGCTCCTTTTGCAGTTGCAGCAGCACGTTCTGCATTTCCTTGCGCTTGAGCGGGTCGAGCGCGGAGAACGCTTCGTCCATGATCATGAGCGACGGGTTCACGGCCAGCGCACGCGCCAAGCCGACGCGCTGCTGCATGCCGCCGGAAAGCTCGGCCGGCAGTTTTTGCGCGAACGGCGCGAGGCCCACCTGCTCGAGCACCGTCATCGCCCGAGCTTCGCGCTCCTTGCGGCCGACGCCGGCCACTTCGAGCCCGAACGAAGCATTCGACAGCACGGTGCGCTGCGGCATGAGCGCAAACGACTGGAACACCATGCTCATGTCCTTGCGGCGCAGCGCGGTCAGCTCGCCGCGCCGCGCCGTGACGACGTCGCGGCCGTCGATGAGCACCTTGCCGGCGGTCGGATCGACGAGGCGATTCACCAGGCGGATCAGTGTCGATTTGCCGGAGCCGGATAGGCCCATCAGCACGAAAATTTCGCCCTCGGGGACGTCGAACGACACATCGTGCACGCCGACGACTTGGCCGGTCCGTGCGAAGATCTCGTCCTTCGTCGAGCCGGCGGCCAGCATGTCGAGCGCTTGCTTGGGATTCGAGCCGAATACCTTGCAGAGCCCTTGCACCCTTACCTTCGGTGAATTCATCTCTTCCGTCTCCTTGCGGCAGGCCGACGCCCGCACAGTCTGCCTACATAGTTGCTAGAAAAATGTTCCGGCAGCCGACGAATTCCGACGCACGCTTGCGAAAATGCGACACGCCCGTCGCGCCCGCACAGTCCGATTTCCCGCCGAGCGCCGTGGCATAAGGCCGTGCGTCAAGAATGCGATGTGCGTATGCGATATGCATGTCGCGAATCGACAAATTCTCGTCCAAAACCGTCCACGCGCCCGGTATATCGGCTGGCAATACTGAGCTCGACCGGATCCCTACCCGATTGGAATCCGGGCTGCGAGCCAGGCCCGACAGCCGGCCGCACCGATTAAAACGACACGGAGCGCACGATGACTCACCCGAAGCCGCAGTCACGCCTAACCTCCACCGCGCTTGGCGCCGCGGCGCTGTTGATCGGATCGCTGCACGCGCCTGCCGTGCACGCCCAAACAGCCGATACGAGCGCCCCAGCGGCGACGCCCGCGGCGGCGCCGGCCGCTCCTGCCCCGGCGCCGGCCGCCTCCCCGTTCACGGCGAACGTAACGCTTGCTTCACAATACGTCTCGCGCGGCTTCCGGCAGACATGGGGCAAACCCGCAATCCAGGGCGGCTTCGACTACGCGCATTCGAGCGGGCTGTTCGCGGGAACTTGGCTATCGACCGTCAGCAGCAAGTTCATCGAGGGCGGCACGGTCGAATGGGATCTTTACGGCGGATACGGCGGTGCATTGGGCGACTTGTCGTACACCGGCACGATCTACTACTACGTGTATCCCGGCGCGCGCATGTCCGCGGCCAATACGAGCTACAACTACGGCGAATTCGTCGCGGCGCTGACCTATAAGTGGTTCACGGCCAAATATTGGCTGACCTATACACCCAATTACTTCGGTTACGACAGCCAGTCGCTCGGCATCGGCAGCGGCAAAGGCAGCCGCGGCTCCGGCTATTTGGATTTGAATACGAACATCGATCTCACGCACGGCTTCTCGCTGCTGCTGCATTACGGCTGGCAGCGCGTGCAGAACTTCTCCGCCTACAACTGGCAGGACGGAAAGATCGCGGTGTCGAAAACGTTCGATGGCGGCTGGACCCTGACCGGCGCGGTGACCAAGGGCTGGGGCGCCACGAACGTTTATGACCATTACACGACGGGAGCGGCCGATTCATCGGGCAATATTGCCGTGTCGAATCCGCTGCAAACGACGTTCTTCGCGACGATTACCAAGGTCTTCTAAGCGGAGGCTAAAGTTCAGCGCGCCGTTCGCGGCGCCGCCGCATTTCGTTTCGTGACAGAATGGCCGCGTCCCGCTTCCAGCCGATAGGTATGAACTACGGAGCAAACGCGCAAAAGGCCAAATCGGAGGCAACCGCTCCCGGCAGATTGTGCGACCGGCCTCCCCGGTCGCGGCTGCTGGCCGCCTGCGCCGCCCTCGTCCTTCTCGTCGCCGCAGGATGCTCGGTGCTCGCGGCCGCCGATCCCAACGCACTCTGGCAAATCGTCCACCTCGATTGCGTTCCAGCCGCGCACACGAACGGCAAGCCGGGTATTTGCGCGGAAGTCGATATTCCTCGGCACTTCGCGGTGTTGCGCGACCGCACGGGTGTCGCGCAGCATCTGTTGATACCGACCGATCGAATCGCCGGCATCGAAAGTCCCCTCTTGCTCGCACCCGATGCGCCGAACTACTGGGCCGATGCGTGGGATGCGCGCCGTCATGTCGAAGCGGCGCTCGCAAAAGCCCGGCGTTCGCCGCTTTCCGACGATCAAATCGGGCTGGAAATCAATTCGGCGATGCGCCGCTCGCAAGAGCAACTGCATATTCACGTCGACTGCATGCGGGAGGAAGCGTCGTCTGCGCTGGCGCCCCACCGCCACGATGCGCCTCATCTCTGGACCGACGCGACGATCGGCGGCGCCCGCTATCGCATCATGCGCGTACCGGGCGGCGTCTTCGATTTCAACCCGTTCGATATCGTCGCACGCGACCGGACCGGCCCGGACAACATGGCCTCGCAGACGATCCTAGTCACCGGCGCGGGGCCGAGCGCCGCGCGCGACGGATGGCTGATCGTCAACAGCAGCCTCGATATGGACGGCGGGACCGGCTCCGCCGAATCGTTGCTCGACCATCAATGCGAGCAATCGTCCTCAGGCTGACAGGCCGCGAACCGCGCTCGCCCATCTGTCCTTCCCCTTCCGAGCAGTCCACCGAGTTTGCAATTTTTTGCACTTTTTGAATGCCATTTTCAAATCCGATGTTGCAAAATGCCGCCGCACGTCACGCGCCGCGCCGCGCGCGATCCGCTTATTGAAATCGCCTGTGCGCGCGGCGTGCTTCATGCTTAGGGACCAGCAATTCGCATCGATGAATTTCGGCAGGCAACAAAGGCAAAGAGAATGCAAAGCACAATGCGCCGGTTTGCGGCCACTGCACTCGCGGCAGCGGCCATCGTCAATTTGAACGCGTGCACGTCCGTCTACACCGAAAGCGCCTCGGCGGGTGCCGGTATCGCCGGTGCAGCCGTCGCGTCCAAGGTGACCCGCAACGCGGCCGTCGCGACCGGCATCGGTCTCGGCGCCGTCGCAGCTGCCAAAGCGGGTGTGCAGTACACGGAGCGGGTCGTTCATCGCGACACGCAGAACAAGATCGCCACCGCGGCGGGTCCGCTCGCCATCGGCGCCGTCGCGCCCTGGAGCGTCAAGCACGCCGTGGCGATCGAGCCCGACGAGCACGGCCGCGTGACCGTGAGCCGGGCGATCAGCACGGGCGCGCTCGATTGCAAGGAAATCGTCTTTTCCGTCGATGCCGATGCGACGAAGGACAAACCGGCGTCGAGCGCGTTCTATGTCGCCTCGATTTGCCGCGACGGCAACGTCTGGAAATGGGCGTCGGCGGAGCCCGCCACCGAGCGCTGGGGTGCTTTGCAATGAGCGCGCGCCTGACGCAGTTGGCATGCGTGCTCGCCTGTTTGGGGGTAAGCGCGGCGATGAGCGGGTGCGCGTCGATCGGGGCGGCGGCCGGCGCGGTCGCAGGCGTGGCGACCGGCACGGTCACGGCGAATCCCGCCGTGGGAATCGGCGTAGGCATCGCGGTGCAATCGGCGACCGACGAAGCCGTGAATCGCTATATGCGCATCATGCATCGAGATCAGCAGGATGCGATCGCCGCCGTGGTCGGCGATATGCCGCTCGGTGCATCTCAGCCATGGAGAGTCGAACATACGTTGCCGATCGAGAACGGCCACGGCGAAGTGCGCGTGACACGCGTATTCGACACTGCGCTGGCGAGTTGCAAGGAGTTCGCTTTCTCGATCGTCGACGGCGACAAGCCGGATGCGCCGGCCGACTGGTTTACGGCGAGCGCGTGCCGGCAAGGGGCGCGATGGAAGTGGGCTTCGGCCGAGCCCGCGGTCGACCGGTGGGGAACTTTGCAGTAGCGCCGCGTTTGGCGACCGGGCGGCTCGATGTCTTCCTGCTAGGCATAAATCGGTTATATGCCTGCGAAGAATATTTTCCGCCCCGCCTTACTGCGCTTCCATGACGAGCAGTTGGGCCCCGTCCGCCACTTGATCGCCCACCCCATACAAGACCTCGCACACCTTGCCGGACGCCGGCGCGCCGATCGTATGCTCCATCTTCATGGCTTCCATGACGAGCAGCGGCGCGCCTTTTTCGACGACCGCGCCCGGCTCGACGAGCACCGCGATGACCTTGCCCGGCATCGGCGCCGTCAAGCGGCCTTCGCCGTGTTCCGCATCGGCCGCGTGAGCGAGCAGGTTCTGCCACTCGAACACGATCTCGAAGCCTTGGCAGAACACATGAAACACGTCGCCGTCGACGAACACGCGCCCCGTCACGCGCCGCTCGCCCAGCCGAGCGCCGAACGTATGCGGCGCGCCGCCGGTCCACCAATCGAATAGCTCGGTCTCGCCGTCGTGCTCCAGCCTGCGCGTTTCGTTCTCGCACACGTACACCGCCTTGAACGACTCGTCGTTATCGACATCGCGCCATTCGATCGTTTGCCGATAGCCGCCGTTCAAACGCCAATGCGAAAGCGCGTCCCACGGCGACGCGCCGTGCGCGATACCGCCTTCGCGCGTAAGCAGCGCCGCGCACGCGAGCGCCAACGCTTCCTTGAACGGACGCTCGACCGGCGCAAACAATTCGGCGTGATTGCGTTCGATGAGCCCGGTGTCGAGTTCGGCCGTCGCAAAGGGCTTGCATTCGACGATGCGCTGCAAGAACGCCACGTTCGTCTGCGGGCCGACTGCCTCACAGGCTTGCAACGCACGGCTCAGCCGCACGAGCGCCTCGCTGCGGTCCGCTCCGTGCACGATCAGCTTCGCGATCATCGGATCGTAAAACGGCGTGATCGTATCGCCCTCGCGCACGCCGCTGTCGATGCGCACCGGCGCGCGCGACGGCGCACCGATCGAGAACTCGACGCCCTCGGGCATACGCAAGTATTTGAGCGTACCGGTCGACGGCAAAAACCCGCGGGCCGGATTCTCGGCATAAACGCGCGCTTCGATCGCATGGCCGTCGATACGCAGTTGGTCTTGCCGCAACGGCAGCGTTTCGCCCGCGGCTACGCGCAATTGCCACTCGACGAGATCTTGCCCCGTGATCATCTCGGTGACAGGGTGCTCGACTTGCAAGCGCGTGTTCATTTCCATGAAGTAGAACGCGCTGTCGGTCATGATGAACTCGACCGTCCCGGCGCCCACGTAATCGACGGCGCGCGCGGCGGCCACGGCTGCCTCGCCCATCGCGCGGCGCACCTCGTCGGACAAGCCCGGCGCGGGCGCTTCCTCCAGCACCTTTTGATGGCGACGCTGAACCGAGCAATCACGATCGAACAAGTAGACCGCGCCGCCATGCCGATCGGCGAATACTTGCACTTCCACATGGCGCGGGCGCATCAGGTATTTTTCGATCAAGACGCGATCGTTGCCGAAGCTGCTGGCCGCCTCGCGCTTGCACGAGGCCAGCGCCTGCGCGAAATCCTCGCGCTTATCCACGACGCGCATGCCCTTACCGCCGCCTCCCGCGCTGGCCTTGAGCAGAACGGGGTAGCCGATCGCGTCGGCTTCGCGCTGCAGCAGCTCGGCATCTTGTTCGTCGCCGTGGTAGCCGGGCACCAACGGCACCGCGGCTGCATGCATGAGCGCTTTGGCCGCGGCCTTCGACCCCATCGCGGCGATGGCCGACACGGGCGGCCCGATGAATACGAGCCCGGCCGCCTCGCAGGCCTGCGCGAAGGCTTCGTTCTCCGACAGAAATCCGTAGCCGGGATGGACGGCCTGTGCACCGGTGCGCACGGCGGCGTCGATGATGCGCTCGATCAGCAAATAGCTTTCGCTCGCGGCCGGGCCACCGATATGCACCGCTTCGTCGCACGCGGCGACATGTTTGGCGTTCGCATCCGCATCGGAATACACGGCGACGCTCGCAATCCCGAGCCGCTTACAGGTCGCGGCCACGCGGCAAGCGATTTCGCCGCGGTTCGCAATCAAAATCTTGTTGAACATGGATAGTCTCGCAATGAAGCGGCAATCGGTGACAGTGGCTCGCGGCCGGCCCGCGAATCAATCGCGCCAGGCGGGCGCGCGCTTTTCGAGGAATGACGCAACGCCTTCGCGGCCCTCCTCGCCGGCGCGGATGCGGGCAATGCGCCGAGCCGTATCGTCGATCAACGCCTCGTCGATCGCGCGGCCCGCCACGTCCTGCACGAGACGCTTCGATTCGCGTACGGCTTGCGGACCATTGGCGCACAGCGCGCCCGTGATTTTCTGGACCGCCGCATCGAGGGCATCGGCCGCGACGACCTCGTGCACGAGGCCGAGCCTGTGCGCCGTCGCGCAATCGAAGGGCTCCGCCGTCGTGAAGTAGCGCCGCGAGGCGCGTTCGCCGAGCGCACGGACGACGTAAGGCGCGATCGTCGCGGCGATCAGACCGAGCCGCGCTTCCGATAGGCAGAAGCGCGCACTGTCGACCGCCACGACGATATCGGCCGCCGCGACGAGGCCCACGCCCCCGGCGTAGGCGTCGCCCGACACCCGTGCGACGACGGGCTTCGAGGCGCGATACACGGCCGACAGCATGTCGGCGAGACGGCGTGCGTCGATGCGATTCTCCTCGTCGGAGAACGCCGCCATCTTCTTCATCCAGTTGAGGTCCGCCCCCGCGCAGAACGCCGGGCCGCCCGCTGCAAGCACGATCGCACGCACGTCCTTGCGCGCGTCGAGCTCGGAAAACGCATTCGTCAATTCGGCGATCATCGTTTCGTTGAACGCGTTTCGCACGTCGGGGCGATTGAGCCTCACGGTTGCGACGTGTCCGGCGAACGCCACTTCCAGCATGCTGTACTGCATTGATCGTCTCCAGTGCTACTGCTTGCCGTGGTTGCTTGGCCTGCGCGGCCTCACATCCTGAATACGCCGAAGCGCGTTTCTTCGATCGGCGCGTTCATCGCCGCGGACAGCCCGAGCCCGAGCACGTCGCGCGTTTGAGCCGGATCGATGACGCCGTCGTCCCAGAGCCGCGCGCTCGCGTAGTACGGGTGCCCTTGATGCTCGTATTGATCGCGGATCGGCTGTTTGAATGCTTCCTCTTCTTCGGCGCTCCACGTGCCGCCTTTCGCTTCGATGCCGTCGCGCTTGACGGTGGCGAGCACCGACGCGGCCTGCTCGCCGCCCATCACCGAGATGCGCGCATTCGGCCACATCCACAGGAAGCGAGGCGAATACGCGCGGCCGCACATGCCGTAGTTGCCCGCGCCGAACGAGCCGCCGATGATGACCGTGAACTTCGGCACCTTCGCGGTGGCGACGGCCGTCACCATCTTGGCGCCGTTACGCGCGATCCCCTCGTTTTCGTACTTACGGCCCACCATGAAGCCCGTGATGTTCTGCAGGAACACCAGCGGAATCTTGCGCTGACAGCAAAGCTCGATGAAATGCGCACCCTTCACGGCCGATTCGGAGAACAGAATCCCGTTGTTGGCGACGATGCCGACCGGATGCCCCCAGATATGCGCGAAGCCCGTGACGAGCGTCGTGCCGAAGCGCGCCTTGAATTCGTCGAACTCGGAATCGTCGACGATGCGGGCGATCACTTCGCGCACGTCGAACGGCTTGCGCGTATCGACCGGAATCACGCCGTACAGGCTTTGCGCGTCGTAGCGCGGCGGCTTCGACGCGCGCATGGCGACCGGCGGCACTTTCGTGCGGTTCAATTTACCGACGATGCCGCGCGCGAGTGCAAGCGCATGCGCGTCGTTTTGCGCGAGGTGATCGGCCACGCCGGACAGCCGCGTATGGACATCGCCGCCGCCGAGGTCTTCGGCGCTGACTTCCTCGCCCGTCGCGGCCTTCACGAGCGGCGGGCCGCCCAGGAAGATCGTGCCTTGGTTCTTGACGATGATCGACTCGTCGCTCATGGCGGGGACATAGGCGCCGCCCGCCGTGCACGAGCCCATGACGACGGCGATCTGCGCGATACCGGCCGCCGACATGTTCGCCTGGTTGAAGAAGATGCGGCCAAAGTGATCGCGATCCGGGAACACATCGTCCTGATTCGGCAGATTCGCCCCGCCCGAATCCACGAGATACACGCACGGCAGCCGGTTTTCGAAGGCGATCTCCTGCGCGCGCACGTGCTTTTTGACCGTCATCGGATAGTAGGTGCCGCCTTTGACCGTCGCGTCGTTGCAGACGATCACGCACTCCTGCCCGGCGATGCGGCCGATGCCCGTGATCACCCCGGCCCCTGGCGCGGCATCGTGATACATGCCAAATGCAGCCAGTTGCGAGAATTCGAGGAACGGCGTGCCCGGATCGAGCAATTGAGCGATGCGATCGCGCGGCAGCAGTTTGCCGCGGGAAACGTGTTTGTCGCGCGCGGCCTGCCCGCCGCCGAGCGCAAGGTGCGCCACCTTCGCGCGCAGATCGGCGACGACCGCTTCGAGCGCGGCGGCATTGGCTCGAAACTCGTCCGAGCGTGGATTCAACTTCGTTTCGATGATCGGCATAGGGCTCGGTGCTCCGTCTCGCGCTTCAATCGTGAATCGGCATCAAAGGGTTTCGGCGAATAGCTCGCGGCCGATCAGCATGCGCCGCACTTCGCTCGTGCCCGCGCCGATTTCATAGAGTTTCGCGTCGCGCCACAGGCGGCCGACCGGGTATTCGTTGATGTAGCCGTTGCCGCCGAGCACTTGAATGGCTTCGCCGGCCATCCACGTGGCTTTCTCGGCCGTGTACAGGATGACGCCCGCGCAATCCTTTCGTACTTGGCGCACGTGCTCCTTGCCGAGCGTATCGAGCTGGCGGCCCACGGCGTACAGGTACGCGCGGCACGCTTGCAGCGTCGTGTACATATCGGCCACCTTGCCTTGAATGAGCTGAAATTCGCCGATCGGCTGACCGAACTGCTTGCGGTCGTGGATGTAAGGCACCACGGCGTCCATGCACGCGAGCATGATGCCGGTCGGCCCGCCGGCCAACACCGCGCGCTCGTAATCGAGGCCGCTCATGAGCACCTTTACGCCGCCGTGCAGCTGCCCGAGGATGTTTTCCTCGGGCACTTCCACGTCTTGGAAGACGAGCTCGCCGGTATGCGAGCCGCGCATGCCGAGCTTGTCGAGTTTTTGCGCGACCGAGAAGCCCTTCATGCCTTTCTCGACGATGAACGCCGTAATGCCGCGCGCGCCGGCCTCGACATCGGTCTTTGCATAGACGACTAGCGTGTCGCAATCGGGGCCGTTCGTAATCCACATCTTCGTGCCGTTCAGCACATAGCGGTCGCCGCGCTTGTCGGCGCGCAGCTTCATGCTGACGACGTCGGAGCCTGCGTTCGGCTCGCTCATCGCCAGCGCGCCGACATGCTCGCCCGATACGAGCTTGGGCAAGTACTTGCGCTTTTGCGCTTCCGTGCCGTTGCGGTGGATCTGGTTCACGCACAGATTCGAATGGGCTCCGTACGACAGGCCGATCGAAGCCGACGCGCGCGAGATTTCTTCCATCGCCACCATGTGCGCCGTATAGCCCATGTTTGCGCCGCCGTACTCCTCGGAGACGGTCATCCCGAGGACGCCGAGCTCGCCGAATTTGCGCCAAAGGTCCATCGGAAATTGATCGGTGCGGTCGACCTCGGCCGCACGCGGCGCGATTTCCTTGGCAGCGAAGTTGGCGACGGCGTCGCGCAGCATGTCGACGTCTTCGCCGAGCGCGAACTGCAAACCAGGCACGTTGGTCATGGGATGTCTCCTCCGAATTCCGATTGGGGCCGGGTCGCGGCCGGTGAGCGGCAAGCGCGCTCGATCACCGCGCATTTCACGCCACATTTACGTATGCGTCAACTGTTTTGTTGAGTAAAGCTCATTTTTTGTTCGACGGCACATCGCGGGCCGGCACGCGGTGCTAATATCCCGTGGAACGACTCAGCGGATGCGACAAAGTTGAATACCACTCAAGCCGTCGAGGCATCGAAGGCCGAGCCGGGCGGCGCGCGGCGTCAGCCTGCCGGACGCAAGTCCCAGCAACGCGTGAAGGACATTCTTCAAGCGGGCCGCGATGTCTTCTCTGAAAAAGGGTACGAGCGCACGACGACGGCCGAGATTGCGCAGCGCCTCGGCGTGTCGGAAGCGACGGTCTTCAGCTACTTCCGCGGCAAACGCGAGCTGTGCGCACGCGTCATCGCCGATTGGTACGACGAAATCATCGCCGCCATCGAAACCGGCCTGCCGCGCGACGGCAGCGCGCGGCAGCAGTTCGCATTCATCGTCCGCACGCACTTGCGGCTCATGCTCGAACACGGCACGGGCATGTGCTCGCTCGTGCTATCCGAGGGCCGCGCCAAGCACCATGAGCTCAGCGCCGAGCTGACGGCGCTGCAACGCCGCTACACGGCGCCGCTGATGCGCGTGCTGTCCCACGCGCAGCAGGCCGGGCAAATCCGCGCCGACTTGCCGCTGCGCCTGATGCGCTCGATGGTGTTCGGGCCGATGGAGCATGTGCTGTGGGACGCGACGCTCGCCCAGCGCACACCCGATATCGACGTCACGGCGGAGCGCCTTGTCGATATGCTGTGGACGGCGCTGCAGCCGCCCGCACCGGCGCTCGCCGCACTCGTGCGGCTCAAGGACGACCTGCACGAGGCGATGCGCCGCTATGAGGCGGTGGCGGAGCCGGAACCGGGCGAGAACGGCCATGCGGCCGCGGCATCGGAAAGGCGCAAGCCCCGAAGCATCAAAACCGGCGATTGAGGGCGGAACGCGAGCGCCGACAGCGGCGCTCGCTGGCGGCAGCCCTTGGCTCGCGGTCCGTCGGCGGCGGGGATTCGCTATGCCACTTCCTGCTCTTCCTGCGCCGTCGCTGCGATGCGTTGGTCTGCTTGCCGAATGCCGGCCGCACGATTATCGTTACCGCTCTCCTATGTTTTCTCGGCTTCGATGACCACCCGACTCACCCCCGCGATCGCGTCGAAATTCGCTGCGCTCGCGCTGTCCCACCTCACGCGCGAATATCCGAACAAGCTGACTCATTCGCTCGCAGGCCCGCAAGACGTGCGTTCGCCGCGCGAGCTCCATCCGATTTTCTACGGCAGCTACGACTGGCATTCGTGCGTCCACGGCTATTGGCTGTTGCTGCGCTTGCTCGACCGGTATCCGCAGTTGCCCCAAGCGCAGCAGATTCGCGACGTCGTCGACAAGCATTTCACGGAAGCCAACGTAGCAGGCGAAGCAGCCTACTTGAGCTTGCCTCACAACCGCGGCTTCGAGCGGCCGTATGGCTGGGCATGGCTGCTCGCGCTCGCCGATCAACTCGACGCGATGCGCTCGCCCGAATCCATTCGGTGGGCCGCGACGCTCGCGCCGTTGACGGAGATCTTTGTCGAGCGGTTCACCGAATTTCTGCCGAAGGCGACCTACCCGCTGCGCGTCGGGACGCATTTCAACACGGCGTTCGCGCTCGCCTTGGCGCTCGATTTCGCCAAGAACGGCGGGCACACCGAATTGGCGGCGCTGATCGAAGAAACGGCGTGGCGCTGGTACAAGCGCGACGTCGACTGTCAAGCCTGGGAGCCCGGCGGCGACGAATTCCTGTCGCCTGCGTTGATGGAAGCCGAATTGATGCGGCGCGTGCTGCCGCTCGACGCATTCAACATCTGGTTCGAGCGGTTCTTACCTCGATTGGCCCAGCGTGAACCGGCTACGCTGTTCACACCGGCGACGGTCACCGATCGCAGCGACGGGAAGATCGCGCACCTGGACGGACTGAATTTGAGCCGAGCTTGGTGCCAGCGCTCGCTCGCGGCAGCACTGCCCGACGGCGATCTGCGCAAGCACGAACTGGAGGAAGCCGCCGAGGCGCACTTGAAAGCCGGGCTCGCTCATGTCGCCGGCGACTACATGGGCGAGCACTGGCTCGCGACGTTCGCGTTGTTGGCGTTGGAAGCGTGATCGGGGACGCGGGGGATTTCAGTCGGCGGAGCGAACGCACGCGGTCATCGCGTGCCCCAACGCCAAGTCCCGGCCCGCCCTACAACATCGCCACCACCCGCACATCGCCGCTGTCGATCGACGGCACGACTTTCTCGCCGACACGCCTGAACGTGATCGTCACCGTGCCTTCGCCCACACGTAGATTGCGCACCTCGAGCCAATCGATCCCTTGCGGCAGCGCCGGCTGGTCGATCCGCACCTCGCGCCGAATCGCGTCTACGGTCATGCCCAAACACGCCTCGAGCATCATGAAAGGCGCACCGGCCGCCCACGCCTGAGGCAAGCAAGCGACAGGATAGGCCGTCGGCAACTCGCCGCGCTGACGCGCGAAACCGCAAAAGAGCTCCGGCAAGCGCATATCGAAGCTCACCGCCGCCTCGAAAAGCGCCTGCAGCAAGCGCACGGCAGCCTGCTTGTCGCCGTAACGCGCCAGCCCGCGTGCGCAAAGCGCGTTGTCGTGCGGCCAAACCGATCCGTTGTGATACGACATCGGATTGAACCGCGCCTGCCCCGCCGCAAGCGTGCGCACGCCCCAGCCCGTATGAAAGAGCGTCGACTGCAATTGACGCGCGACGGCCTCTCCGCGCGCACGCGTCGGCAAGCCGAACGCGAGCAGATGCCCCGCGTTGGAAGCGAGCACGCGACACAGCTCGCCGTGCCCATCGAGCGCGATCCCGTAAAAATCGAGTTCGGGCATCCAAAACAATGCCTCGACGCGCTCGCGCAAGGCCGTCGCACGCGACGCATAACGCGCGGCGTCCTCGGCAAGCCCGCGCTGCGTGGCGAACTCGGCCATCGTGTCGAATGCCGAACACGCGTACGCCTGAACTTCGACGAGCGAAATCGGACCTTCGGGCATACGCCCGTCGGCATGGAATACCGAATCGTGGCTGTCTTTCCATCCCTGGTTCGCCAAGCCGCGGTCGGACTCGCAACGATAGTCGACGAGGCCGTGCGGATTCTTGTCGCAGACATCGGAGACCCACTTGGCGGCCCGCTCCAATGCGGGCCACAACTCCGCAATGAACGCGTGGTCGCCCGTTCGCGATGCATACGCGCCGGCAAGCACGATGAACAACGGCGTCGTATCCACGCCGCCGTAATACAGCGCGAACGGCACCTCGCCCGTGGCCGCCATCTCGCTCTTGCGCATCTCGTGCATGATCTTGCCGGTTGCCGCATCGCGAAACTTCGAATCCTCGCGCGCTTGGTGCTCGGCAAGAAATCGCAACACGCCGCGCGCCAGCCACGGCTGCAACCATAGGGTCTGCAGCGACGTCATGACGGCATCGCGCCCGAATGGCGTCGAAAACCACGGGATGCCCGCGTAAGGGTAAGGGCCGCTAGGCAAATCGGTCGTCAACAAGCTCAGATCGGCAAAGGAACGCTCGAGCCATGCATTGAAAAGCGGATTGCTGGAACGCAGCCGCGCCGTCATGCGCTGCCGCTCTCGCATCGATAGGTGCGCGTTCGCCAACGCGGCCCGCACCGCCGCCCGGCCGACGCGCGGCCGCACCGCATCGATTTGCGTCAAGTGCGCGGGGTTCGAACTGTGCGGCGGCTGTGCGATTTGCGTGCTCGGCTGTTCCGTGCCGCGGGCCGCCGGCAACGCCTGTGTGTCGGCCGCAACGGACAGATAGATCGATACGCAGGCATGGGCGGAGAGGTCGATCGTATAGTCGGCACGGTCGGCAAACAGCTGATTCGGCGTGGGAGAGAACGAGATATGGACTTGCCGTTGCACGTCGTCGAGCCCAAGGTAGGCAAGCCGCACGTCGTCGCGCCCCACGCGCGGCGGCTCGGTCGTTCCGTGCTGCGTCCGCTTGAGCCCGCGTACTTCGAACATATCCTTGAAATCGCTGGCGAACGAAATCGACAGCGGCACGACGGCGTCGGAATAGCCGTAGTTGGTCAACGTAATGGCGTCGTAAAGCACCGTTCCGCACAACACGCGCAGGCGCTCGACGTGGATGACGCCCTCAGGCGTGCCTTCGCCGCCCACGGGCGGCAGCGGCCGATTCGTGAGGTGCGCCGTGAACGACGTATTGTCGTTGCTGACGTTGCCCGACAGCAGCGACGGCGCCCGCCCGCCGAATGTGAGGCGCAATTGCGAGAGCATGCGCGTGTCATTGACGAACAGGCCGTCGTCGACGCCATTGATGTCCCCGAGCGGATCGTTCACGACGAACGTATCGCCCGACTTCAGCACATACTGGCTCGTGCGTGCGATATACGGGTGCTCCGGCGCGATGAACGCACCGTCTGGGCCGCCCTGCAACGGGGAGCCGGTTTGCGAAGGGGGGACGGTCAGTGCGTCGGTGTCTAGCATCGTCTAGCTCCTGTCGGTGCGAGTGGCGCTAGCGCATCGGCGCGCTATGCCAACCGCATGCTTGCGGCAAGGGATCTGCCTCGATTGTAGGAAGCGACGCGTGAAAGAAACAACCGGGTTATGTACAGAAAAGCCACGCGCAAGCGCGATGCCTGCACGCAAGCCCCTACTTTGGCCGGATGCTCAATCTTCCTCGCGAAAGAACTCATCGATGTGGCGATTGAATGCGCTCGGGTGCGCAAGATTCATCCCGTGCGACGCCCCGCGTATCGTGTGACGGCGGACGTCGGGCAACCAGCCTTCGAGCATGTTCACGTTGCGCCGGAACAGATCGGGGCTCTTTTCGCCGTCGATCAAAAGCGCCCGGCAACGCAAGCTCCACGCCGCCTCGCGCGTATAAGCGGGCAGCGGGTCTTGAAATTGAAGCGGCAGTGTGGGCGCATTGTCCATCGCCATCGCGCGAAACGCGGCCGTGCTCTTCGCCCATGAGCCGACGCGGCTCACCGAGTCGACGAACAATTGGAGCCCCGCCTCGGTTTCACCGTTCTCGATCAAGTGCGCAGCCTTCGCGCGAAGCGCGTTGACGGTATCGGGCAATACGGCGTGCGGTTGGCCCGGCGACGATAGCGGCCCTCCAGGATCGGCAAGCGTCAACGTGCGCAAATACTGCGGATGGCGGGTCGCGAATTGAAAGGCCACCGCACCGCCGCGAGAGTGGGCCACGACATGTGCAGGCTCGCCGCCGAGCTTTTCCAGAAACTGCGCCAACTCGTCGGCGTGCCGGCTCCAACTGAACGGTGCCGTGGGCGGCAATGCGACCAACGGCCAATAATGCGTGAGGCTCACGGCCACGCACCGGTAGCGGTGCGACAAACCGGCGAGCTGCGGCTGCCAGTAGCGATAATCGCAAAGCGAGCCATGGACGAACAGGACGAGGGGGCCTTCCCCGCGCTCGACATACGGCATGCGCAGGCCGCCGTCGAGATCGATGAAACGAACCTCGTCGCTGGGAACGAACGCAGCCCGGCGCATCGGGGGCGGATTTGCCGTCATCGGCCCGCTCACGCGTCGAAACGCAGTTCCGCGTCCACGGACTGGCCGACCGACAGCGTCGCGCCGGCGCCCTCGATGACGATTGCGTTTTGACCGAACGACACGGCGCCGCCGACGCGGCTATCCGCGCGATAGAGGCTCATCGTGTCGGTCGGCTCGTTCGGCCACCGCGAGTCGGGCATGCCCACCGCCTGGTCGATCGTCGGAATCGGGCATCTTGTACAGGGCTTGACGACGCGCAACTGAACTTCGCCGCTGGCGGTCTCGATGCGCAACGTTTCCGTGTAATCCTCTTCGTAGGCCTCGACATCGCCAAGAACGAGATTCGGCCTGAACCGATTCATCGGAATGGGGTCGACGCCTTTGCTCGCCAGCCGCGCGTTCAAATCGCCGAGCGACGCTTCGCTCAGCACGAGCAACGGATAGCCGTCCGCGAAGCGCACCTGCGCAACGGCGTCGCCGGTCCATTGCGCGCTCGCCGTACGTTCGTTGCCGGGCGCGAACCTCACGAGCCGCACAGGCGCATCGAGAAAATCGGAGAACCAGCGCGCGGCCTCCTCCCCCGCATCGAGCGCCGGCACGGTATCCCCCCAAACTGTCGCCGCGACGACGGGCGCACCGGCTAAGGCGGCCGCATCCACCGGAAGCGTGAGTTCGGCCATCCCCTTCGCCCGCACCGTCAGCGTTTCGTCATCGAGCGAGGGCGCGACGAGCGCCAGACGCGCGTGCGTGCGCTGGGTGATGAAGCGGCCTAGCCCATCGATCACCATCCAATTGCGATCGTGCTCGAAGCCATGAGGGGTGAGGCGGACGAAGTCGCGAGCGACGCCCGCGCACGACTTGATGGGGTAGACGTTGAGTTGACTGATCGAAGGCATGAGGAGCCGGCGCATGCTAACGCGTATAGCGGAACGGCGATGGTACCACCGCCCAAAGCAGCCCGCTGCCGCGCCACTGCGAAGACTCGTGAACGCAATGCCCCGCCGCAAACCTGTCACGGCTCCGGTTCGGACTAGGACTCGGGTTCGGACTCGGGTTCGGACTCGGACTCGGACTCGGACTCGGACTCGGACTCGGACTCGGACTCGGACTCGGACTCGGGTTCGGGCTCCGGCTCGGACTCAGCTGGAAGCCGACCGGCCTGCCCGCACGCCTATCCCGTCGATGCCGGCCTATTGAAGGAAAGACGCGGAATCGACGTGTTCGGCCGCCGCCGCGGCGCCGCGCACGGCGCAGGTGAGCGGCTCGTTCGCGATCCGCACCGCGAGGCCCGTCTCTTGCACGAGGCGCTTATCGAGGTTGTTCAACAGCGCGCCCCCGCCGGTCAGGACGATTCCCGTATCGGCGATGTCGGTCACGAGTTCCGGCGGGGCATTTTCAAGCGCGTTCTTGACGACACCCATCACGGCCTTCAGCGGCGCAGCGAGCGCCTCCGCCACATCGTGGTTCGACAGTTCGATGGTGCGCGGCAAGCCGTCCGCTAGGCTGCGGCCCACCGCGCACATCCGCTCGCGAGGCACGTTCATCGTGGCCGTGCCGATCGTCTTTTTGACGGCCTCGGCCGTTTGATCGCCTAGGATGACTCCGTAGGTATTGCGAACGTAGCCGACGATCGCCGCGTCGAATTGATCGCCGCCCACGCGCACCGAGGTTTGATAAGCCATGCCGCCCAGCGAAACGACCCCCACTTCCGTCGTGCCGCCGCCGATGTCGACGACCATCGAGCCGCGCGCCTCCGCGACAGGCAGGCCGGCGCCCACGGCAGCCGCCAGCGATTCGCCGATCAGCGTCACGCGTGCCGCGCCCGCCGCCAGCGCGGCCTCGCGGATCGCGCGGCGTTCCACGGCCGTCGCATTGGACGGCACGCAAATCGTGAACTCCGCGCGGCGCCCGAACATCGAACGCAATCGCGCCATGTCGATAAATTCGCGGAACATGCGTTCGGCGGCGGAGAAGTTGGCGATGACGCCGTGACGCATCGGCCGGACGGTTTCGACATTGCCGGGAGAGCGGCCGAGAAGTTGCTTCGCTTGATCGCCGACGGCCGTCACGCGCCCTTTGCTCGCGTCGGTCGACTTTTGAAAGCAGACGACGGACGGTTGGTTCAGCACGATGCCCTGTCCGCGCGTGTAGATGAGTGTGTTCGCCGTGCCCAGATCGACCGCGACACTTTGCGGGAACAGTCGATTGAAAAACGCAGGATGGGACATCGTTGACTCTCTCATGGATGACAACAACGGCATGCGCCCCGCCGCGGCTGGCGAGGCGCACGCTGTGCTCGTTGCGGGTAGCACGGCCGAGCCGATGCCCGCCTTTACGGCAACATTTGCAGCAACTTTAGGGGTCCGTTGCCCTTTTTTACTTGTGCATTGCGGTAACGTCGGGACGCGCGGGTGCACGGCCGCGTTTCGCGTGGCATGCTTCTCGTCGGCGCTCGTACCCCTTGCCGCGTCTTTCGATCTTTCATGCACATTACGCTTCGACGACTCCGTCTCCTGTTCTGCCTGCTGCGCTACGGCGCGGCGCTGTTGTGGCGCGCGGCGCCGCGGGGGCACAAGGCGCGCTGGCTAGCCGACCTCGCCGCGCACCTGCACTCGTCGTCGGACATGCGAGAAGCGCTGCATAGAGCGCTCCCGCAATTGGGCCCGCTGGCGAGCGCCCTAGCCGACCATTCAGTGCAAAATCCGCAAGCGCTCGCACGGTCGCTGCATGACGCTTTCGGCGCGGTGTCGCGAGCCGAAGCCGCACTCGTCGCGCCTTTGGCGCCCGGGGAAGTCGTGCCCGCGCTGCGGGCCGCTCTGGGGCGCGCGCCCGAATCCGCCTTCGCCTCGATCGATCTCTTCCCGATCGAAAGCACGATCGCGGAAGAAGTGCACCGAGCGACGCTGCGCGTACCGGAACACGCGGCGCGGCGAGACGGAGGCTACATCGACGTCGCCGTGAAACTGCTGAGGGTGCGCGAAGTCGAGCGGCTGGACGACGACCTGGCCGTCCTCGAATGGGTGACGCGCTTCTTGGAGCGCTGCGTGCCGGCGGCGCGCGAGTTGCAGGTTCACGCGATGGCGCAATGGCTTTGCGCCGAAATGCGGCGGCGCTTCGATCTTCGCGCGGAAGCCGCCAACTTGTCGCAGACCGGGCAGCGCTTCAACGACGACGAGCGCGTCGCCGTGCCCGAAGTCGTATGGGCGCTGAGCACCGATCAGACGCTCGTCATCGAGCGCATCGATACCCTGGCGGTCATCGACGTGGAAGGTCTGCGCCGGCACGGCGTCGACTTGGAAGCGTTAGCCGAACGCGTGGTCGAAGTCATCGTCGAGCAAGCGTTCTCGCACGGCTTTTTCAACGCGGCCCTCGATGCCGAGCGATTGCGCGTCAGCATCGAGCCGAAAACGCGCGGCAAGCTCGTGTTCGGCGAGGGCAAGATCATGGCGACGCTTTCGGAGCCCGAGCGCGAATTTTTTATTCATGGGGCCAGCGCCCTGTTCGATCAAGATTATGGAAGGCTCGCGGCGATGCATCGCGAGGCGGGTCACGTCGCCGCCGACACGCGCGACGAAAAGCTCGAAGCCGAATTGCGCACGCGGGCCGAGCCGCACTTCGCCATGGCGGACGAACGCCGTTCGCCCGGCGCGCTGCTACAGCACATGCTGAGCGCTGTCGATCCGTTCGACGGCCGCGTTTCGGCGTCGCTCGAACTCGCGCACCGCGCCTTGCTGCAAGCCGAAGCGCTTGCGCGCACGCTGGCCCCCACGGTCGACGTATGGCGAGTCGTCAAAGGCACGATCGAGGGGCTGGTGCGCGAGGACGTGGGGCACCGGGGCTGGATGAAGCGTCTCTCGCGCGAACTGCCGCACCTTGCGATGATGCCGCGCCTGCCGACGCTCGTCGTGCAGCGGCTGCAGCAACGGCACGACGCACAAGCGCAGCGCGATTCGATTGCATGGCTTTCCGAATTGCGCCGGGAGCAGCGGGTGACGCGGCGGTTGCTATGGACCTGCGCGCTCGCGGGCGTGCTGCTCGGCGCGAGCGCTGTCTGGTTGATCCAGTGATGCCCATCCGCCTGGGCCCCCGATCCCCCGATCCCCCGATCCCCCGAACCTTCGAACCCTCGATCCCTCGATCCCTCGAACCCCCGATCCCTCGAACCCCCGATCCCTCGAACCCTCGAACCCTCGATCCCTCGATCCCTCGAGCAGGTACGAAACGCGCCGCTCAATCGGCCGTGTCGGCGTTGTCAGGCATGCGGGCGCGAACCTCGGGCCGCGGCTGCGGCGACCACGACGGCCGCGCTGTCGCGCCCGAATCCACGACGACGAGGTAACGGCCGGCCCAGGGTGTCGTCGCGCGGTCGGGGTGCAACACCCAAAGCGGGATACCGGCCGCGGCCACGGCCTGATATTCGGCATCGAGGATGCCGTGATGATCGAGGAACCGATCGAGCGAGTTCGGAATGCGCACGCAACCTTTCGAGTGGCGAATGCCGAGCAACGGCTCGAGCTTCTGCGGATCGGTCGCGTGCATCTGGAAGCGCATCGACGACACTCCGCCCTTCCCCCATCCACGCTCGGCGTCGGTCCAGCCGAAATCGAAAATCCTCATGTCGCGTGCGCCATAGCCGCGGATGCCGTTTTCGTTGAGCGTCCCCTCGGCCCGGAAGTCCATGTTTTGCGGCGTGTGCTCGAATACGCCCAGCGGCGTCACGAAATGATCGTACTGGCCGGGCAGCCCCGTCGAAACGGGCGAAGCCCCGATCAGCGCCCAACCGCCGGACGGATCGCCGCGAAAGTAAAGAAAGAGCGCCTGCACGTTCGGGTTGCGGTCCACGAGCACGACGTATTGCCGTGCGAGCGCGCCGAGTCCCTTGTCGGCCAACGCGGCCTGCAACCGTCGAGCGTAGGCCTGCTGATCGGCCGGGGGCACGGCGAGGCGCCGTGTCACGTCGCTTTCGTATTGTTCGCGCAGCTTCAGCGCGTCGCGCGGGTCGAGATGCGCGGCCACGTCCTCGGCTCGCTTGGCCGCCGCGACCACGGCCGCCGAAGCGGCGGAGGCAGCCTCCGCGGTCGCGGCTGCCTCGGTGGCGGAAGCAGCGGAAGCAGCCGAAGCAGCCGAAGCAGCCGAAGCAGCCGAAGCAGTCGAAGCGGCGGAGGCGGCCGACGATGCTGACGCGGCCGACGCCGATGCGCCTCGCTCTGCCGATGCAGCTGTTGCGGCGGGGATCCGAGCGGCGGGTACAGTCGATGCGGCCGACGCAGCTGCCCCCGAAATCGGCGCCCGCGCCGCCGCCTCCGCAGCCGCAAGTACCGGCGCCGATGCCGGAGTTACCGCCGAAGCGCCCGAAGCCGCCCACGTCACACCCGGATGCCCGCATGCGGCCCACACCGCAAAGATCAAGACGAGGGCCGGCGTCGTCGTAGAAGATGCTCGCATGCCGGTATTTAAGCAAATGCTGTGCTCAATCCTGCGAACGCGCTGCGAGCCGTGCGCCGACCGCCCAAAAAAGAAAGCAGCAGCGCCGGACGCTCTCCCGCGCTGCTGCCGATGCTTGGCGGCGGGGCCGCAACCTGCACCGCTTTTCTAGCTGGGGCCGACCGCGGCTAGGCCTCACGCCCGGTGCCGCTCCTGCAACATCCGCACGCGCGCCATGGCGGGTGCATCGGCGCTCACGGTGTCGTACATCTTCGCGAGATCGGCCTTCATCGCCGTTCGCGAACCGCCGTCCAGGTAGATCATGTGCCCCGACGGATAAAAACGCGCAGACAGGTTGTTACGGACCGTCTGCTCGATCAACGGCATTTGCTGCAAATCGAGCACCGTCTGGTAGAACGGCGTCACGAAATCGTAAAAGCCGTTGGCCGACAGCACTTTCAGATCGATGTTGAGCGCCATGACCGCCGCCAAATCGCCCGCCGTATACAAGATGATGTTCCCCTGCGCGTCTTTACCCTTTTGAGCGCCCGTGGGATCGATGTGACTGAAATCCCAATTCTGGAAGGCCTGATCGTTCAAGTCCGTAAACGACGATGTCGAGGTGTACTTCAAGTGCTCGTTCAGGTACTCGTTCCACATCGTCGTATAGACGCCCGACACAGCCGTCATGGTCGGGTCGTTGCCCCCCGAATTCGGATCGATTTGGCCGGCGATGCCGGTGTCGATGGCCGTTACGCGACCGTCGTAGGCGCCGAGCGCGACGCCCTTGGATTTGAGCAGCGTCGTCAAGAACAGCGAATTGCCTCGGCTGTCGTAGCCGGCGATGTCGAGGCTCCACGCGAGCAGCGTAGTCTTGTCGATACCGGTGTAGTGGGCGAGCTTTTCGACGACCGCATTGTCTGTTTGCGGGAACTTGCGCAACGCGGCCAGGTAATCGGTACGCGCGAACTGCGCGACTTCTTCGACGAAGGCGCCCAAATCCGCAGGCGTCGGCGCTACGCCGAGCCGCTTGTGATACCAAGCGTCGGCCGCGGCAGTCGGCAATGCACCGACGGGATTGCCCGCTTGCGTGTAGTCGAGAATCGACGATTGCAACGTCACGCCGTTCAGATCGATGCCGTCTTCGTGGAGCATGTAGGCCAGGACGCAACTGCGCGCGGTGCCGTACGACTCCCCGAATAGATATTTCGGCGAATTCCAGCGATTGTTCTTCGTCAAAAACCGCTTGATGAACTGCTTGATCGAGCGCGCATCCTGATCGACGCCCCAGAAATCGCGATTCTTGTTCGGCGCGATGGCCGCCGAATACCCGGTGCCGACGGGATTGATGAAAACGAGGTCGCTGCGGTCGAGCAAGCTGTCGGGATTGTCCTCGAGCGTGTACGGCGCGGGCGGCGTGAAGCTCGGCATCGACGTCTTGATGCGCTTGGGCGCGAACGACCCGAGCAGCACGAACACCGACGAAGAGCCAGGCCCGCCGTTATAGAAGAAGGTCACGGGCCGCGTTTCTTCTTTCTGGTTGTCCTCGGTAAACGCCACATAAAACATCTTGGCGTTCGCTTTGGAGCTCGACTCGTCCACGGTGACAAGGTGCCCGGCCGTCGCCGTGTAATCGATTTTCCGGCCACCGATCGTAATCGTATGGTGCGTCACGGCGGCGGTCTCGCTTGCATCCGTAATCGAATCGTCGGGCCCTTTCCCGTAGGCGAGCTCGTCGTAAAACGGCTGGTCGCCCTGCTGTCGGCCCAAAAAAACGTGCGGCATGGAGGCTCTGCCCGCCGATGGCGCATGTGCGTTGTGAGGCGACGATTGCGGGCTGCCGGTGTCGGAATTCATCGTAATCGCTCCATCAGTTATGGCCGGCGTGCGAGTCCGAGCGCACGCTCAGCTGCGTTGGCGAACTACTGCTGCTAGCCCGCGCGCCTCGACCCGAAGTTCGAGGCGCGCAGGCGAAGAGATGACTCGTTCCGATGCGCTACTAAGACGTGCCGGAGCCGCCGCTCGGATTTTCCGAGGCGGGCGCGCCCAGCGCCGCAGCGATGCGGCGCCCGTTAGGGCTTCCGAGGCCCGTGCACGCGTCCCATCCGGGCGCCGCGGCAAACGTGCCGTTGTTGCCCGACGTAATGTCGTTGAACGCTTGGGCCGACCGGTAGAGCTTCGCATTGAGGAAGCCGGCAGGCTTGCCCGACTGCGCATTGATGCGCGCGACCAGCCCGGCAAAGAGCGGCGCGACCGCGCTCGTCCCGCCCACCGGCACGCTCTGGCCGTCGATGAGCACTTCATAGCCCGAGGCCGGCGAGGCATCGGCGGCGACATCCGGTACCCCTCGACGGGAAAGCGCTTGAGCGGCGCCTCCGACGCGCGCCACCTTCAACCCCTCCTGCCAGGCGGGCAGCGCAAACAGCGCGCTGACCCCGCCCCCGGTCGCACCGCCGTTCGCCCCGTCGTTCCAGACGACCTCGCGGGCGATCGAGCCGCCGCCCTTCGCGGCGGTCACGTGCGTCCCGCCGCATGCCAGCACGAACGGGCTCGCCGCCGGAAAGTCGACGTGATCGCCGCCATCGGGCGCGCCGTCGTTCGAACCGCTGTCTCCCGATGCCGCGCAGATCGTCACGCCGAGGGCAACCGCGGACCGCAGGGTATCGTTGAAGCTCGTGATCGCCTGCTCGGTCCACGATGTTTCCGGACCGCCCCAGCTGATCGACAAGACCGAAGGTTGATTGGCCGAATCGTGCAACGCGTGGGAGACGGCGTCGATGAAGCCCGCGTCGCTGTTCGGCGCGAAGTACACGGCGATCTTCGCCTTCGGCGCAATGGCGCCCGCGATTTCGATGTCGAGCGTCACTTCGCCGTCGGCGCTGCCCGGGTCGCCGCTCGGGTTGTTGTCCGCGCCGTCCACCGGCACGGAAACGACCTTCGGCGCCGGAAGCCCCAGCGTATTGAAGTAGGCCGACAAGTCCGACTGGACATATCCGCCGCCGAGCTCGATGAGGCCGATGCATTGGCCGGCGCCCTCGCCCTCGGGAAAATCGTAAAGCGCGGCCAGTTGAACGGGCGTGAACGCCTGTCCCGCCGCGCGCGCCGCAATGATCCCGGGTGTGGGCCGCAGCCGGAAGTGCGGCCGCGCCTGCGGCCGGTCGTCCAGCCCGAGCACGGCCGTGACGATATCGGCGATTTCCGCTGGAACGGTGATGGCGCCGATCCGGCCGCGGAACCGGCCCAGTGTGGGATGCTCGTAATGGGAGAGCGCCACGCCGAACGCGGCCTGAAAGTGCTCGACGGTGCCCGAAAGAACTGCCTTGGCGGCGGTCAGATCGTGCCGATCGATGCTCAATTGATATTCGCGGGCGAAGGCTTCGAGTTTCGCGAAATCTTCGGGCGCGACGGCAAAGCGTTCGGCGAAAGCCTCGCGCGAAACGGGTTCCGCCCGCTCGTGCGTGATCCGATGCGCCAAATCCTCGAGCTCGCCGGCGCTGCGACGCCGCAATGTCACGACGACACGCAGCGTTTCGCCCGGGTCGACCGGCCCAAGGCATTTCGAATCCTGAACGGCCGCGCGATCGCTGCCGGCGAGATGCTGTCTCGCTTTGGTCATGTGTGACGCTCCTCACGTAGGGGGTACGTCGAAGCTCCGACACGCACGCCGGCCGCACAGTTCCTGCCGGCCTGCAGCCTGCACCGCGCCGACCGCGCGAACCCTGCAGGCGAGACAAAAGGCATTCGTCGGACAACTGCTCAGAGTGTAGTGCATGACGGCCATGCGAGGGGGCGTGAACGATAGCGGTAGCCGATCGGCAGACGCTTTCGGAAGCAGGCGGCGAGCGTCGAGCCTGCGCCAGCAGACATCGCGGCTTCGGCATATCATGGCGCGCACGGTAGCGCCCGGCCGTAGCGAGCGCGCTGCCGGCCCGTCGCCGGCGGGAACCGTTGAAAGACACGAACGAAAAAAGGAAGAACCTGTCAATGAGCCTGTCCGCTTACCAAGCCTCGGTGCCCGTGTTCACGCGCGGGCTGACGAACCTGCGTGCCGTGCTGCAAAAGGCGCACGATCATGCACTGACGAAGCACTTCGAGCCGTCTATCTTGCTGTCGAGCCGTCTGTATCCCGACATGCACCCGCTCACGCGGCAGGTACAAATCGCCTCGGACGCTGCAAAGTTCTGCATCTCGCGTCTGGCCGGCATCGAGCCGCCCAAATTCGAAGACACGGAAACGACGTTCGACGAACTCTACGCGCGCATCGACAAGACGCTCGCATTCCTGCAAGGATTCGACGAGAAACAGTTGGAAGGGAGCGAATCGCGCACGGTGACGTTGACTGTGCCGAGCGGCAAGCACGAATTCGTCGGGCAGGTCTATTTATTGAGCTTCGCGCTGCCGAATTTCTTTTTCCATGTCACGACGGCATACGCGATCTTGCGCCACAACGGCGTCGAACTCGGCAAGTTCGACTACCTCGGGCGGATGGCCTAACGAACGACGGCGGCTGGCATCGCACGGCGACGCGAGCCGCCGCATCGGCGAACGGCAGCGCTCAGTCGAGTGACAGACGCACCGCGAATCCGATCAACGCCGCCGAGAACGTCCAGCGCTGCAGCGTTTGCGCGAGCGGATACTTACGCAGAACGACAGCGATGCGCGCGGCGCCTACGGCATAAAGCGCATCGAACATCATTCCGACGACGAGCAGCACGATCCCCAGTTCCGTCACCTGCAGCGCCACGGGGCCCGCGGACGGCCGGACGAACTGCGGCAGCAGCACGGAGCAAAACAATAGGGCTTTCGGATTGAGCAGGTTCGTCAACAGCCCTTTGAAGAACGCCTGTCGCACGCCGTCGGCCTCGCGCTGCGCCGCCGCCGAGGCATCGCGCGCCTGCAACGCGAACATCGGCGAGCGGAAAATCTGAACCGCCACATAGGCCAGATAAACGGCGCCGCCGTAGCGAACGATTTCGTACAGCCAAGGGGCGGCCCGAAGCAGCGCGGCCACTCCGCATGCCGACAGCGTCACATGCGTTGCACGCGCCACCGCAAGCCCGCCTGCCGCCGTCAGCCCCGTGCGCGTGCCGCGGGCGATGCTCGTTTGGAGGATCAACGCCATGTCCGGGCCGGGGATCGCATAGACCACCACGAGCGCGGCGATGAAGGTAATGAGCAAGTCGGCGGAAATCACGGCAACCTCGGAAAGCGATGAATATGAAACCCGTATTTTGCCGCGCGATATGGAGCGATTTTACGCAAGGTGCATCGCTTAAAGGCGATTTCTCACCTGTTTCCTCTACGTACGATCCATTAAATAGAGAATTCCTTCATTCAACACGAGGGCACGCGGAGCGAGAAGACCTGCATGGCCGCACCTGCGCTCCCTGCGACGAAAAGCGGTGGGCCGCCCCGGGGCAACATGTAGGCAAGCGATACCTCGCACCAACCAGCACGGACGCGCTATCGGCCCTTTAGTCAGTACGGGTTTTCACATATCGTCGAAATCCGATATAAACTTCTGTCAACGGCGATCCACCCGTTCCGCGCTTCCCGTGCGGAGGGCGGCTCGCCCCAACGCTCGACATGACGATAGACATCGACGCCATCCACAAGGCACTCGCCAATCCCGTTCGGCGCGAGATTCTCGCGTGGCTCAAGGAGCCGGCGGCCTACTTTCCGGATCAAGAAGTGCCGCTCGAATGCGGCGTCTGCGCCGGGCAGATCAACGTGCGCTGCGGCTTGTCGCAGTCCACGGTATCGGCCCATCTCGCAACGCTGCAAAGCGCGGGCCTCGTGACGGTGAAACGGATGGGCCAATGGAGCTTCTTCAAGCGAAACGAAGCCGTCATTCAAGCGTTTCTGGCATCGCTGCGCGACGACCTGTGAGGGTCTACGAGGACCTGCTAGGCTTCACGCCCCATGTCCGCTCACGCAGCCGATGAAAACCCTTGACGTCAGCACGGCGGCGCCACGCATTTCGATGCGGCGCGCCCCATGAGGAAAACTTGCCATGCCTACTTTGTTCGATCCGCTCGTCGTCGGCGACTTGACCTTGCCGAACCGCATCATCATGGCCCCGCTCACGCGTCAACGCGCAGGCGATGAACGCCTGCCCAACGCGCTGATGGCGCAGTACTACGCCGAGCGCGCTTCGGCCGGCCTGATCCTGAGCGAAGCCACGTCGGTCACGCCGCAAGGTGTCGGCTATGCCGCGACGCCGGGCATCTGGTCGGAGGAGCAAGTCGCAGGATGGAAGATCGTCACCGACGCCGTGCACGCCGCGGGCGGGCGCATCTTTCTGCAACTGTGGCACGTGGGCCGAGTCTCCGATCCCATCTTCCTGAACGGCGAACTGCCCGTTGCGCCCAGCCCGATCGCACCGGGCGGACACGTCAGCCTCGTGCGCCCGCAACGTCCGTTCGTCACGCCGCGCGCACTCGAGCTCGATGAGATCGGCGACGTCGTCGCCGCCTTTCGCAAAGGCGCCGAGAACGCGAAGGCCGCCGGCTTCGACGGTGTCGAAGTGCACGGGGCGAACGGCTATCTGCTCGATCAATTCTTGCAAGACAGCACGAACCGGCGCACCGATGCCTACGGCGGCCCGATCGAAAATCGCGCACGGCTCTTGCTCGAAGTCGTCGACGAATGCATCGCCGTTTGGGGCGCCGCTCGCGTGGGCGTGCACCTCGCACCGCGCGGCGATGCGCATACAATGGGCGATTCGAGCCCGGCCGAAACGTTCGGCTATGTGGCGCGCGAGCTAGGCAAGCGCGGCATCGCGTTCATTTGCGCACGCGAGTCGCTCGGCGATGATCGCCTCGGGCCGCTGCTGAAGCAAGCGTTCGGCGGCGTCTACATCGTCAACGAGAAGTTCACGAAGGAAACGGCGCAGCAAACGCTCGACGCGGGCGAAGCCGATGCGGTGGCATGGGGGCAACTCTTCATCGCCAATCCGGATCTGCCGGCGCGTTTCAAGCTCGATGCGCCGCTGAACAAGCCGAATCCCGAGACTTATTACGCCCCGGGTCCGGCCGGCTACGTGGACTATCCCGCGCTCGAAACGGCTTGAACCGACACTTGATCAGTTGACATGGCCTCTACATCGAATCTCGTTACGAAAGCGATCGTCACCGGGCATACGCGCGGCCTCGGCGCGGCATGCGTCGATGCGTTGCGTGCCGAAGGCATCGACGTGCTCGGTCTCGCGCGGTCGAGCCGAACGCCGGCCTCCGGCGCTCATGCACAAGGCCTCGGGACCTTCGCCGAAGTCGAGCTCGATCTGGCGGACAGCGCGCAGCTCGTGCAGTGGCTGGCCGGCGATACACTGGCCGCCTTCCTGCGCGGCGCGCAGCGCGCGCTACTGATCAACAATGCGGGGACGGTCAACCCTATCGGCGCCTGCGCCATGCAGGCGCCGAACGAAGTCGGCCGCGCGGTGGCGCTGAACGTCGCCGCGCCGCTCATGCTTGCGAGCGCATTCGCCGCCGCGACCGCACACGTGCCCGACCGGCGCATCGCGCACGTGTCGAGCGGCGCGGCGCGCAACGCTTACGCGGGTTGGAGCGTCTACTGTGCGACGAAAGCCGCGCTCGATCACCATGCCCGTGCCACGGCGCTCGACGCACAGCGCGGGCTGCGCGTCGCGAGCGTCGCGCCCGGCGTCGTCGACACCGATATGCAAGGCGAGATTCGTAACGTGGACGACGCACGCTTCCCGCAGCGCGCGCGCTTCGAGGAAATGAAGCGCACGGGGCAGTTGAGCTCGCCCGAGCAAGCTGCAAACAAATTCGTCGGCTATTTGCTTTCCGATGCGTTCGGGGAAACGCCGACCGCGGACGTCCGCAGTTTGTAAGAGGATCGCCGCCCCATGAGCAGCAAACCCGGCAGCGGGCGTCACCTCGACGCCCTGCTCGGCGAAGCCGTCGAGCTTCAGCAAAACGGCGCATTGGCCGAGGCCGAGACGGTCTATCGCGAGATTCTCGCCCTGCGCCCGCGCCACTTCGACGCCCTGCAACTGCTCGGCGCGCTCGCGTTGCAAGCGGGGCGCCACGAGGAAGGCGCAGCACTGCTCGAAAAAGCCGCAGCCATCGATCCGCGGCAACCGCACGTTCATTCGAATCTGGCCTTTGCGCTGAACGCGCTCGGCCGGCACGACGCCGCGTTGGCCGCCGCGAACCGGGCCCTCGCGCTCAAGAGCGGCTTCGTCGACGCACTGAACAATCGCGGCCTGGCGCTCGCGGGACTGAACCGTCCCGACGAAGCGCTCGCCACCTTCGAAAAAGCACTGGCCGCGAGACCCGATTTTCCCGAGGCGTGGAGCAACCGCAGCTGCGCGCTGCGCGACCTCGGCCGTCCCGAGGAAGCCGTAGCCAGTTGCGACCAGGCGATTGCGCTACGGCCCAGCTATGCCGAAGCATGGAGCAATCGCGGCAACGCATTGTCCGACCTCAACCGTCCACTCGACGCGCAAGCCAGCTACGAGCGCGCGTTGGCGTCGTCGTCGGCCCTCGCCGACGCTTGGAACAACCTCGGCCTGACGTTCGTCGATATGAACCGGCACGCCGAAGCGCTCGCGTGCTACGAGCGCGCGCTCGCCATGGCGCCTGATTCCGCCGAAACGCATTGGAACCGTGCGCTATGCATGCTGCAGACCGGCGAGCTTGCAGCCGGCTTCGCCGAATACGAATGGCGCTGGAAGCGCAAACGGATTGCAGCGGGCATGCGCGCATTCGATGCGCCGCTGTGGCTCGGCGAGACGCCGCTCGATGGCAAGACCATCTTGCTGCACGCGGAGCAAGGGCTCGGCGATACCTTGCAATTCTGTCGATACGCCGCGCTCGTCGCCGCCAAGGGCGCCCGCGTGGTGCTCGAGGTTCAGTCCGAGCTCGTGCGCCTGCTTGACGGGCTGGAAGGGGTGGCGGAGCTCGTCGCCTCGGGCGACCCGTTGCCCGCGTTCGATTTCCATAGCCCGCTGCTCAGCTTGCCGCTCGCACTGCGCACGACGGTCGAAACGATTCCCGCCCGGACGCCTTACCTCTTCGCCGAGGCTCGAGCCTCAGCGCGATGGCGCGCCCGTGTTGCGCAGGCCACGCCGCCGCAAACGCTGAAGGTAGGGCTCGTCTGGGCCGGCGGCCATCGTCCTCATGTGCCCGAGCTGCGCAAGAACGATGCGCGGCGGTCACTGTCGTTCGATCGCTTCGCTCCGATCGTCGAGACGCCGGGCGTACAGTTTTTCAGCTTGCAGAAGGGGGACAAGGCCGTACGGCAACTCGGCGAGATGCGGGCGCAGCATGCCGCTAGCGCGAACGTCGTCGATTGGACAGGAGAGTTGAACGACTTCGCCGATACGGCGGCGCTCGTGGAGAACCTCGACCTCGTGATCTCGGTGGATACGTCCACGGCCCATTTAGCCGGCGCGATGAACAAGCCCGTATGGATTCTGAATCGGCTCGACACCTGCTGGCGCTGGATGCTCGAGCGCGAAGATACGCCTTGGTACCCAAGTGCAAGACTATTCCGGCAGCCAACGCTCGGCGACTGGGACAGCGTCATCGAAGCCGTCGCACGGGAATTGAAGACGCGCGCCGCCGCTATCAACCCGTGACGCGACCGCGTCCGAATTGCTGCCGATAAGCGGCGGGACTCGTCAGCGCGATGCGGCGAAAATGCCGGCGCATCGACTCCTCCGATCCGAAGCCCGCCCGCTGCGCGATCATCGCGATCGACAGCCGCGGCCGCGTCTCGAGCAAGTCCTTCGCCAACGCGACGCGCTCGCGAATCAGCCACTCGTAGGGGCCGAGGCCGGTCGCCTCGCGGAATCTGCGCTGCAATGTCCTTCCGCTCATCGCCGCGCGTTCGGCCAGCGATTCGATCGTATGCGCCGAAGCGGCATGCATCCGCATCCAATCGATGAGGCGGGCAAGCCGGCCGCCGTCGTCCGTGGGCGGCATCGGCCTAGGCACGAACTGCGCCTGCCCTCCGTCGCGATGCGGCGGCACGACGAGCCGCTGCGCTACGCGATTGGCCACCGCACCGCCGTAATCGCGCCGCACGAGATGCAGCAGCATATCGAGCCCGGCCGCCGACCCGGCCGACGTGACGATCGTCCCTTCGTCGACATAAAGCGCATCGGGCGCGACATGCAGCGACGGGTAACGCGCTTTGAGCTTATCGGCATAACGCCAATGGGTCGTGACGGCTCTTCCGTCGAGCACACCCGCGGCCGCCAGCACGAACACGCCGGAGCAAATGGAGCACAACCTCGCGCCGCGACGCGCCGCCGCCCGGAGCTTGCGCAATAGCGGCTCGGGCGGCGCTTCATCTGGATCGCGCCACCCGGGAATGACGATCGTATCCGCACGATCGAGCAACTTGAGCGTATGAGAAGCGCTCACCGTCACGCCGCCCGCTGCGCGCATCGGCCCGGGCTCCGCCGCGCAAACGGCGAAGCGATACCAATCGACACCCAGTTCCGGGCGCGGCAACGCGAATAGTTCGACGACGCAGCCGAATTCGAAGGTGCAAAGCCGATCGTACGCGACGGCCACGACAAGATGAGAGCCCATGGCGCGATGTTACCGGATGTTGTCGATCGCGCCACTGCTCCAAGGGCATGCCAAGCGCAATAATGCCCTCACGCATGCATCGGTTCCCCGCACGACGAACGACGCACGCCCCACCGCGCCCCAAAACAACCGAGGTCTCCATGCTCATCTCATCGGCCGTCACCGCTATCGCTCCCGCTCCGAGCGACATCGCGCTTGCTTACTTCGAAGCGAGCCTGCGCTTCGAAACCGATTGCGCCGACGTGCACGACGTGCTGATCGTCAAAGGCGCGCCCGACTTCGTGCTGCTCGACGTGCGCAGCCCCGCCCTGTTCGCCGAGGGGCACGTGCCGGGCGCCGTCAACTTGCCGCACGGCAAGATCATCGCGTCCAAGCTTGCCCCGTACGCACCGGATACCGTCTTCGTCACCTATTGCGCGGGGCCGCACTGCAACGGCGCCACGCGCGGCGCGATACGGCTCGCGCGGCTCGGGCGCCCCGTCAAAGTGATGATCGGCGGTATCACCGGCTGGCTCGACGAGGGCTTCTCGTTGACCACCGCTCGAGCGAGCGCCTCGTCGAGCCCCGATCTCAAAGCACGGCCAGCGTCGACAACTCGCGAGTAAGCACATCGCTCGCAGGTGTCATCGGCGAACGCAACTCGTTCGCGAGCCACCCTTGCGCCGCGAGCGCGGCCTTCACCGGCGCCGGATTCGGCTCGGACACCAGCGCACGCATCAGCGGCGCGAGCTCGTGATAAATCGCGCGCCCTTGGTCCAGGTCGCCCCGAACCAACGCTCGATACATTGCCACGAAGCGCTCGGTGCGAACGTGCGCCGTCGCGGCGATCGCCCCGGCCCCGCCCATGCACAGCGTCGAGAACAACGCATCGTCGTTGCCGGTGAGCACCTTGAGCCGCCCGTCGAGAATCAGCGCGAGCGTCGTCTCTGCCACGCCCGAGCAATCCTTGATGGCCTGAATACGCGGATGCGCGGCTAGGGTCAGCAGCGTCTCGAGCTCGATCCGCACACCGGTTCGATAGGGAATGTCGTAAAGAACGATAGGCTTCGCGCTCGCATCGGCGAGCGACGAGAAGTGCTCGACCAGCCCGGCCTGAGACGGCCGGATGTAGTACGGCGCCGACACGAGCACGCCGGCGATGGCCTGCTCGTTGAGCTGCAGCACCCGTTCGCGCAGCGCGACCGCTCGATTGCCGGTTATGCCCGCAATTACGGGCAACCCTTGCGCCGCCTTCAACACCGTCGCGAGAACGGCGTCTTGCTCTTCGACGGACAACGCGGAGGGTTCGCCCGTCGTGCCCAGCGCCGCAAAACCGGCCACGCCCGCATCTCGATACCGCTCGACGAGCGCCGCAAGCGCACGATGATCGACCGCGCCCGCACGGAAAGGCGTAACCAAGGGAATCCAGATACCCGAAAAAATCGACATTGCTCTACCTCGAAACGTGACCGAATCGAATCCGAGGGAAGCGCAGGGATAAAGCCAGGAAAAAAAGAGGCGGTGTGTTGCTGTCCCGTCGCGCGTCCGACGGCACAGCGCACCGGTCAGACGTGCGACTGTTTTTTGGCTTTGGAAACGGCAAGCGCCGCCGCTGCAACGCGCGAGACGCGCGCAACAGACGTTGCAATCACCGACGAGAAATAAACGGGGCTCGTTTCCATTCGGCGCAGTGTACAGGGTTGAGCGGCGGGAAGCCAATGTTTTCGCTAATACGGCTTGACTTCCACATCGGGCGACGTACTATACGCATCGCGCACATATCACCCCGCCGAGGTTTTCGCCCATGACCGCTCCCCAGCAAGCCTTCCTGCGCGACGCCATGCGCCGCATGAACCTGACGCGCGACGCCTTCGCCAACCGTATCGGGGTTAGCCGGCGCGCCCTGGACACGTGGCTGCTGCCCGACGATTCGCAAGAGTCGCGGTCGATGCCCGAGATCGTCGGACGCTTCGTGTCTGAGATCGTCGTGAACAGCGGGCGCGAAGAGGCATATACGCAACGCGTACATTCGTCGTCGTTGGCGAGCCAGATCCAATTCGAAGGCAAACCGCAGTTGCTGTCGGTCGATCAGTTCTCGCGCGAATCGGTTGAAGCGTTGTTTCGCGTCGCCGACGTCATGCAGCCGATCGCGCGGCGGCAAAAGATTTCCCGCGTGCTCGAAGGCGCCGTGCTGGGCAATTTGTTCTTCGAAGCGAGCACGCGAACGCGCGTATCGTTCGGCGCGGCGTTCTGCCGTTTGGGCGGCTCCGTTTGCGATACCACGGGGTTCACGTTTTCCTCGATGGCGAAGGGCGAGTCGATCTACGACACGAGCCGCGTCATGAGCGGCTATGTCGATGCGCTCGTCGTGCGGCATCCCGAGCAAGGCTCGGTCGCGGAATTCGCACGTGCGACGAATCTGCCCGTCATCAACGGCGGCGACGGCCCCGGCGAACATCCTAGCCAAGCGCTGCTCGATCTCTACACGATTCAGCGGGAATTCTCCCGCCTCGGAAAAATCGTCGACGGTGCCCATATCGCGCTCGTCGGCGATCTCAAATACGGGCGCACCGTGCATTCGCTCGTGAAGCTGCTCGCGCTCTATCGCGGCATCAAGTTCACGCTGATTTCCCCGCCCACGCTGGAGATGCCCGCCTATATCGTCGAGCAGATCGCGCGCAACGAACACGTGATCGAGCAATCGAACGACTTGGCCTCGGGCCTTCGCGGCGCCGACGTGGTCTACGCCACGCGAATTCAAAAGGAGCGCTTCGCCGATGAATCGTTCGAGGGTTACACACCCGAATTCCAAATCAATCAGGCGCTCGTCGATGCCGTGTGCGGGCGCGACACGTTGATCATGCATCCGCTGCCGCGCGACAGCCGGCCCGGCGCGAACGATCTGAGTACCGATCTGAACCACGATGCACGGCTCGCCATTTTCCGCCAAACGGACAATGGCATTCCTGTACGGATGGCGATCTTCGCGGTGCTGCTCGGCGTCGAGCATCTCGTGCAGCATTCGATGCGCGATGCGGCGTGGCGGCCGCCCGCCTACCTCGGCCCCGACGATGCCGTGTTTCACGGTATCGATTGACGTTTGCATCGCGCGCGGCGCCATCGCCGCCGCGCGCACTTCGGCGTAATCTCGCCCACCTGCTATAACAGTCTGACGCGCAATCGGCAAAGCGCGCGTCGCCGAGCGGCTGTCGTCGCCTTTCGACCCGTCTCCGCCGCCTCTGCGCTACACGCGCCCCTGCCCCGCGCTTCCGAGCTCTTTCGCCGATGTCCGCCGACCCATTCGGGCATCGCGCTTGCTCGCCTTCGATCCAGCGTTGCCGGGTGCTCCATCGCATCGCGCGCCGCTTTTCACGGAGCTTCGTTCATCGATCATGTCCAAGCCCGCCTCCCCCGAAGACGCAGCGCGCACACCGAATCTTGCACGCCGCCGTTTTCTGCAATCCGCCGCGGCGGCCGCCACCGTCGGGACCGCGCCGCAGCTGTCCGCACAGGAACAACCGATGGCTCAGCCCACTTTCACGTCCCCGCCGGCCGCGCCTGCCCGTCCGGTGAAGCTCTCCATCAACGGACGCCCCTACGAGCTTCGACTCGAACCGCGCGTGACGCTGCTCGATGCGCTGCGCGAATACGTCGGTCTCACAGGCACGAAGAAGGGATGCGACCGCGGTCAATGCGGCGCGTGCACGGTGCTCGTCGACGGAAGACGCATCAACTCGTGTTTGACACTCGCCGTCATGCACGAGGGTCAATCGATCACGACAGTCGAGGGCCTCGCTCGACAAGACACCCTCAGCCCGATACAGCGCGCATTCGTCGAACACGACGCCTTTCAATGCGGTTACTGCACGCCCGGGCAGCTCTGCTCGGCGACGGCATTGCTCGATGAGTTTCGAGCCGGCGCCGCGAGCGCCGTTACACCTGACGTGCGCAAGCATCCGACCGAGCTGACCGAGGACGAAATCCGCGAGCGCATGAGCGGCAACATCTGCCGCTGCGGCGCTTACCCGAACATCGTCGCGGCCGTGCGCATCGTGCACGAGCGCGGCTGACGCAAGGAGTCGATGCATGGAGGCCATTGCATACGAACGAGCAACGAACGTCGCTCAAGCCGTGCGCGCCGCTCAAGCGTCGGGCGTCGCCTTCATCGGCGGCGGGACCAATTTGCTCGACTTGATGAAAGGCGGCGTCGCGCATCCGGTCAAGCTCGTCGATATCACGCATCTGAGCGACGACGGACTCGACACCGTGCGCGCCCTACCCGACGGCGGCTTGCGCATCGGCGCGCTGATGCGCAACAGCGACGCGGCCGATCACCCGCTCGTGCGCGAACGCTACCCGCTGCTCACGCAGGCGTTCGTTTCCGGGGCGTCCGCGCAATTGCGCAACATGGCGACGATCGGCGGCAATCTGATGCAACGCACGCGCTGCCCCTACTTCTACGACACGGCCTTCGCCGCGTGCAACAAGCGCGCGCCGGGCAGCGGCTGCGCGGCACGCGACGGCTATCAGCGCATGCATGCGATCCTCGGCGCCAGCGAGCAATGCATCGCCGTCAATCCCTCCGATATGAGCGTTGCGCTGGCGGCGCTCGATGCGACGGTCGAAGTGGTCGGACCCGCCGGCGCGCGTCGAATTGCGATCGGCGAATTTCATCGTTTGCCCGGCGATCGCCCCGACATCGACACCACGTTGCACCCGGGCGAGTTGATCACGTCGGTCGATCTTCCGCCGTGGCCGTCCGCGTCGGCCGATCACACGTACTACCTAAAGATTCGCGACCGGGCAAGCTACGCGTTCGCGCTCGTCTCGGTCGCCGCCGCGCTGCAATTGGACGGCGATAAGGTCAAGACCGTGCGAATCGCATTGGGCGGCGTTGCACACAAACCGTGGCGAGCTGCGATTGCCGAGCAGCAGCTGACCGGACGCAAGCTCGACGACGCGATTCTGCACGAAGCCGCGGCGGCTCAACTGCGCGATGCGCACCCTTTGCGCGGCAACCGCTTCAAGGTGACGCTCGCCGAACGCGCGATCGTGCGCGCCGTCAACGTAGCCGCAGGCCGAGAACCGGCCGGCGTCACGGGAGCACCCGCATGAATACGATCGGCCAACCGCTCGACCGCATCGACGGCATTCTCAAAGTGACGGGCGGCGCCCAATATGCCGCCGAATTTCCCGCTGCGAAGCTCGCGCATGCTGTGCTCGTCACGAGCACGATTGCACACGGCCGCGTATCCGCCATCGATACGGCGCGCGCCGATGCGATGCCGGGTGTGCTGCTCGTCATGACCTCGCGCAACGCACCGCGATTACCCAACGGCGGCAACCCCGAAATCGCGCCGCCCGCGCAGCGCCGGCTATCGCTGCTGCAAAACGACGAAGTGCGATACGACAACGAACCTATTGCCGTGGTGGTCGCCGATACGCTCGAGCGCGCCGTGGATGCCGCCTCGAAACTGCGGATCGAGTACGCGCCTTCCACACCCACGCTCGATTTTTCCGGGGCGAAAGCGAAGGGGCATGCACCGGCATCCATGATCGGCGGAAAGGCCGATACGCAGCGCGGCAATATCGAACAAGGCTTGCGCGCGGGCACCGTTCGCGTCGACGCCGTGTACACCACGCCGATGGAGCACCACAACCCGATGGAGCCGCACGCCGTCATGGCCTCGTGGGACGGGCCGCGCCTGACCCTCTACGATACGACGCAGGGCGTCGAAAACGCGAAGAAGGCAGTCGCGACTTTTTTCGGCATACCGCCCGACGACGTTCATATCATTTCGCCGTTCGTCGGCGGCGGCTTCGGCTGCAAGGGCTCGGTCTGGTCGCACGTCGTGCTGTGCGCGATGGCCGCGCGGCAGATCGGGCGGCCCGTGAGGCTCGCGCTCACGCGCCCGCAAATGTTCGGGCCGGTCGGCGGCCGCCCGCGCACGGAACAACACCTCGTACTCGCCGCACGGCACGACGGCACGTTGACCGGCCTGCGTCATGACACGTTTTCCAATACGTCGGCATTCGAAGACTGGACCGAAACATCGGCCGTCGTCACGCGCATGCTGTATGAAGTGCCGAACCTCGCGACGTCGCACCGGCTCGTGCCGCTGAACGTAGGCACGCCCACGTTCATGCGTGCTCCAGGCGAGACGACGGGCTCGTTCGCGCTCGAATCGGCGCTCGACGAAATGGCCGTCGCATTGAAGATGGACCCTATCGCGCTGCGCTTGAAGAACTATGCCGAGATCGACCCGCAAGAAGGCAAGCCTTGGTCGAGCAAGCAGTTGCGCGAATGCTATCGCATCGGCGCGGAACGCTTCGGCTGGTCCAGACGCACGCCGGCTCCGCGCTCCATGCGTCGCGGCTCGACGCTGATCGGCATGGGTATGGCAACGGCCACGTACCCGGCCAGGCGCAGCGAAGCCGCAGCGCTCGCTCGCATCCTGCCCGACGGCACGGCGATCGTCGCGTCCGGCACGCAAGACCTCGGCACCGGTACCTACACCGTCATGACGCAAGTGGCGGCCGATGCGCTAGGTTTCCCGCTCGAGCGCGTCAGTTTTGCGCTCGGCGATTCGACGTTGCCCCGTGCGCCCGTATCGGGCGGCTCGCAATCGGTCGCAAGCGTTTCCCCGGCGGTGCGTGAGGCCGCCGCCGCCGCGCGCGCGCGGCTGATCGAGATGTCCCGCACCGACGACGGCTCACCGTTGCACGGCATGGCGGCAGCGGACTTGACCGTGGTCGACGGCTGGGTCGTGAGTCGCAAGCAGGCGTCGCGTCGCGATCCCGCCGCCGCGATCATCGCGCGCGCGGGGGGACACCCGATCGAAGCGCACGCGACAGCCAAGCGCGGAGACGAAGCCGACCGCTACTCGTTCCATTCGTTCGGGGCGGTATTTGTCGAGGTGCATGTCGACGCCGCACTCGGCACCATTCGCGTCCCGCGCATCGTCGCGGTCTACGACGTGGGCCAACTGCTGAACGAAAAGACGGGCAAGAGCCAATTGATGGGCGGAATCGTATGGGGCGTGGGCGCCGCCCTCGAAGAGGTCAGCGAACTCGACGCGCGCTATGGGCGCATCGTCAACGCCAACCTGGCCGAATATCACGTGCCCGTCAACGCCGATATCGGCACGATCGACGTCAGCGTATTGAACGTGCCCGATCCGCACTTCAATACATTGGGCGCGCGCGGCATCGGAGAGATCGGGATCACGGGCGTGCCGGCGGCGATCGCCAACGCCGTCTATCATGCGACAGGCGTGCGCGTGCGAGACTTGCCTATCACGCTCGACAAAATGTTGCTGCCGGCGAGGGGTCGAATGTAGCCTCTCGTCATCTTTTCGCAACGGGCCAGCGCCACTATGACTTACGCTTCTTCCGCCACCGCGCTGCTGCTGGCAGCGGGCCGCGGGACACGCTTCGATCCCGCCGGCCTGCAGAACAAGCTGCTCGCCTCGCTGCCGAATGGCACGCAGGTGGCCTGCGCCGCCGCTCACGCATTGCTGTCGACGCTGCCGCACGTCACGGCCATCGTACGCGCCGGCGACGAAAACCTGGCGCATGCGCTCAACGGCTCTGGCTGCGACGTGGTGTTTTCCACGGAGGCCGAGCGCGGCATGGGCGCAAGCCTCGCCGCGGGCGTTCGCGCCACGAGCGAAGCGGAAGGATGGATCGTCGCGCTAGCCGATATGCCATGGATCGCACCGGCCACGATCGAAGCGATCGCGCGTCGAATCGACGGCGGCGCCTCGATCGTCGCGCCCGTCTATCGCGGGCGGCGCGGGCATCCCGTCGGCTTCGGCGCGATGCATCGCGACGCACTGTGCGCGCTCGACGGCGACGTCGGCGCTCGTACGCTGCTCGTATCGAACGAGATCGTGACGATCGACGTGGACGATGCCGGCGTTCTTGCCGACATCGACACCCACGCCGATTTGCATCGCCGCGCTTAGCGACCGCACGCAATCGATTCGATCAGTCCATTTTGACGACGATCTTGCCGAACGCGCCGCGCTTCAAATGCGCGAGCGCGTGCGGCAATTGGTCGAAGGCATAGGAAGCGTCGACGACCGGTTGGAGCTTCAGCGTATCGACCGCGCGCACCAGGTCTTCCAAGGCGCGCCGGTGTCCCACACCGATCCCCTGAATCACGGGCCTGGTCAAGAACGACGGCACGCTAGGAAACGTCATCGAATGCTCGCCGAGCACGCCGATCAAAGAGATGCGTCCGCCCTGGCGCAGCGCCCGAAGCGAAATGGCCAGGTTTTCACCTCCCGCTAATTCGAATATGTGATCGACGCCTCGCCCTTCCGTGTATTCGCGCGCGGGCGCGTCCCACTGCGGATGCACGTTTCGATCGATGACATGCGACGCGCCGAGTTCCAACACGCGACGCCGCTTTTCTTCGCTGCTCGTCGTGACGATGACGCGGGCTCCGTGCGCCTGCGCGAGCTGCAGTCCGAACAACGCCACGCCGCCGGTTCCTTGCACGAGCACGGTTTGCCCTGCGCGCAAGCCGCCTCGCTCAACGAGCGCGAACCATGCCGTCAGCCCCGCACAGGGCAATGTGCTCGCCTGCGCGGCCGTGAGGGCTCGCGGGGCGCGCACGAGCCAATCTTCATGCAGCACGACGTACTGCGCCAGCACGCCGGGCAGCGAGCCGCCGAGCACGCGCGCGGTGGGCGGCCATTCGCCGTCGAGCCAGCCGGCCCAAAAAGTCCCGATGACATCGTCGCCCGCTTCAAAGCGCGTCACGCGCGATCCCACGGATACGACGCTGCCTGCGAGATCCGATCCCGGCGTGCAAGGAAAGGGCATGGCCGCGCCGTCTTCACCCTCGATGACGCCCAAGTCGCGGAAGTTGAGGGAGACAGCATGCACGCGTACGAGAACTTCGTGCTCGCCGGGCGCCGGCATCGGCACCGTCTCGAGATTCAAGTGCGCGGCCCCGGGGCTCGTCACGATCCACCGCTTCATCGTCGAAACCGTCGAACTCGTCGAACTCGTCGAAGACATCATCTCTTCTCCACAATTGAATGATCGATGGAGTCGAGCTTAACGAGGATCGAATGTCTCCAGTGGAGGCAATTTTTCGTTTGATTGTAGACTGAATGGAATCAATCGGCGCGGTCGGTCCCGATGGCAAGCATGCCGGCCAAGTTCATTTTCCGAACCCTTTCGAATCGACACACCATGACCGATCGACTGACAGGCGTCTTAGCGTTCGTTCACGCCGTCGAGGCCGGCAGCTTCGCGCTCGCCGCCGAGCGGCTTCGTCTCACGCGCTCCGCGGTGGGAAAAAGCATCGCGCGGCTCGAGGAACGTCTCGGCACGCGGCTCTTTCTGCGCACGACGCGCCGTCAAACGTTGACGGCGGACGGACAGGCGTTCTACGACCACTGCGTACGCGCCTTGGCCGAGCTCGATGCAGGCGAAGCGGCGCTCAACGCGGCGCGGCTTTCTCCGCAAGGGCGGTTGCATGTCAGCGCCCCGGTGCTGTTCGGCCGGCGCTGCGTGGCGCCCGTCCTGCTGGAACTCGCCGCGCGTTATCCCAAGCTCGAACTGCAGATGACGTTCACCGACCGCGTGATCGATCTCGTCGACGAAAACGTCGATCTGGTCGTGCGCAGCGGCCCCTTGCGTCATGCGCCCGCCGATCTGGTCGCGCGCAAGCTCGGCGAGCAAACGATGAGACTGTGCGCCAGCCCCGACTATCTCGCGCGCCACGGCACGCCGAGAACCGTAGCGGAACTCGAAGGCCATCATGCCGTGCTGTACGCGTCGGGCCGGCGCGACGCCCTTTGGCCGCTCGCCGACGAGTCAGCCGATATCCGCGCCGTCACGATGAAACACCGGCTCCGATTCGACGATTTGGAAACGATCGTGGCTGCCGTCAAATGCGGCGCGGGCATTGCGCGACTGCCTTGTTGGCTCATCGCAGACGAGGTTGGAGAGGGCTCGCTCGCGCAAATCTTGGCGGACGCGCCCGGCCCGCGCATCGACGTTCACCTGGCCTGGCGACGCACACGCCACCTACCTACGCGCGTACGCGTCGCGATCGATCTGCTCGCGGCGCGACTACCTGCCGTTTTGGCCACCGGCGCAGACACATGAGCTAGCTAGAGGGGCATCGGCCGTCGAGTCGTCGCAGCGGTCGCCACGCGTGGCATGGACGATGCTCAAATCCGCCGGCTGCGACGTTTGGATGCGCGGCCTCCGATGGCACCGAAAGCCGATGCACGGCCGTGGCGGATAGCGTATAAAAGAAGCCTGTTGCAACGACGCCTCGGGTGTGCCCGTCACTCACATCGATACGCATACGCCATGGACTACCGCATGCATACCACGCCGATCCCCGACCCTCTTGCGGATCCCACTCGCGACCCGGAGGGCGAGCCGGTCGTCCCGCCCGCGCCCGGGCATCACAACGATGAGCCTCAGCGTCCCGAAGGCCCTCCGGATAGAAACCCGTCGCAAGGGTAGCCGTTGCGGTTGAAAGCCGTCGATGCGATCGCACACGCTCGAGCATCGCAATGAAGCGAGCCGGACCGCCCGGGGCGCGGCGCCTTTCTGAAAGCGCTTGCTGCGAAGCGTCGGCCTCGGTATCGGCCCCTTATCCGGGTGATCGCGCCCTTTTCACGTTTCCCCTCTTGCGTAGCGTGCCGCGGTAAACGCCTGGGCGCGCGTCGAAATCTACGAATATCGGCGGCCCTTTTTGCGCGGGAATCCCTCAGAGTATTGCCTCTCGACCGATCCGTCTCAAGGAGGGCAGCTTACGTGGCCGTCAACATTCCCAGCACTGGCTTGTGCTATGTGAACCCCGTCGATGCAACCCAGCACGCACTTCAGACTTACCTCGCCGCAGCGGCCGCGAAGCCCGATGCACGCGATGCGCAAGGCGGATCGAACGCCGTCAATGCGCTGCGCGGCGCCGAACGCGATCTCTTGGATTCGGTGCGGCAGGGCCTGTTCAAGTACTACCGTCAAGACGTCGACAAAAACGCGACCATCGATCAGATGGAAGGCGACCCGGACGGAATGCGGACGGCGGAAGACGAGCTCATGGGTCGCCTCGATGTCAACGCGCTCGGTCCGAACCAAGTGAACGACGGCATGAACGCGCTCGACGATGCCGTGAAAACGCTGAGCGTCGAGCACGACGTGGTGCAAGCCGAAGCCAGGGCTTCCCCTGAGGACAAGAACAGCGCCGCCGCCACGTCCGCGGGGCTCGGCGCGCTGATCGGCGACTATGGCGCCCTCGGCACCGGGTTGATGCCCAATGAAGCGGGTGCATTTCTGAGCCAAAGCCCACTCGTGCAAGATCTGCTGTCGCGTGCGCAGGCCGCCGGCTGTGTCACGAGCCCGCAACTGAGCAGCCTGCAGAAGACGATGGCCGACGTCGCGTCGTTCTCGGACGAAAGCGCGAAAGGGATCGAAAAGGATCGCGCCAACGGAGACATCTTCACGCCGACGTTGCTGTCTCCCACGATGCGCGAGGCGCTGCAAGGCAGCTACGTCGAGATCGGAGAAGCCCTCGGCCAATTCTCGCCCGCCAACTGGCAGCAAGGGGCGCACGCGTTCGATCGACTGGTCGCGCAATCCGATTCGATCGCGGGGGTCAAGCCGCCCTCGAGCGCGAGCGTTTAGTCGGTACACGCAAAGGCAGCCGTCGCGCTTCTTCAACGTGCCGATCTCAGCGTCGGCACGCGTCGCCATGCGCGAAAAATCAGGGTTTCCCCGTCTGCGCCGCTTGAATCGATACGTCGATATACCGGGTACGCGCGGCTTCATCCGATGCTTTCATACGACGAAGCCGTTGACCGATCGACCATTCGTGAGCGACTCAATGCAGAAAATGACTTTGAACCGAAGGCTGGGCGCGATGATCGCAGTCCTGTGGGCCGGCCTGATCTTGATCGGTGTCGCCGGTGTGTGGCAAAACCGCGCATCGATGATCGACGATCGCAAAGACCGGCTCGTCGCGCTGGTGCTGGAAGCGACGAGCGTCGCGCAGCACTATTACGACGCCGCGCAGCAACACAAAATGAGCGAGGAAGACGCGAAGAAGCAAGCGCTTCAAGCGATCGGGATTCTTCGATACGGTGCCGACGGCTACTACTCGATCAACGATTCCAACGCCGTCATGCTGATGCATCCGATCAAGCCGCAGCTGGTCGGCAAAGATCTGACCAATTTCACGGATCCGGCCGGCAACCATCTCTTCCAAGACATCGTCAAAGCATCGCGGCTGGAACACGGCGGCTTCATTCACTATCTGTGGTCCAAGCCCGGCAGCGAAACGCCCGTCTCCAAATTGTCGTACGGCTTGCGCTTCGCCCCGTGGGATTGGGACATCGTCACCGGCATGTACATGGACGACGTAAACGCGGCGTTCGTTTCGAATGTCGTCCGCTGGGCAGTCATCATCGGCGTGTTGGGCGGGCTCGCCACCGTCGCCATGATGCTGTTGCTGCGCAGCGTGCGGCGCGGCTTGGGCGGGGAACTCGAAGTGGCCGTGACGACCACGCAGCGCATCGCCAACGGCGATCTGACCATGCGCATCCCCGTCCGTCACGACGACGAGACGAGCCTCATGTCGGCGCTTGCGCAGATGCAGGCGGGCCTCGCCGAGGCTGTCTCGCGCGTTCGCGCGGGCACGGAAAACATCAACGTGGGAGCAAGCGAAATCGCGGCCGGCAATACCGATCTCTCGCAGCGCACCGAGCAGCAAGCCGCCGCGCTCGTCCAGACGGCTTCCAGCATGGACCAGATGACGTCGAACGTGAAGATGAACGCCGATAGCGCCTCGCAAGCGGCCAAGCTCGCGGAGCAGGCGGCCGAAGTCGCTACGCGCGGCAGCAGCGTCGTCGACGATGTCGTGCGCACGATGAACGAAATCACGTCGAGCTCGCAAAAGATCGGCGACATCATCGGCGTGATCGACGGCATCGCCTTCCAGACGAACATCCTCGCGCTCAATGCGGCCGTCGAGGCGGCGCGCGCGGGCGAACAAGGGCGCGGGTTCGCCGTCGTCGCATCGGAAGTGCGCAGCCTCGCTCAACGCTCGGCCACCGCGGCGAAGGAAATCAAGGCGCTGATCGAATCGTCGACGAATACTGTCGATCAAGGCGCCGCGCTCGTGGCGAACGCCGGCTCGACGATGGGCGAAATCGTTCAATCGGTCCGCCGCGTCAACGAAATTCTCGAAGAAATCAGCCATGCGTCTCGCGAGCAGAGCGCGGGAATCGAGCAAGTCAACCGCGCCGTCGGCGAGATGGACAAAGTCACGCAGCAAAACGCCGCGCTCGTCGAGCAAGCCGCAGCCGCCGCCCAATCGCTGAAGGACCAAGCGAGCGTGCTGCGCGAAGCGATCTCGGGCTTTTCGCTTCCGGCCTAAGCCGGGCTAAGCGAGGCCAAGCCGGCCTTAGCGAGGCCATAGCGCGGCCTCAGCGAGGCCGCGAAGGCGAAAGCGAAAGCGCCCAGCGCCCGAGCCCGGCGTATCGATCGGCGAGGAGCCGCCGATCGTTCGCTCGCGCCACATCGAACCTGAACCGCCGCGATTCGCGGCGGTTTCTTTTTTTGCGCTCACCGCTCTTTGCACCCGCCGCTGGCTGCCCAAGGCCCCGCGCCGTGCTTGCACGCCACCCATCATTACAATTTGTTTACAATGCGTCACCGCGCCGCTCGGCGCTTCCGCTTCTTGACACCCGCGCCTTCTCGATGACCGAACAGCAAAAGAAACGGGCCGCTCCCTACTCGCCCGGGCCGCGCGCCGCCGAAGCGTTGCTCGCACCGCGATGGCATTCGAAACGTTCGTCGATCCTATTGGCCGTCATCTCTCTGGCGTTCGCCGGTCTCGCGGCGCGGGCCGGCTGGGTGCAAATCGTCGAGCACGAATTTCACGTGGCGCAAGGCGAAAAGCGGCATCGGCAAATGCTCGCACTCGATGCGCCGCGGGGGCCCATCGTCGATCGTCACGGCGCGCTGCTGGCGGTGAGCCTCACCACTTATGAAATCTGGGCCGAGCCGCAGCGGTTCGACGCCGCATCGGTACAGCCGCTTGCCCAAGCGTTGGCGCTCTCCCCCACACAGTTGCGCGAACGGCTCACGACGGAGCGGGCCAACGTCTTGCTCAAACGGCACGTCGATACTCAAACGGCAGCCCGCATTGCGGCCCTCTCCTTGCCGGGCGTCACCCAAGTGGCGTCGTTCAAGCGCTTCTACCCCGAAGGCGAATCGGCTGCACATGTCGTCGGCCTGACCGATGTCGACGACGTAGGGCAAGAAGGCATCGAACTCGCGGCCGACGACCTGCTTTCCGGTGAGCCCGGGAAGCGCGAAGTCATCCGCGACAGGCTCGGGCGCATCGTCTCCGATTTGCGCCCGCTCGTCCCGGCGCGTCCAGGGCAGACCGTGCGCCTCACGATCGACCGGCGCATTCAGCAACTCGCGTTCGCGCAGTTGCAAGCGGCGCTCGCTCGCCACGGTGCGCAGGCGGGCAGCGTCGTCGTGCTAGATGCGGGCACCGGCGAGATCCTCGCGCTCGCCAACGCACCGTCGTTCGACCCGAATGCGCGCGCCGGCCTGACCGCCCGTACGATGCGCAACCGGGCCGTGATCGACACGTTCGAACCGGGTTCGACGATCAAGCCGCTCGCCGTCGCCACGGCGCTCGATGCCGGGCACGTCCGGCCCGATACGCTGATCGATACGGCGCCGGGCCGCTATCGGATCGGCGCGCATACGATTCACGACACGTCCGATCACGGCACCGTCAGCGTCGCCGAGGCGCTTGCGACGTCCAGCAACATCGCACTGGCGAAAATCGCGTTGACGCTGCCGCCCGAAACGCTTTGGACCGCCTATCGCCAATATGGCCTCGGCTTCGCGCCGCCGTTGCCGTTCCCGGGCGTCGCGGCCGGCAAGCTGCGGCCGTGGCAGCGGTGGCGTCCGGTCGAGCAAGCCACGATGGGCTACGGTTACGGGCTGTCCACGTCGCTGCTGCAAATGGCGCAAGCCTATACGGCGCTTGCGGGCGACGGCACGCTGCGGCCCGCGACGCTCGTCGCACGAAACGGCCACGGCGGGTCCGACGGACACGGTGCGGACGATCCCGCGGCGAATGCGCGCGTACGAGTCACGCGCGAACGCACGGCCGCCGCGTTGCGTACGATGCTCGAGGCCGCGACGCTGACAGGCGGCACGGGCGGCGCCGCGCGTGTGGATGGCTACCGGGTAGGCGGCAAGACGGGCACGGCTTGGAAGCACGCCGGAAACGGCTACGCGAAAGGCAAGTACCGATCTCTCTTCGTCGGCATTGCGCCGATCGATGCGCCGCGGCTCATCGTCGCCGTCATGATCGACGAGCCCACGGGTGCGTCGTACTACGGCGGCACGGTGGCGGGCCCCGTGTTCTCCGCCGTGGCCGGCGGCTCGCTGCAGTTGCTCGGCGTGCCGCCGACCGCACAGGCGGCGCCGGAGACTTGATCGCGGCGATTTCCCCTTGTTTTCAGTCGCAAACGTACTAACGTTCTACAAGAACGAAGGCGGCGCCATCGCGCGAGGCGCTCATCGAGGACATCGATCATGACCACGGTCGCCAGTTTCCATATCGAGCACACACGGTTTCTCGATGCTGACGGCGTACCGACTCAACCCCTCCCCGACTTCGCGAAAAACGCGGACACGCTCGTCGGGTTTCATCGCGCCATGACGCTCACGCGCGCCTTCGACGCGAAGGCCGTTGCGCTGCAGCGCACAGGAAAGCTCGGCACATTCGCCTCTTCCGTGGGACAGGAGGCGATCGGCGTCGGGTTGGCGGCGGCCATGCGGCCCGAGGACGCACTTTTCCCCTCTTATCGCGATCACGCGGCGCAATTGCTGCGCGGCGTCACGATGACCGAAAGCCTGCTTTACTGGGGCGGCGACGAACGCGGCAGCTGCTTCGAAGCGGCGCGCCACGATTTCCCGAATTGCGTCCCGATCGGCACGCAATTGCCGCACGCGGCCGGCGCGGCCTATGCGTTCCGTCTGCGCGCCGAGCCCCGAGTAGCCGTGGCCATCGTCGGCGACGGCGGCACGTCCAAGGGCGACTTCTATGAAGCGATGAACATGGCCGGCGTGTGGCAAGCGCCGCTCGTGATCGTCGTCAACGACAACCAATGGGCGATCTCCGTGCCGCGCGAGCGGCAGAGCGCCGCGCAAACGCTCGCGCAAAAGGCCATCGCGGCGGGCGTGGAGGGCCTGCAAGTCGACGGCAACGACGTGATCGCCGTACACGACGCGGTGCGTTCGGCCCTTGCCAAAGCGCGGGCCGGCGGCGGCCCGACGTTGATCGAAGCGCTGAGCTACCGTCTCGGCGACCATACGACGGCGGACGACGCCACGCGTTACCGCGATCCGGACCTCGTGGCGAAGATGTGGGCGACCGAACCGATCGTGCGGTTGCGCAAGTACCTGCTGTCGCTGGGCGTATGGGACAAACCGCGCGAAGACGCGCTCGTTCAGGGGTGCCAACGATCGGTCGAAGCGGCGGTGCAGGCGTACCTCGCCGTTGCGCCGCCCGACGTGACCGCCATGTTCGAGCATCTTTACGCCACGTTGCCGCAGGCATTGCACGAACAATTGGAGGATGCCCAACGATTCGCGGGGCAATTCGCGGGCGACAGAGAGCGCGGCCATGGCTGACATCGCACTGGTGGAAGCCGTCAACCTGGCGCTCGCCCATGCGCTCGAGCACGATCCATCGGTCGTGCTGCTCGGCGAAGACATCGGGGCCAACGGCGGCGTGTTTCGCGCGACGCTCGGACTCCAGACGCGCTTCGGCGCGCAGCGCGTCGTCGATACGCCACTGGCCGAGGCCGGCATCGCCGGCACGGCGATCGGGATGGCGGCGATGGGCTTGCATCCCGTCGCGGAAATTCAGTTCACGGGGTTCATCTATCCCATCATCGATCAGCTGCTCAATCACGCGGCGCGCTTGCGCCATCGCACGCGCGGCCGCTTGACGTGCCCGCTCGTGATCCGCTCGCCTTGCGGCGCCGGCATTCACGCGCCCGAACATCATTCCGAAAGTCCGGAAGCGCTGTTTGCGCACATGCCGGGATTGCGTGTCGTCATGCCCTCTTCGCCGGCTCGCGCCTACGGGCTATTGCTGGCGGCGATCCGCGATCCCGATCCCGTTATCTTCCTGGAGCCGACGCGGCTTTATCGGCTCTTCAAGCAGCGTGTCGAAGACGACGGCGTAGCGCTGCCGCTCGACACATGCTTTACGCTACGCGAAGGTGCCGATGTGACGCTCGTCTCTTGGGGCGCGATGCTTCACGAAGTGCTCTCGAGCGCCGATGAATTGGCCGCCGAAGGCATCGCCGCCGAAGTCATCGACGTCGCAACGCTCAAGCCCCTCGACATCGAAACGATCTTGGCCTCCGTCGCCAAGACCGGCCGTTGCGTGATCGTGCACGAGGCGCCGCGCACATGCGGACTCGGCGCGGAGATCGCGGCGGCGATTGCCGAACGCGGCCTGTATTCATTGCTCGCGCCCGTCGAGCGCGTGACCGGCTATGACGTCGTCGTGCCGCTGTTCAGGCTCGAGGCGCAGTACATGCCGAGCGTCGCGCGCATCGTGAGCGCGGCGAAAAAAACGCTCGAGGCATCATCATGAACATCTTCAAGCTGCCCGATCTAGGAGAAGGGCTGCAGGAAGCCGAGATCGTCGAATGGCACGTCAAAACCGGCGACGAGGTCAAGGCCGATCAACCTATCGTGTCTGTCGAAACGGCAAAAGCGATCGTCGACATTCCCTCCCCTCAAGCCGGACGCATTGCCAAGTTATATGGCGGCAAGGGCGACATCGTGCACTTGGGAGCCGCGCTGGTCGGCTTCGAGGGCGAAGGCGGTCAAGCCGATACCGGTACCGTCGTCGGCCGCATGGAGACGAGCGACCAGGTGGTGCAAGAAGCGGCGCCGTCCTCATCTGCGCCGCAGGCCTTCCGTGCGGGAACGGCCTCCGTGAAAGCCACGCCGGCCGTACGAGCGCTTGCCCGCAAGCTCGATATCGATTTGACGATGGTAATGCCGACGGGCCCCGACGGAATCGTCACGTCGAGCGACATCGAGCGCACCGCGAAGCTGCTGGCCGAATTGGGTCCGCCGGAGCCATTGCGCGGCGTACGGCGCGCGATGGCGCAAAACATGGCGCAAGCGCAGCACGAGGTGGCTGCGGCGACCGTCATCGACGATGCCGATATCCATGAGTGGAAACCTGGCGCCGACGTCACGATCCGGTTGATTCGCGCACTGATAGCGGGCTGCCGCGCGCAACCCGGGCTCAATGCCTGGTTCGACGGCCGCAGCGCGAGGCGACGCGTGCTGACGAAAATCGACGTGGGAATCGCCGTCGATTTGCCCGACGGGCTCTTCGTGCCCGTCTTGCGAGACGTCGCGCATCGCGATGCGGCCGATCTGCGCGCCGGGCTCGATCGCATGCGTGCCGACGTGCGCGCGCGCAAGATTCCGCCGGAAGAAATGCGCGGCAATACGATCACGCTTTCGAACTTCGGGATGATCGCGGGTAAGTACGCCGCGCCGATCGTGGTGCCGCCCACGGTGGCGATTCTCGGGGCGGGCCGCGTTCATGACGCGGTGGTCGCATACCGCGGAGCGCCGGCCGTGCATGCCATTTTGCCGCTGAGCTTGACGTTCGATCACCGCGTCGTTACGGGCGGCGAGGCCGCGCGTTTTTTGGCCGCGGTGATCGCGAGCTTGGAGGCAGCCGATTGATCAGCCGCTGTCCGGCGCCTATCTCCCGGCGGCGGCTTGATACCGCGCCAAAATCGACACGCTCGCCTTTTATCGCTTTTCGTCGGCGGCAGCGCCATTGGTCGCCGCGCGACTTTGCCCCGGCGTGTCGCCATGAGGCATTCCACTTGTAAATGTCGGCGACCGCGCGACGATACCGGCCGCCGGCAAAAAAGTCCCAAGCCAAGCCAGTACAGGCGCCGCCGCCCCTGCCTACTCATGCGGCATACAAGTTGCGGGTCAGATACGAAGCGGCTCGCGCCGCCCGTGTTCAACTACTCCAAGCGAGGGCGATATGTTAGGCACGATCTTGCTCGTCATCCTCATTCTTCTGCTGATCGGCGCATTTCCCGCCTGGCCCTACAGCCGCGGCTGGGGCTATGCACCGACCGGTACCTTAGGTCTTATCGTCATCATCGTGGTCATCCTCGTCGTACTGGGCCGAATATAGTGCCTAGTCCGATACGCGCGCTTGCCGCTTCGCCTCCGACAGCGGCAAGCGCCGTGAGAAACCCTGCGAAGGGATGAGCATCGCGGGTCGGAAGTAGCCGTTCCGCGACCGTCATCACGCAGCAAGGAACCCATCGAACCGGGCACGCGCCGTGCATACCCCATCGCCGTCAGTTTGCTGCGATGAATACGGATATGCGAATTGCCCAAGTCTCCACGCTGTACGAAAGCGTGCCGCCGAAAGCCTACGGCGGCACCGAGCGCGTCGTGTCGTGGCTGACCGAAGCGCTCGTCGCCGCGGGCCATGAGGTCACGCTGTTTGCGAGCGCCGATTCCGTTACACGTGCCCATCTCGTGCCGTGCAGCGCGTGCGCCGTGCGCATGCTCGAAGACACGGCCGACCCTCGAGCCTTCCATTTCGCGATGCTCGAGCAAGTCGTGCAACGCGCGAGCGAATTCGACGTGGTTCACTTTCATACCGACTATCAAGGCTTTCCGTTCGCGCGCCGCCTCTCGTGCCCGCACGTCACCACACTGCACTGGCGCCTCGATATACCCGGTCTCGACACGTTGTATCGCGCGTTCGACGATATTCCGCTCGTTTCGATTTCCGATTCGCAGCGCGAGCCTCTGCCCGGCGCAAACTGGATAGGAACGGTGTATCACGGCATGCCCGTGCAAACGTTGACCTTCAACGCCCGGCCCGATCGCCATCTCGCGTTTCTGGGCCGGATCGCGCCGCCCAAGCGCCCCGATCTCGCCATCGAAATCGCCGAACGCGCGGGCGTACCGCTCAAGATCGCCGCAAAAATCGACAACGGCGACCGCTGGTACTACGAAGAAAGTATCGAAGCGCTGATGCGCCATCCGCTCGTCGATTATCTCGGCGAGCTATCCGATCATGACAAGAATGCATTTCTCGGCAATGCGCGCGCCCTGCTCTTTCCGATCGACTGGCCCGAGCCCTTCGGGCTCGTTCTGATCGAGGCGCTAGCCTGCGGCACGCCCGTGATTGCGTTCGGACGCGGCGCCGTGCCCGAAATCGTCGAGGACGGACGCACGGGATTCATCGTCGACGATGTGGAGAGCGCGATCCGCGCGGTGGCCCGAATCGATGAAATCGATCGTTTCGAATGCCGCGCGGCATTCGAGGAACGCTTCAGCGACACGCGAATGGCGCGCGACTACGTCCGCATCTACCAAACACTTCTCGCCGGAACGAACACGCGAGGCGGCCTAGCCCGCGCTGCTTCGCTCGAAGGAGCTTGACCATGCGATTCGTTGCGCTCGCAACCGATTACGACAACACGATCGCCAGCGACGGCAGGGTTGCCGACCGTACCTGGACATCACTCGAGCGTCTGCGCCAATCGGGCCGACATTTGGTGCTCGTGAGCGGCCGGGAGCTCGAGGACCTGCGCGCCATCTGCCCACGCCTCGACCTCTTCTCGCGAGTCGTTGCCGAGAATGGAGGCGTGCTCTATCGCCCCGACTGCGGCGAAAAACGGTTGCTCGCACCGGCGCCGCCGCAAGCATTCGTCGACGCGCTGCGCAAACGCGGCATGCAGCACTTCAGCGTCAGCGAGACGCTCGTCGCGACGATGAAGCCGAACGAACAGATTGCGCTCGAAGCGATCCGCGACCTCGGACTCGACTTGCATGTGGTCTTCAACGGCGATGCCGTCATGATCTTGGCGCCGGGCGTCACCAAAGCGACGGGCCTGCGCGCCGCGCTGGACGAACTCGGCATATCGCCGTTGAACGTTGTCGGGGTGGGCGACGCCGAGAACGACCACCCGTTGCTCGAGGCATGCGGCTTCTCCGTTGCAGTGGACAATGCGCTGCCCGCGCTCAAAGCGCACGCCGACTGGGTCACGCAACACGCGAACGGCCGTGGGGTGGCGGAACTCGCCGACACGCTCGTCGACGACGATTTGCACAGCCGTGCGTCGTTGCTCGATCGATGCAAGATCCTGCTCGGCCGTCAAACCAAGCCGCGCGGCGACGCACCCGTCCTGCTCGATGCACACGGCACGATCGCGCTGCTGGCAGGACCGTCGGGCGGGGGCAAATCGACCGTCACCGCGGCCCTGCTCGAACGGCTCGGCAATGCAGGCTATCAAGCCTGCATCTTCGATCCGGAGGGCGACTATGGCCAAGAGGGCGATCTCGTCACGCTCGGCGATGCGCATACGATGCCTACGCTGGAAAGCGCCGTTCAATTGCTAGGCAGCGCCAAGCAAAGCATCGCGGTCAATTTGCTGCGCGTGCCGCAGATGGAACGGCCACGCTTTTGCGCAAGCCTGCTGCTGCGGCTGCAGGCATTGAGGGTCCAAACGGGGAGGCCTCACTGGCTCGTGTTCGAAGAGGCGCACCAGCTGTTTCCGGTGGACTGGGACCCGGCCGACCAATCGTTGCCTTCGATGCTGGAGACAGCGCTCGCCGTTACCGTGCACCCCGATCAAGTCGCCCCGGCATTTTTGCACCAAGTCAACGTGGCGCTCGCGACAGGCATGCACCCGGATAAAACGCTGGCCGCATTTGCCGATGCAATCGGTATGGGTGCGCCGACGTTCGAGCAACGTGCCCCGACGCTCGAGCGCGGCGAACTGCTCGTTTGGCATCCTGCGATCGACGCCAAGGGCAAGCGTGCGCATGGCGACATTCGCCACGGAGAGACGTTCGTCGTCGCGGTCGAGCCCGGCTCGACACAGCGCCGCCGCCATCACCGCAAGTACGCGGAAGGATTGCTCATACCGGAACGTAGCTTCTACTTCCGCGGCCCGGACGGAAAGCTCAATCTGCGCGCGCACAACCTCGTGCTCTTCCTCGAAATCGCCGACGGCGTCGATGCCGACACTTGGCGGTTTCATTTGGACCGAGGCGACTATTCGCGCTGGTTCGGCGAAGTGATCGGCGATGAAGAGTTGGCTAGCGAAGCGCGCTCGATCGAACGGACATCTACGCTCGACGCAACCGAGAGCCGAGCCCGCATGCGCGACGCGATCGAGCGGCGCTATACGCAGCCGGAGAACCCGTCGCTTCCGCCGCTTCGTGCCACGTGACCGATCGAAAGGACGACGGATAGCGGTTTGATGACGGCTTGATAACGGCTGTAAAGAACGGCGCGGGAGCCAGCGCCTGCCGGCACGCGATCTCAGTCGATCATCGACCATTGCAACGAGGTCGCGCCGCTCGCGCGGCCGAGCGTATCGAACGAAGGCGCGACCTCATGGCGATCGAACGGTTCTTTCCAGCGCACGAGGTAACGTGCTTCGCAGGTCCCATCTTCTTCGCTGATATGCGTGCTGCGCGGCTCCATAGAACAACCGAGCTGCGCTAGCCGCTCCGCCACTCGTTGGGGACTATCGGCTCCGAGCCGGTAGCACAGCGTGATCCAAGCGGCCTTGCCGCGCTGGAGCTTGCGCTCGACGAAATTGAGCCCCCAAAGGACAGCAAGCCCCAACACCGTGCCGCTCCCTCCGAGCCGATACTGCCCGCCGCCGAAGCACAGGCCGACGACGGTGACGAACCACAGCGTCGCGGCCGTCGTCACGCCGATGACCAAGCCGTCCTTGCGCAAAACCGCGCCCGCGCCGATGAATCCCATCCCCGTCAAAATGCCGAGCGGCAGCCGCATCAGATCGAGGGTGGCAAAGCTGTCGTGGGCCTTGCCCGTTTGGTCGAGCAACGCATTGGCCTGCAGCATGGCGACGCAGGCCGCAAGGCCGACGAGAATCGTCGTTCGCAGCCCCGCCGCCTTGCCCGATTCGCTGCGATTGAGTCCGAACGCCGCGCCTGCGACGAACGAACAGAAGAGACGAACGGCAATGACGGGCCAGTCGAGCGTGAGTGGCATCGTCTCCATTTGGATCTATTTGAATCTGATCGATAGCGGGATCAATCGATGCCCAGCAATCCACGCGCCAGCTTGTCGCGAATGCATGCAGGTATGGGCCTTGCAGCGCAAGCAGACACGATGCGCTCCTGCATGCGCGTCTATCCCGTCAAACGACCTGCTTTGAGAGGAGAGCCCAATGAAACGAACCGCCCTAGCCTTGACATGCTGCGCTTTACTCTTGCCCGTCGGCATCGCGCAAGCGCAAACGCAAGCCGCCTCGACCACGGCCGCCAACCCGCTTCCTGCGCCCGATCGCGATTTCGTCCAAGCGGCCTCGATGTCCTCGTCGACCGAGATCGACGCAGCCAAGCTCGCGCAAAAGAATTCGAACGACAAGAACGTCAAGTCCTTCGCGCATCGAATGATGCTCGACCATACGAAGTTGACGGTCGAATTGAAGGCGGCAGCACCGCATGGCGTCGCGGTCCCGAAGGACAACTCGGACACGAGCGTGCTCGATGAGCTCAAGCCGCTAAAGGGCAAAGAGTTCGACGATGCCTACATCGCCAAAATCGGACTCAAGGGTCATGAAGACGCTGTCGCCGCGTTCAAGAAGGAGATCTCCGACGGGCAAAACGCCGCCCTGAAGAAACTCGCGCAGAAGGGACTGCCGACGATCGAGCATCACTACAAGATGGCGCAGGACCTCGCCAAGAAGAAGGGGGTGCAGCAATAAACCGATCGGCGCCGCATTCGAGCGGCGCCGATCGTCCAACGAATGACCGAGCGCCGTGCGGGCGAAGCGCACGATACGCACGATGCCATCCTGCCCCATGCGCTTCTCTTTCGCCGAGCGGTACGGCGCGCGGCCATCGCCCGATCAATTGCCCTCGGTCCATTCGACGTTCGCGCCGACAGAGCGCAGATTTTCGACGAAATGCGGATGTGCGCGTCGAATGGGAAGCGCGTTCGCAATGACCGAGCGCCCCTCGATGCTCGCCGCCACCATGAGCAGCGCGATAGCGACGCGGATGATGTAGGGGCTTTCGACCTTCGCCGGGCTGAGCGGGAGACCGCCGAACGTGATGAGCCGATGCGGGTCCGACAGGAAGACGTGCGCGCCGAATTTCGACAACTCCACGGACCAACCCATCGCGCCGTCGTACACCTTGTTCCAAAACATCGCGCTGCCTTCGGCCCGCACGCCGAGCGCGATGAAGATCGGCAGCAGATCGACAGGCAAATACGGCCAAGGCGCGGCCTCGATTTTCGTGAGGATATTCGGCGTGAACGGACGGCGCACGCGCAAAGGGCCGTCACGCAATGCGCGCGACCAGCCGTCGCGGTGAACGAGATCGACGCCGAACTTCGCGAACGTTCGATCGATCAGCGGAAATTGCTCCGGCGCGCGGTTCTTGACGACGATGTCGCCGCCCGTGATGGCGCCAAGCGCGAGGAACGTCGCAATTTCATGAAAATCCTCGCTGAAGCGAAACTCGCCGCCGCCGAGGCGGTGGCCGCCCTCGATGATGAGCCTCGAGGTTCCGATGCCTTCGATCGGCACGCCGAGCATTGCGATGAATCGGCAAAACTCTTGCACGTGCGGCTCCGAGGCCGCATTGACGAGCGTAGACGTGCCGGAGGCGCAGGCCGCGCACAAGACGAAGTTTTCGGTGGTGGTGACAGACGCGTAATCGAGCCAGTGATCGTTCGCGGCCATGCGCGTTTGCGCACGCACGATCAGCGAATCGGGCGTGCGCTCTACGCGCGCTCCGAAACGCTCGAACACCTCGACGTGCGGATCGATTTCGCGCACGCCGAGCGTGCAGCCTTTCACGTCGTTTTCGAGCCGAGCGACGTTAAAGCGCGCCAGAAGCGGCGGCACGAGCATGATCGAAGAACGCATTTCCTCGGGCAATCGATGCTTGGCCGGGTCGAACGCGGTGGCGTGGTGGTGCAGATCGAGAATGCCGGTGGAAAAATCCATCGACACGTCGCTGCCGAGGGCGCGGAAAATGTCGAGAATCTTTTTGACATCGGTGATTTCCGGCACGCCAACTAGGCGCAGCGGCTGATCGGTCAAGAGCGTGGCGCACAGAATCGGCAGTACGGCGTTTTTGTTGGCGGACGGGATGATCTCTCCGCGAAGCGGGAGGCCGCCATGGACGATCAGATCGGACATATTCGGGGCAAAACGGATGAAAGGGGTGTGGCAGACGTACGCAGGCGCATATCATGCCACCGCCGGGCCGCGCGTGGACGAGAAATTATCGAAGAAAGCCGCAATTGCCAATTGCGGTTTCGGCAGCCGATAATCCCACGCTGGGAGCGCCTTTCGTCAGACGGACGGGCCAGGGCGCGGGCAGTGACACTTTCGGCTGCGGCTGCGGCTGCAGCTGCACAGGCGCCGCCACGCGTCGACGCCTGTGCCACAAACGCGAACTCGAGCGCCGGATGCTTTTGCATCAAGTACTTGTATCGTCTATGAGCATGTTATTCACAGCTTTGCCAACATAATCTGGGGATAACTGCGCCTTGCCGACGTACACCCTCGCCGCCCCCGTGACGGCCGAACTCGAGATTCGTAAGAGCCGCTTCATCGCGCACGCGCTACCGGTCGCGGACCGCGACGCCGCCATGTTGGAGTTGCGTCGTCTACGCGAAGCCTATCCGGGAGCCACCCACGTCTGCTGGGCCTTGCTCGCGGGCGGGCAATCGGGTATGTCCGACGATGGAGAACCGTCGGGCACGGCCGGCCGGCCCATTCTCGAAGTACTGCGCCATCACGACCTCGATGGCGTACTGGCCGCCGTCGTGCGCTACTACGGCGGGGTGAAACTGGGCGCGGGAGGTCTCGTGCGGGCCTATACCGATGCGATCGCGAGCGCCCTTCAGGGTGCGGCGCGCGTCGAACGGATTGCGCTTGCACAACTGGCCGTCGAGGTCGGCTATCCCGACGAGGCGCGGGTGCGGCGCTGGATCGAGCAGGAAGGCGTCGAACTCGTGGAAAGCGCTTACGGCATGTCGGTGCGCCTCCATTTGCGGATGCCGGCGACCCTGTGCGACACCGCCCGCGACGCGTTGACCGACTTGACGCAGGGGCGAGCCGGCTTCCCCGAGGCCTGACGCCGGCTTCGCGTCTGCTCGCGAAGCCGCTCGCCGCATCGACCCGAGCCCGCCTGGACTTCCTCGCCGGATACCTCACCTATCGCCCATCTCCCGAATTGAGCGTGAAAACGCGCTCCTTTCACCCAATTGGTTTTCAGCGGACGAGCCTACACTGCTTTCCATGGAGCGAGACATCGGCTCCATCCACGTAGCCCTCGCGATGCGACGTGGCGCAAGACAGTTGTGAGCAGTATGAAGACAGCGGTTAAGCGATTCCACTCAGCAATCCGGGTTATCGCTGGCAAGGCTCAACACGGGGTTCGGGCAGTGCTTTAGCAGTTGGCAGTACCCAGTAGTTCGAAGCACCTAGTAGTTCGAAGCACCTAGTAGTTCGAAGCACCTAGTAGTTCGAAGCACCTAGCAGTTCGAAGCACCTAGCAGTTCGAAGCACCTAGCAGTTCGAAGCACCTAGCAGTT
>CBIHRA010000026.1:0-73404 GCA_966212325.1 uncultured Burkholderiaceae bacterium | reverse complement strand
GAGGTGGGTCAGGTTTACTTCGGCGAGGTGGGTCATTTTTACATCGGCGCTAACAGTTAAGGGAAGGTGCGAACGAAGTCTTCCATGCCGCGATGAAGGTCGATGCACCCCGCGCTCCCCGCATGCGTGCCGCCGTGAATAAAGGAGCCACCGCGTCCGTACGTGTCCGTACCCGGAAATACGTGAATCGTAATCCGATGATTACCCCAGGCTGCGCGAGGCGCGAGGTTGTACCAATGATTCGTCCACATCTGCGAAGGCTTAATCCAATACCGCCCTGCCGGGATTGGGCCTTCGCGACTCTCGTGCTGTCGAGCCAGCGAGTTGTCGAAGCCGCCGGATTCGGTAGGGCGGCCCGAAACGGCAGCGTAAGTTCGCACCTGAGGAGTAATCAAAGACAGGAACCGCCCGTTGAACCGGATCTGCATAGCTGACTTGCTGCAAGCTGGAGCCGTCGGAATTCCGCGCTCGGCGGCATACCTATTCGGCATTGTGTTGGCCCTCTCTTTTTGTATGATAAAAGCGCATTATAGGGCCGCTTCACTGCGCATACGGCGTTATGCGTGAACTCCCCTAAAAGCCCCGTCGTGTCTGCATACCAGGCCAGTTCGTGGCGATCAGTTCACGGCTCCACGACGTCTCGCGGTCATCGTATTGTTGAAGTTGTATTTGATCGTCGGCCCCAGCATAGGAACGCCGCCGAATGTTCCGCTGGAAATCACGACATGAATGCCATCATTCCGGCGCAGCATTCGCAATGCAACTAAGTCTGCGTACTATCATCCGGAAGCCGCGGCGCGCGGACGATTGCCGACGGCTCATGAAGAGAGTGAGGGGACCACTATGACGACCATGGCCAGTGCTATTCGGCACTTTGTCGAATCCTCGCCCTCGGGAGTGACCGCAAGTGCCTGTAGCGACTTGGGCGGTGCGTTCATGGCGTTTACCATTCACAGCGATGACGCAACATCCTCGACCAGCCCCCTAAGCCACCGCTGCGCCGGATTCCCATCGCTTCGCCGATGCCAGATGAGATGAAACACGATCTCGGGCAGCGCGACCGGCGGAGGAAATAGCGCCAACTTCGAGCCGGCCGGCGAGCTGAGCGCCACCCGCTTCATGATCGTCGCCACCATGCCCGAGCGCGCGACGATGGCCGGCACCGCGAACATCTGCGGCATCGTCAGCGCTAGGATGCGCTTCTTGCCGTCCTGCGCCAGCGCCTCGTCCACGAGGCCATGTCGTTGCCCTTCCGGCGACACGAGCACATGAGGCAGCGAGAGATAGGTCTTCATGCTCATGGCGCGCCGTGCCGCGGGATGATCGCGGGCGATGATCGTGACGAACCCGTCGCGAAGGATCGGGCGCGTCAAAATCCGCCCCTCCGGGTACATAGGCGATACGCCGATGGCCAAGTCGATCGCGCCGCTATCCAGCAAATCGACGGCTCGGTCGCGGTGATCGAAGGCATGCACGTCGAGCGAGATCCCGGGCGCCCGTTGCCCGAGCGCTTCCGTCAACGCGGGCAGCAGTACGAAGGCCGGGTAGTCCGATAGCCCCAACTTGACCGTCAGCGCCGCCGTGCCCGGCTCGAACTCCGGCTTCTTCACGAGCGCGGTTTCTATCTGTCGTAAGGCCTGCGTGATCGGCTCCGCCAGCTCACGCGCGCGCGGCGTGGGCAGCAGCCCCTCGACGCTCCGGATAAACAGCGGATCGCCGAATTGGGCGCGTAGGCGCGACAACGCCGCACTCATCGCCGGTTGGCTCACGCCGACTTGCGTCGCGGCACGTGTCACGTTCCGCTCGCTCATCAAGGCGTCGAAGGCAGCCAGCAGGTTCAGATCGATGCCATGAAAATCCATAAATCGAATAATCGTCTATATCGGCTATTTGTTGGACGGATTTTATCGCGGGCACCACACTCTCGCCATTCGCCATCAACGAGAGGACATCCATGAGTGCGTCCAACACTGAACTCGCAGAAGGACTGCGTATCGAGCGCGAGGCAGTCGAAACGCTCTATCGCGCTTTCAGCGAGCAGAACCCCGATCTGGTCGATTCCATACTGGCCCCCGACTGGGACGACATTCCGCTCGCCCCCGGGCAAGGTCCAGGGCCCGACGGTATCAAGCCGATCATCCGCAGCTTCGCGCAGGCATTCCCCGACGTTCGCATCGTCATTCATGACGTGATCCAAGCCCCCGGCCGCGTCGCGGTGCGCGCCGAAATCACCGGTACTCATCAGGGCGCGTTGTTCGGCATCGCGCCCACCGGCAAAAAGGTCAGCTTCCGGCTGCACGAGTTCCATGCGCTAGACGGCGGCCGCGTGACAACGACTTGGCACATGGAGGACTGGTTCGGCTTGTTCCTTCAACTCGGCCAGTTCCCGGCCCAACCCTGAACATCGCAAAGAGGACCAACATGAAAGCAGCCCTTATCGCCGGCTTCGGCGATCCCGACGTCGTCACGCTAGGCGAGACCCATTTGCGCGACTTGGGGCCCGGCGAGGCCGCCGTCCGCGTCGAAGCGGTAGGCATCAACCCGTTGGACGTGAAGATCATCGCCGGCTATATGCAGCAGGTTTTCCCGGTGGCGTTTCCTTACGTCCCGGGCACGGATTTCAGTGGTGTAGTCGAAGCAGTGGGTGCGCGGGTCGAGAACGTGCAATCGGGCGATCGTGTGTTCGGCCGGACGGCGCCCACCAGCGGCGGTGCATTGGCGCATCACTTGACGATCTCGGCCTCCGACCTCTGTGTGATACCGGCTCAGATGAGCTTCGAGCAAGCGGCGTCGGTTCCGACGACGTTCGGAACGGCTTGGCAGAGTCTGTTCCAAACGGGCCGGTTGCAGCGCGGGCAACGCGTGCTCATCCATGCCGGCGCCGGCGGTGTCGGCAGCATGGCCGTGCAGCAGGCACGGCTGGCAGGAGCTTATGTCATCGCCACGGCGTCGGAGCGCAATATCGATCTCGTCAAAAGCCTCGGCGCCGATGAGGTGATCGACTACCGCACGCAGGACTTCGCCGAACTGCGCGATATCGACCTCGTGCTCGACACGCTGGGCGGTGACACGCTGAAGAAATCGTGGACGGTACTGCGCAGCGGCGGGCGTATCGCAACGATCGTGGACTTCGATATCGAGCCCGTGAATGGATACGTCGGCGAATCAGTATTCTTCGCCAGCGCGACGCCTTTTCTCGCGGAAGCGATCCGGCTGTTCCAAGCCGGGCAGCTGCAGATCGTGACCGACTCCATCTTCCCGCTGGAAGAGGCTCGCTCCGCGCTGGAAAAGCTCGCGACGGGCCATGCGCGCGGGAAGGTGGTCGTTCGGACGCGCAGTTGATAAAGAAGCAGCGAGCTGTTCTTCAGAACGGCTAGTCGTCCAGTCGCCGTGGCGCAGAACGCGTTGCGCGTGAGAGCGAGGGCCTGTCAGTCGATATTTGGCTGAGGCTCTTGCGGTTTATATTGGAAATCTCTAGCGGCAAGGCTGCGCCGATGCGCCCGCTGACGGTATCTCGTCAAGACGCTCGGCGAATGGCAGCCTGATCTGGCGATACGCAGCTCAGGCGGGATGTCTTTATCCACGCGCCCCCTGGCGGTCACGCGCCGTTCAATACGATGCGGGCTTCCAGTCCTCCGCCGTCTCGGTTTTTCAACGACAGCGTCGCATTGAGCGTGACGGCGAGTTGCCGCGCGATGGCCAGGCCCAGCCCCGTCCCGCCCGTTTCTCGATTGCGCGACGTCTCCGCACGGTAGAACGGTTCGAACACCGCATCCAGCGCCTCGGGCGCAATGCCGGGGCCGCGATCGAGCACGGAAATCACGATCGCGCCCGCCTCGTCGCGCTGCATGTCGATGCTCGCTCGACCGGCGAATTTCAGTGCATTGTCTACGAGGTTGCCGATCAACCGCCGCAACGCATTGGGCCTCGTCGCCATCGTCACGGGCACGGACCGTTGCATGTCGAACGAAACGGCGGCGCCCGCGTCGACGTAGTCGTACACGAGACTTTCGAGCAATGCATTCAAGTCGGTCCGATGCACGTCTTCGTTTACGCCGTGCATCGTTCGGGCATAGGCAAGCCCTTCCTTGACGAGCGTTTCCATCTCCGACAGGTCGCGTTGCAGGCGTGCGCCTTGAAGCTCGTCGCTCATCGTCTCGACGCGCAGTCGCATCCGCGTAATGGGCGTCTGAAGATCGTGAGAAATGGCTGCGAGTATTTGAATGCGTTCCGCCATGTAGCCTGCGATACGCTCTTGCATGGAATTGAATGCGCGCGCCGCACGGGCAACCTCCGACGGTCCCTGCTCGGGCAGCCGTTCGCCTTTGAGATCGGGCCCGAGGGCATCGGCCGCTTGCGCGAGTTGCTGCAGCGGACGCGTTGCAAGCCGCACCGCAAGCCAGGAGCATCCGGCGATGACCGCCAGTTGCATCGCAAGCGTGAAGGGCAGCCACGGCGAAATCGGAATCGACGACATCGGGAAGACATCGATCGTGAGCGGCGAGCCATCGGTCAGCTTCAGATGGACTTGCAGATGCTCGCGCGTGTCGGCGATCGTGTTGACGGTCACCGGATACCTGCGCCCGATGCCAGCCTCGATCGAGTGCGCCATGCGTGCGGAGAGTCGCGCGTCCGGCGCCGCCCCGGCCTCGCCCGGGCCGAGAATGAAGCGGTAGGTTCGACGAGCCAGCCGCGGCAACCACGCCTCTCGCTCGCCCGCCGGCAAGTGATCGAGCAGCGCAACGGAACTGGCCACTTCGCGTTCGACATATCCCATCATGACGTCGGTCGTGGCGTTGTCTCGTTCCGTCAGCGTCAGCCAGAAGCTCGCGCCCTGCGCCAGCACCAAACCGACGAAAAGAATGAGCGCTATACGCGCGAAGAGCGTGGTCGGCAGCCGCCAGCGCCGGCGCCGCTCATTCGTCACGATCGCCCCCGGTGGCACTCACCGCTGCCGAGAACACATAGCCCTCGTTGCGCAGCGTCTTGATATAGCGGGGCTCGCGCGCCACGTCGCGAAGCCGCTGCCGCACGCGGCTCACCAGAAGATCGATCGATCGGTCGAATGCGTCGGCCTGGCGGCCTTGCGTGAGGCTCAGCAATTGATCGCGCGTCAACACGCGTTGCGGATGATCTAGAAACACGCGCAACAGCCGATATTCGGCGCCGCTCAGCGCCACGACCGTACCTTCGGCATCCACGAGATGACGGGCGATCGTATCGAGCCGCCAATCGCCGAAGGCCAGCACGGACGCCGATTCGGTCAGTTGCATGCCGGGCGGAAGCATTCTCGCGCGGCGCAACACGGCCCGAATGCGTGCGAGCAATTCGCGCACGGCGAATGGCTTCGGCAAGTAATCGTCCGCACCCATTTCGAGCCCGACGATACGATCGGTTTCCTCGTTACGCGCGGTGAGCATCAACACCGGCACCGTTCGATGACGGCTCGCGCGCAATTCGCGGCAAAGGACGAGCCCGTCGTCGCCCGGCAGCATCAGGTCCAGCACGATGATGTCGGGCGGCCCGTCTTGCAGCGCCGCGCGCATTTCGCGGCCGTTGGCGGCGACCGAAACGCGCATGCCGTTTTTTTCCAGATACTCGGCAATCAGTTCGCGAATACCGCGATCGTCGTCGACGACGAGCACGTGATCCAGCCGGTCCATAAAAACTCCGTCAGCCCCGTCTGCACCGCGCTCGTCCCGGCGCCGAATTCGATGCGATCAGTTCGCAGCGAAGCGGATGGCGCGCCTCTGCGGCGAACCCGGCAACGAGAAAAAACATCATTGCCAAGGCGCGTTTCATGCGTCGTCCACGACCGAGAGGCTCGAGCCGTCGAAGACGGCGGCGTCGAGCGAATAGACGTCGAGGCCTTCGATGCAGCCGAGATTGACGCGCCACTGCGTGGGATCGCGGCGCGTTTGATGGAACGGATAGATGCCGCAATGCCGGCAGAAGTAGTGCTTGGCCACGCGCGTGTTGAACTGATACAGCGTGAGCTCTTCCTTGCCGCTGACGATTTCGAGGTTTTCCGCGGGGAACGACGGCGACATCAGCGCGCCTTTGCGGCGGCAAAGGCTGCAATTGCAGCGGCCGGCCGGCGACGCGGCCGTCAACACCTTGAATTTGACTGTGCCGCAGTGGCAAGAGCCGTTCAGCCATTCACTCATGACGTTCTCCGTATAAACGCAATGGACATAATGCTAAATCGAATGCCGGCAGAGCGTTCAAAAAGCGGCAATCGACATGGGCAAGCGCACGGGAAATGGCGCACTTGCGGCGTGACGACCGAGGGGCAGCGTCGGCGAACCTTTCGGCGCCGCTTCTGGGCGTTGCGGTCTCGAGTGTGTCGTTCGCCTTTATACGCCAGGCTGAACGGCGATATGTATCTCAATGTATCGGGCGGTTCGGGCTACACGAAGTGATGCAAAAAAGAGGCATCGCCCAGCGCCGCCCTTGGGCAAGCAGTCTTGGCCCAATGCGACGAACCTACCTCCGCACGAACGCCCACATGTCCGCATGCAGTTGCTCCATATGCGTATAGAGCAAGCCATGCGGTGCGCCCGGATAAACCTTGAGCACGCTGCCGCGAATCAGTTCCGCCGAAGGCAGCCCGCTTGCCTCGAGGGTGACCGACCGGTCCCGATCGCCTTGCACGATCATCGTCGGCACGTCGATGTCTCTCATCTCTGCACGAAAATCGGCTTCGACGAGCGCGCGGCTGCATGCAAGCGACACCGGCACGGACGCCTGCAGTATCGTCGTGCCCCAGCGCATCATGGCCGGCGACGTTTCTGGCACGAAGAACGGCGGCAGCGCGCTTGCCACCCAGCTCGGATAGTCGCGGCGCCAGAGCGCCCAGAGCGCTTCGAACTGCTCGCGCGGCGTGCCGGCGGGATTGTCTTCCGTCTTCAACAACATGGGCGTCGTCGGGGCGATCAGAATGACGCGCGCGATTCGCGCGCCGCCATGCCGGCTCAAATAGCGCACGACGTCGCCGCTTCCCATCGAATGGGCGACGAGGGTGACTTCTTTCAGATCGAGCGTATCGACGAGCGTCGCCAGATCGTCGGCGAACGTATCGAAGTCGTAACCGCTAGCGGGCTGATCGGAGCGGCCGTGACCGCGCCGGTCCAAAGCGATGCAACGCATCCCTTGATCCCCGAACTCGGCGAACTGGTAGTCCCACATCGAGCTGCCGCAACCGAGTGCGCTGACGAACAGCATCGGGGCGCCGCGGCCCCACTCGCGCCAATACAGTTGCGTTCCGTCGTTTGCGGTGATGAATGGCATGTCGCTTCTCCTTGGGTGACCGATGCATTGAAGGCATCGTAGGGAGAAGCGTGCGCAAAATCGATTACCTGCGAGGTAACGAGACCGCCGCCACGGTCATGGCGTGCCGCTGGGCGCGGCATGCCTTCGCGTCAGTTCAACGTCTTCGCTTTCTTTCCGGCCCGCGACGGCGGCTGGCACATCACGCAGGCCTTCGCGCGCGGCAGGTCGTGCTTGTACGACACGAACTTGCCCTTGCAGCGGCAGCATTCGTGCATCTCCAAGATGCCGCCGTTGAAGAAGCGCACGAGCGTCCATGCACGCGTCAGATCGAGATGAATATCGAGCCCTGCGTTCGTGCAATGCTCGCGATACAGGCGATAGCCCTTCGTCAGCGCATCGACGTGCGAGCAGCGCGCTTCCTGCTTCAGGAACGAATACGTGTGATAGAAGAGCGAAGCATGAATGTTGGCTTGCCACGTCATGTACCAGTCGGCCGAGGAGGGCAGCATCCCTTTGGGCGGCGATTCTTCCTTGACTTCGCGATAGAGGCGGATGAGTCGCTCGCGCGAGAGCGAAAGCTCCGACTCGAGCACCTGCATGCGGGCGCCCAGTTCGATCAATGCGACGGCGCGCGACACTTCTTGCGCTTCTTCGATCAGGCTCGTCTTCGGCATGGCTGGCTCCCTCTTAGGCGAATTGCTTGGCAGGCTGGGCGGCGAGCAAAATCGCCGCGTGCGTAGCGGTGGCGTCGAGGCCCTTCTCCGTCGACGTGAGCGCCGTCAGCATCGCCGCATCGTTGAAGCGGAAATCGCAAACGAGATCTTCGGACTGCGCGAGCTTGATCGTCTGCGCGGGCGTGAGCGTGTGGAGCAGATCGGCCAACTGAGACGACAGGCCGAGCTTGAACAAGCCTTCCGCATAGTCTTCGTTGAGCATGTGCTTCGCGAGCAACAGATACGACAGGTTGATCTCTCGTACCGTTTCGAGCACTTCGCGATCGTTCACTTTCTGCCTCCGCAAGGGGAAAAACGGGTCACATGCTTTTCTCTCTGCTCGCCTCGCGGGTTTGCGCGGCGTGGTGCATGCGTCGGATGAAAGTATTGTTCAGATCGTTGGCGATACCAATCAGCGGCGTCGGAACATTGTGTCGTCCGCTCCGATGACGGTGTCAGCGTTTTCCTACGCGCCCTGGCACGGCCTCTTAGCCGGCCCTCCGAGCGCCTGCCGGTAGTGCGCGGGCGTCACGCCGAACGTGCGTTTGAATGCCGCGCCGAAATGCGATTGGTGCGAGAAACCGCACGCGAGCGCAATGTCGACGAGCGGCAAGCGAGACGCGGCGAGCAGTCCCCGCGCGGCCTGTAGGCGCTGCTCGGTGAGATAAGCGTGCGGCGTCATGCCGATCGCCGCCGTAAACCCGCGCAAGAAGGCAAGCGTCGTTTGTCCGGTCATCGCGGCGAGCTCGCGCACGGCGAGCGGCTGGCTGAATTCGCCGGCAATCCGGTCCAGAACCGCCGCGTAGCCGGTGCGATCCGAGCCGTAGTGCGAGGCCCCGGCGGCGGCGGGCACGGCGGCACTGGCCGCGAGCCGCCAAGCGAGGTCCGCGACGAGCGTGTCGTCTCGTGCGGGGGAGATCAGTGCGCGGCGCAATGCCCGCGCGAGTGCGAAAGCCTCTCGCGCACCGTCGATGCAAACGCGCGTTCGAGGCGGCGTATCGTCGATCAAAGCGGCGGAATCGGGCCCGACCAAGTGCAAGACGAGATACTCGCCGCCGGCGGCCGACTCCGAGAACACGTCGAGACCGGCCGGCGTGACCGCCAACGTGCCGGGCCATCGATCGAACGGCTCGCGGCGATCCGACCCGATGGCATGCACGCCGGTTTGCCGCTCGAGGGCGACGCCGATCGACGGCATATCCGCAGGATCGCTCGCGCTGTAGGGTGCCCGCGGCAGCAACCGCAGCGTCAATGCCCCGCCTGCAACGGGGACCGTTGCCGAGGCGAATTGGCCGGTGAAATGGACGGAAGAACGGGCCACGATGAAATTTCTCGATATACGGCGCCGCGCACTCACGGCAACATGCCCCGAACGATGAATGTAAGGAGGCATCGACGATGCGAACGATCGGCTTGATCGGAGGAATGAGTTGGGAGTCTTCCGCCGAGTACTATCGAATCCTAAACGAAGCTGCGCGTGCGCGGCTCGGCCCACTGCGCTCGGCGAAGATTCTCATGTACAGCGTCGACTTCGGCCCCATCGAGCAAACTCAGCGCGAGGGCCGCTGGGACGACGCGGCGAAGACGCTTGAAGACGCGGCAAGACGCTTGCACGCGGGCGGGGCCGAGTGCATCGTCCTTTGCACGAACACCATGCACAAGGTGGCCGAGGCGGTCGCGCGCAGCGTGCCGGCCCCGTTTCTGCACATCGGAGACCCGCTCGGGCAGGCATGCCGGCGCGGCGGTTGGCGGCGCTTAGGTCTGCTCGGCACGGGCTTCACGATGCGCGAGCCGTTTCTGATGGACTACCTTCGCGAACGGTACGACGTGCATATGTTCGTGCCGAACGACGCGCAGTGCGAGCTCGTCCATCGCATCATCTACGAAGAGCTTTGTGCGGGAATCGTCAGCGATGCGTCGCGGCAGGCGTACGTCGAAGTCATCCGCTCGCTGGCCGATCGGGGCGCCGAGGCGGTCGTGCTGGGCTGTACCGAAATCGGCTTGTTGATCGGCCAGCGCGATAGCCCGCTGCCGGTGCTCGATACCACCAGGCTGCACGCGTTGGCGGCGCTGGATTTCGCGCTCGGCGACGACGCGCAGAGCGAGTTCTAGCGTTGCAGTTCGGTTTCGAGGCGGATGGACGGCATCGCACCGATTGGCAATAATGGCGTGCTCCGCGGCGGTTTGCCGCGCTTTCTTCGCCGTTCTCGATGCACAAACCTGTCCTCGCGCTCACCTACGATCAAATCGATCAATGGATTGCTTCGCTGCAGCCTGACTTGGCCGGCGAGGGTTTCGCCTGCGCGGTCGGGATTTTGCGCGGAGGCGGGCCGCTTGCGCTGATGGTGTCGCACGCGGTCGGCGTACCGGCGGCGTTCCTGCGCTACGAGCGGCCTACCCGCTCGGTGAAGTGGGATTCGTCGATCCCGATGCCGCCCGCGGGCAGCAAGGTGCTCGTGTGCGAAGACATCGCCGGTGCGGGCAATACGCTCGACGATTGCATCGCTTTCCTGCGAAGTCACGGGCTCGAAGTGAAGACGCTGGTGGCGGGCTTCGACGATTTGAGCCGGATCCGCCCCGACTATGGAGTCGATGCGCGAGGCTATTTCGTGCTGTTTCCCTGGGAGCGTCACGCGTACACCGATCGCTACCGCGAGGCATGGCAGCGCACGCGCGCAGGCACGCGAGGGCCGATCGGCGAAGATCACGAGTTCGCCGTCTATGCGATCGACCTGGACGGCATTCTATTGCCCGATGTGGCGCCTTCGCGCTACGAAGCCGATCTGGCGGCGGCGCTGGCCGAGCGCGACATGCTCCCGCCGTTCGAACGCCTGCCGGGCATCGACTTCGAACGCGCCAAGGCAATCGTCACGGGTCGTCCAGAGATGGATCGGGCACGGACCGTGGCGTGGCTCGTCCGCCATGGCTTCGATCGTCCGCAACTCGTGATGCGCGATACGGCGCGCTATGGCGACCGGCCGCATGAAGTGGCCGCGCATAAGGCACGGGCGGCCTTGGCGCTGTCGTGCACGCATTTCGTCGAAAGCGATCCGGTGCAAGCGATCCATATCGCTCAATATGCGCCGCTGTTGCGCGTGATCTGGTGGAACGCAGCCGACGGCGCGGGCCAACTGGTGTCGTCGCATCGATGGGGCATCGAGCCCGTCGAATCGATCCGGTCGAGCGCGGAAGATACCTACTAAGCGCGGAGCCTGGCTTTTCGCGGGCCGCGGCCCGCGCTTCGTTTGTCGGCCTTTTCCTTACGCCCATCCCTCCAAGCGCAGCGTCGATCGCACGAGCCGCTGCTCTTCCTGCTCGATTTCGCGTAGTCCTTCCACGTTGCTGCGAATGTGCTCGCTTGCGGCGCGGCGCGCTTGCTCGGGCAGCCTCCCCACGACGGCGTTGTAAAGACGCGCATGCTGCCGGTCGATTTGGCGTTTGTGCGGCGCACGGTGATAAAGATTATTGACCGAGGCGAACACCGAACTGAGCAGCAGATCGGTCAAAGAGCGCAGCGTATGAACGAGCACGGGGTTGTGCGACGCCTCGCAAATCGCCAAATGGAACGCATAGTCGAGCCGTGCGAGCGTTGCGGGGTCCTTGTTCTCGCTTTCTCCGTGGACCATCTCCTCGTAGCGGCGCGTGACCAGCAGGAAATCGGCCGGCGTGCCTCGCAGCGCCGCCAAGCGTGCCGATTCCGTTTCCAACATGCCGCGCACTTCGAACAAGTCGTAAAGCGTGCGGGGCTGCGATGCAAGCAAATGCATCATCGGCATGGTTTGCTCGCGCGGGGTGAGCTGCGCCACGAACGAGCCGCGTCCGTGCTGCGTCTCGATGATCCCGCGCGCACGCAGCAATTGCAGCCCTTCTCGCAAGGCCGCACGCGAAACGCCGAGCTTCTCCGTTAGGCGGCGCTCGGAAGGCAACGCCTGTCCTTCCCTGAACACGCCGTCGACGATAAGGCGCTCGATGCGCTCGGCCACCACGTCGGCGACATGCCGGCCCGCGCTAAAAAGTTCGTCGCTCATGCTGGTCTGACCACTTCGAATGGCTACTCGATGACGTCAGCATACTCCGTCGGGACCAGGCCTGTCAGCGAAGCAGATCGGGGAGTGGAAACCCCTAATCAAAAACTGGTCGGACCTGTGCGTCGGCGCATGGACACGGTGCGCCGCGCCGGGAACAATCGCGGCAGCCGTGAGCGTGCCGCTGCGCGTTCGCGACGCCTCGAAAAGGAATCTCGAATGAGCTTCACGTATGACGAAAAGATCGACGGCGAATTGGCGAGCGTCGATCGCGACGCGCTGATCGCGGCGTTGCACGCGGTTTCGCCGGACCTGGAAGTGCTTCACGAGCCCGAGGATCTGCGGCCGTTCGAATGCGATGGCTTGGCGGCCTACCGCACCGTGCCGTTGTGCGTGGTGTTGCCGAGCACGGTCGATCAAGTGCGTGCCGTTCTGAAGCTCGCGGCGGCGCGCGGGGTGCCCGTCGTCGCGCGCGGCGCAGGCACCGGTTTGTCCGGCGGGGCGATGCCGCTCGAAAAGGGCATTTTGCTCGTGATGGCGAAGTTCAATCGAATCGTCTCGCTCGATCCGATCGCCGGCACGGCGCGCGTGCAGCCGGGCGTGCGCAACCTCGCGATCTCTCAAGCGGCGGCGCCGCACGGGCTCTACTACGCGCCGGATCCCTCGTCGCAGATCGCCTGCTCGATCGGCGGCAACGTGGCCGAGAACGCGGGAGGAGTCCACTGCCTGAAATACGGCCTGACCGTCCACAACATCCTAAAAGTGGACGTGCTGACGATCGACGGCGAACTGCTTACGTTCGGCGGCGAGTCGCTCGACAGTCCCGGCTTCGATCTGCTTGCGCTTTTTACGGGTTCCGAGGGCATGCTGGGAATCGTCGTCGAGGTGACGGTCAAGCTGCTGCCCAAGCCGCGCTGCGCGAAGGTGCTGATGGCGAGCTTCGACGATGTCGAGAAAGCGGGCCATGCCGTGGCGAGCATCATCGGCGCGGGCATCATTCCCGGTGGGCTCGAGATGATGGACAACCTCGCCATTCGCGCAGCGGAAGACTTCATTCACGCGGGCTATCCCGTCGATGCGCAGGCGATTTTGCTGTGCGAACTCGACGGGGCGCAGACGGACGTCGAGGAGGACATCGCGCGCGTTCAGGCGTTGCTGACGCAGTCGGGGTGCGTCGAGGTGCAGGTGGCGCACGACGAAGCGCAGCGGCTGCGCCTTTGGGCCGGGCGTAAAAATGCCTTTCCGGCCGTGGGGCGGATCTCGCCCGATTACTACTGCATGGACGGCACGATTCCGCGGCGCGAACTCGCGCGCGTGTTGCGCGGCATCGCCGCGCTCGGCCAAGAATACGGCTTGCAAGTCGCGAACGTATTCCATGCGGGCGACGGCAACATGCATCCGTTGATTCTGTTCGATGCGAACCGGCCGGGCGAACTCGATCGCGCCGAAGCGCTCGGCGGCAAGATTCTGGAACTGTGCGTCGAAGTCGGCGGCAGCATCACGGGCGAGCACGGCGTGGGCAGGGAGAAGATCAACCAGATGTGCGTGCAATTCACGAACGACGAGATCGCGTTCTTCCATGCGGTGAAGGCTGCATTCGATCCTTCGGGACTGCTCAACCCCGGCAAGAACATCCCCACGCTGCATCGTTGCGCGGAGTTCGGCGCCATGCACGTTCACCGCGGGCAAATGCCGTTTCCGCACTTGGAGCGATTCTGATGTTGCCGAAGCGACAAGACATCGAATCGGCCGACCGCAGCGCCGAGTTGATCGACGAGGTTCGAGCCGCGCTCGCGGCGCGCACGCCGCTGCGCATCCGCGGCGGCGATACGAAGGCGTTTCTCGGCCGGCAGATCGACGCACGCGAGCTCGACACCCGAGGGCACCGCGGCATCGTCAGCTACGACCCGACCGAGCTCGTGATCACGGCGCGCGCCGGGACGACGCTGGAAGAGCTCGAGGCCGTGCTCGGCGAGGCCGGCCAGATGCTTCCGTGCGAGCCGCCCACGTTCGGCGGGCAGGCGAGCATCGGCGGAATGGTCGCCGCCGGCCTGTCCGGCCCGCGCCGTCCGTGGGCCGGTGCCGTGCGCGATTTCGTCCTCGGTTGCCGCATCGTGACGGGGCAGGGCAAACACCTGCGCTTCGGCGGCGAGGTCATGAAAAACGTCGCCGGCTATGACGTTTCCCGGTTGCTCGCCGGCAGCTTCGGCTGCCTTGGGCTCATTACCGAAGTGTCGCTGAAGGTGTTGCCCAAGCCGCGCGCCGTGTTGGCGACGGCCCTCGAAATGCCTGCGGGCGATATGCCGCGCAAGCTCGTGCAATGGCGCGACGAAGGCCTGCCGGTGACGGGCGCTTGCCATGTGGACGGCGTCTTGCATCTGCGGCTGGAAGGGGCGGAAGGCTCGATCCGCGCCGCCGCCGCGACGCTCGGCGGACAGCGGACGGACGCCTCGTTCTGGACGGCGCTGCGTGAACGGTCGTTGCCGTTCTTCGATCGGCCTTTACCGCTGTGGCGCCTGTCGGTCGCCGTCGGCGCGCCTTTGGCGGCCTTGCCGGGCGACGCGCTGCTCGACTGGGGCGGCGCGCAGCGCTGGGTCAAGACCGACGCCGGCGCCGCGCTCATGCGCGAGACCGCGGCGCAGCTCGGCGGCCATGCGACCTGCTTTACGCCTGGCGCCACGCCCGATGCTTTCCACCCGCTGCCCGATGCTTTGCTGCACGTGCATCGGCAACTGAAAGCGCAACTCGACCCACAGGGCATCTTCAACCCGGGCCGCCTGTACGCGGCGCTTTGAGCGTTCCGGCGCCGACGAATTCCGAACGATGCAAACCTCTCTTGACGAACAAGCGCGCGCGTTGCCTCGCGCGGACGAAGCCGAGTCCATTTTGCGCGCCTGCGTGCACTGCGGCTTTTGCAACGCCACCTGCCCGACCTATCAACTGCTCGGCAACGAGCTCGACGGGCCGCGCGGGCGGATCTATCTGATCAAGCAGGTGCTCGAAGGCGGCCCGGTGTCCGACAAGACGCAGGCGCATTTGGACCGTTGCCTCAGTTGCCGCAACTGCGAAACGACTTGCCCGTCGGGCGTGCGCTATCACTCGCTGCTCGACATCGGCCGGGCCGAGGTGGAACGGCGAGCGCCGCGACCCGCGGCCCAGCGCATGCTGCGCGGCGCGCTGCGGCGTGTCGTGCCCGAGCCCCGTCTGTTCGGTGCGTTGCTCGGCGCGGGACGCACCCTTCGCCCGCTGTTGCCGCCTGCCCTGCGGGAGAAGATTCCGGCCGCGGCGCCCGCCGCACCGGGCTTGCGTCCCGCCGTGCGGCATGCACGGCGCGTGCTGATGCTCGAGGGCTGCGTGCAACCGTCGCTTTCGCCGAACACGAACGCCGCGGCCGCGCGCGTGCTCGATCGGCTCGGCATCAGCGTGGTTCCGGCCGCCGAGGCCGGCTGCTGCGGCGCGACCGAATATCACCTGAACGCGCAGGACGACGGACTTGGCCGCGCCCGTCGCAACATCGACGCGTGGTGGCCTGCGGTCGCGGCCGGCGCCGAAGCGATCGTGCTCACGGCGAGTGGGTGCGGCGCATTCGTCAAGGAATACGGCCACTTGCTGCGCGACGACCCGGACTACGCCGAAAAAGCCCGGCGCGTCAGCGAGCTGGCGCGCGATCTTGTCGAAGTGATCGGGGGCGAACCGCTCGATGCGCTACACGGCGGCAGCCCGCGGCGCGTGGCCGTGCATTGCCCCTGCACGTTGCAACACGCGCAGAAATTGGGCGGCGCCGTCGAATCGCTGCTCGCGCGGCTGGGCTTTGCGCTTACCCCTGTGGCCGATTCGCACCTATGCTGTGGATCGGCAGGGACGTATTCGATCACCGAGCCGACGCTCGCCCGGCAGCTTCGCGACAATAAGCTCGACGCGCTGGAGGCGGGGCGTCCCGACGCGATCGTCACGGCCAATATCGGCTGTCAGGCGCACCTGAACGGCGCCGAGCGTACGCCCGTGCGACATTGGATCGAGCTCGTCGACGCGATGCACGTCGCTTGACGGCCTACAGCCTTTGACCTTGAGAGATCTCACGATGCAAACGAAATCCGTACTTGGGCTGGCCGAAATCGACGGCATGCTCGCCGCCGCGCGAGCGGAGGCGCAAAAGCACGGCTGGGCGGTGGCGATCTCCGTCGTCGACGACGGCGGCCATCCGCTTGCGCTCGTGCGTCTGGACGGCGCCTCGCCCGTGAGCGCTTATATCGCCTACGAGAAAGCGCGCACCTCGGCGCTGGGCCGGCGCGAGTCGAAGGCCTACGAGGACATGATCAACGGCGGACGCACGGCGTTCCTCAGCGCACCCGTTGCCGGTACGCTCGAGGGCGCGGTGCCCGTCGTCGTGGACGGCCAGGTCGTCGGCGCCGTCGGCGTGTCGGGCGTCAAGTCCGAGCAAGACGCGCAAGTCGCAAAAGCCGCTGCCCAAACCGTCGCGGCGTAAGCCGGAGCTGAATCTCAACCGAACGAAACGCACCATGAACATGACCGACCACTACGGGTTGCGCGTCGATACGGCGCTCAGCCAATTCATCGAACGCGAGGCGCTGCCCGGCACGGGCATCGACGCCGAGGCATTTTGGCAAGGCTTCGCCGCCATCGTGCACGATCTCGCCCCCAAGAATCGAGCGCTGCTCGCCGAACGCGACCGGCTGCAAACCGCGCTCGACGAATGGCACCGCGCTCACCCGGGCCCTGTGCGCGATTTGCGCGCCTATCGCGCGTTTCTCGAAGAGATCGGTTATCTCGTCGCGGCTCCAACGAGTGTGAAAGTCGGCACGTCGGGCGTCGATAGCGAAATCGCCGAGCAAGCCGGCCCGCAGCTCGTCGTGCCGCTGTCCAACGCGCGCTATGCGTTGAACGCCGCGAACGCGCGCTGGGGCAGCCTCTACGATGCCTTGTACGGCACCGACGCGCTGCCCGAAGACGGCGGCGCCGCGCGCGACGGCGGCTACAACCCCGTGCGCGGCGCGCGTGTCATCGAGTACGCGCGCGCGTTTCTCGATCGGGCAGCGCCGCTCGATGGGGCGTCGCATCGCGACGCAACCGGTTACGCGGTGCGCGACGCCCGTCTTGCCGTGCGCACCAAGACGGGCGAAGCGGGTCTCGCCGCGCCAGCGCAGTTCGCCGGTTATCAGGGCGAGCCCGATGCTCCGTCGGCGATCCTGCTCAAGCACAACGGTCTGCACGTCGAAATCCAAATCGATGCGCAAGGGTCGATCGGCAAGACCGACGCGGCTCACGTGAACGACGTCGTGCTCGAAGCCGCGGTCACGACGATCATCGACTGCGAGGATTCGGTGGCTGCCGTCGACGCCGCGGACAAGGTCGCCCTCTATCGCAACTGGCTCGGCCTCATGCAAGGCACGCTCGTCGAGCAGGTGACCAAGAACGGCAAGACCTTTACGCGGCGCCTGAACGAGGACCGCGTCTACCGCACGCCGGACGGCGGCGCGTTGACGCTGCACGGGCGTTCGCTGCTGTTCGTGCGCAACGTCGGCCATCTGATGACCACGGGCGCCGTACTCGACAAGGACGGGCACGAGATTCCCGAGGGCATTCTCGACGCCGTGGCGACGACGTTGTGCGCACTGCACGACCGGCAAAACCGCCGCAATTCGCGCACGGGCGCAATTTACATCGTCAAGCCGAAGATGCACGGACCGGCCGAAGCCGCGTTCGCCGACGAACTGTTCGGCCGCGTCGAAAGCCTATATGGATTGCCGCCGCACACGATCAAGATCGGCATCATGGACGAAGAGCGGCGCACGAGCGTCAATCTGGCCGCGTCCATCGCCGCGGCCTCGGCGCGCGTCGCCTTCATCAACACGGGCTTCCTCGACCGCACGGGCGATGAAATGCACTCGGCCATGGAAGCGGGCCCGATGTTGCGCAAGGGCGATATGAAGAGTTCCGCATGGATCGCGGCCTATGAGCGCAACAACGTGCTAGTGGGCTTAGCTTGCGGGTTGCGCGGGCGCGCGCAAATCGGTAAAGGCATGTGGGCGATGCCCGATCTCATGCACGCGATGCTCGAGCAAAAGGGCGCTCAGCTTCGCGCCGGCGCCAACACGGCATGGGTGCCGTCGCCCACGGCCGCGACGCTGCACGCGCTGCACTATCACGAGGTGGACGTCCAGGCCGTGCAGCAATCGCTCGAGAAGATCGACTACGCCGGCGAGCGCGATGCGCTGCTGGACGGGCTGCTGACGGTGCCGGTCGTCGAGCGCGCGCAATGGTCTCAGGAGGACATTGCACGCGAAGTGGAGAACAACGCACAGGGCATTCTCGGCTACGTCGTGCGCTGGATCGACCAAGGCGTCGGCTGCTCGAAGGTGCCGGACATCCATAACGTCGGTCTGATGGAAGATCGCGCGACCCTGCGTATCTCGAGCCAACACATCGCCAATTGGTTGCGCCACGGCGTCGTCACGCCCGAGTTCGTCAAAGAGACGTTCGAACGGATGGCGGCCGTCGTCGACAAGCAAAACGCGGGCGACCCGAACTATCAGCCGATGGCGCCGAACTACGCCGCTTCGTTCGCATTCAGGGCAGCCTGCGCGCTTGCGTTCGAAGGCCGGGCGCAGCCGAGCGGATACACCGAGCCGCTGCTTCATCGGTTCCGGCTCGAGTTCAAGCGTCACTCGAGCGGCGGTTAGCGGATAGGCCGGCGCGCCGCCTTTTCGGGGCGGCGGCGCGCCGGCCGCGTCGCATCGGTTCGGGCGACGCGCAACGTGGTATTGCCCCCGCCGCTCGGTGATGCCGAGCAATACAACTATTACCTTGGAGACAACATGAATCCAACCGTGGCGCTTCCGCCCGGAACGGTGTTCGCGCAACCGCTGACACCGATCGGGAATTCGCTTTTTCTTTCGTTCGTCGTTGCTGCGCTGCCGATCGCCGTTGCGCTCGTCATGCTCGGGGTGCTGCGGCGGCCGGCTTGGCAAGCTTCGATGGCCGGTTTGATCACCGGCCTCATTATCGCGATCGCCGGGTGGGGGATGCCGGCGGGATTGGCGGTGGACGCGGTCGGCGCCGGTATGGCGCTCGCACTCGTGCCCGTCATGTGGATCGTCTTCAACGCGTTGCTGCTTTATAACGTTGCCGTCAAAACTGGGCGATTCGATCAGTTTCGGCAATGGATGCTCGATCATCTGCCCGATGACCGACGGCTCGTGCTGCTCGTCGTCGCATTTTCGTTCGGGTGCTTGCTCGAAGGCATCTCCGGCTTCGGGACTCCGGTGGCGATCACGAGCGCGCTCTTGATTGCGCTGGGTTTTCCGGCGATCGAGGCGCTCACGTTCACGCTGATCTTCAACACGGCGCCCGTGGCGTTCGGCGCACTCGGCGTGCCCATCACGGTGCTCGGGGCCGTCACGTCCCTGCATCCGGGGACGCTCGGCGCCATGGTCGGCCGGCAACTGCCGTTCTTCGCCTTGTTGCTGCCGTTCTATGTGGTAGGCATGTACGGCGGTATGCGCTCGATCGGTAAGCTTTGGCCCGCGTTGCTCGTATCGGGAGGCAGCTTCGCGCTGGCCCAGTTCGTCACATCGAACTTCCTCAGCTATCAACTGACCGACGTGCTCTCGTCGCTGACCTCGCTGATCGTGACGATCGCGTTCCTGAAAGTGTGGCGGCCCGAGCCCGACGCGCAATTCGCGATCGCCGCGCGCGGCGACACGATGGTCGGCGTGGGCGCGGCGCGCCAGCGGGTGGGCTGGGGCGGCTGGCTGCCGTGGCTCGTCGTCTCGGTCGTGGTGATCTTCTGGGTGCACGCCAATGTCGCGATGATCGGCGACGTCAAAATCAAGTGGCCCGGGCTGCACAACGCCGTCTACGTGTCGCTTTATCACAAGCCGTATGCGGCGATTTGGGACTTCCAGCCGCTCGGCACGGGGACGGCGATTCTGCTCTCGGCGATCATCACGGCCGTATGGACGCGCATGGCGGTGGGCGATTTCTTCGCGTGCATCGCGGCGACGTGGCGGCAAACGCGCATCGCGATCGTCACGGTGATGATGATCGTCGGTCTCGCCTACTTGCTGAATTATTCCGGCATGAGCTACACGCTCGGTACCGGTGTCGCCTCGACCGGTGCGCTTTTCCCGCTCGTATCGGCCACGCTCGGGTGGATCGCCGTCTTCTTGTCGGGTAGCGATACTTCGGGCAACGCGTTGTTCGGCAACCTGCAGGTGGTCGCGGCGCGGCAACTCGGCTTCGATCCGGTCCTGATGGCGGCGACGAACTCGTCGGGCGGCGTCATGGGAAAGATGATCTCGCCGCAAAACATCGCGACGGGCGTGTCGACGACGGACCTCAAAGGACAAGAGGGCGTCGTGTTCGCGCGCACGTTTTGGCATAGCGTCATTTTGACGCTGCTGCTGGGCGTGCTCGTGTTCCTGCAGCAGCACGTGCTCAGCTGGATGATTCCGGCGCTGCCGCAGTAGCGGAAAGGGGCGCCGCATTCATGTTCGCGTTCGAGCCGGTGCGCGATAGCGGCTCGATCCGAACGGTCGCGGCGCCCTACTTAGGTAAGGGCGCTGCCTACGCCCTACAGCTACGCCGAGGTTCGCTGCTCGGCCGCGGGGGCATCTTCGATGATGGGCATGCTGCGCACCGGCCTAGCGCGGGCCGGCATGTGCTTGAATAGGCGATCGAGATCGACTTCGCCGAAGTTGCGGCCCCAGGCCAGGGTCGACGATTGCTCCGTGCTCGACCAGTACCAATCGTTCGGGTCGAACGCGTCGCGCATGGTGACGTACGCGACATCGAGCTCCGCCCGAGACGGCAGGTAGAAATCGCGGTGACCGTCCTTTTCGTAGCCCGAGGCGAAGCGGGCTGCGTGATGGCCGTGCGTCGTCTTGCGGCACTCGACGAGATTGCGCGTGTTGGCCGCTCCGTCGTCCTTGGCCCGCGCGCCTTCCTCGGTCGATCCCACGCCGCCCCAAGGAACATCCACGGCTTCGTCTTCAGCGACGATCAGCACGCGTGGCCGGTTGCCCTCGTAATCGGGCATGACGCCCGCGTAGAAGCCGCCTTGGCCTTTCCAGTACGCCCCGATGCTGGGTGCGTCGACGAGTCGGACGCCGGTGGTGGTGTCGATCACGATCATTGCTCTCCATGAGTGGCCCGCTGCCGGTGGCGGACTGGGTAGTCGGCGAGACCGATGTTCGCGCGTTGCGCGCGTTTTCTGTTTCATCTGGCCGTCTTATAAGACGGTCGGCAATGCGAAGGAAAAATTCAGTCGGCAGCGGTCGACGCGCCTATGCGACTGGACGCGCCTGGGCGTGCACGGACTCAGTCCTCGCGCACGAATATCCGCCGCACGGCTCTCGCACGCCCTTCGAATGTCTTGTTCATGTCCTTCAGCGCCGGCAAGTTGTTCGTTCGGCCCAAAGCAAGCTCGGCCGTGCGGTCGGTGCTAGACCAGTACCAGTCGGATGCCGTGAAATGCTCCGGGAGGACGGTCATGGCCACATCGAGTTCGCGCCGAGCCGGCAGATGAAAATCGTCGTGTCCGTCTTTGCGATAGTCGGCTGCCCAGCGCGCGGCAGGGTGCGGATGGGGACACCGTGCCAGGGCTTTCGAGTTCGCGTCGCCGTCGTGTTGACTGCGCGCCTTTTCCTCGGTGCGCGAATGGCCGCCCCATGGAACGCCGACAGCCTCGTCGACGGAAACGACCAAGTAATAGGGCCGGTTGCCGGCGTAGTCGGGCATGATCCCGGCGTAGAGGCCGCCTTCGCCGCACCAATAGTCCCCGATTTCGGGCACGGGCATTGCGGAGATATGTCTGGCGAATTGGATCATCGTTCGTACTCCTAAATATTGGGAAGTTGGACTGGAGCGCTCGCCGCGTCGCGGGACGGGGAACGGATCGCTCCGATGACCGGGCGCGTACACATTCGGACCGGCGGATCGGCGTCCGGCTCGTGAAAAAGCGGGGCGCTCGGGGTGTCGCCCTTTTTATGAAACGAGCGCGCGACGCCGCATATTGGCGCGAGTCGCACCGAAGTGCAGATTTGTCTAAACTTTTAGGACGAAACGCCGTTAGTCGTAAGTACGAGCACTTATTGTTCAGGCGCCCGCTGCCGCAGCGGCACCGCACACGCACTTGGCCAAGGCATGCCATTCGAGCCGTCACGCTTAGCCGCCGCACCCGTCGCGCATCGCACGAACGTTCCGCGCCAAGGCGCGAGGTTCGTGCGGCGCATTTATGTGCTGAGGCTCTTCGGCTTCGCGTCCGGGTTCTTTCCCCTACTCTTTTTGCTGCGGTCGCAGCATGCGCCGCTGTCGACCATGATCGCGCTCGCGGCCGTCTGCTTCCTCTGGCCGCATCTCGCGTTTTTGCATGTGCGCAATGCGCGCCAGCCGCTTGCCCGCGAGCGCTGGAATTTCATGATCGATTCGATTCACGGTGGCTGGCTCATCGCAGCCGTGCATTTCGCGCCGATCGCGGCGGTCGTCGTCTTCCTGATGTTCGCCATCGACAACATGGCCGCGGGCGGATGGCGGCTCTTCGGCCTCGGTTTGGCGGCCATGGCGCTCGGCGCCGGCGGCGGGATGCTGCTGTTCGGCGCCTACGCCGTGCCCAGCATGGCCCCGCATACCGTCTATGCGTGGTTGCCGGTCGTCATCGGCTATCCGCTCGTGCTCGCCAAGACCACCTACGACGTCTACATGAAACTCACGGAGCGGTCGGCCCGGCTGCGCGAACTGAGCGAGCGCGACAGCTTGACGGGCCTGTCCAACCGCATGTCGATCGCGGACAAGCTGCAAGCCGTGATGGCGCGCGCAGACGGTATCGACGTGTTGTTCATCGATCTGGACGCGTTCAAAACGGTCAACGACGCGCTTGGGCACAACGTCGGCGATCGATTGCTGAAAGAAGTCGGCGAGCGGCTCGCCGCGTGCGCGGGCCGTCACGACCTCGTTGCGCGCTACGGCGGCGACGAATTCGTCATCGTCAGCGAAACGCGCAGCGGCGCGGGCGGCCAGCATGTGCTCGCCGAAACCGTGCTGGCGGCGTTGGCCGCGCCCGTCGTGGTGGGCGAGCATGAGCTCGTCGTCGGCGCCAGCATCGGCATCAGCGTCTTTCCCGAGGATGGGGCCGATGCCGAATCGCTGATTCGCGCCGCCGACATGGCGATGTATGCCGCGAAGAGCCGCGGCCGCAACGGCTACGTGTTCTACCGGCAACGCATGCGCAGCGACGCCGACGCGCGCTTGAAGTTGTCGGGGCGGTTGAGAAAGGCGATCGAACACGGTTCGCTGCATTTGAACTATCAGCCGCAAGTGGACATGCGCACAGGGGAGATTCGCGGGCTGGAGGCGCTCGTTCGCTGGCACGACGACGTCTACGGGCTCGTGAGCCCCGTCGATTTCATCGCGGTGGCGGAGTCGTCGGGGCTCGTCGCTCAACTGGGCGAGTGGGTTCTGCGCGCGGCCTGCGAGCAGTTCGCCGTCTGGCGCGAGTTGCAGCTCGAACCGGTGCCGATCTCGGTCAACGTGTCGCCGCTGCAATTGCAGCGCGCCGACATCGTCAAGTCGTTCCACCGCATCATCGACGAAACGCGAATGGATCCGTCGCTGCTCGAGCTCGAGGTGACCGAAACCGCGCTGATGAGAAATCCCGATGCGTCGGCGCGCAGGCTCGCGGAGTTCCGTCGTCTGGGGATGCGCGTGGCCATCGACGACTTCGGCATGGGGTACTCGAGCCTCGGTCAGTTACGGACGCTGCCCGTCGATCGCATCAAAATCGACCGTGCGTTCGTGAGAAGGATAGGCGCGGGCGACTCGGGCGCGATCGCCACGGCGGTCGTGACGCTCGCAAAGGCTTTCGACTTGGCGGTCATCGCCGAAGGCGTCGAAACGCAGGCGCAACGAGCGTTTCTCATCGGGCTCGGTTGCGTCGATGCGCAGGGCTTTCTGTTCAGCAAACCGCTCGACGCCGATGCGACGACGCGCCTGTTGCTGCAAGGCGCCACGCTGCCGATTCCCGCCGGGCCGGCGCGAAGCGGGCGACGCCGCAGCGTGACGGCTTGATACAGCCGGATCCGCCCCATCCGGTCCCGTCTCGATGCATTCGCGGCCGCGATAAAAGCGCGGTATCGTGTCGGCTTGCCGTGCGAGAGCCGGGCGCATCGTGCGCCCGCCGTGCACCGTGCTTTTTCGATTTCCCGTCGTGAACCCCGAAGCCAGCCATTCCATCGAGCCCGAATCAGCCCATTTCCCCACGGTCGACTGGACCGACGATGCCGGCGAGCACCGCGCGCGCTGGCGGTCGGAGGCGGGCGTGCCGCCGCCGAAGCGCATCGTGCTTGCGGACGACCGCATGCCTGCCGACGTCGCGTATCGCCATGCCTGCGAGGGCACCGCTCTGCTGTGGCGCGGCGATTTTCAGAACGCGCGCCAGTTGCTGCAAGCGATGGCGCGCCGCATCGAACGCAAGCCGCGGAAACGGCCGGCTTCCCCGATCGATGCGTTCAACGCGCATCGGCAAGCGCAGGCGCAACGCGCCCGTACGCTCGGCATGCTCTTGATTGCGCTCGAAGCCGATTATTCGATCGCCCTGCGGCGCGCCCCCGATGTCGAAGACGCCTGCCGTGAAGTATTCGGCGATGCGCTCGCGCAAAACGGCGTGCCGTCCGTTCTCTCGCTGCGCGAGTTGCTCGGGCTCGTCGGCGCACACGAATGGCGCAAAAAGGGCGTCGAAATCGCGGCGCTCGGGGCGCGCATCCACCCCTACTACGGCGTGTTTTCGCCGGTGCGGGGCGAGTATGTGGAGCTCGTGGCGCGCACGCCGCTGCCCTCGCGCTCGCTGGCCTTCGATATCGGCGCGGGCACGGGCGTACTCGCCGCCGTGCTGGCCAAGCGCGGCGTCGCGCGCGTGGTCGCGACCGATACCGATCCCCGGGCACTTCGCTGCGCCCGTGACAACGTCGATCGGCTCGGACTATCGAAGCAGGTCGAGGTGATCGAGGCCGACCTCTTCCCGCCTGGGCGGGCGCCGCTCGTCGTGTGTAACCCGCCTTGGCTGCCTGCCCGGCCGAGTTCGCCGATCGAGCGCGCGGTCTACGATTTCGAAAGCCGGATGCTGCGCGGGTTTCTCGATGGCCTCGCCGCGCATCTCGAGCCGGGCGGCGAAGGGTGGCTCATCTTGTCGGACTTCGCGGAGCACCTGGGGTTGCGATCGCGCGACGCGCTGCTCGCGATGATCGAGAGGGCAGGGCTCGAGGTAATCGGCCGGGAGGACATTCGTCCGATTCACCCGAAAGCGGCGGATCCTTCCGATCCGCTGTTTCGGGCCCGGGCGGCCGAGGTGACTTCGCTTTGGCGCCTCGGCGAGAAACGAGGCGGGCGGCGGGACTGAGTCGAAAAAACGGGAGGCGCAGGCGCGGATCGATTGGCGGACGAGAGCCAGTCGAATTCCAGGCCAAGCGCCGGGGGCATCGGGCCGGGCGGCGCTCGCCTCAGCCCGGGTACGCTTCGTCGACTTTCAACCCAGCCAGCTTGAAGATCACGCGCAGAGTCTGCGGCCGGATTTCACGCCGCGACGCCAGCGTCGTGAGGATGAAGTCCATCACCTTCGCATACTTGAGCAGCGTCAGCAGCGCTTCCAGGCCGGGGTCCGAGTCGCGCATCGTCTCGGCGAGCCGCAGCATTTCGACGGAAATGTCGCGGGCCATTTCAAGCTCCAATTGCTGCTTTTCCGACCAGGCCGTCGGCGGCGTAAGGAGCGTCGCGAGCATCGCCTGGAATTTCTGCTCGGCGTCTCCGTTGGGTATCGTAGCCATTGCTGTCTTCCTCGTCCTTTCTTCAACCGTGCCCGCATGCGGCTCGCAAAGCGCTCTGCCCTGTAACCGCCGCGTCGCGTAACGTTACGTAACGTCGGCAGCCGGGGCTTGCGCCCCCTCGCGCTCTGCGCCGCCTGCGCCGGCTTTCGCGACTCTAGCCGCCGCGCGACCGACGGTGAAACCGCGCGTCCGGGCCTCAGTGCATAAACTATTCCCGGGCGCGATTGCCGGCGTCATTGCGCTTTTGGGTAAACTGACGCGATTGTTCTCGGGATTCTGTAGGCTGTCGCACGTTGCAGGTGACTTGTCCGAAAGATCCGTCTCACTATGTCCGCCAAGACTTACGAAATCCGCCCCGGCCAATCGGTCGAACTGCTCAAAGAGCTGCACATCCTCACGCGCGACGGCAAGTTGAACCAAGACAGCCGTCGCAAGCTCAAGCAGGTCTATCACCTGTTCCAATTCATCGAGCCGCTGCTCGAGGACGTCGTGCGCGATCGCGGACAAGTGACGCTCGTCGATCACGGCGCGGGTAAGTCGTACCTTGGTTTTATCCTCTACGATCTTTTTTTCAAGGCATTACCGCGCGAAACCGGTTCGCGCATCTACGGCATCGAAACGCGAGCCCAGCTTGTCGAAAAATCGACGGAGCTCGCGGCTCGGCTCGGCTTCGAGGCGATGTCGTTCCTGAATGTGTCGGTGGCCGATTCCATCGAGTCGGCCAAGCTGCCCGAAACTGTGGACGTCGTCACGGCGCTGCACGCCTGCGATACGGCCACTGACGACGCCATTCGCTTCGCACTGCAAAAGCACGCGCGCTACATCGTGCTCGTGCCGTGCTGCCAGGCGGAAGTGGCGGGCGTGCTAAGACGTAACAAGGGCAAATCGCTCGCCAACGCGCTTACCGAAATCTATCGGCATCCGCTGCACACGCGCGAATTCGGCAGCCAGATTACGAACGTGCTGCGTTGCCTGCAGCTCGAAGCGCACGGCTATCAAGTGTCGGTGACCGAGCTCGTCGGCTGGGAGCATTCGATGAAGAACGAGCTCATCATCGCTCAATACAAGGACTTGCCGCGCCGCCGGCCGGCCGAACGGTTGGCCGAAGTGCTCGATACGTTCGGCCTGGACTCGCTGCGCGGGCGATTCTTCGCGCCCGCCGCCTAATCGCGCGGCGCTTTTTCCTGCATCCACGCGCGCCAGCCCTCGTGGCCTAGACGGCGCATCGTTTCCTGATTGCGCTCGTAGATATCGGCCGCGTCGGGAAACGCTTGCGTCGCGCGCTCGACGCTCGATTCGCGCAGCAAGTGCAGGATCGGATAGGGCGCGCGGTTCGTGTTGTTTTCGACGTCGTCCGCATCCGTGCCCGCGAATTGGTAGCGCGGGTGAAAGCTCGCGATCTGCAGCTCGCCGTCGAGCCGCATTTGCGCGAGCAGGCGCTCGGCGAAAAACAGCATGTCGTTGAATTCGAGAAAATCGGCGAACGCCTGCGGAAAAATCAGCAGTGTCGTGTCGATGCGCTCGGGATCGGCGTCGAGGAGCGTGCGCAGTTCGGCTTCCAGCGTCGTCAGCACGCCTTCGACGTCGCGCGCGTCGCTCACGACGTACCGCACTTGATCTTTCGCATGCACGCTCTTGGCGAAGGGGCACAGGTTGAGTCCGATCACCGCCCGCAGCAGCCAATGGCGCGTCGCGGCCAGAACGGCTTCGTTGTCGGAGCGGTCTTGCGGATCGGCGGAGTCGGGCGGCATTTCGTGGATCGGATCGGGCGAAGCGGAAGGGCAGAGCGGCATTTTACCGGTCGTCGCTCGGTGGACACGCCGCGGCGACGAGCTGCGCGGCGACGCGCGGCGCCGATTGGATCGGCCCGCACCCGGGCCCGTATGTCTGGCTCGCGGCGTAGACCCCTTCGATCAGCAGCGCGAGCGCGTCCGCGAGCTCGACCGGATCGTGCGCGCCCGCAGCCGTCGTCAGGGCCGTTAGCCGTTCGATGAGCTGCGCTTTATTGCGGGCGACGATCTGCCGTGCCGGATGAGACGGATCGGGAAACTCCGCGGCGACATTGACGAACGGGCAACCGCGGTAGCCTTCGCGCGAAGCTCGATCTCTCAAATCTTCGAAATACTGGGCGAGTTGGCGCACCGGCTGGCCCGGGTGTTGGTCGACGCTTTTGTCGAAGTAGCCGAAGAAACAGTCGTTTGCTTGTTCCAAGTACGCGACGATGAGTTCGTCCTTGGAAGCGAACTGCCGGTACAAGCTCATCTTGTTGACCCCGGCCCGTTCGACGACCGCATCGACGCCAACCGCCCTCACCCCTTCTTGATAAAAGAGCTCGCCCGCCGCGCGCAGCAGCAACTGCTGCGCCGTGGCGCCGGCGGTATGCGTGCGCGTGCGCTGGATCGCGGCTTTGGCCGCGGAGGCTCGCGTGCGAGGCGCGTGGGGTGCTCTGTCTGTCATGGTGAGGAGTCCGATTTCTGCGAGCGGCGGGCACGGAGCCCTTAAGCCTGGTCCGCCCATCCTACGAAGATGTTCGACTTGACATGTTACCGATCGGTCACTAGCATGGCAACTCGCATTTGTTACTGGTTAGTCACAATCAATCGACCGGACGTCAAGCCGACTGGGCAGAGGACGCACCGACACACAACGCACATTGCGCGCGCCCCTGGCAGAGCGTGCGCCAACGGGAGTGCCGATGAACTGGATTGCAAGAAGAATAAGCGGACGGGCGCACTACGGCTGGGTCGTCGCGGCAGTTGTTTTTCTCGTGCTGCTCGCGGCAGCGGGCACGCGGGCGACGCCGAGCGTGATGATGGTGCCGCTCGAGCACCAATTCGGCTGGAGCCGCGCCACGATCTCGCTCGCGATTTCGGTGAATATCGCGCTGTACGGGCTCACCGGTCCGTTCGCGGCGGCTTCGATGCAGCGCTTCGGCGTGCGGCCGACCCTGATGACGGCCCTCGCCGTGATGAGCGGCGGCGTGGCGCTTTCGTCGATGATGACGGCGCCGTGGCAAATGATCTTGATCTGGGGTGTGATGGTCGGCGGGGCGACGGGCGTCGCGGCGCTCACGCTGTCGGCCACGGTCGTCAACCGCTGGTTCTCGCAGCGTCGCGGTCTCGTAATGGGCATTCTGACGGCGAGCTCCGCCACGGGGCAGCTCGTATTCTTGCCGATGCTCGCGGCGGTGGCCGAGCATCACGGCTGGCGGCCCGTCGTGCTGATCGTCGCGCTGGTGGCGGCGCTCGTATTGCCGCTCGTCGCCTTCCTGTTGCCGGAGCGTCCGGCGAGCGTGGGACTGCGTCCCTACGGTGAGCCGCACGATGCGCCGCGCACGGATGCGCCGGCCGCGCAAAATCCGCTCGCGATCGCCTTCGGCACGCTCGCGTCGGCCAGCAAGAACCGCGATTTCTGGCTGCTGTTCTTCAGCTTTTTCATCTGCGGCGCGAGCACGAACGGGTATGTCGGCACCCATCTGATCGCTATGTGCGGCGATTACGGCCTCACCGAAGTGCAGGGCGCCTCGCTGTTGGCGGCCATGGGCATCTTCGACCTGTTCGGCACGACGCTCTCCGGTTGGCTCTCCGATCGCTTCAACAGCCGCGTGCTGCTGTTTTGGTACTACGGGCTGCGCGGCTTGTCGCTGATCTATTTGCCGTACGCATTCGGGTTCGACTTCTTCGGCTTGCCGCTGTTCGCCGTCTTCTACGGGCTCGATTGGATCGCCACGGTGCCGCCGACGGTACGCCTCACGACCGATGTCTTCGGCAAGGATTCGGCGCCCGTCGTGTTCGGTTGGGTCGTTGCCGGGCACCAGCTCGGCGCGGCGTTCGCCGCATACGGTGCCGGGTTGTTGCGTGCGAGCCTGGGGACCTACACGGTGGCTTCGATGATTTCCGGGGGGCTGTGTTTGGTCGGCGCGGTGCTCGTGCTGCGAATTCACCGGCGCGGCGCGGTGCGCGGCGTCTCGGTTACGACCGCGTGATGCGGCTATGCGCGTGACGCGTGAAGCGGCCCTGCCGAGCGGCGTGCGGTGCAGCCTCGGATCGGTGAGTCGGTGAGCCGGTGAGTGCGTGACCGCGCCGCCGGCCCGTGACGCTCACCCCTCGTCGCGCAGCGCAGACAACGGAAGCGCGACGTGTTCGAGCGATTTGCGCTCGGCGTCCACGCCCCAGATGGCTGCGATCGCGGCTGCGACGAGCATCAACGCCGAACCCACGAGATAACCCTCGAATACGGCGCCGCGTTGCTGCGTATCGATGAGCCGCCCGAAGAACGCGGGCCCGGCGATGCCGCCCAAGGCCGTGCCGAACGCATAGAACACCGCGATGGCCAGTGCGCGGATTTCCAGGGGGAACGATTCGCTCACCGTCAAATAGGCCGAACTGGCGGCAGCCGACGCGAAAAAGAAGATCACCATCCATGCCACCGTCTGCTCTTTCACGGTGAGCATGCCTTGCGCGAAGAGGTAGCCGCTGCCCATGAGCAGCAGTCCGGAAATCGCGTAGGTGAAGGCGATCATGGTGCGTCGGCCGATCGTATCGAACGCGCGGCCGAGCACGATCGGGCCGAGGAAGTTGCCGAGCGCGAAAGGCAGGAGATACCAGCCGACCTGGCCCGGGGGCACCGCGTAAAAGTCGGTCAGCACGAGCGCATAGGTGAAGAAGATCGCGTTGTAGAAAAACGCCTGCGCCGTCATGAGGGCGAGTCCGACGAGCGAGCGCCGGCGGTGCGTGACGAACAGCGACTCGAACACCTCGCGCATCGGCGTGCTCTCTCGGCGCTGGAATCGGATCGTGCGCAATTCGTCGGACAACGATGTGCGGCCCGCACGGTGAAAGTGCGCTTCGATGCGCTCGACGATGTTGCCGGCCTCGTGCGGCTGGTTGTGCGTGAGCAGCCAGCGCGGGCTTTCGGGCACCCAGACGCGCATGAAGACGATGACGAGCGCCAGCGCGGCGCCGATGAAGAAGCAGGCGCGCCAGCCGAGGTCGCCGGCAATGACGTTCGGGTCGAGCAGCACGAGCGAGCCGCCTGCGCCGAGCGCGGCGCCCACCCAAAACGTCCCGTTGATCCCGAGGTCGGTCCACCCGCGCACGCGCGGCGGGGTGAATTCTTGAATCGTCGAATTGATGGCGGCGTATTCCCCGCCGATTCCGGCACCCGTCAAGAAGCGCAGAACCGCGAAGCTCGCGAAGTTCCATGACAGGGCGGTAGCGGCCGTGGCGACAAGGTAGAGCCCGAGCGTAGCGAAAAACAGCTTGCGGCGCCCCAGTCGGTCGGTGAGCCAGCCGAACCCGAGCGCGCCGAGCACGGCGCCCGCGATATAGGCGCTGCCTGCGAGCCCGATGTCGGCGTCGGATAGATGCAAGGCTGGGCTGGCTTTCAACGCCCCGGCGACGGCCCCCGCGAGCGTCACCTCGAGGCCGTCGAGCAGCCACGTGACGCCCAGCGCAACGACGATCAGCGTGTGAAAGCGCCCCCAAGGCAGCCGGTCGAGCCGCGAGGGCAGGTCCGTCTCGATGATTTCGCCGGGCGCATCGCGCCGCGAGACGCTTTCCAGAGTGCCATCGGGCTCGCGTACGGCGGACGCCGCGTGCGAGCCGCCGTCCTGCCCGGGCTCGGTGTGAAGCGGCGCTTGCGCGAACGCCGCCGGGGTCGAGGACCGCGAACGCGTCTGCGGATTCATGCGTGCTGTCTCCTGATCGTTGGCGAAAAATGGGCGTTGGCAGACAGGGCCGAGCGGCGGCCGATCGCTGGCGCGCAAGCCCCGTGCCCGCGCCGTCCGAGATGATCGGCCGGAGCACCCGGGCGACGGTCGAATTGCGCACCGATTGCTTGTCCCCATGACTTCATGATAAAAAGCGCTCCCTCCAGTTCCCCAAGAGCGAGTTGCGATGCAAGCGATGCCTTATTGCGCGATCGACTTCGGTACGTCCAACTCCGCCGTGGCTTTGCCGCGCGGCGAGACGATGATCCTCGCCCCCGTCGAAGGGGCGCACACGACGCTGCCCACGGCCGTCTTTTTCAATACCGATGAACATACGCGTGCGTACGGCCGCGCGGCGCTGGCCGAATATATCGACGGCTTCGACGGCCGGCTGATGCGCTCGCTCAAGAGCATTCTCGGATCGTCGCTGGCTGAAACGGCAACCGATCTCGGCGATGGCTCGGCGATCAAGTACACCGAAGTCATTTCGATCTTCGTCGCGTTCTTGAAGCGGCAGGCGGAAGCGTGCGCGGGCACCACGATCGAGCGCGCCGTGCTTGGCCGTCCCGTGTTTTTCGTCGACGACGACGCCCAAGCCGATCGCTTGGCCGAACGCCAACTGGCGCAAGCGGCGCGTGCGGCGGGCTTGAAGGACATTCATTTCCAATACGAGCCGATCGCCGCCGCCTTCGACTACGAATCGCGCTTGACCGAGGAAGCGCTCGTGCTCGTGGCGGACATCGGCGGCGGCACGTCCGACTTTTCGCTCGTGCGAGTCGGGCCCGAACGAATGAGGCGCCTCGAACGCAAGGACGACGTGCTCGCGCATCACGGTGTGCACGTGGCGGGGACCGATTTCGACCGGCGGGCCGAAATGGAGACGATCCTGCCCGAACTCGGATACCGGTCGCTCGACCCCGAGGGCCGAGAAGTGCCCAACCGCATCTATTTCGATCTGGCGACCTGGCATCTGATCAACACGATCTACTCGGGCAAGCGCGTGGGCGAGTTGGCGCTGATGCGGCACCTGTACCGCGACGTGCGGCACCACGAGCGGCTCATGCGCGTCGTGGAGCGGCGGCTGGGGCATGCGCTCGCGGCACGGGCCGAGGAGGCGAAGATCGGCGTCGCGGCCGGCGGGCAGACGTCGATCGACCTCGACGATGTGGAAACGGACCTGCGCGTCGCGTTCGACGAGGCGCAATTGATCGAAGCGGGCGCCGAAGACACTCGGCGCATCGCGGATGCCGCACGCGAGACGGCCCGGGCCGCAGGCGTGGCGCCCGGCGACGTCGATGCGCTTTACTTCACGGGCGGCTCGACGGGCCTGCACTTTCTTACCAGCGCGCTATGCGCCGCGTTCCCCGATGCCCGGCCCGTGTTCGGCGATCGACTCGCCAGCGTCGCGGCGGGGCTCGGCATTCACGCACAGCGGCTGTTCGCCTGACGCGAAGCGCATCGCGGCGTCCAAAAAGCAAAACCCCGCTACGAGCGGGGTTTTTTGTTTGCGAAGCGCACCGCAGCAGTGGCTGAGCCGTAGCTCGGCCGTAGCTGAACGGCGACGCTTTGCCGCGATCAGCGCTTTACAGCGGCTTGATGTTCGCGGCTTGCTTGCCCTTGGGGCCCGTCTTCACTTCGAACGACACTTTTTGGTTTTCTTGCAGCGTCTTGAAGCCTTCGACACGAATTTCCGAGAAGTGCGCGAAGAGATCTTCGCCGCCACCATCGGGGGTGATGAAGCCAAAGCCCTTAGCGTCGTTGAACCACTTGACGGTACCGGTTTCCATATTACGAGTTCCTAACTAGGTAAAAAAGGCCGAAGCCTGGACAGGTGCATGAAAATCAAGGAAGGGTAATAGGACAACCGGAGTACCTGATGGGGGCGAACTACGAAAGACCAATCCACACTCGCCGCTTGAAATCCTGCGCGATCTTTATACGGCTAAACCGAGCCGAGGTCAACACAATTTCGCGGCGCAGCATCAAAACCTAGCTGTCCTATCAGGACCGTATTCTTACAAACCTTGCGCTCTGCACCAAATTTTTTCATGGTGCCGGATCATTTCGCACCATTTAAGTGAACGCAGCCGGTAAACTACGCGCCGCGCGGTTGCGCCCAGTTGCGTCTCTCTCGCCCCAGGCCCCCGCGCGGGTTGCACGTTTCTTGCAAAAACAGCGCGTTTCCCCCATCCGCGCGCCATTCGTATATCCCCCCAAGGAGAGGTTGTGAAAAGTTCTATTCAACGGAACATCGGGCCGTTTGCGCTGATGCTGACCGGCTTGGGTTCCATCATCGGTTCCGGTTGGCTCTTCGGTGCTTGGAAAGCGGCCAAGATCGCTGGCCCTGCAGCGCTCTGCGCTTGGATCATCGGCGCCGTCGTGATCCTCGCCATCGCTTTGACGTACGCCGAGCTCGGCGCCATGTTCCCCGAGTCCGGCGGCATGGTGCGCTATGCGCGCTATTCCCATGGTGCGCTCGTGGGTTTCATCAGCGCATGGGCGAACTGGATCGCGATCGTGTCGGTGATTCCGATCGAAGCCGAAGCGTCGATCCAATACATGAGCACGTGGCCCTACGAGTGGGCGCACAACCTGTTCGTGAACGGATCGTTGACACCGCCCGGCCTTTTCCTGTCGGCGCTGCTCGTCATCGTCTACTTCATGCTGAACTACTGGGGCGTGAAGGTGTTCGCGCGGGCGAATACGGCCATCACCGTGTTCAAATTCATCATCCCGGGTCTGACGATTCTCGGTCTGATCGTGGCCGGTTTCCATAGCGAGAACTTCGGCACGTCCACGGAATTCGCGCCATACGGCTGGTCGGCCGTGTTTACCGCCGTCGCCACGAGCGGCATCGTGTTCAGCTTCAACGGCTTTCAAAGCCCGGTGAATCTAGCGGGCGAAGCGCGCAACCCTTCGAAGAGCGTGCCGTTCGCCGTCATCGGCTCGATCCTGCTTGCGCTCGTCATCTACGTGCTGCTGCAAATCGCTTACATCGGCGCAGTCGATCCGGCCGATGTCGCGAAGGGCTGGAGCCATTTCAACTTCGCCTCGCCGTTCGCGGAACTCGCGCTTGCGCTGAACCTGAACTGGCTCGCGATCCTGCTCTACGTCGATGCATTCGTGAGCCCGAGCGGAACCGGTACGACGTACATGGCGACGACGACGCGCATGATCTACGCAATGGAGCGCAACAACACGCTGCCGAAGATGTTCGGCAACGTCCACCCGTTCTACGGCGTGCCGCGTAACGCGATGTGGTTCAACCTCATCGTCTCGTTCATCTTCATGTTCTTCTTCCGCGGCTGGAGCTCGCTCGCGGCCGTCATCTCGGTCGCGACCGTCATCTCGTATTTGACCGGGCCGATCAGCCTGATGGCGCTGCGCCGGACGGCGAAAGACGTCGAGCGTCCGCTGCAATTGCCGCTCATGAACCTCATCGCGCCGTTTGCGTTCGTCTGCGCTTCGCTCGTCCTGTACTGGGCGAAGTGGCCGCTCACCGGCGAAATCATCTTGCTGATGATCGTCGCGTTGCCTGTCTATTTTTACTACCAGGGCAAATCGGGCTGGAGCGGCTGGGGCGGCGACCTGAAGGCGGCTTGGTGGCTCGTGGCGTATCTGCCGACGATGGCGGTGCTTTCCGTCATCGGCAGCAAGCAGTTCGGCGGCTTGGGTGTCCTTCCGTACGGCTGGGATATGCTCGTCGTGGCGGTTGTCGCGCTCGGTTTCTACGTCTGGGGCGTGAACACCGGCTACCGCACGCGCTACCTCGACGAGCGCGAGTCGGAGGAAGACATCCTCGAAGGCGTCGGCGTCTAATCTGCCGAGGGGCGCGGCGCGCCCTCGTAGCCCACGGTGAGTGACGAACAGCGGGGGCGCGCCCAAGCGGGCAGGGCTGTTGGCGTGGAAGCGCAAAGTCGCAGCAACGCCACAACGCGGCGCTCGTGAACGAAGGCCCGTCCGGCGATGAGTCGGACGGGCCTTTGTCGCATTTGCGCTTGCGGCAGCTGCGCCGCTGCCGGTCGGCGCCGGGTTTTACCGATGAACCGCCGGTGCGCCGAATACGTAGTTCGTCATGGCGAGCGCTCGTTGAAACGTCCCTAGCGACTGGATGTCGAGTGCATAGTCATCGTCCGCCCCGCCGAGGGCGGAAAAGACGGGCAACAAGTGCTCGTCCGTCGGATGCATCAGCACAGCATGCGGCGCACGCCGCCGATAATCGAGCAGTGCATCGATATCGCGCTCCGCCAGCCGCGCCTCGAACCAATCGGTGAACTCAGCTACGCGCGGATCCGCATCCCCCGGCTCTGCGCCGAAATCAGCGGCCCGGAGGTTGTGCGTGATCTGCCCCGAGCCGACAATCAGCACGCCATCGTCGGCCAACGGCCGCAGCGCCCGTCCCACGGCGTAATGATGCGCCGGATCGCGATGCGGCTGAATCGACAACTGCGCAACCGGGACATCGGCTTGCGGGTACATCAGCAACAACGGCACCCAGGCGCCGTGGTCGAGCCCGTGCGGTTGGGTCTGCGCCGGAAGCCGCGCCGCGCCGAGCAGAGCGGCCGCCTCGCGGGCAAGATCCGGCGCACCCGGTGCAGGATATTGCAGTTCGTAGAGCGCGCGCGGGAACCCGTAGAAATCATGAATCGTTTCGGGTGCGTCGGCGATGCTGGCGACCGGCATGTCGGTGCCCCAGTGCGCCGAGAGCATCAAGATCGCCCGCGGACGCGGCAACCGCGCCGCCAATGCGGCGAATTCGCCCGAGGGCATCGACGGGTCGATCGGCAGCGTCGGCGCGCCGTGGGAGAGATAGAGAGTAGGTAATCGAGCCATGCCTGCACTCTATACCGGCGGCCCGATGCGATAAATCGGCTTTCAGGAAACGGATTGTGTCACGGCAGTAGCGAATGGGCCGCGCCGGCCGCTTCAGCCTTCCCCTCTGATGCCGGGCCAAGCCGCGGCAAGCGCGGGCCCCAGCGCGAACATGTCCAATACGCGCGCCGCCGTATCGTTCACCATGTCGTCGATCGACGCCGGCCGGTTATAAAAGGCCGGCAAAGGCGGAAAAATGACGCCGCCCATCTCGGTGACGGCCGTCATATTGCGCAGATGCGCGAGATTGAGCGGCGTTTCGCGTACGAGCAGCACGAGACGCCGGCGTTCCTTCAGCGTGACGTCGGCCGCTCGTGCGATCAAATTGTCCGATAACCCGTGCGCGATGCTGGCGAGCGTTTTCATGGAGCACGGCGCGACGATCATCCCATCCGTTGCGAACGAACCCGAAGCGATACTGGCGCCGACGTCGCGCACGCTGTGGACGACGTGCGCCAGCGAATGAACATCGTCCTTCGTCAGTTCGAGCTCATGCTGAATGTTGAGCCAGCCGGCGCTCGACACGACGAGGTGCGATTCGAGCCCGCCGATGCGGCGAATGGTTTCCAGCAGGCGGACGCCGTAGATCGCGCCGGTGGCGCCGGTAATCGCGACGATCAACCGGCGCGGCGGCGCACTGGCAAGGGACATGGCGGAGGCGAGCGGAGCCGGGCGGCCGGCGATGGAACGCCGGGCGCCCGCGTTGCTTAAGCGGCGGCGAAGAGCTGCTGCAGCTCGCCCGATTGGTACATCTCCATCATGATGTCCGAGCCGCCGACGAATTCGCCCTTGACGTAGAGCTGGGGGATCGTCGGCCAATTCGAGAATTCCTTGATGCCTTGGCGGACTTCCTCGTCCTCGAGCACGTTCACGGTTTTGAACTGGTCGACGCCGCAGGCTTTCAGAATTTGCACGGCGCGTCCCGAGAATCCACACATCGGGAATTGCGCGTTGCCCTTCATGAAGAGGACGACAGCGTTTTCGTCGACGATTTGCTTGATGCGTTGTTGCGTATCCATGACTGACCTTGTGTCTTGCGCGACGCGCGAAACGAAAAAAACGGATAAAGATAGAGCGAAATGATAGCGGATTTCGCCCGGGCAAGCCGACGCCGCGACTACGGGCCGCCTGGCGCGTCGGCGAGCATCTGGCTCAGCTTGTGCGCCAACTCGGCGTAGGTGAACGGCTTGGGCAGCAAGTTGATGCCCGGATCCAGCCGCCCGTGGTGGACGATGGCATTGCGCGCATAGCCCGTCGTGAACAGTACGGGCAACTCGGGCCGGCTCGAGCGCGCGGCGTCGGCCAGCTGGCGCCCGTTCATGCCGCCGGGCAGGCCCACGTCCGTAAACAGCAGGCGGATTTCGGGCCGCTCGCCTACGAGACGCAGGGCGCTCGCGCCGTCGGCCGCCATGACCACGCGATAGCCGAGTTCGCGCAGCATGTCGCTCGTCGCCGTGCGCACGCTCTCGTCGTCTTCCACGACAAGAATCGTTTCGCCGCGGCGGCTGGCCGGCGCGGGCCGGCGCTCCGCCCGCTCGTCCTCGACGACGTCGCTCGCGAGCCGCGGCAGGTACAGCTTCACGGTCGTGCCTTCGCCGACCTCGCTGTAGACGCGCACGTGCCCGCCCGATTGCTTCAAGAAACCGTACACCTGGCTCAGCCCGAGGCCCGTGCCGTGACCCGCTTCTTTCGTCGTGAAAAACGGCTCGAAGGCACGTTCGATCACGTCTTTGGTCATCCCGACACCGGTATCGCTGACGCCGATCATCACGTATTGCCCGGCCTCGAGCCCCTCGAAACGCGTGACATAGGCCTCGTCGAGCAGGCAATTGGCCGTTTCGATCGTGAGCTTGCCGCCGGCCGGCATGGCGTCGCGCGCATTCACGGCGAGATTGAGCAAGGCGCTTTCGAGCTGATTGCCGTCGACCGAGACGCGCCAGAGTTCCGCCGCGTTCACCGTTTCGATCGAGATAGCTTCGCCCAGCGTACGGCGAAGCAGCTCCGACATGCCGCCGACGAGCTTGCTCACGTCGGTGGGCTTTGCGTCGAGCGCCTGCCGCCGCGAAAACGCCAGCAACCGCCGCGTCAAATTGGCGGCACGCTCCGCGCCGCGCAGGGCGTTGTCGACGAACCGCTGCAAGTCCGCGCCCGCCGGGCTGCTCAGAAGGGGGCCTGCACGGCGCTGAAGCCCTTCGAGACTGCCGATGACGACTTGCAGCAGATTGTTGAAGTCGTGCGCGATGCCGCCCGTGAGCTGACCGATGGCTTCCATCTTCTGCGACTGCCGCAGTTGCGCTTCGATGTTGCGCTTTTCGGTGAGGTCCCGGGTCACCTTGGCGAAGCCGATCACTTCGCCGTCAGGGCCGAGGATGGCGTCGACGAGCACGTTCGCCCAAAACCGCGAGCCGTCCTTGCGCACGCGCCAGCCTTCGCCCTCGAACTTGCCCATGCGCGCGGCCCGGCTCAAGACTTGCTGCGGAACGCCGCTTTGCCGTTCTTCCTCGGTATAAAAGCGCGAGAAGTGCTGGCCGATGATTTCGTCGGCGCTGTAGCCTTTGATCCGCTGAGCGCCGGCGTTCCAACTCGTCACATAGCCGTCGGCGTCGAGCATGAAAATGGCGTAGTCGACGACGCTCTCGACGAGAAGCCGGAACCGTTGCTCCGTCTGCTGCAATCGCGCCGCCGCCTCGTTGCCGCGAGCGGCATGCGCTTGGCTGGCCGCTCGCAGCGCGGCTTCGCTGCGGCGCTGCGACGTGGCTTCACGGGCCTCGAACAGAACGAAGGCGACGGCGCCTTCCTCGTCGCGTACGGCACGCAGCGCGCAATCGGCGATGGCGGAGCGCTCGGCCGCCGTCGCTGCCGGCAGCGGCACGTCGAATCGCACCGTTTCGCCTTTGGCGGCTCGCGCTACGCCGTGCTTCAGCACTTCGCGCGTTTCCCGGTGAGCCGGCTCGCCCCAAAAAGCCCCGGCCAGCGAACGGCCGATCAGTTCCTCGCGCGGCAGCGACAGACCGCCGAGCACGGTGCGATTGGTGTCGAGCACCGTACCGTCGCAATCGAGCAGAGCGATGAACGACGATGCTTCGTTGAACGCGATGCGCGCCAGTTTGTGTTGGATCGCTTCGGACGAATCTTCGGGGTGAAGTTCGGTCCCGCGAACGGCCAAACGTTTGCCGATATGGGGCAGGAAGCGCTTCACCGATAGGCTCCGTTTGAAGGTGCGAAAGGGGCGCGTGGGCGCCGAGTTCGCCCAAACGGGCGAACTTACATCATATCAGTAGGAAGTCTGCATCAATCTATGTTAGAGGCGGATCGGACTAACGGGAACGGCGCGAACCGCCTGTGGCACGGTCGATTCCCGCCAAGTCGGGGTGCGATAGGACGCTTTCGAAGCCCGCGGCGGTCAACAGCGCACGAACCGCGGGGGCCTGGTCATAACCGTGTTCGATCCAGATGGATCCTCCGCGCGCCGCGAGGAACGCGCTCGCACCGTCGACGATTCGACGAATGGCCGATAGCCCGTCCGCTTCGTCGGTGAGCGCGCCTCTCGGTTCGAAGCGCAAGTCGCCTTCGCGCAGATGCGGGTCGCCCGCCGCGATATAGGGCGGGTTGCTGACGATCATGTCGAAGGAACCGGCAAGCGAAGGCGGGAGCGCCGCGTACCAATCGCTCTCGAGCCATGTAATCGGGCCGCCGGGACGCGCGGGATCGAGCAGCCTGCCGGCGTTGCGCGCGGCCACGGCCAGCGCGGCGGGCGAGCGATCGACGGCCCAAACGCGCGCATCAGGACGCGCCGACGCGATCGCAACGGCGATCGCCCCACTGCCTGTGCCGAGGTCGAGCACGCGCGCATGGGCAATCGGCTCGATGGCCGCCAGCGCGGTTTCGACGAGCAGTTCGGTTTCCGGTCGGGGAATGAGGACGTCGGCCGTGACCTCGAAAGTGAGGCCGAAGAACTCGCGCGCACCGACGATTTGCGCGATCGGCTCGCCGGCCGCGCGCCGTGCTTCCAGCGCTCGGTAGCAGGCGAGCGCCGCGTCGTTGAGCGGCTCGTCGCCGCGTGTGATGAGTTCGGTGCGCCGCCAGCCCAGCGCATGCCCGAGCAGAATGCGCGCCTCGAGCGCCGGCAGTGGCGAGCTGCGCAGCAAGGCGCTGGCGGTGGCGCCGGCGGTCGTGCCGGCGATGTTGCCAGGGTAGGGCGATTCGGGCTTCATGATGCTGGTTCGAGAGGCGGCACGGTTGGGCAGGGCTCAGTCGGCGTCGCCGAGCGAGGCCAGCAGCTCGGCCTGATGTTCGCTGACGAGGGCGGCGATGAGTTCGTCGAGATCGCCGTCCATGATCGCATCGAGCTTGTAGAGCGTGAGATTGATCCGGTGATCGGTGAGCCGGCCTTGTGGAAAGTTGTACGTCCGAATTCGTTCCGACCGGTCGCCCGAGCCGATCAGGCTCTTGCGCGTCGCCGCTTCTTTGGCATGCTGCTCGTGAGACTGCTTGTCCTTGATCCGTGCGGCGAGCACCTTCAACGCGCGGTCCTTGTTCTTGTGCTGAGAGCGGTCGTCTTGGCATTCGACGACGATCCCCGTCGGCAAGTGCGTGACACGCACGGCCGAGTCGGTCTTGTTGATGTGCTGGCCGCCCGCGCCTGAGGCGCGGAACGTGTCGATGCGCAAATCGGCCGGATTGATCTCGACCTCGCCGATTTCATCCGCTTCCGGCATCACCGCCACCGTGCAGGCCGACGTATGGATGCGGCCCTGCGTTTCGGTGGCCGGCACGCGCTGCACGCGATGTCCGCCCGATTCGAACTTGAGCCGCGAGTACGCGCCCTGACCGGCGATTCGAACGATCACTTCCTTATATCCGCCGAGATCGGACGCGCTCTCCGACATCATTTCGACCTGCCAGCGCTGCCGCTCGGCGTAACGCAGGTACATGCGCAGCAAGTCGCCCGCGAACAGCGCCGATTCGTCGCCTCCCGTCCCCGCACGGATTTCGAGGAAGATGTTGCGATCGTCGTTCGGATCCTTCGGCAGCAGCATCTTGCGCAGGTCTTCTTCGAGCTGCGTCATTTTGTCTCGGGATGCGCGCACTTCTTCTTCGGCGAATTCGCGCATCGAAATGTCGGCCAGCAGTTCTTGCGCCGTTGCGGCGTCGGTGCGGGCCTGACGCCACAGTGCGTAATGCTCGACCACGGGGCCGATCTCGGCGTGCTCGCGCGTGAGCTTGCGGTACTGATCGAGATTGGCCGTCACGTCGCCGCGGGCGAGAAGGTCGTTCAGTTCGGCCAGTCGCGTCGTCAACTGGTCGAGCTTCTGTTGCATGCTCGTTTTCATGTGCGGAGCTGGGCTCCCCGGAAAGAAGTGAAAGGATCGAACGAGGGGGGCGCGGCGAGCGCGCAACCGCGGGGAGCGCCGCTAATGATCCGACGGATCGGCCGGTTTCGCGTGCCCGTAGAAGCCGCTCAGCAGTTCGATGAGCGTCGCTCGCTCGTCGCTGCCCGCCCGGTTGAGGGCATGCGTCGGCCCGTGAATCAGCTTGTTCGTCAGCGATTGCGACATCGCTTCCAGCACCGCGGCCGGATCGTCGCCGCGCGCCAGCATTTTCATTGCCCGGTCGAGCTCGGCGCGGCGCAGCGCATCGGCCTGCGTGTGCATGTGACGAATGACGGGAACGACGCTGCGCGCGTCGAGCCATTGCATGAAGCCTTGCACGCGCGTTTCGATGATCGCCTCGGCCTGTGCCACCGCGGCCTGGCGCGAGGCGTTGCCTTCGCGCACGATCGCACCGAGATCGTCGACCGTGTAGAGGAAGACGTCCTGCAGCTCGCCCACTTCGGGTTCGATGTCTCGCGGCACGGCCAGGTCGACCATGAAGATCGGGCGGCGGCGGCGCGCCTTGATCGCGCGTTCCACGGCGCCGAGCCCGATGATCGGCAGCGTCGAAGCCGTGCACGAGACGATGATGTCGAACTCGTGCATGCGCGCGGGCAAATCGGCAAGCGGCATGGCCTGCCCGCCCAGGCGCTCGGCCAGCTTGGCGCCGCGCTCCATCGTGCGATTGGCGACGACGAGCTCGCGCGGCTCTTGCGCGGCGAAATGTGTGGCGCACAGTTCGATCATCTCGCCGGCGCCGATGAAGAGCACGCGCTGGCTCGAGACCTTATCGAAGATGCGCTGCGCGAGCCGCACGGCCGCGGCGGCCATCGATACCGATTGTGCGCCGACGGCCGTCGTGCCTCGCACTTCCTTGGCGACGGCGAACGTACGTTGAAAGAGCTGATTCAGGTAGGTGCCCAGCGCGCCGGCTTCGGATGCCGAGCGCACGGCGTTTTTCATCTGCCCGAGGATCTGGGTTTCGCCGAGCACCATCGAATCGAGCCCCGAGGCGACGCGAAATGCGTGCCGGACCGCTTCGGATTGGGGCAAGGCATAGACGTGCGGCGCCAAATCTTCCATCGCCAGCCCGTGATAGCTCGACAGCCAATGCAGCGCGGCGTCGCGCGCGGCGCGATCGTCGGTGGCGCAATAGAGCTCGGTCCGGTTGCAGGTGGATAGGATCGCGGCCTCGGGCGCGCCGAGCGCCGACCGCCCGCGCCACAGCCCCTGGAAGGCATCGAGCGCGGGTTTGACCTGTTCGAGCGGAAACGCCACGCGCTCGCGCAACGCAACGGGCGCAGTGTGGTGGTTGATTCCGATCGTGAGCAGTTGCATACGTGGGGGCTTGTCGCCGCCCAGGCGGCGGACGGCGCTCATATTTCAGCCGGTTATTATAACGGTTCCTCCCCGTGGCTCGCCGAGCCCGCGTGCGCTATGGGCCGCAGCAGACCGGGGGCGACGACCTTGAATGGAGAACGTAAGCGATTGACCATGCGATTTGGCGGTTTTCTGCGCGACGGGGCTGGCGGCGCCCCGGCGAAGCGCGGCGCGGGCGAGTGTTGATGGGCTGGCCCGGCATCATCGTCCTCGGCTTTGCCGTCGGGCTCGCCGGATGGTGGCTTCATCCGCTGCGGCGGCCCGGCCGGCCAGGCTTGCTCATTGCCTTGGCAGCCGGCGTGGCCGCGGCCGCCGCCGCGAAAATGGCGGGCAACCTGTCCGGCCTCTTTTACGACGGCGAGACGCTCGAATGGCCTGTCTGCACGGGCGTTGCGATGCTAGCCGTCGCCGTGACGGTCGGCTTGGTCTCCCGTCGCTGAACCCAGGTAAATGCAATGAACGAACGTCTGTCTCAACGGGCGGCCCGCGCCGCCTCCGATTCGCCGATCGCCGGCCGCCTCGCGCGGCTGCGCGAGGCGATGGCGCGAGCCGGGCTCGCCGCCTACGTCATACCGTCCTCCGATCCGCATTTGTCCGAGTATCTGCCCGAGCGTTGGCAAGCGCGGCAGTGGTTGTCCGGCTTTACGGGCTCGGCCGGAACGCTCGTCGTCACGGCCGATTTCGCCGGCGTGTGGGCCGACAGCCGTTATTGGGTGCAGGCTCAGGCTCAGCTTGCCGGAACCGGCATCGAACTCGTCAAGCTGAGCGGCGGCCCGCAAGGACTGGCGCATGCCGATTGGCTGGCGCAGCGGCTGGGGGCCGGCGAGCGCGTCGGAGTCGACGGCGATGTGCTCGGTCTCGCGGCGCAGCGAATGCTGCAAGACGTCCTTCAAGCGCGAGGGATCGGTCTCGTGACCGACGTCGACTTGCTCGAATCGGTGTGGACCGACCGCCCGGCGCTGCCTGCCGCCCCCGTCTACGAGCACGCGTCGGCCGATGCTTGCGTGGCGCGGGCGGCCAAGCTCGCGCTCGTTCGCGCGACGATGCGCGAGCGCGGCGCGCAGTGGCATTTCATATCGACGCTGGATGACGTCGCTTGGCTCACGAACCTGCGCGGCGCCGACGTGAACTTCAACCCCGTTTTCGTGGCGCACATGCTCGTCGGATTGGAGGAGGCGACGCTGTTTATCGGCGCGGGCAAGCTGTCGTCCGCAATCGTCGATGCGCTGGCTGCCGACGGTGTCCGCGCGGCTTCCTACGACGCGGCCGCAGCGGCGCTCGCCGCGCTGCCGGCAGGCGACACGTTGTTGATCGACCCGCGCCGGGTGACTTACGGCCTGCGCAAAGCCGTGCCTGCGTCGGTGAACGTGATCGAGGCCGTCAATCCGTCCACGTTCGCCAAATCGCGTAAGACACCGGATGAGGCCGACCGCGTGCGGGCGACGATGGAGCAAGACGGCGCGGCGCTGGCCGAGTTCTTCGCCTGGTTCGAGGGCGCGCTCGGCCACGAAGCGATCACCGAACTCACCATCGACGAACGGCTCACTGCAGCACGTGCGCGCCGCCCAGGCTTCGTCTCCCCGAGTTTTGCGACGATCGCGGGCTTCAACGCCAACGGGGCGATGCCGCATTACCGGGCGACGCCGGCTTCGCATGCGCGTATCGAAGGCGATGGGCTATTGCTGATCGATTCGGGCGGTCAATACGTCACTGGAACGACGGACATCACGCGCGTCGTTCCCGTCGGCGCGGTCAGCGACGCGCAAAAGCACGATTTCACGGTTGTGCTCAAGGGCATGATCGCGTTGTCGCGTGCGCGGTTTCCGCGCGGCATCCGCAGCCCGATGCTCGACGCGATAGCACGCGCGCCGATTTGGGAGGCAGGGGGCGACTACGGTCACGGCACCGGCCACGGCGTGGGCTACTTCTTGAATGTGCATGAAGGGCCGCAGGTCATATCGCATTACGCGCAGCCCGAGCCGCATACGGCCATGGAGGAAGGCATGATCACGTCCGTCGAGCCTGGCCTCTATCGGCCCGGCCGGTGGGGCGTGCGAATCGAGAATCTCGTGCTGAACCGCGCCGACGGCGAAACCGAGTTCGGCGCCTTTCTCGCCTTCGAGACGCTGACGCTGTGTCCCATCGATACGCGCTGCGTCATGCTCTCGCTGTTGCGCGAGGACGAACGCAATTGGCTGAACGCGTATCACGAAACGGTGCGTGCGCGAGTGGGGCGCCATGTGTCGGGCGACGCCAAGCGCTGGCTCGAAGCGCGCACTCGGCCCATCTGATCGATGGCGCACCATCGCAAGAATCAGGAGTCGTCCCTATGTCGCAGTCAACCGGTGCCGGAGCGAGCGTCCCCGTGAAACCCAAAGTCGCCGTCTTCGATTTCGGCGGGGTGCTCATCGATTGGAACCCGGATTATCTCTACCGCAAGCTCATAGCCGATCCCGATGAGCGCCGGCGCTTCTTGAGCGAAGTCTGCACGATGGAGTGGGTGGTCAGGCAAGACGGCGGCCAGTCGATCCGCTCAGGCACGGAGGAGCTCGTCGCACGTTTTCCGCACGAAGCCGAGCGGATTCGCGCGTTCTACGAGCGGTGGGAAGAGATGATCGGCGGCGTCTTCGGCGAAGGCGTGCAGCTGGTCGAGCAACTGGAAGCTGCCGGCGTGCCGCTATTCGGCCTGACGAACTGGTCGGATGAGACGTTCCCGTATGCTTGGGAGCACTTCGACGTTTTGCGCCGCTTTCGCGACATCGTCGTGTCGGGCCGCGTGAAGCTCGTGAAGCCCGACCCCCGCATCTACGCCGAAACGTTCTCTCGCATCGAGCGCCATATGCCCGGCATTGCGCCGAACGAAATCGTGTTCATCGACGATAACGTGAAGAACGCGCATGCCGCGGCGGCGGCGGGATGGCACGGCATCCATCACACCGACGCCGCGGCGACCGCGGCAAAGCTGCGCGAGTTGGGCTTTGCGTTCGGAGATTGACGCGATCAGCGCGTGATCGGCTTGTAGCGCAGGCGCTTGGGCTTCGCACCTTCTTCACCGAGCCGCTTGCGCTTGTCCGCTTCGTACTCCTGATAGTTGCCGTCGAAGAAGACGACCTGCGAGTCGCCCTCGAACGCCAGAATATGCGTGGCGATGCGATCGAGGAACCAGCGATCGTGCGAAATCACCATCACGGAGCCGGCGAACTCGAGCAGGGCGTCTTCGAGCGCGCGCAGCGTTTCGACGTCGAGGTCGTTCGACGGTTCGTCGAGCAGCAGCACATTGCCGCCGGCGATCAGCGTCTTGGCCAGGTGCAGCCGGCCGCGTTCGCCGCCCGAAAGGTTGCCGACGTTCTTTTGCTGATCGGAGCCCTTGAAGTTGAAGCGGCCGATGTAGGCGCGCGAGGGCGTCTCGTACTTGCCGACCGTCAGCACGTCCGCGCCGCCCGAGATTTCCTCGAAAACCGTTTTCGTGCCGTCGAGCGCATCGCGGCTCTGGTCGACATAGGCCAGCTTGACCGTGGGCCCCATGACGATTTCGCCCGAATCCGGCGTTTCACGGCCCGTCAGCATGCGAAAGAGCGTCGACTTGCCGGCGCCGTTCGGGCCGATGATGCCGACGATCGCGCCCGCGGGCATCTTGAAGCTGAGGTTGTCGATGAGCAGGCGGTCGCCGTATGCCTTGCTGACGTTCTTGAATTCGACGACTTCGTTGCCGAGCCGATCGCCGACCGGAATGAAAATTTCCTGCGTCTCGTTACGCTTTTGGTAGTCCTGGCTCGACAGTTCCTCGAAGCGGGCGATACGGGCCTTCGATTTGGCCTGGCGCCCCTTCGGATTCTGGCGAACCCACTCCAGTTCTTTCTTGATCGCTTTTTGCCGCGCCGATTCGGACGCTTCTTCTTGCTTCAGGCGGTTTTCTTTCTGATCGAGCCAACTGCTGTAGTTGCCCTTCCAGGGAATGCCGTGGCCGCGGTCGAGTTCGAGAATCCACTCGGCGGCGTTATCGAGGAAGTAGCGATCGTGCGTGACGGCGACGACGGTGCCGGGAAAGCGGGTGAGGAACTGCTCGAGCCATTCGACCGATTCGGCGTCGAGGTGGTTGGTGGGCTCGTCGAGCAGCAGCATGTCGGGCTTTTCGAGCAAGAGCTTGCACAGCGCGACGCGGCGTTTCTCGCCGCCGGACAGATGGGCGATCTTCGCGTCCCACGGCGGGAGGCGCAGCGCATCGGCGGCTACTTCGAGCTGTTGCTCCGGGCTGCCGCCGTCGCTTGCGGCGAGAATCGCCTCGTATTTCGCTTGCTCGGCGGCGAGCGCGTCGAAATCGGCGTCGGGCTCGGCGTAGGCCGCGTAGATCTCATCGAGCTTCTTTTGCGCTTGGAAGACATCGCCGAGGCCTTCCTCGACGGCTTCGCGCACGGTCTTCTCGGGATCGAGTTGCGGCTCTTGGGGCAAGTAGCCGATGTTCAGGTTCGGCATCGGCGTGGCTTCGCCTTCGATGTCGCGATCGACGCCGGCCATGATGCGAATGAGCGTCGACTTGCCGGAGCCGTTCAGGCCGAGCACGCCGATCTTCGCGCCGGGGAAGAACGATAGCGAGATGTCCTTCAGGATTTGACGCTTGGGCGGCACGATTTTGCCGACCCGGTTCATGGTGAAGACGTATTGGGCCATGTGCGTGAATGAACGAACGTGGACGCCGGCCTCGCGAGCGAAGCGGCGTGCGGGTGAATGAAGGTGAAACGGGGGGAGCGTGAGCGCCTGTCAGGCGACATTCTATCAACCGGCCCGACTATGCGTCGCGGCACCTTCCATGAAAAGCGTCACCATCTGCGTGAATTCTTCGCGTAGCGCGATCGTCGGGTCCATGAGCCAGCGCATCAACGTGCCGAGGTAGAGGTGGTGAAACCAGAGGGTCAGTTGATTCGCGGAAAAGCGGCTGGTCATTTCTCCGCTCGCTTGCGCATCGACGATCAACGCGCGCCAGAGCAGGGCAATGTCGCCGCGATCGGCGGAAGTCGGCTGCGCGGGCGGCGCGTCGCCCAGCGAGAGGAACCGGTGGCGCAGATAGGCGGCCAGATGCGCGGGATGCCTTTGGCACCAGTCGGCCGAGGCATCGAGTTCCACTAAAACTCGAGAAACGAACCCCTGCCGCCGGTTCAATTCAGGCAGCAGGTGTTCGAGGTCGTGCTTGAGTTCCACCTCGAGCCAATGCGCGAGCAACGCTTCCTTCGTCGGGAAGTGATTGTAGAGCGTGCGCTTGGCGACATCGGCCTCGAGCGCGATTTGCTCCATCGTGACGCTCTCGTAGGGCTGCGAGTCGAACAGGCGGCCGGCGACGCCGACCAGATGCGCGACCATCTGCAAACGCTTACGCTCCCGGCGGCCCAGGTCCTCGACAGTTGTCATGCGCGGTTTTCTCTGAAAAAATGCACGATGTGCATTAATATACGTCGTATTCTTTTGGCTGACGGGTGAGGCGTGCGACAAGCTCGCCGACGAAAACCATGAAATTTACCGTAGTGACGTACGGGACAGAAGGCGATACGCGTCCGCTTGCCGCGCTTTGCCGTGCGCTGATCGACGCGGGGCACGACGCTAGGCTGTTGGCGGACCGCGCCACGCTTCATGCCGCGCATGCGCTGGGCGTGCCCTGCGCGCCGCTGTCCGGCGACATCAAGCAAGCGCTCGATCCGAACGAGGCGCTCGGGTCGATCGTCGGCAAACGCAGCGGCGCCCAAGCGACGGCGAGAGCCCTGGCCTCGATCGCGGAGGCTCATACCGGCGCGTGGATGCGTGAAGTGAAGGCCGCGGCGGGGCAGAGCGACGCCATTATCTTGTCGGCGCTTGCTTCGTTCGTGGGTTTGTCGGTGGCCGAGTGCTTGCGTATTCCGGCGATCGGCGCCTCGATGATTCCGATCACGCCCACGCGCGAGTTCGCTTCGCCTTTCTTGCCGCCGGCGATCGTGCCGGGCTTTCTCAACCGCGCGAGTCATACCTTCGTCAACGCCGCGATATGGCGGGCATTCCGACGGGCGACGAACGCGGCGCGGGTCGAGGTCTGCGCGCTGGCGCCGCGAAGACGCGTCTGGACCGATCATCCGATCGTGTACGGCGTGTCCCGCGCGCTGCTGCCGCAGCCCGCGGATTGGCCCGAGCGGGCGCTCGTCTGCGGACAGTGGGTGGCCCCAGAGGTCCCGGCCGATTGGACGCCGCCGGAAACGCTCGCGCGTTTTCTCGCAGCGGGCGAGCCGCCCATCTACGCGGGCTTCGGCAGCATGGCCGGATTCGACCGTCGGCATTTGGTCGAAACGTTGATCGAGGCGATCGGTGGGCGCCGGACGGTGTTTTATGGGGGGTGGAGCGGAATCGATACGTCCGAATTGCCGTCGAACTTCTGCGTCGTCGGCGATACGCCACATGCCTGGTTGTTCCCACGCATGTCGGTCGCGATCCATCACGGCGGCGCGGGTACGACGCACTCGGCCACGCGCGCGGGGGCGCCGTCGGTCGTCGTGCCTTTCGCGGGCGATCAACTCTTTTGGGCGGACCGGCTGAATCGGCTGGGGGCTGCGGCGCAACCGGTGGATGGAAAGTCGCTCAATGCGGGCGCGCTTGCACGCGCGATCGATTTTGCTTCGAAACCCGCGACGCGCTCGCGCGCCGCGGAGCTAGGCGCGGCTATGCGCGCCGAGGACGGATTGCGCAGCGCGGTTGCCGCCATCGAGCGTTGGACGGCGGCGGGGCGCGAGCTCAGAAGCGTTGGGATTTGTCCGGTGACTGCGGGCGAGTAATGGCGTGTCTTGGCATGACGCTACCGCTGTGAATTGCTAGATCCGCGTGCACGGCTATTGCGGAACTGAGTCGAGCGATCGTGTTAGCCGTTTCGCGGCGGTCCTTGCTTGCGCAAGAAGGTCTTCCCAGTCGTCAGGAGGGTGCTTTTTCGCCAGCATCTTGGCGAACGTTCTATAGGCGTCGCCGGCGGAGCCATACGCGCGTTTCGTTGGGTCGTCGTTGACCCAGCCAAGGATGATGATCTTGCTAGGTTTGTGATAGCGAAAAAATAGGCGATATCGTTGAAAAAATTTTGCGCGGAACCAGTGTTTCCTGTCGTCGCCCAGCGTATCGCCCTGTCGGAAGTCTTCATTCTCCGGGTCGAGGGGAATCACCTCGAGTACGAGCTTTGCGATTGCTGCTAGCCTTTTTGCAGGGTTCTTCCTCTTGAACTCTTCGGGCAGCTTCTGTTTCAGCGCATCGACCTCATTGACGAGCGCGTCGAACTGGCCGAGAAAACAAGGATGAGCGTAGATCGCCCATCCATTTACCAACAGCGTATCGGCTTGCCTGGTCATTCGTCATCCGGTGAAAGGGCCGCGTCGAGATCGATTTCCACGTCTTTCGTCAGCGCCTGTACTCGCTGGACGAATTCCGGGGAAAGCGACCGGAGCTTTTCCGGATGCGCCTGGATGTCGCGGGCGAGGAAGTTCAGGAACGGGCGGAAAGCCGGGTCCTCATCATCGACACGGGCTCGTTCCATGACAACCTCGCCGGATGGCCTAACGAGGTAATGAATCTTGTCCCTTTTTCCGAGTTTCAGCACACGGCGGATGGTTTCCGGAACCGTGGTTTGGTAACGATCGGTCAGCGAAGACTCGGCTTCGACTGCGAAAGCCTCTTCACGAGAAAGCGCGTAAGACATATCAGACTCCAGTCGATGGTTGGTCGATGGTAATGCATGTGCATTGCGCAGTCAATGCATTTGCATTACCACTCTGGGAGCCGTGCGCAAAGGTCTAATGGGACATCGTCTTGAGCGACCTATCTCGTGGCAGTCATCCCACATAAGGCAAGCCCCGCGTGAGCGGGGCTTGCTGATGCGCCATTGTGCAGGGGGCGAAGCATTTGAACTGCGGGCCGCCCCGCATGCCCTCAGACGTTGAACAGGAAATTGAGCACGTCGCCGTCGTGCACGACGTATTCCTTGCCTTCGGCGCGCATCTTGCCGGCTTCCTTCGAGCCTTGTTCGCCCTTGTAGGCGACGTAGTCGTCGAACGAGATCGTCTGCGCGCGAATGAAGCCGCGTTCGAAATCGGTGTGGATGACGCCGGCCGCTTGCGGAGCGGTATCGCCGATGTGGATCGTCCAAGCGCGGACTTCCTTCACGCCGGCCGTAAAGTACGTCTGCAAGCCGAGCAGCTTGAAACCGGCGCGGATCACGCGGTTCAGACCCGGCTCGTCCATGCCCATATCGGCAAGGAACACTTCCTTGTCCTCGTCGGCCAAATCGGCGATCTCGGCTTCGATCGCCGCGCACACGGCGACGACGGGCGACTTCTCGGCTTCGGCGTATTTGCGCACGGCTTCGAGATGCGGGTTGTTTTCGAAGCCGTCTTCCTTCACGTTCGCCACGTACATCGTCGGCTTGGCCGTGATCAGGCAGAACGGCTTGAGCAGCGCCATCTCTTCGTCGGACAGGTCGAGCGCACGAATCGGCTTCGCGCCGTCAAGTTGCGCACGCGCCTTTTCGAGCACGGCGGCCAGTTTGACAGCTTCCTTGTCGTTGCCCGATTTGGCCGCTTTCGCATAACGCGTCAGGGCTTTTTCGACCGTCGCCAAATCGGCGAGCGCGAGTTCCGTATTGATGACTTCGATGTCCGAGAGCGGATCGACCTTGCCGGCGACGTGAATGACGTTCTCGTCCTCGAAGCAGCGCACGACATGCGTGATCGCATCGGTTTCACGGATGTTGGCGAGGAATTGGTTGCCGAGGCCTTCGCCCTTGCTCGCGCCCGCGACGAGGCCCGCGATGTCGACGAACTCGACGACGGCAGGCACGATGCGCTCGGGCTTCACGATTTCGGCGAGCGCCTTGAGCCGCGCGTCAGGAACTTCGACGACGCCGACGTTCGGCTCGATCGTGCAGAACGGATAGTTCTCGGCGGCGATGCCCGCTTTGGTCAGCGCGTTGAAGAGGGTGGACTTGCCGACGTTGGGCAGGCCGACGATGCCGCATTTGAGGCTCATGGAAAACCTTTTTCGACGATTCGGTACGCGGTTCGCGCGCGAAAAAAGGTAATTGTAACGCTTTCGCATGCCTCGATCGGCCGGGGCGCGGCGTGCCCCAGCATGATCGCCGGCACCCGGCGACCGAGGTCGCGTTGGCGAAAGGCGGCGGCGACGGCGTCGATGCGGTCAATGCGCGCAAGGCGATCGCCCGCCGCCGAGTCCCCTACCGCGGGCCCAATGCGCCGTAGAGCAACGAGTTGTCTTCGAACAACGTGCCGTGGTCACGGACCAGGTTGATCAAATCGCCGGCCTGCTTGACGTAGGCGGCTTTCTGCGGATCGCCGTCGGGCAGCGCGGCGATCTTGGGGCCGATGACGCCCGGCTTCAGAGATAAGAAGCCGGTTTGCTGGTCCACCTTGTCGAACAGATGCTGCAGGTCCGTCTCGTCCGATCCGGACAACCGGGCCTTGGCTGCATCGCGGTCGGTTTTCGTCGCGCCGTATTGATAGGTCTCGACGTCCGCTTTGATCTTGGTGTCGAGCGCGTTGACCTGTTTCATGAAGGCGGGCGTATCCGACAGAGGAATCACGTCGGGCTTGTTTCCCAAGGACAGCGCCTCTTGAAAATCGCTATCTTCGTACGGAAACGCGCGCTCATAAGCCGCTTGGGTCAGCGAACTATCGTTCGACGGATCGCCGGCCGTGGCGTTGTCGTAGTCTTGTCTCAGCCGGCCTTGCAACTGGTTCCCGAGGCCTTCCGCCTGTTTGAGGAGGCCGGCCGAGACTTGTCCGCGTTCGTTCGCGGCGGCGATCTTGAACAAGTGCTTCGACGCGTCGTCTTCCAACTTCGTCTGCTGCTTGATCAGCGCCTGCTTGTCCGACTTGTCGGAAAATCTATTGAAGATGCCGCCCCATCCGTGGTTCGCATTCGCATCTTTATAGTCGTGCTGCGTCACCTTCAGCGCGTTCAGCTTTTCGATGTCCGCTTTGACCCGCGCGAAATCCGCGGCGCCCACTTCGTAAGGCGAAGGCGAATAACCGCCGCCGCCGCCAACCGATGCCAAGCTCATTCCCATACTCCCGTTCAGTGAAAGAAAAATCGACGCCCGGAACTGCTGGAAGTTGCCGCACTATAAGTAACGTGAGATCGTGCGCCTAGTCTCGGTTTTCGTAGTCTTAGTTAAGCAATTGCCACAAAAGGTGGGGCGTCTGCACGGCGGCGCCGCTAGTTTTCTCAGTATCGTGGGACCCGCATGCAAGGATCTGGCAACAAAACGTCCGACGCTCGACTTCTGCCGCGCCGCTTTTTCCGGCAACGATTGCGGCTCGACCTTTTGACGCCGCGAGCGGTCGTCGCCGGCGCAGTGCTCATTGCCGCCTTCATGGTGACGCTGTGCGGCATCGTCGTTTATCAAGCCCGCGCCGACGCCCTGGATCGCGCCAGAGAGACATCGCGCAACGTCGCGCTGATCGCCGAGCGCGACATCGAGCGCAATATCGAGCTGTACGGATTGTCGTTGCAGGCGGTGCTCGACGGCATCAAGGACCCGGAGTTGATGGCCGCATCGCCGCAGCTGCAGCGTGCGGCGCTGTTCGATCGGGCGTCCACCGCCCGCTACCTAGGCTCGATCCTCGTTCTCGATGCGCAAGGCAACGTCACGCTCGATTCGTTGAGCGACGAGCCGCCCAAGCTGAATTTCTCCGATCGGCGCTATTTCACCGTCCATCGCGACAGCCCGGGCGTCGGCCTCTACGTCAGCGCTCCTTATCGTTCGCGCCTGCGCGCCGGGTCGCCCAGCATCGCCCTGAGCCGCCGGATTTCCCGGCCAGACGGTTCTTTCGGCGGCGTCGTGATGGTGGCGATCAGGCTCGATTACTTCCATAGCTTGTTTTCCGGCTTACGGCTCGGGCCTCACGGGTCCGTCGCCTTGATCGGCAGCGACGGAATCATGGTCATGCGCCAGCCCTACGATCCCGAAGTGATCGGACGCGACATCAAGAACGCGAGCACGTTCCGCAAGTTCGCCTCTGCCAGCGAGGGGAGTTTCCTCGACAAGTCGACGATCGACGGCGTGCATCGGCTCTACTACTTCAAGCACCTCGAACATCTGCCGCTCATCATCATGGTCGCGGAAGCGGAATCGGACATCTATGCGACATGGACGCGCCGGACCCTCGTGATCGGTTCGCTGATGGCGGTACTCGCGGGGGCTTTCGTTGCGCTTGCGTCGTTGCTGGCCGCGCAGTTGCGGCGACGCATGCGCGCCGAAAGCGAACTGGCGCTTCTCGCGCGCACCGATGGGCTCACGGGACTCAACAATCGTCGCACGCTTGGCGAGATCTTGGACAGCGAATGGCGCCGGGCAAGGCGCACGCGCAGCGTTTTCTCGCTGCTCTTCGTCGATGTCGATCGCTTCAAGGCCTATAACGACGTCTACGGTCACCAGGCGGGCGACGACGCGCTCGCCGCCGTCGGCAAGTGCATCGCCGAGAACATTCGCCGGCCGGCCGACAGCGCCGCGCGTTATGGCGGCGAAGAATTTCTCGTCGTGCTCCCGGACACAGGGCAGCACGGCGCCGTCGCCATCGGCGAGCAAATCCGGCTCGCGATCAGCGAGCTCGGGATCGAACACGCGGCCAGCGAGTACGGGCACGTGACAGCCAGCATCGGCGCGGCCGCATGGACGCCCGACAGCGACGGCGACGTCACCGCCGTCGTTCGCGCCGCCGATCGGGCGCTCTATGCAGCCAAAGCGACAGGACGCAACCGAGTCGCTTTATCGGACGGCCTGGCGATAGCCTCCGCTCAACCCTAGCGCAAGACATCGATAGTCGATGTACGATGGCCGCCCATCGTTCGAACACTTCGGGGTACGAAACATGAAATTCATCGAAAGCCGCGCATTCACTGCACCACGGGCGTGGGGAGCGCTCGACATCGCCAAGATGAACGGGATCACGGTTCGCCTGCATTGGACCGACCAGCCCTACAAATGGCACGTCAACGACGGAGAGGAGGTGTTTGCCGTGATGGACGGGCAAGTGAGGATGGACTACCGCGAAAACGGGGCGGTGTACTCGGTGCTGATGAACGCGGGCGATATCTTCTTCGCTTCGATCGGCACCGAACATGTCGCGCACCCGATCGGCGAAGCGCGCCTGCTCGTGATCGAGAAGGAAGGCAGCGTATAAGCCAGCTACGGAATCTGACTCGGCTACGGAATCTAAGCAGCTACGGAATCCAAGCAGCTACGGGATCCGCAGCCAGCTACGGCCGCTCGCCTGAGCGCGGACACGGCCGGCCGCAACTGCGCAACGGGCTCGCATTTTTGCACGGCCGGCGTGCCCTGCGCTCGAGCTCCGGCTTTCACGAGCTTTTGCGCACGGGCACACCGCGAGGCCAGCCGGTGGTCAATTATTGTTCGCGACGAGTTGAACCGGCGGCATGATGTTGTTGGCGAGCAGCCAATCGTCGAACTTCGGCCCAAGCTCGCTCATCGGGGTTTTCTGCCAGAGGCCGTCGATCGACTTGAGTTCCGTCGCCATATGATCGGCCTGCTGCGGCGTCATCGAGTTCAGCCAGGCGACCATGTCCTTGTTCGTGACGTGCGCGTTCTTGAAATACTCGGTCAGGAACGGGCCCGCCGTCGGTGCGTCGCCGCTGAAGGTGAAGGCGTGCTTGGCCAATTGCTCCGCGACGTCGGAGTGCACGCCCATCGCTTCGAGCAACTGCTGGTCGTTCTTGTCGTAGGTGTGCGAATGCGATTCGGCGCTGCCGATCGTATAGATGCCGGAGCCCACGAGCATCAGCACGGCGCCTACGCCGGTCCACCCCACCGCACCTTCGCCCAAGCCGAGGATCGACTCTGCGCCGAGCGCGCCGAGTTCGCCTTCACTCGTGGCGCCGGTGGCGGCCCCCATCAAGAAGCTCAGATCGCCCGCTGCGCTGATGCCGTCGCCGACCGACCGCTCGTAGTCGGCGATCGAACTGGCGTTCTTGGCAAACTCGATCATGTTCGATGTATCGATGCCCAGATATGCGACATCCATCGTGTCGCGCAGCGCTGCCCCGGTCACCCCCGTGAACAGACGTTTCATCGTGTCGCTCAGGCCCTGCGCATCGAGAATCCGGTTCTTGCTCGCGGCGAAGATGCTTTGGATGACGGTATCGCCGGAGCCGGGCCGGATCTTCGACAGATTCTGAGGCAGCAGGGCCGATGCCCCTTGCGTGAGGCCGACGACTTCATGCTGGTAGGCGTAGCTGCCGTCCTCGATCCACGCGGCGGCATTGTGCGGCTCGGCATTGAAGCCTTCCATGACGGTCATGCCGTTGCGCATGAACAGCGTCGCACTCAGAAGCTTGTTCGACCGGTCGATGAGGCCGCCGTTGACGAAGCCGGAGGATAGCCCTTGCGCGTCCTTCGCGAAAAGCTTGTTCTTGAGGCCGTCGGGAATGACGTTGTTGACGCTGAATTTCTGCAGCGCCGCAGGCAGCTTCGACGGATCGGTCGCGACGAACGCCACCATCGACTGATACGCGACATTGCGCGTCGAGCGCATCAGCCAGTAATAGTTCGTCGGCGCCTTATTGCTCGTGTAGCTGTTTGCAGGTGCGTCCTTTGCGTTGCCGACAGCGGGCGTGCTGTTGAACGCGGCCATCACGCTGTCGGACGGGGTCCGCAGCGTCGGATTGGTCGTACGATTTTTTCCGACCGATACGTTGAAGCCTTCCACGCCGTTCAAAGATGGCGAATACGACGCCAGGGCCATCTTCATGCCGTCTAGTTGCTCTTGCTGGGTGGCGAGCTTGACGCCGTCGGCATCGAGCGTCTTCGCTTTGTCAGGGTTGTCCGCCAGCAACTTGTGGACATAGGCAGTTTGCTCGGCCGCCGTGGAGTTGCCGCCGAAATCGTGCAGCGGCACCGCAATGAACTGAGAGTCTTTACGCGTCTTCTCGTTGAGCGATTTCGTGTCCGACGAAAAGATGTCGATGCCCGCGCGCGTGCCGTCGATGGCGTTGGCGGCAGCGTTGTCGTCCCCCTGCTGAGTCGCTTGCGAGGCGACGGCCAGCCCCAGCGACACGTTTCCTTGCGACGCCAAGCTCCTGTAGATCGCAGTCGAAGGTTGAGGGTCGTCCATGAGGTGCGGCGCGCTGTTTATGTTGCCGGTCACAGCGAGGACCTCTTTGGCGATCGAGTCGACCGCCTTCGCGCCGTTGCCGCGCTCGCCTTGATCGGCCTCGACGGCGTGCTGACAGGCGGCGCCTAGATCGCTCATCATCTGGTACGTGCCGCTGTTCGACCAGTCGGCCTTGTTCAGGCTGTCCTTCACCACGCCTTGGATACGCGGGTCCGACATGATCTGCGCGACCTGGCCCGGCAGCGCCGTCTGCGGATCGGTGATCTTGTTCAGCGTCGCCATGGCCGCGGCGCCGCCGCCCTTTTGGTACGCGGCTTGCACTTGGCCGATCGGATTGTCGAGCAGGACCTGCTTCTCTCCGTCGGCAATGCCGGCCCGCACGTTTTGCGCAAACTTCGGATCGCCGCTCGCGAACGTCAGATAGACGCCGCCCTTGGCCAGCATCTTGCCGAGCGCCGTCGAGCCCGTCGTGCCGTCGGCGCCGTCGGCGATCTGCTGCGCGGTCAGTTTGCGGACGCTATCCCAGTCGCCGCTCGCCGCGGCCTTTTGAATCTTGCCGAACTGATCGGCCGTTCTGCCCTCCGCGGCCAGGCGGGCCTTGTAGAGCACGACGCCGGCTTGCACCGCCGTTTGGAAATCTTTGTCGTTCGGCGCCCGTTCGGAAATCGACTTGGCCAGCGCGTCGGGATCCGGCAGCGCCTGTTGCGTGCCGGCATAGTCGAGCTCGTCTTCGATCGTATTGGCGAGCTTGACGGTCTTTTTGTCCTTGTCGTCGGCGTTGCTCGCGTGTTCGACGTCGGCAATCTGCGTGCGCTCGTCTTCGAGATACGCGAGGCGATTCTTATCGAGGATCGTGACCTGCTGACCGTTCGGGATCTTATAGACGGCGTCCTGCGGATTGGCAGGGCGGGTGCCGAACGCTTTCCGATCCAGGTAGGGCGTGGCGGCCAGGTTGTCGTTGAGTGTTCCGGGCAAACCTTTGACGCCGTTGTTCTCGAAAATGGTCCAGGCCGATCCCGTCGACGATTCCGGGCAATGGATCGTGTAGGTCGTGCGGCCGAGTTCGGGCAGGCCCGGCTCGAACGTGGCCGCAGGCGTAGGCTGAGTCGGGATGGCCTGCGTTTGCGTCGGGCCGTCTTGCCCCGCGACGGCGATCGGGAGCGCCTGCGTCTTGGAGCTCCATATCGCCACATCGGCCGGCGGCTTGCCCACCGTGACCGTCTTCACGTTCAGCACGAGATTGCCGTCGTCTTGCGGGATCAGCGCTGCGCCGGTGTGGCCGGCCGTATTGCTGGACCAGACGGCGTGGTCGCCGTTGAGCACCTGCAAGTTGCCGTCGTTGCCGAAACGGGCGACCTGCGCGCCGCTGCCGGCCGTCTTGGACGACCACAGCGACTTGCCGTTCGCGACGTCATATAGGACGAGATTGCCGTCCTTCTGCATCTGCAACTCGTATTGCCCGTTGGCTGAACGAATGGCTTCGCCGGCCTTCAAGTCCTGCCCGGCTGCGAGTTGCTTGGCGACGACCTTCGCATCGGGCGGCTTGGGCGTATCCGTCTGCTTGGCCGGAGGAGGCGCGGCGGGCTTCGGCTTGCTCCCTGGCGGTTGCGGTTCGATGCCCGGCGTCGGGCTGGGGGGAGTGGGGTAGCGTGCATCCGTCGGTGCGACCATCGTGCCTCCGAAGACAGCGTCGACGCTGCACCGCCGCGAAGCCGGTGCGCGTCGAAGGGTTTGTACGATTTTTTCGGTGTATCGCTAACTATCCGCGATCCAAATCCCGCCTACGGAAAAGCGTTTCGTAGTTTTCGAGAGAAAACTACGCGTCGTCGCGGTCAGTGCCTACGGGAGTATCGATGCGCTGGCGGTCGTCTCTGTCGCCCCCCTTTCCGCCATTGGCCAACGGGGCGCAGTGATGCAGCGCAGCGTGCGTGGCGCGCGCAGAGCGGGGGCATACCGGCGGCCATACTATAATCGCGGGTCATGACCGCCCTTCATCAGACGTTCCACGTTGCCGTCGTCGGCGGGGGCATTGTCGGCAAAAGCGCCGCGCTCGCGCTGGCCCAAGCGGGGCTGCGCGTCGCGCTCGTCGCGCAGCCTGCCGCGCCGCGCCTGGCCGACGCTCCGTTCGACGCACGCATTTATGCGCTTTCCTCCAGTTCGCAGGCGCTGCTCGAGCGGCTGCGCGTTTGGCAGGCGCTCGATCACGACCGCCTTTCGCCCGTCTACGACATGCGCGTATTCGGCGATGCGCTCGCCGAACTCCACTTCTCCGCATTCCAAGCCGCGGTGCCGCAGCTCGCTTGGATCGCCGAGTCGTCGCTGATCGAGCATGCGCTCGACGCGGCGTTGCGCTTTCAGCCACGAGTTGCCTGGTTCGACACACGTGCGCAGGGGCTCGACGTCAAGCCCGACTGCGCGGCGCTAGCCCTGGCGAACGGAAAGGTATTGGAAGCCGACCTCGTGGTCGGCGCCGATGGGGCGCATTCGTGGGTTCGTGCACAGATCGGCGCGCACGTGTCTCGGCGCGACTACCGGCAAACCGGGGTGGTCGCCAATTTCAAGGCCGAGAAGCCGCACGGCGAAACGGCCTATCAATGGTTCGCCGGCGGCGAAATCGTCGCCTTGCTGCCGTTGCCGGACTCCCACGTTTCGCTCGTGTGGTCGGCCGCCACGGACCACGCACGCGAGTTGCTCGCGCTCGCGCCGGCGCAGCTCGCGGCGGCCGTCGAGCAAGTCTCGAAAGGCAGGTTGGGGGCGCTCGAGTCTGTCGGGGCCGCCCACGGCTTTCCGTTGGCCCTGCAATCGGTCGACCGGCTCATCGCACCGCGCGTGGCGCTCGTCGGCGATGCCGCTCATCTGATCCACCCGCTCGCCGGGCAGGGAATGAATCTGGGATTGCGAGATGTGTCGTCGCTTGCCGACGTGCTAGCCGCGAAAGAACCCTTTCGAGATCTGGGCGATCTCGTATTGCTGCGCAGATACGAACGGGCACGGCGCGAGGACATCGGCGCGTTGACGCTCGCGACGGATGGCTTGCAGCGGCTCTTTTCGGTGCCCGGCACGCTCGCACGGTCCGTGCGGAACGCGGGCATGGCGCTCGTCGGGGCGCAGCCGCTCGTCAAGCGCTGGCTCGTATCGGCGGCGCTCGGATAAGCCGAAGACGCACGGGTAGACTGTCGCTTGGCGGCGCACGCTCTAGGTAGAGCCCCGTATCGCCCGAACCGGCAGGCGGCGGCGCGCGAAGCCCGCGCCGGCCTGCGCTCACCGATTCACCTGATTTCGCCGCGCGCAACTGCGCGTGCGGCGATCGAACCGAACAGTAAGGACTCCCATCATGCCCATAGCCATGCGAATCGCAGCTGCCGCGGCGCTCGCCGCCGCCGTTGCGCTTGGCTGCACCGCTCACGCGGATCAAACGACGGACAAGCTCAAGTCGACGCTGCAAGCGCGCTTGCCCGAAGTCCAGATCAAGAGCATCTCGAAAGCTCCCATTGCGGGTCTCTACGAAGTCAATCTCGGCTCGCAGATGATCTATACCGACGCTAGCGGCGACTATGCGATCGCGGGGGATCTCGTCGATACGAAGACGCGCAGCAATCTGAGCGAGGCGCATTTGGCGGAGCTGAACAAGGTCGACTTCGCGAGCCTGCCGCTCGATCGCGCGGTCAAGGTCGTCAAGGGCAACGGCAGCCGCCGCATGGCCGTCTTCTCCGATCCGAACTGCCCTTACTGCAAGCAGTTGGAGTCGACGCTGAAGTCCATCGATAACGTCACCGTCTACACGTTCTTGTATCCGGTCCTGTCCGCCGACTCGGTCACGAAATCGAAGGCGATCTGGTGCTCGGCCGATCGTGCGAAAACATGGGAAGCCTGGATGGTCGATCATCGCCCGCCCGCGAGCCCGGCATCCAATTGCGACACCTCGGTGCTGGACAAGAATCTCGCGCTTGGGCATGGCCTGAACGTCACGGGCACGCCGACGATCATTTTGACCGATGGCCGCCGCTTGCCCGGCGCCGTATCGGCCAATGAATTGAAAGGCGCGCTCGCCAGCGCGCATTGAGCGGCGCTTTCCACCTACACGAGAACGACTCCACCGACATCGACACCTTTTCTGCCCGATGAAGCCGACCCGCTACGCCATCGTCCCCAAGCATCCCGCCGCCCATCTTTTCGAAGTGACGCTCACGCTGGCCGACCCGGACCCGGCCGGGCAGCGGTTCATGCTGCCCACCTGGATTCCGGGCAGCTACCTCGTGCGCGAGTTCGCGCGAAACATCGTCACCTTGAGCGCATTCAACGAGGCGGGACGCAAGGTCCGTATCGAGAAAACCGACAAACAAACCTGGCAGGCGGCTCCGGTCAAGGGAGGCGGCGCGCTTACGTTGCGCTATGAGGTCTACGCGTGGGATATGTCGGTGCGCGCGGCCCATTTGGACGACACCGTGGGGTTTTTCAACGGCACGAGCGTATTTCTGCTGCCGCAGGGCCGGGAGGAGGCCGGCTGCATCGTCGATATCCGCAAGCCCGACGGCGCGGCTTATCGCGACTGGCGCGTGGCCACCGCGTTGCCCGAAGCGCGGGGCACGAAGCGCTACGGCTTCGGCGAGTACCGGGCGCAAAACTACGACGAGCTCGTGGATCACCCCGTCACGCTCGGTCATTTCGCGCTCGCCACGTTCAAAGCCCACGGCGTGCCGCATGACATCGTCATTGCCGGGCGCACCGTGTCGGTCGACATGGCTCGGCTCGCGGCGGACCTGAAGCGCATTTGCGAAGCGCAAATCGCCTTGTTCGAGCCGCGCACGAAAAAAGCGCCCGTCGATCGCTACGTCTTCATGACGCAAGCGGTCAGCGACGGTTACGGCGGGCTCGAACATCGGGCCTCGACGGCGCTCATTTGCAACCGCGCCGACCTGCCCGTATTGGGCCGGCCCGAGATGTCGGAGGGCTATCGCACGTATCTCGGGCTGTGCAGCCACGAGTATTTCCATACGTGGAACGTCAAACGGATCAAGCCGGCTGCGTTCGCCCCGTACGATCTTTCGCGAGAAAACTATACGTCGCTGCTGTGGCTGTTCGAGGGTTTCACGTCGTACTACGACGATCTGATGCTCGTGCGCAGCGGGACGATTTCGCCGAGCGATTATTTCTCGCTCGTCGGCAAGACGCTCGGCGGCGTGCTGCGCACGAGCGGGCGCTTGAAGCAAACCGTGGCCGAAAGCTCGTTCGACGCTTGGGTCAAGTACTACCGCCAGGACGAAAACGCGCCGAATGCGATCGTCAGCTATTACCAGAAAGGCTCGCTCGTCGCACTGGCGTTCGACCTGGCGATTCGCGCACGCACCGATCATCGCAAGTCGCTGGACGACGTCATGCGGCTGCTTTGGCAACGCTACGGCCGCCAGTTCTACACGGGCAAGGTAGCGGGCGTCGGTGAAGACGAAGTCGAAGCGCTGATCGCGCAAGCAACGGGCGTCGAGCTCGGAGCGTTGTTCCGCGAAGCCGTGCACGGCACGCGCGATCTACCGCTCGACGCGCTGTTCGAACCGTTCGGCGTCACATTGGCGCCGCAACCAGGCGGCGCGGGCGGCAACGCCGGGCGCGGCGCGGCGAACGGCATCGCCAATGGCAAACCGTCGCTGGGCGTGCGCATCCGTCCCGGTGCCGAGTGCGCGTTGGCCGCCGTCCACGACGGCAGCGCCGCGCAAAAAGCGGGCTTGTCGGCGGGCGACGTGTTGATCGCTATCGACGGGCTGCGGACGACCGGCTCGAATCTCGACGCTTTGCTTTCCCGCTATTTGCCGGGCGCAACCGTCGAAGTTCACGCGTTCCGGCGGGACGAGTTGCGTGTGGCGCGGGTGAAGCTCGATCCGCCCGAGGTGACGCGGTACCAGCTCGCCGCGGCCAACGAGAAACGCGGTGCGCCGACTCGGCGTGCGCGCGAGCGCTGGCTGCACGGTTGATTCGCGATCGTTCTATCCATGCAACAATCCGTCGTCGCCAGCCTACTTTTTCAGTGTCGGGTCAACCGTGACAATGGCTCCACTCGCGCAACGATGCGCAACCCACTTGGAGCCCGACATGACCACGATCCTTCAACTGAATTCGGCGGCGCGTTCGCAAGGCGCAAACTCGACGCTGTTGTCTAACGAACTGGCCGCGAAGCTGCTGCAATCGAACGCGGGTGCTCAGCTCGTCGTGCGCGATTTGCTGGCCGACGCGCTGCCCCACCTCGACGATGCGGTGCTCGGCGCATTCTTCACGCCGGCCGAGCAACGCACGCCCGAACAAGCCGTGATCGCCGCCCGCAGCGATGCCCTGATCGATGAGTTGCAAGCGGCCGATGTCGTCATCATCGGCGCACCGATGTACAACTTCGGCATTTCATCGCAACTAAAGACGTACTTCGACTGGATCGCTCGTGCAGGCGTAACGTTCCGCTACACGGCGAACGGCCCGGAAGGTCTAGTCAAAGGGAAGAAGGCGTACATCGTTTCGGCGCGCGGCGGTAAGTATGCCGGCACGCCGCACGATAGCCAAACGGCGCACATCAAGTCGTTCCTCGGCCTCATCGGCATCACCGACGTCGAGTTCATCTATGCGGAAGGCCTGAATCTGGGCCCGGATGCAGCGATCGCTTCCCTCGCTTCGGCACGCGAAGCGATCGCCGCGGCGGCGTAATTCGGCTTGACGCGCCGTAAGCGTCTTCGTTTTTAGCGACGGACGAGCGTCGCGCTGCCTGCGGGGAGCGCGACGCTTAGCTTTTGGTCCCAGCGGTTATTCGCTCGTCGACGGCAGTCGCCAGTCGATCGGCACGCGTCCGTTCGCCGTCAGATAGTCGTTCGCGAGCAGGAAATGCCGGCAACCCAGAAAGCCGCGATGCGCCGACAGCGGCGAGGGGTGCGGCGCCTCGAGCACGCAGTGCGGCCGCGCGTCGAGCAGCGTGCGCTTGGCTTGCGCGTGGGCGCCCCAAAGCATGAACACGAGATGCTCATGCCGATGGGCGAGCGCATGAATCAACGTATCGGTGCACGCTTCCCAACCTTGCTTCGCGTGGCTGGCCGCTTTGCCTTGCTCCACTGTCAGCACGGTATTGAGCAGCAGCACGCCTTGGCGGGCCCACGCGTCGAGGCAGCCGTGCGCCGGCATGTCGTAGCCGAACTCGGCGACGATTTCTTTGAAGATATTGCGCAGCGACGGCGGCGGCCGCACGGGGGCGGGCACCGAAAACGCCAGTCCGTGGGCTTGCGGATGGCCCTTGTCGTCGCCGTGGTACGGGTCTTGTCCGACGATGACCACTTTTACGTCGTCGGGGCTCGTCAAACTCAGCGCACGAAAAACCTCCGCCGGATAGACGGTCTTGCCCGCTGCAATTTGCGCGTCCACGAACGCGCAGAGCGGGCGATAGGCGTTGCTCTCGATGAACGTTTGCAAGTGCGCGCGCCAGGCGGGCGGCAATGCATCGAATTGTGATTCGAGCGGTTTCGAGAGGCCGACCGGTCCCGCCGTGCTTCCAGCCGGTTGCATTGCGCGGGCCGACGCTGCTGTCGCCCCGTCCGCTGCGCCGTCTACCGCCGTCTCGAACAGCGACCCTTGCGCCTCGTCGCTCGCCCCGGCCCCCCGGCGTTTGCGGGTCCCCTTCATTGCCTGCACAGTCGATAACCCCGTTGCGCCTTGTTGACGTTTTCGGGTGCGAGTCCCGGCACCTCGGCGGTAAGCTTCGCCGTCAATGCGTGCAGTGCACGCTCGTCGCCGTCGAGCAGCTCGAGCTCGATTTCGCTGATCGCCTCCTTGCGGATTTCGCCGCTCATCGGCGCGGTCACTTCGCCGCGATCGATGGCGGCCTCGATGCGCGCGCCGTCGAACTCGAAGCGCCACAGGCGTCGAACGAACACCGTCCGAAAGCGCTCGCCGATCTCGGCGGCCGCCGCCTGCAGGGCCGCCAGGGCCGCCTTATCGTCGCATGCCGCGGCGAGCGTATCGAATTCGAGCGCTTCTCCGGCGACCGCCATCTCCCACTCATGGCGGCTATGCATCCCGCCCTCGGCCGTGCCCGCCGCCTTCAACGTCTGGAGCCAGCCGTCGGGTGTCTTGCGCAGGCGCAGCGCGATCTTCGCGCCCGCGAGGGAAAACGACGGCGTGTCGAAGTAGATGTTCGTCAGCGGGACGTCGCGCCCCGGCGCGCCGGCAGCGCCAACGAAGAAGCGGTCGGCGGCCTCGGCCTGCTCCGGCGGCAGCGCCAGCTTGATTTCGCGCTCGATGCCCATGCGTCGTCTCGAAAATCTCGAAAAGAAAGAGTGTGCGGCGATCGAATCAGAAGAACATCTGTGCGAGCGCCGCGCCCGGATCGTCGGCGCGCATGAATGCTTCTCCGACCAGGAAGGTTTGCACGTCGTTCGCTCGCATGCGTTCGACATCGGCCCGCGACAGGATGCCCGATTCTGTAACGACGATGCGATCGTCGGGGAGCGCATCGAGCATGCCGAGCGTCGTATCGAGCGATGTCTCGAACGTGCGCAGATTGCGGTTGTTGATGCCGATGAGCGGAGTCTTGAGCGTCAGCGCCTGGGTCAGTTCGTCCCGGTCATGGACCTCGACGAGCACGGCCAGCCCCAACGAATGCGCGAATGCTTCCAGTTCCTGCATCTGTGCGATCGACAGCGCGGCCGCGATGAGCAGAATCGCATCCGCGCCCATCGCGCGTGCTTCCACCACCTGGTACGGATCGACGATGAAGTCCTTGCGCAGCACGGGCAAATCGCAAGCGGCGCGCGCTTCTTCGAGGTAGGCCGCGCCGCCTTGAAAGAACTGTACGTCGGTCAGTACGGAGAGGCAGGCCGCGCCGCCTTTCTGATAGGAGCGCGCGATGTCGGCCGGCACGAAATGCTCGCGAAGCACGCCCTTGGACGGGCTTGCCTTCTTGACCTCGGCGATCACCGCGGCTTGGCCGGCCTCGTGCTTGGCGCGCAGTGCGCCCACGAAATCGCGCAGATCGCGCGCCGACGCTTCGAGACGCAGCTCTTCGAGCGGCGCGCTCAACTGCGCGGCTCGCACTTCCTCGTGTTTGACGGCGATGATCCGTTGAAGAATGTCGCTCATGGACAAAGCCCTTTGTTCGTTTGGCCGATGACGGCGTTATTGCTTGAATTGCTGAGTGAACCGAACGAGCTCGTCGACCTTCTCGCGCGCACGGCCGGTCGCGATGGCCTCGCGCGCGGTTTCGATGCCGTCGGCGATCGAGGCCACGATGTTCGCGGCATAGAGCGCCGTGCCTGCATTGAGCGTCACGATTTCGCGGGCGACGCCTGGGGTGTTTTCGAGCGCTCGAAGCAGCATGGACTTCGATTCGTTTGCATCGTTCACTTTCAACGAGCGATTCGAGACCATCTGCAGCCCGAAGTCTTCGGGGTGGATTTCGTACTCGTGCACCTGGCCGTCGCGCAGCTCGCCGACGAGCGTCGCCGCGCCGAGCGACACCTCGTCCATGCCGTCCTTGCCGTATACGACGAGCACATGGCTCGCGCCGAGACGCTGCATGACGCGCACTTGGATGCCTACCAAATCGGGATGGAACACGCCCATCAGTTGATTGGGCGCGCCGGCCGGGTTCGTGAGCGGCCCCAGAATATTGAAGATCGTACGGATGCCGAGCTCGCGGCGCACCGGCGCGATGTTCTTCATGGCCGGGTGGTGGTTGGGCGCGAACATGAAGCCCATGCCTGTTTCGGCGATCGACGCCGCCACCTGTTCGGGCTGCAGATCGATGTTGACGCCGAGCGCTTCGAGCACGTCGGCGCTGCCCGACTTGCTCGAGACGCCGCGCCCGCCGTGCTTGGCGACTTTCGCGCCCGCGGCGGCGGCGACGAACATCGTCGCCGTCGAAATGTTGAACGTGTTCGCGCCGTCGCCGCCGGTGCCGACGATATCGACGAAGTTGGCGTTGTCGGGCACCTCGACGTGGCGCGCGAACTCGCGCATCACGGTGGCCGCCGCGGCGATCTCGCCGATCGTTTCCTTCTTGACGCGCAAGCCGGTGATGATTGCGGCCGCCATCACGGGCGACATGTCGCCGCGCATGATGAGCCGCATGAGATGCAGCATCTCGTCGTGAAAGATTTCACGGTGCTCGATCGTGCGCTGCAGGGCTTCTTGCGGGGAGATGGTCATAGGAGTGCCTCCGTCTTCGATCCTTTCAGGAAATTTTCGAGCAGCGCATGGCCGTGCTCGGAGAGAATCGATTCCGGATGGAACTGCACGCCCTCGACGGGCAGCGTCTTGTGGCGCACGCCCATGATTTCCCCATCGTCCGTCCAAGCCGAGATTTCGAGGCAGTCGGGGAGGGATTCGCGTTCGATGGCCAGCGAGTGATAGCGCGTGACGTCGAAGTGCGTCGGCAGATTGGCGAAGACGCCTTTGCCGTCGGTTTCGATGCGGCTGACCTTGCCGTGCATGATCGTCTGCGCGCGCACGACGCGCCCGCCGAACGCTTCGCCGATCGCCTGATGGCCGAGGCAAACGCCGAGGATAGGCACGCGGCCGGAAAAGCGGCGCAACACGTCGAGCGTGATGCCCGCGTTTTGCGGATTGCTCGGCCCGGGCGACAGGCAGATGTGATCGGGTTTCATCGCCTCGATCTCGTCGAGCGTGATTTCATCGTTGCGATAGGTTCGCACTTCCTCGCCGAGCTCGCCGAAGTACTGCACGAGGTTGTAAGTGAACGAATCGTAGTTGTCGATCATCAGCAACATGATGTGTCTCTCCGCTCAAAAGTCGCTGTCGAGGCCGTCTTGCACCTGTTCGGCTGCACGCAGCACGGCGCGAGCCTTATTTTCGGTCTCTTGCCATTCGGATTCCGGCACCGAGTCCGCGACGACGCCGGCCGCCGCTTGCACGTACAGGTTGCCGTTGTGGAGCAGCCCGGTGCGAATCGCGATGGCGAGATCCATCTCGCCCGTGAACGACAGGTAGCCGACCGCGCCGCCGTAGAGCCCTCGCTTGACGGGCTCGAGCTCGTCGATGAGCTCCATCGCCCGTACCTTCGGCGCGCCGGAAAGGGTGCCGGCGGGGAACGTCGCGCGCAGCACGTCGAAGTTGGTCATGCCCGGCTTGAGCTTGCCTTCCACCGAGCTGACGATGTGCTGCACGTGCGAGTACTTTTCGATGATCATCTTGTCGGTCACGGCAACCGAGCCCGTTTGCGCGATGCGGCCCACGTCGTTGCGAGCGAGGTCGATCAGCATCACGTGCTCGGCGATTTCCTTCGGATCGTTCAGCAGTTCGGTCGCGAGCTCGGCGTCGCGTTCGGGCGTGTTGCCCCTCGGGCGCGTGCCGGCGAGCGGCCGAATCGTCACGATGCGGTCCTCGCCGCGCTTTTCTTGCCGCACGAGGATTTCGGGCGACGCGCCGATCACATGGAAATCGCCGAAGTTGTAGTAATACATGTACGGCGACGGATTGAGCGAGCGCAACGCGCGATAGAGCGAAAGCGGATTGTCGCGGTATGGCTTGATCAGCCGCTGCCCGACTTGCACTTGCATGAGCTCGCCCGCGGCGATGTATTCCTTCGCGCGGCGCACGGCGTTGAGGTAATCCTCGCGTGCGAACTCGCGGTAAGTCTCCGTGCGCACGCTCGGCGAGGTGACCGGCGGCTGCACCGTCGCGCGCAGCCGCTGGCGCAACTCGCGCAGCCGCTGCTTGGCCCGGGCATAGGCTTCCGACGCGGTCGGATCGGCGTAGACGATGAGATAGAGTTTGCCGGCCAAGTTGTCGATGACCGCCACTTCCTCGGTCAACAGCAACTGAATGTCGGGCAGGTTCAGGTCGTCGGGCGGGGCGGTATGCGCGAGTTTCTTCTCGATATACCTGACGGCGTCATAGCCGAAGTAGCCGGCGAGTCCGCCGCAAAAACGCGGCAGTCCCGCGCGCGGAGCCACCTTGAACCGCGCCTGAAACTGTTGGATGAATTCGAACGGATCGCCTTCGTGCGTCTCGACGACTTGCCCGTCGCGCACGACTTCGTTGACCCCGTTGCTCGTGCGCACCAGCGTGCGCGCCGGTAGGCCGATGAAAGAATAGCGGCCGAACCGCTCGCCGCCGACGACGGATTCGAGCAAGAACGAATTCGCTCCGCCGCGCTCGGGCTGCGCGAGCTTCAGGTACAGCGAAAGCGGCGTTTCGAGATCCGCGAGCGCTTCGGCGATCAGCGGGATGCGGTTGAAACCCTCGCTGGCGAGGGACTGAAACTCGAGTTCGGTCATGTTCCGATCCTGTTCGAATGGCCGACGCATCCGTTGCCGAGGTTTCGGCGAAGCATGCGTGCGGCAAGCCGTGAAGGCGCGAGGCGCGGCGACCTGCAAAACGCGCGGTTGCGATCGTTCGGGCGATACGGCGAATATTGCGCGAATGCGCGGCGAAATCAAAAAACGGCGCTGAAGACGAGCTTCAGCGTACCTCGAAAGAGGTTAGCGTGACGAGCGACGCCAGGGCCAGGCTCCCCGGTCGATACTGCTCGGACTCCGTTTTTTGTTCAGAAACATGAGTAGATGACTTAGGTCGTCAGCGATTGATTGGTTGCGGCGGGGCCGAAGGCGCCGAATGATCGGTTTGCGATGAACCCGCAAGTAACCGCGCGGCCTCGAGCAACGTGGCGACTATACCATCCGAATTTATCGTTTGTATAGCTTTGCCGTGGTTATAGCCGTAGGGGACGGTCAAGGTCGCCATGCCGGCCGCGCGGCCCGCAAGCGCGTCGTTCTCGGAATCGCCGATTGCGACCGCCCGGCTCGGCGCGACACCCATCGCGTCGCACGCCGCCAGCATGGGCTGCGGGTCCGGCTTTTTGCGCGCGACACTATCGCCGCCCAGCACCACCGAAAAGTAACGCGCGAGGCCATATTGCTCGAGCAGCGCGACGGCGAAGCGATGCGGCTTGTTCGTGACGCAGGCGAGCTTCACGCCGGCCTGCGCTAGTGCTGCGAGACCGGGCTCGACTTCCGGATAGAGCCGGCTATGACGCCCGTTGATGCGGGCGTACTGAGCCTGATAGAGATCGAGCGCCTCGGGAAAGCGCGCTTGCGCGTCGTCGGCGGAAAGGCGCGCGGCGAGTACGCAGCGGATCAGGTGCTCCGAGCCTTTGCCGACGTAGCCGACCACTTCATCGCGCTCGATCGGCCGTGCGCCGAGTTCGCCGAGCATGCCGTTCAAGGCGGCCGTGAAGTCGTCGGCCGTGTCGACCATCGTACCGTCGAGGTCGATCAAGGCGGCGAGCGGACGCCGCGGCGGCGAGTGCAAGGCCGGACGGGAGCTCATGCGCCGGTTGCGCCGGCAAGCTGCTTGCGCATGTCGTCGATGACGGCGCGGTAGTCGCTCTTGCCGAAGATGGCCGAGCCGGCTACGAACGTGTCGGCGCCTGCCGCCGCGATTTGCGCGATGTTGTCGACCTTGACGCCGCCATCCACTTCGAGATGGATCTCGCGGCCCGTGCGGGCTTGGTAGGCGTCGATCCGTGCGCGCGCATCGCGCAACTTGTTCAGCGCCTCCGGGATGAACGACTGCCCGCCGAAACCGGGGTTGACCGACATGATCAGCACGAGGTCCACGCGATCCATGACGTGATCGAGATAATTGAGCGGCGTCGCCGGATTGAACACGAGGCCGGCTTTGCAGCCGTGGTCGCGTATCAGCGACAGCGTGCGATCGATATGATCGGACGCTTCCGGGTGAAAGCTGATGATGTTGGCCCCGGCCTTGGCGAAATCGGGCACGATGCGATCGACGGGCCGCACCATGAGGTGCACGTCGATCGGCGCTTGAACGTGCGGACGGATCGCCTCGCACACGAGCGGGCCGATCGTGAGATTGGGCACGTAATGATTGTCCATCACGTCGAAGTGAATCCAGTCGGCGCCGGCGGCGACGACGTCGCGGACTTCTTCGCCGAGCCGAGCGAAATCGGCGGACAGGATGCTGGGGGCGATTCGAAATTGCGTCATGGCGTAGGAAGCGGGATGACCGACGGATTGACCGCGGGTTGGGCCGTTGGGCGGAAAACCGACATTTTAGCCTGTCGCGGGCGCTCGGCCCCGTTGCGCGGCGCCGCGGTTGCGGCCGGGGGCCGCATCGATCAGAATGCGAACCGGAGCGCCGGCCCGCCGATGCCTCGGCTGCCGGACCGTCGGTTGCCGGCTGCCGAATTCGACGCGCGGCCGAGCGCCATGCGGCAAGCCGTCCGGCTCGCCCCGATTCGACGCCGTCCGCGCGGCACGTCGATTCTTCAGAGAACGGAATCTCGATGAGCCAGTATCAATTCAGCGTGTCCGCGCAGACGCGCTATCTGCCGGAGCAGTCCAATCCCGAGCGCCGTCAGTACGCCTTCGCCTATACCTTGACCATTCGCAATACCGGGCAAGTGGCGGCGCAACTCATTGCGCGCCATTGGATCATTACCGATAGCGAGAACCGGGTGCAGGAGGTGAAGGGCCTCGGCGTCGTCGGGCACCAGCCGCTCTTGCAGCCGGGCGAGCAATTCGAGTACACGAGCTGGGCCGTGATCGAGACGCCCGTCGGGACGATGCGTGGCGCTTACTTTTGCGTGGCCGACGACGGCGAGCGGTTCGAGGCCCCCGTGCCCGAATTCACGTTGCAGATGCCGCGCACGCTGCATTGAGGCGTGACGCGCGATGGCCGGAGGAAGCGATGGCGGCGGTGCGGCGCAATGAGAGCAGCGTGGCGAGGAGAGGTCGCGGCGCAGACATCGGCGTCGGGTTTCCGTCGAATAGAGTAGATATGGCGATTTCCAAATAGAACGGACATGGCGATTTCGAACAAGAACGAACGCTGCATGAGTATTTATGCGTCCTTCGCTGGCCGTGCGGCGGCGCTGGCGGCGGCGCTCATGTTGGCTGCCTGCGGCGGGCCGACGGTGCGTACCGTTTCTCCCGCTCGTGGCGTCGGCACGGGGGGCGCGGCCCTGTCGGAGGTGTCGTCGCCGGGGCGTCTCACGCCCGTGGCGTGGCGGCAGGTGCCGGGCTGGGAAGACGATTCGCTGATCGGCGCGGCCGCGGCATTGCGCGAGAACTGCTCGCGGGTTGGTCAGCAGACCAGCTGGCGGCGCGCCTGTGCGGCCGCTTCGCAGCTCGACGATCTCGATGCCGCCGGTACCCGCTCGTTTTTCGAAACGTATTTCACGCCGTTCCAGCTTGCCAACGGCGACGGAACCGTCGACGGTCTCGTCACCGGGTATTACGAACCGCTCTTGCACGGGTCGCGGACGCGCCGAGGCCAGTATCAATACCCGCTCTATCGATGGCCGTCCGGATACCGCTCGGGCGCTGCTCTGCCGCCGCGCGCGCAACTCGAACGCTCGGGGGTGCTCGACGGCAACGAACTCGTTTGGGTCGACGATCCCATCGAAGCATTCTTCTTGCAAGTGCAGGGATCGGGGCGCATCGTGCTCGACGACGGCGGCATCATGCGGGTGGGATTCGGGGGCTCCAACAATCAGCCTTACAAGTCGATCGGCCGGTGGTTGCTCGATCACGGCGAAATTACGCCGGCGCAAGCGACGATGCAGGGTATCAAAGCGTGGGCGCGCGCCAACCCGGCGCGGGTGGCCAGCGTGCTCGACACGAACCCGCGCTTCGTGTTTTTCCGCGAGATGCCGGCAACGCAGCAGGCATCGGCCGGCGGTGACGGTCCGATTGGGGCGCTTGGCGTACCGCTCACACCCGAGCGCTCGATCGCCGTCGATCCCGCCTCCATTCCGCTCGGCACCGCCGTGTTCTTGGAAACGACGCGGCCGTTCACGAATACGCCGATGAATCGGCTCGTTTTTGCGCAGGACACGGGTAGCGCCATTCGCGGTGGCGTGCGCGCCGATTACTTCTGGGGGCTGGGCGACGACGCGGGCGAACTCGCGGGAAAGATGAAGCAGGCCGGTCGCATGTGGCTGCTGTTGCCCAACTCCTGACGGCTTGAGGGCTTGGCGGCTTGGCAGCTTGACGGCTTGACGGCTTGACGGCTTGACGGTGAGACGGTGAGACGGTGAGACGGTGAGACGGTGAGACGGTGAGACGGTGAGACGGTG
>CBIHRA010000025.1:0-78499 GCA_966212325.1 uncultured Burkholderiaceae bacterium | reverse complement strand
ACCGCCTTCAACTTCCCGCCTCAACTCCCCCGTACACCACTTTCGACTTTAGCTCAGCGGACGCACTAAAGTCCGGTTGGGAGCAAGCCCTTGCAACGCTGCCGGACGGCGTAACACCGCAGCGCGTGTTCTACGACACGACGGGCGACAGAGAGTGGACGATCCCGCTCACGCAAGCCCTGAGCGCGGTGGGCAAATCGGCTCCGAGCTTAAGCGACGTTCACGAGGGCTACGACATCGGCCGTCGCATTGCCGATACCGGTGTTAGTTCGACAATGGTGCAATTAGGTCTTGGCTTGATCGCAGGCTATGGCGATGGCAAGACGAGCGCAACGATCACGCGCCGGCCCGACGGGCGAGCCACGATCATCATGGTCAGCCCCGACCCGGCTCGTCAGGCGCAGTGGGAGCAAGCCCACAACAACGCCAACCCGTTCGACTGAAGCAGGGAGAAAACATCACATGCGTGGCGTGATACGCATCGGAGATTCGACCTCGCATGGAGGCCGGGTCGAAACGGGCCGAGACAAATCGACGGTGATGGGCCGCGCAGTCGCTTGCGTGGGCGACCGCTGCACCTGCCCGGTGTCGGGCCACCATGATTGCGTGATCGTCGAAGGCGACGAGAAAGTCAAGATCGACGGCCGAGCCGTCGCATTCGACGGTCACCAAACGTCGTGCGGGGCGGTCCTGATTTCATCGGCAACAGCGTCGGGCCGCGTTTGAACGTCATCGGCGTCCCCGGTTGCTCTCTCGTCCCCGGAGACGCATGGGTTCCACCCTCTAATTCGCCACGTACCCCGCAGGCACGGTGCCATTGCCCTTCATCACGGCGCGCGCCGATAGCGGGACAATTCGAAACGCGGATGTGCCGATAACAAAAGCGAATTGCGCGGGCTGAGGCCTTATGCGGCCGCGGCTCGAAGAACGCTCACCCGCCTCCGTTGGACTCGAGGATGCCCTCGAGCAGGTTCGCCTGGTCGACGAGCGACTTCAGAAGAAACTGCGAGCTGACGATGTAGACGACTTGACCATTGCTGCCGCCGGCGTCTCGCAGCAAATCGTAAGTGCCGTCTCGCCACTGCACCCACGCCTTTTGCGCGCTGTTTAGCTTCGCGACGTCCTGCGGGTTGTCCTTCCACATCTTCAGGATTTTGCCGTACGCGGCGTTGATGCGCTTCTTTTGAAACTTCACCTCTGCCGCCACGCAATTCGATGCCGTGGTTTGATCGTAAAAGCCGGGCGGTCCCGCCTTCTTCGCGCAGACGTAATAGGCGTCGGAATAGGCGGTAGCCTCCGGGTGGTGTTCTTGTGCGTTCGTGGAGACGCAGGTGAGCAGCAGCGTGAGTGCGATGAGTCTATTCATTCGGTTTTTTTAGTCGGCGGACAGACGGATCTAAGCCGAGCCGCTGGAATCGCGGACCAACTCGGCGCGCTACCCTCTACCTCATCGGGGGTGGAGGCGCATGGTCTAGGCTATCGTACTATCCGGAGGACCGGCAACCGATTATCAGAGCGGCCATTCACGAAAAGCATCGCAAACTATGTCTATCGAAACTTATAGCCGCCTGGCGTCCGGACCCACCGACGCCGCTGAACAACTGGTATTTCAGCGAGTCCTTTCGATTATCGATAGGCGGGGCGAGGACGCCGTCATTCTCGTCAACCTGTTTCACGGGCGACATGAAATCGATTTGGTCGTCGCAACGCAAACTTCGACGCTCGTGATCGAGGTCAAGGGTTACTCGCAGGCGGTCGAGGGTGACATCAATAGCCCCTCATGGAGAACCGTCACAACGGGCGAGCGCCGCTCCAATGCCTACGCCAAGATCGATTCGGCGCACATGGATTTGAAAGACGCGCTGCGGGCAATGACCGGTGTAGATCCTGGGTATGCACATGCGGTCGTATTGCTTGCCTACGGGCGACCGATAGGATCTAGCTTGCCTGAGTCGGACCATCGGGTAACGATCACAAGCATAGACGCGCTCGAGACTCTGCTGTCGACACCGGTCCGGCCAGGAACGTTGCGTCGACTATGGAGCTTGGATGCTGTCCGCCGGTACGCCCAGAAGAGGGGGCTGGCGCTAATGTCGACGGCTGGTAATGCCCATTCCACACCGATTGGGGAAGCAAGGTATGTGGAACCTACCCGCGAAATGGACATGCACAAGGTGATGCAAGGCGCCATGCCGCCGACGAACAATCAATCTACGAGACTTGTGCTCGCGGCAACGCCAATCCGGCGTCTCAGAAAGCGATCCTGGCTGCGGGCCGCGTTTCTATTTTTCATCGGACTTCCGCTCTTAGCCGGTGCCGTATCGGCGCTGCTGCATCATACGCGCGACGAGACTTCCACGGCGGCGTCGACGCCACGCCGTGCGCATGCGCTGCACAGTGGGCATGCCGTCAAAGACGCAACTCGTAGAACGCGGATCGGGGAAGAAAAGGAAGTGGGTGACGAATCGGCGTCTAGGCTGCTCGCAGCACAACAGGCCAACGAGCAGGCTCTCGCGGCACACTCGCGCCAGGCGGCAACAACCGCGCCGATGCCGCCATGTCCCCCGGGTATTGACCGCCTAGGGTGCGTGCCCGATCCTCAGACGCTAGCGAAATTGCGCATGCATTAGCGCGCCGACGATAGTGATGTCACGGCGAAGCCTACGTCAAGCGACGCTGCCGAAATTTGCTCAACGATCGGTCGGCACGGGATTCGTGCAATACGGCACGGCGCCCGCCACCTGCTCAGCCATATGGCGCGCGCTTTCCCGGATGCCCCGTCCTTCCCGCGTCCCTTCTTCGTCCTAGAACATTCTCCCCGCTTCCTTGTTGGCGTTATGGTGATCGACGCGCTGCAGCCGACGCGCGCCGATTCTAGTCATGAAGGAGCTTGCCATGAGCATCATGCTGGACGGGGGGCGACTAGCCCCGCCGGTCAATTCGTCGTCGTCCGATGCATCGGCGCCGCCGGCTCCCGCTTCCACGAAGAGCTTGCCGCCCAAGCAAGACTTGCAGCATCAGATCGATGCGCTCGTGCAAACGGGGCTGTCCCGCGAAGCGGCGGCCAATGCCGTCGCCGCCCAATATGGCGAAAAGCCCGCGGATTTGAAGGCGCTCGGTGTGCAAACGGACACCGCGCCGGACACGCCGCAGAACGGGGGCCAAACCGGCGCGCCATTCGCAGGAACCGTAGCAGGCCAGGATGCACCGTTCGGCATTTCGCAAACCAATCTCGCATCGGGCGAAACGCCGTGGCAGCTATACGAGCATTCTCCGCTCGTCGATCCCCACGATCCTTCGCAGTTTTTGAAGGAATTGGCCGCTTCGAGCTCGCTCGATCCGCATGCCTTCGACAGCCGGCCCGGCAATTCGCCCGACGCGGCGCATCACCTGCCGATCAACACGACCGTCACCATTCTCGATTCCAAGCGACTCGGGATGTTGGAGCAGCAACGCAAAGCGCTTGCGTCGCTGAGCGGGCTCGACGCGATGCCGCCCAACGAGTGGCGCAACAAATACACGGACAACGAGCTGAGCGGCATGCTGGCGCCGCTGCGCAAATCGATCGCGGACGAACTGACCTACGCCGGTCAAAACATGCCGGACCCGACATCCCACATCGAGATGCTGGCCGCGCCGATCGCCGCACGAGCGCCCGATTCGCACGCCTTTCGCGAAGCATTGAGCTTCGCGAAGCAAGACGCCCTCGCCGCGTGGAAATCGCAGGGCCGCACGCCCGACGGTCTCGGCGTGCTCGTGCGCGATCAATCCAAGCACGACACGGCCGCGTTGACGCGCGACGCGACACAGCAGCTTCAGGCGGCGGCCGAGACGGCATGGCGGCAGTCGGGCGGCGATGCCAACGCAGTGCGCGCCGCAGTGGCTGCGCGCGGCGGCTGTTACGCGAGCTACTTGGACGCAAGCGCTGCGCCGGTCATCAAACAGGCCGCGGGCACCGTTCTGCAGACGGTATTGACCGACGAGCCGGTTCAGCGCGTCATCGCGGCTTCCCATAGAAGCCCGGCGGCGGCAGTCGTGCAATTGAGCAAGGAAGTGAGTCTCGCCATCAACCCGGCAACGAATGCACCCTATAAGACGTCGGGACAAATCGCGCAAATCTTGAACGACCCGCGCGTCGTGACGATCGAGAAGCAGTTCGTCGATGCGGCGTACAAGTACGCCGGGGGCGGCAACGTCGGCATGAACGAGGCGACGATGTCGAATTCCGATTTCTCATCGGGCCTCGACGCGTTGTGTCAACTTTCGCAAGACGGCTTGACGAGCGATGCGCTTGCGCCGGCCAACAGTGCGCAGATCCGCGGCCAGGGGCCGACGGGCAAATCGGCCGTGGACGCCCTCGCTGCGTACATCAGCAGCAAGCGGGGCGGCGCGAGCTTGCTCGGCGGCTCGATGACCTCGTGCGTTTCGCACGGCAACGCGGCGCTACCCGCGGCGATCGCCGCTGCCGAAGTCCATGCCGGTCGCGATCCCGGCAGCACCGACGACCCGTCGCAGACTTCGGTGATGAATGCGATCCGTTTCGGCCTCGACAACTACACGCGCGACGTGCTCAAACCGCTGCAATCACGCATCGCGAAAGACGACATTCCACTGGCCGCGGGCCGCAGCGAATGGGGCGGTCTGCTCACTTCAGGACCGAAGGCGAACGCCGGGACGCTTCAAGACATTCAGCAGAAATTGATGACGCCCGCGGTCGTCAAGGATATAGGCGATCAGACGCAAGCCACCGTTACCCTGCGCGCTATCCAAAACGTGCTCGACAAGTATCCCGAGATTCACGGGTCGACGGGTTACAAGACCGATGCCCCGGATCTGTCGTTCTATCCGGTGACGCCGTCGAAGAACGTCGTCGATGCGTTGCATCGCGCGATCGACACGGCTACGAGCGGGCATCCCGAGCAAATGGCGAGCAAGGTTCCGTTTACGCAGTTCTGGTGGCTTTCTCGCACGATCGTTTCCGGCGCTGCGTTCGCGGCGGAAGAGCTTGGGCACGCGGCCCAGCAGAACGGCAACTTGTCCAGTACGACGAAGCAATTTCTCGCATTTCTCGTAGGTCGTCCGGCGCCGGCGCCCGACGCTGCGGCGCCCCCTCCCTCGGTGATGGAGGGCGTGGGCACGCGGGGCGCCACAGGCGTGATGAGTGCACTATGGGCATTCAACGCCGCCTATGTGATCGGCACTGCGCCCGATAGCAGCACGAAGCCGCTCGAAGCCGACAACATCGCATTCGGGGTCAATCAGCTCTATTTTTCGGTCACGGAGCTGGCCAACTTCATCAATCCGAATTGGAAAAAGGACTTCTTCGGCACGGTAAGAACGCAGGCAGGCGCGACGCAAGCCGACACGCCGACGCGTGCGTTGCTGGACATGATCCGCCGCGGCATCGACGATTCGAAGCTCCCGTCCGGGCTCGGGACTTCGCTCAAAGTCGCAGCCGGAAGCGTCCTCGGCGATACGGCCGATTTCGCCTATTTCGTTTCGACGGTGGCCGGTATCGTCGCGTTGGCGCATGCGCCCGGAGACAACCTGGGCAGTCAGATCGCCTACGGCGGCGGTGCATTTGCGGCGCTCACGTTTCTCGGCAAGGCGGGCTCGCAAATGGCGGGCGAGTTTGGCACCGAAACGGCGGCGGAATTGGCCGGCAGGACGTTGCTGGGATTGTCCGCCGACGGCTGGACGGGCGTGGGCGTCGTGGTGAATCTGCTCGCCGCAGCGGTTCAATTCGGCGTCGGCTTGCACGATGCCGCGCATTCGCTCGATGCCGATCGAGCCTGGCTGAATGCGCAAGGCGTGCCGGATAAGATTTCGGATCCCTTGACGCGGCATATGACCACGATCGAAGGCGGCACGAGCGCCGGGCCGTTCATCACCGCGTATTTCCGTCAGAAGGGCAAATCCAACGAGGACATGATCGCGTGGATGAAGACGATCAGCGATCCCGACGAGGCAGACCGCATCGCCACGTTTGCCAAGAAGCAGTCCGTCGGCAAAGCGGGCGACGGCACGCCGACGATCGGCAAAGACCAGATGCAGGCGTTCGAGCAATTCCTCGCGGAATCGCCCGACGATCAAGAAGCGACGCTGCATCCGATGCCGCGCTGGGTGAAGTAATGTTGGCGAGTAGGCGGCGCGCTTACCCGGCTTTTAAGAGGATTTCCGCCAATGCCTCGGGCGCCAGTCGCGGAATATCGTGCGCGCAGTCGAGGCGATGCGTGGCCCATTCGGGATCGAGGCTTAGGCGCTCGTACAACGCCAGGAACGGACTTGCGTCCCAGCCGAACGCCGCAACGAAGGTTTTGCTGCGCACGTTACGCCAATTGCCGGTCAATTTTATTGACTGCAAAAAGGTTGCCATGGGATGGGGACGGCATCGCGCGTCGAGGTGAGCGGGCGCTGCGCAATTCAGACCATCTGCCGCGACGCCCGCGATAAAGCGTTGACGATAGGTTTCGGTAGTCAGCGACCAGACCGACGCGCCGTCGTCCGGTACGTATGCGTCGGCGTAGACGAGCGCTGCGATGTGCGAAGATGCTTGGTCCGCGGCACCCGTGATGACCATCCCGCCGTACGAATGACCGACAACGACGGCGGGCGTATCGCTCGCAAGAATCGCTTGAACGGTTTCGTCGATGTGGCGCTCGAGGTTGACGCCGGTCGAAGCCTCGTCGCCGAGCCCCGAAAGCGTGAGCGCCTGCACTTCATGCCCTGCGCCGGTCAGTACTTTGCTGACCGCATCGAAGGCCCAGCCTCCGTGCCAACCGCCGGGCACCAAAATGAATCTGGCCATAGCGCTTATCCTCGTAGGCGAGCCCCCTTGGTTTCAGTTTGCTTACCGACTGCACCCTACCAGTTCGCAATACGTTCAGCAACGTGTGCATTTCCGACCGACGCCGACCGCGAACCACAGTGCCTGATCACTGCCCCTTGAAGCCGATTTCGCGCCCTTTAAGCCCCCCTTAAGCCATTCCTAACCGGCCGTTAAGGTTGCGGTGCCACTCTGGTATTGCGCAGTAAGACTTCGCGCAGACGTCACAACCGGAGAGGTACTCATCATGAACTTCACGATCAAGGCAGTCGCGTTGGCGATTGCAATTGCGGCCCCGGCCGTCTCGTACAGCCAATCGTCGAACGAGCCCGTTACGCGTGCGCAGATTCGAGCGCAACTCGTCCAACTGGAACGCGCAGGCTATCGCCCCTCGGCCGCAGACAACACGGCCTACCCCAACGATCTACAGGCAGCCGAAGCGCGTGTGGCCGCGCGCGAGGGGACGGCCACTTCGACCACCGGGGTAGGGGGCTCGGCGAACTTCTCGGCACAGTCGGGTCACCGCGTCCCCATTGGCAACGCGATGCCTTTGTACCGCCATCACTAATATGCGGCGGCGCCGTTCGCGCCACGCCACTAAGAGGGGGAACCTCATGTCGAAGCGCACCTTCACGCTCGTGGCCTGTACGGCCGTCACGCTTTTCGCGCCGGTGCTCGCTTTTGCTGGCGAGCCGTCCAAGGTGCTCGTCGAGCTCTCGGATGGGAGCAACGGGCACATGTCGTTGAAGTTGAGCCCGGCGCGCATTCCAGCCGGTCCGGTCGAATTCACGGTCAAGAACGAGTCCCCGACCATGGTCCATGAGTTTTTGTTCGTAAAACGGCCGAAGCCCGACATGACGCTGCCGTACGATAACAAGAGCCAGCAAGTCCAAGAAGACGGCATCAAGGGACTCGAAGGTGTAGAAGATCTGCGTCCGCGTGAAACGGTGACCGCACAGTTCACCCTCAGCCAAGGCCGGTACGTCGTTTTTTGCAATGAACCGGGGCACTACCGCGACGGCATGCGCGCCGAGTTCAATGTAGGCGCCGGCCAGTAGGCCCGCGCACAAGAGCAGGGCTTGCCTCGGGCATCCTCGGGGCAGCCGCGAACGATGGGCCAAGTTCCATGCGATCGTCCGGCTGCAACGAAAAGCGTCGACCGCTGAATCGCAGATGGAGTTTGACGAGGAGCGGGTGGGCGCAGCGGGATGACAGCGATACGAAACCCCGATCTCCGCCCCAAACGGCGACATTGCCGTTCGCGAGCGCCGAGCGAAACGCGGCAAGGGCCAGCCTGCGCGTGACGATGACGGCCAAGACCACGACCGATAACGCGATCAGGCGGAATGTGCTTGTTAGAAAGATGCGCTCGGGCACGCGCAAGAAGACGATGGACAATAGAACAGTGCCCTGAATGCACGACGCTGCAAGCGATGCGACCAACAAATTGGCGCGCAGCATGCGGGCCGTCGACGGCTTCATTCAGGGCTCCCAGTGCACGCGGTATTGCGGAAGCACCGTCGCGGACTTGCCGAACGATCTATGCGGCGGCGCGAAGTGACCCGTTGCGCCTAGACGAGCGTGACCGAACGCCAGACGACATGAGGGAGGCTACTCGTGCGACCTTAAGAAAACCTGAAGCAGCCTTTCCGGCGTCCAAGTCTGTCTGGTTCGGGCTCGATGGCGGGAGTCGGCGCGCACCGCTCGACAATATGCTTCGCGTGAGCAGCCGTGCCAACGAGCCGTGCGTTCGTGCGCGACTCGTTAGATCGACTTCAGTTGGATGCCGTGTCAAATGCCCGAATAAAGCGATTTCGTATCCGCGGCTTTCACAGGCGCACCCGAAGCGGACGAGCCGGCTTGAACGCCACCGATGGCTTGATCGTTGCCGTTTTGCGCAACGACGCGAGCTTGGGCGATTTGCGCATCGTCCGGATAGTACGGATCGTTGCCCAGGTGAACCCGGCCGCCCGCTTGTACGAATTGCGCCAGTTCGGTCTTGACTTCGGCGCGCGTCACAGGCGCATTCGATTGCGCGAAAGCGGCGACCGGAGCGGCGAAAGCGGCGGCGATTACAACGGCTTGAACGAGCGATTTCATGACTATTACCTCCGAAAGTTATTGATCTATCTGTCAGTTCCGGTTCGTTTGCGTTGAACCGATGACTGCAGTGTAGCGATCGGAGGCGCTAGGGTTAATCCCTATCTGCATAACTCATCGTTGCAAGTTCGTTCACAATCGCGGCCGGCGAACGCACTCGATCGCGTACGCTCGGGTGTCGGATTCCCCCATGCCCGCATCGATGCGTCGGCCGGTTTTTCAGTGGCGACCGCGCAGGTCATCAGACATAGAGACCCATACTCGACATGCTGGCCGTGAGCTGCCGCGTGGAAATGTCCACGGCTTGCTGCCCACCGCCGCGAATCGGCAGCAACACGGTAGGGCGCCCACCCAACTGAGTCGGCTGGAAGCCGATGTCGATCAACGACTGTTTCAGCGCCGTGTAGAACTCCGCCTTCTTGTAGTCCTGGGCGACCGCGTTCGTGTCGACGCCCTGATTTTCGAACACCCACATGTAAAGATACGGGAACGTACGCTTGAAGATCCGGCGGTGATGCTCGTTGATGAAGAAGTCGGAGAACTTGACGTATTGATCGATACGGTTATTGAGGAAGTCGCGCGTCTTGCGTGCGCCCAAAACAGCCTGGGCAAAGCCTGGGCTCGTCTTTTTGTAGCCGGGCATCTTCGATTTCATTTTTGCGTACAGATTGCACTGTTCCAGCCCGTTGTAGTCGGGCGAAGGAGGAGCGGTGAAGCGCGTGCCAAAATGATCGAGAAACTTCCACGCTAAAAACCACGCCATTTGCGCCGCTTCGCCTAATTCTTTCTTTACGCTTTTGTCTAGATTGACTTGCCCGCTATGATTGCCGGGAAATGGCACGTAAATCGCATTCGTTTGGGCATTGGTAAATGTGACGCGTTTGCTGTCCTGCGGTTTGAAAAAGCCGCGCGTTTCATGCATCGATAGCACGGATAAGTAATTCTTCACGTTTCCGCGAATGGTGCTCGCATCTTCGTCGCCTTTATTACCAATTCCGGCGACCGGATCCACCGCGAATATGTTGACAGCGATTTCCGGAAAGATTTCCCGCAGCTTGTAAGCGAGTTTCGTGCAAGTGACCGCGCCGCGGCTCCAGCCGAGCATGTTGACCGTCTTCGGCGCGGGGTTCAGTTCCGCAATGGTTGCGACGGCGTGCATGACGTTATCGTCCCAGCCGGCGCCGGTCATCACGCCCGTCATCTTCCAATTGTGGTGCGTGTGGCCCATTTCCTTGCTGCCGAACAGCGACTTGGCTTGCTTATCGCGCGTGAATGGATTGAATTGGCCCGGGATAGGCGCGGTCGTCGGGCTGCTGCCTGGGCCGTCGCAAATCAGGAAGTCCTGGTATTCGACACCGGCGGCGAGGCGGCCGAACTCCGCGACGATTTCGCCTTGCCCGTCGCGGCTGGCGCAAGTGCCGTGATTGAACACGGTGAATACAGGAGAAGTAAATGCAGGCATGGGGTATTCACCTTCAATCAAATCACGGTTTTGTCGATTAGGGTTTGCCTGCGCGCAAAGTCACAGGCTGTAGCGTGGGATCACAGCATAGCAGTGCAATTGGAAATATTGCAATGCCGGGCAAAAACCGATGGTAAGGGTTGGAACCGATACCATTCATAGTGTCGGATGGCGCTTTTCGCTCGAATTATTATTTATCATACGAATATGACCAACTGAAAAGCGCGCCAGCGTGAAGGGTGTCGGGCGATGACCGAGTCGGCCAATTTTTTGGGCGCAATTAGGGTTTTCGCTTAATTCGTCCCTGATGCCGCGCTTGCACATTGCGCTACCTTACTTTGCCTTACATCCCATGCCGTCTGCACCGGCCCCTAAATAGCGAGCGGAAAGTCTGTTGGGTGCTTCACACTTTTTAAGTTTTATATGCTAGAGTCCGGCCTCAAAGAGACCAGTAAGTAAGAAGCCAGCACAGCACTTGGTGAAGCGTTGCGGACCACAACCTTTCAACACAGCTCAAGGACAACCCACGGATAGGCCGCGCATCGGCCGTATGAGTCATTCATCACGAAGTGCGCGTGGCATCGTTCGATGTTTGCGCTCGCTTCGACAGTGGAGCGGTGTGCAGTCGGGGGGGCGCGCCGGTTCATTGTGATCGTAGGGCGTCAGCCGTCGAGCAATGGGCCATAGGCTCCTCTCGCACCGCGCGTTCGCTCTGCGTCTTCCGGGGTCATTTCTTTTCCCCGCTTCGAAGTACCCGCCCCCCTACGAATCCGAGTCATTTCATCGCGAAGCGCCGCACACACGGCTATTCCGATTGCGCGCTTGTGTTTTTAGTCCGGAGGGGACCATGTCCAATAGTTTGCAGAAATGGGTCGGGCGCAATCGTCCGCCGCGTGTTCAGATCACCTATGACGTCGAGATCGGCGACGCCGTCGAAAAGCGCGAGCTGCCGTTGGTCGTCGGCTTGCTCGCGGATCTTTCGGGGCAGCCGGCTACGCCGCTTCCCAAGATGAAGGAGCGCCGCTTCGTCGAGATCGATCGCGACAACTTCGACGAGATCATGGGCAAGATCGCCCCGCGTCTCGATCTGTCGGTGCCCGACACGATGAAGGGCGAAGGCAACCTCAAGGTCGAGCTCAATTTCAATCAGTTCTCCGACTTCCATCCGGAAAGCATCGTGCGTCAGGTGCCGCGTCTCGCGAAGCTGCTCGAAGCGCGTCAGCAGTTGCGCGACCTGCTCGGCAAGCTCGACGGTAACGACGAGCTCGACTCCATCCTCGAGCGCATCGTTCTGAACGCCGAAGAGCTCAAGAAAGTACAGAGCGAAGCGAACGCCGGTGGCGCAGCCGCGGCGGCGGAGCCGGCAGCCGAAGGCGCACCGGCCGAGTGAGCGGCGCGACGCGCGCTTGCGCGCACCGCTGCTGATGCAACGAACTGACAAAGGACTACCAGATGGAAACGAATTCCGCCGTCGAATCGTCGGCCGCCGGCGCCACGACGAACGCCGAACTCACCCTGCTCGACCGCATCGTGCTCGAAGGCAATATGGCCGTCGAACCGTCGCAGGGCGTCTATGCGAAAAAGCTGATCGGTCAGCTCGCCTCGCAGATTTTGGACGAAGGCATGCGCACGAGCCCGGACAAGGGCGTGGTCGCGATGATCAACGAGCGCGTCGCCGAAATCGACAAGCTGCTTACCGATCAGCTCAACGCGATCATGCACGACGAGTCTTTCCAGGCGCTCGAAGCATCGTGGACCGGCCTGCACGACATGGTCTACGGCACCGAGACCAGCACGCGTCTGAAGTTGCGTCTGCTCAACGTCACGAAGAAAGAACTGCTCAAGGATTTGGAGAGCGCCGTCGATCACGACATGAGCGTACTCTTCAAGAAGGTCTACGAAGAAGAATACGGCACCTTCGGGGGCTATCCCTATTCGCTGTTGATCGGCGACTACACGTTCGGCCGCCATCCGCAAGACATCGCGCTGCTCGAGCGCATCTCGAAGGTCGCCGCGGCCGCACACGCGCCGTTCATCGCCGCCGCAGCGCCGAGCCTGTTCGATCTGAAGTCGTTCACGGAGTTGGGCGTCACGCGCGATTTGTCGAAGATCTTCGAAAGCGCGGAACTGACGACATGGCGCAGCTTCCGCAGCTCCGAGGATTCGCGCTACGTCTCGCTCGTGCTGCCGAGCTACGCGGCCCGTCTGCCGTACGGCGCCAAGACGAAGCCGGTCGAGACGTTCAACTTCGAAGAAGACGTCGACGGCACGGATCACAGCAAGTATCTGTGGGCGAACTCGGCCTATCAGATGGGTCTGCGCATCACCGACGCGTTCGCCAAGTACAGCTGGTCCACGGCCATCCGCGGCGTGGAAGGCGGCGGCAAGGTCGAAGGCATCGCCGCGCATGCGTACAAGACGTCCGAAGGCGACGTGGCGCTCAAGTGCCCGACCGAAGTGACGATTACGGACCGCCGTGAAAAAGAGCTCAGCGATCTGGGCTTCATCGCGCTCGTCAACTCGAAGGGCTCGGACTTCGCGGCGTTCTTCGGCGGTCAAACGACGAACAAGCCGGTGCTGTACAACAAGGACGAAGCCAACGCGAACGCCCAACTGTCGGCGCGCTTGCCGTACGTGCTCGCGGCCTCGCGCTTCGCGCACTATCTGAAGGTCATCATGCGCGACAAGGTAGGCAGCTTCCAGACGCGCGGCGGCATCGAGGCCTATCTGAACAACTGGATTTCCGATTACGTGCTGATCAATCCGTCTGCTTCGCAGGAGCAGAAGGCGCGCTTCCCGCTCGGCGAGGCGCGCGTGGACGTGACGGAAGTGCCCGGCAAGCCCGGCTCCTATCGCGCGACGTGCTTCATCAAGCCGCACTTCCAGATGGAAGATCTGACGGCTTCGATTCGGCTCGTGGCCGACCTGCCGGCTGCTGCTGCCTAACGAAACGACGCATGAAACCGCGGCGTGCGCACGAGCGCCGCCGCCTCTTTCGCCCTACATCGAATCGGATCACACATGGATACAGTCATCCTGCAGTTCAAGGACATCAAAGGCAACTCGCTGATCGACGGCTACGCCGACGGCATCATCCTTTATTCGTTCAGCCACAGCACCAGCATGCCGATGAATGCGGATACGGCCAACACCGAACGTACGATGGGCCGTCCGACCTTCAGCGAGTTCACGATCACGAAGGCGACCGACCAGGCCACGCCTGCGCTGTACGCGGCCTGCGCCGCGGGCACGAAGCTCGGCGATGCGACGATTTCGATCGGCCGTAACGAAGGCGGCAAGTTCATGCTGCTGATGAAATACGTGCTGAGCAATTCGATGATTTCGCACATCAGCACGGGCGGCGGCAGCTCCGAGATGTCGGATTCCGTCACGATCCACTTCACGCAGATGACGTCGCAATACACGCAGCAGAACACCGACTCGACGAAGAAGGGCAATGCGTCGTTCGGCTGGGACCTCGCCGCGAACAAGGCTGTCACCGTGTCGTAATCGTGCAGGTGCGGTGCGCTGCTCGCAGGGGGCGCACCGCGGGGTTTCAGGTTCAACGCTTACGTTATGTCGACCATGCGCCAGGGCTATCCGATGCCGCTGTTCGAGCGTCTCGTCGAGAACACCGACGCCTGGCTCGAAGGCGAACGCGCACTGCGGGACTCGGTGGCGCGCGAGCTCTCACGCCTATTGAATGCGCGCTCGCGCCTGACGATGGCCGAATTCGCCGCGAGCGATTGCGGCGTGCTCGACTATGGCGTGCCCGATTTTTCGGAGCGGTCGTTACGCTCCGGCGCCGATCGCGATGCGATTCTCGCGGCGGTGCGCCGCGCCATCGCGCTATTCGAGCCGAGGCTCGTCAACGTCGCCGTGAAGTTCGATCCGCGCGGCGATAACGGTCGCGACGCCATGCTCGTCGTCGAAGGCGATATTCGCGTCGAGCGATCGGTCGAACACGTATTTTTCGAATTGGCGGCCGGTGCCGGCGCAAGCCAGGATGACCCGGACGGATGCTGACCGACATGGCGCCAGACGACATTCTCCAGTACTACAAGCGCGAGCTGTCCTACCTGCGCGTGCAAGGCGCCGACTTCGCGCAGCGCTACCCGAAGGTTGCCGCGCGTCTCGCGCTGCACGGCACGGAATCGCTCGATCCGCACACAGAGCGCCTGATCGAAGCGACGGCGTTTCTCGCAGCGCGCGTGCACCGCGATCTCGATCAAGCGTTTCCGCAGATCGCCTCGGCGCTGCTCGAAAACGTATGCCCGTCGCTCGCGCAGAGCGTGCCGGCGATGACCATTGCTCAGTTCGAGCTCGATCCGACTCAAGGCAAAGTGACGGCGGGCTTTCGCGTGCCGCGCCATACCGGGCTCTCGGCGCTGACCGAAGGGGGCGACGCGTGCCGCTTCCGCACCGCATGGGAGACTGTGCTCTGGCCGCTCGTCATCGGCGACGCGCGTTTCGGCGACGATACGACGCTGCGCCTGCGGCTCGACTGCGACCCCGGCGTCGATTTCTCGGAGCTCGAGATTCGCAGGCTTCGCTTGCATCTGCACGGCGATTGGATGATCACGATGCCTCTGTACGAGCTGCTCGTATCGGGCGTCGTCGGCATTTCGCTTGCCCCCACGGGCGCGCCGCTCGTCCGGCTCCCACAATCGGCATGGCGCGAAGTGGGGTACGCCGAAGAAGACCGCGTGCTGCCCGCGCCGGCTCATGCGCACCCTGCATACGGACTGCTGCAGGAATACTTCGCGTTTGCGCGCAAGTTTCACTTCTTCGATTTGGAAGTGCCGGCCGGCGCGTTCGGCAGCGGGCGCAGCTGCGAAATCGTCCTGCATCTGGACCGCATGCCGCGCGCGCTCGCGCACATCGGCGCGCATCATTTTCGCCTGGGGTGCACGCCTATCGTCAATCTGTTCACACAGACGACCGAGCCGATCGTCGTGGACGGGCGCCGCTACGAGCACCGTCTCGTGGCCGAGCAGAAGCGCGAAGCGATCACGGAGATCCATTCGATCGTTTCCGTCATCGCGTCCGATCCCGTTGCAGACCGCGCGATCGTGTTGCCCGGATATACGGCAGTCGACCGCATGGATCTGGACGGAGCGGGCATGCCGTCCACGTTCTGGTTCGCGCGGCGGGAGCACAGCGTGCGCGGCAATGTGCCGGGAATCGACACGTATCTGAGCTTCGTCGACGCGGGGCACAATTTCGTCGATCCCGTCGCGCCGGTCGTTTATGCGAACGTCCTGTGCACGAACCGGCGTCTTGCCGAGCATGTGCCCATCGGCGCCCGCATGATCGTCGAGCGGACCTCCCGCAACACGCGCGTGCGATGCCTCTACGAGCCGACGGCGCCGCGCGATCCCGCGCTCGGCAGCGAAACGCTGTGGCGGCTCGTGTCGCTGCTCACGCGCAACTATCACTCCCTCGTGAGCGGCCCGAACGGCAAGCGCGAGCTGCAGGAAATGCTGATGCTCTTCGCGTCGGATGGGCTGCGCGAACAAGATCAGATCCGCGGGATCAGCCGCATCGGCGCCCGGCACGTCACGGCGCATGTCGGCACCGATGCTTGGCGCGGCTATTGCCGCGGCACGGAGGTCGACATCGAATTCGACGCGGATGCATTCGTGGGCAGTTCGCCCCTGTTGATGGCTGCCGTGCTCGCACGTTTCTTTGCGATGTGCACGTCGGTCAACTCCTTCGTGCGGCTCGTCGTGTGCCGTGGAGATGAGATATGGAAGCAATGGGAACCGATGACCGGTTGCCAGCAGCTGCTCTGATCACGCGGCTTCTCGCTCATCCGCATGACTTCGACTTGTTCCAAGCGATTCATTTGCTGGAATGCGCGCAGTCGTGGGCGCGGCCGCTCGGAACGGGCGACGGTACGGATGAAGCGGTGCGCTTGACGGGCCATGTGTCTCTCGCTTTCCAACCCAGCGATATTCGCCACGTGCGCAGCCAACGCGCGGGCAACGACCGCGCCACGTACACCGTGAGCACCGCGGCGATGACGCTTGCCGGTGCAAGCGGGCCGCTGCCGCTCGCATTCACCGAATGGCTCTTGAACCGGCGCGCCGCACGCGAAACGGCGATGTCGGATTTTCTCGACATCTTCAATCACCGCTTCCTTTCGTTCCTGTACCGCAGCCGTCAGAAACATGCGCCCGGCCTGAACGGGCGTGCGCCGGACGATGCGGCGCTGACCGCCTGCCTCGACGCACTCGGCAATCTCGGCTTGCGCGCCGGCGAGCGTGGTCCAGACGGCGCCCGTCGCTGGTTGCGCCACGCGGGGCTGCTCGGGGGCGCGCCGCGCTCGATGGTCGGCTTACTCGCCATGCTGTCGGACCGGCTCGGCGTCGCGGTGCGCGGCGCGCAATTCGTCGGCGGCTGGCGCGAGCTCGATGCACGGGATTCGGCGCGCGTGTCGGGCCTGGGCCGGGGCGCTTCGCGTCTGAACGGCAGAGCCGTCGTCGGGCGGCGCTGCTGGGACCAAGCCGCGGGCATTCGCATCGAGTTCGTCGACCTGCCGCAGGATCGATTCGAGGCGCTGCTGCCCGGCGGCGCGCTGCACGCACTGACTGCGTGGCTCGTGCAGTCGTATTTGGAACAGGATCTCGACGTGCACGTCGTGTTGAGGCCCGCGCCCCGAAAGGCCGTTTGCGCCGTCGGCGGCGCGGGCGCCGTGCGGCTCGGCTGGACGTCTTGGCTCGGCGGAGCACGCCCCGAACGCGCGGAGGCCGAACGCGCCGGAGCCAAGCCTGCCAAGCCCCTTGCGCCTGTCCGTTTCACCCTTCGCATGCCGCCGCCCACCGCGGCGCGGCGCCCATCGTACGCATAAACCGGGGCACTATGGAAATCGACATTCGCACTTTGGTGAGCCGGCTCAACCCCGCATGCAAGCATGCCATGGAGCTCGCTGCGCAGCTTTGCGTGCGGCAAACGCATTACAACGTCGACGTCGAGCATTTCCTGCTGCAACTCCTGGAGTCCGATGCGCCCGACTTGCGCGTCATCCTCGAGCACTTCGAGATCGCTTCGACCGACGTCTGCGCGCAACTGCAAAAAGCCGTCGACCAATTCAAGCGAGGCAACGGACGCACGCCCGCGCTGTCGCCCAACTTCTCGCGTCTGTTTCAAGAGGCTTGGCTCTTGAGCTCGATGCTGCTCGGACAGCAGCAGATCCGCTCGGGTACGGTGCTGCTTGCGCTGCTCGAAGTCGATAGCCTGCGCGGCTTGGTGCTCGACTCCGCCCCTTCACTGCTGAAGATTCCGCGTGCGACGCTGCGCGAAGCGCTACCTACCGTGCTCGCCGCATCGAATGAAGACGGCGGTCAGGCGGCGGCGCCCGCAGGTAGTGCCGCGGCTGGCGGCGCGTCCGCCGGCAAGGCGCCGCTGCCGGCGATGCCGTCGGCCGTCGGCAGCGGGCCCGGCGGGTCCGCGCTCTCGCAATACACCGTCGATCTGACCGAGCTGGCGCGCGAAGGCGCGATCGATCCGATATGCGGACGCGATCTGGAAATCCGTCAATTGATCGACGTGCTGCTGCGCCGGCGCCAAAACAATCCGATCCTGACGGGCGAGGCCGGCGTCGGTAAGACCGCCGTGGTCGAAGGCTTCGCGCAGCGCATCGTGCAAGGCCAGGTGCCGCCCGCGTTGTTGAACGTCTCGGTGCGCTCGCTCGATCTCGCGCTGCTGCAAGCCGGGGCAGGCGTGAAGGGCGAATTCGAGAATCGGCTCAAGTCGGTCATCGCCGAAGTGAAGGCGTCGCCGGTGCCCGTGATTCTGTTCATCGACGAGGCGCATCAACTGATCGGCGCGGGCGGCAGCGAAGGGCAGGGCGATGCGGCCAATCTGCTCAAGCCCGCGCTCGCGCGCGGCGAGTTGCGCACGATCGCGGCCACGACGTGGGCCGAATACAAGAAGTATGTGGAGCGCGACCCGGCGCTCGCGCGGCGTTTCCAGGTCGTCAAGGTCGACGAGCCCAGCGAGGCGGTCGCTATCGAAATGCTGCGCGGCATGGTGCCGAAGCTCGCGCATCACCATGGCGTGGAAATCGTCGACGAGGCCGTGCGCGACGCCGTGAAGCTGTCGCATCGCTACATCTCGGGGCGTCAATTGCCGGACAAGGCCATCAGCGTGCTCGATACCGCGTGTGCGCGTGTGGCCATCGGGCAGAGCGGCGTCCCGGAGGACATCGAGGCGCTGGGCCGTGCGCTCGAATCGGGCGAAAACCAATTGCGCATCCTGCGCCACGAGGCGGCGACGGGCAGCGATCACGCCGATGCGATCGCCGCATTGACGAAGCAGCTCGAAGAGCAGCGCACGAAGCATGCTCGGCTGACCGAAAAACTCGCCACCGAACAGCGCGCGGTGGACGAGATCCTCGAATGGCGGCGCAAGATCGCGCGGCAGGTCGATGCGCAGGAGCCGGCGGAAGAGGGCGAGGACGCGCAATCGCTGCTCGCGAACCTCGGCCGCCTCGAGAAAGGCTTGGAGGCGGTGCAGAACGACGAGCCGATGGTACCGGTATACGTCGATTCGGCGATGGTCGCCGAAGTCATCTCGGGCTGGACCGGTATTCCCGTCGGCCGCATGCTGGCCGACGAATTGCATACGGTCCTCTATCTGCACGACAAGCTGGCAGAACGCGTCGTCGGCCAGGACGAGGCGCTCGACGCTATCGCGCGGCGCGTGCGAACGTTCCGCGCCGATCTGGACGACCCGGGCAAGCCCGTCGGCGTCTTCTTGCTGGTAGGCCCGAGCGGTGTGGGCAAGACTGAAACGGCCGCCGCGCTCGCGGACACGCTCTACGGCGGTGAGCGCAACATGATTACCGTGAACATGTCGGAGTTCCAAGAAGCGCACAGCGTCTCGGGGCTCAAAGGCGCGCCCCCGGGCTATGTCGGTTACGGCCGCGGCGGCGTGCTCACCGAAGCGGTGCGGCGCCGCCCATACAGCGTCGTGCTGCTCGACGAGATGGAGAAGGCGCACCCCGACGTGCTCGAATTGTTTTTCCAGGTGTTCGACAAAGGGATCATGGAGGACGGCGAAGGCGTGCCGATCGATTTCAAGAACACGTTGATTCTGCTGACGTCGAACGCCGCGCAGGAAGTCATCACGGAAGCGAGCCAAGGCGGACGCCGGCCGCCGCCCGAGGAATTGATCGAACGCCTGCGGCCGGCGCTGCTGCGCCAGTTCAGCCCCGCGTTTCTCGGCCGGCTCGTGCTCGTGCCGTACTACCACCTCGGCGATGCACAGATCGCCGCCATCGTGAACTTGAAGCTGAACCGCCTCGCGGAGCGCTTCGCGCGCAACCATCACGCCGAGTTGACGTGGGACGACGACTTCGCGCGCGTCATCACCGAGCGCTGCAAGGAAGTGGACAGCGGGGCGCGCAACGTGGATCACATTCTCACGCAGATCGTGCTGCCGGAATTGGCGCGAGAGGTGCTCGAGCGCATCTCGGTCGCCCAGCCGTTTTCCGCCGTGCATTTGAAGTTCACGCCATCGGGCGGTCTCGCGTTCAGCTTCGCCGCGGGCGACGGAGTCTGATATGCCGGCAGTCACGACGGTTCAGACGGGCAGCTTTCTTTCGGTCAGTACGCCGTTCGGCGAGAACGTGCTGCTGCTCGAAGGCTTCTCGGGCCGCGAGGCGATTTCCGAGCCGTTCCATTTCGAGCTGCGCATGCGCTCGACCAATACCGCGTTGTCCGCGGCCTCGATCGTCGGTAAAAGCGCGACCGTGACGTTGCAAAGCCCCGGCGGATCGGCGCGCTACTTCAACGGCATCGTCACGCGCTTCGCGCAAGTCGGCGCCGACACGGCGTACGGCTACTACTCGGCCGCGCTCGCACCGAGCTTATGGCTCGCTACGCTCGGCTGCGACCGCGTGATCTACCAGAACCTGAGCGTGCCCGACATCATCCAGAAGGTGCTGTCGCCGTTCAACGTCACGGTCAAGCAGAGCATGACGGGCACGTATGCGGCGCGCGAGTACTGCGTGCAGTACGACGAGAGCCCGTTTCACTTCGTCTCGCGGCTGATGGAAGAAGAGGGCATTTTCTACTTCTTCACGTTTGCCGACGGCAGCCACACGATGGTGCTCGCCGATAGCCCGTCCGCGCACGAGCCGACGGCGAACGCGTCGAACCTATGGTTCTCCAGCGATGCGAAGGCGCACAGTCCGTCGGAGCGCGTCGCGGAGTTCGAGTTCGTCACGGGGCTGACCGAGCGTACGCATATCGTGGCCGATTACGACTTCACGTCGGCGGCGGTGTCCACGGCGACTTCATCGGCGACGGGCGGCGTGACCAACGGAACCCGCTATACGTTTCCGGGGCGCTATGCGCAGGCGTCGGACAGCGACCACACCGCCGCGTTGCGGCTAGCGGCGCAGCAAGTCGGCCAGCAGACAGGCCGAGGCCTCAGCGCGTGCTATGCGCTCACGGCCGGTTCGACCTTCACGCTCGGTGGACATGCCAACAGTGCGGTCAATGCCACCTATGTGGTGCGCGCCGTCGAGCATAGTGCGACGAACGATGTCTATTCGAACGAGTTCGTCGTCTTTCCTTCATCGGTGCCGTTCCGTCCGCCGCTCGTCACGCCGCGGCCCGTCGTCGCCGGCAACCACACGGCGGTCGTCTCAGGTTCGACGGGCGAGGAAATCTGGACCGATTCGTACGGGCGCATCAAGGTCAAGTTTCATTGGGACCGATCGACTACTCGAAACGAAAACACGTCCTGCTGGGTACGCGTCGCGCAGACCGTCGCAGGCAACGGATGGGGACACTTCTTTCTTCCGCGCGTGGGACAGGAAGTCATCGTGAGCTATGTCGACGGCGATCCCGACCGTCCGCTCGTGACCGGCAGCGTGTACAACCAATCGAGCACGCTGCCTTACGAACAGCCGTCGATGCAAACGCGCAGCACGATCATGTCGCGTTCGTCGAAGGGCGGTAGCGCCGGCAATGAAATCCGGATGGAAGACAAGACCGGCAGCGAGGAGTTGTACCTTCACGCGCAGAAGGACATGAACGTTTCGATCGAGAACGCGCTCGCCACAACCGTTATCGCGGGCAACGAGACGCATACGATCCAAAAGGGCGACCGGACCGTCGACGTGCAGACGGGAAAGGAAACGCATACGGTCAAGGGCACGCGCGCGCTCGACGTGACCGGCGACGAGACGCATACGAACCACGCGAAGTTCACGCATAACGTGACGGGCGACTACACGCTCAAGGTGAGCGGCAACTTGACGATCGACGTGAGCGGTTCGATCACGTTCAAATCGGGCACGTCCCTGACTGCTCAGGCCGGCACGTCGCTCTCCAATCAGGCCGGCACCACGCTGGAGAACAAGGCCGGCACCACCCTCACGCTCGAAGGGCTCGAAGTGCAAGGCAAAGCATCGGCTGCCGCGACAGTCGACGGCGGCGGGATGCTGACCCTGAAGGGCGGCCTCGTGAAAATCAATTGACGTTGCCGCCTATCCGCTGAGAGACCGCCATGCCCGATTCCAAGCCTACGAGTTCCCCGCTTTCCCCGGCCGCGCTGCCGGAGGCGGGCGCTCGCACGCTGATCGAGCAGCGCGATGCGAGCGGCGCCGTTATCGGCCGCACGTCGATGATGGGCGGCGTGCCCGACGGCGCCATGACGCGTTGCACGCCGGACGGCAAGCCGACCTTGGAAGCGCATTACGCGCACGGCGTGTTGTCGGGACAGATGCGCGCGTTCGATCCGCCGGGTGTGCCCGTGAAAGAGGCGCATTACGTCGGCGGCAAGGAACACGGCGTGACGACGCTGTATCAGGACGGCCGTATCTCTGCGCGGCAGCGATTCGTGGCGGGGGTACTGCAAGGCGAAAGCGTGTCGTACGCGCCGTCGGGCCAGGTCACGTCGCGTCTGCCTTACGTGGCCGGGAAGCTCGACGGTGAAGCCGTCTATTTGCACGAAGGCGCCGTCGTGCGGCGCGCCCGATACCGCGCGGGCATGCTCGAGGGCGAGACGCGCGAGTACGCCGCCGATGGCGCGCTGGTGCAAAGCCTTCCCTATCATGCCGGGTTGCTGCATGGAACGGCGCGACGCTTCGGCCCGGACGGCCAAGCGATCGCCGAGCGCCGCTACGCGAACGGCAAGCCGCAGGAGGCGTGGCGCAGTGTCGATGCGCCCGTGGCCGGCGCGGCGGGCGGCCTGCCGAAGATCGTCGCGAACTTCGAAAAATGGGTGAAGGGCTGATCGATGGGCATTCTCGTCACCACCGGCACCACGTTGCAATGCAGCTTCGGCGTGGCGCCTTCTTCGCTGAACGTGCTGCCCACGGCGTGCGTCATGTCGGGCGCGCCTGCCGCGACCATCATGGACAACGCCCCGATGGTCAACGTCATGCCGTTCGGTATGTGCAACTGCCCGGCCAATCCGCAGGTGGCCGCCGCCACCGCCGCGGCGATGGGCGTATTGACGCCGATGCCGTGCGTGCCGGTGACGGCGGCTCCGTGGGCGCCGGGCTCGCCGACCGTGCTCGTCGGCGGCATGCCCGCGCTGCAAGACAGTTCCAAATTGATGTGTAACTGGGGCGGCGTTATCCAGATCGTCGCGCCGGCGCAATTCACCACCATGGTTCCTTGAGGACGATTTCCGATGCCCTATGTTTTCTCCATGACTGCGCGAATGGCGACGATTGCGGCCTGCTGCATCCTGCTGCTGTGCGTGCTGCTGTTCTTGCTCGGCGTCGAGATTGGGGCGCGCTTCGCGACGCCTGTCGCGACGCCTGCCGCTACGTCCGCGGTCGCCGCTGGTTCCGTCGCTCCTGCCGTGAACGAACGTGCCCCCTTGCCGGCGAGTGCGGACGCCGCGGCGCCTTCCGCGCCGGCTTCCGACGCTTCTTGATGCTTCTTGATATCTGCTAACGGTAATCGCTTATGTCTACGCTTCACACTTCGGATCCCGCGCTGCATCGGCGCCACGTTGGTGCTCGTTCGCTGCGGGCTCTCGCCGGCCGCGCCGCCGCCGTTTTGGCCGTGAGCGTTTCGCTTTTTGCGGGAACGAGCGGCGCGCACGCGGCCGGCACCCCTGCGCCCGCTCCTGCGCCGGCGGCAGCGGCTACGGCCAGCGCGCCGCTCGCATTGACGCCGACCGGCCTCGTGCGTATGCCCGACGGGCGCTTGCTCGCACCCGAGTTCGCGCGTATCGTGAGCCGCGGCGAAATCGTCGTCGCAATGCTTGGCGTCGATCAGCCGCCGTTCTTCGAGACGCGCAACGGCCGCCTGCAGGGAATCGACGTCGACATCGCCGACGAAATGGCCGCGAAGCTCGGCGTCAAAGTGCGTTTCAACCGCGATGCAAAGACCTTCGACGGCGTAGTGAGCCTGCTTGCGAACGGAGAAGCCGATTTGGCCATCAGCAAGCTGTCGCGAACGCTGGCGCGCGCCGAGGTCATCAGTTTCAGCACGCCCTACGTCCGCCTGCATCGCGCGCTCCTGCTCAATCGGATCAACTTCGCGCAGGTCGCGCACGGCCGTACCGCGCCTGACGTCATCCGCGCTTACGACAGCACGATCGGCGTGGTGATGAACTCGTCGTATTCGCAGTATGTCCGCACGAATTTCCCCGATGCGAAGGTCAAGCCGTACCCGAGCTGGGACGCGTTGCTCGCTGCGCTCGACAAGGGCGAAGTGACGGCGGCCTACCGCGATGAATTCGAAGTCAAGCATGTGCTGAAAAGCGATCCGACTGCATCGCTGAAATTGCGTGTGGTTACGCTCGACGATTTGGACGATCCGATCGCGATCGGCGTCAACGTGTCGACGCCCGCCATGCTCGCGTTCGTCAATCAGTTCTTGGCCGAACGCAGCAAGAAGCTCGACGTCAAGACGTTGCTGCAAGCGACCGATAACTAGATCGTTAGCGACAAAATCGATAACGACAAAGACAGCGCATTTCGGAGACCGGACAATGAATACGAAAAAGCTATACGCGTTTGCCGTGAACCCGTGGGTGGTGATCGGCGCGCTCGCGCTCGGCAGCGCCTTCGGCTTGTGGCTTCCCGCCACGGCCGCGAGGCTCGACGTCATCGGCGATCTATACGTCAACCTGCTGAAGATGACCACGCTGCCTTTCATGGTGTCGGCGGTGATTTTCAGCCTGCAGCGTCTCTTTCGCGACGGCGGCACGTCGCGTCTGCTGCTGCGCGTGGTCGTCGTGATTCTCGGCGCCTCGCTGACCGTGGCGGTGGTCGGCGCGATCGTGCTGCTGACGATGCGTCCCGGCGCCAATATTTCGACCGCCACGATGCACACGTTCGGCGCGATGGTCGGCAGCGACGACTCGGGGTCGAACGAAACGGTCATGAGCTTGTACGGGACCGATACGGTACCGAAGACGGTGGGTTTGACCGACATGCTCAAGAGCCTCGTTCCCAGCAACATCTTCGCCGCCCTCGCAAGCGGCGATGCGCTCAAAGCGCTCGTGTTCGCGTTGCTGTTCGGCCTGGCGGTCGGCCGCGTGCCCGAACGCATCTCCGTCGGCCTGAGCCAAGCGCTCGAAACGGTTTATCACGCATGCCAGAAGCTCATGCACTGGCTCAGCTATCCGCTGCCTGCGATCCTCTTTTGCATGAGCGCCGCGCAACTGGGCAAGTCGGGCGTGGGGCCGTTGCACGCGATGCTGCAGTTCGTCATCGCATTCTTCGTCGTCGCGTTGCTGCTGCTCGTGATCGCGGCCGCGATCATCTGGAAGCGTTCGTCCAATTCGCTCGGCAGCACGCTCGATGCGCTGCGCGCGCCTTTCGCGCTTGCGCTCGCGACGCGCAACAGTGCCGCCTGCATGCCGAGCATGATCGAAAGCCTCGTCGACCGGCTCGGCTTCGCCCGCTCGCGGGTGGAATTGATGGTGCCGCTGACGGTTTCGCTGCTGCGCGTCGGGCCGATGGTCTACTACGTCTGCGCGACGCTGTTCATCGCCCAGCTCTACGGCAAGCATCTCGGCGTGGCCGAAGTCACCACCGTCCTGCTCGCCTCGGTCCTCGCGGGCTTCGCATCGGCGGGGATGACCGGGCTTGTGACGGTGTCGTTGATCGGCATGACTTGCGTCTATCTGAGCCTGCCCTTCGAGGCGGCGTTCATTCTGTTTCTCGCAGTCGATCCGCTGTGCGACATGTTGCGCACGCTGATCCTCGTCATCGGCAATACGGCGGCCGTGTCGATCATCTGCCCGCGGCCGCTCAAGCTCTAGAGTCCATCATGGCGATGATAGGCATTTTGGGCGGAATGGGCCCGCTGGCCACGGTCGATTTCATCGAGCGCGTGATCGAGCTGACGAGCTCGGCCGGCGCATTGCGCGACCAGCAGCATCTGCCGCTGCTGGTCGCGCATTTGCCGCATATTCCCGATCGATCGGATGCGCTGCTCGGCGAGGGCGAAAGCCCGCTGCCGGCGTTGCTGCACGGCATCGACATGCTAAACCGCAACGAGGTGGAGCTCATCGTCATTCCGTGCAATTCCGCGCATCACTGGTATGAGGCGATGTGCGCCGAGAGCCGCGCGCCGATCATTCATATCGCCGAAGCGAGCGTGGCGGCGCTGCCCGGCAACGTCGAACGCGTGGCCGTCCTGGCGACGGGCGGGACGTTTCATTGCGGGCTCTATCAGCGGATGCTCGCCGCGCGCGGGTTCGAAGCCGTCGAGCCGGACGAAGTCACGCAGCGGCACATCGACGCTTGCATTCGCGAGGTCAAAGCCGGAAAGATCGCGGCATCGACGGAGCACCTGGCGCTCGCGCTCGACTGGTTCGCTCGTCAGGGCGCGCAGGCGGGAATCTTGGGCTGTACCGAATTGCCGCTCGCCACGCAGCGGATGGAAGCGCCGCCGATCCCGATGATCGACAGCACGCTCGAACTGGCGCGCGCGACCGTGTCCTATGGTCTGTCGCATGGTTGGAACAGGGCGCTATGAGCAAGCTGAGACAACTGCCCAACTCCGCGTTGGTTCTGCTGCTGTGCGTGTTGCTCGGCAGTGTCGCCGGCGCCTTCGCCGAGCCGGCGGGCGAGGCGGCCTATGCGGTCGGCCAGCTCTACATCGCGATCGTCAACATGGCGGCGGTGCCGTTGCTCGTGGTGGCGATGTTCTTCGGGCTGCGCCAGCTCATGGCGCTGCCGCGGCCGGGGCTGCGCATCGGTACGATGCTGATGCTGGCGATCGCGCTCGTCGTGTTCTGCGCATTGGCGGGTACGCTGGCCGGCGTGGCAGCGGCGCCCGGATCGCATCTGTCGGAAGCCGCGCATTCGCAGCTCGGCCGGCTGATCTTGTCGAGCGGAGGCGATGCGGGCGAGGTGCGCATGGCGTTGTTCTCGCAGGCATCGCAAGGGGCGGCCGATCACCGGTTGGCGTTGAACGAAATCGTGCCCGACAATTTCTACAGCGCGCTCGCGAGCGGGCGGGCGCTCGGCATCCTGACGTGCACGATCCTGTTCGGTATGGCGTTCGCCGCACTATCGGCCGAGCAAACGAAAGTCCTCAACGGAATCTTCGAAAGCATCTACCGCACGCTCGAAGCGCTCATCGACTACGCGAACCTGTTGTTGCCCGTGCTGGTGTTCGGCACTGCGGCCCATCTCGTCGCGCATACGCCGCGCGAAATCTTGTCGGCGATGGGCGGCTTCATCTCGGTCTTTCTCGTTTCGGCAGCTGCGTTGTCGTGCGTCGCGCTGGCCGTAGTCGCGATGCGCACGCGCGGCTCGTTCTTACGCACGGTGGCTTGCCTGCGCGCCCCGATGCTCGTCGGATTCACGTCCGGGACGGCCACGGGGGCGATTCCCCATACGATCGAAGCGATGAGCACGAAGCTCGGCTTCAGCCGCGGTGTCGCGGAACTCGTCGTGCCGTTCGGGGCGGTGTTCTTGCGCGCCGGTTCGGCGCTCTATTTCGCGCTCGTTGCTTCGTTCGTGGCGAACTTGTACGGTGACTCGCTCAGCCTCGGCAACTATGTAATGATTTGCGCCGCCGCCACTGTCGCTGCGTTCGCATCCGCGGGACGAAACGGCGTGAGCGGCATTGCCGCGGCAGGGATTGCCTTGTCGCTGCTTCGGCTGCCGGTGGAGGCCGCCTTGGTCGTCTTCGTCGCCATCGATCTGATCTGCGACGGGCCGCGCAATCTGCTGAGCCTGCTGTCCACCTGTGCGGTCGTGGCGCTTGCATCGGCGGGATTGCAGACGGAACGCACGGTGAACCCGCAGCAAGTGGCGGCGCCGTACGGCAATGCCGTGATCGTGCGCCTGGCCTTCACGCGCGCACAACTTGCCGTAGTCGCGCTGTGCACGGTCGTGGCGGCTTCTTTGATCGTAGTCATGGGTATAGGAGTAGGAGCAAGATGACGGACCGGCGACGCTCTGCGGAACAGCCTTCCTTCGTGCACGGCAACGCGCCGCTCGATGCGCCCGTGCGCATCCGTCGGTGGGCCGCCGGGCTGCTGACCGCGATGTGCTTCATGGGACTCGCCGGATGCTCGATGTTGTTTCCGTCGGGCGACAAAGTGAAGTGGGACGAGCTCACGCTCTCGGCGAGCGACGAAGCGAACAACGACAGTCCCGTCGCGGTCGACGTCGTTTTCGTGACGGACAAGACGTTGCTCGCGCGCATCGCGGAGCTGCCCGCTTCCAAATGGTTCGCCGCGCGTGCCGATCTTGCTGCCACGTTTCCGGATTCGATCCGCTATCAGAGTTGGGAACTCGTGCCGGGTCAGCGGCTCGTCGTGCCCGGAGACAAACTGCGCGGGCCGCGTGTGGCAGGCGTCTTCGTCTTCGCCGACTACCCTGGGCCGGGCGCCAATCGCGTGCGAGTCGAACGGTTCAACGGCCGCCTCGTCGTGCAACTGGGCGCCAACGCATTTTCTGTTTCGAGTGTGAAATGACCGAACTTCGCTGTTCTTTCGATTCCCGATGCGCCGAGCCGCCGTGCGGCGGCCGGGCCATTCCTCATCGTGCGAGGTGCCGTCATGTCTGATCGACTCGTTCCTGTCGTCGACCGTGTCGAATGGTTCGAGGGCATGTTGCTGGCGCCGCAGCACTTTCAGCTTCTGGGCTCGCGCGTAGATTCGCTCGTCGCATGGCAGACGTTGGCTGCGGCCCCGTTCAGCTGGGGCGTGCGGCGCCTCGTGTTCGACGAGGGGTTGCTCGCAGCCGGCGTCGTCCGCGTGCTCGCGCTGGACGCAATCATGCCGGACGGCACCGCGGTGTCGTATGCGGCCGACGTCGCGGAGCTCGGCCGGCTCGAGCTTTCGCTCGCGCCGTTCGCCGAACGGCTCGCCTCGAGCGCACTCGAGATTTATTTGACGCTGCCTGTCGCTTCGTCTGTGCGTGGCGATGCCGAAATGCGCCGCTTCCGCTCGGTGGCAGGCGAACCGGTCGATGACGACACCTCCGGCGCGCCGCCTGCAGACATTCCGCGTCTCGTGCCGAACCTCGCCCTCGAAGCGGGGGAGGTGCCGTCCGGGCGCTTCGTGTCGCTGTGCCTCGGCACAGTCTACAAAGACAACGAAGTCGTCAAACTCGGCGATCGGCAACCTCCGCTGCTCGAAGTGGCGCGCGACAATCCGCTTTGGAAAGCGGTGGCCTCGCTACTCGGCCAGGTGCGCGGCAAGGCTGCATTCGTGGCGCGTCAAACGGCCATTCCCTCGTCGAAGGCCGACGATCGCCTGACCCAGCTCGAACTGAAAGACCGCTTGCGCAGTCTGCTGGCGGCGCTGCCGCTTGCGGAAGCCGTATTGCGCACGCCGCATTTGCATCCGCTTGCGCTCTATCATGCGCTCGCCGCGCTGCATGGCTCGCTTTCGATGCTCGCACCCGGCGGCTTGCCGCCGGTGCCGCCCGACTACGATCATGCCCATCCGCTCGCCGTCTTCACGCCGTTGCTCGGTTCGCTGCGCGAGGCGATCGCCGAGGTCAGCGAAGGGTACCGCGAACGCAAATTCCGCTACGGCAACGACACGTTCGACATCGCCTTGCAAGCCCAGTGGGTGCAAGGGCGGCTCGTCATCGGCATGCGAGGGCAGTCGGATCGCGATTTATTGGCTTGGATGGACGGTGCGGTGATCGGCTCGGAATCGGTCTATCCGTCGCTGCGCAGCCGGCGCGTGCTCGGCGCCGCACGCCGTGCTGTGGAGTATGCCGAAGAGCTCGGCATACGTTCCGGGTCCGGCTATCTGCTGTTCGAAGTCGAAGCCGACCCTGCGCTCGTTCGCGCCGGCGAGCCCCTTGTCATCAGCAATCCGAACGAAGGGGCCAGTGCGCAGCGTCCCCAGGAAATGCTGTTGTTCACGAAAGACTGACGGTGTACACCAAAATGGCACGCACCCGCATTGAAACCGAAGAGAACGACAGCGCGATGGATCAGTTTCGCGCGTTTCTCGACGAACTCGTCAAGTCGCAACGGCGCTTCTCCGAAGGTGCCGAGACCGACCCCGAGCAGGCCGCGCAGGGCATGTCGCGGCATCTATTGAACGTGCTCGAGATTCAGACGCTGCAGTCGCGTCGAGACAGCACGCGCTTCGACATCGAGAACGTGGCCGACGCACGCTACCTCAAAGCCGTGCTGGCCGACGAGTTGCTGCTCAACACGCCATGGGCGGGACGCGATCGCTGGACCGCGTATCTGCTCGAATCGTCGCTGTTCCGCACGAATATCGCGGGCGATCTCGTCTTCAAGAAGATCGAGGAATTGCTGTCCGACCGCGAGCCGTCGCGTCGCGAAATCGCGCGCATGTATCTCTTTGCGCTGGCGATGGGCTTTCAGGGGCGCTTCCGCGGCGCGGGCGAGCCGGCCGATGCGCGCCTGCGCAGCTATCGAGAGGAGCTCTACGAGTTCATTTATCAGCGCCGCGCCGACCTAGGCGGGCGCGACCGTGTCGTGGCCGAATCGGCCTATACCAACACGCTTTCGCATATCGCGCCGCGCAAGCTGCCGACCGTCAGCCGTTGGAGCGTCATGGCGTTGCTTGCGGTGGTGGCGCTGCTCGCCATATCGGAGATCTTATGGCTCTGGCAGTCGTGGCCGGTGCGTCAAGCGCTGCACGGCGACACCGTCGTGGGAGCGAGCTCATGAACCCCATGCGTCGTTCGTTCATTGCGGGGGCATCGCTATGCTGACAAGCAACCTGTTCCTGTTGTCGGTCGCGGTTCTCATCGTCGTCGTGCTCGTCGTGCTCGGCGTAGTCTTTTGGATCGCAGCCCATAGCGCGCAAAACAAGCCGGCTGCCGAGCGCAAGATCGTGCGGCTGCGCACGGATTCTTTGCGCAATGCGTTTCGTCATGCCGTCGAGCTTATCGAAGGCAACATCGCTTCACGCAGCGAGCGCTACAACGTGCCTTGGGTCATCGTCCTCAACGAGGGCGACGATCCTCGCCCCTTGCCGATCGCACAAGCGGGCGTCGCAAGCGTCCTGAGCGCCGAGGCCGCGAACCCGGCCGCGATTCAGGGCATCTCGTGGAATTTCTTCGACCGCGGCGTCGTCATCGACATCAAGGCCGCCTATCTCGGCTCGCCCGACGAAAGCAGCGACGAGAAGCCGTGGGACGAATTTCTGAGCCTGTGCCGCAACTACCGGCCGCAGCGGCCGTTCGATTCGGTCGTGGTGACCGTGCCCGCATCGATGCTGCTTGCCGATCATCCCGACGCGCGGCTCGAGCTGGAGCGTCACGCGAAGCTTGCGCACCGCCGGCTCTGGCTGGCTCAGAATCGCTTCGCGATGCGCTTCGCCGTGTATGTCGTCGTGACGGGGTGCGAGGACCTCGATGGATTCGCCGGTTTTGCCCGTGCGCTGCCCGAGCCGCTGCGTGCGAGCATGTTGGGCTGGTCGTCTCCGTTCGATTTGTCGACGACGTACCAATCGAGCTGGGTAGATGCGGCGATGGGCAGCATCGAGCGGGCGGTGTCCGACGCGAGCGCGGAATTGTTCACGCTCGACACGGGCATGGTCGACGTTCAAGGGTGCTTGCTGTTGCCCGCGCGCGTCGATGCGATCCGCTCTCAGTTGCAGTTGTATGTCGATGAGCTGATGCGGCCGAGCGCGTATCACGAGCCGTTCTTTTTCCGCGGGATCTACCTGACCGGCGATAGCGGCGAGCTCGCGCAACGCGGCGAAGAGCGGCAGGGCGCGGAGGAAGCGGTAGCGCTCGACGCACCCGAGGCCGCCGATCCCTACGCGCCCCGCGAGCCGAGCCTTGCGCCGAATGCGAATGCCGACGCGGACACCGGCGAACATGGTCGCCACGACGGCAATCGTGCGCTGAACGACCTCATGCTGCAGCCGGCCTTTTTGCGCGACTTGTTCGAGAAGAAGATCTTCCTCGAATATGGACTGACGCGGCCCTCGCGCTCGCAGCACCTCACGCGGCCCATGCTGCACCGCGCGGTGCGCTGGGGCGCGATCGCCATGCTCGGCGGCTGGACGATCGGCCTCACCGGCGCCACGCTTGCGTTGAGCCATCGCAACCCGAGGCTCGTCGCCGCGCTGAACGAATTGCACATCGATTCGCAGGAGCGCGACGCGGCCATGCGCGGCGGCGAAGCACTGCCGTCGGATTGGTACCGTAGAAAGACGTTGTCGCTGATCGGCATGAACGATCAGCACATCGGGACGTTGTGGACCGTCTTCATGCCGGGGTCATGGAGTGCGTTCGACGATCTCGACGAACGCGTGCGCGCACGCTTCGAACACGAATTCGGCGAAATTGCGCTGACGGCGCTCGAACGGGAAGTATTGCAGCGCGTGAGCCGAATGACCGGCGTGGCGAGCGATCCGACGACGGGCCAGTTGATCGTCGGCGACGATTGCATCGCGCCGTCGCTCGGCAGCGATTCGCCAGTGGTAAGCAGCCTCGCCGTCGAAGACTTGCCCGCGATGCAGGCAATGCAGCGCTATGTCACCTCGATCGATCAGCTCGATGCGGCGCTCGTGGCGATGCAGCGATTGCAGCGGCCGTCTTCGGGCAACGAAGAGGCGCTTCGTCTCGTCGTGCGCTACGCGTTCGGTGTCGAGCTGCAAGGCAACGTCGCCGGCAGCTTGCGCTACTTTTACCGCGATGCTTCGCGCACCGGCGGCGCGTATTCGTCGGACGGCACCGGCGGCTTGAACGTGCCGGTGATTCGCGAGGCGGTGCGCTGCACGTTCGACAAGGGCGCGCAGCAACTCGACGCGCAAATGTTCACGGCCAACCCGCTGCTGACGGCCGAGCGCTCGGTTATCGGGCAACTCGACGCATTGTCGGTGGGCAGCGTCGGCCTCGGCGATTTTACGCAGACGAACGACAGTTATCGCGCGATCGTCTCCGGCATCGACACGCAACAAAGGCTGCTCGCGTCGGGCAAAGCCGGTTGGATGCATCAGGCGCAGTTCAACCCAGGTCCCGTTTGGGATCGCACGTTTGCGCGGGCGACGCAAAACCGGCTGCTCGGCTCCGATCTCGTCGCGCAGACGCGCGCGCGTTCGGCCACGGCGTTCCAGACGTTTACGAGCGAAATGGCGCAGCGCTTCGGCGGCCCGGACGGTGCTGTCGTTTGGGTCGACAAAGACGCGCGCTACGCCGTGTCGCCCGCGCGTCTCGCGTTGCGTGACGGCTTGGCCAAGTTGTTGGCGCAGCCGTTCATGGTTGCCCCGCGCAACCTTCCGTTGCCGACGGTGCCGGACGGCTCGACCGTGACATGGGACCGCACGCGCTTGGATCAGGCGATCGCGCTTGGCGACGAACGCAAGAAGTATCTCGTCGATGGCCTCGCGACGTTGCCCGACGCGGTTCGGCCCGCCGTGCAGCAGTCGCTCGACGTGCAGTTTGCACGGCTCGTGATCGATCAAGTGGCGTCGGCCGCTTCGGTCGCACCTGCGGACGGCGATGCAGGCAGCGCGGCCTTCGACGCGGCGCGCCCCCGGCTTGCGAAGATTCGCGCCGTACTCGCGGAGATGGGGGCGAACGCGCAGGCCGCCGATCTGGACACCTTGGTGTCGAGCGACGCCATGCAGCATCTGCGCTTGGTGGACACGTTGCTTGCGCAATCGGATCTTTACGCGACACGGCCGGCCTATAGCGGATCGACGAACGTCAAGCCCGTGCTTGCGGCGTTCGGCGTCAACGATGTCGCGGCGCTCAACGCCTATCTGCAGCAGCAGTCGTTGCGCGCGCTCGCATTGGGCAAAGACGCGAAGACCTATTTGGCGGCGCTCGACGCCGCCGATGCCAATTCGCCGCTTGCGCAGCGTTGGCAGGCGATCGTCACGGATCTCGACCGCTACCAGCTCAAGAACCCGAACAGCGGCTTGCTGATGCTCGAGCAGTTCTTGCAGACAGTGGCGGCCGATCCGAACGCCGTCGATTGCGTGGACCGCTTCCCGCCGCGCCCTGCCGGCGTAGGCGGCGATTACTTCACGACGCTGCATATGCGGCTTTACGACGGCCTGCTCACGCGTTGCGGCTCGACCTACGCCAATACGTTGAGCCATGAATGGGACGGCTTTGCAGCGGTGTTCAATCAGAGCGTGGCCTGGCGCCGGCCGTTCAGCACGCCGATGCAGTCCGCAAAGCTGAACGATGCCGACGCGATGCCGGCCGACTTCGGCGAACTGGGCGCCGCGCTGAAGCGCTATGAAAAGGTGGCTTCTTCGTTGCGTTCGGCGGGCGGCGCCGGGGCGCGGGTCATCCGTGCGGATGCGGTGCGCCGGTTCGTCGACGAGTTTGATCCAGTGGATGCATTGCTCGCGCCGCTCTATCCCGCGGCCGACGGGACGACGGCCGGGTACGACGTCAACATCGATTTCCGGGCCGACCGTACGGCGGAAGTGGCCGGCAATCAATTGATCGACTGGACGATTCGCATGGGCGATCATAGTTTGTCCATGCAAGATGCGCCGCACGCACTGCACTGGGAGTACGGCATGCCGGTCACGCTCGTGCTGCGCTTCGCGAAAAATTCGCCGCTGGTGGCGAAGAACGATCCGGCCCAGCGCAACTTCGCGACTGACGGACAAACGCTGACTTGGCAATTCTCCGATCCCTGGGCGTTGATTTCGTTCGTCAGCGCGCAGCGTGTGGCCGATACGACGGTGAGAGCGAGCGCCGGCGCGTCGCTCTTGAAGTTCGAGTTTCCGCTGGAGACGACCAACAAAGCCGACGCCGCGCTCGTTACCAAGTACCCGCGCGGCCGCGTTTTCGTGCGCGTGCGGATGACGCCGGGTGGCAAGAAGATTCCGCTTGCCTGGCCGAGCAGTTTCCCGACTCATGCCCCGACTTGGAGCGCCTCATGAACCCATCCGATTTGATCGAGGCCGAACTGAGCTTTGCGGTCGATCTGAACTCGCTGCTGAGTCCTTTGCCGGACGGAGACGGCGCGGGCGTATCGTTGAGAACCGATCCCGTTTGGCAACAGATACGCGATGCGCAGCACGAAGACGATCCGTCTCTGCCGATGGGCGAATGGGAACGCCCGCTCGTCAAAGCCGATTGGAATACGGTCGCCTCGCTATGCGGGGATGCGTTGCGTCTTCGCAGCAAGGATTTCCAGCTCGCCGTTTGGTTGTGCGAGGCGTGGACGCGGCTCTATCGCCTCGAGGGGATGATGGCCGGCATGCAGTTGCTCAATGATTTCGTCGATCGGTTTTGGGACCTTGCGTACCCGCAAATCGACGGCGAAGATACGGATGCGCGCGCGGCACCGCTTCATTGGATCAGCCGCCGGCTCGAGGTCGTGCTCAAGCTGCATGTGCCGCTGATCGGCTTGCCGGTCGAGCCGGGCTTCGTCAATCTCGACGATTGGCAACGTGTCGTGGCGGCCTCGGTGCAGCAGGACGACGACGCTCCGGCTACACACCTGCCGCGCGAGCTGCTCGATCGGGAAGCGGCGCAAGGATCGAATCTCGCGTTGCTACGGCAGCTCGAGCGCACGGCGGGGACCGTGCTGACGGGTATCGATGCGCTGTCGCGCCGGCTCGATCAGCTGCTGGGGGATGATGCGCCGAGCTTTACGCGCGTCAAGGCGACGTTGAGCGAACTGCAGCGCGCGGCGCGTGCGCTGCGTGGCAATCATGCTTTGGACGAGCAGCCCACGGCGGCGGTGGCTACGGAGATGGATGACGTCCACACGATCGAACGCCACGATAGTCAATTGGAGGTCGATATGCAGGCACGAGTGCTACCCGTTACGCGCGAGCATATCGTCGATCGGTCGCATGCTTACCAGCTGCTCGAAGAGATTGCGCGCTACCTTGCCGAGCATGAGCCGCATAGCCCGACGCCGTATCTTCTCGCGCGCGCCGTCAACTGGGGCCGTATGCCGCTGCCGGATTTGATGCGCGACATCGTGAGCCAGGAAGGCGACCTCGGCCGGTACTTGGCGATGCTCGACGTGGAGTTCTAGCGGCACCGCCGTTGGTTGAGCACGGGCGTCCCAGGCTTACAAAATCATAGAAAGTGGGACGCTCGATCAATTCTCGCAAAGCGATCGGCCCTACACTGGCCCGACGGACGGTCAGCCGGAATGCGCGCGATTCCGCGCTTTCGTCCCATCCTCCATCCATGGCAATCCGTGCGTCGACGTGCGGCGCGGCCGGATTGGCACATCGTCAATTGAGCGATGGGCGTTCGAACGAGTGCACCGGCATAACCGTCATCGTGGCTCGTTTCCTGGCGTCGCTGCGGCTCACCAGAGGCAAACGAGCTCTTTATGCCTTATTACTTCGAATGTCAGCCTGGGAAGTGCAGCACTCGGTATAGACACGTCACAGACCGTGATCCACGGACGCTTCCGCCTGGCACGACTCTACGCTGCCGGGTGTGCGGCAGCAGCGATAACCTCGTCGCAACCACTCACCAGTCTGTTACCCTCCACCTTGACCTTGTCGTCGTCCCTCCGTTACCTGCGGCGGCCAGAGGATCTATCGCGCGTCCGCTTCCATCGCCCGCCACACCCGCCACAGCTGCCACAGCCGCCACAGCCGCCCATTCAAGGGCTGCATCGCCGGATCGACATGCTGCCGCGACACCGCACCCGGCTACGCCGCCGGGAGCGCATGTTTCGACGCTGGCCATACCACGGCGTGAGTCGCCGATGAGGAGTGCACCCGCTCGGCCGGCTTCGAGCTTCGAGCAGACGTTTGGCTCGCAAACGCTTCACAGCACGATTCTCGTCCTCGGCGAGCGGGCGCGCTTGCTGACTTGCGCCAGCGCGTCGGTGTGCCAGGCACTTTCGTCACTGAGATCGAACACTCAGAGATTGATCGATCTTGTCAACGTGCTGCTCGATGGGGACGTGTTTGTCCGCGCCGCAGCGCCTGCTCGAGAAAAGGCCTTGCAGGACATTTCCGCTTTGCTTACGACGCTGTTCGGCGGAGCCGACCCGGGAAATCCGGAGCGATGGATCGAGGCCCTCAACTGGACGATCACGGCCGAGGGCCGCATCGTCCGGCGCGACACTCGCGAGATGCTCGTGCAATGGAAGGAGGACACTCCCGCGCTCACCGGCCGCACGTTGTTCGAGCGGCTTGCAATCCTGCGTCCGCATTTCCGGCCCAAGCTGCTGCATTTCATCGCGAAGACAGCACTGCCGACCGACCGGCCCATCGTCGTCACGCTATTTGACTTATGTCGTCCGTCCGATGTCGCTTGGCTGGCACCCGTCAGGGCGGCGCTCGGTCTGCCAGACGGCGCTGCCGTTCCGGCCTTCGGCGACTTGCTGTTGGAAGTGGTGCGAACAGCAACGTACGACTCGCCGCCGCCGCCGCCGATTATCCTAGACACGCTGAACGAAGGATCCTTGCGCATATTCAGGTTCGTTCGACAAATGAAAGACGGTGCAACTGTGCCGTCGGCCGCGGTGTCATCGGCCGCGGCGTCGGTATCGTCGACGGCCGGGCGATTGACGGCGACGCAATGCCGCCAATTATTGGCGCTGCTCCCGAGAACCGTCTGCGGGGGGCTGGGCAGGCAGAAACTTGGCGTTAAAGCTCGAATCGAAAGGTTGTTCCGCTTCATTGAGGATGGCGGTACGGTTGGCGTAGCTTGGGATAATGTCCTCACTGCCTTGGCGAATTTTATCCGCGCTAACCGCGTCACCCACCTGTTGACGTCGGATACAAACCCGGCGATCGAAGGACCTGCAGAACACGACGTCACCTTTGCCTCGGGAGCGGACCGCATTCAACTAATCGCCACGCGCATTCGCGTGACTTTCTTTGCCGAGGCGCACACCTACGCCTGCGCTGACCTGCGCAACGGTGTGGTCGATCGCGCGACGCAGATTACGTTTTGGCCCGTTGAATTCACTCGCGTGGAGGTTGCCGCCGCGGTGCGGCGGCTTCTACGGCACCCGCGTGTTCAACAATTGGCGCGCGACTCACTGAGCGGTCCTGTTCGTTACCGGAAAGATGTCATCGACGGCTTCGAGGTCGGGGTGGAATGGCGTGGCAGCGAGGTAATGCCGGACGGGAATACGCTTTGGCGAGTTTATCTCACCCATCTTTCTCCCAGCCCCGGCACGAACATTCTGGCGACAGAACTGAAGGTGGTGCGCTTACTTTTACTTCGCCACCCTGATGAGTGAGTCGGCTGACTCTCCGGTCGGCTTCGCCCCGTCTAGTACACGAACGCATTCAGCCGCATTTCCCGAGGGGCGATGTCATATGCATTCTGAAAAGCGCGAGTGAAGTGAGCGGCGCTTTTGAAGCCGACGGAATAGCCGATGTCTTTGATCGGAACGCTGGGCGTGCGGATCAATTCGTCGGCGGCGACGCGCAAGCGAAGATGCTGAATAAAGGTTCCGAGCCCGCCTTCATGCTCGAAAAGCCGATAGACCGTGGTGCGCGGCAATCCTAACGCGTCGATGATGCTCTGGGGCGATAGTCCCTCTTCCTGCAGGTTGTTGCGCACATACCGCCGCACATCGTCGAACATCAGTGCGCGATGGACGGCGCGTCGGCTCCCGCTCAACCCGGCGTCTGCGCCGAATGCGTCCGCGATCAGGCGAATGAGGTGTGTCAACTCGCTATGCGCGGCTACGAACGGCATCTGCCGGCAGTTCTCCACAAGCGCTTTCGCACGCGTGACGATCAACTGCGTAGCAGGCCGCGCTGGATCGAGAAAGCGGCCGTGGATCGCTCCAGGGTCGCGGAAGATCCGTGCCAAGAGATCGCGAGGCACGACCAGCGTAATGTACCGGCAGGCCCGGCGCACGAGACGGGTAGGTTGATCGAGATCCGTGGCTAGTACGCTGCCTCCATGCACGGCGAACTCGCGCTTCCTCGCATGCGTGGTCGCCCAATGCGCTTCGCCGTCCAAGAAAATCGTAAAGCCGATGCCGCGCACACTGTCGCGCGATATGCGGGCGATCGTGCGTTCGATCACGACGTCATCCGTATAGGTGTCGCTGATACGGAATTCGCCGATATCGTAACGATCGTTGATACACGCAAAGGCCTGCCGAATCTGGCCACGCGCCGGCACGACCTCGATGACATGTCCAAGCTGCTCGCAATACGCCAGCAATTGTTGCTGCGGCGACAGCCGAGCGGAATCGAACCGGCTGTAACCGATGCCGTTCGCTAGCATGAAGGCGCTCCCCGAGTTTCCCGTCGTATGGTCTCGGATTACCGCCCGCTCTGCAATCGCTTAACGTCGCGCCTGCATCGATGCCTGCCGTGTCGCGAAGCTCGCAGGCCATTTGCGCTTGCGAGCCCCTGCTTGCTAGTGCTGGTGCCGATGCTAGTGCGAGAACCCGGAGGCCGTTTCGCTGAGGCTCCGGCCCTTGGTTTCCGGGGCCAGCCATTGCGATATGACCGCGCCCACTGCGGCCACGCCCGCGGCAATCAAGATCGTGACCGACGAGCCCAGGTTGGCCATCGACCACGGCATCAGAAACGTGCCCAGGCCGGCGCCGATTCGGCTGAAGGCGGCGGCGAAGCCCGTGCCGATCCCTCGGATTTCGGTGGGAAATACTTCTCCCGGGTAGATACAGGTCAGCGTCCCGCAGCCTGCGTTGAAAAACGAGAACGCCAGGAAGAGTCCCAGCACCACCGCTCCGGGCGCATTCGTCCACACGCCGAGCACCGCCAGAATCACCGTGATGATCCATTGCGGCGGGACGGTCAGAATGCGGCGGCCGGCCTTGTCGATCAGCAGCACCGTGGCCACGCTACCGGCCAACGCCACCGCGGACAGCCCGACGCCGCCTGCCAGCCCGCCGCCCAAACCGAATTGCTGCAGCACGCTGTCGGCGAACGTCGCGATCGCGAAGTACGGCGTGACGACACAGAAGAAGAACAGCGACACGAATAAGGTGGCGCGCCAGTACTGTCGGGAAAACAGCATCCCGAAGCCGCTGCCCGGGTGCGCGGTTTCGTGCTCCACGTCGGCCATGTCGGAGGCGTTCTGCATGTACCGGTGAGCGACGGAGCGCGCTTGATCGACACGGCGCTTGCTCCACAGCCAGCGCGGCGATTCGGGCATGCCGAGGCGGCCGAGGAACAACGCGACGGCGATGAAGGTGCTGCTGCCGAGGATGTTGCGCCAGCCGAGGTTCGTATAGCGGTCCAGCAAGTAGCCCACGACGAACGCGATCATGAACCCGGCATACCAAGCGATGAGCGTGAGGCCCATGAGCCGGCCGCGGATGCGCGACGGCGCGAATTCCGACAGCAGCGGCCAGCCGACGGAATACTCCGTGCCGATCGCGATGCCCATGAGCAGCCGCACGATGAACAGCTGGAGCGGCGCCGCGATGGAGAACTGTGTCGAGCCCACGAAGAACTGCATGACCGACGCGAGGACGAACATCGCCATGTCGAGCATGAAAAGCGGCTTGCGGCCGAACTTGTCGCCGGCCCACCCGCCCAACGGCGACCCAACGAGAATGCCGAAGAGCGCGGCTGCGGCGATCAGGCCTTCCCAGACCGGCGAGATGGCGAGCTCGGCAGTCATCTTGCCCGACACCGGGCCGACGATCCCGAGAATGTAGCCGTCGAGGAACGTGCCGCCGGTCAGCACGATGATCATTCTTAACATGAAGCGTCGCTTGAATGCCGACGACGTTTTCTTCTCGATCGTCCCCGCGGAAACTGCCACTTCCTTTTGTAATGAACTCATGCCTGCCTCCTTTTTCTTGAGAACTGCGCGCGTCGCGTCCTTCGGCCGTCTTCGGGCCGCGGGCGCTCTACATCGACGATGGTCGTGCTCGATGGCCCCTGAGAAGGGGTGCCGTCGCTGTCGCGAGCGGCATCGAGCGCCGTTTCGATTGGATTAGCCGCTTCTGGCGGCTCGCGTGCGGCCAAGAAAGACGAACCGAGACACTGGGCGGTCTGCGTGTCCGACTGCTTCGCCATGATTTTGCAAGTTCATGCCGTGCATGAAGCGACGGCGTGAAATGCAGGGTGACGTCATCTGCCGGAATTCAGTGTATTAACTCGTACCGGCCGCGGCACGAACTCACGCGTCCGGAATTGGCCCGTAAACGACACGATGGCGAAAAAACTAAAGTGTGTCCAGCGCCTGGAACGATTCCTGCGTAGGCTCTCGTTCGTTTCGGATCGACCCCTTTCCAAATGGAAACCCCTAGGCCTGCATGGCTGCGACGCCGGCCTTCGAATCGCAGCGAGCGCCCGGCGCATGCCTGGGCCGCGGACATCGGCCCGGGTCTCGTCACGACCGCCACCGATAACGATCCGAGCGGCATCTTGACCTACTCGCTGGCCGGAGCGCGCTACGGCTTCGATCTGCTGTGGGTGTGCGTGCTCTCCTACCCGTCGATGGTCGCGCTTCAATTGATTTCGGCGCATGTCGCGGCGGTCACGGGAAAGGGGCTCACCGAGAACATGCGCGAACACTATTCGCGCTGGCTCTTCCTGCTCGCCGTGGCGCGCTTTCTCGTTGCCAATACGGTGAACATCGCGGCGGACATGCTGGCGATGGGCGAAGCGGCGCGGTTGATATTCGGCGGATCCGTGGGTGTTTTCGCGATCGTCTTCGGCGGCGCGTCGCTCGCGCTGCAATGGTATGTGCCTTACGCGCGCTATGTGAACGTCTTAAAGTGGACGTGCCTCGCCTTGTTCGGCTACGCGGCGACGCTATTGATCGTCGATGTGCCATGGCGCACGGTGGCATGGCGAGCTGTCGTCCCCGAGATCAAATGGTCGGAAGACTTTCTTGCGATGCTCCTCGCGGTGCTGGGCACGACCGTCAGCCCGTATTTGTTGTTTTCGCAAGCGGAGCAGGAAGTCGAAGAGCGGACGCATGAAGACCCGCAGCCCACCGGTCGGAAAGGCCGATCGCCCGATTCGGCTCAATTGCGCAAGATGCGTTACCAAACGCTGACGCGCACGTTCTTGTCGAATGCGGCAGGCGCGATCGTATTGATCGCCTCGGCCGCCACGTTGCATATCGCGCAACATCCGCTGCGCACGACGCGCGACGCAGCCTTGGCGATCGAGCCCGCGGCGCACGGGTATGCGTCGACGCTGCTTGGCCTCGCGCTGCTCGGCACGGCGCTCATTGCCTTGCCGCCGCTTGCGGGCTCCGCGGCCCATGCCGCCGCCAGCTCGTTCGGATGGCCGCAAGGAGAAGTGCGCGACCGACGTATCAGCCTTGTCCTCGTCGGGCTCATGGTGCTGGGCGCCATCATCGCCATCGGGCTGCTCATGTTCGACGTCGAGCCGCTGACCGCTTGTTATTGGACAGCGCTGACCAATGGCATGACGGTGACGCCGGTGCTGATTCTGTTGGTATTGCTCAGCAGTCACCGGGATGCCGTCGGCGTGATGAAGGCACATTGGTTTACGCGAGCGCTTTGCTGGGTCGCGACTGTTGCGACGGGCGCGGCGCTCGCCGCGCATGCGGTGCTCGAATTCTTCTGAACATTAGATCGGCGAAGACTAGAGCGCGCCCACATACTCGCCGCGCGCGGGGTAGTCGTGCGCGATCGTGAAGTCGAGCGCTTGTAGCAATTCTTTGAAATTCGGGCGCACGAACGGCATCGATTGGACCGACAGGTAGTAGATCGTTCGATCGGGACGAATGAGAAACAGGCCCGGCTCCGAGAAAAGCGCAGGCTCTTCGATTCCGATCGAAGTCTTGCCGCGAGACGCCGACACATACAGTCCCCACTTGCGCGCTTCGGAGAGCGGGAGCCCATAGCCGATCCGCAACTGAGCGGCTCCGACTTTCGTCTGCATTTCCCTCGCGCGTTCTTGCGTGTCCGAGCTGATCGCGATCGTGCTGACGCCGCGTTGGGCGAATTCCGGCGTCAAGCGTTCCAACTCCTTCAGATACATGGCGCAGATCGGGCAGTGGAGGCCGCGATAGAAACAGACCAACGTCATACGCTCGGGGGTTTCCGACGCGAGGTCGAACGAGCCGTGGTCCAAGGTTTCGACGGCAAGCGTAGGCGCCGTTTGGCGGGGTACGAGCATGGCAACTCCTTCTGGTATGGAATCGTTCGCGCCCGTTGACGCGATGAACCGACTTTCTCATACTTATCGTCATGGGAAATCCAAAATACATGATCGAAAGTCCAGAATCGCCACCTAAAGTCGATCGCTTGTCGGCGTTCTTCCGAGCGTTCGATTTGTCGATCGAGTTGTCGGATCGACCGACGGCCGGTGCGGACGCGACCATCGTCGTGGTTGGAGAACCGGCGCGGTCGGCGCGGTTGGCGCAACGGCTGGTTCTTTGCACCGGTGTACCGGGTGCATCGGAAAGCCAAAGCCTCGATGTACAACCTAACGCGCTCATGCACGTTTCCATCGCATTCGGCGGCCCGTCGAATCCGCTTATCGCGGCGTTGCCCGCGATGTTGTCCGTCGATCTCACTGAATTGCCCACGCTGCATGCGGTTACCGATGCGTTCGTCGAAGAAGCCACTGGCGCGCGCTGTGGCCGCAGCGCGGCGATCCATCGGCTGTGCGAAGTCATGTTGCTGATGCTGTTGCGGCAGGTCATCGACGGCGGAGCGACGTCGCCCGGGTTGCTCGCGGGGCTCTCGCATCCGGCGCTTCATCGAGCGCTCGTGGCGATGCATGACGCGCCGGATCGGCCGTGGTGCGTGGAGGATCTCGCGTCCGTATCGGGCATGTCGAGAAGCCGATTCATGGCGTCGTTTCGCGAGACGGTGGGCACGACGCCCAGCGCCTATCTGACGGGGTGGCGGTTGATGCTTGCTCGTCGCGCGCTGGCCAACGGCGACAAAGTCAAAGCGGTGGCGCAGCGCGTGGGTTTCGGCAGTGCGTCGGCGTTTTCGCGCGCATATTTGCGAGCGTTCGGACACGCGCCGATCGCTGCGCGTCAGGGGTAGCGCAGCGGCCGCCTTGGGCCGCTCTGCAGACATCCGCGATTCACGCTACGCTGCGAACTGTCCGGCGACGCGGTGTGCCGCTATGTCCTTATTCGCCCAAGCCTTTCGGCCGATCATCCTTAGAAGGTCTCCATGACAGTTCAACCGCTTCAAATCGATTTCGTCTCCGATGTCGCATGCCCTTGGTGTGCGATCGGGCTTGCCTCGCTGCAGCAGGCGCTAGCGCGTCTTGACGACTCGGTGGATGCACAAATCGTCATGCATCCGTTCGAATTGAATCCGGAGATGGCGCCGGGTGGCGAGGACGTCATCGAGTATCTCGGGAAGAAATACGGGCGCACGCCGGAGCAGATCGCCGAGACGCAGGCGATGATCCGCGAGCGCGGCGCGGCGGTGGGTTTCCGCTTCGGCGCGCGCAAGCGCGTCTACAACACTTTCGATGCGCATAGGCTGCTGCATTGGGCGGGAATAGAGGGTAAGCAGGTCGAGCTCAAGATGGCCTTGCTGCAGGCGTACCACGGCGACGAGAAAGACCCGAGCGATCACGCGATGCTCGTCGAGGCCGCGCGTTCGGTCGGACTCGACGCTATGCGAGCACGCGAAGTGCTCGAAAGCGGCCGGTTCGCCGACGAGGTTCGCGCCGAAGAGCGGCAATATCAAGCCATGGGGGTTCAATCGGTGCCGGCCATCATCTTCAATCGGCGCTATGTAGTCAGCGGTGGACAGCCCGTCGAAGTATTCGAGCAGGCGATCAAGGAGATCGTCTCCAAGCCGCAGTGACGGCGTAACCCGTCAAACGCGTTACGACGCACGACGCACGACGCACGACGTGCGGCTCGTAAGCCGCGAGTCGTGTGTCGATGTTGTATTGCGAGCCGGTTAGACGAGCGTGAGCGTGACGTCGATGTTGCCGCGCGTTGCGTTCGAGTACGGACATACGATGTGCGCGCGATCGACGAGCGTTTGCGCCGTTTCGCGGTCGAGGCCCGGCAGCGAGATGCGCAGCTCCGCTTCGATGCCGAAGCCGTTAGGAATAGCGCCGATTCCGACGCTGCCTTCGACGGCCACGTCTGCCGGAATCTTGATCTTGTCGCGCGCCGCGACGAACTTCATCGCGCCGAGAAAGCAGGCGCTATAGCCTGCAGCGAACAATTGCTCGGGGTTCGCGCCTTCGCCGCCGGCGCCGCCCAGCTCGCGCGGCGTCGTGAGCTTGAGGTCGAGGTTGGATTCGTCCACCACGGCGCGGCCATCGCGGCCACCGGTTGCTTTGGCGTGGGCACGGTACAGAACTTGTTGAATCGACATGACTTGCTCCTAATCGTTAAGGAATGTGGGTGTTGCGTAACCACAACTATCTATCAGAAGATAGATTGATGCTGCAAAAACTGCAGATTGGCCTCGTCCATCTTTATCTATCTATCCGAAGGTAGATGTGGGTGTCCGATAAAAGGCAGGCATGCACCTGCCCGCCAATGCGCTGTTCTCGCTACCTCCGACTGCTTTTTAGTTTCTATGGAAGCGGTATTGTCGCTCCCTGAACGGTGCTCCAACACAGCAACTACGCATCCATGAACGCTATTTTATCTACCAGTAGATAGATGTCAAGGAATTTTTATGAGATCAAGATTGCTGCATGAGTCCCAGCGCCGGATGGTCTAGTGACCGATTGCTTTGGTTCTGGATTGAGTCACCGTTCCATCTCAAAAGCTCAGCCGCCAGAGGCGCCGCTTCATGCGGGCGTGAGCGTGCTGCAGTACCCGTCGATCCTAGCGGCGGGTAACATGGAGGCCTTTACGCCGCAACGATAAACTGCGGCAATCCGGATCCTAGAGAGAACATGACGAAACGCGAGCCCGTGGCGGGGGTGCAACCGGAATTGCTCCGGTGGGCCAGAGAGACCGTTGGTCTATCAGTCGAAGACGTGGCGACCATGTGCAAGGTCCAGGCCGGCGACGTCGCAGCTTGGGAAGCTGGAGTAGAGGCGCCCACTTACGCCCAATTGGAGAAACTCGCGTATCAAGTCTACAAGCGGCCCCTGGCCGTGTTCTTTCTTCCGGTACCCCCGCAAGAAAAAATCCCGCAGCGCGAGTTTCGGACGCTTCCCCACAGGGACATGCAGTCTCTTACGCGCGACACGTATCTGCAGATCCGTCGTGCGCACGCCTTCCAGCTTTCACTCGATGATGTGGGTGTCCGATAAAAGGCAGGCATACACCTGCCCGCCAATGCGCTGTTCTCGCTACCTCCGACTGCTTTTTAGTTTCTATGGAAGCGGTATTGTCGCTCCCTGAACGGTGCTCCAACACAGCAACTACGCATCCATGAACGCTATTTTATCTACCAGTAGATAGATGTCAAGGAATTTTTATGAGATCAAGATTGCTGCATGAGTCCCAGCGCCGGATGGTCTAGTGACCGATTGCTTTGGTTCTGGATTGAGTCACCGTTCCATCTCAAAAGCTCAGCCGCCAGAGGCGCCGCTTCATGCGGGCGTGAGCGTGCTGCAGTACCCGTCGATCCTAGCGGCGGGTAACATGGAGGCCTTTACGCCGCAACGATAAACTGCGGCAATCCGGATCCTAGAGAGAACATGACGAAACGCGAGCCCGTGGCGGGGGTGCAACCGGAATTGCTCCGGTGGGCCAGAGAGACCGTTGGTCTATCAGTCGAAGACGTGGCGACCATGTGCAAGGTCCAGGCCGGCGACGTCGCAGCTTGGGAAGCTGGAGTAGAGGCGCCCACTTACGCCCAATTGGAGAAACTCGCGTATCAAGTCTACAAGCGGCCCCTGGCCGTGTTCTTTCTTCCGGTACCCCCGCAAGAAAAAATCCCGCAGCGCGAGTTTCGGACGCTTCCCCACAGGGACATGCAGTCTCTTACGCGCGACACGTATCTGCAGATCCGTCGTGCGCACGCCTTCCAGCTTTCACTCGATGAAGTGTTTGCCGGTCGTAATCCTGCAGCGGCGCAGATTTGGAAAGAGATCAGGCTTTCCCCGTCGGCGCTGGTCGCCCAGCAGGCGCAACGCATCCGCGACGTCCTGGGTATCTCGCTCCAAGAGCAGGCCGCATGGAAGAGCGATGAGCTCGCCTTGAAGCATTGGCGAAAAGCCGTCGAGGACGTTGGCGTCTTCGTGTTCAAGTCTTCCTTCAAGCAGCAGGAGATTTCAGGTTTTTGCCTGATCGACGACAGGTTCCCGTTGATCTACCTAAACAACAGCACGACGAAAACCCGGCAGACCTTCAGTATGTTTCATGAGCTTGCTCACGTGCTCCTGAGCGTGAACGGTCTCAGCAAGTTCGATTCGGGCTACATCGAGCAACTGCCATATGAGGAAAAGAAGATCGAGCGCTTCTGCAACGCCATTGCCGCCGAGGTGCTAATCCCCGCAGCGGATTTTTCGCAACACGCGACACGCTTGCCGGGAAACGCTGAATTGGCTTCCGAGAGGGAGTTTTCAGAACTTGCCGGCCGGTATGGCGTGAGCCGTGAGGCTGTTCTGCGCCGTTTGCTCGATCAAGGCCGGGTCGGTCTTGCCTTCTACCGTAAGAAGGCAGATCTGTGGGCGTCGCAAAAAAAGGAAAGTTCCGGCGGTAGCTACTATCTGAATCAGGGCGCGTATCTAAGCGACCGTTTTGCTCGAGAAGTCGTTGGCCGTCACTATCGGCATCAATTGACTCTCGAGCAGGCTGCGGATTTTCTTGGCCTCAAACCCAAAAGTTTTGCCGGCTTTGAAGAGAGGGTCCTTCAAGGGGCCGGTGCATGACGTATGTTTTCGATACGAGCTCCATTCGAGCGCTTCAACACTTCTACCCTCGAGTATTCAGGACAATCTGGGATGGCCTTGACGCGCTTGTGTCGCAGGAGCGGTTAATTTCGACCAGGGAGGTCCTTCACGAACTCGAACGCCAAGCTGTCAGCGAGGACGTTCTAAACTGGGTCAAGGATCGCCGCGCGATTTTCTCGACGCCAAGTACCGAAGAACTGCGCTTCGTTGCGGTGATCTTTCGGGTGCCGCATTTTCAGGCGCTGATCGGGCAGCAGCAGCAATTGAAGGGGACACCGGTCGCGGACCCTTTTGTAATTGCATGCGCAAAGGTTCGCGCCGGCACGCTTGTGACTGAGGAGGGATGGGTTCGCCCGAGCGCATCGCTGACGCCGAAGCCGAATGCTGCGAAAATTCCCAACGTTTGCTCCCACTTCGGAATTCCCTGTATTGATCTCGAGGAATTCATGCATCAGCAGGACTGGAAATTTTAGTCATCCGCGCAGGGCGGGGTGGGACGCCAGGATATGACACTCGCCCGCTCCCGCGTACTCACTCTTGCCGAACGATGTCCACTGAAATCTCGACCGCCGCCACGGCGCCTCTGTTTTCGAGCCAGTGCGTGGTATGCCGATCTTCAGGCCAACCCACGCCCGGCCCATAGTCCGTCGCTACGCCGTTCCGGTGGTCGGTAATCGTTCCTTGCAGAATGTAGACGGTGCCTGGTCTGTCTTTATGACTATGAACGGGACCAAACACGCCACCCGGGTCGATGGTCACCCTCCGCATTCGAAGTTGGCGTCCCGCCATACCCTCGATCTCGGGACCAAGGTCCACCGTTGCAAGCAATTCGACCGTCACGCCTTTCGTTTCGGGTACTGCATGATCGTCGTTCATGGCGCTCCTCCGCTTATGTTCAGAGGTTTGGACATCGGCCGCCATTGCGGCGAAACCGCAATCGTCGAACATCCAGTCTAGTCGATGCACTCCCGCGCGAACGTCATGCAAACCCTCATCGTCGGCCAAACGCTTACCAAGGAACGACTCTCCCGAGGTAGTCCAAGTAATGCAAGCCCCGGCGGCCGGCGTGCGATTCGATCGTATTCACGAGGTTCGGAATGCTTTCCTCGATGCTCAATCGAGCTTGCGGGCCGCCCATGTCCGTGCGCACCCATCCGGGCGCCATGAGCAGAAGCGTTTTCGAATCGTCGGCGTGTCGCGCCGCGAAGCTGCGCATGAACATGTTGAGCGCTGCCTTGCTGCCTCGGTAGACCTCGTAATTGCCGTTGACGTTGTTCGTGACGCTGCCTTGCCCGGAAGACATTACGCCGATCGTTCCATCCGGTCGAACGAGATCCTGAAGCGTTTCGATCGCTCGCATCGGACTGAGCGAGTTCGTCACCATGACGCGAACGAATTCGTCCGTCGAGACATCCGCGATGGTTTCACTATCGTCGTTTTTTACGCCTGCATTGACGAACAAGAGATCGAGCTGCCGACCGCTCAGGCGACGATGCAGCGCGATCATCTGTGCCGGAACCGTGATGTCGAGGGTTTCGACTTCCAGAGAACCTTGTGCGGCTTTCGACAGTTCGAGCAGCTTGGCAGTCGAATTCTCGCGTCCCGTGGCGATTACACGCCAGCCGCGCCGAAGATATTCTTCGACCATGGCGAACCCGAGGCCGCGTGATGCGCCGATGAGCAGAACGGTTTTTTGAGGCGATGCGTTACCTGGCATTGATAGCTTCCTGTAAGCGCGACCCGATGAACGCGGCGCAAGCATGCCGGAGAGAGGATGGGTCGGAACATCGAATATATCGCTGTGAAGGCCGCTGAGCGCATGCGCCGGATGCACTCGTGAATTGCACCGAACGCGATGCGTCGACCGCCCATGCTAGGATCGGCCATGCCCGAGCCCGACCTGAATCTGCTGATTGCTCTCGATGCGTTGATCACCGAGGGTAGTATTCTCGGCGCCGCACGTAAGCTGCGATTGAGCGCTTCCGCCATGAGCCGAACGCTGACTCGCCTACGCGAGGCGACGGGAGACCCGCTTCTCGTTCGCGCGGGGCGCCGGATGGTGCTGACGCCGTACGCCGAAGCCATTCACGAGCGCGCACGCCATGCGCTCGACGAGGTGCGCAACGTGCTCGGCCCGGTCAAAACGGAACTTGAGCTTTCGACCTTGCGGCGCACGTTCACCATTCGCGCCAACGACGCATTCGTCGAAGCGTTCGGCTCGAAACTGATCGCGGCGGCGACTGAAGCCGCACCGCAGTTATGCTTGCGCTTCGCCGCGAAACTCGAAAAGACGGCAACCTATCTCCGCGAAGGTTCAGCCGATCTCGAGATCGGAGTGCTCGGTGAGATGGGTCCCGAAGTGAGGCTTCAAGCGCTGTTTCGCGACCGCTTCGTCGGCGCGGTCAGGAAGGGCCGCCCCCTTCAGCGCGCGGGCGCGGTCACCGCTGAACGGTATGTCGAATTTGGGCATGTGGTGGCTTCGCGCAGAGGCAGCGCCACAGGCCCTGTCGATCATGCTTTGTCGGCCATGGGGCTCGCGCGGAAGATCGTGGCCGTCGTCCCGAACTTTTCAGCGGCGCTGGCGGTGGCCCGAACTTCGGACCTAGTCGCGCTCCTTCCTGCGTCGTTCATCGGTTGCCGCACGTCGGCCGATGCAGGCCTCGCATGCGATGAGGCTTACGCCTTCGAGCTGCCCGTTGCGACGGAGAAACTGACGGTGTCGCAGATGTGGCACCCGCGGCTCGAAGCCGACCCCGCCCACCGCTGGTTCCGGCAACTCGTGGTGGGAGTATGTCGCCGGCAACTTCCGATGTAGAGGCCGCGACGTAAATGACGCCCTATCGATGGCGCGCATGGATGGGCGTCGTTGACGGCACCTCGATCGTTGCGGATGGACCATCGATCGCTACGCGCGTCGACCTCAGAGCACGCCTTCGAGTTCGGCCGACCGGCTGGCGAAGCGAGACAGCTCGCGACCGTGCAAAGGCTCCGCAGGCGGCAACGCGACCGTGAGCGGATTTCTCGGCACGTCGTTGACATGGACCTCGTAGTGCAGGTGGGGGCCGGTCGCCCATCCGGTCGAGCCGACGTATCCGATCACCTGATTGCGCCGGACTTTGCTCCCGACATGGATGCCCTTCGCAAACCGCGACAGATGCGCGAACAGCGTGGAGTACGGCGGGCTGTTTTCGATCTCGATCACGTTGCCATAGCCGTTCTGCTTGCCGGCGAACGTCACTACGCCATTGGCCGTTGCATGTACCGGGGTGCCGGCGGGCGCGGCCAAATCGACGCCGTCGTGGGGCTGCCAACGCTTGAGCACCGGGTCGAAGCGGCGCGCCGCGAATGCGGAGGAAATGCGGCGAAAAGCGACCGGGTAGCGGATGAAACCGCCGCCTCGTGCGCGCTCGCCTTTCTTCGTATAGTAGAACGCTTCGCCCTTGAGGTTCTTGTATAGGAAGATGTCGTGCTCGCCTGCGTCGGTCACCACGCGCACGGCTGCGGGCATGACGGGCGGCGATTCGCCGCCTGGCGGTGCCGAGGCATTCTTCCTATCGAAGACGAACAAAACCTGATTGTCGGGTTTCCAGTCGTGACGAAAATCGATGCGGCTTCGTAGCGCTTCGATGATCCGATGCGCGGCCGGGCCGCTCAAACCCGCCAGACTCGCCGCATCGAAAAACGTCGGTTGGCCTGCGATCGTCGTCACCTTGTAGCGCGCCGGCTCAGCCTGCTCGGCGCCGGGGCTGCTTGCCGCCACGCTCGGCGCGGACGCCGCTGCGAGCGAATCTTTAGGAAGCGCAGCGGCCGGTTGATCGGCTGTGCTCGGTGCACGGCTCATCAAGAAAACCGCGCCGACGATCAACAAACACACCACGCAGACAAGCGCGAACTTGTCGGGTTCAACGGGAAACAAGGGAAACCGTGTCATGCGGGGAACAAGGGCGACATAGACCAAAAAGCTTGAACAGGACGCTCTGGGGCGCGCGAAGAGAGAGTGGCGGAGCATGCCCGGTCGGGGCCGGCGCATGAAGCCGGGGATGATGATAGCAGCCTCACGCCGTACGGCACAACGAAGGGTGTGTTCGCTCGATGCGGGTAAACCATGCATGAAAATGGGGACGATTTGCTCGATTCACTCGATCCACCGCGTGCTAGCCGGTCTACTAGGACAACCTGTTCGCTTGGCTCGCGCGTAGCCGGATCGCTTGCACTTCCTCGTTTGCGAGCCCCAGCGAGTTTAAGAATGCGGTATGCAGCTCGGGGTTTTCGGCTTCGAATTCGGCGTGCCATCGATCCATATCGACGTCGTCGAAGCCGGCGCGACGCAGCAGCGCAACCCAAGCCTTCTTACCGCGCGGGCCGTTGCGCCGCCGCAGCGACGGTTGCGCAAGCAAGGTCGCGATGGTTTTCTGCCGATGTTTGAGTCGTGCGATTTGCTCGTTCAATCCCAACAAATGCGATTCGAGGATATGAGCGGCGGCATCGCCATGACTTTTCAACAGTTCTTTGATTGCGGCGAGCGACAGCCCGGCGGCACGGTATGCGCAAATTGCGCGTAAGCGCTCGCGCTGGGCGTCGTCGTAGAGACGATAGCCGGCGGCGCTGCGTCCGCTGGGCACGAGGAGGCCCAGCGATTCGTAGTGAAGGAGCGACGAGCGGGCGAGCCCCGCATCTCGGGCCAGTTGTCCAAGCGTGAGACGTTCGGTCATATCGGCAAGGGGAGGCGATCGGGAGCGAGGAAGTTATAACGCGCTTCGGGCCGGCTCAACAACGCGGGCGAATAGTGTTCGGCGATCAGCACGCGGCAGTCGCCGGTGAGGGCCGGCGTGTGCGCCACGAAGTTTTCGAACGATGACGATGCGTCGGCTGCTCCGGCGTGCGCCATAAGCCGGATCAGGGCTTCGGTCAGCGTGCGGTGGTATCGGTCCGTCGCGCCCAGATGATGGGCGTAGCGGGCAATGCCGGCACACGTGCGTTCGATCGCTTCGTCGAGAGGGAAACGATGAAGATGGATCCATGCGACGCGAAGGTGATTGCGATGATTGAACGCGCCGGGCGGTAGGCGGCAGGCTAGGAAGGCTTCGAGGAACGCGTCGTCCGTTAATTCTTGAAGTGTTGCCATGCGAGTCTCCACGATGTGCGTTGAACAGGATTGCGATCATGAAGGTGACGGCTGTAGTTAGGTCAAGGGGGCAAGCCTGCAGTGTCGACAGGGCGCACGCATGGCTGCTACCCGCGAAGGTCATTGTTGAAATAGGCAGAGACTGCCGCTGTCAGTTCTATCGCCTTCAATTCCGCAGGCGAGACAAGACGCGCGGCAATGATCTCGCGACGATCGAGACGCAGCTCCGGAAGATGGTCGAGGCGCAGTTCGAAGAAGTGCACACAGTCGTTTCGCCCGTCCCAGACGCCGCTGACGCTGCCTTTGGCGATCAACGGGGGCGACGAGTAGCCGATCTCTTCCTGCAGCTCACGCCGCGCCGCTGTGACGGGCGTTTCACCGGGGTGGATGCTGCCGCCGGGCAGACCCCACTCGGGGCGATAGGACGACTTCACGAGCAGCAGTTCCTGTCCGACGTAGATCGCGACGAGTGCCCCTTCGTGGTTAGGGCGTCGAACATGCCACCAGGCGCGAGCCAAACGAAACCCGATACGAAGGGCGATGCGCCAGCAGGCGTCGATGAATCGGGTCGTTCGCGTTCGCTTTGGATTCGGCATAACGGCTCTCTGTTGTTGGATTTAACGTGTCGCCACACTAAAGTTTCTCGCGGACGTGCCGATAAGTCACGAGTCGACGAATAATTACAATTTTGGCCATGCCTAGCAGGCACATCTCACATAACGTTACTTCGCACTTGGCCGCCAACCGCGGCCGTCACGCGGCCTCGCGTATTCAAAAGCGCTCATTGCTGCGAGGTTTTCGGTTCGCGCTCCCGATCATAGTCGGTTCACTCTTTATGGCCGGGTGTGCTACGCGCCCGCCGACAGCGTTTGAGCCGCCGCCGGCTGCGGCTTGCTGCAGGAACTGGCAGGAAGTTCATTTCGAGCAAATGGGCAGGGGCGGCGTAAGTCACGCCCATATCTCGCTTGCGAAGAGTCCGACATTCGATTTCCCCGAGGGGCGATCGACGTTCGTCGCGTACGCGCTGCCGCAAGCGAATGCGCACACGGTGGAGGTCGACGCCTACGTTAGTTCCGATTGGCTTCCCGTCGCGACGATTTTCCGGCCACGCCTCTTGTACCTCGACAGCAATTTGAAAGTTATCGGCAATGATCGAATGAGTCGTATGCAGCACGACGGGAAGTTTTTGGCGGGACCGTACTACTTCGCCGTTTCGGCCATACCGGTGGATGCAAGGTTTCTCGTCGTTTATGCAGGGTCCTCGGCGAATACGCCGCGGCTTGTTGCGCATAGTCAAAACGGTGATCTATACGGACTGCCCAACGCCTACGAGGGCGACATTTCGGTAATCGTAAAATGAAGAACCTGCCTTCTGTTCGTGCATTCTGTGCCGGAATCGCCGCCTCCGTATCGACGTGCTTCCTGAGCGGGTGCTTACTGACTACAGACCCTACGTTGGGACCGAACGATTCGATTGCTCACGTCAGATTTCGGTTTATCGGCGACGGAGAGGACAGACTTCTCCAATACGTGCCAGCGGATTGTCAGTTTGCGACCGACCGCGCCATACGTTTGCTGGCATCGATCGACTATCAGTCTCACACGCTGAATCTCAATGCAGCGATGAGTCCGCCTACGAAGCTGGGGATGCCGAACGACCTCGGTGACGTTTCGAAGCTGACCTACGGCGAGGCCGTCGTTAAGGCCGATACCCCGCTGCAGTTCGGGTCCGAGTGGTATTGGGGGGATGGTTTCCGTTTGTTCAAGGCCGATGGTTTTGCTCGCTTTACGCCCGAGGCCAACGCGAACTATGAGGTCACGACGACCGTGGCTCCTCATACGCGCCTGACTATGACGATCGAGAAGATCGAGGTGGTGGACGGGCATATCACGCGTGCACCGGTGGCGTGGAAGATCATTCCGCACTGTGCTGGCTAGGTAAGCATTAGCGATGGTGTCGAGATGAACCCCAAGCGCGCCGTATATTGTTTCCCGAATCTCTTGGAGGCGTTTTTCATCGTCATCGCGCTCTATTTTCTGGAGCTCCTGACGAACTCGCTCATCTGGCATGTTGGAATCCGAGCCGGCTTGAAGCCGATCGCGATCGGAGACCTGGGGCGGGTGCTTGCCTACGGGATGGGTTTTGCAGTCCTGCTTGAGTGCAATTCGCTGACGTACCGCGGCCTCGTCGAAGGCGACCGCTTTTCATGGCAAGCGACGCTCAGTCTGTTCCTGCTGCCGATGCTGCTGTTCGTTCCAGGCATGCTGGCGCTCGAGAACCTGTTGCAGGTGATCATCGTCAAGCTGTTTCCGTTGAGCGACACCCAACGGATGGCGGGCTATCGATTCCTCACCGATGGCCTCAGTTCGATGGTCCTTGTGTGCATTCTTGCACCCGTCATCGAAGAACTGTTGTTCCGCGGGATTATTTTGCGCAGCTTCCTGCGCCAATATTCGCGGCCGCGTGCGATCGTGTATTCCGCTGTCGTGTTCGGTTTTGCGCACATGAACATCTACCAGTTCGTGACGGCTTTTACGCTTGGGCTAGTCATCGGGGAAATGTATGAGCGCACGCGTTCACTGTTTCCGGGGATGTTGTTGCACGCTTTTTACAACGTAGCCGTAATGATCATGGCGTTCCGTTGCGGTCCCGATGCCTCCGCCTCGTGCGGCAAGTGGGGCATGCCGCACGCGTGGTATCCCGTTGCGCTGGTGGCTGGCGCGATAGGAGCGGGGCTGTTGTTCAAGCTGCTTGGCGTGAAAACGGTGCGGCTCTCCCGGAACGTGGATTAGGGCGATTGCGAATGGTTGCGGCTTGTGCGATTCGCGGAGCCGTTAAGAGCTTGCCTACGCGAAGGGTCATGCGGTCGCAAGCCGCCAGGGGCAATCGATCGTATGCGCCAATTCAATCGACGATGAAGAGCTTCGCACCCGTCTTGGTGTAGGACTGGTGTGGCTCCGCGTTATCGCCTACCTGGTAGCTCATACCAGGTGTCAATACGAACTTCCGCCCGTCCTCGAGCGTCGTTTCGAGTTCACCTTCCAGGCAGAACAGAACATGGCCCTTTTGGCACCAGTGATCTGCGAGATAGCCAGGCGTATATTCGACCATCCGCACGCGGATTTCATTCGGCTTCTCACCAAAGAACCGTGTGCGCCAGTACGCTACGCCGGTTTCCCCTTGGTGCTCAGTTCTTTCGACTTCCGCCCAGTTGGTAGTGCAGAAGGCAAATGCATCCATTTTCATTCTGTCGCTTCCTGTATAAGTTTGGCTCTTGTGTCTTTATCGGCCCGCTGTCCCAATACGCACTGCTCACAGCCCCGGACGAACGAGCCACACATGCAGTGCCCGAAAATCCGGCGGGCAGGGCGTTGCTCGGGCGTGCTGGCTCTCGAAGCAATTTCGATGAAGGTTGCTAGCGGTGACGGACGACGAGCACGCGAGCGCTTCAGCCCCTGATGCTCTGAGGTAATAATCCGACAGGTGCTGCGTGACGTCGGCATAACTTTCGGTCGCATAGCCGAGCATTAATCCGAACGTGACACGCGGAGCGTATCGTCCAGAGACGAAACGGTGCAGTCCATCGACTACGTAAGGTCGGCACCCCCGCGTCGCGTCGACCAACTTGGCCTCAACGAAAAGAGCGGATTCGTCGCGGTCCTCTCCCGCAGCCGCCTTCATCGTGCGAAATACCAGGTCTGGCATCTGATCATAGCTGTCCGCATCGGTAGTGGACTGCTTGCCGTCGCGTACGACAGTTTGAAATCGCTTTTTATTGAACAGGCCGCCTAGATCGTTATCGAGGCGAAAATTGAGAATCTCCATGAGCTTGGCGCTCAATTCATCTTCATCAAGGAGATGCTTCGGCATAAACGCCCCGGATTTTACGTACTCGAATGTTTCAATTTGCGACCAAGCATCATGGAGAGCCGCTAGAATGATCTTCAACGCGCGACCATTCAATGTGGACTTGATAACGGCCTGTGCAGGCCGCCTTGGATGGAAGAAACAGAACTCGGTATTCATGCGACGTTTTGATCGATCCATGCGATCAGAACTTGGGCTGCCAAGCATGCGCGGGAGGGCAACCAAAGGCGGCGCAACGCCATCTGGCCGAATACGAAAATCCCACCGGGAACGGTCGCCCACACCTGCCCCGTAGGGTAACTGTCCCGCACCAGTCGCAGCAGACGCTGCGGGTTCACATCCTCGAGCGAGGCGCCGCCATCCAGTGCCTGCTCGCGGGCGCGCCAAGTCACGAAACGCCAGCCTGCAAGCTCTTTGGCCTCCGGCAAGGCTTGCACTGACTGAACGTCGATCAAATCTGCGACTTCCGACAACTCCGTACGAAGTTGCGCCACATAGGCGTCCATATCCGTGACGGTTACCCACGAGCGTCCACTGTGGCGGGAAGGGCCGTTCGGATACGAAACGGACAGCGTGTCCTCGATCAACTGCATCTCGTCGGCATCAATGCCCATAACTCGTGCGACCCATTCGTCGATTGCATGAGCGAGCGTGATATTCGGCCGGCCGAGGCCAGAGAAGAGTGCCTCTACCTCTTGAGTGCCGGTCAACCTTTGACTGAATGCCAACTGCATGTCCACGATAGGCGTATTGAGCAGATCCTCGTTATTCAGCGTTTTTATGCCGAAACCGAATTGGGTGGACGTCAACGTGGCGAAATAGCTGAGCACGCTACTGTTAGCCCAAAGCGCTACATACTTGGCATATAGAAGGTTTTGACTAGAGAACTCGAACGGTGCGCCCAGAAACGCGAACGGGTACACGACATGATCGCCACCAGCGTTGGGCGTAACGATCGTGCTGCGTCGCAGTTCGCCAAATTTGCCTGCCCCCTGATGCAGCAAGAGCATCGGAGGCCGATAGTGTCCGAGCGGAGGCGTGGACTTCATCGGAAACGCGGCAAACTCCGCGTGAATGTCGTTGGCTTGCACTTCCCCACCGAACTCTTGACTTCTCGCATCAAGATGCTTGGTGGAGGCCGGCAAGTCCTCAACCCAATCACGCAATTTCGCTCCCTTGCTTCCTTTTTTGTAGCCGCGTCGCGGCTCATCAAGCGCGAATTTCGCAATGGCTTTGCGGATCGTTATCAACGGCAGTGCGCGTGCCCCGTGAAACCTACCGTGAGGCACGTCCGCGTTTGCTTCAAAACGCGATTGCCAACGCGCAAGAAGTGCGATGTCGAGTTCGCACCCCTTGAGCCGCGTGACTATGCCACCGGGCTTCTCGTCGAAGTCCTCAGGCCGCAGACGGGCCACGGTGGTCGGATCCAATCGAATTTGACGGCGTTTTGTCAGCACAGGCTCCACCGCCAGCGTCATCAGCGAAGTTTCGTGGCCGGCCGGCGGCTTGTTGTTGCGAGCAAAAAGGACGCAGTATGGCGACTCGATTCCAGGCCAGAACATATCGTTATGGTTGACGAACTCGCTGGCATCGAGAATGCCGTCGATTTGCAGGGCGGAGAAAAGTGCCTTGCGCGCTTGCCGCCAGCCATCGCTACGTTTGGTCAAGAGCCGTTGGTGGACGATCAAAGAAATAATGCCCTCGTCGACGGCCCATTCCGTCGACTTCCAGATGAACGCCAAATCCGGCACCTTATCGGGATGCGCGTAGGGATAGTCCTTTACGTTGCCAAGTCGCCGCTCAATACAGCCGCGAGCAACGACGTCAGCTTCTGCGCTGAAGGCATCGCTGGGCTCCTCGCCTTCCTTGCCATCATCGTCTTTGGGAGCTCGACCTATGGAGGTCCACGGCGGATTGCCGATGACAACGTCGTAGCGGCGGTTCAGGCCGCTGTTCCGGCGCAGGCTGCCGAGCACCTCGGCGTGCGGTTGCTCGGGATCCCGCCGACCGACATTGAGCAGCACTGTCCCGACGAGGCGCCGCTCGAATTTCAACTTTTCGGGCGGAACCGGGTTCTCGTCGAGCTCGATTGCAGTGAGATATAAAGTCAGCGCGGCAAGATTGAGCGCGGAGCAACTGATATCCATGCCGCTAAGCTGCTCATAGAGTATGCCGCGCAGAATCCTGGTATCAGGCCAGCGACCGTCGCGCAATTGGCGAAGGCGCGCTAGCTCGCGGTAAGCAAGCGACAGGTAGACAGCTGCGCCGACCGACGGATCGAGCACCGTGGCTTCGGCGGCCCGTTCCAGCGGTAGCCCTGCCATGGCTTGGCGCACCATCATTCGGGCTATGTGGCGCGGCGTGAAGTGAACGCTTTTGGCTTTGGCGTCCGACGGAGAGCGCTCATGCACGTAGTCTTCATAGACTTCGCTGAGTATGCCCACCGGGATGTGAGAAAAGTCCAGCAGATCCCACATCGGCAATTGCCCGCCCGCGTCGGTTTTGCCGACGATCCAGCTCAGGGGAGTCAGAGCGCCGGGCGATTGACGGATGAGCTGCTCAAAGTACTGTTCGTAGCCATCGTGGGCCGGCAGCGGCAGGAATTCGCCGTTGAAAGTATCGTCTAGCCACTTACAGACCATGGTGGCGGCGCTGGCCGAAGAAAACACCCGGGCCCCGTCACCCTCGAGAACGGCGGCAAGCTCGGGCGCCGTCGTTGCACTGAGGATGCCGCGGTCCAGTAGAAATCGGGTGAAAAGCGCGCGTCCCATGAGCGCTAGCGCTTCCTCGCTCCTTTCATTCGGCGCGTTCGTGGCTTCGCGGAATGCCGCTCGCACAGTGCTGACACTCTGCACCAGCAGATCGCGTAAGCGTTGTTCCTGATAGGCCTCGCCTTGAGACCACAGCCCCTCTTGGAGGTCTCCCAAGACCGAGGCTGCGTCCACTGGACTCGCCAGATCTACCGGTGTGTGATGATCGACGTCTAGTGAGCACGTCCATGCTCGGCCGACGAGTTGGCCACTGTCCGGTGTGCGATGAACATCCAGCAGCAGAGCCGTTTCGCCGCGATTACCGAGCAAGCGCGCGAGACCCTGTGCTCGCCGCACCTGATCCGGCGCCATGCTTGCCACATAGATCAGCGGCGTACCATCCTTTTCGATGACTGCTTCGACAGCTCGGCCAAGCTCGCCACCCTTGAGCAGATCGGCATACTCGAAGTTGGCTGCGGTGATCGCGGCATCCGGATACAACCGTACGACGTGGCTGTAGGCTGGGGCAATCAGCTCCAGCGCTTCGTGCACAGTTGAATTGGGATTGGAATGCTTTTCAGCCGCCATAAAAGGAAAGTAAGTCTGCCGCCGCGTATCGTCCGCTCTTCGTCGCGAACTGACCATGTCGACCATAGAGAACTGGCCTGACGCAGGCGGTTCCGGTAAGCGTGTGCGAAGGACGGTTGCGGGACTTTAACACTGCTAGCTGTGGTCATGTACAGTTTTCAAGCTGCGCCCCGTCGGACGCGGTTGGCGGTCGTTTTGGCAATTGTTGCTGGCTGTCGAACGAGGCCTTCTTCACGATCGCTACAATGACGCAGGCAACGTCTTGGTAGCGGCCTTCAGTATCCTCGCCAATGCCTCGGGCTTGCCGAGCCGAGCCGTCGGCCCCGCAACCGATATCGCTCCGCAAACGTACCCACCGCTAACCACGGGCACCGCAACGCAAGTCAGACCGGCAATCAACTCATCGGCATCAAGGGCAAAGCCTTGGCTGACGCCAAGCGCATGCTCCGAACCGGCCATCAGCTCGACGAGACGGATGGCGTGCTCAACGCTGTTCACTGTGGCAACTTCCCCCATCCCCTTTCCCCTCAACGTTAAACACAGCCGAATACATGCCGCTTGCCGAGTGACGGGCTCGTTCAAGCCTCGTGGTGCGTTTAACCGCCTGCTCAGCGCGCCACTGCCTTCCTCGGGTGTGACCGCGGCGTCCGGCGGCAACCACGGCATTGCCGTTGCTTACGCAGCGCAAAAGCTCGGCGTGCCCGCGCAGATCTATGTGCCGAGCCTCGCAACTGATCTCAAGCGCAAGATGCTGGCGGACCTCGGTGCAAAGGTCGCCGTCGCGGGCAACAACTATGTCGAGGCGCTCGCAGCCAGCGAAGCTCGAGCAGCCGAAACGGGCGCGGTGAAAGTGCATGCTTTCAACTCGTTAAAATCGGCTCAAGGGACGGTGTAATCGCTGCAGTCCGGCAGAGAATGGTCCGGCACATAGACGCGCTGCCCAGCGTCGAATTCGAAGACGCGTTTGTAGGTGCACAGGTGGTCCACCGCGGTGACCAGATCTCGCTCGCGCAGCGGTGGGCCTTCCAGAGAATCTTTGTTCCTCGATACTCTGCCGGGGAAACTCGTTGCTCGTGTCTGATAGATGAGGCGCGGAAAGCGGGACCTGACGGCCGGATCCAAGCCTAGCGTTGCGCCGAATTGATACTCGTCGTGACACGCGCCGAGCCGGCGGCGCTGATCTTGTTCAGTAAAGCAGGCGCTAATCATCAACGATCCCGCCAGGGGCACGCTCAACACTTCGTGATCGTGAAACGCGGAGCCGTCCGTGACGATCTCGAACAATCGCAATTCCGACGCGTAGCCGCCTCCGCCTGAATAGCTCGTCGAGACGTTGATCTCGGCGCCGACGAGGATGGCGCCATTGTCATCGGCGAGTCGAACGACGTGAGGCCACGGGGCGATGCTTACGTCTCCTGAGGCGTCGGGCGTGTCTGATATCGCCAAGCGGTAGGCAGCGGGATTTTGCCCCGCACTGTCGACTTGTATGAATGGTGCAGAATCGGCGTCGTCATGCACGACCTGAACGCAGAGGCGTTTGTCGGCAGTACATCGCTTTGCATCGGCGTCCGATGGCTTGCCGGGGCTTTGCTCGATCAACGCTTCAAGGCGATTGCCTGCCTGGTCCGTTTGCACTGTGAACTGCGCGCGGACCAGTGCCGCCAATCGCTCGTCGTAGCTGGCAGTCAGGCACGCGGTATTTCCGCCGCAGCTATTGCGACGCTTGAGCCACTGCAGTTGGGACGACTTCATCGGCGCTGAGTCGATGGCGAGGTCCAACGCGGTATTCCAGGCGACGGCGAGGTCGCCGTCGAGTTTCGATAGCTTGCTGTCGCTGCATATCGCTTTTTCGGTGACGGACGCTGCCTTGGCACAGTCGAAGCCGGCCGCGTGACTGGGCATCGACAGAAGGAGCGCGAATGCGGCCAATAACGAGAGTAGTGGGTTCGAGTGAAGGTTCATGGGCGAGTCGTGAATCTCGACGTCGCCTCTTGCAGCCATTTTATGAAGCGAGTCGTTGGAAGTCATGTCTATCAACACCTGGATTTGTGCATTGGTAACCCTCGATTTCTGCTCGAATTGTCGATCCAAATGCTGTCGTCGAAAGTCTTTCTCTTAGTCGACTGCCGACGTTCGTGCGCTTCACGCGTGCTACCGCACGATGCTATCGCCGATTTAGCGATGGCCTGCTATTGACATCGTGCGAGGCTCCCGTGAATAGGAACACGCAGATTCGACAGGTCTTGTGACAAGCTTGCTGATGATCGATCATCGCCCGACGAGCGCGATCGCCTCTGGCGCGGCCAACCAAAAGCCGGCCGGCCTTCACCTTCGTCAGTTACAGGTCGCGTCGCTACCGGAACCCGGCCCATCAACTGTCCTTTAATTTGGCCCCGCGAAGCTCCCGCACTCCACGCCCAAGACGCCGGCGCAACAGCGTGCGCAACGTCGCACCGTCGACGTACCCGACTTCCGTGGCAATCGCCTCGATATCTAGGCGGCTTGTGCGAAGCAGATGAAGGGCTCGCTCGACGCGAAGGTCCTGGAAGTAAGACAACGGAGACTTTCCAAGCACGGCCTCGATGCGACGCTGCAGTGTTCGCGTACTCGTTGCCAAGGCGTGCGCTGCCGCATCGAGCGAAAACCCCTGAGCGAGCCTTCCCCTTGCCCAGCGCTCGAACCGCTCGACGAGCGGATCCGCGCGCGCGAGATGATCGGGAATCATATAGGGCGCTTGCGAAGGCCGCGAGTCCACCAACAGGTAGCGCGCTACGACCGACGCCAGATCCGGGCTCGCCTGGTTCAGCAGCCAAAGCGCAAGATCGAGGTGCCCCATCGCGGCGCCCGCAGTGGCAAAGTCGCCGGAAGGCACTAGCATGCGCGTGCTGTCCAGGCGTACGTCCGGGTAACGCTGGCGAAACAGAGGCGCGAGCCACCACGTCGTGGTGGACTCCTGACCATTCATCAAACCCGATTCGGCCAGCACGAACGTGCCAATGCAAGCGGCCGCGATCTTCACGCCATCCGCGTGGCTTTGACGCAGCAATGCCATTGCATCGCGTACGTCGCGGCGCGCGAGCGCCGGCACGAGTTGCTTCGGCATCTTGGTGCCGGGCGCAGGCACGACCAGCCAGTCCGGCCTGTCCATTGCGCTAACCGGCTTCACCGGCACGCGCATGCCCAAGGCCGTCCGCACCTGGCGCCGCATACCGATCACCTCGACGTCGAAGTGCGGGCCGACGCCAGGCTGCTGTACCGCGGCCAGCTCGTTTGCAGCCGTAAAAGCGTCGAGCACCGCGGAAAGCCCCGTGTCGAACACCCCGTCGAGTGCGAGAACCGCTAGTTTCATGGCGTAAACGGCATCGTAAATGTCATTTACGACAATAGTACGCGTGCCCGTTCCTGTCTACAGTCGCCTTCAACCCGCCTTCAACCCGCCAGCAACTTGCCGGCGTTGCGCGGACCGTTTCGATCAACCTTTCGACTGGAGAAGACTGATCATGAAAGTGATGGCGATTGGCACCCTTAAGCCGCTTACCCCCGAGCAACAAAAGGCGTATATGCCGACGGAAGTCCCTGCGACGCTCCAGCTGTACCTCGATGGAAAGATGGAGCAATTCTGGCTATGGGCTCCGATGAAGGGCGTGATTTTTCTGATGAATGTGAATTCGGTCGACGAGGCAGATAAACTGCTTAAAGCGTTGCCGCTCAGCCGGGATAACCTCCTCACGTTCGAATTGATGGAGGTCGGACCGCTGATGCCCCTCGGCATGCTGATGAAGGCCGCCCGATGACGGTGCAGCAGACGGCAGCGCGAGCAAAAGGAACCTGTATGAATCGTTCGAATCAATTAAGCCTCGACCGCCCGATCTGGACGGCCCTGACAACCAGGCAGGTGCATCTCTGCCAGGGCGATTCCCTTGCCCGTCGCTACCACCCTGATGTCGCTCCATTTGCTGCGGTGGCATGCGAAACGCCGGAGGCTTACCAGGCACTGCGAGACCTGTTGCTGCCTCACGAGCAGGTGGCGTTGCTGTCTTTTGATCCCATCGCTCCGATCGACGCACTGCGAGCTGAGCACATAGGCTTGATCCATCAGATGGTGGCCACTCGCCGGGAGGCCGGAGGTGCGGACGATCAGGAAGTGGTTCGCCTGAGTCACATGGATGCGAAAGACATGTTCGACCTGGTCCAAAAGACCAAACCGGGTCCGTTCGGCACGCGAACTCACGAGATCGGCAACTACTTCGGCATTCGTGATCGGGGGCGTCTCGTCGCGATGGCCGGCGAACGGATGCACCTCGACGGATACGTCGAAATCAGCGCGGTTTGCGTGGATGACGACTGGCGCGGCAGGGGCCTTGCGGGCCAACTGGTGAACGTCGTGCGCAGAAAAATCGAGCAACGTGGGGAGACGCCATTTCTCCATGTACTCGGCGACAATCATTCCGCGATCCGGCTCTATGAACGTCTTGGATTCGAGCTACGGTGCACATTCCTGCTAACCCGGATGGGACATGCGGACCTGAGCACGGCCTCGCAACGCATCGGTGATGAACATGCCTACCGTACCTGATATCGAGCGCGTCCGCTTGCCCTCCGCGTCTCGGTTGGCCGCGTTGTATGGTCGGGCGAATTTTGCCGACGCGTTTTCGGTGGATTTGCCTGCGAACGACCCCCATGACGCAGAGTCTCTCGCCCAGCACATCTTCGCGCAGCAGCCAGAGTGGATTGCGGCGCTGCTGCGAGCGCGCGACATGCTCGTGCAGCCGTTCGGCCTCAAGCGAGCGGTCGACCTGCGATCTATGGACGGGGATCGGTTGAACATTTTCCGTGTGTACGAACGACACGCTGACGAGATCATTCTCGGCGAGGATGACGCGCATCTCAACTTCCGCGTATCGGTTCTCGTTTGTCCGGCCACGCAGGGCCGCCCTCGCCGATTGATCCTCACCACGCTCGTTTTCTACAATCGTCTGCTAGGCCGTGCCTACATTGCTTTGATCGCGCCTTTCCATCGAATGGTCGTGCGAGCGACGTTGCGTAGTGCACGGACAATGGAGAATCCCAGCGCTCGGCAGCGATGAGACGACGCGGTAGCACGCATTGCATACACGACCTCCACGCAGCATGAACGACATGGTGGAAAGATAGTCTTGACGGCGATCACGGTGTGCCGTTCTTGCAATGCGTAGCAAAGCCGGGGCGATCGGCAAGGCGGTCGAAATAATCGGACACCGCGGGAAGGCGGGGATGATCAAACGGGGTGCTGAACCAGCGATTCACGGACAATGCGATAGGAATGTCGGCGAGGCTGAACTGTTTCCCGGCGACGAACCCGCCTGTCGCATCAAGCTGACTATCCAATATGCGCATGTGGCGCGCCCAGCTTGCAAGGGACGCGGCAATTTCATCCTGTGCTTGGTGCGCGGGCGATTTTCTGACCAGGCCGAGAAATGAGTAGCTCCAAGACCGATTCAACTCCGCTGCCTGCCAGTCTATCCACTGGTCGATCCGTGCCCGCTCCATGGGGGCGGTGGGGTAAAGTGCTTCGCCACCATAACGCGAAGCCAGATAGCGGATGATAGAGTTCGACTCCCATAGCACGAAGTCGCCGTCCTTGATGACGGGCACGAGGCCGTTGGGATTCAACGATAGAAATTCGGGGGTGTCCGTTTGCTTAAATCCGGAGCCCCAGTCCTCCCGCTCGAAGGGGATTTGCAATTCGGCACACACCCAAAGCACTTTGCGAACGTTGATAGACGATGATTTTCCGAGGATCTTCAGCATGCGAGGCTCCGATGGTCGGCAATGCAGCCAGTCCGGACAACTAAAATTTTGATGTATGCGCCGCTCGACGTAAGACGTCTCCCGCTGTTGCGAGTATGAGAATTGTCGCCAATCTGCGGCCCGTTGTCGAAGGTCTCGGAATGGCCGTCTCCCCTTGGCGCAGTGGGCCGCAGCCTCTTCAAAGTAGCCCCTCGGCTTAAGCGAATGGCGGATGCGATCAGAGCGATGCGGCAGCGAGTAGGTCGGCGCGGGCCTTTTCCGCGTCCGTGAGCGACGCTCGCACGCGTGCTTCGACGACCTGCGCGGCGCGTGAGTACTCCTGCCATTCAGCGCGGGTGGAAAGTGTGGCCGCTGCGCGCCTGAGCCACGCATCGCCAAGCGCTTTGTCCTGAATGACGCCTCGCCCGCGCCAAAAGAGGATACCGATTTCGAATTGCGCGAACGGCTGTGACAGTCGTGCTCGATCAAGCGCCAACAGCGCCGTCCATGCAGCTTGTTTGTCATCGCCTCCATTCGCATTTCCCGTGACCGCAGCATCGATCTTAGAAGAGTCAGCGATAGCTCGAGCAAGCCAAAATCGATCGCGCGCGCTGACCGTGGACGGCTCGTTGTCTCTACTGAGTGCCGTCAACGCAAGCGCAACGGCCGCTTCCTCCGATCCCAGCCCAGCCGCCTTTCGGTACCACTGTTGCGCAAGCAAAGGGTCGCGCGCAGCTCCATCACCGGTCATGTAGCAATTGGCAAGGTCGGTCGCCGCTTGCGCTGCCCCCACATCGGCAGCTCGTGCCAACCATTTCAACGCGGCGACGACATCTTTTTCGACGCCGCGCCCAAACAGATAGGATTCACCGACGAGCATCATGCCGTCCGCGCTGCGTGTCGCCGAGCGGGTAGCCCACGCAAACGCCTCATAATCGTCGCGTTGGCCGCCGACTCCGGTAAAGAGATCTCGAGCCAGCGAGCTCTGCGCCGCTGCGTCTCCATGCATCGATCCAAACCTGTACCAGTAGAGCGCCGCGCCATGATCGACGGGGACGCCTCGTCCGAGATCGTAAGCCTTACCCAGGATGCTCGCGTAGGTCGCGTCGCCCGCCGATGCGAGCCGCCATTGCCAGTAGGCGCGTGCGGCCATCGGCAACTCCGGTATCGAGCCAGACGCCAGTGCGGCCATTGCGGTCTGGTCCCCTGCGGCGGCGGCCACGGCGCACCAGTGCAGCGCCTTGCCTGCATCGTGCGCGGGGCCGAAGCTGTCGGCATACGACTGACATAGGTCGCGCTCCGAGGCTTGATCCTTCAACGCGGCCCCGCGCGCAAACCACTCGATGGCGGTCTGCATATCCGGTTGCGCGCCTGATCCCTTTGCGAAAAGCTCTCCCATTGCGGCATAGGCCGGCCCGAAACGCTGGGCGATCGCTTTGACAAGCCACGCCTTCGCCACGGATAGGTTCGCGACGGCAGACTGCCTCAATAACAAACTCGCCAAAGCGGTCTGCGCTCGAGGATTGCCTTGGTCGGCTGCCCGCTTAAGATAGTGTTCGGCTAACGCATCGTCGCGGGCGACATCGAAACCGGAAAGATACTGCTGAGCGACGATAAGCTCGGCTTCGGCGTCGCCATCGTTCGCCGCCTTGCGTTGCCATGCGAGTCCAGCGGCTTTTTGTGCTTCCACGCCAATGCCTCTGGCCAGCATCGACCCGACCCAGAGTTCCGAGCGCGGATCTCCGAGATCTGCCCCCAGCTTAGCGTACCGATACGCTTGTGCCTCGTCCCGAGGCATGCCGACGCCCTGCGCGGCCATCACCGCCAGGTTTTGCGCAGCGACACCAAGCCCCTGGGCCAAGGCCCGCTCGTACCACTTGCGAGCTTCCGGGAAGTTCGGCGGCCCGCCTTCCCCTTTCTGCAGCATGGCTCCGAGATCGTTTTGCGCTGGCGCAAAGCCGGCTTCCGCCGCGCCGCGCATCCACGCTACGGCGCCGTCGAAATCGACCGGACCGCCCGTTCCCGTCCGATATGAAACGGCAAGCTCGAATTGCGCGATCCGGTCGCCGTTTAGCGCCGCTTTGCGAAGCCATGCACGCGCGATGACGTCGTCGGCGGTGACGCCGATTCCCTTTCCGTACAACTCGCCGACGCGGCGCTGTGCATACGACGACGCTTGATTGGCTGCGTCGAGCAGCAACGCCAATCCGTGGCGAGGATCGACAGGCACGCCGGCTCCGCGCAGGTACAGCTCGGCAAGCAGCGCTTTGGCCTCTCGCTGATTTTGGCGTGCGGCTGCGCGCAGCCATCCACTGGCCTTTACTTCGTCTTTTTCGACACCCGAGCCTAGAAGTAGCGCGCGACCGAGGAGAAACTGGGCGTCGGCATCGCCGCGCACTGCACCGCGAACAAACCAGGCGGCTGCGCCCGAAGCATCTTTCGGCGTGCCTGGCCAGCCCGCGGCCAGCATCCGTCCGGCATTAGCGGCACCCCGTGCGTCGTCGTGTGTGGCCGCTTGCACGAAATGCTGGTAGGCAGCGAGCAAATTCGGCTTCCCACCGTCGCCCGTATATTCAAGCATGCCGAGCATATCGGCTGCGACGCCATCGCCGGCCGCCGCAGCTCGGCTCAACCAGAAGCGTGCCGCGCGTGGATCCTGCGGTACGCTGCCGCCCGTTTGGTAAAGCGAGCCGACGATGCGTTGCGCAACACGCTGGCCATCTACCGCTGCGTCGAGCAACATAACCAGTCCAGCACTGCTGGGCGCGCCGGCGAATCCGTAGAGGACTAGCTGGCCGTAGACGATCTGTGCGTCGAGATTGCCGCGGGCGGCTTCCTCGGCACAAACTGAACGCTGCTGCGCCGGCGTCTGTGACGGCGACCGGAACGCGCCGCTCGGGCCGCCCCATTGCAACGAACACAACGAAGTGCTGTCGCTGAATGGGATATGGGGCGCGGCCGCAAAGATGCCTGGACTTCCGGGCGCACCATATTGGGTCGACGACATGGCCTGCGCAGAAAGCGACGTCATTGCGGCAACCGCAACGCTCACGCAACTCGCGCCGTACGCGATCCGCCTCATCCGCGGCGTCGAGACTGTCATCAGACGCCGCCGTACTGGACCATCATCCATTCGTTCGTGCCAAACGGCCGAAGATCGTTGATCCGCTCCCTGAAGACGCGTGCGGCGGCCTCATCGTGCTTGATGAAGCGCTCGTAACCCGCGGCCATCATCCACGCTTCGGCTAGAGCGTTCTGACGCGCCGTGGGACTCGCGATCACATCGATCATGGCGTAGACGCTCTTCAACGGGACGCGGCCGCGAACGTATTGCAGCAGAACCTGGCGATACTGCGCCCCGTTCTTGAAGGTGCTTCGACGAATGTAATCTTCGAAATACGCATTTGCCGGAATGGAATGCTCACTGCGAGCACGCACGATCAGATATAGCGCTGCCAGGTAGTCCCGGTCGAAATCGTCCGCGCCGTACGCGGTATCGACCATCATCGCAATTGCGTTCGGCCAGTCCCGCTTGATGATATAGCCCCAACACAGCGACCCGGTTAGTTCTGCGTATTTGCGGGACACGTCGGCAGGATTCTTCCCGTCCGTGAGTTCGTGGTGCATTTCGCCGAGCAGCGGACCAGCTGCGGCAATCGCGTCGTCGATGCGATCTAAGCCAACGAGCGTCGTGATTTTAGACTGCCTGAAACGCACATCATCGGGCGCGAGAGCGATTGCTTTGTCGATCGCCGCAAGCGCTTGTTCACGCCGACCGCTGTCGTCGAGGCCGGCCGATAGATCCCAGTACGCGTTGGCTTTTGCTTGAGCCGTGTCAGCAGTAGTCAGTGCCTGTTGCGCGTCCTTCGCCGATTGCTGCGCCCGTTCGAGCAGCGGATTCGCGTTGCCGAACGGGTGCCTGCGCTCCGCTGCTGCGTCGATCCCGATGTTCGCCAGCTTGGCGTGCGTGGTCGCGTCGATCGAATCTTCGGCGGCCCAGCGCGCGAACTCGATATAGTCAGCGCGAGCCCCTTCCTTATCGCCGACGACTTCGCGATTCTGTGCTCGCAGTGCATAGGCAGCAGCAAGTGCTGGCGTGGCCGAAATCACCGCCGAGAAATTGGCGATTGCGTCATGAGGGCGTCCCGTTGCCGCGAGGTTCTTGCCAAGCTCCAGATGGTATGGGACACCGAACGTGGCATCGAGGTCATGCCGGGACTCGTGCAAGGCCCGAATTCTGTCGAGCGTCGCCAGACCCTCCTTGTACCGATGCGTGACATCGTACAAGTTGGCCAAGTGAAACAGCTGCATGTCCGTGGGCGCGGACTCTAAATCGACTGCAGCTGATTGCGCTTCGATCGCTGCATCGTTGTTCCGTAGCGCCGCTTCGATCGATGCAAGCCCCTCGAGCATGGACACCCTGAGTACAACAGGCAGATCGCGCGATGCCAGACAGGTTCGTATGAGACCAGCCGTCTTCGCCAGGTTCAAGCCACCTGTTTGCGCTGATGCCGCCGCTGACGCCGCGGGTGCCATGCAGTTCGCCCGTACATCGGGTGGCAGACTGGCGATGGCCTTCGCTATATCGGCGCCCGACGCAGGTGCCGCTTTACTCTGTCGAGAAGTAGCCGGGGCCTGCGTCTCGGAGACGGATTGATGGGCGCAGGACGACAACCAACATGATGTAAATGCAAGAAAGGTAAGACAGGCAATTCTTCTAATCATCGTTTGTTCTTGGAGCGAGCGGTCGGACATAACGGCACGGAGGCGCAGGTATCCTCTGTGATCAACGGGAACACTTATTTATCGGCAACTCGCCCATAATCTTTAGCAGTTGTTGAAATCGCTCCTACAGACGTCCTCCAAGCGTGGGGCCATTGAAAGATCACGCCGGTGCGTTGATTTTCTCGTTGAGCATATCCGTTTTTGACGTTTAGTATTGTTCCGAAGCGCTCCTGGTTCCGCCAGACACTGTATGGAGTCCAGACAGATCCCTCAGGACCTGCTCGGCATCGATGAAGCCACCCATAGCCTCTTGCGGGTGGCCTCCGCAGTATTCATCCTATTTCTCGCAAAGCTGTGTCGCGATCGGGTGTTCGCTTCGCCTCTGGCGAACGATATGAGGGCTATCTGTCGGCTGCGCCAGACCTGTTCAATCGAAAAGTCGTCGCTGGTCCGTCAGGTGGCGCATGACGACGGAGAAGCCGGGTGACGATTTTAAAGGATGGTACGACGCCAGAATTGCATACCTCCCGGGAGAAACATGGCCGAAATCGTGGATTGTGCAAAAGGCGATCCAGGCGAGTGAAATTGCCGCTGCTACGCTTGCTGCAAAGCCGGAGGTGATGAAATGCATTTTGGAATATGGATTGCAGGCTGGCAAGCATAACGAATTCTTCGAAGTCGCTCAGAACGTAGGTCTTTCGAGGCAGCAGTGTCTTGAGCGGCTATGTGCCACAGTTTGCGTGGCCTTTCCGGAAGACATTGCCGCATTGATAACGCAAATCGAAGGGTTACTACAGTAGACGCCGCCTCAGAAAAGCAGTTCGAAATGAGACCGGTCAGTGACCACACCCTAGCCGATTCCCGATCCGCACAACTGTCTTCGTTGAGCCCGGCGCACAGCCTCCAAAGCGACATTCGGTCTCATACGCAAGGCGCCCGCTTCGACCGGGTGCCACTGCCCGCCGGAAGCCACTTAAAAATTTAACTTCTCGCCCGTTCTGCCGTAAATACGCCTGACCACCGCTATGGGTCAATTCTTACAATTTACTTGCGAATTAAATAATCAATCTGGAGAGAAATAATATGTTGTTGGGTCGGATCGCATCTTACAGCCTCGCACTGTCCATCCTGGCCGGGTGCGCAGTGGGGCGCACAACTGTAGACGTTTCAGTACCTCAAGGCACGAACCCCGCGACCGGGAAATACGTCCGCATCGATTCCGTTCAGGACAAGCGCGACTTCGTCGTTGCACCTCCTAGCCCCGATATCGCTTCGCTCGATCCTAATGGCGATTCCAGCGATGCCTCGAAGGCGCGCGCGATCGGCCGGAAGCGAAACGGCTACGGAAAGGCGCTCGGCGACGTGGCGCTTCCTGAAGGCAAAACGGTCTCCGGCCTCGTTGAAACCGCGCTTGCGAACGGTTTTCAAGAAGCGGGCTACGCCGTTGTAAAGCAAGGTGACCCCAACTTTGCGGCGGCCGCGCCCGTGAAAGCGAAGATTGACGATTTTTGGGCTTGGATGCAACCTGGCTTTTGGGCAATTACGACCAACCAGAAATCGGAACTGCAACTGTCCGGTGATGTCGGTGCGCTTCATGGAGAACAGACCGTCAAGACGCACGTTAGCGCATCCAAGCAAGTCGTGACTTCGAGCGACTGGCAGGAAATCGTGGAAAAAGGCCTCGCGGCGATTACCGAAGAGACCAAGAAACTCGTTAGCGGTAAGTAGTCTAGGCGTGGCCGAATGACGGAGATTGGCGAATGTCCGTGTTCGCTTTTTGCAAGAGATTTTTATGCGCGCATACGTCGCGTAGTCCGTCATTCAACGAAAACGCCAAAAAAAAAGCCCGGCCAAAGCCGGGCTCGAATCACCGCGCTTCCCAACGAAGCGCGGCACCTGCAAAACCGCTCATTTCGCCAACCGCGGCCTTAGGCCGCCAACAGCGAGCGCAGCACGAACGGCAGAATCCCGCCGTGCTTGTAGTAGTCCACTTCGATCGGCGTATCGATACGAAGCAGCACGGGCACGCGTTGCGTCGTACCGTCCTTCCGATGGATCACGAGCGTCACTTCTTGCTGCGGCTTGAAGTTATCGCCGAGCCCTTCCAGATCGTACGTCTCTTCCCCGGTAATCGCGAGCGACTGCACGCTGTCCGCCCCGATGAACTGCAGCGGCAGCACGCCCATGCCCACCAGATTCGAACGGTGGATCCGCTCGAAGCTGCGCGCCACGACAGCCTTCACGCCCAACAGCTGCGTGCCCTTGGCCGCCCAGTCGCGCGACGAACCCGTGCCGTACTCTTCGCCCGCAAAAATCATCGTCGGCGTGCCAGCACCGATGTACTTCATCGCCGCATCATAAATCGGCATTTGCTCGCCGCTCGGCTGGTGAATCGTCAAGCCGCCTTCCACGCGCGTACCGTCGGCCTTCGGCGGAATCATGAGGTTCTTGATCCGCACGTTGGCGAACGTCCCGCGCATCATCACGTCGTGATTGCCGCGGCGCGAGCCGTAGCTGTTGAAGTCGGCCTTCTGCACGCCGTTCTCCTTCAGCCACTTGCCTGCCGGCGAATCTTCCTTGATCGAGCCAGCCGGGCTGATATGGTCGGTCGTGACCGAATCGCCGAAGATACCGAGCGCACGCGCGCCTTGGATCGCGGGGATCGTGTCCGACGGTTGCATCGAAAAATCGTTGCCGAAGAACGGCGGCTCGGCAATGTACGTCGACTTCGGCCAATCGTACACCTGGCCTTCCTCGCCCTCGATCTTGCTCCATAGGTCGCCCGTCTTCGTGAGCTGGGAGTAGTTCGTGCGGAAAGCATCGGCATCGAGCGCGTACTTGAGCAGCCCGTGGATCTCTTCGCTCGACGGCCAAATGTCGCCCAGGTAAATGTCGTGCCCGTCCTTGCCCTTGCCGACCGGCTCCGTCATCAGATCGCGCGTGACCGTACCGGCAATCGCATAAGCGACGACGAGCGGCGGCGAGGCCAAGAAGTTCGCGCGAATGTTCGGGTGGATACGCGCTTCGAAGTTGCGATTGCCGGACAGCACGGCCGCCGCGACGACGTCGTTCTTCGTGATCGCTTCGTTCAACTCCGGCGTCAAATCGCCGGCGTTACCGATACAAGTCGTGCAACCGTAAGCCGCCAGTTCGAAGCCGAGCTTCGACAGGTACGGCAAGAGGCCCGTCTTCGTCAGGTATTCGGTGACGATGCGCGAGCCCGGGGCCAGCGACGTCTTGATGTGCGGCGCCACCGTCAAACCGGCTTCCACCGCCTTCTTTGCCAGCAAGCCGGCGGCGAGCAGCACACTCGGGTTCGACGTGTTCGTGCACGACGTAATCGCCGCGATCAGCACGTCGCCGTTCTTGAGCTTCACGCCGTTCGACGTCGTGTACTCGGCGTCGAGGTCGGCCGGCTTCTTGGCAAAGCCGTTTTCGCCGACAGGCTTGGAGAACAGATCGGCGAACGTCGATTTCACATTGCCGATCTCGATGCGGTCTTGCGGACGCTTCGGGCCTGCCAACGACGGCGCCACCGTGCCCAGATCGAGCGTGACGACCTTCGTGTAGTCGATTTGGCCTGCCTTCGGGATGCCGAACAGCTCTTGCGCCTTGAAGTAGTTCTCGAAGGCGGCGATTTCAGCTTCGGTGCGGCCCGTGCCCTTGAAGTAGTCGATCGTCTTCTCGTCCACCGGGAAGAAGCCCATCGTCGCGCCGTACTCGGGCGCCATGTTGCCGATCGTCGCACGGTCGGGCAGGGCAAGCGAAGCCGTTCCGTCGCCGAAGAATTCGACGAACTTGCCGACGACCTTCTCCTTACGCAGCATTTCGGTGATCGTCAGCACGAGGTCGGTGGCCGTTACGCCCTCGCGCAGCTTGCCTTTGAGCTCGACGCCGACCACATCGGGCGTCAGGAAGTACACAGGCTGACCGAGCATCCCCGCTTCGGCTTCGATGCCGCCCACGCCCCAGCCCACGACGCCAATGCCGTTGATCATCGTCGTGTGGCTGTCCGTGCCGACGAGCGTATCGGGGTAGTAGACGGTATCGGCGCCTTCAGCCTTCTTATGCACGCCGCGCGCGAGATACTCGAGGTTCACCTGGTGGACGATGCCGACGCCAGGCGGCACGACCTTGAACGTGTCGAACGCCTGCATGCCCCACTTCATGAATTGGTAACGCTCGTTGTTCCGCTGGAATTCGAGCTTCATGTTCAGATCGAGCGCGTCCGGCTGGCGGAAATAGTCGATCTGCACCGAGTGGTCGACCACGAGATCGACCGGCACGAGCGGTTCGATCGTCTTCGGATTCTTGCCCGTGCGCTGCGCCACGCCGCGCATGGCAGCAATGTCGGCCAAGAGCGGCACGCCCGTGAAATCCTGCAGCACCACACGCGCCACCACGAACGGAATTTCGTCGACACGCGCGGCCGTCGGCTTCCAGTTGGCGAGCTGCTTGATGTGCTCTTCCGACACCTTCTTCTCGTCGAAATTGCGCAGCACCGATTCCAGAACGATACGGATCGACACGGGCAGCCGGTCGATCTTGACGTTCAGCGCCTTGCCGAGCTGCGGCAGCGAGTAGAACTTCCCTTTGCCGTTACCGCTGTCGAATTCCTTGAGCGTGTTGTGCAGATTGTGGGCCATGGTTTTTCCTAGGTTTAGATCGAGGAAATGACGTTGCTACGTTTCTAATGAACCTTGAACCAGCGTTCGGGGGTTGCTTGAATTCGTTACCGTCTAGCTTAAATCACGTACAAATCGACGTACTCGTTGACCGGCATCGCCTCGAGTCTGCCCTGATCGAGCGAGACGTCGAGAATCGCCTGGCGCTGCTTCTCGGGGAAGCGGCGCGCGAGGTTCGTCCTGAATTTTTCCACGAGCAGCGCGATGCCCTCTGCACGGCGCCGCCTGTGGCCGATAGGGTACTCGACGACAACTTCATCGAGCTTCGTGCCGTCGCCGAATTCGACTGTCAACGCGTTGGCGATCGAACGTTTGCTCGGGTCGTAATAGTCGGCGGTGAAAAGAGGGTCTTCGACGCACGCGATCTTGGCGCGAAGCGCATCGATACGAGGATCGGCCGCGACATCGTCCTCGTAATCGGCCGCCGTCAAGCGCCCCAAAATCATCGGCACGGCCACCATGTACTGAATGCAATGGTCGCGATCGGCCGGATTGGCCAGCGGGCCCGCTTTGTCGATGATGCGGATGGCGGCTTCGTGCGTGCGAATCGTGATCTTCGAAATATCTCCGACGCCTTTGCCTATCGCCTTCAACCGGCCGTTCACCGTCATGGCCGCTTCCACTGCCGTCTGCGCGTGAAACTCGGCCGGAAAGGAAATCTTGAAGAGGACGTTCTCCATCACGTACGACCCGTACGGGCGTTGGAACTTGAACGCGTTGCCCTTGAACAGGACGTCGTAAAAGCCCCATGTCTTGGCCGTCAGCACCGACGGATAACCCATCTCGCCCGTCTTCGCAATGAGGGCCAACCGTACGGCGCGCGACGTCGCGTCGCCCGCTGCCCATGATTTGCGCGAGCCCGTATTCGGCGCGTGCCGGTAAGTGCGAAGGGCCTGCCCGTCGACGAACGCGAGCGAGACGGCATTGATGAGCTCGTCGCGCGACAAGCCCAGTAGTTGCCCCACGACGGCCGTCGAAGCGAGCTTGACGAGCAGAACATGGTCCAGCCCGACCTTGTTGAACGAATTCTCGAGTGCGATGACGCCTTGGATCTCGTGCGCCTTGACCATCGCGACGAGCACGTCTTTCATGACGAGCGGCCGTTTGCCGCCGGCAACGAAGGTGCGCGAAAGCCAATCGGCCGTGGCGAGGATCCCGCCCAGGTTATCCGACGGATGTCCCCATTCGGCGGCGAGCCACGTGTCGTTGAAATCGAGCCAACGAATCATCGCGCCGATGTTGAAGGCCGCCTGCACCGGGTCGAGCTGAAACGCCGTGCCGGGCACCTTGGCGCCATGAGGCACGATGGTGCCGGGCACGATGGGCCCCAAGAGCTTCGTGCAGGCCGGATAGGAAAGGGCCTCGAGCCCGCAGCCGAGCGTATCGATCAGGCAATGCCGCGCAGTCTCGAGCGCAAGCGCGCTCTCGACTCGGTAGTTCAGGACGTAGTCGACGATATCGACGAGTACCTGATCCGGCGCGGGCCGGGCATTGACGATCGGGACGGACACGGGGCGAGGCTCCCTTGCCGGGGTTTAGCTGCCCGACTTCTGCAGCGCGTTCGATTGCGTGGGGGCCGGAGCGCCTTCCTGCATCGCGGCCGTCTTGCACTCGTCCGCAAGACGCGAGCCGTCATGATCGGAGAATAGCATCGCCTTCGTCGGGATCACGACGAGATCGAGGCCCGTTGCCGCATCGTGGAAGCGGTCGGCGCCCGTGGTCGTGGCTTCGCGCGGCAGGTTGTAGTTCTTGTTGCCCCAGTGCACCGTGACGATCTGGTCGCGCTTCATGTCGCCCTTCAGATCGAACGAATGGCCTTCGTTGCAGGACCAGACCACCGAGCCTTCCGGTACCGGATCGGTCTTCGCGACCGATTTGGTCGACTTGCGCTTGATGATGCGGTGCTTCGGCGCGGGCGCCTTCGCCTTCGGCTTGGCAGCGGCGCTCTTGGTAGCCGTGCTGCCGCCTTGCGCGAATGCGTCATTCGCGGCGAGCAGCGTCGTGGCGGAAAGCGAGGCGACCACGGCGGCGATCAGCAGTTTCTTCATGGAATCAAGACCTTGGGTGACGATGAGACAAATAGAATGTGAACCGCGCGGCGCCGCGGCTCGCGGCGCCGGCTACGCGCGCACCGAGTGGCGCGCGGCGGTCGCTATTTTCTCCTATTTAGCGGCACAAACTTCATATTTTCGGGCCCGGTGTAGTTCGCGCTCGGCCGGATGATCTTGTTGTCGATGCGTTGCTCGATGATGTGGGCGCTCCAGCCCGAGGTGCGCGAAATCACGAACAGCGGCGTGAACATCGCCGTCGGCACGCCCATCATGTGGTACGACACGGCGCTGAACCAGTCCAGGTTCGGGAACATCTTCTTGGCGTCCCACATCACCGTCTCGAGCCGCTCGGCGATGTGGTAGAGCCGCATGTCCTCGGCTTGCTCGGACAGCGTGCGCGCCACTTGCTTGATGACCTTGTTGCGCGGGTCGGAAATCGTATAGACGGGGTGGCCGAAGCCGATCACCACTTCCTTGTTCTCCACGCGCCGGCGGATGTCCGCTTCCGCTTCGTCGGGCGTCGTATAGCGCGTTTGAATATCGAACGCCGCTTCGTTCGCGCCGCCGTGCTTCGGCCCGCGCAGCGCGCCGATCGCGCCCGTGATGGCCGAATAGATGTCCGATCCCGTGCCGGCGATCACGCGGCCCGTGAAGGTCGAGGCGTTGAATTCATGCTCGGCGTACAGGATCAGCGACGTGTGCATCGCTTCCACCCACGACTGCGACGGCGCCTTGCCGTGCAGCAGATGCAGAAAGTGGCCGCCGATCGAGTCGTCGTCGGTTTCCACTTCGATGCGCCGGCCGTTGTGCGAGTAGTGGTACCAGTACAGCAGCATCGAGCCGAGCGAGGCCATCAGGCGATCGGCGATGTCGCGCGCGCCCGCGATGTTGTGGTCGTCTTTCTCGGGCAGGACGGTGCCGAGCACGGACACGCCGGTGCGCATGACGTCCATCGGATGAGCCGAGGCGGGCAGCCATTCGAGGGCGGCCTTCACGTTGGCCGGCAAGCCGCGCAGGGCTTTGAGCTTCTTCTTGTAGGCGGCGAGCTCGGACACCGTCGGCAGCTTCTCGTGCACGAGCAGGTAGGCGATTTCCTCGAACTGGCAGGTCGTGGCGACATCGAGAATGTCGTAGCCGCGATAGTGCAAGTCGTTGCCCGTGCGCCCGACCGTGCAAAGCGCCGTATTGCCCGCCGTCACCCCCGACAGGGCGACCGATTTCTTCGGCTTGAAGCTCGACGGCGACGGCGAGGGCGCAGAAGCGGCAGGTTCACTGCGCGCGCTGGTGGGACGATCTTTGCGTGCCATAGGACATCACTTTTTCGCGGCGAAGAGCGCGTCGAGCTTCTCTTCGTAGCTGTGGTAATCAAGGTATTTGTAAAGATCGGCGCGCGTTTGCATCGTCGGCACGACGGCTTTTTGCGTGCCGTCGCGGCGC
>CBIHRA010000024.1:0-83735 GCA_966212325.1 uncultured Burkholderiaceae bacterium | reverse complement strand
CCGAATTAAAGCAGTGCGCGTGAAGCGACGCGACAACTATGTTGACAAACACCGCCCCGGAGGAGGACCGGATTTGACACGCGTTGGTCAATGGCGGGTTTTTCGGCCAAAGGCGTAGCATCGGCCATCGTAGGCGTCATGTTAGTGGTGAGCCGAAGTACTTCACCGAATATCACTAGTTTCGGAGCTGCAATGCTTACACCGAGTGAATTGAACCTCTGTACACAGCGTGCAGAGAATGGAGATCTCGACGCGGCCTATGCTTTGTACGAGCACTATGAGCAGCTCGGTAACGAGGAGTTGGCGAATAAATGGCTGCTCTTTTCGCTCAACGATGCGCGCGACTTTGCTGAGGGCATTCCTGAGGGCACCCCGGTAAGCGGACGCGAAGCCTTCGAACTGAACGAACTGGAAGTTGCTGCTAAGTTAATCGAGGCAGAGTCGGGCGACGTATCCGCCGCTGAAGCGCTTTATCTGCACTATGCGTACGGTGCATACGACCCGGTGATGTCGGCCACGTGGCGTTCGACTGCCGCATCTTTAGGCTCTGAACGAGCGCAATGCGATTTGGCCGTTTCTCTGATGGACGCGCAGCCGCCCGACCTCCAAGGAGCGCGGATGTGGGCGACCACAGCGGCAACATCGGGTAGCGCTCGAGGCACAGAACTCGTGCAGAAAATCGATGATCGGTTGCAACGCCGAGACGGCCGTTGATGGTTTCAGGGGCAGCAGTTCGATGAGGAATCCGGGCTGCACTACAACCGGCATCGGTATTACGATCCGGCGACCGGTCGTTTCGTATCGAACGATCCAATCGGATTGGCCGGCGGCTCCAACTTGCACTTGTATGCGCCGAACCCGGTCATGTGGACAAACCCGTTGGGGGTAGTCCGACTGCGTGATACGGATCCCAAGGGCGGCTCGCTCAGCGACATTCAAACACGCTGCTGGTACAAACGCGAAGAGCAGAACATTGACCAACAGCTTTGTAGCTGCAAGAACGTGAAGCAGATGGCGCGGCTTGCTCACAAGCTCCGCAATCAAGCGCGCATTCGCGCCAGACTTTTGATGGCTGATCGCGAAGCAGCGACTGCGCTCTACACGGGGGTCAATTCGCCCACTGGCAAAGCAGAACCGATGCTTACTTGGCAAGAAACGATGTCCAAGGCGCGTAGTAAGGGCTATGAGGGCGATGATGCGTATAACTACATCATCGGTTCGTCAAAGCGGTCGCGCCCCGGCGTTGACAAGATGACAATCGGGGACATGGACTGTAATAAGGTGCTCAGCGATGCGGGAATTTAACTCACGCGAGCTTGACTCGCTCGATTTCGACGAGGTGCTTGCGCGCCTGCGACGCGGCGTCGATGGTCTTACGTTGGAAAAGACGGCATCAATTCCGGAGGCAGATGTTCTTTGCTGTCGTTATAAAGGAAAGCGCTTCAACGTCAAGTTCGATCTAGACTATGGTGTCTGCATCGAAGCAATAGATGAGTTATCGGACAACGAGTTCAAGGAGGTCGTAGACCTCCTGAAATGACGTGTCATGACAGAGGGCCGCTTGCGCGGCCCTCTGTCGTTCAAGCGATGATCAATCGAAAGCCTGCCGGATGAAGATGTGCCGTTTGATGTAGTCGACGGAAAAGTAGACGCGCTCGCCGGGCATGAAGCCGAGGTGGCGACTCTGACGATCGCGAGCACGGGCAAGGACGCCGAGACGGACAATCTAATTATGAAGGATGGACGCCCGACGCCATCGACCATGGAGAGGATGGCGGTTCCAACCTTCGACGTCACATTTGGGAAACGGGCAATCCCGGCCAGGTGCAAGGCGCCGTCGTTAGTGCCATGGGCGGCATCGACCGGGAATGACGGACCACTGCCGAGTCCCCGCGAGCTTCGTATAATCTCGCTCACAACAACTTACCGAGGGTTAGCACAATGAAAAACGTCATCCGTGTCGGCGATCCGACGAGCCATGGCGGCAAAGTAATCACGGGGGCGTCGAATTTCGACGTCGACGGCATTCCAGTCGCCTGCGTAGGCGATCAGTGCACGTGCCCGATCGACGGTCACCAGGAATGCGTGATCGTCGAGGGCGACTCGGAATTCATCGTCGACGGGCGCGCCGTCGCATTCGACGGCCACAAAACCAGTTGCGGCGCCGTGCTGCAATCCACGGCGCAGGGGTTCGGCGGAAGCTGAGCGTCTCTGCTAGCCCGCGGCGCTCAACGCGCCCGCCCGAAGCAGCGCCGCACGAGCGGCAACGAGCGAAGCGCGCGCGGCCTTCGCATCGAACGCCAATCGGATCATCGCCGGCAATTGCTGCGGCGCGCGCGCAAGCTCACGCAGAATCGGCGCAATCGCCGTCGTGCCGTCCTCCCGCAAGCTCACCGTCGCAGCCCGCGGCAACGTTCGCCACGCGGGATCGACCACCGCACGGCAAACGACGAACGGCACCCCATGCGCGGCCGCCTGGGCCGCCGCAATGTGCGACTCCATATCGACTGCAAGCGCGCCCGTCGATCCCTGCAACGCTTGCTTTTGCGCCTGCGTGACAACCGGCGCCGCCACCGCGGCCATTGTGCCGCGCTCGATGCGAGCGGCAGGCAACGCGGCGCGCAAAGCCAAAGCCATTCGTTCGGTCCATAGGGAATCGGTCGCGACACGGCCAAACGGCCCGTCAACCGCATCGGCCACGATCAGCGCGCCCGGCGAAAGCGCCGGCGCGAGTCCGCCCGCCGTGCCGAAGCTCATCACGCCCGAAGCGCCGCGCGCCAAAACTTGCATCAACGCGCGTTCGAGTCGATCGGCGCGCGCACCGTACACCACCTCGACACCGGGCCCGCGAGCGATGTCCGCCTCGAACGCCATCCCCGTGACGATGACGAGCGGGGGCACAGCACCTTGCGCCATTACATGCCGACCGCGACGCGCACTCGCCCGTCGCGTTTGAGGTTGCGATAGCGCGCCAACGCCCACAGCGGGAAGAACTTGCGATAACCGTGGTAACGCAGATAGAAGACGCGCGGAAAGCCGGTGGCCGTAAAACGCGTCTCGTCCCACAAGCCATGTGCGCACTGCGTCCCGACAAGGTAGGCGACGCCACGCTCGACCGCCGGATGGTCGACGACGCCCGCCGCCATCAACCCGAGCAACGCCCACGCCGTTTGCGACGCCGTGCTAGAGGCCGGCTCATAGCCGCGGTAGTCGAGCTTGTAGCTCGTGCCGTCTTCGCCCCACCCGCCGTCCTCGTTTTGGATGGAAATCAACCACTGCGCGGCGCGCTTGACCCGCGCATCGTCATGCGCGATGCCGGCCGCGTTCAGCGCGCACAGCGCCGTCCACGTGCCATAAACGTAGTTCATGCCCCAGCGGCCATACCAGCTGCCGTCGTCTTCCTGCTCGGCCAGCAGGTAGTCATAAGCGCGGCGCGCCGGCTCGCTGTTGCCGGGCAACTCGCCCAGTTGCGCCAGCATCGACAGGCATCGGCCCGATACGTCCGCTGTCGGCGGATCGAGCAGCGCACCGTGATCCGAAAACGGAATGTTGTTCAGGTAATACTGCGTGTTTTCCGGTTCGAAGGCGCCCCAGCCGCCATCGCTGCTTTGCATGCCGACGATCCACTCTCGTGCCCGCGCGATCGCTTCGCGATCGACGTTCGAGTGCGTCAAATCGGCGGCGCGATGCATCGCCATCGCGACGACAGCCGTGTCGTCGACGTCCGGATAATGCGGGTTCGCGTATTGAAACGCCCAGCCGCCGGGCCGCACGTTAGGACGGCGCGAGATCCAATCGCCGCGCACGTCGAGCACCTGCAGCGGGCGCAGCCACTGTAGCCCCCGCAGCGCCGCTTCCTGGGCGCGCGGCGCTTCCGTTTCCAGCAACGCATGCGCGACGAGCGAGGTGTCCCAAACCGGCGACAAGCAAGGTTGGCAATATGCCTCTTCTTCGCCGACGACGAGCAGCTTTTCCAGCGACGCGCGTGCTATCGCGCGATTCGGATACTCAGGCCCATAGCCGAGCGCGTCATACATCATCACGGCGTTCGCCATGGCCGGGAAGATCGCGCCCAGCCCGTCCTCTCCGTTCAGCCGCTCGTCGACGAATGCAACCGCCGCCGCAATCGCTCGCTCCCGTGTCTTTTTCGGGAATAAGCCATCGACGGCCCGCAGCACCGTGTCGACGGCGCGGAAGAAGCCGAACCAGCCGCGGCTTTGATGCCCGGCGCGCGGCAACAACCCCGTGGCCGACGGCTCGCCAAGAAAGAGTTCGTCGATACGCACGCCGAGCGGGTTCTTCGCCACAGGCCGCCGCGCATTGAGCACGAGCAGCGGCACGATGACGGTGCGCGCCCAATACGACACCTTCGACAAGTGAAACGGAAACCACTGCGGCAACAGCGTGATCTCCACCGGCATCATCGGAACGGCGCTCCAAGGCACGATACCGAACAGCGCCAGCAAAATGCGCGTGAACACGTTCACCGCTTCCGCGCCACCCGCGCCGAGAATGGCTGCGCGAGCTCGCTGCATGTGCTCGGCGTCTTCACGTTCGCCGGCCATCTTCAACGCAAAGTAGGCCTTCACGCTGGCGCTGACGTCCATCGCGCCATCGGTGAACAACGGCCAGCCGCCGTCGGCGAGCTGAATACGACGCAGATAACGGACGATCTTGCGCTCGAGTTCGACGTTAGGCGTTTCGCCGAGGTAATGCACGAGCAGGATGTACTCGGCGGGAATCGTCGCATCCGCTTCGAGCTCGTAGACCCAATGTCCGTCGGCGCGCTGATCGGCCAGAATGGCGTCGGTCGCGCGCGCGATGGAAGCCTCGAGCGCTGCGCGATTGCCGGCGTTTGCCTCGGCGGCGGATGCCGAGTTCGAAGCCGCCATGACGGCGGCAGGGGCGGAAATGTCGTTCATCGGCATTTATACAAAAGTTGGAGAGCGAAGCGCATCGCCTCGCCGCATCGCTCAAAAGAACGCGTAGCGCGCAACGATCCACAACAGCCGCAAACGCGGCTTCGCCACCGGCGTGCGAGGCAGATCGAAACCGCGCTCGAGCGTGCGCTCGAGCAAGCACCGGTAAACGCCCGACATAATGCGCGGGGCGCGCACCGCTTTGCGCGGCGCGGCGTCCATGATCGCGTCGGCCTTCGCAAAATGGGCGAGGGCGCGCTGCGCCAGCGTCGCGCATACGCGCGGCAAGGAGGGGTCGTCGGCGATCGCGATCGGATCGGCCGCGGCGATGCCCTCGCGCGCGAGCAACTCGCGCGGCAGGTAGCACCGGTTGATCGCGGCATCTTCGTCGATATCGCGCAAAATATTGGTCAGTTGCAGCGCGCGGCCGAGATGATGCGACAGCGTATGCCCCGCCTCCTCTTCCATCCCGAAGATTCTCACCGATAGGCGGCCGGCGGCGCTCGCGACTCGATCGCAATAAAGATCGAGCGTCGCCTCGTCGGGCGCGCAAATATCGGCTGCGGCGTCCATGGCCATGCCATCGATCATCGCGTAGAAATCTTCTCGGCGCAGATCGAACTTCCTTATTTGGCGCGCCAATTCAGCCAGCGCAGCGCGCGGCTCGCCGTCGTAGCAGGCGTCGATGTCGGCCCGCCAACGCTCGAGCGCGGCGCTTCGCTCGGCCCGAGGCGCATCGCTGTCGGCGATGTCGTCCACCGCGCGGCAAAACGCGTAGACGTGAAACATCGCGTCGCGCTGCGCGGCGGGCAAAATGCGCATGGCGAGGTAGAACGAGCTGCTCGACGTGACGGCTGCGGCGTCGGGCGCTGGTTCGTCCGCGACGAGATTTGAAACGGCCAAGGCGAACTCCGCTGTGGCGCCCCAGCAGGGCGAATGAGAACCGATGCTTGTGCGGCGTGCCGCGGGTATCGGGCACCGCGTACCGCATTCACGCGAACCGCGGCGCGACAGGGGCGGTGCGGCTCGCCGGCAAGGGAGCCGGAAACGGCCAAAAGTATACCAACGTTTTATCGAACGCCGCATCCGAGCCCGCCGCGGGCGGAATCGGCAACCCCACGGGCCTGAACGCCCGGTCAGGCAAGTGCGACGGAGCGGTTGCGGCCTTGGCGTTTCGCGCTGTAAAGGGCGGCGTCAGCTTCGTTGATGAGCACTTCGTAAGTGGGCAATCCGGGGCGAGCCGCCGCGCCGCCCACGCTGGCCGTGACAGGCACGCGCACCCCTTCCGCTTCGACGGGCGTATCGCCGATCGTCATGCGGATTTTTTCGGCGACGATCATCGCATCTGCCAGCGGCGTGCACGGCAGCAACAGTGCGAATTCCTCGCCGCCGAATCGTCCGAACGTGTCTTGAACGCGCACCGCATCGGCCACACGTTGCGCCATTACGCGCAGCACGGCGTCGCCGACGGCGTGCCCGAAGCGATCGTTGATGTCCTTGAAATGATCGAGGTCGAACAGCAAGACCGACATTTCGCCGCCGTAACGCTGCCAACGAAGGAATTCGTCACGCAGCCGCGCTTCGAAGAAGCGGCGGTTGGCGATGCCCGTCAGCCCGTCCCGATTCGCGAACTCCTGCAGTTTCTCGACGGCTTCCTCCCGTTCCCGCTGCACGACGCTTACATGCGTCACATCGGAAATCGTCACGCACACGGCTTCGACCTCGCGCCCCCGCGTAAGCGGCATGAACGTGCAGTCTTGCTGCATGAAGTCGACGCCGCCGGTGATCGGCCGGTCGTGGTCGAACTTGAACAGATAGGGACGCTGCTCCCAAGAGCTGAAGGCAAAGCTGCCGAGCTGAAAGACGCTTTCCACTTTGCGCGAGAGCCAGACGCGCGGCAACTCCGGAAAGCTGTCGAAAATCGATTTGCCGACGACGGCCTCGGCAGGCTTGCCGCTGTGATCCTGCATGAACCGGTTCCACATCAGCACCTTCATGTCGCGATCGAGCACGAAGATGCCGAAGCCCACGCGTTCGATCACCAGATCGCTGAGGGATTGCTCGATGGCATCGTTCATAGGCTGGAGAGCAGCGCGTCGAGCGCATCGTTCATCCGACGAATCGAGTCCTCGGCCATCAGCATGACGAGGTGCGCACGAAACGTCTGATCCTCGAGCGCGAAATTCACTTCGAGCAGCAGCGCGATCTTCCACGCGAGCACGTCCGATTGAAAGACGTCCTCGAGCGAGATTTTTTCACCGAGCAGCCCCGGGGGCGAGAAAATCGGCGTGCGGTCGAGTTGGTCGAGAATGCACGAGACACATGCCCCCGTCAGCACGTTGGCGACATCGAACATGAGTTCCGTCTGGCTGACCGCATCGTAGGCCGAGTGCACATACGGGTCGTTGGCGAGCGAGCAGAGGTGGCCTATTCCGCTGCTGCGGCAGATGACGAGCGCTTCGCCTTTGATGTCGGAGCGAAAGCCTTGCCGTACCGCCGTGACGCTCTCGTTGATCCCCGTCATCTCGCGCAGCGTCTGCGCCGCTTCCTCGGCACGGACGACCCGCACACGCGGAACCGACAGCTCGATGAAGGTATCGAGCAGCCGCGCGAGTCGCGTGGCGGCCTGCCCCATCGCCAAATTGGCGATTTCCTGCAAGGCGTCGCGCTGCTCTTCGGTGAACACGTTCTCACGCATACAACCCGTACTCCTTGAGGATGGGCAATATCGCCTCCGGGGTCACGGGCTTGGCGACGAAAGCAGCGGCGCCCAGCGCGCGCACGCGTTCTTGGGCAAGCGGCTGCACGTCGGCCGACACGACGATCACGAATGTGTTCAAGTCCTCGTGCCGGAGGGCTTCGAGGACTTGGTAACCGGTCATGTCCGGCATCGTCAGGTCGAGAAACATCACCGAGGCCTTCCCTGCACGGTAAAGCGCAAGGGCCTCGTGGCCGTTCGATGCGTATGCGATGTCGACGTCCCAATCAGCCGGCAAGGCTTTCGTCAGAACCTTACGGGCTAGCAGGGAATCATCGGCGATCACAATCGGCAAAGGCATGGCAAGCGTGACGAAAAAACGAAAACGGTCTATATCGCGTTAACGGCGGCTTGGCCGCCTTCTTTAACGAGCGCGGAAGGTGTCGACGAAGAAAAAGCGGCGCGAGGCGGTCCCTTCCCCGTAGGCATCGAAGATGCAAAAGCGCGGCGCGCACGAAAGGCGGCTGGAGTTCGCGCTTGGCAGGCGCCCGATACAACGAGCGCATCATGTTCTTAAAGTAGTGCGAAATTCTCGGAGCAAACTGGCGGAAAATCAACTCTCCATTTTCAGAATCGGTCGACCAAGCCCATCGGTTTGTCGCGTATGAAGAAACAAACTGGACATTTTCCGTTGAAGTCGCGTAAATTTTTCTTTTGTGTACGTTTGCGCTTCCGATTTTGTCGCTGTTTTAGGGCGAACGTTCGGACGCGTCGTCGACCCGACGCCGAACAAAAGGCCGGTGTCGGACCAAGTCGCTTATGATGGTTGAACGGCAACCGCCTCCACTTGACGAATAGACGAAGATGACCCGCCGACGGCAGGATAACTCGACCACGAATGCCTTGGCCGATGATTGGCAAGACGGCTCGCCGACGCCTGCCATGCCCGAGCCCGATTTCGCCGTTCGCCGGGTGACGCTGATCGTCCTGCTCGCCGCGGCGATCATTCTGCCGGCCGTCTATGCCGCCGCCGTCGCCTATTCGGATTTCCACGCGCGAGTCGCCGCAGCCACCGACGCAACCGTCAGAACCGTGCGCATCGCGGAGGAGCACGCGCTCAAGGTCTTCGACTTGAACGAAACGCTCGACGCGCGTGTCGACGATCTCGTGCGCGGGCTCGATAACGACGCTATCCGCGCCCGCGAAGCCGACATCCACAATCGGCTGCAGAGCATCGGCGGCGGTTATCCGCAAGTCGCCTCCGTCTCGATCTTCGGGCCCGAGGGCTTGCTGCTGGCCAATAGCCGCTACTATCCGGCGCCGCACGCCTCGATCGCCGCACGCGACGATTTCACCGGAATTCGCGGGGGGCGCATCCTCGAGCATGTGTCGAAAGTCATGGTGTGGCACGCCGGCAGCGGAGAAGCCGTGTTCAATACCGGCATTGCCCGGCGCGATGCCAAAGGCGCATTTGCCGGGCTGGTCTCGGTCGCGTTACGCCGTTCGTACTTCGAATCGTTCTACCGCGAGTTGCTGGGCGCCGAACGCGGCGCCATGACGATATCGCTCACGCGCACCGACGGCGCCGTGCTCGCCTCGTACCCGCCGCGTCCCGAATCGGCCGTCGTGGCCGCGCCGTTCGCGCAGGCGCTGGCCTCCGGCAGCCATTCGGGCGTGCTGCACATGGGGGCCGACGACGACAAACACGACGGGCGCATTCTCGCCTATCGGCAGGTCGGCGCTTATCCGGTGTACGTATCGTGCACGTACAGCGAACCGGCGATTTGGTCGGCTTGGTACCGGCGCGCGCTGCTCTTCGCCGCCTCGATTTTCGCCCCGTCGATCGTCCTCTGGTTCGTTCTCGCGCTGTCGCTGAAACGGCTCGCCGCCGAGAAGCAGGCGTGGGAGCGCTGGCAAGCCGAGGCTTCGATGCGCCGGTCGATCGAATCGGCCTATCGTCAGTCGCGGAAGATGGAAACGCTCGGCAACCTCGTGGGCACCGTGGCGCACGACTTCAACAACCTGCTGACGATCGTCGCGACGAATGTCCAGATCGCTCGCCGGCGCGGTGCGGTCAGCATCGATCGAGAGCTCGGTGCGATCGAGCGCGCGTTGAAGAGCGGTCAGTCGCTCACGCGCCAGTTGCTCGGCGTGGCGCGCAAGCAGCCGTTGCGCAACGAGACGATCGAGCTCTCGCGCTGGATGGCCGCTAGCCGCGAGCTCCTGCGCACGTCGCTCGGCGCGAAAGCTGCGCTCGTCGTCGACATCGGCCGCGACGTCTGGCCGATCGAGGTCGACAGCGCCGAACTGGAACTCGCGCTCATCAATGTCGCCGTCAACGCTCGCGACGCGATGCCGAGCGGCGGCCAGTTCACCGTGCGCGCAACGAACGTGCGGTTGGAGAGGGAAAGCGGTTTCGCGCTGACGGGCGAATTCGTGCAGATTTCGCTCGAGGATACGGGCGCGGGCATGCCGCCGGACATCCTGGCGCATGCCTTCGAACCGCTTTTTACGACGAAACCGAAGGGCATGGGCACCGGCCTCGGGCTGCCGCAAGTTTTCGCATTCTGCGACCGGTCCGGCGGCCTCGCGACGATCGACAGCACGCCGGGTGTCGGCACGTCGGTACGGCTTTATTTGCCGCGCGCCGACGCCGCGCCGGCTGCGGCCCAGCAAGACGCGCAGGAAGCCGTCGATACGGACGCGGCCGGCGGCTTGCACGTGCTGCTGGTCGAGGACAACGACGAAGTGGCGGCCGGCACGGAAGCGCTGTTATGCATGATGGGGCACAGGGTAACGAGCGCATTCAACGCCGATGCGGCGCTGCGTCTCATTGCGGACGCCTTGTCACGCGCCGACGATCCTTTCGACGTGCTGATCTCGGATATTCACATGCCGGGCGCCACCAACGGCATCGACTTGGCGGAGGCCGTGCAAACACTCGATGCGCCGCTTCCTGTCATTCTGATGACGGGCTACGCGCAGGAGCTCGAGCGGGCGCGGAATGTCAACGTGCGCGTGCTGTCAAAACCTTTCGATATCGCCCTGCTCGAATCGATGCTTCAGACCATTAGACGCGAACGCGAAGTCCGCGCGCACGCGCACGGCAAGGCGACTTGAGCGGTCCGGCGCGAGTTTTGCGTGCCGTAATCGCAGAACAAGCCTCGAGGAGGTCGTCATGCAGCACACCGTCATCGCATTCTTCGATACTTATCCACAAGCCGAAGCCGCGCGCGAGGCGCTCGTCGCCGCAGGTGTCGCGTACGGCGATGTGACGCTCAAGGCGCGGTGCGAACCCACCTACGCAAGCGACGCGACGTCGGCGCCGGCCTCCCAGTACACGCCCGCAGCCAACGAAGGGTTGCTCGCCAGTATCGAGCGTTTTTTCGAATCGCTTTTCGTCTCCGCCCCGCCGGAGCGCGAGACGGCGCAGTATGCCGAAGCCGTTCGGCGCGGCGCGGTGATGGTCTGCGTGGACGCGCCCACCGATGCGTTGGCCGCGGTGACGCGGGCGACGTTGGAAGGCATGGGACCGCTCGATGTCGCCGAACGCGCGGCGACGTGGCACGCCCCTGCCGACGAGGCCACGCGTTCGCACTCGCCGCTCGAAGAGTTGGGTCTGCGGACAAGCGTCCCGGTTCAGCCGATGCGACAGGGCAGCGTGCACAGCTATGCGCGCGAACCGGGACCAGGGACGGCCGCCGCGGCAGGCGTAACAAGTTCCGCGGCCGCGCAGCCGCCGACGACGCTGGACACCGAAGCCGCGGCCACCGCCGTGGCCGCCGGCTCCGCGCCCGGCATGGGAGCCGTGTTTACTTCGGGCCGGACCGCGCAGCCGCCGGCACCCTCGCATGAAAGCGCTGGGGGCACAACGAGTTCAACGAGTACGGCGCGTCCCGCCAGCGCTCCCACGCCGGCTACGACGCCGCCCGTTCCCGACGAATACCTTCAAGAAGAAGAAACCTACCGCGGCGACGAGCCGCCGTCCCGATCGACGTGAGCCGTTACTTCGCCGAGACGTGGCGTTTTACCCAGGCCTCGAAGCGCTGAACGAACGTCGTGAGAAATTTGCGTGAGTCCTCGTTGGCAATGCCGCCGCTGGCGTCGAAGAAGCCGTCGGTGTGCTTGAGGAAGATCTCGGGCTGGCCCAGCGTGGGCACGTCCAAATAAGCGAGCACGTTGCGCAGGTGCTGCTGGGCGAGCGCGGTGCCGGCCGCGCCGACCGAAATGCCGCATACGGCTGCCGGCTTGTCTTTCCACGAGTTCGTTCCCCACGGCCGCGAACCCCAATCTAGTGCGTTCTTCAGCACGCCCGGCATCGACCGGTTGTACTCGGGCGTCACGAAGAGCAGTCCGCTCGCCGCCTCGATACGCGCCTTCAATTGCTTGGCCGGCTCGGGGAAATTCGAGTCGTAGTCCTGGCTGTACAGCGGCAGCGCGCCGATATCGAGGAAAGCGAATTCGAACTCGCTGCTGGCGAGTTTCGTCAGCGCATGCGCCAACTGCTTGTTGAACGACTCACGCCGCAAACTGCCGACGACGACTTCGATTTTGTAAGCCATGTCTTGCTCCTACGTGTTGGGATCGAGGGTGCCGAAGCGACCAAGGTCGGCTTGACTATCCATCATAGACGCCCGAGCTGCACGCCGCTTTCGCGATGGCGGCCGATTTTTCGCGCAACCCACTAAACGCCCGGCGGGCCGTGGGTTCGCGCCTCACTTTCCACAAACTTTTCCACAGAAACTGTGGATAACTCGCCAATATTCCGCGGCGCTTACGAATCGTCACATCCATGACCGTTCGGTGACGCGCGCGCGATTTTTCCGGCTTGCTGCATCCGTTCTGGAATGCAGGCCGTATTACAGGCAGCAAGAGTCGTGCGTCATCGATCGACGTCGCGTCAGGGCTCTGCGGGCGCCGCAGGCTCGCATCGTCTCTGTGCCGCACGCCGGCTCGAGCTGCCGAAGCCTCGCTCTATGGCTTTAACCAAACCAAACTCAGGAGAAGCAAATGAACAAGCAATGGATCGCCGCCGCCGCCTTCACCGCAGCTCTCGGTGCCTCGCTCGCGACGCCCGTTTTCGCCGCCGACATGGAGAAGTGCTATGGCATTGCGAAGGCCGGACAGAACGACTGCAAGGGCAACAACCATTCGTGTGCCGGGCAGGCCACGAAGGACATGGACAAGGGCGAGTTCAAGGCCGTCGCCAAGGGCACATGTTCACAGATGGGCGGCTCGCTGAAACCGGCGATGTAAGCGCACGAGTCATGCATGGACGGCGGCTGCGGATACGGCCGCCTGCCGATCGCATATCTTGCGCTCACAAGCGCGCGATTGCCGACACCGGGAGCGACGACAATGAATCCGAAGGCACTCGATAGACCGGGCCTTGGCCTGCGCGGCCCCCACGCCGCAGCGGTGCTCGCGCAGCGGCCTGCCGTCGGCTGGTGGGAAGTCCACAGTGAAAACTACTTCGGCGGCGGCGAACCCGTCGCCGCACTCGAACAAGTGCGCGCAAGCTACGAGATCAGCTTGCATGGCGTCGGGCTCGGGCTCGGGAGCCTCGAAGCACCCGACGCCCGCCACTTGGAGCAGTTGAAGTCGCTCGTCGAGCGTATCGAGCCGGCGCTCGTGTCTGAGCATCTCTGCTGGAACCGAGCGGGCGATCGGTTCTTCAACGACTTGTTGCCCGTGCCTCGCGTGGAGGGCGCGCTCGATCTCGTCGCCGCGCATGTCGATGCCGTGCAGAACGCACTCGGCCGGTCGATCTTGATCGAAAACGTGTCGGCCTATGTCGCATTCGAAGGCGAGGTGTGCACGGAGGCGCAGATGCTCGCGGCCCTCGTCGCGCGCACCGGCTGCGGCGTATTGCTCGATCTGAACAATCTGCACGTCAACGCATTGAATCTCGGCGTCGATCCTTTCGCCGAACTTGCGCGGCTACCGAAGGCTTGCGTCGGCGAAATGCATGTGGCGGGATTCGAGTGGCTGGAATCCACAGCGATCGATACGCACGGCGCAGCGGTCAGCGACGCCGTATGGACGCTGCTCGATGCAGCGCTGGAACGATTCGGTGCGGCACCCGTACTGCTCGAACGCGACACGAATCTGCCGCCGTTGGAGGAATTGCTGCGGGAATATGCCGGCCTCGAAGAACGAGTGCGCGCGACGACGATGGAGCGAGCGGCGTGTTGAAGCAAACGCCCTACGCCACGGTGCTCGGCCGATTCGCGGCCTCCCTTGTCGACCCCGGCATCGTGCCGATCGGCGTCGACGCAGCGACAAGCGAGCACATGGGCATTTATCGAAACAACATCCGGCTCAATCGAATCGCGGCGCTGACCGACGCGTTCGTCAATGTCGTCAAGCTCGTCGGCGAGGACTATTTCGGCGCCCTCGCCCGCGCTTATGTCGACTGCACGGGCGTGAAGTCGGCGAATCTTCACGACGACGGCGCCGCTCTGCCGGCGTTCATCCGCGGCTTTTCACCGGCGGCGGATCTTCCGTATCTAGGCGACGTCGCCGAAGTCGATTGGCGGCTGCACCGAGCCTACTTCGCCCCGGATAGCGACGCGGTCGACAGCGCGACGATTGCCGAGCTCGGTCCCGAACGTTTCGGCGCCGCCTCGATGCGATTCGCGCCGTCCGTCGAGCTCGTACGGTCGCTCCATTGGCCGATCGCCGACATTTTGAACATGCACGCGGGCGGCCCGCTCGCACGCTTGGACGCCGGCGGCCAAGCGGTGCTGATCTGGAGAGAAGCGTTCGCCGTTCAATGGCAACCGCTGGGCGCGGCCGAAGTCGAAGCGTTGGCCGCGCTGATGACCGGTATCGCCGTTGAAAACGCATTCGCCGAAACAGGCGCCGACGCCCATTGGTTGTTTTCGCAACTATTCGGCCGCCGGCTCGTTCAAGCCATCGAGGTACATCATCATGAAGACCAACGTCATCGCAAGTAACTTGCTCCGCCGCCTGGACGAGGTAGCCGTCGCGCTGCAGCCACTGTTTGCGCTCGCCGTCAGGTTGTACATATTCCGCGTGTTCTTCCTGTCGGGGCTAACGAAATTGCGCAGTTGGGACAGTACGCTTTATTTGTTTTCCAACGAATATCACGTCCCGGTTTTGCCGCCGGCTGTCGCCGCGGTCATGGGCGCCGGAGGAGAATTGATTTTCCCCGTCTTGCTGTTGCTGGGCTGGCAAGGGCGATTCGCTGCGGCAGGGCTATTCGTCGTCAATCTCGTCGCGGTGATGTCTTATCCGGGTCTCGAAGCCGTGATGATCAAAGACCACGTCCTATGGGCGGTGCTGATCGCCTATTTGTTCTTTCACGGGGTCGGGCGCTGGTCGCTATCCGAAGGCCTGCACCGCTCGAAGATGGCCGGGGCTAGCCGTAAGCACGCCTGATAGCCGTCGCTCCTTTGCGCTTCCCGCTGCATGGCGTTCCGGGAAAGGCTCGATTGCTCGACTTGGAGATCGCCTTAAAGCAAACGGAGTCTTCCACAATAAGTCGAAGAAGTCTCCGATGATTTACATGAGAGAGAATCAATCGAGCAGGAAGTACGGCCCACCGCGTTATCGTCGTCCGCCGATGGCCGCAGTAGGCCGCTTGTTGTCGCGCTCGGGCACGCGATCAGGCAAATAACGCGTCGATCTTCTCCGGCGGACGGCCGATGACGGCCCGACCGTCGCGGACGACGATGGGGCGCTGAAGCAGGACCGGATGCGCGGCAATGGCTTCGTACAGCTGCTCGTCCGTCAGCGACGATTCGCCGAGGCCTAGTTCTGCGTACGGCGCTTCATTGTCGCGAATCATCTCTCTGACGGAACCGCCCAACATTGCGTGCAATGCCTTCAAGTCATCAACCGACGGCGGCTCCTTGAGATATTCGACGACCTTTACGGCTTCTCCCGAGTTGCGGAGACGTTCGTTGATCAGTTCGCATGCGCCTCGAGACTTCGAGCAGCGGGGGTTGTGGTAGACAGTGATCATGGCTTTGTCGATTTGCTGTGAGGCCCGTCATTTTACGGTGTCCAGCTTGTGGCGAACGACCTTCGCGGGACGGGTGGGGTGCTCTGCTGCAGCAACGCTTTGCGCATTCGGCTGAAGCGATCTAGGCACGGGGAGCGCCGCTTTATGCGCATAAACCCGCCGGGGTGAGCGCAGAGCGCCCACCGAAGAAGCGGGGCACGGCGGTCCCGCATCGCGCCGATCGAATCCGTGGTTGCGGTGCAGGCGCTTCTCGTCCAATGACCGATATGGTCGAACGCAAGACGAGCGTACCGCGACGTCATCGCGCGGATCGAAGCGAACAGCGATCTTGTCATCGACGCGAGGCGAGTTGACTCGCGGCGCAACGCATCATTTGGCGTGGATACGTTCCTGCGGCTGCTCAACGCGCAGGCGTAGTCCTCCCCGGCCAGGCCGCATACGGAAGCCCTACACCTCGAACTACCTACCCCTGTCAGAGCTAACCGACGTAGCGAAGCGGGCCCACCATCCCGCCGTACGGGTACCGTATAGCCGATCGCCCAGACTTCCGCCGCTTCATTACCCGTGCGCATTGAGAATTCAGACGACCACGACTCGAGCCACCGGCCACGAGCTCGCGAGTCGCTCGTTACGTCACCCTCGACCCACCCAACACCAGCGAATCGACTGACTCCTGGAATTGGACGCCGCCTTTATGCGCATAAACCTATGCCGTTCGGCCAATTCGTGGCTGTCTTGCTACGAAAACATTGAAAATGAAATTCTTCACGGTAGAATTCGTCGATCTGTTACGGAGCGAAAAAATTGGCAGCGGAAATCGTCGCGGTAACTCAACAGAAGGGCGGGGTGGGCAAAAGTACGATCGCCATGCATCTCGGGGCGGCGTTTCACGAAAAAGGTAAGCGGGTGTTGGTTGTCGATGCTGACGGCCAAAACACCTTGGTGCACTGGGCCAGCGCTTCCTCCGACGGTGATGCCGGTATTCCTTTCCCGGTCGTCAACCTGTCCGAAGCGGGCGGGCAAATTCATCGCGAGATCAAGAAGTTCATCGCGGACTACGATGTGATCGTCGTCGACTGCCCCCCTTCGATCACGGAAAAAGTCTCCGGCGTCGTGCTGCTGGCTGCGTCGATCGCAGTTATTCCGACGTCGTCATCGCCCGCTGACTATTGGTCGAGCGTGGGCTTGGTGAAGCTCGTTCAGCAAGCGCAGGTCATGAATGAGGACCTTCGCGCAGTCTTCCTGCTGAACAAGACGGAGGAGAAGCGCATGCTCACGCGAGAACTCAAACGCGCGCTGGAAGATCTCGGGTTCCCGTTGCTCAAAACTCAAATTCCGACGCGTGAAGCCTATAAACAGGCGATGGCGCTCGGGCAGACCGTACTGCAAATGAGCGATCGAGGCGCCAAGCTCGCAGCCGCCGAGGTTCGCGCGTGCGCGGACGAGATCGCCTCCATGCTCCCCTGACTTTATGCGCATAAAGGACCTCGCATGAAACCCTCTCAGTTTGCTAAAGGCTTCCAAGCGCGCCCAGACACGACGAGCAGCGAGAAGCGCACTGCGCTAGATCGGCTCAACGCAATCGATGATCTCGTGCAGAACGAGACCAAGCCGGGAGCTAAGACAACTTCGTCGCGGGCCGAGCCGGCGTTGCATGCCGTTCCGTCCGTTGCCGACGCTGCACACGCCAATGAATCGGCAGACTATCGCTCCTGGCGCCTTGCGAACGGCTATGAGCCCGGCCAAGTCATCGATCTCGACTTGAAGGCAATCAAGCCGAGCCCCTTCAATCCGCGGCATTTCTATCTGAAGACGTCGATTGCCGAGTTGGCCGTGAATTTAGCGAAACAAGGCCAGCAACAGGCGATTCACGTCATCCCTGACTACGCGAATCCCGGCTCGTATTTCGTCAGCGATGGCGGGCGACGCGTGCGCGCGCTAAAAGAAGCGAATAAGGATACAGTCAAGGCCATCGTCGTCGACCTTCCGATTGGGATCGAAAGCTACAAGCTCGGTTACGACCTCAACGTTCAACGCGACTCTCAGACCGTCTTCGACAACGCCGTCGTGTGGAGACGCTTTCTCGACGAGCAGCATTTTCAAAGCCAAAAGGAGCTAGCCGAACACCTCGGCCTCGATGAATCGACGGTTGCGGTCGCGCTGTCGCTTGCGAAGCTGCCCGAGTCGGTCATGCAAGAGATGGTGGCGCGCCCTGACCGATTCGGTTCGAATATGGCTTATCAAGTAGGCCGGTACCATTCGGCCCGCGGCGTTGACGCAACGATGCGCTTGATCAATCGCATCGTTGCCGATGACCTGAGCACGCGACAAGTCGCCGATATCGTCAAGGGCCGCGCGAACCCGCAAGAGGCTGTCAAGCCTGCCACGCGGCAACGGTACGCGCAGCGTATGGAGATCAAGCTAGACGGCGTGGCGGTAGGCGATTTGAAATCGTACGGTGACGACCGCCTCGAGTTGCGATTGCGTGGACTGTCGCGCGACAAGCGCGATGAGATCCTGAGGCAGATCGAACAGATGTTGCAGTCGAGCTAGGCGCTCGTGCGCTTCGGGGCGGCATCAAGCCGCCCGTGACTGACTCAGCGTAAAGGCCAACAGATCCCCATCCGTCGGTTCGCCCCAGGTCTTGCGGGCAAGCCAATCGAAGAAGGCCGTTTCCCCGAGCTTCGAATCGAGGCCGCGGCGACGCCAATCGTCGCGCAAGTGCGCTCCCATCGTGGGCAGCATGTCATCCTCGAACGATTGCCGCGCGAGTTCCTGTTCTTCCTCACCTTGCTCTTCGTAGAGTGCTCGCGCTTCCCTGCGGCGGTACGCGCCGTACTCGTCGAGCAGGCGCGCTTTCAGTTCGTCGGCCGGCACGACCCCTGACATCCCTTTGACAGTGCCGGCGGCGGGCTGCTCGATCATCTCCACGGGCGGAGCGTAGCCCTTCTTCAGCGCGTCTTTGAACAGTGCGGGCGCGCTACGCACGGGCGGGAGCGAAGTGCTGCGCATGCGCTGCTCGGTCATCTGCAATGCCGCGCGAATGCGGTTTTCCTCGCTATCGGCGTAGAGGCTCTGCGCCTCCTTCAGCGGGATGCCGATCTTGACCATCCGGTCGATGAGCGTGCTGTCGAAGACATTCGGATGCTCGTCCAGCGCGAGCATCGGCTGTTTGCGTTCGGTCACGCGAAATTGAATCTCGGCCACGCGCCGGCCGTCCCGGTGCTCGATGAGCTCCACGAAGATGTTCGTCACCGCGTTGACTTCTGCAATCGCTGGGCGCAGGTAGTCGCGCTTGAAGTACTTGTACTCGCGTTTGGCCTCGTCGCCTGCCTCGGTATCGGGCGTGCCGGATAAGATCGGCCGCCACCACGCCCAAGACTCACGCATCGTGAGATGACTAGGATTGGTAAGATAGCGCACGCAGATCTCGTACAAAGCCAGGCCCGCGCTACTGCGCAATTGGCTTTGGAACTGCAAGCTCAAGCGTGCGTACTGCACCGGATCGAGAAGCTTCTTTTTGATCTTCGGCGCGAACGAGAACTCGACCCAAACCCGGCGTGTGGCCGGGTCTTCAAGGATTTCGGCATCGGCGATCAGCGTCGAGATGCCCCACTTGCGGCCGGGCTTCTGGCTCGATGTGCCTTGACTCCACTCGACCTGCACGGACACCATCCGGCGAAGGTGCTCCTTCACGAGCGCCGTATCGTTGGAGTCGAATGCCGAGTTTGCGACGATGTCCGACAACAGCGCGCGATACGTATCGCCCGACTCGTCCGCCTGCTGGGCAACGGCGAGCAGCACGTTGAACAGCTTTCTCGTGAGAAGCGTGATCTTGCCGCTCTTCGGCTGAATGGCGATCGCTTCGACGGCCTTTCGCAATTCAGCGGAGCTTGGACTCACCACATCGGTTTTCTTCGCGCGCTTTGTTGCCATGCGTCGGTCGGGAAGGAAATTTCCCGACAGGATACAGAGTGTGGTGATGGGCGTCTACAACCACGCTCTCACCCTTCGCGGTGAATCGTGCTTTGCAATCACGCCTCACCTAGGTTACCTCCTGTAAAGCCTCACCCTATCAAAAGGACCGTCAACGAACGTTGCATTGCCGGGCGCGGCATCCGCCGAAGCCGCCCGGCAGAGGTACCGGCTTATTGCGACGAAAGCGCTCCTGTATTCGCTCACCGAACGCTTGTCGCGATTTCGCGACGACCAATTGGCGTGCGACCGGCGACCGACTGCAAACGTCCAATGAGACGATTGCAACCAAAGACCGAAACGACCCCACTCGCCGCTTCAGCGAAAAGGCGACCTGTGAGCCGACGTAAGGCGAGGTTGCCCCGATGGTTGCCCGATCCCGGATAAGCTCACCTATGCCAACCGTTGCGCCCCGTGCGAGCGCGGTTCATCGCTGATTTTCCACATCTTTTTGGGCGCGCGCCTTCCTGGAAACACTCACCTTTATCGATCGCGCCCGCCTTCCAGGACCGCCGCAGGACTCTCCTGCTGCCGCTCCCGCAAACACTCACCTTGCCGGCAATGCCGAGCGAAATCTCAACCGGCTCCGGTACTTAGCGTGACCGCGACATGTCTGGCCTTAGCTCGAGAAGGGTCCCGTATGTTCTCACCATACCCCGACCGCTCGTCGATCCAGGCCGCCGCCGCGAGCCGGGCAATGGTCCCGAAAAGCCTCACCTCATCGGCTTCCACCCTTTCGGGAAATCCGCTCACCGGCCAAGCTGGACGCCGCTTTTCCGGGAAGTGACAGCTAACTTCATGCTGGGCCGCTTTTTGGAACTCGATTCGACTCCCGAAAAGGCTCACCATCCGGCCGAAGTGCCCCATGAATGTCGCGACACGATCACCTCTGCTCGCGATCCCGAAAAACCTCACCGGACCGGGCGCGTTCCCGGCTAGCGACGCGGATACAACCACAGACACGGTCGATGCCGGCCTTTGATCTCCCGAGAAAGCTCACCTTAGAGCGCTTCGGTCGAGAAAACCCAGGGTTTTCCCGAAAAAGCTCACTTGGAATAGGCTTGGTCTCCCGGTACGCCTCACCGAGCACTGAAATTGCGCCGGAACAGCGCGGAAATCGGCGGTTTACATGCGTCCCGCAAAGCCTCACCCTGCACCAACCGATCGGAAAACGAGAATCCCCGTCGCGTCGAGCGATAGGCGGCGCCGCTCCCCGGAAAGACTCACCTTTGGCGAAGTCGGAAAAACGAGGGTGTCCCGAATCCCCTCACATCGTTTCCTGATTGTGCTCACGCATCCCCCCGAACCCCATCACGGCAGCCTCCCGTCGCGGCTCACCTCGCTTCCTGAAAAGCTTCACCCAATCGGCCGCAAACCCTTGTGCCATAAGGCTGGGCGGTGGCGTTAACGTTTTTAACAAGGGTTCAAGGGTGTTTACTTCAATGACTCTCAAGGAAGGCCCCCGCGAGTTTCGAAGAAGCAAACGCGGACTGAAATACGGTTCCGTCCCGTGAAACAACCGCCGTATGGGCAAAAAACAGCAAAATTCCCGTGGATTCAATCACTTGTCTGAGATTTCTCGCTTTGTTTCACGAAACTTCCCGCCGACCAAGCGGACACGCGGCATTTCGCGATCGTGAGACTCATATATCAAGCTCTTGCCGTCTGTGCTGAGTCTGGATGTATCATTCGATACGTAATCCGTTATTATCGACACAACCCAACCGTGTGCTATAGAGACTCATGACTCTCGACGCAGAAAGAGACGCCATCCGGCTCGAACTGGAATCGATGCGCGCGAGCGGCGCACATCGCCGTGACCTATCGTTGCACGCGTGCAAACGACTCTTTTTCGACCTGGGCATTCGCCCGTCGACCGCGGCCGTTCGCGAATTGACCCAGACCGGCAGCGCGAGCGACATCCCCAAAGATATAGACCATTTTTGGGAGCGGCTTCGCAACGCGTCGCGGGTGCGGATCGGAGGCGGAGCAATTCCGCCCGCACTCGAAGAAAAAGCCGGAGAGCTGTTGGGCGCGTTGTTCGAGCAAGCGTTGGTACAGGCGAAGCAAGCATTCGATGACGAACGCGCGCAAGCATTCGGCGCGCTCGAAGAAGCAACGAACGCCTTGCGTGAAGCGCAGATCCGACGAGAGGCGGCACAGGACGCGTGGCAACGTAGCGAAGCGCGCGCCGAAACGGCCCTTGCACGCGTGCGCGAGCTGGAAGCGCAAATCGGCGCGGCCGCCGCGTTGCGGGCCGGCGGCGAGGAGGCGCTGCGCGCGGCGGTGACTCGGCTAGAAACGGAAAATACTCGGCTCGAGCAGCGTCTCGAGGCCGAGCAAACGGCGAACGCCGCGCTGCGCGAGCGGATCGACGCGCTTCACCAAGAGTTGCGGCAAAGCACGGAGCATTACGCCGCTCAGATAAAAGATGCGATCGCGGAGGCGGAACGCCGCGTCAAGCCTATGCTCGTCGAACTCGACTCGTTGCGCAGCATGGCCAGCACCTATCAGTCCGGTATTCGAGACGCCAGCCGCAAAGAATTCGATTTCATTCAGCAGCTCAGCGCTGCAAAAGGGCGTGGCGATCGCCTGGAAGCGCAGGTCCGCGAGCAATCCGACGAAATCGATGCATTGACACGCGAACTCGCTACGGCAAAAGAACGCGGCGCGCTTTCGCCCGAACTTGCGCGCGTGATTCGCCTTTGGGCGGAAAACGGAAAGTTCGACGATGCCGAGTTGACTACGCTCGGAACCGCACTCGACGGTCACGTGGCGCTGCCGAGCCATTGCCCGAAGTGCGTGGAGGGGGAACCGGAATTGTCGCGGGCCGGCGAAGGTTACGAGTTATCGTGCCCGGAGTGCGATCACACGTCGGGGATCATGCGATCGAGACTCGAGGCGGTGGCCCGCTTCATGAACGCTGCGCGCACCGGTCCCATGGAGTAAGTGCTTGATTTGCTGCCGAATCGGATCTCTCCGGCCGGCGATGGCTCCTGAAAGGTGAGCTGATTCGGGACATCGAAGGTGAGCTCTTTCGGGAGCATTAGGCGCGGCTTCACCAACTAGATCGAGGCTGCATGCGGCTCGAGCTGCCTGACGCCTCGTGTGCTTGCGCCGGTTGCGCCTCTTCATAGGCCGCGACGGCGAACGCGAATGCAGCCGGAAGGGCGTTCGATTTACCGAACGTGGCGGGATCGTCCGTTTCAGGGTAGGTCATGTCTTCGGGACGTTTGAAAAGATCGAGCACGTCGCGATCGTGGCGGCTCGCAAAGCCCAGATCCGCCAGCGCTTCCGCTTCGATTGCATGCAGCAGCCGCCACGTGAGCGGCACGCCCTGGACGACGTAGCGTGAAGCGATGTGACGGACGATGTGTTCGAGGTCGCGCGCCGCGCCCTGAAAGCGCAGCGCGGCAAGATCGTGTTCGTTCAAAGCCGCTCTCCGGATATCGAGATACTGTGTAAATATACAGTAGTTCGACAGCCGAGCCAAACGTCGTCGGAGCGGGGCCAACTGCACGGCAAACCGCTCGACAAACCGCCCCGCTAACGGTGAATCACGATGAGCAGCGCTTTCGCGTCGCCCTTGCCGGCGTGCCGAATCGCATGAGGCACGTCGGCTTGGTAGCGTGCGGTCTCGCCAAGTTTCAGCCGTTTCGCTTCCCCGTCCACTTCGATTTCGATTGCACCGTTGAGCACGGTCAGATGTTCGCGAGTGCCCGGTTCGTGCGCGTTCGATACGAGCGCACCGCCTGGCTGCAGGGTGAGCTCGTACCACTCGAATTTGCCGGCCAGTTCGATCGGGCCCCACACACGTAGTTGATATTTCGCCTCGTGCCCGTCCAGCGTCGGGATCTCGTGAGGCCCCGACACGTCGATCGTTTCATGCTTGCGCTGCGTAGCGAATAATTGATCGAGGCTGACGCCCAGCGCATTCGTCAGCCGCCAAGCGACGGCGATCGTCGGGTTGGCCTTGTCGCGTTCGATCTCCGAGAGCATGGATTTCGATACGCCCGCCGCGCGCGACAGATCGTCGAGCGTCAGCTTACGTTCCATCCGCAGCCGCTGAATCTGCTCGCCGACACGCGGCGGCGCCGACACCGAAGACGCCGGAGCAAGAACGGGCGAGGGCGCGGTGCGCCGATTGGCGGAGCTTGCCATTTGGATACGAATCGCTTAAAGTTGTTCGATATACCGAACTTGTGTTCGGAAAACTGAAATTGTTCGGCAAAACCGGACAACCGACTATAACAGCAATAGAACCAGCAATAGACGGCCACTTCGCCCGCTACCCCGGGGAGCGGCTTCCTTCTAGTCAGGAGCGAACCGATGCGCGACACCTTTCTCGCCCACTTGCGCGGCACGATCGATCAGATCCGCGCCGACGGCTTTTACAAAACCGAACGCGTGATTGCGAGTCCGCAGTCGGCCGACGTGCACCTGGCCAGCGGCGAGGACGTGCTCAACTTTTGTGCGAACAACTATCTCGGGCTGGCCGATGACGCCCGCCTGATCGCGGCCGCCAAGGAAGGACTCGACAAAGACGGTTTCGGCATGGCGTCCGTGCGCTTCATCTGTGGGACGCAGACCGTGCATAAGGAGCTCGAACGGCAGTTGTCGGCATTTCTCGGTACCGAGGACTGCATTCTCTATTCCAGTTGCTTCGACGCGAACGGCGGCCTGTTCGAAACGCTGACCGACGAAACCGACGCCATCATCAGCGACGAGCTCAATCACGCGAGCATCATCGACGGGATTCGCCTCTCGAAGGCCAAGCGCTTTCGGTACAAGAACAACGATCTCGGCGATCTCGAAGCGAAGCTGCGAGAAGCCGACGCGGCGGGCGCACGCTTCAAGCTGATCGCGACCGACGGCGTGTTTTCGATGGATGGGATCATTGCGAACCTCGCCGGCATCTGCGATTTGGCCGATCGCTATGGCGCGTTGGTCATGGTCGACGATTCTCATGCGGTCGGGTTCGTCGGCGAGCACGGCCGGGGCACACCGGAACTTTGCGGTGTCGAAGGGCGTATCGACATTCTGACCGGCACACTCGGCAAGGCGCTCGGCGGAGCGTCGGGCGGCTATATCGCCGCGCGGCGCGAAGTCGTCGAACTGCTGCGTCAGCGTTCTCGCCCCTATCTCTTTTCCAACACGTTGACGCCGAGCATCGCGGCGGCCTCGCTTGAAGTGCTCGAGTTGCTGGCGAGCGACGAAGGCGATCGCTTGCGCCGGCGCGTGCGCGCCAACGGTGAGCGTTTCCGGGAGGCGATGAGCGCGGCCGGGTTCACGCTCGTGCCGGGGCAGCACCCGATCATTCCCGTCATGCTCGGCGATGCATCGGTTGCGTCGAGCATGGCCGATGCCTTGCTGAAGGAAGGGGTCTATGTGATCGGGTTTTCGTATCCCGTAGTGCCCAAGGGCCGTGCGCGTATTCGCACGCAGATGAGCGCTGCGCATACGCCCGAGCAGATCGATCGCGCCGTGGATGCGTTCAGGCGCGTGGGCCGCGCACTCGGCATCGTTTGAGGAGCCTGTCATGAAAGCACTCGCAAAACTCGAACGCGCCCCCGGCCTGACGCTCACGCAGGTGAAAAAACCCGAGGTCGGCCACAACGACGTCATGATCCGCATCAAGCGAACGGCGATTTGCGGTACCGACATCCATATCTGGAAGTGGGACGACTGGGCGCAAAAGACGATTCCGGTGCCGATGCACGTGGGCCACGAGTACGTCGGCGAAATCGTCGAGATGGGGCAGGAGGTGCGCGGATTCGCAATCGGCGATCGCGTATCCGGAGAAGGACACATCACGTGCGGGTTCTGTCGCAACTGCCGAGCAGGACGGCGCCATTTGTGCCGCAATACGGTGGGCGTCGGTGTGAACCGCGAAGGCGCGTTCGCCGAATATCTCGTGATTCCCGCGTTCAACGCGTTCAAGATCCCCGACGAAATCTCCGACGATCTCGCTGCGATCTTCGATCCGTTCGGCAACGCAACGCACACTGCCCTGTCGTTCAACTTGGTCGGCGAGGACGTGCTCATCACCGGCGCAGGGCCGATCGGCATCATGGCCGTGGCGATCGCTCGGCACGTGGGCGCGCGCAACGTCGTAATCACCGACGTCAATGAATACCGGCTCGGTCTCGCGGCCAAAATGGGCGCGACGCGCACGGTCAACATCGCTAAAGAGTCGCTGACCGATGTCATGAGCGAACTGCACATGACCGAGGGTTTCGACGTGGGTCTCGAAATGTCGGGGGTGCCTAGCGCCTTTACGGGCATGCTCGAAGCGATGAACCACGGCGGCAAGATCGCGCTGCTCGGCATCCCGCCCGCGCAGACAGCGATCGACTGGAATCAAGTGATCTTCAAGGGCCTCGAAATCAAAGGCATCTACGGACGCGAAATGTTCGAGACGTGGTACAAGATGGTCGCGATGCTGCAAAGCGGCCTCGATCTTTCGCCGATTCTCACGCATCGCTTCGCCGTCGACGACTACGAGCAGGCCTTTGCGACGATGCTCTCGGGCGAGAGCGGCAAAGTCATTTTGGACTGGGCGGCCTAACGGCCGACGATCGGGCTCTTTCGTCAGGAGCCCGATGCCGCGTGCCGTTCGAACTCGGCTTCGATGTGTACGCGCACATCGTTGCCGACGGCCGGATACCAGGTGCCCAGGCCGAACTGCGCGCGCCCGAACGAGCCTTGCGCCGAGAACCCGAGCGTGTCTTCTTTCGTCAACGGGTTGCGGCCATAGCCGTTGAACGTCACATCGAGCGTGACCGGGCGCGTTACCTCGCGGATCGTCAGCTCTCCTTCGAGTTTCCCTTTTGCGGGGCCCGTGCGGACAAAGCGTTTGCCGACGAAACGAATCGTCGGGTAAGTCTGCGCATCGAACATGTCCGGTCCCTTGACCATCTTGTCGAGCAGCGGCACCTTCGTATCGACGCTCGCGGCCTCGACCGCCACATCGACCGTACTCGCTTGCAGCCCTCCCTCCTTCCAAGCAAGCATGGCGTGCGCGCGATCGAACCGCATGACGAAGCGCGAATATTTCAAGTGTTCGACATCGAACGTGATGCTCCAGTGGTCGGCGTCCATCGCATAGTTGCCGACAGGCACTTGCGCTTCGTCGGCAGAAACCGTCTGCGTCACGACGCGCAGCGGCGTGCAAGCCGACATCGACAGCATGCTCGTTGCGACGGCAGTCGCGGCCAGCATGGCGCGAGCCGTTACCCATGGATGTTGCGCCAAACGTTTCATTGTCATCGTTCTCTTCGTTTCGGTTTCGGCCGCTATACGTTGCACCCGGCGTAGCGCGCGCCGCTTCGCAGCATGTTCCCGTAAATGCTCACCCTCATCGTCCCGTAGGTTCTCACCGACCGTCTCGCTTTGTCGAGCCCTGACGACAGAAATGACAAAGGGTTGACAAAGAGTTGACAAGGGAGAACGATCATTCTACCTTTGTCGCCATGGACAGGCCATCTCTTATGACTCGGCGGACTGAAGGCGATTCGGGCGCGCCGCCGCCGGGGCCGCGTGAGCGGTTGCTCGATGCCGCCGAAGCGCTCGTCTATTCGGGCGGCATTCATGCGACGGGTGTCGATGCGATCGTGCGAGCCGCACAGGCGACGCGAAAGAGCTTTTATTCGTACTTCGAGTCGAAGGATGCGCTCGTTGCCGCGGCGCTCGCGCGGCGCCACGAACGTTGGATGAACTGGTTCGAACAAGGGACGTTGAGCCAAGGCAGAACATCGCGCGCGCAGTTGCTCGGCATGTTCGATCTGCTGCGCGAGTGGTTCGAATCGCCAGGGTTTCACGGTTGCGCATTTCTCAACGCGTCGGGCGAAATCGCTTCGCCCGACGATCCGATTCGCGTCGTCGCGCGCGAGCACAAGGCTGCGCTGTTGCGCTTCATCGGCGAATGCTGCAACGCGTTCGCGCGAGAGCACGGCATCGACGTGCGAAAGGCCGCGGCGCTCGCCCGTCAATGGCTCGTGCTCGTCGATGGCGCGATCGGCGTGGCGCTCGTCAGCGGCTCGCCCGATACCGCTCGCGATGCCAAAGCGGCCGCACAGCGATTGCTCGATGGCATGGCGGGTCCCGCTCACGCGCAGGCTTCGAGAATGAAGCCTGCATCTTCGTCGAACTAGAGACAAGGAGAATGGCATGATGGATAGCAGTCCTAACGAAGCGCGGCCGCCGCTGCCGCCGTTCACGCTCGAGACAGCCAAGCAGAAGGTTCGGGCCGCCGAGGATGGCTGGAATTCGCGCGATCCCGAGCGCGTCGCATTGGCGTATACGCCGCAGAGCGCCTGGCGCAATCGTGCCGAATTCGTGACGGGGCGCGCCGAGATCGTCAAATTCTTGCAGCGGAAGTGGGCGAAAGAGCTCGACTATCGCCTCATCAAGGAGCTGTGGGCGCACGACGGCAATCGTATCGCCGTGCGTTTCGCCTATGAGTGGCACGACGATTCGGGCAATTGGTTCCGGTCCTACGGCAACGAAAACTGGGAGTTCGACGAGCATGGATTGATGGCGCGGCGGTTTGCCTGCATCAACGATTTGCCGATTCGCGAAAGCGACCGCTTGTATCGTTGGCCGCTCGGCCGGCGTCCGGACGATCATCCCGGGTTGTCCGACTTGGGCCTTTGATCGCCGTTGCGCCGACGCCCGCCGACACCGAGTCGTGGCTCTATTCATCACGCGTGCTCGCTGCTGTAGTAGAGTGCGCGACGAACGGTGCAAAGCCGAACGAACGATGGATCGAACAACGACGAGCGCCGGTATCGGCCGGCAAACGGAGCGGGCATGCGTTTGAGGATGGGGACGGTGCGCAGGATCGGCCAGCGCGTGGCGAAGGCGGCGCTGGCCTTCGCGTTCGGTGCAAGCGCGCTGGCAATAGGTGCGACGCCGGCTCGAGCGGCCGACTGGTGCGGCGGCGGCCTGTGGGTCGACGCGATGTTGGCCTCGCATCACATTCATCCCAAGGAGTCGTTCGAAGACTTCAATCCGGGCCTGGGCGTGGAGTGCTGGCTCAATGGGCAATGGGCGGTGACAGCGGGCGGATTCCGCAATTCGCTCTCTCACCCGTCGTGGTATGGCGGCGGCGTTTGGGCGCCCGAATTCGCGCATTGGGGTTTCGTGCGCTTAGCCGTCATGGGCGGGCTCATCTCCGGGTACAACTACGGCAGCTACGGTTTCGGGCACGATCATTCGATCGGCCCCGTGGCCGCGCCGATCGTCATGGTCACGTACAAGCGCGTGGGGATGAACTTCATTCTCGTGCCGCCGATCCCTTCAGACAATCTGCCGTTCACGATCGGCTTTCAGTTGAAGGTTGGGTTCTAATGGGACCGGCGTAGACCGATTCGAACGGGTTATACCTTTAGCGCGGCTTGAATGATCCGGTGGGCTTGGATGGTTCTATAGGCTGATCGGAACGGCTCACCTGTGCTGCGAATCCCGTGAAACCTCACCTTTTGATCCTCTGCCCGTGCGATTCCGTCATTGAACGCGACGGTTGGCTATGCCGCCATGGCGGGTCTTACGCGCGTTCGTCGGCCGGTACGTCGGCGGCAATGCGCTTCGGCGAACGCGTTCGCCTGTATTGGGTCGGGGTTGACGATGTCCGCGCGCTGAACGTGCGGCTGAAGTGGCTTTGATCGGCGTACCCGCATTGAATCGCGATTTCAGCAAGCGGCAAGCTCGTGTTGACGAGCAGCGCCTTCGCACGCTCCAGCCTCTTGTCCGCTAACCATTGATGCGGCGCGCGTCCCGTCGAGCGCTTGAACGAACGCGCAAAATGGCTGCGTGAAAGACCGCAGTAGTTGGCCAGTTCCAACAGTGATAGCTGGCCGTCCAGGCGTTGAATGAGAAAATCGGTCGCGCGCCGCATCTGCCATGGCGAAAGACCGCCGGTGGATCGAGTTGCCGGAGGCTGCATTCTTCCGTAAGTCGTGGCCAAATGCAGGTTCATCGCGTACGACACATGTTCGACGAACAGCTGGCTTGCGCGCTCCGGATGCTCCAACGCGGGAAGCAAGCTCGTTCCTAGCGCATGGACCACGGGATCCGGCGTGTTCTCGTCAGGTGGGCAATCAAGATTCTCGATCGGTCGAGTGCCTGCTTCCCACGCGATTTCGTCGAGCGCGGAGCGGGCGACATGGATGTGCAGACAGTCGAAGCGCTCGTGCATGTGAGCCCGCCACAGCTGATCGAGGTTGTAGATGACGATTTCGCCCGCCCTGTGCTCCGCGACGGGACGCGGTTTGCCGTCGCACCACATCTTCCAACTGGCCATCGGCTCCAGCATCAGATAGACAGCGAACGCATCCTCCAACGGATAGTCGGGCGTCAGACCGTGATTCGCGACGTCGCATCTTTCTCTGTTCAGAAACATGGTCGACTTTTGCAGTGTCGTCACGAACAGCGTCGGCGTTTCTCCTAGGCCGATGTACGACGTGTGCGATCTTTCGTGAGGCTCCATTTCCGTGATCCGCGCGGCAAAGATGGGGGCCAGTCTACTGCTATTCCGTTAAAAAAAAGCGCACAAGCAGTCAAAAACGGCACGCTGATACAAGCGCGCTTTCTCGGGTTGACCGGATCATGCAACGCATCGCGCCGATACGTGTCCGGAGCCCGTCATGAAAAACAGCCTCAACCGCGTGTTCGATTCGATCGCGGCCGTCGATGCGACGGCCGGTTCGTCTTGCGTATTGCCGCTGTGAACATGAGCCCGAAAGGCGGACCGGTTGGTATGAACGCGACGGGCGAGCACGACGTCGAGGTGACCGTACTTGGCGAACGGGAACTGGACGCCGCTGCGCCGCAGGCATCGCGTTCGCGTTCGCGGCGCGATGCCGATCGCAGCGCGCTCAGCCTGCTCGCGGGGATCGAGCGTTGCACCGATGGTGCGGCTCGCCAGCCGCTCATCCACGCCGCGCTTCGTAAGGCAGGGTTTCAGTGGCTCTGCTACTGGCGCATCCAATGCGTCGGCGAGTTCGTTCGGCGAGCCGTATGCTTCGACGCCTATTCGCCACCGGGCTGGCTCGATGACGTGCGGAAGGCCGGGCTCTTCGGCGTGGATCCTCGCATCGGCTTGGCCTGCAGCCGCGACTGGCCGGTAGCATGGGACTTCGCGTCGCTTTTCGGTGATCGACATGCAAGCCCTCCCTCGTCTATTGCTCGGCGCTTCATCGAAGGCGCAGCGAAGGCGGGCGTGAACAGCGGCGTGACGATGGGGCTGTCAACCCGCCGGCCATCCGAGCGTGTGGTCGTGACGTTCTCGAGTGCAAGAACGGATCGACGCTGGGTCACCGACCGGACGATGGGCGAGGCCTACGCGCTCGCGCTGGCCGTTCACGCATTTATCGGCCCGCGGTTGCGCCATGCTATGCCGCACCCGGAACCTCACGCATTGAGCGGAGTTCAGCTCGCCGTGCTGCGCCTCGTCTCGCAGGGGATGAGCAATCGGGAAATTGCCGAGCGCTTGATGGTGTCCGATCATGTCGTGGCGCACCATTTACGGCAATTGCAATACAAGTGCGCAGCACGCAATCGCGTGCAGCTCGCGTATGTTGCGGGCCGGATGCTTCGCGAATAGCGGGACTCATCCTGACGCGGCTCGGCCGTTCGCGGCGCCTTTATGCGGCTGCCTTGAGCGATTCGAATGCGAGGCCGAATTCGCGCGCGATCGAGGCCAACCGTTCTTGCCACTCCCATACGCCGAAGACATCGTGAACGTTCTGCAGACAGCTCAGCAGCGCGACAGTGCGTTCGTCGTAGACATTGATCTTGGCTTTCAGAAGCGCTTTACGCAACGCGGAGATGCCGGCATCCATGTACGGCGGGTGAGTCAATTCCGAGCCGATCAGATACCGCACGGGCACTCCTTCCATGGTGCTCGAATAGTCCGCATGACGAATGAAGTGTCCGATCGGACAGCCGCCGCACGCGCCCTTATAAGCACCGCCGCCACGAGGAAGCAGCGCGGCACGACGCTGGTCGCCAAGATGCGCGACGACTCGGTCGTAAATCTCTTGATGCGTCAAAAATCGGTGGCTCTTCATGATCTATCTCCTACCGGGGCGGAAAGCCCCGCCAATCGTGGAGGGCTGTCGTTGGTTGAATTCAGTATGGGCGGCGGCCGCGCAAGAAAAAATAAGCGTCCGCCGAGACTGCCGTAGGCGTGCTGCTGACGAAGTAGGATATTTCCGACAAGCAAATTCGGTCGACCTACCTACTCCCGTAAATCCTCACGTTTCTCCGATCGCCCGCGTTCTATGCGCTGCTGTATCAGCGCTTGACACGCTTACCGGCCCCCACTATGTTTCGTCAGACGTAGGCTCCTCAGTAACAAAAAAATCGCGTCTACGTTTGCCGTCGCTAGCTTTCGTATTCAAGTCGCATGACAGTCGCGCGACGGCTATCCTGCCGTCGCTTTCACCGATGCCGGCGGGCCGGGGGCAGAGTTCGCTCGCCGATTACTAGGGGACCACAGTGGAGAACATCGCATTGGGGCGCATGATCGCCGTCAGCAATCGCGATCCCGCGAAAAAAGAGACCGATTCCGCGGCGCTACGTGCTATTTCGCAAGCGGCGCTCGAAGTCGAGCTGTTCACCATCCCGCTTTACATGTCGAGCCTATATTCGATACACGGCATGCATGCGATTACCGGTCAGAATCTCGACTACTACAAGGGACGGATTTGGCCAGGTGCGCATCCAGTGCGAGAACCGAGGACTAACGAAGAGAAGGCTTTCAATATTCTTTTCTCGGTTTTCATAGATGAAATGCTGCATCTGCAGCTTGCATCGAATATGGCTACCGCTGTCAGCAATAATGCCGGTTCTCCGAAGTACAGCACCTGTTCGCTCGTCGACAGCCACACTTATGCGTGGAATTGCTATGGTCCCGGCAAGACCGCTATCCCGAACATCATCGACTTGGCGCATACGCAAAGCTATCGCAGCCGAAAGGAGCAAGGGCTCCCCGCCGACGTCAACGTGGGCGCGTTGGACGAGGAAAGACTATGGCTTTTTTGCGCGATCGAGCGCGACGATGCCGCAGCGCGCAAAGATGTGCTTCCCGAGTACAAGGACCGATATTTTCCCGCCGCGCCGTTCGACGATATCTGGAAGGCCGGCGGCACGCGCGGTCCGTGGAAGCCGGGCGAGCCGCTGCCGGCGTTCGGCTCCATCGGCTGGATGTATCAGTGTTATGCCAACTACGTGAACGTGGAGTATTCGGACGGCACGAAGCTCTGGGACGAAGTCTTCAATCCCAAGGGTCAGCAGAACGATCTGTTCAACAATTTTTCCGGGCCGGGTCACCCCATGCGCGAGTTCATGGGGTTCGAGACGACCATCGCGCTGACCTACAAGGACATCGCCAAAAAGCAGATGCTCGAGATGATGGATGCCATCACCGATCAAGGCGAAGGCAGCATCTTGAAGGAGCGTGCGAGCGTCAAAGTGCAATCGGCCTTGGGCGCGCTGGGTGCGCAGCTCGATCACGGCGCCGACCGTTTGAACGCCGATAGCTTGCGCGAGACGCTGAACGCGTTGCCTGTCGAAGCCCGCCTGGCCGAGGAGATCGAACGCGCCGCCGCCGAATTGGGCGTGTCGACGCAAGGCATGGGCAGCATCGCTTCAACGTCCGGCGGAAACGTTGCGCAGCAACTCGAAGGACGCGTGCTCGACCTCAATCTGCAAGCCGTGCAAAAGCAATATCGGCCGTCGCCCGTGGCGCTCGAATCGGATTACCCGAGCTACAACGACGCCGGCCAGCTCCAGCCGTCGGCCGATGCGGCCGCGCGTATCGATCACGATGCGCAGGATCATTTTGCGCGCTTCAACGACGATATTCGCGCTCTCATGGCGCAAGGTCCCTCCGGCACCGGTGTGCAGACCTGGACCGCTTGGTGGGAAGCGCGCGAGAAAGAACACAAAGGATGGGTAGCAGCCGATCTGCATAAGGTGGGCTACGAGCCGCCGCCCGACGATCCCATCCCGTCGTGCGAGGCCGTCGCCGATGCGTTGAATACGCTCAGAGCATCGCCGCAGGAATACTACAAGACGTTGAGCCAGGCGTCCGTCGGCGCGATCGCCGGTATCTTGACCGTGCTCGACAAGTTCTGGAGCGCCGACGCGCAGGCGGCGAGCCCCGTGCTGTTCCCGTTTCCCTCGATGGTGGGGTCGGGCGATCGTATGGCGATTTGTTGGGCCGTGTTCGGCCAAGCGCCGGATCTATCGATGGGATTGGATCCGCTCAGAAAGGATACGCTCTACCACGCATGCCAAGGCCTCGATCTGAACGTCGCGAATGGGGAGCCCAATTCCTGCGCCCAGATTGGCGTGTTCCATAGCTGCCGAGGCTCGAATCAATGCAACGCCCAAGGGGGATGCGGTTTCGTGCAATCGTCCTCCGGCGGCGGCAATTGCGGGACCAGTTCGGCGCTCCTTACGCGGACGTTCGCGAGCGGGTGCAATCCGCTGCCCGTCTACAGCGCCCCGGGCGACAACCGGTGCCAGAGCTTCGGCGGCTGCGCGGTGCCGATCTCCGCTTCGCAGCGATTCCCGCGCGCGGGCACCATGGAGCTGTTCGACTACAAGCAATACGGCGGTCTCGGCGGCAAGTATTGGAAGGCCGAACCGCTCAACGTGTCGATCGGCTTCGAGAAGGGGGACCGCGTCGACGCCATCGCATACGAGGCCTACAAGAAGGTGATGGAGGCACGCAAGGTGCCGGTGCCTCCCGAGCCCGAGCCGACTGCGCTGCGTATCGCATTGCCGCCTTCGACGTGAGTTTCGCGGCCAGCAGGTTCGAGGCGGGGAGCGCCGGCGCCCCCCCCCTCGGTTTGCCCAATCTCGGCGATGGCGTCGGGCTGCGTCACGCCCACTTTCCGTACTTGATGACGACGGCGCCTACGCAGTGGGGCGTCGATTGGTTCGAGATCATCAGCGAAAACTTCATCGATCACGAGGGCCATGCGGCGCACGTGCTCGAACATGTCGCGGCTCATCGCCCCGTCGTCATGCACGGCGTGTCGATGTCCATCGGAAGCAGCGCGCCGCTCGATCGCGCTTATCTTCTCAAGCTCCGCCGATTGGCCGAGCGCGTTCGGCCGGCATGGATTTCCGATCATCTGTGCTGGACCGGCGTCAACGGCCGCAACACGCACGATTTGCTGCCGATGCCGCTGACTCCAGAGAGTCTCGCTCATGTCGCCGATCGCGTCAGGGCCGTGCAGGACTATCTTGGCCGTCCGCTGATCCTTGAAAATCCCAGCACGTACCTGACGTTTCAGGCATCGCAGATGTCCGAGCCCGAGTTCCTCGGAATGCTCGCCGAGGCGACGGGGTGCGGGTTGCTGCTGGACGTCAACAACGTCTACGTCAGCGCCGCCAACCACGGCTTCGATCCGGTGGCCTACATCGAAGCGCTGCCGGCCGCGCATATCGTGCAAGTGCATCTCGCCGGCCCAAGCGATTGCGGCACGCATCTGCTCGATACACACGACCAGCCCGTGCCCGCCGCCGTTTGGCCGCTCTATGCGCTGGCGCAACATCGCACGGCAGGCGTCGCGACGCTGCTCGAGTGGGATGCGCGCATCCCACCCTTTCCCGAATTGGTCGACGAACTCGCCAAGGCGAAGACCGTACGCGACGGATCGATGCCCGATGCCGGCGCCGTGCGCGCCGCGACTGAAGGCGCGCTGTCTACGCCCGTCGACTTTCAGTTGAGCCGCATGTGACCGATCTCGCTACGCTGCAAAACTGGATGCAAGCCGTCGTCGCGGGGGACGCGTGGACGCTGGACGAAGCGATTTCCGCGGCGGCAGGGCACGGTGTGGACTGCGAATCGGCGATCGTCGGCTCGGCGCGGTTGCCGGCCAGGCAGCGTCTCGAAATCTACGTATCGAGCTATCGCGCCCGGCTCATCGAATGTCTGCGCGCCGAATTCCCGGTGCTCAAGCGCTTCGTCGGAGACCAAGTCTTCGATTTGTTTGCGGGCGCATATTTGGGCGTGCATCCGCCCTCGTCCTACACGCTGTTCGATTTAGGCGCCGGCTTCCCGGCTTTCCTCGAAAGCGCCCGTCCGCAACCGCACGACGGACGCGGCACGCTCGATGCTCTGCCCGCGAGCCTCGCGCGGGTGGAGCGCGCATTCGCGGAATCGGAACGTGCGCCGGGCGTGGAGGCGAACACCGACGCAAGCATCGACGCAAGCGTCCACGTCCGATCCGCAGTCCCATTGTTCGACGTCGTTTATGCGTACGCGCTACGGTTGAAGACGCCCGCGTCGCTCCAACTGTTGTCGCTCGACTTCGATTTTTCGACGCTTTTGGCCGATGTGGCCGCCGATCGCCCCTATGACACGCCTCGTGCGGTCGAAACGCTCGTCGCCGTGGCGCGCAGCCGGTATCGCGTGCGCATGCATAACCTCGAACGATGGTCGTTCGCGTTCCTGCGTCAGCTTGGCACTCCAGGATGCAACGTGCGCGACGCCACTTCCCAAGTGGCGGACGAACTGGGCTTGACCCATGACGCAGTCGGCGCGCAATTGCTGGCATGGCTACCGTTCGCATTCGAGGCCGGTTTCGTCATGCCTGCATAAGCTCCGCCGCGGTCGATGCGGCGCACCGCCGCCAAAGGTGAGCGTTTTCGGGATCAGGGCGATGAGCGGCGCGCCGATGCGCCTAGCAGGGCCTTCCTGCTCGTCCCCCGTCGGCGTGTGGAAGCGCCGGACGCTGCTAAAGGTGAGCGTTTTCGGGATCAACGGCAGATTGGTGAGTCTTTTCGGGAACCAGGCACGGGCAATGCTACCTGATTCGGTTGGGCATATGTCCCCGCCGCTCCGGCAATGGCGGGAAAGTAGTGGGTAGTGGGCCGCATGAGCAAGAAACCGCCAACGAGTTTCGGCCGCGTCGTCGCACGCACCCGGTCCGATTTCCCGATATCTCCGTTGGGCCGCAACGTGTGCAGCCCTCGGGCGCGTTGCGGCGTGGCGACTCGGCACGTTCCTTTATGTGTTACGACGTGGCGCGCGCGGCAAGCCTGCGCGCACTGGCTGTCGCGCGCCTCGTGCTTATCGTTGCTGTGAATTGGAATAGGTACACCCATGAGCGATGCACCCGGCATGCTGCCCAACCACGATCGAAGCCACTTCTTGTCCGGCGGCGGCGAGATGGGGCAGCTCATTCGTGCCTACGATTGGAGCACGACGCCGCTGGGCGACCCCGAAGGGTGGCCGCAGAACTTTAAGCTGGCCTTGCGCATCATCCTCAATTCGCGTCAACCGATGTGGATCGGTTGGGGCGCCTCGCTAGTCTATTTTTACAACGACGCGTATCGATCCATCATCGGCGGCAAGCATCCGCGGGCGTTGGGCCGCCCCATTTCCGAAGTGTGGCATGAGTTGTGGGACGAGATAGGCGAGATGCTGGAATCGGCCATGAGCGGCCGGGAAGCCACCTATGTGGAGGCGCGCCCGCTGATCATGGAACGCAACGGCTATCGCGAAGAAACGTATTACACGTTCTCGTACAGCCCGATTCCGAACGACGACGGCGGCGTCGGGGGAATCATCTGCGCAAATACCGACGACACGCGGCGGGTGATCGGCGAGCGGCAGCTTGCCCTGCTACGCGACCTCGCCGCTGGATCGGCCGACGCGCGCAATTGGCAAGAAGCGTGCGACGCGATCGTGCGCGCGTTGGGAACGAACGCGCGCGATCTTCCGTTTGCCATGCTCTATTTGGCCGAGCCACGCGAGGATGCGATGAAGCTCATCGGCGCCTCGGGCATCGATGGGGGACAGGAGGCCGCGCCGGTCTGCCTCTCGCTCGAAGCACCCGCGCTCTGGCCGGTGCACGAAGCGGTGCGCACGCACCGGCGGTTGCTCGTGTCGGACCTCGATACGCGCGTCGCTTCGCCGCTGCCGTGCGGGCCGTGGCCGGAGCCGCCCACGCAGGCGGTCGTGATTCCGATCTCGCCATCGGGCGAGGCAGGACCCGCCGGTGCGCTCGTTGTCGGCCTGAACCGGTTTCGTCTGTTCGACGAAAATTACCGCAGCTTCTTGAACCTCGTTTGCGGGCAAATCAGCGCCGCCGTCGCGCACGCGCAGGCGTACGAAGAAGAGCGGCGGCGCGCCCAGGCCTTGGCGGAAATCGACCTCGTCAAAACGGCGTTCTTCTCTAACGTGAGCCATGAATTCCGGACACCGCTCACGTTGATGCTCGGGCCGATCGAAGACGCGCTCGGCGATGCGACAAACGATGCGCTTTCGCCGGTACAGCGCCAGCGGCTCGTGACGGCGCACCGCAACGGCCTTCGGTTGCTCAAGCTCGTCAACTCTCTGCTCGATTTCTCGCGCATCGAAGCGGGGCGCGTCGTCGCGACATTCGAACCGACGGACCTCGCGAAACTCACCGCCGAGCTCGCGTCGAACTTCGAATCGGCTACCGAGCGCGCGCGCCTTTCGCTTTCGATCGATTGTGCGCCGCTGCCGCAACCGGTCTATGTCGACCGCGAGATGTGGGAGCAGGTGGTGTTGAACCTGCTGTCCAACGCGTTCAAGTTTACGTTCGAAGGCGAGATCGGCGTCGCGACGCGTCCTTCCGCGGATGGATCGTCGGCCGAGATCGTCGTTCGCGATACCGGCGTCGGCATTCCGCCGCATGAGTTGCCGCGGCTGTTCGAGCGTTTTCACCGGGTACAGGGGCAGCGCAGCCGGTCGTTCGAAGGCTCCGGCATTGGGCTCGCGCTCGTGCAAGAGTTGGTCAAGCTCCATGGCGGCGCGATCGCCGTGGAGAGCGAGGTCGGGCGCGGTACGACGTTCACGTTGAGCCTGCCGTTCGGGCACGCCCATTTGCCCCATGAACACGTCGGCTCGCATCGGAAAACGCCGCAAGGCTCCGGTCGCGCCGGTGCTTACATCCAAGAAGCGCTGCGTTGGCTGCCGCGTGGCGATGGGGAGGAGCAGGCGGCCGAGCACGACTTAGCCGGTACATCGGAAGAATGCATCGACGACATGCCCGAGTGGTCCTTCGGGCGCGGCACGCAGGGCGCACGCGTGCTGGTGGTCGACGACAACGCCGACATGCGCGATTACATCGGCCGCTTGCTGAGCAGGCGGTGGACCGTGGAGACGGCCGCCAATGGCCGCGCGGCATTGGACGCGATCCACGCACGTCAGCCCGACTTGGTTTTGACCGACGCGATGATGCCCGAGCTCGACGGCTTCGGCTTGCTTCGAGAGATTCGCGGCGATGCGCAACTGCGGCATTTGCCCGTGGTCATGTTATCGGCGCGCGCGGGCGAAGGTGCGCGCGTGGCGGGCCTCGAATCGGGGGCCGACGACTATCTGACCAAGCCGTTTTCGGCGCGCGAGCTCATGGCGCGCGTCAATGCGAACCTGGAGATGGCGCGCCTCAGGCGCGACGCGACTCGCGGCTTGCTCGAAAGCGAGGCGAGATTCCGCAATATGGCCAATCATGCGCCGGTCATGATGTGGGTCAGCGATCCCACTGGCTCATTGACCTACCTCAATCGGCTGTGGTGCGAGTTCACCGGGCAATCGTTGGAGGAGGCGTTGGGCGCGGGCGCATGGGACGCGTTGCATCCGGAGGATCGGCGGCAATACGAAGATACGTTTCTCGCGGCGAGCGCGAACGGCGAACCTTTCCGCGCGGAATGTCGAGTCCGTCGTTCGGATGGCGTCTATCGTTGGGCGCTGAGCGCCGCGGCGCCCAGATTCAGTGACGGCGGCACGTTCCTCGGCTATATCGGCTCGATCATCGACATCACACACCGTAAGGAGTCCGAACGGATCCTTCAGGAGGCGAACGTCGTGCTCGAGCGGCGCGTCGCGGCGGCGATCGCGGAGCGCGCGCACACCGAAGCCCAACTGCGTCAAGCGCAAAAGATGGAAGCGATCGGCAAGCTGACGGGGGGTGTCGCGCACGATTTCAACAACGTGCTGCAGGTAATCGCCGGTAATCTGCAATTGCTCGGCCGCGACGTGGCGGGGAACGTGCGAGCGGAGCAGCGCCTGCAAACGGCGATCGCGGCCACTTCACGCGGCTCGCGGCTCGCGTCGCAACTGCTCGCGTTCGGGCGCAGACAACCGCTTTCCCCGAAGACGGTCAACCTCGGCCGCTTGATTCGCGGAATCGACGACATGCTGCGCCGCTCGCTGGGCGAAGGCGTCGAAATCGAAACCGTCATCACGGGCGGGCTGTGGAATACGTTCGTCGATACGGTCCAGGTGGAAAACGCTTTGCTGAATCTGGCCATCAACGCGCGCGACGCCATGCAGGGGCAGGGCAAGCTCACGATCGAAGCCGGCAACGCTTTTCTCGACGATAGCTACGTGGCGCGTCACGGCGATGTGGCCGCCGGCCAATACGTGATGGTCGCGGTGACCGATACGGGATGCGGCATCCCTGCCGAGCTGCTCGAGCGCGTCTTCGAGCCGTTCTATACGACCAAGCCCGAGGGACAAGGAACGGGGCTCGGCCTCAGCATGGTGTATGGTTTCGTCAAGCAATCGGGCGGGCATATCAAGATATACAGCGAGGTCGATCATGGGACGACGGTGCGCATCTATTTGCCGCGCGCGCGTCAGCCCGAGGACGTGGAGACGGATGTGGAAACAGGGCCGATCACAGGCGGCACGGAAACGGTTCTCGTCGTCGAGGACGACGAGGACGTGCGCGGCACCGTCGTGGACTTGCTTTCGGAACTGGGCTACCGGGTCCTGCGCGCCAAGGATGCGCAAAGCGCGTTGGCGATCGTCGAAAGCGGGATGCCGATCGACCTGCTGTTCACCGATGTCGTCATGCCCGGCCCGCTCGGCAGTCCCGAACTCGCTCGAAAGGCGCGCGAGCGTCTGCCCAACGTGGCCGTGCTCTTCACGTCGGGCTATACCGATAATGCCATCGTGCACGGTGGGCGGCTCGACGAAGGGGTCGACCTGCTGAGCAAGCCCTACAGCCGCGAAGCGATGGCGCGCAAGATCCGTAACGTGCTGCGCAATCAGCCGCGCGGCCTGTCCGTGCCGGCTCACCCGCCGAGCCTGCCTCAGCCGGCCGAGCCCGAGGTGCTGCCCGATCCGGCCCGGCTGGCAGCGCGGGTTCTGCTGGTCGACGACGACGCGATGGTTCGCTTCACGACGGCAGATATGCTGAGCTATCTCGGCCATAACGTCACCGAAGCGGGCGATGCGACCGATGCTTTGCGGCTGCTGAGCGAACAGGCATTCGATGTCATCGTCACCGATATCTCGTTGCCCGACTTGTCCGGAGATGAACTCGCCATGCGCGCGCTTGCGCTGCAGCCGGGCTTGCGCGTGATCTTTGCGACGGGATACGACGCGTTGCCCGAGGATAGCAATCATCAGGCGCTCGCCGGTGCAATGCTGCTGCGCAAGCCCTACAACAAGGAACGGATCGAAGAAGCGATGAACTCGGCCATGGCGGCGCGCTTGGCGGCTGGCGCATCGCGCACGTCGACGGAAGACAGAATGGCCTCCACGGAGGTGTCGAAGGGAACGCGGAAGATGCCGTCGATTTGAGAGAGCGCTATCTGTAGTGGCAGTTGCCGATTGCAACGTGAGCCGAACGACACGAGCCGTCGCATGGCGTGGGGCTCGTGTCATCGAAACGCGCGGATGCACCGAAGGTGAGGTAATTCGGGAGTCGAACGAGGCAACGTCATTCTCATGCGTCGCTTCCCGAAAAAGCTCACCTATCATGGCAGCATTCGCTGAGGCGGCGCGAACTCCGATGCTCGGGATCTTTGCAGAATGTGTCTTGAAATCATGACGCTTTATGTCACGGAACGCCGATGTCTCGCCTGCGGCACTGCCCGGGATCGGCACTATGCCCAGCCCTTGCTCGGCGAGTCGGCGCACCGCATGGGCTTGCTCGAGCCGTTTCGTTGATCGAAAGGTGAGTCTTTGCGGGAGTTCCCACGAAACATCGGAGCGCGCCCAACGGGGCCACCCGCATGCACAGGACGGACGTGACGCTGCGACGCTGACCCTATCCGTGCAGCAGCCGCACTGCGTGCACGAGGCCGGTGCCAAAGATTAATCGCGGTGGTTAGGAATAATCCTATTCTGGGCGCTAAAACGATTATCGAATGAAATAGCGGTATGTCGGCGATCGCACGTTAATCTTTCAAAGCCGAATGCACACTGTACACAGGGGCTGGCTGTGGGCGTTCGCCCTCGCGGGCGGCCGCGGCATGACTGGGACACCGAGCCGTCGCCGCGGCGTGGGCGCCGAACTGTGTGACGAAAGGCCCGTGGGGCGTTCGTTGGGCGCGATAGATGGGCGCTCGCGGCGTTAGGAACGTTCCGTGCAGGGGAAAAGCGACACTGGCCTTTTGTCGGTTTTGCTTTTTGCCGGTTTTGTATCGATAATTCCCCAGTCGACACCCGCTCGAAGACCAACGCACGCTGCCTAGCGGGCAAGCGTGGCGGGCGGCTGCAAACCTTCCGGCCGCGAGTCGAGTATGATTCGGCTCGGGTCAAAAGGGGGATCTACGCGCCCCCGCATCAACCATAACCGGAATCATCGATGGAACAGCTTGAAGGCGAGGCTCGCGAACGATTGATTCGCTGGCTCCGACGCCGCATGGACGAATACGGCATTACCGTAGAAGCCGTCGCCGAATCGATTTCCGCCGATAAACAGGCGGAGCGGCCCATACTCTATCGCGATGCGATGGGCAATACGTGGGATGGCTACGGGGATCCTCCCGATTGGCTGCGCCGAGCGGTGGCGGCCGGACAACAAATGGATTTCTTCCGCTGCGAAGGCTAGGCGGCGGCTTGGAGCAACACGGCGCGCTATGCGCTATTTCATTTGTCGCGGGGCGGTTTCGAGTCCGCCGGCGCGGCCGGCCAATAATTTTCGAAGACACAGTCTTCTATCGGCCTGCGCTCGGCCCACTTTTCGAGTTCGAGCATCGGGCGCGGATAAAACGCCTCTACCTGGCCTAGGCAGAGGATTGCGATCGGCTTCGCGCCGGACGGCATGCGCATGATCGTGCGGACTTCCTCCACATCGAACAGCGACACCCATCCCATGCCGAGGCCTTCGGCGCGCGCCGCGAGCCACATGTTTTGAATCGCGCACGCCACCGAGGCGAGGTCCATCTCCGGCATCGTGCGGCGCCCGAATATGTGCGTGTCGCGGCCGTCCATCAGCGACATCACGAGCAGCTCGCCGCACTCGAGCATGCCCTCCACTTTCAAGCGCATGAACTCGTCATGGCGCTCGCCCATCGCATCGGCCGTGCGGATACGCTCGCGCTCGACCGCATCGTGCAGTGCCGAGCGCAGCGCCGTATCGGTAATGCGTGCGATGCGCCAGGGCTGCATGAAGCCGACGCTCGGCGCATGGTGAGCGGCTGCGATCAGCCGCTCGAGCACGGCCGGATCGACCGGAGCTCGCACGAAATGCCGCATGTCGCGGCGTTCGTAAATCGCGCGATAGACGGCCGCGCGTTCGTTGTCGTCAAATGGGTTCGCCATGGAATAGGGCGGCTGCGAAAGCCGGATTCGAGGGCCAATAGCTGTGAAGGTAGGAGGCGACGATCGCCCCTGAACGATAGAGCGGTTCGCCCGGTGCGCCCGACTGCGCATGCCGTGCCGTCAAGCGTGGCGCGAGGTCCGTTTCGATATGCGAATAATGAAACGTGTGACCGCGCATTTCGCCGTGCGTGCCGGCAATCGATTGCATGCCGAGCGCAACGAGCTGCTTGCTCAGCGTCGCCCGGCCCGGCAGCAGGCCGAGCATCGGCGTCGTCACGCCCGCGCTGTCCGTGAGCGCGTCGAGCAAGTAAAGCATGCCGCCGCATTCGGCGAAGATCGGGCGGCCCGCGGCGGCATGCGCGCGGATCGCGTCGGCCGTTCGTCGATGACGCGCAAGCGCGGTAGCATGCAGTTCCGGGTAACCGCCGGGCAGATAGAGCGCATCGGTCGAAGCAGGCAGCGGGTCGTCCGCCAACGGCGAAAACAGGCTCACGCGTGCGCCGAGCGATGCAAGCAACCGCAGATTCGCCGAATAGACGAACGAGAACGCCGCATCGTGAGCGACCGCGATATGGAGGCCGTCGAGCAGGCGCGGCAGCGGCGGCCCGGCGGGCGAATCGAAATCGACGGGCGGCGGAAGCTGCGCGAGTATGGTCGGCTCGAGCGCATCGGCTGCACGATCGATACGCGCATCGAGATCTCCGATTTCGCCTGCCGTATGCAGACCGAGATGACGCTCCGGCAAAGCGATGTCCGGCGTACCCGGCACGTGACCTAGCCAACGAACGTCATCGGGCAGCGCTGCTTCGAGCATGCGCGCATGATAGTCGGAGCCCACGCGATTGGCGAAGACGCCATGGAATGTCAGCGACGGATCGAAGCGCGCAAGCCCAAGCGCGATCGCGCCGAAGGTCTGCGCCATGGCTTGCGCGTCGACGACGGCGGCGACGGGCAGCCCGAAGTGCTTCGCTAGATCGGCGCCGCTCGGCGTGCCGTCGAACAACCCCATCATTCCTTCGACCAGAATCAGGTCGGCGTCGCGCGCCGCTTCAGCGAGCAATCGCCGACAGAGCGTCTCGCCCACCATCCACAGATCGAGCGAATCGACAGGCGCACCGCTCGCGCGCTCGAGAATGGTCGGATCGAGAAAATCGGGGCCCGTTTTGAAGATACGAACGCGCAGGCCACGGCGTCGATGCGCACGCGCGAGCGCCGCCGTAACGGTGGTCTTGCCTTGCCCGGAAGCGGCGGCGCCGATGAATAACGCGGGACATGAAGCCATGATCAAGCCGCCGCAGACCCGATTCGGGCCGCCGGAAAAAGAGGAAACGAAGATAGACGACGCATGAAACAGGGGTTTGTGCGACTCGTTGTTGACGATACGCGAGAGTGTAAAGCGCCTGGCTCGCGCTCGCACGATAAATGCACTCCCCGGGCTCGATAATCGGGGCAAATGCGCGATTCAGGAATGGCGGTTGCGACCATGAGGGCGTAGCTGACTCATCCCGGCAACCGAATGGAGGACCACCATGTCGCATGCGAAGCCCAGCAACGCCGCGCCTAGCAACCCGCGTCAGCAGCAAAACAGCAAGCCGATGGGCCAACAGCAGCAAAATCAACAAAAGCTGCCCCGTCAGCAAGGCGGTCAACGGCAGCCGTAGCGCGCGTGGGCCGTGCCGCTCGAACGGTCACGTAAGAGACAGCGGTTCCTGCGAAGGGCGGTCGCCCCGCACACTTGATTAGGAGTGCGAATCTCATTTATGTAAGGTCGCACGTAGCGACGTAACGTCGTTTCCGGAGATCGGCTGTGCGACGTTACCCCACGCGCTACGGACGTAAGTGAGCGCATCGGCCATCTGCGCGTTCGAGAGCACGCCCGCGAACGCGGGCATCCTTCGGCGCGGCGGCCCGCTCTGGGTCGCCGCGCTATTTCCGCCTTCGACGAGCAAGCGAATCAGCGACGTCGTGTCTTTCGCCAGCACCGACGGATTGCCGGCGAGCGCCGGGAACGCCATCGGCACGCCTTTGCCGTCCTCGCCGTGGCACTTGGCGCAAAACGACCGATAGACCAGGTAGCCGACCGATTGCGCGTCGGCTACCCGATTGCCGTTCGCCGCGGCGCGAGCCGGTTGCACGACGGGTGAATAGGTGCCCGACGGCTGCCGCGGCGGAAGGCTCTTCAAATAGTGGGCAATGGCGAGCAAATCGGCATCCGTCAGGTACTGTGTGCTGTCTTCGATCTGCTCCACCATGCTGCCGTAGGCAACGTTGCCGCCCGCATGACCCGTCTTCAGAAACTGCGCAATGTCGTTTTCGCTCATGCGTCCGAGGCCCGAGCCGGGATCGCCGGTCAGGTTCGGCGCGAACCAATGGTCGTTGATGCCGCCGGTCAGATATCGCGACGCCGATTCGTCATAACCGCGTTCTTGATAGCCCCAGCCGCGCGGCGTGTGGCATGCGCCGCAGTGCCCGAGCGACTGCACGAGGTAGGCGCCTCGCGTCCATTGCGCGTCGTTCGGCGCATGGGATTCGAATCCGCCGCGCGGCATGAATGCGAGCTGCCAGCCGTATAGCGTCCAGCGCTGATTGAACGGAAAAGCCACCTGCGCAGGATCGTTCGGCTTGGCGACCGGCGCAACGCGGTGCATCAGGTAGGCATAGAGTGCGCGCAGGTCGTCGTCCGACATTTTCGAAAATTCCGGGTAGGGCATTGCCGGATACAACGCCTTGCCGCCGGGCGCTACGCCGTGCCGAACGGCCCGTTCGAAGTCCTCGAACGTATAGCTTCCGATGCCGTAACTGCGGTCCGGGGTGATGTTGCTCGTTTTGATCGTGCCGAACGGCGAGCCCATGCCAAGCCCGCCGGCGAACGGCGCGCCGCCGAGCGGCGCCGTGTGACAGCCGGCGCAGTCGGCTGCTTTGGCCACGTATTCGCCGCGTGCGAGCAACGCAGGGTCGGCGGATGCGTCGGTGACCGCGGGCGGCACGGGGGCATGTCGCGCGGTGCCCATGGCTATGGCCAGCACCGCCGGCAGCGTCAGCACGAACAGATCGGTTGCCATTCGAGGCGGCTTTTTCATCGCGTCTGGTCCTCGAAGGCGGGCATATTCGTTTGCGACGCCGCCCAGCGCTCCGGCCGCGGCGAGCGCGCGCGCTTGTCGAGCCAACGCGCCGCGACCAGCAGCGCACCGATCAAGTAAGCGAGCGCGCCAGGGACCCACATGATGAGTCCGCCCAGCTGTTGATCTTGCAGCGGATCGATGCCGAGCGCGTTGGCGGGTTCGATATACGACGGATACCAGATGCCGGGCGCCAGCGCGATCAACGCGCCCAGCGCGCCCGTGTGAACCATCGTCGTGAACAGCGAGAGCATGGCATGCCCGGTGCCGCGCCGCGTCGCGCCTTCGCCGACGATGCCGCGCCACAGCAGGAGCGCCGTCACCAAGAAGCTGGTGTGCTGCAGCGCGTGGACGGCCGGATGCGCCACCGCCGATTCGAAAAGCACGGGGACGTGCCATGCCCACAGTGCAGCGGCGTGAAGCATCCAGGCCCAGAGCGGCGAAGCTAGCCGTCGCCAGCACGCCGTGCATGTGCGCGAACGAACCGTTTGGCCGGCGACGACGCGCGCCGCACGCGGCAGCGCCCATAACATGATGCCGAGTGGACGGCCGAGCACGAGCAGCGGCGCGCAGAGCAGCATCATCGCTTCATGCTCGACCATATGGGCGGAAAACAGCGCGCCGCTCAAGGCATCGAGCGGCGAGACGAGGACAAGCGCGAGCGAGAGCCAACCGGCGACGAATGCGGCGGCTTGCAGACGGCGGGCGGAACGTCCGCCGCGGCTGCGCTGATCGAGTCGAGCGAAGCCTAGACCGTAAAGCGCGAGGCTGGCCGCGAGCAACGACGTTACCCACGGTTCGACGTGCCAGCCGAAAGTCAGCGCGGCGCCGGGCGCCGCCGGCATGCCGTGCGCCTGCGCGGCCGCGACATGCGAGGCTAGGCAAGCCATCGACGATAGGCGCGCGAGGCGCCGAGCGCGCGCGCTCATCGGCATGGCGAAAGGAGCCATTGCGGAAACCACATCGTCAGCTGGATCAGTGTCGACAGTGCCGCCACGACCGTTGCCGCAAAGGCGAGACATGCAGTGCGGGCGGCGCGGGCGTCGTAGCTCGCGGCGAACGGCGCGGCCGTCGCCCGCCATCGACGATAGGCGAGCACCGTGGCCATCGCACACAAGGCAAAGGCCGCCGCGCTCACGGCGTCGAGCGGTGCGCGCGTGCCCCAGCGGCAGGCGGCCTGCACGAGCGCGTAATTGCCGCTTTGCGCGGCAAGCACCAACGCCGGCGCAACGAGCAAGCCGAGCCAAGTCTTCATGCTGCAAAGCCTCCTCTTCCGTAGTAACGGTTTCGCCGCAGTCAAAGTTGGTCAATGCCGGTCAAGGCTGAATGCGAGGCGCCAGATAGATGACCGCATAGATCGGTAGCCAGCTCAATACGACGAAATACCAATACAGCGCGTTTTCGCTGACGTCGACGAAGCGCTTTCCCTCGAGCGGGCCGGTATAGAGCAGCGCAGCGAGTACGGCGGTGTCGATCGTATCGGTGACGAGATGGGTCGTATGAAGGCCGAGGAGGAACCAGACGATCGACCCATATGCGTTCGCATACCACTTGACGTTCAGCGCCGCGAATTCGAAGCCGCGCACAGCGAGAAACACCAGCGCGAACATGAGGCATACAAGAAGCCATAGACGCGAGGCGCGCCGGTCCAGGCGTTGCGCGGCGCGCTTGACGAGCTCGTTCGGCGCCATGCTGACGATCAGCACCGCGGTGTTCAGCGTGCCCCAACGCCAATCGGGCGGCGGTGCGCTGAGCGGCCAGGACGCGTTCACGTCGCGCAGGTAGAAATAGATGGCGACGGCGATGGCGAATGCCGCGCCCTCGATCAGCATCAGTCCCGCGGTGGCCCACCACATCAAACTGCGAGAGCTGAACCCGAACGTAGGTAGGCCGCGCACGTCGAGCGTATCGGCGACGGCTCGCGCTTCTGCGCCGCGCTTGCTCGGCGTGCGATGACCGTCCATCGGTGCGTCCGTGCTCATGGTTTGCGCTCCAGTACGAGGCCTCGTGCGGTTTCGCGGCGCGTGGGCCAAAACCATGCGGTGAGGGCGACGACCACGGGCACGGAGCCCCATACGATGGCCCAAGGCGTGAACACGGAGCCGATGAACAGCACGGTCGTCGCGAGTGCGCTCGCGAACGGCCAGATCGAAGGCGAAGGAAAAAGCGGGCGCAAATCGGGCTCGGCATCGAGCGCCGTCGTCACGAGCACTTCGCGCGCCTCCGCAGCGAGACCGCAGACATAGGCCGGTGCCCCGGGAGGATCCCAGAGCGGATCGCGGCCGTGGACGACAGGAATCGCATCGAAGTTGTGCGGCGGGGGCGGGCTGGCCGTGCTCCATTCGAGCGTGCCGCCGCCCCAAGGATCGCGGCCGGCGGACTCGCCTCTCCAGATCGCGCGCGCGACGTTGAAAAGAAAGAGCGCAATGCTGACCGCGATCGTCGCGGCGCCGATCGTCGAGAGCAGGTTCAGCTCCGACCAGCCCATGCCGCTCGAGTAAGTCCATACGCGCCGCGGCATGCCGTGCAGTCCGAGCACGTGCATCGGAAAGAATGCGACGTTGAATCCGACGAAGAACAGCCAGAACTGCCAGCGGCCGATTCGTTCGTCGAGCAGTTTGCCCGTGACTTTGGGAAACCAATAGTGGAAGGCGCCGAAAAGGGGAAACACGGCGCCGCCGAGCAGCACGTAGTGCAGATGAGCCACGACGAAATAGGTGTCGTGCAACTGCAGGTCGAGCGGAACGGCGCCGAGCATGATGCCCGTCATGCCCCCGAGCACGAGGATAAAAAAGAACGCGAGCACGAACAGCAGCGGCGTCTTCACATCGAGCCGCCCGGTGACGAGCGTGGCGATCCAGCAATAGATTTGGATGCCGGACGGCACGGCGATCATGACGCTGGCTGCCGTGAAGAAGCTCTTGCCGAGCGCCGGGACGCTCGTCGCGAACATGTGATGGACCCAGAGCCCGAACGCGAGGAACGCGGTGGCGATCAATGCGAGGACGATCGCCGAATAACCGGAAACGGGGCGGCGGGCGAATGTCGGCAAGATCGACGAAATGAAGCCCAACGCCGGGATGAAGATGAGGTACACCTCGGGATGACCGAAGAACCAGAACAAATGCTGCCAGAGCAGAACGTCGCCGCCGAGCGACGGGTTATAGAACTGCGTGCCCACGAGCCGGTCGAGGATCAGCGCCGTGCTGGCCAACATGATCGACGGCATGGCGAAGATCACCATGAACTGAGTGACGAGCGTCGCCCAGGCAAACAGCGGCATACGATTGAGCGACATCCCCGGCGCGCGCATCTTCAGAATCGTCGTGATGAGCACGACGGCTTCGAGCAATGCCGATAGTTCGGTGAACGTGATCATCTGAGCCCAAATGTCGGGGCCTTTACCCAGGCCGTAGTTCGGGCCCGACAGCGGCACGTAGCTGAACCAGCCCGCTTGCGGCGCCGCGCCGAGCAGCGCGGCGCCGTAAAGCGTCAGACAGCCGAATAGAAACACCCAGTATGCGTAGGCGTTCATGCGTGGAAACGCGATGCTGCGGGCGCCCACCATCAATGGAATCAGATAGCCCGCGACCGCCTGCATGACGGGCACCGCGAACAAGAACATCATCGTCGTGCCGTGCAACGTGAACAGCGCGTCGTACGTATTTGGGCCGACGATGCGGTTGCCGGGGCGCGCAAGCTGAAGGCGCATGACGAGCGCGAGCAGCCCGGCAAGCAGGAAGAACGCGAACGTCGTCGCGATGAAGCGCCGAGCGATCGTTTTGTGGTTGATCGCGGCTAACGCGCCGAGCAAGCCCGGCGGGTCTGCCCAGGTCAACGCGAGCGCTCGGCGTGCGGCGTCCGATGCATCGGGGCCGTCGACTAGGCGCGCCCGGGAATCGGAGCGCAGGAGTGCGTCGGAATCGGTCATTTGAGCGTGGTTAGCCAGGCGACGAGCGCTTTTAGATCGGGGGAGGACAAGTGCGCCGGCGGCATCGTCGTGCCGGGCTTTACGGCATCGGGGTTGCTGATCCATCGGGACAAGTCGGCGGCGCTGTTCGCAAGCGCGCCGGCGGCGAGGGTGCGGCGGCTCATCAGATGCGTCAGATCGGGGGCGAGCATGCCCTGCGCGCTCGTGCCGCGGACGGTATGACAGCTCGAGCAGGCCGACTGCTCGAACACCTGCATGCCGCGCGCGGCGAGCGCATCGGCCGGTGCGCTCGCGCCCGAGGTTTGCGACGCCGCCCAAGCCGCGTAGCGATCGGGCGCCTCGGCCACGACGCTCAGGGCCATCAGCGCATGCTCCGCTCCGCAGAATTCGGCGCACGGCCCTTCGTAAGTGCCTGCCTTGTCGGCTCGCAATTCGATCGTCGAGCCGATGCCGGGCAGCAGATCTTTCTTTCCGTGCAGGCTCGGCACCCAAAAGCTGTGAATGACATCGCCAGCCGAAAGCGAAATGACGATCGGTCTGCCGACCGGCACATGCAGTTCGTTCGCCGTGACGAAAGCGGGGCGTCCCCCATCGGCCGCATAGCGTGCCTGCCACCACCATTGCCAACCGGTCAGCTCGATGTGCAATGCATCGGCCACGGGCAGCTTCGAGAGGGCGCGATCCGTCAAGATGTCCGCGACGATCAAGGCCACGAGCAGCATGACGGACACGGCGCTCGCGCCGACTACGGCGCGCCGCGGGCCGCGTTCCGGTTCGACATTGCCGCGCAGATCGGGAGGCGTCGCCCCGTCGGCCGCGCGTCGCCGCAGCAGGGCGAGAAGCACGCCTACGAGCACCGCCGCGAACACGATGCCGCAAATCGCAAGCGTCAAGTACCAAAGTCGGGCGATGTGCTGAGCTTGAATGCCCGCAGGCGCGAGTGCATCGTGCGAAATGGGCGCGGCCGCACACGCAGCGGCCGCGGCCCCAGCCGAAACCGCCGCCGTTGCGATGATCTTGAGGGCCGGCATAGTGCTTGCGATTGCCCGACGATGCCGCGTGCAATCGGCGCGTGGCGGCGACGGTCGACAGCGAACGAACGGGAAGGGCGGTCTTTGCATGCGGGCGTCGTCGTCTCATGAAGCGGACGCGTTGCAGGCAGCAGATTCCGTTCCCGATTTACGTGCGCCTCGGCCGCACGTAAGCCCTGCCGAAAGCGAAAAACGCTGCCAAACTTGAGGTCTGAAAGGCGAAAGCTCGGACAAATCGCACGCCGCGCCGCAGCGTGGCGCCGCGACTGCGCCGGCCACCCGGCGCGTCCATCGTTTTGCTTCGAATGAGGCTTGCCCATGAACGACACGCCGGTGTCTCAACGCGAGCGCAGTTCGAGCGCGCGCACCGCATCGCAGGTTCGCGAAGCGCTCGACGGCCGACGGCGCGGCGCACGCTTGCTGTTGCCGTTCGCAGGCCCGGCGGTCGTCGTCTCGGTAGCTTATATGGACCCGGGCAATTTGGCGACGAACTTGCAAGCCGGTTCGAGCTACGGCTATGCGCTGCTGTGGGCGGTCCTTTTCGCGAACCTGGCGGCCATGCTGTTTCAAGCCGTTTCAGCCCGGCTGGGCGTGGTGACCGGTATGAGTGTCGCCGCGCACTGCGCGCGCCGTTTACCGGCGCCCCTCGTATTTGCGATGTGGATCGTGAGCGAGATCGCCGCGATGGCCACCGATCTCGCCGAGTTTCTCGGCGGCGCGATCGGCTTCTCCTTGCTCGCGCGCATTCCGCTGTTGGCCGGCATGGCGATCACAGCCGTCTTCACGTGGGCGCTGTTGTTGCTGCAAAGGCGCGGCTTTAGGCCGATCGAACTCGCGATCGGAGCGCTCGTCGGGCTCATCGCCGTAGCTTACGTTGCTCAGGTGTTGTTCGTTCCCGTGCCTTGGCGGGCGGTGCTCGAAGGCGTATTCGTGCCTGCTGTGCCCGATCGCGAAGCGCTCGTCGTGGCCGCGGGCATCGTCGGCGCGACCGTCATGCCGCATGCGCTGTTCTTGCATTCGGGCCTCACGGGCGAGCGCGTCCGGCCACGCACCGCGCAAGAGCGCGCGAAGCTCGTGCGCTATTCGAACGCCGAGGTGATCATCGCGTTGGCCGTGGCGGGGCTCGTCAACATGGCCATGGTCATCATGGCGTCCGGCGCGTTTCACGACGGGCATCGCGAGGTAACGGACATCGGCATGGCTTACCGTACGTTGACGCCGCTGCTCGGTTCGATGGCGGCCGCGCTGTTTCTCACCTCGTTGATGGCTTCGGGCATTTCGAGCTCGGTCGTCGGCACGATGGCGGGCCAGATGATCATGCAGGACTTCCTGGGCGTGTCCCTGCCGCTCTGGTTGCGTCGCGTCGTGACGATGGCGCCGAGCTTCGTGATCGTCGCCTTGGGCGTCGGCGCCACGCGCGCGCTCGTTCTTAGCCAAGTCGTGCTGAGCTTTGCCGTGCCTGTGCCGATGCTGGCACTCATCGGATTCGCCAGTAGCAGGCGGATCATGGGCGAGCATCGTTTAGGCGTCGTCATGCGATTGCTGACCGCGGCCGCGTGCTTGATCGTCGTGGCGATGAACGCGGTCGTGCTGCTGCAGGCTTGGCCGTTCTCGCGCTGAGTCATGCAAGCATGATGCTCAGTGGTCGGCCGAGCATCCGCAGGGCTTGCAAAACGTCGCCGCTGTCCTGCAATGGTGAGCCTATTCGGGAGCGAGAATCGGTGAGCTTTTTGCGCGATGCCAGCCTCACGTCTTTGCCGTTTCGGTCGGCGATTCGGGCGTTTCATGGACGCGGCGGCCGTCTTTACGACCACTTGCCGGCCCGAACCGCGTCTTCGGTGAGCGGCGAATCGATGCCTTGTTTCACCGATGTGCGGCCGATTGCACCAAAGGTGAGCACTTTCGGGAGTGCGTCGTCCCACGATATGGGCAGCGGCGCCGCGCCGTTCGCGAAACCGCGATTCGTGCGAAGATCGAAGGTTCCGACGCGGCTTGGCCCGTCATCGCCATTGCGACTACTGCCGGCCTGCGAGCCGGCAACAACTGGAGAAACTGACGATGCAGATCACGGGAGATATGCTGATTGGCGGCGCCTCGGTGCGGGGTACCGCCGGGACGCTGCGCGCGTTCGACCCGGCCCGTAACGCCGAGATGGAGCCGGTTTTCGGCGCCGGCGATGCCGGCGACGTCGATCGCGCATGCAAGCTGGCGCAGGCGGCGTTCGACCCGTTCCGTCAAGCGCCGCTCGAAACGCGCGCGCGTTTGCTCGATACGATCGGCGAGCGAATCATGGCGCTCGGCGATGCGCTCATCGAGCGTGCTCAGGCCGAATCGGCGCTGCCCAAAGCGCGCCTCGAGGGCGAGCGCGCCCGCACGGTCGGCCAGTTGAAGCTGTTCGCGCAGCTCGTGCGCGACGGCCGTTGGCTCGGTGCGACGCTCGATTCGGCGATGCCCGAGCGCAAGCCGCTGCCGCGTTCCGACTTGCGCCTGCAGAAGATTCCCGTCGGCCCCGTGGCCGTGTTCGGCGCGAGCAACTTCCCGCTCGCTTTCTCGGTGGCGGGCGGCGACACGGCGTCCGCGTTGGCGGCTGGCTGCCCGGTCGTGGTGAAGGCGCACCCCGCGCACTTGGGCACGTCCGAGCTCGTGGGCCGCGCGATTCAAGAGGCTGTCGCCGAATGTGGTTTGCCGGCGGGCGTGTTCGCGCTCGTACTGGGCGCGGGCAACGCCGTCGGCGAGGCGCTCGTCGCGCATCCGGCGATCAAGGCGGTCGGCTTCACGGGTTCGCGCGGAGGCGGCATTGCGCTGATGAACATCGCAGCGCGTCGCCGCGAGCCGATTCCGGTCTACGCCGAAATGAGCAGCATCAACCCATGCTTCGTGCTGCCCGGCGCACTGGCGGCGCGCGCCGAGGCGATCGCGACGGGCTTCGTCGATTCGCTTACGCTCGGCGTGGGGCAGTTCTGCACGAACCCCGGTCTCGTCGTCGTGCTGGACGGCCCGAATCGTCAGGCGTTCGTCGATGCGGCCTCGAAGGCGCTCGAGAAGAAAGGCGCGCAAACGATGCTGACGGCCGGCATCGCCAGCGCATATCGCGACGGCGTGAAAAAGCGTGCGGGCGTCGAGGGCGTGGCGCGCATCGCTCAAGGCACGAGCACGGACGCGCCGCATTCGGCGCTGCCGGAGCTGTTCGAAACGACGCAGAGCCGCTTCCTCGCCGAGCCGCCGCTCGAAGACGAAATCTTCGGGCCGACGTCGCTGATCGTCACGTGCGCGAACATCGATGAAATGATCGAGCTCGCCGAACATGTGGAAGGCCAACTGACGGCGACGCTGCAAATGGAGCGCGACGACGTCGAGCTCGCGCGCAAGCTGCTGCCGACGCTCGAGCGCAAGGCCGGCCGCATTTTGGCGAACGGCTTCTCGACCGGCGTCGAGGTTTGTCACGCCATGGTTCACGGCGGGCCGTTCCCGGCTACGTCCGATCCGCGCTCGACTTCCGTCGGCTCGCTGGCGATCGAGCGCTTCTTGCGGCCCGTTTCGTATCAAGACCTGCCGGCCGAATTGCTGCCGGCGGCGGTGCAGGACGAAAACCCGCTGAACCTCTGGCGTCTGCGCGACGGCACGTTCGAGCGCCGCTGACGTAACGAAGGGCGGTGAACTCGGTTCGATTCGGTCCGGTTCGCCGCCCCTTTTTTCGATTCGCTGCTTCGGCCTTCACACGCGCGGCCCGTGCAATTCGCCACGGCGCCGCGCGCGCCGTTTTCGCGCGTATTCGTTTCTTTGCTCAGTTTCCTACGCGATAGACGCGGCCTGTCTGCGCCCCTTCGACGCTACGGCAGTACGCTACCGCGGCGCGGCGCGCGCTGACGGCTTCGAACCCGCGGAAGTACGGCGCATAGGCATCGAGCGATTCTTCGAGCACGGTCGGGCTCACGAGATTGATGCGCAGGCCACGCGGCAATTCGATCGCGGCACCGCGCACGAAGCCTTCGAGCGCGAGGTTGACCGTGGTGGCGTTGACGCCTTCCCGGATCGGTTCTTCGGCCAGTATCCCGCTCGTCAGCGTGAACGAGCCGCCGTCGTTGAGGTGATGCTGAGCGGCGAGCACGACGTTGACCTGGCCCATGAGCTTATCGCGCAGACCGATCCAGAATTGATCGGCCGTCATTTCATGGAACGGCCCGAAATGCACCTTGCCGATGGTCGTGACGACTGCATCGACGCGGCCGATTTCATGGAATAGACGCTCGACGCTGGGTAGATTCGTCGCATCGACGTGATAGTCGCCGCGCGTAGCGCCGACTTCGATGACTTCGTGCCGCTGCTTGAGTTCTGCGGCAACGGCTTGGCCGAGCGTGCCGCTCGCCCCGATCACGACGATTTTCATTGGGACTCCTCGACGGAAAATGTGAACGCGCAGCGCCGGACGCTGCGTCATCGCGCATTATGGGCGCGCATACGCACGATGCGAAGAGGCCATGTCGGCAAGATGGCTGCGGCGAGCTTGGCGGCGAGTCGCTGGCCGGGCGCAAATTCACCGGGTTCGGCCGCTGCAAGACCCGTTCCGGCCTCGGTGCGGCTTGGCGCGGCGACTCGCCCTACCCGTACGCGCCAAAAACGTCGATTAATTTCAATAGAACCGGCGTTTCCTACAGAGTATGATTCGAATCCTGCAAGCTGGCGCCCGTGGTGAAAACGCAGTCAGGCGCTCGGCTTGTACGGCTGCGCGACGCATCGCACGTCTGCTGCGGCCAGCGTATTCAGGGAGGCAGGTGACCCATGCATCACCCCGACGCCGCATTCACGCACCGCGGATATTTGCTGAACTGCGCGCCCGCAAGGGCGGGCGACGGCACCTATCAGCCGTACGTCGTGATCTCTCGCTCAAGCGACGGTGAGCTCGTCGCGAATCGTTTCTTCCCCAGTGAGCTGCGTTTCAGAGACGAAGCGACGGCGATCGCCCATGCGCGCGACTGGGCCGTGCGCTGGATCGATGCAAGCAGCTTGACCGTTTGACTAGCGCAAGAGGCGAACGCAAGGCGCGCGCCGTGCCACGCGCCTTGCGCGCCATTGGCCGGTATCCGGCCCGCGCTCGATACGTTCGGTTGCACAATGACGCGTAAAACGCGGTAATCTCTTTCGCATCGTCCGTTACGAAGCTGCATCGCCGCTGTTTCCATTCGCCATGCCGAACCCGCATTCCCGCCATTGGGGCCTCGACCAGATCGTGGCCGACTTGCGCGCATCGCGCGAAGAGCTTCATCGCACGCGCCATCCGCGCGGCATTCGTGAATTGCCGTCGCGCCAGGCGATCGTCGGCATCGTCGAAAACTTGCGCGCCGTGCTGTTTCCGACGCACTACGGCGCTCCCGATTTGACCGACGAAAGCGTCGATTACTACGTGGGCCATACGCTCGAGAGCACCTTGCGGCTCTTATGCGAGCAAGTGCTGCGCGCGCTGCGTTTCTTGCCGGAGCATACCGATACGCCGCGGGCCGAATTGGAGCCGCTCGCGTTCGAAATCACACGCTCGTTCGGCGCGCAGTTGCCGAGCATTCGCGAGATGCTCGTCAGCGACATTCAAGCGGCGCACGCCGGCGATCCGGCCGCTCAGCACATCACCGAGATTCTGCTTTGCTACCCCGGCGTGCTGGCGATCATGCATCACAGGCTTGCGCATGCGCTGCACCTGCTCGGCGTGCCGCTGCTCGCACGGTTCATCAACGAAATCGCGCATTCGGCGACGGGCATCGACATTCACCCCGGCGCGCAGATCGGGCGCAGCTTCTTCATCGATCACGGCACGGGCGTCGTGATCGGCGAAACGGCCATCCTCGGCGAGCGCGTGCGCTTGTATCAGGCGGTCACGCTCGGTGCGAAGAGCTTTCCCGCGGATGCCGACGGGGCGCTCGTCAAAGGGCATGCGCGGCATCCGATCGTCGAAGACGACGTCGTCATTTATGCGGGTGCGACGATTCTCGGCCGCGTGACGATCGGACGCGGCTCGGTGATCGGCGGCAACGTGTGGCTCACGCACAGCGTCGCGCCCGGCACGAGCGTGTCGCAGGGCAACGTGCGCGAAGGCGGACGCGGCGACGAGGCCGAGCCGCGAGGGCGCACTCGCCGATGAGCCGCGGCGGCGTCGTCATGCATCGGAGCGTCGTTGCCGGCGTGCAGGCGACGACAGCCGATACGGCGCAATCGTTTGGCCGGCATTCGCACGATACGTTCGGCGTAGGGCTCGTATGGCGCGGCGCTCAACGTTCGGCGAGCGGCCGAGGGGTCGTCGAAGCGCGGGCCGGCGACATCATCACGGCCAACCCTGGCGAGGTGCACGACGGTCAGGCGTTCGACGAGCGTGGCCGCAGTTGGCGCATGCTTTACTTGGCCCCGCAATTGGTCTACGAGGTCGCCGCTGAAGCCGGCGCGGCGGCGCCTGCTTCGATCGAATCGGTGCGGCCCGTGCTGCAGGACGCCGCCTTCTCCATTTGCTTCCAGCGCGCGTTTGCTGCGGTCGTCGATACGCCGGGCCAAGGGGACCCGTGGGGTCAAGCGGGCGAGGCACTTGCGCGTGAGACGGCGCTGTACGCACTCATCGTGCAGTTCGTTCGCGGTTATACGACACTGGCGCCCGACCGGCTCATGTCCGGCACGATAGACGGCACAGACGCATCGATCCGGAGGGCCAGAGCGCGCATCGACGACGATCCGTGCAACGGCGTCACATTGGCCGATCTCGCGGCCGAAGCGGGCCTGAGCCGTTTTCAGTTCCTGCGCGGCTTTGCGCGCGAAACGGGCTTGCCGCCCCACGCGTATTTGATTCAACGCCGGATCGCGCTCGCACGCCGTCTCATCGAGCGCGGCGCGCCGCTGGCCGAGGCGGCGGCCGGGGCCGGCTTTGCCGATCAAAGCCATATGACGCGCGCGTTCGCCCGCACGCTTGGCGTGACGCCGGCGCAATATGCGGGAGCCGTCCGTTAGGTTACCCATCGCTTTCCCTGCAATTTCGTTCAAGACCATGTCGACGCGCCCGCTTATCCTGCGGCGCATCTTTCGGCATTCGTCAACAGGAGCGATGCGATGAGCGCGCGTTTGACCGGCTATTTCTACTGCATGCTGGCGATGATCGGCGTGGGCAGCACCGTAGTGGCGAGCAAGATGATCGCGCACGGCTTGCCTCCCTTTACGGCGACAGCGCTGCGCTTCGCCATTGCCTTTCCGTTGTTCGTGCTGATCATGAAGCTGACGCAGCAGCGGTGGCCGCGTGTGAGTCGAGGCGAAGTCCTGCTGCTGATCGTGCAATCGGCCTCGGGCAGCGTTGGCTACACGGTGCTGCTGTTGATCGGCATGCGCCTCACCTCCGCCACGGATGCCGGCGTAATCGCCGGCACCTTGCCCGCGGTCGCGGCGCTCGTCGCCGTGGTGGCGCTGCGCGAACGGCCGGGCCCGCTGACGATCGCCGCGGTGGCGTTGGCGACGGCGGGCGTACTCGTGTGCGCCGTCCGTACGCCCGACGGTGCGCCCGCTGCCGGTGCCACGGCCACGACGCTGCTCGGCAACGTTTGCGTACTCGTCGCAGTCCTGTGCGAGGCGTTGTTCATTCTGCTCAACAAGCGTTTGCGCACGCCGGTCACGCCGTTGCAAATGTCCACGGCGATGTCGGGTATCGGCTTGGCTTTATCGCTGATTCCCGCGCTGATCGAGCAGCCGTGGACACTGCGCTACGACGGCGCCGCGTTCGCGGGCGTCGCATACTACGCGCTCGTGCCTACTGTCGCGGGTTTCTTGCTGTGGTTCGCTGGGGCGGCGCGCATTGCCGGCGCGCAAGCAGGCGCGCTGACAGCCTTCGTGCCGGTTTCGGCCGCCGTCTTCGCTGCGCTGGTGCTGCACGAACGCATCGACACGGCGCAATGGGCCGCCATGGCGTGCGTACTCGGCGCAGTGGCGCTGATTGCGTGCGACTCGGCGCAAGCGCGCAGACGTGCCGCGGCGTCGGCCAGTGCGCCTCTTACGTATTCGGCACGTTGAGCCCGCCGGGATTGCCGACGATCGCCAAGAATTCGCGCCGCGTCGAGGGATCGTCGCGGAAAGAGCCGAGCATGCGCGAGGTCACCATTTGCACACCGGGCTTATGCACGCCGCGCGTCGTGATGCATTGATGCGCGGCTTCGAGAATCACGCCCACGCCTTTGGGCTGTAGGATTTCATTGAGCGTATCGGCGATCTGCACGGTCATTTTCTCTTGAATCTGCAGCCGCTTTGCGAATGCATCGACGAGGCGCGCGAGCTTGGAGATCCCGACGACGCGGTGATCGGGCAGGTAGGCGACGTGCGCGCGGCCGATGATCGGCACCATGTGGTGTTCGCAGTAGCTTTCGAACCGGATGTCCTTGAGCACGACCATTTCGTCGTACCCGTCGACTTCCGAAAACGTCCGCGCGAGTATCTCGCGCGGGTCGAACGAATACCCTTTGAAAAACTCTTCATAGGCGCGCACGACGCGAGCCGGCGTATCGAGCAACCCTTCGCGGGTAGGGTCGTCGCCCGCCCAGCGCAACAGCACGCGCACGGCTTGCTCCGCCTCGTCGCGGGAAGGGCGAGCCGGCAATGAGGACGACGCTGCGCCGGCGCGTGAGCCCGCCTTGCTCGCCGAACCCAGGCCGCCTTTCTTCTTCTTTACAGGTCCTTCCTTCATCGTTCGCTCCCCCTCATGTGCTTCGCGTGCCCCGTGCGCGGAAACGGGGCCATTGTTCCATGATTTCGGCTCGTCCGCGTATCGAACGCTGCACATCCTCGAATGCGGTAGCACAATACGGGGCACCTGCCCGAACTTACCCGATCTCGCCGAGGAACCGCGCCATGTCGTTCGCCACCATCAACGGTAGCCGCCTCCATTACCGCGTCGATGAGCCGGACAACGCGGATGCGCCATGGCTCGTGCTTGCGAATGCGCTCGGGGCGGACCTCACGATGTGGGCGCCGCAGGTGGCCGCGTTTTCTTCGCGGTTTCGACTCTTGCGCTTCGATACGCGCGGTCTCGGTTGCTCGGATGCGCCACCCGGGCCGTATTCGATCGAGCAGTTGACCGACGATGTGCTTGGCCTGCTCGATACGCTGTCGATCGAGCGCGCGCATTTTTGCGGGCTATCGATGGGCGGCCTCCTGGGCGTGGCACTAGGCGCGAGGCATGGCGATCGGATCGATCGTTTAGTGCTGGCGCACACGGCTGCGCGAATCGGCACCGTCGACGTTTGGCAGCAGCGTGCGCAACAGGCGCGCGAGCAAGGTGCGCGCTCGCTGGCCGATGCCACGCTCGAGCGTTGGTTCAGCCGAGGCTTCGCAGCGCGCGAACCGATCGTGGTGGCCGCGATTCGCGACGCGTTCGCCCATATGGACAGCGAGGGGTATGCGGGCAGTTGCGAGGCCATCGGCCTAGCCGATCTGCGTGGCGAGGCGGGGCGCATTCATGCGCCGACGCTCGTCGTGACGGGCAGCGGCGACCCGTCGGTCGCACCGGAGCTGAGCCGCGCGCTGGCCGATTCGATCGCCGGTGCGCGCTTCGTGCAATTGGAAGCGCAGCACTTGTCGAACATCGAGCGCGCAGACGAATTCACGCGAACCGTGCTCGACTTCCTGACGGCTTCGTCTGCGGGCTGAGCGCTTATGCGGCGCGCCGGACCCCCGCGTGGGGCTTATTCCTCGGCGTCGTGCTCGGCGACGAAGCGAAGCAGGTAGGCGCGCAGCGCGGCTTCGAGGGCGCGATGATCGGCGACGCTTTTCGACCCGGCATCGGCTTCTTCGCCGAATAGGCTCGGGGGCGCGTCGTACATGCCGACTTCGAACCCTTCTCGCAGGATACGAATTTCCTGCGAGCCTTCAAGATATTCGGCGACCCAATGAATGCCTTCGATATGGGCGCCCGTGCGGACCGGTGCGGTCATCGGCGGCTCCTGTCGCGAATGGCGCTAGCGCCAACGAAACAAGGGTACGCCACTTCCGCACCGGACGCACGCGGTGCGTGCCGCGATGCGGTCAGTGACTGATGGCCTCGAGCGAGCGGCCCTTCGTCGACGGCCCGAGCAGAATCATGCAGATGCCGACGACCATCGACGCGCCGATGAAGACGGCTACGCCGGGCACGCCGTATTTGTGCAGGAGAACGCCGATCGCGAGCCCCGCGAAGGCGACGGCAAGGCGGCTCCACGAATAGACGAAGCCGACGGCCCGGGCGCGCACGCGCGTCGGAAACAGCTCCGCTTGATAGCCGTGGTAGGCGTACGACATGACGTTCGACGCGAGCGTGAACAGTACGCCGAGCAAGATGAGCAGGGCCGGCGACGATGCGCGCGCGAACAATGCGATCACGATGCCCATGATCAGCAGCCCGCCGCAAATTTGCGTCTTGCGCTCGATCTTGTCGGCGAACAGCGTGCCGAGCAGGGGACCGAACGGATTGGCGATGGCGATGATGAAAGCGTACTGCAGGCTGGTCGTGACGTGGACGCCGCGGCTGATCAGTAGTGTGGGGACCCATGCGGCGAAGCCGTAGAAGCCGATCGCCTGCGCCATGTTGAAAATCGACAGCAAAATCGTGCGCTTCAGGTAGAGCGGCCCGAAGATCTCGCTGAACGAGCCACGGCCTTCCACTTCGTTGCCGGCCGGCCGCGGGGGCGGCAGCTTGATCCCTTTTTCGGCTTCGACACGCCGTTCGATGTCGGAGACGATCCGCTCGGCTTCGTCCATGCGTCCTTGCCGTGCCAGCCAGCGCGGGCTCTCGGGCACGTTGCGGCGGATGATCCAGACGAAGACGGCGCCGAGCGTGCCGATCAGAATCACGACACGCCAATATTCGAGGCCGAACGGCTGCGTGCCTTTGAGAATGAACGCGAGAAACGCGACCACCGGCACGACGCAGAACGTGATGAACTGATTGATGGCGTAGGCGCGGCCGCGTTCGCCGCTGGGAATCAGCTCGGAGATGTACGAGTCGATCGTCACGAGTTCGACGCCGATGCCGATCCCGGCTACCAAGCGCCACAGGTTGATCGCCTGGCCGGAATGCTGAAAAGCCATGATGGCCGTGCAGACCACGTACCAGATCAGCGACCATGTAAAGATGAACCGGCGGCCGAAGCGGTCGGCTGCAAAGCCGAAAACGAGCGTGCCGAGCCATAGCCCGGCGAATGTGGCGAAGACGAAAGTACCGAAGCCCGCGACGGCGATCGGCGCGAGCGCCGCGAAGATGCCGAGCGACTCGGGCTTGAACAAACCGGCTTGCACCATGCCCGGCGCGACGTAACCCGTGAAGAACAGGTCGTAGAACTCGAATACGCCGCCGAGCGAAATAAGCATCACCATCGTCCACACGGTGCGCGACGGCGGTAGCCGGTCGAACCGCGCTGCGATTGCTAAGGATTGCTGATTGGTCATCTGTGCCTCTTTCCGTTCTTTTCGGTTTTCCTGTCGGATGCCTGCCAATAGCTTTCTTATTTACGCGCCAAGGCGTGCTCGTACCGATCCGGCAATCGGGGCGGGCGCCCCGCCGCAAACTTTCGCATGTCGTCAATTACTTAACAAGGGGGCGAATACGGACGGTGGCGCAGCCGGTGGGCCTACGCGCGTTGCTGGGAAGCGCAGCGTCCCGCTCGCCGCGGACAAAAAATTTTCGCCCATCGATGTCGAAACCGGCGGCGGCCGTTCGTCGTGTGAATGGAGCCTCTCGAAACAGAAGTGAAGCGCGGGCGATCTCGCATCCGCATGCGCCTGCGAGGCCCACTCATTAACCACGTACAGACAATGGAGCCCCACAAAATGACCTCATCCGTCACACCGATTCCGGAAGGCATGCACACCGTCACGCCGCAGCTCGTTTGCGCCAATGCCGCCGAGGCGATTACGTTCTATACCAAAGCGTTCGGCGCCATAGAGCTGTTTCGGATGCCGGCGCCGAGCGGGCGTATCGCCCATGCGCAGATCAAGATCGGCGACTCGGTCGTGATGCTGACGGACGAAAGCCCCGAATGCGGCGCGTCAGGCCCGAAGACGCTCAAAGGGTCGCCGGTGAGCCTCTATCTTTACTTCGAAGATGCCGACAAGGCGTTCGATCGCGCGGTAACAGCCGGCGCGACGGTCAAAATGCCGCTTGCCGATATGTTCTGGGGCGATCGTTGGGGCTACGTCGAAGATCCGTTCGGCCACGTCTGGCACATCGCTTCTCGCAAGCGCGAGCCGACCATGGAAGAAATGCAGCGCGCCATGGCGGAAATGCCTCGTCACGACGCGTAAGTGCGGTAAGGGCCGTGCGCTCGCGGCTATTGAAGCGTTTCCGGTGCGTCGCTACAGACTCGCCGCAGACACTTTCGCAACCAGCGATGCGCACAGTCGCCGTCCAGGCGCGGATGCCAAATCTGGTAGACGGTGACGCCCGGCGTCCTCACGGGCAAGCGGAACGTGAACATCCCCTCTCGCGCCGCCTCCGTTTGCCGCTCGGGGACATTGGCGACAAGGTCGGTCGTGCGGGCCAGCGCGAGCGCATCGGGGAAGCTGGGCACGATGACGCTGACGATGCGCTTTGCGCCCAACTCGCGCAGCGCATCGTCGATCGGGCCGAATGCATGGCCGTGACGCGACACGCTCACGTGTCGGTATGCGCTGTAGCGTTCGGCCGTTACGTCGCCGCAGGCAAGCGGGTGTCCACGGCGCACGACACCCACGAACGTGTCGCGGAACAGCGCCTGTACGCGTAGCTCGGGCGCCATGTTGCTGGCGACCCCCACCTCGAGATCGGCGATGCCGTCACGTAGCATCGCCGCATCTTTGTCGGGCTTCGCAGCAAAGCGCAGCCGCACGAGAGGCGCTTGTTCTTCGACCAGCGCAGCGATGCGCGCCCCATAACGTTCGACGAAGCTGTCGTTGGAGCGGATCGTAAACGTGCGTTCGAGCGAGGCAAGATCGAGTCGCACGGAAGGACGCAAGACGTTCTGAGCATCGGCCACCACCGCGCTGACCTTACCGCGCAATTCGATCGCGAGCGGCGTCGGCACGAGACTATGGCCGGCGCGCACCAGCAGTTGATCGCCCGTCACGATGCGTAATCGCGCGAGCGCGCGGCTCATCGCGGAAGGGCTCAACTCGAGACGTTGCGCGGCGCGAACGACGCTTTGCTCGGCGAGCAGCACGTCGAGCACGACAAGCATGTTCAAATCGATCGAAGTCATGGCAGCCACCAATGGAAGCGCCATTCATGGCGTTGTACTCATGAATATAGTGCGCTTTGCGCGCCTTCCGCAGTGCCGCAACTACGATTATGCTTGGCGCGAAACATAAAGATCGGCACAGGTCCTCATGCCCTTACTCTTGCGGAGCGGAACATGGAGCAACCGATCAAGCGCGAGGAGTCGGTGCCGCCTCTCCCGCTACGTGGCGATGCGACGGGTGTATCGCCTCTGAGCGAGCGCGAATGCGAAGTATTGCGGTGGGCCGCAGCCGGGAAGACCTCGTGTGAAATCGGTATGATTCTCGGCGTGACGGAACGCACGATCAATTTCCATGTCGCCAGCGCGATTTCGAAGCTCAACGCTTCGAACAAGACGCATGCCGCCGTCAAGGCGCTTCTGCTCGGCATCATCGTTTTCGGCTAGCTTGTCCGTTTGGAACCGGTAACGCCGATTGCAAGCAGCAATCAACGCGCAAATGACGCGACATGTGGCGTTCGAAGCGTGAATGCGATAGCGTTCCCGAGCGCGCGAGACTAAGAGCCGCATGCGTGATCGCGCCGTTCAAATTCTTTCGACCGAGACAGGAAGAGCGATGACCGCTTACATGATTTTTGACATCGACATACATGATCCTGAGCGATATGCCGAATATCGCCAGCTTGCCGCGCCCACGGTTGTTCAATATGGCGGGCGCTATATCGCGCGCGGCGGCGAGGCCAGCAACCTCGAAGGCGAATGGCAACCCAAGCGTGTAGTGGTGCTTCAGTTCGACACGGTCGAGCAGGCGCGCGCTTGGTACGACTCGCCCGAATATCGCCCGGCGAAAGCGATTCGCAATCAGACCTCGCACACGGAGGCGATCATCGTCGAAGGCGTGTAGAGCGACGGCGATGGTTTTTCGACGCGTACTCTTCTCGCGTACCGACGTGAGTGCAGGGCGACCAGCGGCTGACCACCGGCTGACCTGTGCGGTTTTCACGCAAACGTTTGCGAATTTCCGTCGACTGAAACCGATGGTCTTTTACAACACGGCTTGACAACGCTGGTTATTCTGAAACTGAAAGCGGTTAGAAAGTGAAACAGAATATTACAGAAATAATAAACCTTTCATTGCAGCCGCGACGCGACGGCCCTCCGTCGTAGGCACGGCGGGGCTCTAGACCGGTCCGTCGACTGGTGTCTCGCCTTTCAGCCTGGTATCTCAGGTCGCCTTGCACCAATTAGGGAATGACCTCCACACATACCCTGATAGCTTTTTCAAATCGATTCCTCCGTTGAATCTTTGATACGATCCGCTGCGCTGTTCCGAGGGGTGCCGCCATCGTGTCGTTTCGTGGCGGAGCGATTTAGAAATCAACGAGAATGCCGAGCGCAAAAGACCGCTATTCAAGCGGCATAGACGCATCGGCGATATAGACCAATGCAATTGCGGACATACCGTGCGGGGTTCACGGGAGAAACCGTTGAATCGCGGCAGGCGCCTGCGTCGCGCGCCGGCCGATACGTGGGCAATGCGGCGCTTTTGGCGGTTTTGCTTGCGGGCGCCGCACGGGCGAGCGCCGCACCGGGCATCGTCGCCGACGGCGGCACGAACACGGCCGTGACGACCGCTGCGAACGGCCGTCAAACGGTGGCGATCGCGCCGTCCGTCTATGGTGTTTCAAACAACACCTATTCAAGTTTCAATGTCGGCCGCGCGGGCGCCACGCTCGATAACACGAGCGCCAACGCGCGCACGATCGTCAACCAAGTCACGAGCACGAACCCGAGCCTGATCGAGGGCGACATCACCGTGCTCGGCTCACGTGCGAACGTCGTGTTGGCCAACCCGAACGGCATCACCGTCAATGGCGGCTCGTTCGTCAACACGGGGCACGTCGCGCTGGCCACGGGACAAGTGAGTTTCTCCGACGTCCAATTGGCCCCGGGCCAATTCCAACGGAACGTCGTGTTGAATACGCAAGGCGGGACGATCACCATCGGTCCCGGCGGTCTTGCGGGAGCGCTGATCGGGCTCGAATTGCTTGCGAACCGCATCCAACTGAACGGGCCCGTGACCAACTCGTTCTCGTCGCCGACGGCCTATGTGCGCGCCATTGGAGGCACCTCCCAAGCAACGCTCAACACCGGCGTTTCGCCCGACGACAACAACAACGATTGGCTGACGCTGGCCAATACGCAGATGTCGAATCGAAACGCCGTCGCGATCGATCTCGAACCGGCCGGCAGCATCACGGCCGGCAGCATCAAGCTGATCGCTACCGATTTGGGCGCGGGCGTGCGCAGCGCAGGCACGTTGCTCGCGAATGCCGGCGATTTCACGCTGACGGCGTCGGGTGACGTGCAATTGCTCAGCGGGAGCACCGTTACGGTCGCCAACAATGCCTCGATGCAAACGAGCGGCGCGGTATCGCTGACCGGCGCTGCCTTAACGGCGGGAGGGGCCGTTGTAGTGAACAGCGACGGCTTCAGTGCGTCGAACGACGGTGCAAAGGGCTCGACGGTCGTATCGGCCGTCAGCGGCGTGGAAATCAAAAGCACCGGCGATCTGACGCTGACGAGCAGCTTGGTCCAGGGCGCTTCGCGGATACAAGGGGATACGGGATCGCTCGGGGCAGTGACGCTCACCGCGACGGGCAACGTGACCAACGCTTCGGACACGGCACAACCGAGTACGCTCGGCGTCGTCTTCGGTCAAGCCGACGACGTCGCCATCAATGCCGGCGGCGACGTCGTCAATCGAAACGCGCGCATCGAATCGAACGACAGCGTCGCGATCGCCGCGGGCGGCGACATCGACAACGTCATCGATCATACGACCGGCGTCAACAACGGCGTGCCGACGAGCTACTCCGACCACGGTCATCGCTTCCTCATCTTCGCAGCGAACGATAACGGTTTGTCCGTCGACTACGGCTCGCTGCAAGCGCCGATGCAGCAGTCGTACATCTTCGCGCAGAGCGGCGACATCTCGCTGCAAGGCCGCAACGTCGCGAACGACGGCGGCTCGATCATCGCGAATGGCGGCAAGGTGACGATCGCGGCTCAGCAGCAGTTCGACAACCAAGCCGTCTTCACGGGACAAGCGTCGTACCGGCAATCGTGTTTCATCTTTTGCCATGAGAGCGCGTCGACCACCGTTCAGTCGTTCGGCGGCGCGATCGAAGCCAACGGCGACATCTCGATCACCGCTGGGACGCAAGCGCTCAACGTCGGCGGACTCGTGTACTCGTACACCGGCGACTTGACCGTGCGGGCACCGACGATCACGGCGCGCGGCGTCGTGGGCTATACGGCATACAACCGCGACTTCGGCTTGAAAGCGTGGTTCGGCAATAGCTGGGCGGCCATCTATGCGGCCGACGACGGTGGATTGTTCGAGGCCGCGTCGGGCCAAGTCACGCTCGTGGGTCAAGGCGTCGTCGACGGCGGATCGTTTTCCGGCGCCAAGGGCGTCACGGCGACGAACGGTATCGTGACGATTCATCCGCCGCTGCGCACGCCCGTCACGATCGGCGGTCATTTGGGGTTGGTGTCGTGGATCGGTCTGTAGCCCTCGCGCTCAAGCGGTTGTGTTTGGCGCTGGCGATGGCGTGGCCGGCCTGCCAGGCCGCGGCGCAGTCGTTGCCGCCACCGCCACCGTTGCGGCCGGGGCAATCGGCCCTGCCGCCGTTGGGCGCGCCGCCGTTACCGTCTGTGCAAGACCCGGGGCAACGGCTGCTCGACGATGAGCGAGCGCGTCAACGGCAGCGCGAGCTCGATGCGGCGCCGGCGCAAATTCAGGCGGCGCCGGCGGCGTTGCCTGCCGCGCCGAATCTTCCCGCCGATGCGGACGTGGAATCGCTGCCCGATCCAGGGCCGACGTTTCTCATCGATCGCATCGCATTTTCCGGCGCCAAGGTGCTGTCGGAAAAACAGCTCGACGACGTGACGCGCTCCTTTATCGGGAAACACCTGGGCCGCAATCGAATCGACCTGCTGTTGCGTCGATTGACCGAGGCCTATATCGCGCAGGGATACATCACCACGCGTGTTTATCTGAGCACGCCTCAGCATCTTGCGACAGGCACGCTTGCCGTGACGATCGTCCCAGGCCGGATCGAAGCCATGATGCTCAACGGCGCACCGCTGCGGCCCGCGCCCCCGCTGCCCAAAAGCGGCTTGCCCGACACGAAAGGCGGCGGCTTGGTGACGGATGCGGGCACGGCCTGGGCCTTTCCCGAGGGTGTCGGCGATGTATTGCGGCTGCCCGATCTCGAGCAAGGCGTCGACCAGATCAACCGCTTGCGTCGAAACCGTGCGCAGATCCAGATTTTGCCGGGACAGGCGGCCGGCGATTCGATCGTCGCAATCACCAATCCTTACGGCTCTCGGTTCAACTACAACCTGGGCGTGGACAACTACGGCGATCCTTCGACGGGCAAGCTGCGCTATCGCGGCGGCGCGGAAGCGGACAACATGCTGGGCTTTCAGGAGTCCTTAGGGTTGTCGTATATCGGCAGCACCGATACGAACGCGGTCGTGCTGTCGGCGGCTGTGCCGTTCGGCTTCCAGACGATCAGCTATACGACCTCGGTTTCCGAATATCAGCAATTGATCGGCGATACGGCGCTGCTATACGGCCGCACGTTCAGCCAGATCCTCGGTTGGAACGACGTAGTCGCGCGCTCGGCCACGTCGAGGCTGTCGGTCGACGCGACGCTGACGAAGCTCAGCACGCAGCGCAACGTCAACGACCTCGAGCTGGCACCGGCGAATCTGACCGTGCTGCGCTTGGCGTTGTCGGGGCTTTGGCACTTCGCCGCACACAATCAGCCCGGGGCGCTCACGGCGGAATTCGGCATTGCGCAGGGATTGCCTTGGCTAGCTGCGACGCATGACCAGCCCGGCATCGGTGAAGCGCAGGCGCATTCGCAATTTACCCGTGCGGATTGGAGTGCGACGCTGCAGTTGCCGCTCGGCAGTCTTGGTTCTACCGATTGGACTTATCGCGGCACGCTCAACGCGCAATACAGCCATGACGCGCTGTTCGGCAACGAGCAAATCTTTCTCGGCGGAAGCGATAGCGTCCGCGGTTTTTCGCAGGCTGCCGTGAGCGGCGACAGCGGGTTCTATCTGCGTAATGAATGGGTCTGGTCGAATGCGCCGGCGTGGCGCGACGCGCATTGGGAGCCCTACGTGTTCCTCGATGGCGGCAAGGCTCATCTCGTCGCGCAGGGCGGGTGGCCGTCGATGGCCGGTGTAGGCGTCGGCGCCCGCGTGCAATGGACGTTTCATTCTCAATTGATCTCGGGCGAAGTGCTTGCCGGGCAGGCGCTATTGCAGCCGGCCGCGCTTGGACCGAAATCGCGCGTGTTGCTTTTTACATTGAACTGGGCGACGTAGCGGCGTTCGGCGCTCACGTCGTATTCGTCATCCAACCGATCAAAGGAAAACCCATGCAAAGCCAACGACATCATCGAAACCTGGCGAAGTCCCTTCAACGAGGCGTCGCCGCTGCCTTTGTTTTCTCGGCGCTGCTCTCGCCCGCTTTCGGTGCGCAGAAGTCGGCTCAGCCGAAGGCCGATTCGGCCGCGGGGGCACCGCTGCCCGCCGGTATCGTCGCGCGCGTCAATGGCGTGGCCGTCGCCCAATCCGATCTCGATGCGGCCGTGCGTCAGAGCGGTCAACCGGATTCGCCTGCACTGCGGACAACGATGAAGAACCAACTCATCGCGCGTGAGCTGTTCCGCCAAGCGGCGCAGAAACAGCATTACGACACGCATGCGGATGTGAAGGCGGGCGTCGAGCAAGCGAAAGCGATGCTGATGATGCAGGCGTATTTGCGCGATGCCGTGAAGCCGGCGCCCGTGACCGATGCGGACGTGAAGGCGAAGTACGACGCGATCGTCGCCTCGCTCGGGCAAAACGAATACAAGTCGAGTGCAATCGTCGTGAAGGATGCCGCTACGGCGCAGACCGTTCTCGAGCAACTGAAGAAGCGAGGCAGCGATTTCTCGCAGCTCGCCAAGCAGTACAGCCAAGGCCCGAACGCTGCGCAAGGCGGCGGGCTCAACTGGGTGTCGTTCAAGACGCCGATCGCCGAAGGCCAGACGCAAGGCTGGCCGCAGCCGCTGGCCGAAGCGCTCGTGAAGCTGCCGCAAGGTGCGGTGTCGAGCGCGCCGGTGCAAGTGGGCAATGCGTTCTGGATTTTGCGCGTCGATCAAATGCGCCCGACGCAGATTCCCACGTTCGATCAATCGAAGGATTCCCTGCGCAAGGAGCTCGAGCAAGTGGCCATGGCGAAGGCGACGGCGCAGGTGGTGACCGATCTGGTCAAGAACGCGCATATCGAGCAGTGATTGCAGTAATAGGTTGATCTACCGCACATGTTGAGTTGAACGGAGTATCGAAATTGAAATTGCTGAATAAGTTGATGATGGTTGCCGTCTGCGCTTCGTTCGTGACGGCTTGTACGACGCCGCCCCGGGCGACCTACGATTCGACGAAGATGTCGAGCATCAAGACCATTGCGGTCGCGGCGCCGAAGAAAACGAACTACTACGCCATTAGCGCGGGCAGCGGACCGGTCATGTTCATTGGCGGCGGTGTGCTCGCCTCGGTGATTGCGACGGCGGTGACGGACGCCGTCACAGCAGGAAGAGCGAACGCGACGTTCAACGACATCGTTAGGGAAAAACTCGGCGATACCGGGCTGAACCGGAAGTTCGTCGATGCGCTCGAAGGCCAGCTCAAAGACGCGGGATACGAAGTCAAGGAAATCGATCTGTCCGGCAAGGATATGCCGAAGGTGGCCGTCAAGCGCAACGGAACGCAGGTGCTGAAGGGCAATCCCTATGAGGGCGCCGATGCGATCATGATCGTCCAGAACAAGAACGGCTATTTCGCGCCGGGCGCGTTCTCTTGGTACACGCGCGAGGCTCGCGTGAAGATCGCGATCTACAAAGCCGATACGTTCGAGCCGATTTTCAACGAGCAGTTGCTGTTCAATAAGGGCAACTCCGATTCTTACCATTACACGACGTACTCGGCACTGAAAGACGATTTGCCTCACGCGATCCAAGGCGTGGACGAGGCGGTGATGGGGCTCGTGCCTGACTTCAAGACGGATCTGCTGGCAAGCCGTGGTGTCTCTGCGAAGGCACCTGAGACGGCGACCGCGACGCCGGCGGGGTCGGTGCAGAAGGTCGATACCGCGCAGAAGGTAGAAACCGCACAGAAGGTAGAAACCGCACAGAAGGCGGAGACCGTCAAGGCCGATTGAGCGGCGAAGACGTGCGCCGTGCCGGCAGGCCGCCGGCACAAAGAAGTTAAGAACAGAAAACGAAGAACGACCACACCGACATGAAAAAGTCGAAACGGGGTAGCTGGCAACAGCTGGAGCAAGCGCGCGCGGCGCGCGAGCAACTGCAATCGCGCACGGGCGAAGGTCAGACCGATGGGGCATCGCGCCGCTATCGGCTATGGCAACGCGCCGTGAGTGCGCTCGTTGCCGCTACGCTATTCGTCGGGCCCATTACGGTGACGGTCGAACAAGGCCGGGCGGCGGCCGGTGTTATCGCGGCGGGCAGCCGTCGTCTCGACGATGAAGCGTGGCGCGTGATTCAAGATCTCGCTTCGCTTCGCGTTCGCTTTGCAATGCAGGTGGCTAGCGCCGGGACGATCGTCGATCCCCGCGCGCCGCTTTCGTTTCAACCGAAGATCACACAATCGACGGGCGCGGGCGGCGGCGTGCCCGTCATCGATATTACCGCGCCGAACTCGGCCGGTATCTCGCTCAATCAATATCAAAGCTTCAACGTCGATCCTATCGGGTTGATTCTGAACAACAGCCTGCAAGGCGGTACCACGCTCACGGGCGGTACCGTCTCGGCCAACCCCAACCTGAACGGGCGAACGGCCAGCGTGATCGTGAATCAGGTCACCTCGACCGGCGGCGCATTCATGAGCGTGCTGAACGGGCCGCTGGAAGTTTTCGGCTCGGCCGCGACGGTGATCGTCGCGAATCCGAACGGGATCGCGGTGCGAGGGGCGGGCTTCACGAACACGATCGGGGTGACGCTGACGACCGGCACGCCGCGCTTCTTGACGGGACTGGGCGGCGCACAGACGGACTTCACGAATGCGCAGGCGGTCGCGTACGACGTGAAGGGCGGGCACATTCAGATCGAAGGCAATGCCGGGACGAACGGTCCGGGCGCGGGGATCGAAGGCACGGTCGGCACGATCGATCTGATCGGCGAGACGGTGGGCATCAACGCGCCGCTGTATGCGGGTACGCGGATCAATGTGGTTGCGGGCGATCAGGTGGTGAGCCCGAGCGCGACCGATGCGACCGGTACGACGTACGCGACGCAATCGAACGGCAGCGCCAATACCGCGGCTTCAATCGGCAACGGCACGCAAGGCTACGCGATCGACGCAACCAGCTTCGGCGCAATGACGGCGGGGCAGATAGCGGTCGTCGGGACGGCGCAAGGAATGGGGGTCCGGACGGATGCGGCGCTGTCGGCAAACGCGGGGAATTTGACGCTGTCGTCGAATGGGGATTTGACGACGAACGGCTCAGGGCTGAGCGTTGGCAACTATCAACTCAATGCCGCGGGCGACATTCTGTCGACGGGAACGGTGACATCGAATGCCGACTTATCGATGTCCGCAGGGCACAGTGTCGAGATCACTGCGCAGACAACCGCGGTCGATAACATCGGATTGTCAGCGGGGCAAGACGTTGCCTTGACCGGTTCTCTCGCGAGCGGCAAGGGATTCAATGCGAGCGTGAGTAGCGCGTTCAACGTGGCCGGTTCGCTGCTGGTCGGCACCGACGCGACGATCGCAAGCGGAACGTTCGACGTGCCGGGCGTGGCTATCGTCCAGCAGAACGGGACCTTAACCACGCAAGGGGATATCACCGGAGGCGGCTCCGTCGCGTTCGGTCAGACCGGTGCGTTGACGAGCGGCCACAACGTGAATCTGACCGGAAAGCTCCTCGCCAACGCACTACAAGTCAATGCGAGCAACGGTGCGACGTTTGCCGACGTGCAAGCCGGCGGTGCGTTTGCTGTAGTGGCCAGCGGCTCGGCCGGCAACGGTAACGTGACGTTCAACGGAAATGCGGCATCGGTCGGCGACGCATCCGTTCGGGCAGCCGGCGAAGTCGTCGTCAACGGTGCGCTGGCTGGCGGTGCGCGGACGACGGTCACGGCTCAAGGCAACGTAACCGTCGCCGCGACGGGGACATTGCAATCGGTGGGCGACTTGTCGATGAGCGCATCGACGGGCAGCGTCACCTCGACGGGCGTTATCGCTACGCATGATGCACTGGCGGCCACGGCCGGAAAGAGTGTGGCGTTGACTGGAACGACGAACGCGACCGGAGATGCGACGCTGAAGGCTGGCACCGATGTAACGGTTGGCGGCACGTTTGCGAGCCAAGGCAATGGAACGATAACCGCAGGACACGACGTCACGCTGGGCGGTAACAGCGGGGTCACGAAGAACGTATCGGCAAGTGCTGGAAACAACTTGTCCGTCACCGGCGCCCTGCAAGGCAACAACGTCACGCTGACGGCGAACGACGCCATCGTGTTGAACAACGTTCAGTCCAACGCGGCATTGGCTGCCACAAACACTGGAACCGCTGGGAGCGGGGATATCGATGTCAACGGCACGGTTGCTTCACTGTCGACAGGTACGGTGAACGCGACCGGCGCAGTGGCGGTCAGCGGCACATTGAAGACGTCTGGCGCTCTGAACGTTACCGCGAAAACCGATACGACGATAGCGGGAACGCTGGCGTCCAACGGGGATATGACACTCGCCAATACGATCGGTTCGTTGACGAGCACCGGCACGATTCAGTCGGGCGGAGATCTGAGCGCTAACACCGCGCAGTCGATCGATCTCGGCACGGGCGCGACGTCTTCCTTGGGCGACCTATCGTTGACGGCGGGCCGGAATGTCGCGATGAACGGGACGATCGTCGGCCAAGACAATGGAATGATCAAGGCTGGAGGAACGATTGGCGGCGTGGCATCGCTCGCGTTCGGTTTGGCGGCAAACCTGAATTCGGGAGGTGATACGACGCTCACGGGCTCGCTGCGGGGCGCAACGATCCAGACGAATGCAGGCGGTTCCGGCACCTTCGCCAACGTGCAGGCGGGCTCAGACATCGTGCTGGGCGCGAGCAAGAATCTCAATGTGACAGCCACGCTGGTTGGCGGCTCGAACGTCAGCCTGTCGGCGGGTAATGACGTGAACGTCAGCGGTACGACGACCGTTACGCTCGACACCACACTGCAAAGTGGCCGAGACATCAACGTCACAGGTGCGTTGAGCGGACAGGGCAACGGCTACTTGCAGGCCGGCCGCGATATTGTGGGTAACGGATCGCTAGGATTTCAACACGCGGCAGTCCTCACGGCGGCGGCCGATATCGCACAGAGCGGGCTCGTTCAAGGACAGAGCGTCCAGGCGTCGGCCGGCGGTAACTTGACGTTGAATGACGTCCAATCGACAACGACGGTCGGCTTGAACGCCGGGACCGGCGGCGTCGGCAACTTGACGGTCAATGGGGCGGTATCTGCGGCTCAAAGCGTCACGGCCACCGCATTTGGGAGCGCGACGGTCGGCAGCAACGGCAAACTTGCCGCGGGCTCGACGCTCCGCGTCACGGCGCTAAACGACATCAACGTTGCCGGCGCCCTCGAATCGACCGGCGATACGACGCTCAATGTGCTACTTGGTAGCCTGAACGCAACGGGGGGGATCAACAGCGGCGGGATGCTGTCGATTACGACGGGACGCGACTTGTCGCTTGGCATAAGTACGACTTCCATCGGTGACATGGCGCTCGCCGCCGGGCGAGACGCGGTCCTGAACGGGACAGTGGTGGGCCAACGAAACGGTTATGTGACGGCCGGACAAGATATCACCGGCCCCGGCACACAGGCGTTTTCCACTGCCGCAGTACTCAATGCGCAACGCGACGTTCTGTTGACCGGTAGCTTGCAAGGGAATTCAGTGCAAGCAACGGGTGGGGATAGCGCGTCCCTGAACGATGTTACGTCGGCGACGACACTATCCGTGACGGCAAACGGGAACGCCGGCAAGGGCGATGCATCGATCACCGGCACGGCAACGGCGCCCGGCGTGGTAGCGATCAACGCCGCCCGCGATGCGCTTGTCAGCGGCTCGATAGCAGGCGGTTCGACGCTCGGGCTGATGTCTGGGCGCAGCGTGACGGTAACGGGCGCTATGCAGGCGGTCTCGGACCTGACCGTGAATGCCGCGAACGGTACGGCATCGCTCACCGGGACGACTATCACACAAGGCGCTTTGAGCGTGGGTTCGGCTCTCGACACCGTCCTCGGTGGACAAACGAGCGCAACCGGCGCTGTGACTGTCTCGGCAGGGCATGACCTTCGTCTGACCGGATCGCTCGCCGGCCAATCCACCGGCACGTTGGCGGCCGCATACGACGTCAGCGGAGCAGGCTCGGCGGCTTTCGCGCAAGCGGCGCAGGTATCGGCCGGCAACGACGTAGCACTGACCGGCTCGTTGCAAGGCGCGAGCGTGGCGGTAGCCGGCAAGAACAACGCCGGCCTTGGTTCGGTGCAGTCGACGTCGGGTGACATCGCCGTTACCGCGCGAGGTCTGGGGGGACGAGGCGATCTGACGCTGAGTGGACCGGCGACGTCGAAGGGGAACGTATTCTTCAATGCGGCACGCGACATTGGCGTCGCGGGCGCAACCAATGCCATCGGGACGGCAACGATCTCCGCGGCTCGTAACGTCACGGCGGCCGATCTAACGGCAGGCGGCACGGTCTCGATGGCGGCTACGAGCGGCAGTTTGCAAGCTGGGAACCTAAAGACCGATGCAACCCTTGCCGGTACGGCGGCGGGCAGCGTATCGACGGGTTCGATCAACGCTGGGGGAACGGTAACGCTCCAAGCGCAAGGTCTCGATGGAACCGGGGACGTCAATATCGGCGGCGCGTTAGCCGCCGGTTCTACGACGGGCATCACCGCCGCGCGCGATGCGACGTTGGGGGCGACGGCGACAGTGGGCGATTCGCTCACTGTCTTGGCCGGCCGTAGTCTCACGGCAAATGGTGCCGTCTTTGCGGGTGGCGACACCGCCTTGACTGCGACGGGAGGCGATCTCAATGCAGCGGGCTCCATTACGACAGCGGGCAAGCTCGCTGCGAAAGCTGGCGGATCGCTTGCGATAACCGGCGGCTTGGTCAACGGTACGGCCACCTTGACCTCAGGTACGGCGATGACAGTCACGGGTGCCCTCTATGGCCTGGGCGCCGCCAATATCTCGGCAGGCGGACCGATCGGCGGTGGCGGCTCGCTGACCATCCGCGGCGATATAGCGCTGGCCTCGGGCGCAGGTGTGACGCTTGGTGCCATCCAGGGCGCGGGACAACTCACGGCCACTTCGGCTGGCGATATGTCGTTAGGCGCGACAACCGCTGTCGGCAACGTTACCGCGAAATCGACGGCGGGTAGCGTTACGTTCAACGGCGACCTGCAGTCGGCAGGCAATGTTCAGGTTACCGCCGGGAATAATGCTGCGGTCACGGGAGCGGTGTCGTCGGTCGGCAACGTGACGGTCACCGGGACGAATGGTAACGTCACCGTGGCGGGCGTATCGGCGAACGGGGACGCGACGCTGACGGCCGGCAAGTCACTGACGCTGAGTGGTAACAGCGTGGTGGCGGGAGCGCTTGGGATCTCGGGCGCGAACGTGACGTTGTCGGGCTCGCAAAGCGGTTCGAAGAGCATTACCGTGGCGGCGCAGGGTACGCTCGACGCTAGTCGAGCGTTGATCGTTGCATCGCAGAACTTACAGATGAGCGGCACCAACGTCACGCTCGGCGATGCGATTGTCGGCGGGACGTTCAATGCGCAGGCATCGAATCAGCTGTCGCTGGTAGGCAGTGCGATCGATGTGGTCGGCAGCGCTACATTGACGTCGCAGAGCGGCTTATATAACGCGAGCAGTGTGTTGTCGGGAGGCGAGCTCAATGTGTCCGCACCGAACATCACCAATGCCGCGAACGCGTCGCTCGTATCCACCAGCACGACGACAATCAGCGCGACGAATTTCGCGAACGCGGGCCTCGTCAACGGTAATACGACCTCGACCCACGTGGCCGGCACGCTGACCAATGCCGGTGGATCGCTGATGGGTGCTAACGCCCTCACGATCAACACAGGGGTCCTAAACAATCAAAACGGCTTGATCTTCGCGGGCAGCCCTAATTCGCCGACCGGTGCGACGGGGGACTTGTCGGTCACGATCAACGGCGCCGGTAACGCGTTCGCGAACGCGGGTGGACAGCTTCTCGCACAACGGAACTTAGCCATTGGTGCGGTCAACGCGGCGTTCGATCCGTCGCAGGGGGCGATCAGCCAGGGCGGGCAGTTATCCGTCACGGCCGGGTTCGTTAACGTCGCGGGTACGTGGAATTACGGTGGGCAAGCGGTTTCCATCTATGGGATCAACGGCATTGCCAATGGCGGCACGATGACAGGCGCAGCGCCGCTGACGATTTCGACGAATGGTGCGTTTGCGAATAGTGGACAGGTCATAGGGCAGGATGTGACGTTCAATGGGGTGCTCAGCAATGTAGCCAATGCGGTGATGCATGCCGGCAATGCGATGGTGCTGACCGGGAGCGTGACCAATCGTGGCATGATCGAAAGCGCTGGCGACTTGACGTTCAACGGTGGCGGCAACAACTTCGACAATCAGTACGGCACGACCCAGGCGAACGGAAGCATAACCCTGAGCACTGGGGGGACGATCTTAAACAGCGGTGGACTGATTGCGGCGGCAGCAAACGTCAAGATCAACGCGGGATCGGTGATCAACGACGCGTTTGCAACGGCTGCGCAAACGCAGACGCAATTGGTGAGCGCGTCTGCAGATCCCAGCTTGGTTACGCAAATCATCATCGGTACCAAAGAGACTTGGGGTTGCGTTGGTGTCGGCCAAGGCACTTGTTATGTGGGATCTGCTACCTCGGACGCGACGATTTCCAACCTCTTGCCAGAGGTTGCCGCCGGAGTTCTTGATGTGACGTCAGGCGGCGTCTATCCCGATTGGCAGGGTATTGGGCCGTCTGCCAGCGCACAAGTCGGAACCGGTGTCAAAACGTCGAGTTTGGGCTTCCAGGCTGCCTCGCCCAACGACATTCGAACGATCGCCTTGCCGGGCATTGACCGAACGACAACGTCGCCGGGGTCTGTGACGCCGGGTGTGATCGCGGCGGGAGGCAGCATCAACATTACTGCGGGAAGCTTGTCGAACGCCGGAAGCACGATATCCGCAGGGTTTGATGTTGCGCTCCAGTTGCAGTCGCTCAACAACGCGACGTTGGGCAATTCGACTACGACCGTAGTCGATACGGTCGACAAGGCTCAGCTCGACGCTTTCATATCTCAACTGAACGCGCTCGGGTTGCTAGGTATCGCAGGAACCACCGGCGTAGCAATCTCGGCCACGCCAATTCCCGAGACGACCGTTGCGGTCAATAAGACGGCAACGGTGCCGCCGAGTTCGGTCAGTACGATTACAGGCTTCGGCTCTCAAGGCCAAATCATCGCCGGTCGGAACATGACATTGTCGGGAGGGAATCTCGTCAATGGAGGCGTGCTGTACGCCGGCAATAACTTCAACGCAAGTAGTGCGCAGTCGTTCAGCAACCAAGGGCAATACAACTCCAATACCACTACACAGCCTGGCTGCGCCTCGGGCGTGAGTGGAACGGAATGCGCAAGAGGTAACGAATTCCGCGGAGGCGATCCCAACAGCACCGCGTTTTCCTACGCGCAGCAAAACGCCACGGTCTATGCTGGCAACGACCTCGTCATTGCTGCTGGCCAGATCAACAACACCTATGGGAACCTGCTCGCGGGGCAAGACATCGTCATCGGTGGCGTTGGGACCACGGCAACATCCACCACGCCAGCTAGCAGTCTGACGAACACATCGGGCAATATCATCGCCGGCAACAACGTTACTTTGGCGGTTTCTGGCGCCGTGACGAATACGTTGCCGCCCCCGGTCACGATTCACCAAGATTACGGATCAAAAGAAGCCTATTCAGGCTGTATGACAGTAGGCGGCTACAAGGAGAGCTACTGCGAAGGCTACGTCGATCAGCAGGCGGGCAATTCGTCGAACATCACTGCGGGTAACAACTTGCAGGTCACTGCAGGTAGCCTCGCAAACATCGGCAGCTTGATCTCGGCAGGGATGAGCGCCACGATTAGCGTCGCTGGCCCCGTCGTCAACGAAGCGCAAACGCTCAGTGCCTACTGGCATTCGCACTGGGTGCAGGAAACGGGCGATTTCGATCCTGATATCCGGCACGACGTCTGGGCTTGCGGGTCCGTGGCCGAATGCACGCGGCTCTACGGTAGTGCCTATACGAGTGTCGGTGGCACGATCGATCCGCCGCAGCCTATCGGGAATATCGCGGCTGCGATTCAAGCGCCCAATTTGTCGATCTCGGCAAATGGGGAGATTCTGAACGTCGGCAATGTGGTCGGCACGTCGGTGCAGTTAACTGGCCAGAAGTTGATCAACGGGATCACCACCGCTAATACCTACACACCGCGAGTCAACGGGCCGTCGCAGATCATTTCGCTGAGCGGGTTCAACCTGCCTGGGCTGCGGCTGTCGTCCCTAGATGGCAAGTCGAGTAGCTCATCGGCCTCGACGCCGGGGCGACCGTCGTATCTGCAAGGCCTAACCGGCGGGACCGGCGTCGCGCTCGGGCCTCAGCAATTGCTCAGTGAGCTTCCGGCGAATTTGAAACCGAGTTCGGCGGTTTTTTACTACAACCCGGAAGCGGAAGACTTGATGCTGCAGCAGGCGGCACTGCAGAAAACCGGGGAAGCGAGCTTCATCGGGGGACTGTCCTACGACGGGACCCACGGTATGTCTGTCACGGATCAAGAAAAAGCGATCCTCTATCAGAACACGATCGACTATTCCAAGCAGAACAACTTGCAGTTGGGCGTCGCGCTTTCGCAGGCGCAAGTCAATGCTCTGACGCAGCCCATGCTTTGGTACGTGGAGCAGACCGTTCCGGATCCTAGTTGCTTGTCGACAGGCGTTGTCACGTGCCCAACCGTGACTGCCCTGATGCCGCAGGTGTATCTGCCGCCGAATTCGAGCGCGCTGTCGGCTGGCGGCAATATCATTGGTCAGGACGTCACACTCAATTTCAACAAGGATGGCAACGGCAGCATTCTAAACACAGGGAATATCGCTGCGTCCAATACGTTGACCGTCAATACGAATACGTTGACGAACCGTGCGAACCAAGTGGACGTTGGCCAGATTTGGCAGTACCTGCAGGCCACGGGCTACGAGGATACGACGGGTACTGAAGTCCAGCCCGGTGGGTTCATGAGTGCGGCAAACATGAACCTGAACGTGAGCGCGCTCAATCAAATCGGCGGGGCGTTGCAGCAGTTGAATAGTGACGGGACGGTCAACCAGGCCGGTGGGCAGCAATTGATCGCTGCTTTGCAGCAGCAACTGGGCGTGAATTTCACGCAGACGTCGCTGAACGACAACCTTCATACCGACTTCACAGCTGAAGGCGGCTTCGGAGCCGCCGACATTACCTTGATCGTGTTCGAGGTCGTAGTCACGATCATGACAGCAGGTGCCGCGAGTGCGGAGATTGGCGCGACGCTAGGCGCGGAGGGTGGCACGTTCGCGGCTGCGGTACCTGCAACGGCTACGGCGGCCGGAACGAGTGCAGGGCTTGGGAACATCGCGCTTTCGGCAGCGATTTCCAGTTTTACTACAAGTGCCCTGTCACAGGTTGCGACCACTGGCAGCATTAATTGGGGAAGCGCATTCGAATCGGCCGGTGTTGCCGCCCTGACAGCCGGACTCACTAACGGCATTACGTACGACGCGAGTTCGGGATTGGGCTTTACGACCCAGCCTCTCACGCTCGGCGGCTCGACTAGCTCGCTGGCGATGTTGTCCGGCGTGCAAGCAGTAGGCGGCGCAATGGTGCCGCAAGCTGGCGCCGCGGCTGCATCCAACTTGCCGGAGGAGTTACTGGCCCTCGGCGCCAATGCGACTATCTCAGCGGGGGTGCAGACGGCGATCGAGGGCGGCAGTTTCCTCAGCAATCTAAAAAATGATGCGGCAGGCGACTTGGCGGCCGCGGGGGCGTATGCCATCGGCAATGCTTTGCCGACACTACGCAGCGATTTGGGGCAGATCGGAGGTGAGGCGGCGTATATCGGCCTGCATGGCGCTTTGGGCTGCGCAGCGTCGGCAGCGGAGGGGACTGGATGTGCGGGTGGGGCCATTGGCGGGGCGGCTGGGGCGCTCATGAATACCACCCTCGATGCGAATGGGAACATTCCGGCGCCGCTCGATGTTGCGATGACCACGATGGTGGGCGGGTTGCTTGCCGGGGCGGTGGGGGCCAATGCGCAGGGCGCGGCGACAGCGGCACAGAACGAGACGCTGAACAATTGGCTGAATCACCTCCCGCCGAAGCCCATGTCGCTGTCGCAGGCGGATCGGTACCAGCAGGCGGCCGCGACGGGGGACGGCAGCACACAGGACAAGTTGGCTGCGTTGTCGGCGCAGAATGACCAGAATCTGGCTCAGGCGTGTGCAAACGGGCCTAGTGCCGGGTGCCAAGTGCAGATTCAGGCGGCTCAAGCGGGTGGGAATGTGGTCACGATGAAACCCCTTGGGAACGGGCAGTATTTTACGTATGCGAATCCGTTGTCGGGTATGACGGGGCCGGAAAACTTTCCGTTCTCGTATGCGAACGGACCTCAGATTACGGCTCTTCCAGACGGACCGTCGCTCGGTGCGGCGACGCTGACCACGATGGTAGGCAGTCCATGGGCGGGGGCATCCGCAGGAGCGGTGTATTTGCTTGGCGGGTCGAACACGAGCGCCTATTACGCGGCACAATTTGGGGCGTCGCTCGACGGTATCGGTGCGGGGCTTGCTGGGTTCCAGATGCCGGAGGCACCACAGCCGACGTCTTTGGCTTCGGTAGGGCGCGGTGCTGGCGCAGGCGCCAATGATCCAGAAGCGGCTATGTCTGGTAGTCCGAAGGTACCGTCGAACTTGCAACCGTTCACCAACCCTGAGCAAAGCCCTGTCATTCCCTCGGATTGGCTTTCACGGCCCGGACGAACGCCAGGAAGTACTATCTACTATCCTCCTGGGACAGATCCTAGTGCCCAGGGGAGCACATATATACGCGTGATGCCCCCAGGTTCAACGCCTGTGCCTGGGCTTGAAAACGGCTATTGGCTGTCGATACTAAACGGACAACCAATCAATCCGGCTACAGGTGGGACCGGAACGCGAGGGCAGACACATATCCCGCTGCCTCCGAACGGTATGCCGCCATCAAGATGAGAGGTAAGGTGAGGTGATGATTGAAGAAAGAGATTTAGCGGAATTTCGTCATACGGTGCTAACAGGACTGACGGTAGGGATTGGCTCGATCGTCTTGTTGTTTGGCAGCGGAGCACAAATCCTGCTGCAGTGTGTGTTCCAGTGCGAGGAGCACGGTGTCGTTCGGCAGGGGCACGGCGAGGACGTGAGTACAAGTCCCCTGCTGTTTGCATTCATGAACCATCGAGTGGTCGGCGTAACGATGGACGGCCATATGATGCTCTCGCTTCATTTCGATGACGGTAAGTACTTGAGAGTTGTGCCAGAGCGAAATGGGCTTGAGTCGTACGTGGTCACCACACGGCATGGAGCCTGTCCGATCTCAGTGAACTGAAAAGCAACGGCAACTTGCTGATACTTGCCGCAAAAGAAGGGCAAATACCGTGAGTTCTCTCATTGTCGCTGACTGCGTTTTCCAGCCAGTACATGACCGGGGCCATTGGCGGGGCGGCTAGTGCGGCGTTCTCGCCGGACTTCATTAGGGCGATCGACCCGACGGGTGCCACTCTTGATCCGGGCCAGCAGGCCGCGTTGGCGGGCTTCGCGACACTGCTCGGCGGTGGGTTGGCTGGATTGGCGGGTGCGAATGCTCAGGGCGGGGCGACGGCGGCACAGAACGAGGCGCTGAACAATTCCGGTGCGCCTCAAGACGTGAAAAATAGCGCTGAAAACGGCGGACTGCTGTCGAAGGCCGGGGCGTTCGCGGTCGGCGACTGGTTCAAGGACACCTACGGAGACCCGGTCGGGTCTATCGAGAATTGGGTCGGCCAGTTCGGAGAGCTAACGTCAAGAGTGGTGTATGAACATTTTGATGGCGGTCGATTTCAAGC
>CBIHRA010000023.1:0-85144 GCA_966212325.1 uncultured Burkholderiaceae bacterium | reverse complement strand
CGTGAACAGCTGCGACAGGTTGGACACCGACAGCACCCGGTCGGCCAGGTGCGCCAAAGCCAGCGCCACCAGGGAGACGACCAGGGCGAAACCATAGTCGCGCAGCGGCGGCCTGGCCGTCTGCTGCAGGGCACGGCGCGGCGGGGCGGGGGGGCTGGGGGTGGGGAGCGAGGTGTGCGCGCAATTGGCGGCGCGCCGCAGCACCTGGTGCGGGCGCGGGGGGGTGTGCGGGGGGGCCGGGTGGCGGGGGGGGGGGGGGGGCGGGCCGGCCGCGCCGCCCGCCCCGCCCGCCCCCCCCGCCGCCGTTTGGGCGAACTGCTCTCGCCGCTCGGGCGCAATGTTCTCGACCAGCACCGTCAACAGCTGCTGCTCGATGATATAGACGACATCCATGATCTTCTTGATGACCTGGCCGGTCAGATCTTGGAAATCCTGCGCAAGCATGATCTCGAGCAGCTTCTCGTTCGTCGCCGCGGTCGTGTCGGGCACGCGCGCCAGAAACGCGCGCGTATCGGTCATCAGCGTGCGCACTTCCTCGCGCTCGATCGGCGCGGCGTACCAGCGCTCCCATCGGCTGTCGAGCTCGGCGGCATCGGTCTGCAGTTGCTCTTGCAGCGGCTTGGCGATGTCGATGGCCGTCAGCACGCGCTCCGCGGCTTGCTCGGTCATGGCTGCGACGTACTTGAGGCGGTCGCGCGCGTCGGGCACCGCCTCGGCGGCTTGCTCGACGTGCTTGTCGAGCCCGAGCTCGCGCATCGAATCGCGCAGCGTCCTCGTCAGCGCACCGATGCGCGCGAGAATGCGGTCGGTCGTCAAATCGGGGCTGTCCGCGCCAGCCGATTGCTCATTGGTGGCCTCGTTCACTTCAGCTCCCGGTCTTCGTCATCTTCTCGAGAATCTTCGTCAGTTTTTCGTCGAGCGTGGCGGCGGTAAACGGCTTCACCACGTAGCCGCTCGCGCCGGCTTGCGCCGCCGCGATGATGTTTTCCTTCTTCGACTCGGCCGTCACCATCAGCACGGGCAAGTGCGACAGCGCGGCGTCGGCGCGAATGCGCTTGAGCATTTCCAAACCGTCCATGTTCGGCATGTTCCAGTCGGAAATGACGAAATCGAAACCGCCGCCCTGCAGACGCGAGAGCCCCGCCGCGCCGTCTTCGGCTTCGTCGACGTTCGCGTAGCCGAGCTCCTTCAAGAGGTTGCGGACGATCCGGCGCATCGTCGGAAAATCGTCCACCACCAAAATTTTCATGCTTTTATCCATCTTCGTTCCCTTTAACCCTGATTGGTCGGCGCAAGAAGCCGGGCTTGCCCGGTCAGACGCGCTGCACTCGATCGCCCATCGCCGCGAGACGTGCCATCACTCGGCGGCTCATTTCCGATAAAGGCGCGATCTCGTCGGCCCCGCCGAGCGCGATCGCTTCGCGGGGCATGCCGAAAACGACGCAGCTCGCCTCATCCTGCGCGAGAGTGTATGCGCCTGCATTTCTCATGTCTAACAATCCGGCTGCGCCGTCGCGGCCCATCCCCGTCAGAATCACGCCGACGGCGTTCTTGCCCGCATGCTGGGCGGCCGAGCGGAACAGGACGTCGACCGAGGGTCGATGCCGATTCACGGGCGGGTCGTCGGACAAGTGCGCAATGTAGTTGGCGCCGCTGCGCGCAAGCAATAGGTGTGCATGGCCCGGCGCGATGTAAGCATGGCCCGGCAGCACGCGCTCGCCGTGCTCGGCCTCTTTCACGGTGATCCGGCACAGCCCGTTCAGCCGCTGCGCGAACGACTTCGTGAAGCCGGGCGGCATATGTTGCGCAATCATCACAGCGGGCGCATCGGGCGGCAACGGCGTCAGCACTTCGCGAATCGCTTCCGTGCCGCCCGTCGACGCGCCGACGATGATCAGCTTCTCCGTACTGACGAGCGGATTGTTCAGCATCGGCGCCGCTGCGCTCGCCGGGTGAGCGCCCGCGGCCGGAGCCGGCGCGGCAGCCCGAGCGCGCACGCGCGCGCGCGCGGCGGCGCGAATCTTGTCGGCCAGCTTTTCCGCGTATTCGAGCATGCCGTCGCGAATGCCTACCTTCGGTTTCGTCACGAAGTCGACCGCGCCCAGTTCGAGTGCGCGCAGCGTGATTTCCGAGCCGCGCTCGGTCAGCGACGACACCATCACGACGGGCATCGGCCGCAGCCGCATGAGCTTCTCGAGGAAATCGAGCCCGTCCATGCGGGGCATTTCGACGTCGAGCGTGAGCACGTCGGGGTTGTGTTGCTTGATCAGCTCGCGCGCGACGAGCGGGTCCGGCGCCGTCGCGCAGACCGTCATGTCGGGCTGGCTGTTGATGATTTCAGTCATCAGACTGCGAATCAGCGCCGAGTCGTCGACACATAAAACTTTGATTTTCACGGGTACTACGCCTCCTCTACGGTCTTGGCGCTGTTGATCGGACTCGCGCCGCGGGCGCTGGACCCGAAGAGCTCGATGCGGGGCTTGGCCGCCGGCGCGCCGAACACCTCGATGCGCGGCTTTTGCGCAGCGGTTTGCCCTGCCGGGCCGGTTTGGCTCGCTAGAGCCGTCTGCCCCGCTTGACCGCTTCCGTTCGTCGAGAACAACTCGACCCGGCCGCGCTCGCGCGCCGCACGCGCGTGGCGGGCCGCCCGCGCCTCGGCCACTTGCTTGGCAAGCGCCTGCTCGCGCTCGGCAACGGTCGGGTCTTGCTGCAATCGCAGCTTTTTCACCATGGCTTGGCCGGTATCGGGCATGAAAGCGACCTTGCGCGGGTGCACGCCTTGCAGATCCTCGGCGACGATGCGGATTTTCTCGAGGCCCAGATAGCGGCGGACGAACTCCGCGTTGCGATCGCCGATGTTGATCGTCGTCATGCCGGCGAGCACCGCGGCGCCGCCGAACACCTTCGCTTCGAATCGCTCGCGGCGGCCGCCCATCTTGATGAGCTCGTTGATGAGCACTTCCATCGCATAGGCACCGTAACGCATCGCGTCGGAGGCCGCTTGCGAAGGCTGCTCGCCGTCGTCGGGCAGCATGAAGTGGTTCATGCCGCCGATCCCGGCCGTTCGATCGTGGATGCACGCAGCCACGCACGAACCGAGCACGGTGACGAGCACCATGTCTTCGCGCGTCGTATAGAACTCGTTGGGCAGCAGCTTCACGCCGCGCCGGCCGAAGTGATTGTCGAAATACAGATTCGTCGCGATGGGGAGGGCTGCGCTCATACAATCACCTCCTGATGCGTGGCGCCGCTCGCCGAGCGGGAAGAACCGTGCCCGCGACCGCCCGTTTGCGCATCGCGCGTGAGCTCGTACACGGTCTGCCCGCGCAAACGGAACGCCTGCGTCACGTACGTGAAGTTCTCCGAATGCCCGGCGAACAGCAGCCCCCCCGGCTTCACGAGCGGCTCGAAACGCGAGAGCACTTGCGACTGCGTGGGCTTGTCGAAATAGATCATCACGTTGCGGCAGAAGATGGCGTCGAACGGTTGGCGCAATCCATAGTCCGCATCGGTCAAATTCAACTGCGCGAAGCGGATCATCGCGCGCACTTCGGGCCGCACTTTCACGAGGCCCGCGTGCGGACCGGTTCCTTTCAGGAAAAAACGCTTCAAGCGCTCGGGGCTCAACTGCTTGACCTGATCGAGCGAGTAGACACCCGCCTCGCCCTTGGCGAGCACTTGCGTATCGAGGTCGGTGGCGAGTACGGTCGCTTGACGCGCCTGCGATTCGCCGAGCGCCTCGATCAACGTCATTGCGATCGAGTACGGCTCTTCGCCTGTCGAAGCCGCCGAGCACCAGATCGAAACGGGCTGCGGCCGGCGCTTCACGAGATCGGCAAGGATCGGGAAGTGATGCGACTCGCGAAAGAACGCCGTGAGATTGGTCGTGAGCGCGTTCGTGAACGCTTCCCACTCCTCCGGGCTGTTCTCGGCTTCGAGCAAGTCCAGATAGCGGCGGAAGCTGTCGAGCCCGCGTGCACGCAAGCGCCGCGCGAGCCGGCTGTATGCCATGTCGCGCTTGTGCTCGGACAGCGAAATGCCGGCGCGCCGATGGATGAGCTCGCGGATGCGGCCGAAATCCGCGGCCGTGAATTCGAAGTCGCGATCGGCAAAGCCTGCGCGTTCGTCGGTGCGATCGCCAAGGGCGCCGGGATCGGCCCGGTCAGGCCGTGAAAACGCGCGCGCTGTCGTCATGATGCTTCTCTCGCTTCGTGGATGCCGCGCCGCATCGATGCGTCAGCGGCCGCCCCGCTCGCGCGGGGACCGCGCGGCGCAATGTATCGCCCGGTTGCGGGCGGGGTGCCGAAACGCCACATGCTCGTCTGCCTTTCCTGCTCTCGGCGCGCACTCACGCGCGCCGCGGTGTTAAAACGTTTCCCAGTCGTCGTCCGATTTGCTGCTCGATGCCGGGATGGGCATCGGGCCGGCGCTCGCCGCCTTCGGCGCCGGTTTGGCCGCGACGGAAACCGGCTTCGCGCTCGGAGCAGCCTTGGCCGCAGCCGGGGCAGCCGCCTTCGCCGCCGCTGCGCTCGGTGCGTCGCCCGCCGGCTTGGCCGGCTGTTCCGAAGACAGTTGCGGCGCATTGTTTTTCATGGCGCGCGACGCCGGCGCCGCGCTCGGCAACGATGCCTGCGAGGGCTTCGCCGCGGGCTTGCGCGCAGGCTGCTGCATCGACTGCGAGTTCGCCTGAGAAGCCGCCTGAGAAGCTGGCTGAGAAGCCGCCTGAGCGCCCGGTTTCGCGCTGCTGCGTGTGGAAATTTTCGCTACGGCCGCGCCGTCGATGCGCCACTGGGCGACCACGCTCTTCAACTGCCGCGTCTGCTCCTCGAGCGAAGCGGCGGCCGCCGCGGCCTGCTCGACGAGCGCCGCGTTCTGCTGCGTCACGTCGTCCATTTGCGTCAGCGCACGGTTCACGCCTTCGATCCCCGTCGACTGCTCTTCCGAGGCGGCGCTGATCTCGCCCATGATGTCGGTCACGCGGCGCACCGCTTGAACGATCTCGTCCATCGTCGTGCCGGCACGGCCGACGAGCTCCGAGCCGCTCGCCACCTTGTCGGCCGAATCGCCGATCAACGCTTTGATTTCCTTCGCCGCCGCGGCGCTGCGTTGCGCAAGGCTGCGCACTTCGCCGGCCACCACGGCGAAGCCGCGGCCTTGCTCGCCCGCACGCGCCGCTTCCACGGCCGCGTTCAACGCGAGAATGTTGGTCTGGAACGCGATGCCTTCGATGACGCCGATGATGTCGACGACCTTGTTCGAGCTCGTGGCGATATCCTGCATCGTCGCGACCACTTGGCTCACGACGTCGCCGCCGCGCGTCGCGATGTCCGACGCGTTCACGGCCAACTGGCTGGCTTGCCGCGCGTTCTCGGTGTTCTGGCGCACGGTGCCCGTGAGTTGGCCCATGCTCGTCGCCGTTTGCTGCAGCGAGGCGGCTTGCTCTTCGGTGCGCTGCGACAGATCGGTGTTGCCGATCGAGATTTCGCGCGCACCGACATCGATCGATTCGGTCCCGGCATGCACAGCCTTGACCATCGTCGTCATGGCGCCTTGCATGCGGACGATGGCGGCGTAGAGGCGGCCGACTTCATTCGTGCCGTAGCCGCGCACCGACCGCGTCAAGTCGCCGTCGGCGATATGCTCGAAGTGCGAGATGGCGTCGTTGATCGGCTGGACGATGAGCCCGCGCAACGCGAAACGGACGAGGACCACGAGCACGATCGCAAGCGCCGTCACGGCGATGATGAGCGTGCGCATCATCGTGATGTGCGCCGACGAATCGGCGAACTGCGATTCTGCGTGATCTTGCCGTGCCTTGAGCGCCTTGGCCGCCGCGTGGTCGAACGCAACGAACATCGGGCTGATCTTCGTGTCGGCGATCGCATGATAGGCGGCCAGGTCGCCCGCTTGCGCCGCCGCGAATTCGGGCTCGACGCCGTCGTGCAGCAGTGTCGCGTGATGCGCGTTGATCTCGTCGGCGAGCGCCGGATCGACGCCGTCCTTGGCGCTCGAGAAGGTCTGCCACGCTTCGTTCGATCGAGCGAGAAGCTCCTGCGCGCGGGCGAGCACTTTCTTGGCCTCGTCGGCGTTGCCGGCTTCCGACAACGCGCGGAAGCGATCGAGCGCGATACGCGAGCGCAGCAGGTAGCTGCCCGCTTCGTCCAGCGCGTGAATGGTCGGCAAATCGCCATGTGCGATCGTATCGAGCGCGCGGTGCGCGCCCGAAAGCGCGGTGAATCCGAGCACGCCGACCGCAATGGTCAGCGACACGAACACGGCGCCGATGGCCGTCAACGTCGTGCGGATCGACCAGTTCTGCAGCATCGTAAATCTCCGTTTGCGAGCGCTCGAGCGTTGCGCCTTACTGGGCGAACGTTTCGATGAGCGCCATTTCCTTGCTGACCATCAATTTCTCGATGTCCATGAGAATCAGCATCCGGCCTTCGACGGTACCGAGGCCCGTCAAATATTCGGCCGTCAGGGTCGCGCCGAACTCGGGCGCGGGCATGATCTGGTCCGGCGTCAACGTCAGCACGTCCGACACGCCGTCGACGACCATCCCGACCACGCGGTGCGCGACGTTCAGGATGATGACGACCGTTTGGTGGTCGTACTCGACACGGCCCAAGTGGAACTTGATCCGCATGTCGACGATCGGCACGATGATGCCGCGCAGGTTGATGACGCCCTTGATGAACTCGGGCGCGTTGGCGATGCGCGTGACGCTGTCGTAGCCGCGGATCTCCTGCACCTTGAGGATGTCGATGCCGTACTCTTCGGCGCCGAGCGTGAAGATCAGGAATTCCTGACCGGCCGCATCGGCTTGCTGCGCGTCGCGGCGCCCGCCTGCAACGAGCGCATTCGCATTGTTGGTTTGGACTTCTGCCACGTTAGCCCCCAAACGGTTGGGAATTACGAAAAATTCATGACGCCGTGCGATGCACGGCTTTCACGGTTCAGTGCCGCGACGTCCACGATCAGGGCGACGCTGCCGTCGCCGAGGATCGTTGCCGCCGAAATACCGCGTACCTTGCGGTAGTTCGTTTCGAGGTTCTTCACGACCACTTGCTGCTGCCCGACGAGCTCGTCGATCAGCATCGCAAAGCGCCGGCCCTCGGTCTGCATGATCGTCACGATGCCTTGCGTGGGCTCCGTGCGTGCGCCATCGACCGAGAACACTTCGTGCAGTGCGACGAGCGGCAGGTATTCCCCGCGCACGCGCACCACGCGTTCGCCGTTGGCCACCGTGTAGATGTCCTCGGCGACCGGCTGCAGCGACTCCATGACGAAGTTCAGCGGCAAGATGAAGATTTCGCTGCCGACCTTCACCGACATGCCGTCCAAGATGGCCAGCGTGAGCGGCAAAATGATGCGCGTCGTCGTGCCCTTGCCCGCGTGCGAGGTGATTTCGACGTGGCCGCCCATCGATTGGATGTTGCGCTTGACGACGTCCATGCCCACGCCGCGGCCCGACACGTCCGTGACCTGCTCCGCCGTCGAGAAGCCCGGCATGAAGATGAGGTTCCAGACTTCTTCGTCGCTCATCGATTCGCTCACCTGCATGCCTTGCTTCATGGCCTTGGCGAGAATCTTGTCGCGACGCAGGCCCGCGCCGTCGTCGGACACTTCGATGACGATGTTGCCGCCGTGATGGGCCGCCGACAGCACGAGTTGGCCGGTGCCGTCCTTGCCCGCGGCGCGGCGCGCCTCGACCGTTTCGATGCCGTGATCCAGGCTGTTGCGCACGAGGTGCGTCAGCGGATCGATGATCCGCTCGATCAGGCTCTTGTCGAGCTCGGTCGCTTGACCGAAGGTGACAAGCTCCACTTCCTTGCCGAGCTTCGCCGCGAGATCGCGCACGAGACGCGGGAAGCGGCTGAAGACGTAATCCATCGGCATCATGCGGATCGACATCACGGCTTCCTGCAGATCGCGCGCGTTGCGCTCGAGCTGCGCCATGCCGTTGTAGAGCCGATCGTGCAGCGCCGGGTCGAACGTGCTCGTCGTCTCCGCGAGCATCGCCTGCGTGATGACGAGTTCGCCGACCAGGTTGATCAGCTGATCGACCTTCTCCACGCCGACGCGAATCGAGCTGCCTTCGCCCGCCGCGGCCGCGGCGGCAGGACGCGCCTTCTTGTCGTCGCCCGCCGGTGCGGCGGCCGGCGCGCTAGGCGCCACCGCCTTGGCCGGCTCAGGCTTGGCCTCGGGCGTAGCGGGCGCAGCGGGCGCGCTCGGCGCCGGCGCGGCAGCCGCAGGCGCGCTGGGCGCAGGCTCGACCGCTGCCGGCACTTCCGCACCGGGCGCGATACCGGCGGGCGCCGTGCCGCGGCCGATCGCGATCTGACTTTCGTCGATCACGAAGCAGCACACGGCCGTGATGTCGTCGGACGGCACGTCGGTCTCGAGGTAGACGAACAAGTCGCCGCCGCTCTTCACCTGTCCGACGATGTGGCCCAGGTTACCCAATTCTTCGATCAGGAGTTCCTGGTCCTTCTCCCCCACCCCCCGTAGCGTAACTTTCAGGTGAGGCCCTTCATTGTTCGTGTCGTCTGCGGCCGCAGCAGCGGCGCCGTGCGCGGCTTCGACGGCCTGTTCGACGACGTGCTCGGGCGCGCCGCCGTCGGCGGGAGCCGGGCTCGCGACCGGCACGCTCGGTGCGGGGCTCGCTTCGGCCGCCGGTGCGGCGGGTGCGCCGTTGCCTTCGTCGCGCAGCCGCTCGAGCTTCGCGCAGACGGCAGCTGCCGCGGCGGCGTCGGGCTCCGCGCTCGCGCGGTAGGCGGCAAGCTGATCGGCCAGCACGTCCTTCGTCTCGAGGAACGTGTCGATCATGTCCTTGCGCAGCTTGAGTTCGTTGTTACGCGCGCGATCGAGCAGCGATTCGAGAATGTGAGTCGTCTCGGTCAGCGCCGTGAAGCCGAACGTCGCCGCCCCGCCCTTGATCGAGTGGGCTGCGCGGAAGATGGCCGCGAGATCCTCGGGATCGGGCGTGCCCACGTCGATGTTGAGCAGCAGCTGCTCCATCTGCGCAAGCAGCTCGTCCGCCTCGTCGAAGAACGTCTGATAAAACTGGGTAATGTCGAGTGTCATGCTTCCGTCACCGCTCTGAGTCGTGTGCTTCGCTCTTGGCGCGCCGCTCGTCCGTTCGAACGAGCGCGCCCGCTGCGCCGCCTATGCCCTGTTCTTCCTGTCGCACGCCGAAACGCGCTATCAACCTTCGATCCTGTCCGTCCGCCCTGCTCAAGCGTTGAGCGCGTCGACGAGCTCCGTCAACGTATCGGGATCGAGCGGCTTCTCGATCCATCCCGTCGCGCCCGCCGCGCGCGCCGCCTCCTTGAAGGCGTCGCCGTTCTCGGTCGTGAGCACGAAAATCGGCGTGGCGGCATAAGCCGCCTCGGCGCGCAGCGCGGCGATCACGTCGAGTCCGCTGCGCTTGGGCATGTATTGGTCCGTCAGTACGAGATCGAACGTGCGCGCCAGTGCGCTCGCAAGCCCCTCGTCGCCATCGGCCGCTACCGTCACGTCGTAGCCCGCCGTGCGTAGCGTTGCCGCGAGGATTTCACGCATCGCGACCGAATCGTCGATCGCCAAAATGTGTTTGATCATGAATGCCCCACATCCACACGCGCACCCGTGGCGCGTCTCCTCATTTATTCCCTGCGTCCGCGCCGGCGCCGGCCGCCGGACCCGGCACGACCTTGGCTCCGGCCTGCGGCACGAGCTTCCCGGCAAGCGGGGCCGCGCTCGCCGCATCGTCCGACAGCGTCGTCGCGGTCGAGTCATCATGCATCAATGCGTCCTCGGACTTTTTGTTGAGAACGATGATGCTTATGCGTCTGTTCTCCGGATCGAACGGATCGGCCTTGTTCAGGTTCTGCGTCGAGGCGAGGCCCAGCACGCGCATCACCTTGTTCTCGTCCATGCCGCCCGCGATCAATTCGCGCCGCGACGCGTTGGCCCGATCGGCCGACAATTCCCAGTTGCTGTAGCCCTTGCCGCCGCCCGCATAGGGCACGGCGTCGGTATGGCCCTGTACGACGATGCGATTGGGCACGTCGTTCAGCGTCTGGCCGATCGCCCGCAAGATGTCGCGCATGTACGGCTGCACGTCGTCGCTCGCGGTCGCGAACATCGGCCGCTTCTGCGTGTCGACGATTTCGATGCGCAGGCCCGTCAGCGTCGAATCGATGCGGATCTGCTGCTTGAACTGACGCAACACCGGGTTGGCTTCGATCGCCGCCATCAGCTTGACCTGCAGATCGTGCAGCCGCATTTGCTCGCGGCGCTCGAGCGCCCCTTGCAGCGCATTGAGCGATTGATCGTCGGCCTTCGTCGCCGTGTGCATGGCCTGCGCCGTCGTGCCGTCCGCGCGGCGCGTGACGCCGTCCATGTCGGTCGAGATGTCGCGGCCGCCGCCCTTGATGATGCTCGACTCCTGCGCGCTACGATCGCCGCCGCCGAGCAATGCCGCCTTGAGCGGCTGGTTGAAGTATTCGGCGATGCCCTTGAGCTGGACGGGCGTCACTGCGCTCAGCAGCCACATCAACAAGAAGAACGCCATCATCGCGGTCATGAAGTCCGCGTAGGCGAGCTTCCACGCGCCGCCGTGGTGCCCCTTCTTCGCGGGCGCCACGCGCTTGACGACGATCGCTCTATCCTTGCCTTTGGTCATATGGCGCCGCTCCCGGTCCTTGCGCTACCGCTTACTTCGCCTTGACGCGCCGCACGTGCTCTTCGAGCTCGGCGAACGAAGGACGCTCGGTGGAGAACAGCACCTTGCGGCCGAACTCGACGGCGATCGCGGGGGCATACCCGTTCAGGCTCGCGAGAATCGTGACCTTGATGCACTGAAACATCTTCGTCGACTCGGCCACGCGCTGCTCCGCCAAGCTCGCGAGCGGCCCGATGAGCCCGTACGACAGCAAGATGCCGAGGAACGTGCCGACGAGCGCCTGCGCGATCATCGCGCCCAGCACCGCGGGCGGCTTGTCGGCCGACGCCATCGTATGGACCACGCCCATCACGGCCGCCACGATGCCGAACGCCGGCATCGCATCGCCGACGCGGCTCAGCGCGTGCGCCGGGCCTTCGCCTTCGGCGTGGTGCGTCTCGATCTCCTCGTCCATGAGGCTTTCGATCTCGAACGCATTCATGTTGCCGCCCACCATCAAACGCAGGTAGTCGGTCAGAAATTCGACGATATGGTGATCGGCGAGGATCTTCGGGTATTGCGTGAAGATCGGGCTCTTCTCGGGGTCGTCGATATCGGCCTCGAGCGTGAGCGTGCCTTCCTTACGCGCCTTTGCAAGCAAAACGTAAAGCAACGCCATGAGCTCCATGTACACATCCTTCGTGTACTTCGAGCCTTTGAACAGCGTCGGCAACAGGCGGAAAGTCGCCCGAATCGTCTTCATTCCGTTGCCCAGGATGAACGCGCCGACTCCCGCGCCGGCGATCATCAACACTTCAACCGGCTGCAGGAGCGCGCCCAAATGGCCGCCCGCCAGCGCATAGCCGCCGAAGACGGACAACACGGTTACGAGTGTTCCAACGAAAATCAGCACTGCCGGGTCCTCACAAGAGCGACGGGGAGGCCGTCGTTAAACTGGTTTACGGCAGGGCAACCGAAAACTTTGGGGGCAAATGAGGGCCTGAGGCGCGGTGTAAACCACGACGGTGAGCGCCGCAGCGGGCCGCCGCCGGCATAGGCGCGCCGATTTGCACCAATTTGGCGCAAATCGGCGCAGAGACGCCCTGCGGCCAATTTAGGCGACGAGCGCGGGCACGACAGGCGGCGCATCGGCCGCGGCTTGCTGCGCCTTGGCCGCGGCGGATTTCTTCGTTTTGCCCGCCCGCGACGGCGGCTGGCAAAGACCGCAGACGAAACCGTGCTGCGGATCGTGCGCGTGCGCGACGAAATGTCCTTGGCATCGCGTGCAGGCCGTCAACTGCAGCATCCCCGATTCGAAGAAGCGCACCAACGTCCAAGCCCGGGTCAGGGAGAGGAGCGGCTCGTCGCCGTTCAGCGTCGTGTGCTCCAAATACAAGCGGTAGCTTTTGACGATCGACTGGATGTTTTCGCAGCCGCCGTGCTCCGCCATGAACCGGTACACGTTGTAAAAAAGGGATGAATGAATGTTCGGCTGCCAGGTCATGAACCAGTCCGTCGAGAACGGCAACATGCCCTTGGGCGGCGACGCTCCTTTCAACTCCTTGTACAGCTTGATGAGCCGGTCGCGCGACAAGCTCGTTTCCGCTTCGAGCAGTTGCAGCCGCGCGCCCAATTCGATCAACTCGATCGCCAGCGTGATTTCCCTGACTTCGAGCACGACGCTCTTAGTTGCCATATCGGCCGTGTGCCCCGCTTACTTGATATTGGGTCGTTGACCGTTTGCGCCGGAGCCGGCCGGCGCGCCGTTCGGCCTCGTCAATTGACCGAGGCGGCGGGTTGGCTCGCCATGAGAATGGCGGAGTGAGCTTGCGCGAGCGAGCCGACCTTGCCTTTGTCGGCCAGCGACGAGAGAACCGCGTGGTCGTCGAACCGAAAACGGCACAGCAGTTGATTCGACGCAGCAAGCTTCACGGTCTGCGCGAACGAAAGGTTGGCGAGCACATCGGCGAGTTGATCGCTGATGCCCATTCGGAACATGCCCATTGCCTTGTCTTCCCGCAACAGGCGCTGCGCAAGCAACAGGTACGAGAGATTGACTTCTTTGATCTCGCTGAGCATTTCGCTTGTGGCGCTCATGGTCCCCCCGGGTATATCGGTCGGTCTATTCGGAAACGTTTGCCCGGCGCCGTGCGATGTCGACGCACGATGCCGCCCGTTCCTGGTCTTGGGCAAATTGTGTCGAATTGTAAAAAGTGGGGAAATAGGAAGAGCACCGCCGGTCACTGCCGGAAATGTCTTGAAAGTATGTAGGAATTTTTCCTACATCCAGCGCGGGCGGGGCTTCACGGGTATAGGGGAGGTTCGTGGTGCGCGCGGCACGCGAACTGCTACAGGACCCACCGTCGCATCGGCGCAAATGGGACGGGCGAGGCTTGGCGCTGTCATCACGGCGCAACAAATTCCGTCCGTCCAATCTCTCGCTGCGTCTTTTACCGGACGCGGGCGCTGTTTTAAGCGCTTGCTGTTTCGGCCTGTAACAAGGATTAAGGGTTTGAAAACCCGCTCATGTCGATGAGCCGGGGTCCCGATAATGGCAGGGCAGCCGGAAGTGGAAGTCACAGGCGGCGAAACGATGTGCCGCTTGGCGCAACCGTGCCCGGCGGATGGCCGCCCATCACGGACGGCCTACCCAATGAAAGGAGATTGATGCATGCGAATCGCTCAAATCGCGCCGCTTTACGAAGCCGTACCGCCGAAATTTTACGGAGGCACCGAACGCGTCGTGTCTTATTTGACCGAAGCGCTCGTCGAGCTCGGACACGACGTCACGCTTTTCGCAAGCGGCGACTCCATCACGTCGGCGACGCTCGAGGCCGCCTGGCCGCGCGCGCTACGCCTTGACCCGACGATTCGCGATCCGCTCGCGCCGCACATGCTGCTGCTCGAAAAAGTGCGCCGCATGGCCGGCGAATTCGACGTCCTGCATTTTCACCTCGATTACCTGCCGTTCTCGTTGTTCGCCGATGCCGACGCTCCCTCGTTGACCACATTGCACGGCCGGCTCGACCTGCCCGAATTGCAACCGGTATTCGACACGTTTTCGCAGGCCAATGTGGTTTCGATCTCCCAATCGCAACGAGTGCCGCTCCCTCAAGCGGCCTGGCGCGATACGGTTTATCACGGCCTGCCCGAGCGGCTTCTGACGCCCCAGCCTCATTGCGAGCCTGAGTACCTGGCGTTCCTCGGACGGATTTGCCCCGAAAAGCGCGTCGATACGGCGATCAAAATCGCCGCGATGAGCGGCATGCCTCTCAAGATCGCGGCCAAGGTGGATAAGGTCGACCGCGACTATTTCAAGCAAGAGATCGAGCCGCTGCTCTCGCAAGCGCATGTCGAATTCGTCGGCGAGATCGATGAAGCGCGCAAGCCCGAGTTCTTGTCGCGCGCAAAAGCGCTGCTGTTCCCGATCGATTGGTGCGAGCCGTTCGGCCTCGTCATGATCGAGGCAATGGCGTGCGGGACGCCTGTGATCGCATTCAACCGCGGCTCCGTGCCCGAGGTGATCGACCACGCGGTGACCGGCTATATCGTCGAGGACGTGCAAGGCGCCGTGGCGGCGCTCCAGCGACTCGACGAGTTGTCGCGCGATGAAATCCGCGCGCAATTCGAACGCCGGTTCACCGCTCAGACAATGGCCCGTAACTATGTGAAATGTTATGAGGCGCTAGTCGAGCAGCGTGCCGGCCGTCCGAAGCTGCGCAGTGTCGCCGCGGGATAACCCGGATAAGAAATATCTGAGCGCCGCCGATAAAAGACCGATATGCCGGCATATACGGTTCGACGCGGCGGCCGAAATAATTCGTAAAAAAACGCAATCGCTTTACGGGCGCGGGTGGCTTCCCTAGCCGGACGCCAAACCGCCCGAAGCGGTTCCCTCGATGCGGCTGGCCGTGGAACGGGCCAGCGTGCCGCGCCAGCCGCCCGGCCCGCGCGCCCTGCACTGCGACTACGCAATCAGATAGCGGTCGCGGTTCTTGCCTTGAATCCAAGTAGGCGGCTTGCCGCGGCCGCTCCACGTCTTGCCCGACTTCGGGTCTTGGTACTTCGGCGGCAGCGGCGCCTTCTTCGGCGGGCGGCCGCGGCGGGCGGCTTCGGCGAACCCGAGGTCATGCGCGCTCAGCCCGAACTCGGTGATCTTCTGTTTGATCTCAGCGATGACGTTGGTCACTTCCTTGCGGCGCGCCTCGTCCGCCTGCTCCTGCAATTTCGCGATCTGCGCCTTCAGTTCTGCGTATTGGGACATCGTGGTCTCCCTTGATTGAAAAAGGTTTGTTCGGAGGTTAGTCGGAAGTTAAGCGACTGGCAATGGCGACTTTACCCGAGTTCGACGGCAATGCAATTGTATGCTAATTCTTAAATGCGCGAGCAGCGTGCGAAATGCCGCATTACCGACTCAATAGCCGGCGCGCAGGACGCGTAATGGTGCGATTGGCCACCCATGCAAGCACGCCTGTAAACCGTTTAATGGCGGCGTTTGGGCGCGTATCGCATACGATGCCCCCTACGCGTATTCGGTAAATCGATGTGCTCGATCGGGCGCTCGGCACGCCCGAGCGCAGCGGCAAGCCGACGATCGCCGCTCGTGAATCGAACGCTAGGGAAAACCTCACGTCGACGAACGCTATCTCGATAGGAACGCCGCGGCGGAACGCGAACACACTGCGGGCGATGCACTTACGACTGCGCGATTTCGTCCGTGATCGAAAACAGTTTGCGCAAATGATGGGCGACGCCGGCTTCGAAGTTGTTGCCGATCCGCGGCACGGACGGCAGGCGAGCCAGTAAATCGGGATTGGCGTTGTTCATCATGAACGGGTGCCCGGCCGTCTGAAGCAGATCGATGTCGTTCATGTTGTCGCCGAATGCGACGCAATGAGCGGCATGGACGCCCAAGCGATCGAGCACGAATCGCAGCGCCCGCCCTTTCGACACGTTCGACGTCATCACTTCCAGGCAATCGGGAAGCGAATAGGTAACGTAAAGCGCATTGCCGAATTCGTCCTCCAGACGAGCCGCGATTTGCGCCAAATCTGCTGGGGCGCCGATATAAAGCACTTTTGCGATATCGCTGCCGTCGTGCTCGCGCATATCGACGACTCGATAACGAAAGCCCGAATCCTGATGAAACGCCAGCAGGTGCGGGGCATCGCGATCGATGAGCCATGCTTGGTCGGCGAATAAATTGACGATGACGCGGCCATGCTCGCCCACGATGCCGGGCTGAACGAGTCTACGCACGACGTCATCGGACAGATTGCGCGAATGGATCAACGTGTCGTCGGGGGCGTGCACGCGTGCGCCGTTCGACGTCACGAGATACGGCCGAATGCCCAGCACATCGCGTATGCCCGCCACATCGCAGTAATGGCGGCCCGTTGCGATGACGAATCGAACGCCCGCCTCGTCCAGCCTACGCACCGTCGCGACGGTGAATGGGTCCAGCTGGTGATCGCTGTTGAGCAGCGTTCCGTCGAGATCGGTGGCGACGAGCTTGTACATGGCGGGCGGCAAGGCAAAGAGAGAGCGCCAAAAAGGCGAAGGGCAAAAGGCGAAAGGCGAGAGCGCCGGCCGCTATTTTAAGTCGCTTCTCCGGACGCCGCGCATGCGCTCCTGTACGCGCGGCGCGCGAGCTCGAGCGCGCCGTGCGCCGAATCCGCCAACGGCGCCCGCAGCCGCGCCCGGTGCGAAACCGGCACGTAATCGGCAAGCGGCGCGGCCAATCCGCCGCAAAGCGCGATCGGCAACAGGCCGCTGGGATCCAAGGCATCGGCGAGCTTGACGATATCGGCCCCCGCTTGCGTGAGCAGCGCGCCCGCCACGGGGTGCGCCCGATGCGCAAGGACTACGGGCGCCAAAGCCGCGTAGGCCGTTTGATTGGCCTCGCAAAGCCAAACGACGAGCGAGTCCCGATCCGACGCGCCCATCTGTGCGAGCAGCGCCGCCGAGAACGCATCGGGGCGCGTGCGGCCATCGAGCGCTTGCTGCGCATGCACCACGGCCCGCAAGCCGAGCCATGCCCCGCTTGCTTCGTCGCCCGAGGGAAAGCCATACCCGCCCGCCACGCGGCTCGCGCCGCCGGCATCGAGCGCCGCCGCGATGCTGCCCGTGCCGACCGCGACGATGACGCCCGGGGCGCCGCCGTGCGCGCCCACGAGCGTGGTATAGGCGTCGCTTTGCACGTCCAGCGCGGCGAGCTTCGGTGCGCCGGCCAGGAAGGCCGCAAGCCAGTCGCGATTGTTGACGCCGGCCAGCCCGCAACCGAGCGCGCACTGCCCCCAGTCGAACGCGAGGCCCGCCGCCGCGAACGCCTGCGCGCAAGCGGCCTCGATGGCCTGCCATGCGCGCTCGACGCCATGCGCGAGCCCCGAAGCGCCGCCCGCGGCCTGCGCGAGTTCGACGCCGCGCGTATCGGCCAACACCACGCGAGTACCGGTGCCGCCGCCATCGACTCCAATCAAATATCGCCTTGCTTGCATACCTTGTCACCCACGGCGCAACGCCAAATCACTCGAACGAGAACCGAGAGATTATCGGCTTAATCGGTGCGCGCCAATCTGTCGAACGGCCAAGGGGCGAGCTCGCCGCCGATCCGCTATTCTTGCCGACGACTTACCGACGACTTACCGACGATCCGCGCCGCAAAGGCGCATCGGCGATCGCGGGAACACGATCACGAGGGAACCATGACAGAGCGCTGCAATTGGGTAAGAACACCGGCCGACGAGCATTACCACGACACCGAATGGGGCGTGCCGTCGCGGGACGACCGGCATCTGTTCGAGATGCTCGTCCTCGAAGGCGCGCAGGCGGGACTGTCTTGGTCCACCATTCTGAACAAGCGGGAGAACTATCGCCGGGCCTTCGCCGATTTCGACGTCGAGGCCGTCGCGCGCTTCACCCCGGCCAAAATCGAAGCGCTTCTGCAGGATCCGGGCATCGTGCGCAATCGCGCCAAGATCGAGGCGGCAGTCGTCAACGCGCGCGCCGTCTTGCAGATCCGGGCCGAACACGGCTCGCTGGCCGCTTTCGTGTGGTCGTTCGTCGGCGGCAAGCCCTTGCAAAACGATTGGGCGCTCTACAAGGAGCACGCCCCGGCCTCCACACCCGAATCGGACGCGCTCAGCAAAGCGCTCAAGCGCTACGGCTGCAAGTTCGTCGGTTCGACGATCTGCTACGCCTTCATGCAGGCGATCGGCATGGTCAACGATCATCAAACGAACTGTTCGTCACGCAAGCGGTGCGCTGCACTCGCCAAGGCTCGGTGACTTTCGCGCAACACTCGGCAAGAAATGCTTGATCGCGAGCCATGACGTAGGGAATATCCCGTTAAACCTGCAATTTCGCCCGAGGCGGCCGTTATAGCAGGAACGTAACGACATCACCCTGCCGGCTGCGGCAGCACACATCATGAAAAGCCTGCACTTCCTGACGCACCAGGAATTGTTCGATCACGCCGTCGATCACCTTTTTGCCCAGCGGCAAGCGGCGCTCCTGCCTCGCGGCGGCGGCGCCTACCAGGGCTATCGCGGAGGCTGCCCGATCGGCCGCCTCATTCATCCGCGCGACTATATGACAGCGATGGAAGGCGTGCCCGTTCGCTATGTCGACAAGCCCGCGACAACCGTCCCCGCGTATATGGACGCCGGGGTGGCCGCGCTCAAAAAAGCGCTCTTGCGAGCGCGCGTCAATATCTACGACCCGACGACAGTGGAACTGCTCAGTTGCCTGCAGAACGTGCACGACGTATTCGGCGTCTGGGAATGGCGCGAACGGCTGGCGTCCATCGCGCGTCAGTTCGGCCTATCGGCCGTGCGGCTCGAAAAACACGCGGCCTGAAAGAGACGCCGCGCGGGTGCGCTAGGCGCCTCGCGCGCTCGCATTCGCCTACGCTCGCCCCGCCAATGCAAACGGCGGTGTTGCTTCTTTCGAAGCACACCGCCGTTTGTTCGTTCGGCTTGCGCTGCCGGCGAGGGCAACGCCGCGCCACTGCTTAGTGCAGCTTCTTCGGCAGCATTTGGCTGCGCAGACGCTTGTGCAGGCGCTTCACCGCAGCGGCCTTCTTGCGCTTGCGCACTGCCGTCGGCTTTTCATAGGACTGGCGCTCACGCAGCTCGGCGATCAGGCCGTTCTTTTCGATAGCGCGACGAAAGCGGCGGATCGCCACTTCGAACGGCTCGTTTTCCTTCAGAAGAATGGTCGTCATGGATTTCCCAAAGTTACGTTCAAATGCGTAGCGCGCTTTCGCGCACGCGCCGGTCCGACGCAAGCAGCCGTCATGCCTTGCCCGCGAGGGCAGTGGGCACCGGCGCGGCCGGACAGGCCAGAAAAGAGAGAGCGGAGATTCACCGCGCACGCCGGCCGGCATACATTGCCGACGCCGCGTTTGGCTGCCGAAGCTGAACCGAACCTACTCATGCCGCTCGCCAACTTACCGCGAGCCCGTCGCGCTAGAGCCATGGAGTTGGCCATGCGACGAAAGGGCGGCAGATCCAAGCAGATCCAAGGTAACCCCAGATGAAAACGGCAGCGATCTCAATTCGACCCGCGATGATAGCAGGTAAACGGCGCGTGGGCCACTTTTTGTCGCCCAGTGGCGGCCGGCCCGGGCACGAAAAACGGCGAGCCAACACAACTTAGCAAACGTTTTGTTTTCTTCTTTGCCTTGTCTCACAAGGGTTTGCGGCCGAATGAGGCATAAGAGCACACGAATTCGTCGTTCGGTCCCTAAAGTTTTTTCCGAGGCCCGCCGACAACCAGGACAGGCGGGCAGCGCCACATCGCGAAAGCGCGACGCCGAACCCCGAACCAGCCTAGTCCCTGGACCGTATTTCCAAACGAGGAAGCACAAATGCTTAACATCAACACCAACATCCTGTCGCTCACGACGCAAACGAACTTGTCGGGTTCGCAAAACGCGCTGTCGCAGGCTATCAACCGTCTCTCGTCGGGCAAGCGTATCAACACGGCTGCCGACGACGCTGCCGGCCTCGCGATCGCCACGACGCAAACGGCGTCGATCAACGCGCTGAACCAAGGCGTGATGAACGCGAACAACGGCATCTCGATGGTGCAAACGGCTTCGGGCGCGATCTCCGCTACCGTCGCCAACTTGCAGCGTATCCGCCAGCTCGCCGTTGAATCGGGCGACGGCTCGCTCGGCACGGCCGCTCAAGCGAACCTGCAAACGGAAGTTTCGACGCGTCTGACGGAAATCAACCGCGTCGAATCGCAAACGTCGTTCAACGGCCAAAACGTGCTGGCCGGCCTCGGCAGCGTGAACTTCCAAATCGGCGCAAGCGCCAACCAAACGATCACGGCGAACTTCGGTACGACGTCGTGGACGACGACGGGCCTGGGCGTGTCGGGCGTCGACATCTCGACCACGTCGGGCGCGCAAGCCGCCATCACGGCGATCGACGCGGCGCTGGCTCAAGTGAACAACTTCCAAGCAACGCTGGGCGCAACGCAGAACACGTTCGCGGCTGCGATCACGAACACGCAAACGCAATCGACGAACCTGTCGGCTGCCAAGTCGCAAATCGAAGACGCCGACTTCGCGCAAGAAACGGCCAACCTGTCGAAGGCGCAAGTGCTGCAACAAGCCGGTATCTCGGTGCTGTCGCAAGCGAACTCGCTGCCGCAGCAAGTGCTCAAGCTCCTCCAGTAATAGCCGGAGCCGGCATGAGCCTCGCAGGGCGCGCCGCGGTTCGGGCCGCCATGTAAATCGAGCCGGTGCACGTAGTTCGTACTTTCGCACTGCAAGCGCCGGCTCGATGCAACATAGCAACAGCAGGACATCCGCGAGCGGGAGGCATGCCTCCCGTTGCGCGTTGAAGAAAGAGAATGGCCGTGCATCGCACTCGCGGCTATTGCACGACACTGCAATCGAATCTCACGGGAACGCACGGAGCCAAGCATGAGCACAACGACGTCTTCGCTGCTGCAACAAGCAGCGCAATCCATCTTGAGCGGCGCGACGAAGTCGACCCTCGACGTCAACTCGCTCGTCTCCGCGCTCGTGACCGCGAAAACCGCGGCGCAAGCCCAAACGATCGCCGTTCAGCAATCGAGCGACAACACGACGCTCTCGGCGATCGGTCAGATGAAGTCGGCGCTCACCGCGCTGCAGAATTCCCTGAAGGGGCTGTCCGACGGCAGCATCTTTACGACGCTCGGCGCCACGATGAGCGGCACGGGCATTACCGCGACGACCAGCACGGGCGCCGCGGCCGGTTCGTACTCGATCAGCGTCCAGCAGATCGCCACCGCCAACCAGATTTCCTCGGGCGCGTATGCGACCAACGCTACGCTCGGCACCGGCACGGTGACGATCGGCGTCGGCACGGGCTCGATGAGCGTCACGCTCGATTCGACGAACAACACGCTCGCAGGCCTCGCTTCGGCGATCAACGCATCGACGAGCAACCCCGGCGTAACGGCTTCCGTCGTGACGGCATCGGACGGTCAGCACCTCGTGCTGACCTCGACGCAAACGGGCGCCGCCAACACCGTGACGATATCGGCGGGCGCCGGCGTCGACGCGGGCCTGAACACGGCGAGCTTCGCTCAAGTGACGGCGGGCCAGGACGCAAAGCTCACGATCAGCGGCAACGCCGTGACGAGCGCGAGCAACAATGTGACCGGCGCGTTGACGGGCGTCACGCTGAGCCTCACGTCGGCTTCCGTAGGCACGACTCAGACGCTGAGCGTGGCGACGGACACGACGGCGATCTCGAAAGCGGTGCAAGGCTTCACCACCGCGTACAACCAGTGGATCGCCACCGAGAAGTCGCTGTCCTCGTACGATTCGAGCACGTCGACGGCGGGCCCGCTGCTCGGCGACGCAATGCTCAACACCGCCGTCAACGGGATCGCCTCGATCATGGCGAGCGGCGTCACGGTCGGCGGCACGACGTACAGTCTCGCGCAGCTCGGCGTGGACTTGAACAACGACGGGACGGTGACGTTCACTTCGTCGACCCTGGACGCCACCATGGCTTCCTCGCCGACCATGGTGCAGAACGTGTTCAACGGCACGAACGGCATCGGCGAGCAGTTGAATGCGTTCATCGATTCGTACACCAAGTCCTCCATCGGACAAATCGATCAACGCTCGGCCTCGATCAATGCCGATCTCACGAGCCTTACGCAGCAGCAATCGACGTTGGCCGCTTACCAGCAAACGCTGACGGACCAATACAACGCGCAGTTCACGGCGCTGAACAACCTGATGACGCAGATGCAGAGCAATACGACGTATCTGAACCAGCTGTTCGGCGGCAACGGCAGCGCCGGTACGTTGAACAAGACGGCGTAATCGTTCGGCGTCTCAAAGGAAGAGCAAGACATGGTTTCCGAATCGCTCGCACGCGCCCTCGAACTGACGCGCACCCTCGTCGCCGCCGTGGAAGCCGGCGACTGGCAGTTTGCCTCCGATCTGGTCGAAGAGCGCTCGCCGCTGATCATGGGCCTTGGCCCCGATCAAAGCGATGAATCGCTCGCGACGATCCGAGCGATCCAGGACATGGATGCCGCCGTGATGGGCCGCGCACGCGACGAGCATGCCGCCATGTCGAACGAATTCAGCGCCGCGAAGCAGCGCATTGCGGCAGCAGGTTTTTATCAATCGACGGGGCAGTTGCGTTGAGACCTAAGCGGCGCCAAATCGATCGAGCGCCGCGCTATTACAACGAATAATCGAGAACAAAGCCGTATGTCTGAAGTGCGGCGCAGGACCCTGAAGCCGCGGCGACGCGGCTTTTTTATCGGCCATTGCACGGCGCCGATCGCAAACAGGCGCCTCTTGCGGGCACCGCTTACGCGAGCTTCTTGCGCGAACGATTCGCGACGCCCGCGCCGGTGCCGGTGCCGGCGGTACCGTGCACCGGCATCACACCGTTAGGCGCCCTGGCGAGTGCGCCACATCTGCTCGAACGTTTCCTCGAGCGTGCGGGCGAAGCGCGCAGGATTGCACAGCGACGACTTCAGCACGCTCTCGCGCAAAACGCCTCGCAATGCGCTGAGCGCGTCGCGTTGACGCGCGAAAGCGACGGCCTTGGCCACATACGTGTCGTCGTCGGCGGCAATCCAATCGCTTAGACCGACGCTATGGACCACGCTTTCGCACAGGTGCCCGAGGAAACGATCGCCGTGCCGGCACAGCACGGGCACCCCCATCCAGAGGCTTTCCGCAGTCGTCGTGCCCCCGGGGTATGGGAACGGGCTCAGCGAAATGTCGACTCGGTTATAAGCCGAGAGATATTCGGCCCGCGGCGAAGGCCCCTCCATCACGATGCGCTCGGGTGCGACGCCGTGCGCCGCGAACCGAGCAAGGGTTGCGGCGCGCTGCGCGGCGTCGGCCAGCTGTTGCGCCTTGAGGAATAAACGCGCCTCGGGCACAGCATGCAGAATCCGCGACCAGACGGACACCACGCGATCGTTGACCTTAACGAGATCGCTGAAGCAGCCGAACGTCGGCGCTCGATCCGGGTCGCCAAGCGCAGCCGCATCGACCGGCACGGCCGGCTCCGGCGGCGTGAAGCATAGATAGCCGTGCGGCAATCGCCATGCGCGCTCCACGAAGTGCCCGGCCTCTTGCGCCGGCAGCACCCACTCGTCTCCGAGCACGTAATCGATCGCAGGCAAGCCTGTCGATGCGAAATAGCCGATCCAGCTCACCTGCACGGGCGCAGGCTTCCAAGCGAACACCGGCAAGCGATTGCAGTCGGTATGGCCCGACATGTCGAAGAGAATGTGCACGCCGTCGTTTCGAATCGTATTGGCCGCCGCTTCATCGGCAAGACCGACGAGCGAGCGCCACTGCGCGAACCGCGGTTTCAGGCGCTGCGTCAGCGCATCTTCGAAAGGGCGTGTCGAGTAAGCGAACAACTGCACTCGCGCGGGATCCAAATGCGTAAGCACGCTTTCGAGGAAGAATCCGACCGGGTGCATACGCAGATCGCCGGAGACGAAGCCGATACGCAGCGGCGCACCAGGCGTTCGGTCCGTCGGCCAATCGGTAAAGGGCCTGGCCTGCGCGCCGGCCAGGCGGCCGAACGCGAGCGCCTCGTTCAGATAGTCGCGCGGCGTGATATCCGGCGCGAAACTCAGCGTGAACAGCAAGTTGCTCCACGCCTCCGCCCACGAGGGCCGCAGCGCGAGCGCCTGGCGGAACGCCGCGATCGCCGCGTCGTGTTCGCCTATTTCTCGCCGCACGATGCCCAGGTTCAGCGCGACCTGCGGCTCGTGCGGCAGCAGCCGCTGAGCGTCGACGTAACAGGCTGCCGCCTCGGCCAGCCTACCCTGCGTCTTTAGCGCGTTGCCGAGATTGTTGTGCGCTTGCCCGAACCCGGGCTGCAGCGCGATGGCCTTTCGGCAGTGCTCGGCTGCTGCGCTCGGTTCGCCGAGCTCGCGCAGCACGTTGCCGAGATTGCTGTGCGCTTCGGCGTAATCCGGATTGATCGCCAGCGACTTGCGAAAGCTCGCCGCCGCGGCCGCCGGCAGGCGCATGTCCAGCAGCGCCAAACCGAGATTGTTGTGCGCCCGGAAATGATTCGGATCGAGTGCGATGGCCTGCTCGTGGCTCTCCACGGCGGCGGCCAACTTGCCCCAACCGCGCAGGGCGCAACCCAGATTGTCGAAATAGGCCGGCTGCGGGCTGATTTCGATCGCGCGGCTCATCAGATCGAGCGCATCGGCATAGCGCTGCTCCTGCATCGCGACCACGCCGAGCAGATGCCACGCATCCGCGTGGCGGGGCACGTGGGAAAGCGCCGCCTGATAGTGCGCGCGCGCCTCTTGCAGCTGTCCGCCGCGATGATGGACCAACCCGTTTTCGACGAGGGCGTTGGCCTGCCGATCGACCGGCGTCATTGCACGATCTCCTTCAATTTTGTCTGCCACATCTGCTCGACGGCCGTCGTCCAATGTCCGGCGAAGCGCGGCGCATCGCATAGCGGCGAGCGCTCGATGCATGCGCGCAGCCGCGCGCGCAGTGAGGCCAGCGAGGCAAGATCGCCCGCCGCCGCGACGGCGCGCGCGACGTAATCCTCGGTGTCGGCTGCGATCCAGTCGTTCAAGCCCACGGTCTCGAGCACCAACTCGCCGAGGTGAGAGAGGAAACGATCGCCGTGGCGCGTGAGAACGGGGACACCCATCCAAATGCCCTCGACGCTCGTCGTCCCGCCCGGATAGGGAAACGGATCGAGTGCGATATCGATTCGATGGTAAGTCGCGAAGTACTGCTCGCGCGAGGAAGGCCCCTCGAGCAGCAAGCGCGTCGCGTCGATTCCATGCGCCGCAAAACGCGCGAGCGTCTGCTGCACGATAGCCGGCTCGCCGAGTTGATGATTCTTGAGCAGCAGCCGCGAGCCGGGCGTCTCGCGCAATACGCGCGACCAGACGGCGACCACGTCGTCGTTCAGCTTCTTGTGATTGTTCAAGCAGCCGAACGTGACATAGCCGTTGTTCAGCGCGGGCAGCGGCGCGACTGCGACGGGCTCGGTCGGAAGGGTGAAGCAAAGGTAGCTGTCGGGCAACCGCCAGATGCGCTCCGTATACTGCGCTTCCTCGCCGGGCGGCACGACATGCGAATCGGCTAGGACGTAGTCGATTTCCGAAAGCCCTGTCGTTGCGAAATAGCCGAGCCAGCTGATCTGCAGCGGCGCAGGCCGCCACGCGAACATCGGCAGCCGGTTACGCCCCGTGTGCCCCGACAGATCGACGAGCACGTCGATGCGGTCGTCGCGAATACGTCGCGCGAGCGCCGCGTCGTCCATTTCGGCGACATGGCGCCACATCGAAAACCGCGGCTTGATGCGCGCAGTCAATTCATCGCTATGCAATGCATTCGAATAGGCGATCGGCTCGATGCGCGCGCGATCGAGCTCGGCAAGCACCGATTCGAAAAAGTAGCCCACGGGGTGCTTGCGCAAGTCGGCCGAGACGAAGCCCACGCGCAATGGACGGGCCCCGTCGCGCGCTTCGGTCAACGCAGGCCACTGCGTATAGGGTCTTGCCCGCGCGCGCATCCTTTCGCCGAAGTAACGCGCATCGGCCAAATGCGTTTGCGCCGACCATTTCGGTACGTACGATTGGCCGAACAGCACACACGTATGAGATTCGCCGAAATCGGGGTCCAGTGCCAGCGCTTCCCGATAGCAGACGAGCGCCGCATCGGGCTCGCCCAAATCCGCGAGAATCGTGCCGAGATTGTTGTGGAACGAAGGCGTATCGGCACGCAGTTCGATCGCGCGGCGCGCATAGCCGAGCGCCCGCTCGGGTGCGCCCAGGCGGCGCAGCGCGTTGGCGAGGTTGTGATAGGCATCGGCAAAAGCGGGATCGAGCGCGATGGCCCGTTCGTAGCAGGGCACGGATTCGGGCACGCGCCCCGCGCCATTGAGCGCATTGCCGAGCGTGTTGTGCGCCTGCGCCGATTCGGGCGTAAGTTCGGCGACACGCCGATAGGAATCGATGGCGCCCGCCACATCGCCGCGCTGCATCAGCATGCCCGCGAGCTTGTCGTGCGCAGCCGCGAGCTGCGGCGCAATTCTCACGGCGTCTTGCAGGCATTCGAGCGCGGCATCGCCGTATCCCTTCGCCTGCAGCGCGATGCCGAGATTCAAGCTCGCCTCGGCGAACGCGGGCTTAGCAGCGATCGCTTTCCCGTAGGCGGCGATGGCAGCGTCGAGCTCGTTCAAATCCTTCAGCGCGTTGCCGAGGTTGTTGTAGGCCTCCGCGTAGCCTGGCTGCAACTCGATCGCGCGAGCACAGCTCGTCAGCGCGGCCGCGGCGTCGCCGGTCTCGCGCAACGCGTTGCCGAGGTTGTTGTGCGCGTCGGCATAGTCCGGGTTCAGCGCTACGGCTCGACGGTAAGCCGTCACCGCATCCTCGAGCCGGCGCGCGTCGCGCAGCGCATTGCCGAGGTTGTTGTAGTAAATCGGGCTCGGATGAACCGCAATCGATTCGCGCATCAGAGCGATGCCCGCTTCGCTCTGGCCGATCTGACAGGCAAGCAGCCCCGTGAAGTGGAGCGCATCGGCGTGCTTGGGCTGCCGGGAAAGAATGCGCGCATAGAGCGCCTTTGCATCGGCAAGCCGCCCCGCTCGATGATGCGCCAAAGCTGCGGTAAGGAGCTGGGCGATGTCTTGCATGTTCGATCCGATTTTGAAAAAAGTCGTGCGCCGTCGAGCGGGCCGCTATGCATTTACGACGTCGCGGTAGCGCCCGCCGACGGCGCGCGTTCGCGTGTGCGGCGCATCGCGCCGTCGCGCCACATCGCGTGCAAGGCGTCCTCCAAATGGCGCGCATAGCGCGCGGCGTCGCACAGCGGCGAAGCGAGCAATGCAGCGCGCAGGCTCCTGCGCAGCCCGGCAAGGTATGGCTCGTCGGCGGCGAACGCCACGGCCTTGGCGACGTAGTCGTCGTTGTTTTCGGCGATCCAATCGCGCAGCCCCGCCGAATGCAGCATACTCGCGCAGATGTTCGACAAGAACCGATCGCCGCGGCGGCACAAAACCGGCGTGCCCATCCACAAACCTTCGACGCTCGTCGTTCCCCCAGGATAGGGAAACGGGCTCAGCGCGATATCGATCCGGTTATAGGCGGCGAGATATTCGGCCCGCGGCGAGCGGCCTTCCAGCGTCAAGCGCGACGGCTCGACGCCGCGTGCGGCGAAGCGCGCGAGCGTCGTTTCGCGCGTCCGAGCGTCGTCGAGCTGCTTGGCCTTGAGAAACAGGCGCGAGCGCGGCACCGCCTGAAGGATGCGCGCCCAGACGTCCACGACGCCGTCGTTCATCTTCATCAAATGGTTGAAGCAGCCGAACGTCACATGCCCCTGCGAGGCCAGCGGCAGCGGTCCGATATCGACGCGCTCGGCCGGCGGCGTGAAGCAGAGGTAACTGTCGGGCAAACGCCGCAGTCTCTCGGTGTAATAGGCCTGCTCGCCGGGCGGCAGCACGTGACGATCCCCGAGCAGGTAATCCATGGCCGTCAAGCCCGTGCTCGCAAAATAGCCGAGCCAGCTTGCTTGCACCGGTGCGGGACGCCAAGCGAACACCGACAGCCGATTGAAATTCATGTGCCCGGACAGGTCGAGCAGCAGATCGATACGATCGTCGCGGATGCGCGAAGCCGCCTGCTCGTCGCTCATCGATGCGAGCGGCGTCCACGCGGAAAAATACGGCTTGATGCGAGCCGTCAGCGCGTCTTCGGCGCGCCGCGTCGGATAGGCGACGAACTCGATCCGGCCGCGGTCGACGTGCGCGAGAATGCTTTCGAGAAAATGGCCGGTCGGGTGGGTCTTGAGATCGCCGGAGACGAGGCCGACGCGCAGCGGCCCGCGGTGCGCGTCCGCATCCAGCGAAACGCGCCAGTCGCGCCAGGGCCTCGCCTTGGCGGCGGCGGCCCGGCCGAACGCGATCGCTTCGACGTGATAGTCGGCCTGGCTCAAATCGTCGCGGTAGCTGAGGATGAACAGCAAGTTGCTGCGCGCTTCGAGCAGATCCGGCTTGAGCTCGATCGCTCGGCGATAGGCGTCGATGGCGGCATCGAGCTCGCCGAGATCGACCAACACATTGGCGAGGTTGTTATGAGCCTCTGCGTACTCGGGCTGCAATGCGATGACCGTGCGGAAACAGTGCGCGGCATCGGCCGCATCGCCCTGCTCCCGCATCAGGTTCCCGAGGTTGTTGTGCGCCTGAATGTAGTCGGCTTTGAGCGCGATGGCTTGCCGAAAGCACTCGATCGCCGCCGCGCGTTTGCCCTGCGCCGCAAATGCATTGCCGAGGTTGCCGTAAAAGATTTCGCTCGTATGGTGCGTCAAGGCCGTCGTCATCAGATCGACGGCCGCCTCATAGTTGCCTTCGTGATAGGCGACGAGCCCGAGCAAGTGGAGCGCGTCCGCATGATCCGGCCGCACCGCCAGGATTTGACGGTAGACGGCGGCAGCCTCGGCCAACCGTCCCTGCTGCAGCAAGGCGAGCCCCGTTTCGATCGACGGTGCCGGCAGCGTCTGCATCCCGACTTCACTCACCGTATTTGCGCAGATACGCTTCATAGGCCGCGCGCCATGCGGGGCTGCCGAAGTCGCCGCCGCTCTCGTGCACGACGCTGATGGGCCAGGTGCCCATCGTGAGTCCGTTGGCCTGCGCCTGGCGGCAGAAGTCCAAGTCATAGAAATGGAAGTCGAACCGGGTATCGAATCGCACGCCTGCCTGCAAAAGCCGGTCGCTGTCAGCGATGAGCATGAGCCCGTCGAGCAGCTTGCATTCGGCGCCGGAAGGCCCGAAATACGTCACCTGATCGCAGGGAAACCCTTTTCCGTGCCCGACGGCGCCGCTCAAATACTCGGGCGCGTCCCATTTCATCTCGGGCCCGGCGAACGCCCAGGACGGCTGCCGCGGGGAACGCCGCTTGTTGCCGGCGAGCCCCACGACGTCGAATTTCGCGAGCGCTTCGCGGACGCGCTCGGTCCAGAAGTTGTCGGTCAGCGAAACGTCGTCATGGACGAAAACGAGAATCGCCGGTTGCCCCGCGGCCTGATCGATCGCCCTGTTGTAGAGCGTGGAAAGGCCCGTCGTATTGTTCTCGAACAGTTGCAGCTCGGGCGGCTGGGCAAAGCGTTGCACGGCCAGCGAGCGGCCGAGCGCGGTGTCCGTGAAGAATCGCTCGCGAGAACAGCGCGACGCGCAGACGAGCCGGATCGTTTTGGTGGCGAGATCGCTCGTTCTTGCGAAGGTCGCCGCGCCCGCTTGCGGTGCCTTCTTCGTGAAGAGGAAGAAGGGTTCGTCGACGTCGCAGCCGACTTGATCCGGATCGATGTCGCCGAGCACACTGGCGTGCGGCAGCAAGTCGCCGCTGAAACCGGCCTCATGGAAACGGTCGGCGATGTCGAGGCCGAACAGCCGAACCCGGCCTTCCCCGCCGAAATAGCGCGCGGCAAATGGGTCCGACGGCTTGCCGTTCAACTCGAAAGTCCGCTTGAGCAGCGGCGCATAAGGCGTTTGCGCGATCAAGCCGCCGCCTGGCTTCAAGCAGCGATGAAGCTCCGAGAGCGCAAGCTCAGGGTCGTCGACCTGCTCGAGCACCCCGTTGCAGATGATCAGATCGAAGTAGCCGCTCGGGAAATCGAGCGCTTGCACGTCGAACCGGCGGTGAGACGGGTCGCGCGTCGCTGCGCCTCCCGCCACGTATTCGAGCGGGCTCAACCGGCGGATTCGCCGCTCGATTTGCGGCTCCGGCGCGACGTGCAGGATACGCATCGCATTCGCGTTCTCGAGCACTCCCGAGTAGGCGATATAGAGCCAAAGATGACGATCGCGTTCGTCGCACCGGCAGTGCGGGCACAAATAGCGTCCATGCGACGATCCGACCGGGTCGACGTCGCGGATGAATTCGGCGCCGGCGGGCCCGGGGTTCGGCGTCCAACGCTCGACGCCCTGCTCGCATACCACGCAAATGTGCGGCGCGGCGGCCGCCTCCGGCTCGACGCTTTCGGGCACGCCCGCGCGCTGCGCAACGCTCGATCGCGCGAATGCAAGGTCTGCGCGGAACCGCTCGGAGTCGAACAGTTCGTGTGCCGCGCGCTGAGTCAGCTCAGGCAGGTTGGCCGATAGGCGAGACAGTTCGGGCAAATTGGCGCCGTATCGTGCATAGAGCTGCTGCAAGCGCTGCGACGCCGAAGCCAATTGCGCAGGGCTCAGACGCCCGGCAGCAGCTTCGCCGCGCACGAGTATCTCCCATTCGTAACATCCCGCCGCGAGGAACGGGTTCGCTTCATTGGCTTTCTTCGCCGTATGCCGCGTCGCGCTGTGGTACCCGCCCACGGCAACGAGCGGCGCCTGCTGCGCGAGGTTCAAATAAATGGCGACGTCGTCGAGGAAATCGAACGGCAGCGAGCGGTAGCGAGCGGCCGTTCGCGCGTCCACAGCTTGCCGGCGCAGCAGCGCATTGGAAATCTCGCCGATGAAGTTGTCCAGCGTGGCGACGACGTTATGGACGAGAAACTCACGGTCGATCAGGGCATGCTCGCCGCTCTTGAGCAGCGCGGGCGGCGTTTCGATGACGGCGTCTTTCTCATCGATGAACACGCGCTCGTGAAACGCCAGCGCCGATTCCGGATGGGCCTCGAGCGCGGCGACGAGCACTTTGATCGAGTCCGGCCTCAGCAGTCCGTCGTCGAACAGCCACTTCACGTACCGGCCTTCGGCGAGCTCCCAAAGGCGCTGGGCGTTGCCCCGTCCGCCCTGAAATCCGTGGTGGAAGTAGCGCACGCGCGGATCGCCGGTGCGCGAAACGATCTGCGCAAGGCGACCGTCGGCCGTGTCGTCCCCGACGAGAATTTCGATATCCTCGAACGTTTGACGCTGAGCGCTCATGAGCGCGGCGCCGAGGTGATCGGGGTTGAACGCGGGAATGAGGATACTGACGGTCGCCATCGATGCAAGTCCTAATCTTGGGTGAGCTGCTGCCATTTCGACAGCAAGATTAGCGAAGTCGAGACGGTTGCGATCAAGCGAACAAAGCTGAAATTGCCGCCCATTTCGTGGGGACGCGCTCGCCCCCACGCCACGCGGTCAGATCTTCGCCTGCGAAGGATGCTCGGCCGCGAGAATCTTCTCGCGCCCTAGGCGAATCTGCGGCATGCCCAGATCGTCGTGCCGCCGGTAAATCTGCGCATAATCCTCGCGCATGCGGTCCCAGGCCTTGCCCGTGCGCGAATCGTAGAACACGTTGCCGTTGGAGATCCGCCGCCGGACCTGCACCGTCGTATCGTCGAAATGGACGAATGCGATCTGGCGCGAGATACGCATCAAGAACTCCCAGTCCTCGTGCGAAGGCAGCGTCTCGTCGAACCCGCCGCATTGGTCGACGATCGAACGCGGGTGGGCAAGCGTATTGATCGGGATGTAGTTGGCCACCTGCAGGCGATGGAAGTCGTACGCTGCGCACCGCATCAGCGTTCTGTTCACTTCCTTGCGAAGGCCGCTTTCCAATTGCTCGTAGACGACCTCGGCATTGCCGAACACGAGCGCGCCGGGGTTTTGGCACGCCTCGTGATACAGCCGCGCGAGATGGTGCGCGTACATGATGTCGTCATCGTCCAAATAAACGATGTAACGGCCGCGTGCGAGCGCCAGCCCCAAGTTTCGCGCGGCTGCGACGCCGCGATTGGGCTGTCGCACGTACGTGACGTTGCACGTCTTGGCGAGCAGTTCGACGAACGTCTCCTGCGGTGCGCCGCCGTCGTTCACGACGATGACCTCGAAGTCCCTGAACGTCTGCGCGGCGATGCTCTGCAGTGCGGCGCCGGCCAGGTGCGGACGATCGTAGGTGGTGAACACGATCGTGAAAAAGTATTCCTTTTGATTGCCGTCGGGCTGCGTCGAGGGAACCGGGAGGTCGAACGGCTTCGGCTTGAACCGCTCGTTGTGCGCGGCGATCGCCTGCTTGATGCTTTCGAGCACGTCGTTCGCTCGCGCATCGCAGATCTGAAGCCGGTCGGCGTGCTCGGGACCCGCGTAGGTCTTGAAGCAGGCGAGCTTGCTCGCATAGAGACGCACGATGTCGTTCATATGCGGCAAGAGGCGCTCGATGGTATCGGCCGTGACATATCGCTGCAAGAGCACCGAGAACTCGAAGAACGACAGTCCCGACTTCGCATAGCGATCGACCGACGACGCCTGATCGTTATGCACGCGAAAAACCGACATGTTTCGGTTGATGAACGCGCTCTTGATGCCTTGGAGCGACAAGTCGAGCATCAACGCCAAGTCCGTGGCGCGGAAGAACCGCTCGGTCTCGAACGCCGACAGCGACGTATCGAAGAAATCGCGTCCCTCGATGATTTCCCGGCGAAACATCGCGGCGCCGATGTTGATGTAGAGATCGCACTTGAGCAGATCGGGAAATTCGTCGCGCTCGCCGAAGTAGTCGCGATCGACCCAGCCCGGGTGTTGCAACGGGATGACGCGCCCCTCGTCGTCGAGCATCGTGTAGCGGCCGTACACGTAGCCGCATTCGGGGTGGGCATCGAGCGCGGCCTTCAGCGTGCTCAAGCTGCCGGGCTCGAGCATGTCGTCGGCGCCGAGCAGCACGACGTATTCGCCGCTCGCGCGCTTCATCGCCTGATTGATGTTGCCGATCGCGCCGAGATTGCGCTCATTGAGGATGTACTTGACGCGGTTGTCCTCACGGCAAAACGATGCCACGACCTGCGCCGTATCGTCCGTCGAGCAGTCGTCGAAAACGAGGACTTCGATGTCGGCGACATCCTGGCGCAAAATGCTGCGGATGGCGTCGCCGACGTATCTCCCGTAGTTGTACGCGGGGATGATGATAGAGATCATGTGCTTCGAGTTTCCTTCGGACAGCGATGATTGAGCCGGCTTTTGGCGCATCAAATGAAATTGATGTGCTCGGGCGGGTTCTTCAAATCCCAAAGGAACTTGTTGACGTAGTCTTGCCGGCAGCCGATCGCGCAATCCTTATGCACGTCGACCGATTCGCTGACGTCTTTGTGAACCGACCAGTAGCGGTCGCCCATCACCATGTCGTAGAACGACTGCTCGTGCAGATCGCCGATATAAAAACGCTCTTTGTTGAAGAACGGCCCGCACGGATAGATCTTGCCGTTGCCGGAAATCTGCAGCAGGAAGGGCGTGCCGTGACAAACGTCGTATTTGCGCACGCCGTTCTTATAAAGCGCCGATTCGGACGCCGCGTTGATTTTGTTCCACTTGGCTTGAACGACGTAATGCTCGTTCGAATAGCTTTCGGCCTCTTTGAGCACCTCGCCGATCGACAGGTAGTCCTCGTAGTTGATGCCGATTTCTTTGTACTCGGAATCCGAGCAGTGCTTGATGACGAAGTAATCGACGCCGAGCTCCGCACCGAGCTTCGCTTCCGGGAGCACCTCCTCGAAGCACTCGGGAATCAGCACCATTTGCAGGCCCAGCGTGCATTTGTAGCCGTATTGCTTCTTGATCTGCACGAGCGTGCGGATCTTGTCGACGAGCAGATCGAAGTTTTCTTCCTTCGATTGGTGAACGCGACGGAAGCCGCTACTCGTGCCCGCCGACAGGTTGAAGCGAATCCAGCTCATGTTCTTGAGGACGTCGTGGGCGCGGTCCATGTCGAGCAACAGGCCGTTGGTGGCCATCGACGTATCGACGCCGAGCTCGCCGGCTCGCACCGTCGCATCGTAGAGCGCCGGGTTCAACGTCGGTTCGCCGTCGCCGATGAAGCCGATCGAGCGCACGCCCAGGCGGCCGCAATCGTCGATGTAGCGCAGCAGCGCCTCGCGCTCGATCATCGTGCCGCGCGTCATGTTCTGCACGACCGCATAACAGTAAATGCAAGCGGTGTTGCAAAATTTCGTGAGGCCCATATCGATGTGCACGGGCGCGAACCGCTCGCCGCGCTGCCAGGCGGCCAGCCGGTCGAGATGGTGCATCATCTTGTGTCCGTCGAAGCGGAAGCGCTGGGGCGGGTTGCGATAGCTCGGGCCCGTGAACTGATTCGGCACCGGGGCTTCTTCGCCCTCCGACACGCGAATCACGCCGATCTGGTTGCCTTCGCTGTAGAACTGAATCTTCTGCCCGGCCGTCTTGCCGAGCTGGCTGCTGTCGATCTGCGGTTCGGCCGCCGACAACGCTTGGCGGTTGACGATGACGTTCGACGTGCGCAGCTTGTGGCCCGGATTGGGGTTCAGCGGCGCTTCTTCGGGAATCATCGTGACGGTCTTCTGGCCGAATCGATTGATTCCTTCCTTGGTCTTGCTCTCGCTCATGGCGATCTCCTGATATTCGTTCAGAACGGGCCGGTGAACCAGTCACCCGGAACGTCGTGATGGGGACGGGCGGGCGGCAGGGCATCGAGCGGGAGCTCCGAGAGCCCGAGCATGTTGCCGACGGCGACGATGACGTCGGCCGCCTCGGTATAGAAAGCTTTGGTCAGCCCGTAGCTCGTCGGCTCCGGGCAGTCGGGCGCGGCCAACCGCATCGGCGGGCTGCGAAAGTGGGACCAATGGCTCATGGCGAGCCGCGCGATGATCTCGCCGGCCACCGAGCCCGTGGCCGGCCCGCTGTCGAGCACGAGCAGCCGGCCCGTGCGTTCGAGCGACGCTTCGATCGTCGTCATGTCGAGCGGCTTGATCGTGCGCAAGTCGATCAGATCGCAATGAACGCCGGCTTGCGCCAACGCCGCGCACGCGTGGCGGGCCTCGGTCACGAGATAGGACATCGCCACGATCGTCACCGCGTCGCCCTCGGCCAAGCGCGCCGCCTTGCCGATCGGCACGCGCACGTCGCCGTCCGGCACCTCGGCCGTGGCCGAATGGACCCAGCGGTGTTCGAGGAAGACCACGGGATCGTCGTCGAAAATCGACGACAGGAGCAGGCCCTTCGCATCGGCGGCGCTGGCCGGCATGACGACCTTCAGGCCCGGGATATGAGCGAACCACGCCTGCAGATTCTGCGAATGCGTCGGTCCTTGTCCCCAGCCGCGGCCGAGAATGAGCCGTATCGTCAGCGGCACGCGATGGCGCTCGCCGAACGTATAACGCCACTTCGCCGCGTTGTTGACGAGCTGGTCCATCGCCAACAGGAAGAAGTCCAAACGCTGGTGGCACATGACCGGCCGCAATCCGCCGAGGGCGGCGCCGATGCCGATCCCCGTCAATGCGTTTTCCGAGGTCGGGATATCGAAAACGCGCGCGGCACCGAAACGTTCCTGCAGGCCGGCCGTCGTGCCGAAGATCGTTTTCGGATCATCCACGCCGAGGCCGTAGCAAAGCACCGATGGGTCCTGCTCCATCGCGACGTGCATGGCGTCGTTGATCGCTTGGGCTGCACTCTTCATCGTCATTGCGCAGCTCCCAAGTCGGTGGCATAGATGCCCGATCGGGCGCTCTCGATCGTTGGAAACGGCGCCGCGTGCGCCTTTTCGAACGCCGCATCGATGCGCGCCTCGATCTCGCGCTCAGTGCGCGAGAGCCAGGCGTCGGTCACCTTCAAGCGCGTCAGCTCGGCCCGGATCGGGTCGCGCCGCTTCCAGTCCTCCAACTCGCCGTGCGGACGATAGTTCAGATGGTCGTCGTCGAACGGGCCGCAATGCTCGAGCCAGCGGTAGGTGGTCATTTCGATGAAGCGCGGCGCGCCGCCCGCGCGCAGCGCGGCGACGGCCTCGCTCGCCGCTGCGTAGACGGCCTGCACGTCGTTGCCGTCCACCGTCTGCGCGACGAGCCCGATCGCGCGGGCCAATTGGGTCAGCGACCGGCCGGCCGGCTGCCGCTTCGACAGCGGGCTATAGACCGAATAAAGGTTGTTCTCGCACGCGAACAGGACCGGCAGCTTGCGCACGGCGGCGAAATTGGCGCTTTCGTAAAACGCGCCTTCTTCAGCCGCGCCATCGCCCAAGAAAACGCAGGCGACGTCCGTGGTACCCGCAACTTGCCGGGCGAGCGCCATGCCGACGCCGACAGGAATGCTGTTGCCGACGATCGCCGTGCTGGCGAGAAAGCCCGCGTCGCGATCCGACAGATGCATCGATCCGCCGCGCCCCGCGCAGCAGCCGGTCGCTTTGCCGTGAAGCTCCGCGATGAGCGCATCGAGGTCGCCGCCCTTGGCGAGGTAATGCGCATGCGAGCGATGCGTGCTGACCGCCTGATCGGCCGGGCCGAGCGCGGCGCATACGCCGACCGCCGCCGCTTCCTGCCCGATCGACAGGTGCACGGGGCAGCGCATCTGTTGCCGCGGGTAGTGGCGCGCGATGGCTTCCTCGACACGCCGGATCAACAGCATGCGCGCCATGCGATTCAGGGAATCGGTCATGAATGCCGCGCCTCAGATGAAGTTGATGTGCGGCACGCTCTGATTGACGAGCCGATCCAAGTAGCGATTGACTTCGTCCATCCGGCAGTTCTTGCGGCAATCCTTGATGTCGAGTTGATTGCGCACGAAGCGGAAGCTTTCCTTGCGGCGCTCGCCTTCCCAGATCGCTTGGAACGTCGATTCGTTCAGATTGCCGTAGGCAAAACGCTGGTCGAGCAAATAGGCGCTGCAGCCGTACACGCTGCCGTCGGCCATCACGTAGCCCCAGACGAACGGCGTCGCATGGCACTTCTTGTAGCGCTTGTCCGCCGGCTCCACGTACTTTTGCATCGTGTGGCTGCGGAAAATGAGCTGGAAGCTGTCCGTCGACATGCCCGCGAGTTGCTCTTCCATCCGCAGGTACGGGTTGTAGTCGATGCCCTCGTACTGATGCGTTTCGCTGAACAGGTGCTGCGAATAAGGCTTGATGACGAGGTAATCGGCGCCGATTTCGTCGCGGCAAATCCGTGCGAGCTCAGGCATGTCGGCCGCGTTTTCGGGCAGCAGCACCGACTGCACGCCGATCGTGCAGGCAATCCCGTGCTTGCGTTTGTACTCGACGGCATGCTTCAGGTTGCCGACCACACGCTCGAAGTCGCGCTCCTTCGTGCGATGGATCGCCGCGTACGAGGCTGCGGTGCCGGCATTGAGCGAAACTTTGATCCAAGAAGTCTTGTCGAGCGAACGTTCCACGAACGCTTCGCCCAGCAGCACGCCGTTCGTCGTGAACGAGACGTCGATACCGGCGCCCTTCGTGGCGGCCACGATTTCGTTGATCTTCTTGTGCAAGAGCGGCTCGCCCTCGCCCGCGTACATGATGCTCTTCACGCCGAGCCGGCCCATCTCGGGCAGCCGCTCTTCGAGCATCTCGTGATTGAGCATCACCGATTTGTAGCCGATGTAATCGACCGCGCAGAACGTGCAGCGATGATTGCAGGCGCCCACCGGCGAAAGCTCGAGATAGATCGGGTAGATCTGCTTGGCCTTCTCCCAGTCGTCGCCGGCTTCGATGACGTCCGCCACGCGCCGGGGGTGATAGACGAGCTTGTGGCTATCGATCAGAAACGTGTCCATTGCTTCAATCCATTTATTTCAGGAGCGTGGTCGCGTACTTCGCGAACAACACCGGGTCCACGGGCTCGCGGTTACAGACGATCTGCACGTCGATCGCCGCGGCGATGCTGCCCGCCAGGACCGCGGTCTCCTTCGGCTTGCCCGCAGCCAGGCAAAGCCCCGCGAGCGAAAGAAATGCGTCGCCGGCGCCGATCCGGTCGACCACGTGGGACGAGAGCGCCGGAATCGCCAGCGCCTTGTCCCGGTCGACGATCAGCGCGCCCTGCGAGCCCCGCGTGACCGCCATCGAATCGGCATTGAGCTTCGCGATCAGATCGCCTGCCACGGCTTCGAGCGAAGATTGGCGATCGTGCGTGGCGAGCCGCGCTTCGGGTTCGTTCATGCAAAGGAAGTCGGCCTTCGGATACCGCGTGATCGTGTGATAGCCGCGATTGCCCGAGTTGATCTGCGTGTTGACGGCGAGAAACGGCGCGTGCTCCGAAATGCAGGCCGCCATGCCGCGCGTGATGAAGCCGTTGCCGAAGTCCGGCACGATGACGGCATCGAAGTCTTTCGCGCTGCGGGCGATCCAATCGCAGAATCGCTGCTCGAGCTCGGCGTCTTCTTCGTCGTCCGCGCCGTAATAGACCTCGAACAAGCGCTGCAAGTCCTGATCGACGAAGCGCCGCTTGATCAGCGTCTGGGCCGCCTTGAAGTGCCGGTATTCGAGGTGAACGTTGCGGGCGAGCTTGTTCGCCACGTAGCCGAGCGAGCCGTCTTGCTTGCCGAGCGCGGTCAGCAGCGTCACTTCCTTGGCAAACCCCGCGATGTGGTTCGCCACGGCGATGGCGCCGCCCGCGAATCGCTCTTCGCTGCGGTGGCGCACCGCCAGCACGTTGCCCTTGCCGGTCTGGCCGAGCGTGCTCACGTAATGGTATTCGTCGATGATTGCGTCGCCGATGACGAGCACGCGCATCGACCCGAGCTCGCGGATTTGCGCGAGGAATCGGTCCAGCGAGCAATTTTCCTTGAAATGCTGCAGGAAAAGCCGCGTGTCCTTCGGCAGCACGTCGAAATGCTCGTTGAGCAGCTTAGTCGAGCTGAACGTGATTTCGTCGGTGAAATGCACGTCGCCGCCGTGAGCCCGCACCGCCTCGATTTCGCGTGCGATGTTGCCCGTCACGTCGAGGCTTGCATCGACGTAGTCGCTACCCTTGACGTAAAGATGCGGGCGAATCGCTTCGAGCGCGTCGACTGCCGTTTCCGCGTGGTTGACCGCGACATAGTCGACACAGCCGAGCGCCGCCAGGCTTTCCGAGCGAAGCGCGTCGGAGAACACCGGACGGTTCGGCCCCTTGCGCACGAACGGATCGGACGTGACCGTCACGACGAGCAAGTCGCCCAGTTCGCGGGCATGCTGCAAGTGCCGGATGTGGCCCGTATGCATCAGATCGAACGTGCCGTGGCAATGCACGACACGCCGGCCCGCGGCGCGAGCGTCGCGCGTGAGGCGGCCGAGTTCCTCGATGGTCTTGATCTTGTCAGTGCTCATGTCGCATCCGCCAGCGCGTCGGAAAGATAGTGAAGGACCAGTTGATGACCCACCTCGACTTCACCGTAATCGGTAGACGGCAGCCAGACGTTGACGTGGCCGCCGGCGCGCAGCGGGTTTTCGGGCGAGAAGCCCGACAGCGTGACGGTGTATGCGCCGCGCGAATGCGCCACTTCGAGCGCCTTGAGGATGTTGCTCGAGCGGCCGGAGCTGCTCACCGCGATCAAGACGTCTTGGGGCTTGAGGAAGCGCTCGAGCATCTCCGCGTAGGCGCGGTCGTAGCCGTAGTCGTTGCTCATGCACGTCAGCAGCGACGATTCGTGCAGTACGTGCGCGCGTACGCGCGCCTTGTTCACGAGATCGTTCTGCACGTGGGCCACGATCGCGGCGCTGCCGCCGTTGCCGATCAAGTAGACGCAACTGCCGCGCTGCTTGGCGTCGAGCAGGAGCGAGACCGCGTGCTGCAGCCCTTCTTCGCCGCTGAACGACGGCTCGGCGGGCGCGTCCACCTGCATTTCTTTCAGTACGCCGAAAAATTGGGCGAGCGCGGAGGAAAAGCCGTCGGTATTCACGTTGATTGTCCAAGGTGGGTGAACCAGGTGCGGGTGGCTTCGCTGATGCGCTCAGGCGTCCACACGGGCGCATCGGCCCAATCCTGGATATGGGAGAGCATGACCTTCACGCCCTCTTCGAAGGTGACTTGCGGCGCCCATTCGAGCGCTTCTCGAATGCGGCGCGTGTCGGCGAACGTGCAGTCGGGCTCGCCGGGCCGCTTCGGGATATAGCTGCGCTCGCAGCCGAGCAAATCGACGAGATGATTGACGCTGTAATGGCCGCCGCTGCCCACGTTGAAGATTTCTCCGGTCAGCGGCGATTTCGCGGCGGCGACGAACGCGCGGGCGACGTCGGTGACGAAGGTGAAGTCGCGCGTCTGCGTACCGTCGCCGACGATCGTCACCGGCAAGCCCTTCAGCATCTGTGCGAGGAAAACGCCGAAGACCGCGCCATAGGCGCCGTTGGTTCTCGAGCGCGGTCCATAGACGTTGAACAGCCGCAGCGAGAGCGCCGGGAGCTGATACACCTTCGCCCAGTGCATGACGAGTTCCTCGCCCATCGCCTTCGTGAGCGCGTAGGGATACTCGGGGCGAACGGGGGCGGTTTCGGGCGTCGGATACGTTTGCGCAATGCCGTAGCACGACGAGGAGGCGGTATAGACGACGCGTTTGATGCCGTGGTGCTTCGCCGCTTCGAGCACGTTCAACGTGCCTTTGACGTTGACGTCGAAGTATTCGACCGGCTGCTCGATCGACGGCACGATGTCGGAGCGGCCGGCCAGATGCAGCACCCAATCGACGCCTTCGAACTGCGGCAGAATTTGCGCAGCCTCGCGGATGTCCGCGCGAACGAAGCGGAATCGGGGATGGCCCGCGGCGGCGGCAAGATTACGTTCGCGGCCCGTCGACAGGTCGTCGAGCGCGATCACCTCGTGCCCTTCATGCAGCAAAAGGTCGCAGATATGGCTGCCGATGAAGCCCGCCGCGCCCGTTACCAGAACTCGCATCAATATCCCTCAAGAAAATCGGAGGGCGCCGACAGCCGCCCAACTCGGTACGTGAAGTATTCCAGAACGCCTGAGTGGGCAAATCGACGAAATGCAGGTTGAAACCGGCCCAATTTGCGCAAAAAGCGGCGCAAAACGGCCCGCCGGCGGGGCATCTGGCGAAATAGCGCCTAAAGGGCGCGCTATTCGACCGATCGAATGGGTCGGGAAGGCGGTAGGGGACTGCGCGGCGGAGCCGCCGCGCAAGATGGAGCGATCGAGCGTGACGCCGCGTACGCGGCGACGCGCGTCAAGACGCGTTCGCAGGCGAAGGCTGCCGCCGCATCGCCACGGGCTTCACCGCCTGCTGCAGGGCCGGCGCCGCCGGCATTGCATCGTCGATGTTCGTCGCTCGGCCGCCGTCGCGGAAGAACGCCTGCTCGGCCGCCTTGTTCATGACGAGGATGCTGATGCGGCGGTTCGTCGGTGCGTTCGGGTCGTTGCCTTGCAACGGTTGCACGTCGGCCAGCCCGCGCACTTGCAGCACCTTCTCGATCCGCATGCCGCCGGTCACGAGCGCGCGGCGCGCCGCATTGGCCCGCTCCGAGGACAACTCCCAGTTCGTATAGCCATCCTCGCCGCCGCCGTACGGCACGTCGTCGGTGTGCCCCGCGATCGAAATGTGATTCTCGACGTCGTTGAGCGTGGACCCGATCTGCGTGAGGATCGTGACGGCGTAAGGCTGCAGCTTCGTGCTGCCCAGCGCGAACATCGGCCGCTTCTGCGAATCGACGATCTCGATGCGAAGCCCCTCCGCCGTGATCGAAATGCGAATCTGATCCTTATAGGCGTTCAGCGCGGGGACATGCTCGATCAGCGAGGTCAGTTTCTGCTTCAGCTGCTGAAGCCGTTGCATGTCGTCGGCCGCCAACTTCGGCGTCGCGACTTGCGCGGCGGGCGGATTGATTTGCGTCATCGCGCCGTCGCCCGGACGTGTATCGGAGATGTCGTGGCCTCCTCCTTGAACGATGTTCGAGCGCGTGGAATCCGACGTTTCGCTCCCCGAAAACAGCGCCGACATCGGCGTGTTGAAATACTCCGAGATGCCTTCCTTGTCGTACTTCGACGTGGAGCCGAGCAGCCACATCAACAGAAAAAAAGCCATCATCGCCGTCACGAAGTCGGCGTAGGCGATCTTCCATGCGCCGCCGTGATGGCCGTCGTGATGGTCGGCCTTCTTGCGCCGCACGACGATGCTCATCGGCCGCTTTTCGGCGGCTTCTTTGGAAAGTCTGTCACCCATGGTTCAAACGCCCGTCACGCACATTGGAAATCTTACGAAGACGTAGCCGGCTTCGAAACCTTGGTCGCCCGAACGGTATCGTCGAGCTCTTGGAACGTCGGGCGATCGTTGGTGAACAACACCTTGCGGCCGAACTCGACGGCCACGGACGGGGCGTACCCGCTCAACGACGCGAGCAGCACGGCCTTCACGCATTGGAACGGCTTGGCGGCAGCGCGCCCCTTCGCATGAAGCAGGTCGGCCAAAGGCCCGATGAAGCCGTACGAGAGCAAGATGCCGAGAAACGTGCCGACCAGCGCGGCGGCAATCATCTTGCCGAGCACCGCCGGCGGCTCGCCCACCGACGCCATCGTATGCACGACGCCCATGACGGCCGCGACGATACCGAACGCCGGCAGGCCGTCGGCCATCTTCTGCAGCGCATTGGCGACGACGGACTCTTCGGCGTGGTGCGTCATGAGCTCTTCGTCCATCAAGTCCTGCATTTCGAGCACGTTGATATTGCCCGTGGACATCATCCGCAGATAGTCCGTGATGAAATCGAGCAGATGATGGTCGCCCGCGATCGCCGAGTATTTCTGAAACAGCGGGCTCTGATCCGGCGCGTCGACGTCCGCTTCGAGCGCCATCATCCCTTCCTTGCGCGCCTTTTGCATCAGTTCGTAAAGCAATGCGATCAGCTCGAGATACTTCGCCTTGTCGTAGCGCGGCCCCTTGAAACATGCGGGCAGGCTCTTGAGGGTCTTCTTCAGCGTATGCACGGGGTTCGCGACGACGAACGCGCCGAACGCCGCACCGAAGATGCACATGAGCTCGAACGGCTGCAGCAGCGCAAACAAATGGCCGCCCTCGCCGACGAAACTTCCGATCACGGCGCCGAGCACCAAGATCCATCCGATTGCAACAAACATAATCTCTCCAAAAGCTCCAGGCCGCGCCGATCCACCGGCACGGTCCACACACGCGCCGACGCGCCGAACGAAATAGTTCGTAGTCCTACCGTTTGCTCGAATGGAACAAGAGGGGACATCCAGACGCGGTTCGATGGAACCGGCGATGCTGGCCGCCGGCGACTCGATGCGCTGCGGCCCGGTATTCGTTCATGCCTTGCTAACGGCGCGAAGGGGCGATAGCTAAAGGGGGGGATGTTACTGAATTAACGGGGACGCAGTCGAGCAAACTACTGTTAATAGGCGTTGATGACCGATCACGCCTGAAATTGATTTCGATCAACGATGGATCGCTGCATCCGTGGTACTGATCACGCGCGAGTCGCGGCGAGCATTGCATCGTTCTCGTCACGCCGAGCGGAGCCGGCCCTTCGACGCGGCTTGCGTCGATCTCCGGCGTAGGGCGACGGCCGGGCCACCGATGCAACGGGAAAACGGGTACGTACCAGCTTGCGTTCGACGACGTTCCCCGGTATTCATCCGTCGTCCGATAACCACGCGGCTATAATGGGTGCGATTTCGTACCGAGCCGCCCCAAAGAGGTAACCGATGTCCGCATCGCCCCTCGCCGCCCAGCCGCGGCGCGCCCGCAACCTAGCTGAACTCGTCGTCGGCCGCTTGACGGAGCAGATCGAAACGAGCGTGTTGAAGCCAGGCGACAAGCTGCCGACCGAAACGCAGCTCATGGAGACGATGAACGTCAGCCGCACCGTCATTCGCGAAGCGATCTCGCGCCTGCAAGCGGCGAAGATGATCGAGACGCGCCACGGGATCGGCAGCTTCGTGCTCGAATCGCGCGCAAAGGGCCTCGACATCGAGATGATTCCCGCGACGACGTTGCGCGACGTCCTCGCCGTTCTGGAATTGCGCATCAGCTTGGAAACGGAATGCGCGGGCTTGGCCGCCCAGCGCGCGCAGCCCGACGACGTCGCGCGCATCCGCGCGGCGCTCGACGCCCTGACCGCCGCGCGCGATGCGGGGCGCGGCAGCGTCGATTCCGATCTGAAGTTCCATATCGCCGTGGCCCGCGCCACGGGCAACCGGTATTTCGTCGACATTCTCACGCAACTCGGCACCGCGCTGATTCCGCGCGAGCGTATCGATTCGGCCGGCATCGCCGACGAAGACCCGCAAGCCTATCTCTCTCACGTGAACCGCGAGCACGACAGTATCCTCGACGCGATCGCCCGGCACGATGCCGAAGGCGCCCGCGCCGCCATGCGCATGCATCTGTCCAACAGCCGCGAACGCCTGCGCCGCGCCTACAGGCGCGCGAGCAGCCACGACTAGCCGCATATCCGCAGTCATCGTACAACTCCCTATACGACGTGCTACGGCACGTCTTCCTGGTACTTTCCCTACTAAAAAGCACGACTTTCCCTGGCGACAATGCGCTTCGCCGCTTGTTGTACGATGACTGACAAGATACCGCTTTTCAGGGGTACGACGGCGGCATGGATTCAAGGCGCGGCAAGGCGCCGTCGCCGTCGCGGTGCACATCAACCACGGAGACTCAATGAACAAGCGCGTATGGAAAGTGTCGGCTGTCGCTTTGGCGGCCGGCCTTGCGGCAGGCGCGGCGCAGGCGCAAAGCAGCGTCACGCTGTATGGGGTCGTCGATACCGGCATCGGTTATCAGAGCAACACGGCGCCGAGTCTGGGCGCGACGTCAGGCGGCAAATCGGCCACGCGGATGATCAACGGCATTTGGGCCGGCAGCCGCTTCGGTTTGAAGGGCGGCGAAGATCTGGGCGGCGGCCTCAAGGCGATCTTCCAGTTGGAAGAAGGCTTCAACAGCGCGAACGGCGGCATGAGCGTCTCGGGTCTCGCGTTCAATCGCCAAGCGTACGTGGGCCTGTCCGACGCGCGGCTCGGCACGTTCACGGCGGGCCGGCAATACACGGCTTATTACACGCTGCTTTCGCCGTGGAGCCCGACGACGTGGCTGACGGGCGCATTCGGTGCGCATCCGGGCGACATCGATTCGCTCGACACGAACTATCGAGCGAACAACTCGTTCGTGTATATGTCGCCGAAGATCGCCGGCTTTACCTTCGGCGGCTCGTACTCGGTGGGCGGCGAGCCCGGCAGCTTCAACGCCGGCTCGACGTGGAGCGCCGCGGCGCAGTACACGAACGGCCCGCTCGGCATTGCGGCCGGCTTTCAGCGCGTGAACAACTCGACCGAAGGCGGCGGCGCCTGGGGCTCGTTCTCGACCGTGAGCAACGCCGGCAGCCAGCCCGCGGTGTCGGCCCTGAACAATGGTTATCAGTCCGCGCAAGCGCAGCAGCGAATCGCCGTGACGGGCGGCTGGCAGTTCACGCCGTCGCTCGATCTGTCGGTGTCGTATTCGAACGTTGAGTACGTTCCGGGCGTGAATTCGAAGTTCGCGAACGAGGCGGTGTTCAACACGTACGGCGCGGTGCTGCATTGGAAGGCGACCTCGGCGCTCGATCTGGCCGGCGGCTATAGCTATACGACGGCTTCGAAGGCGAACCGCGTGAACGACGCGGCGCAGTATCACCAATTCGTGGTGTCGCAGTACTACTCGTTGTCAAAGCGCACGGCGTTCTACATGATCGAAGCGTACACGCACGCCAAGGGTCAAACGCTCAATGCGAACGGCGGCGTGATCGACGCGACGGCGACGATCGGCGACGGCTTCAACGGCACGCCGTCGGCGTCGAACGGCTTGTTCGCGGCCGGCGTGGGCATCATCCATCGGTTCTGACGACTAAGCGGTTCGAAGTCAAGCAAGGCGGCGATCGGCGGGGGAGACTCGGCTGATCGCGAGTCACCGCCGCCGAGCTAGCTCGGCGGCTGCATACGCGCCGGCAGGAAATCAGCCGAGTCATCGACCTGAGTCACACAACCAAAATCGATACGATTGCTGCGGCCCTCGCAGCCCTCGGGATGCGACTGGAACTCTCGGCCATTCCCGCGTGACTGCGCTTACGCGCGCACTTCCGACCGCTCACCGGCGCCGTACCCCACTCCCGCCATCCCCGCGCTCGACGATTTCACGCACGAGCGTCGGCGACACATAGTGCGGACCATCGAAAAGGTAGACACGATAGCCGCGATAGGCGTCGAGTTGAGGCGCCAGCTCCGCCGCCGTCGCTGCACGAAAGCCTCCCTTCGGGACGCCGCGAAACGCTTCGGCGATGATGCGCACGCGCGAGGCGCCCAGGCGCGCTGAGAGCGCGTCGGCGTAAGCACGTGCGACGTATGGCGCGCGCACATAATCTCCGCAGCCGTCCTGAAAAAATACGCCGACGTCGCGCGGCAGCCACGTGTCCAGCCACGCGGCGAGCGCCGCGCCGCCGATATTCGAGTTGTCGTAGACGCTGATCCACAACGGCTTCGGTAATTGCGCGAGCAGCGGTGCGAGCACGCGCGCGTTCTTCCACGTCGGATCGACTTCCACCGGAAAATACCAGCCCGCGACGTTCATCGGCCAACGCGAGGAAGCCAGCGCAAGCGACTGCGCGACGAGCCGCGGTGCATGAGCGCGCGCCTCGGTTTCGTCGAAACGCCCCGCCAAGCCGACGATCACGTCACGCGCCCAAGGCTCCTTACCGATCCGCTTCCAATCGGGAAGCCGCGATGCAGTAGGCAAGCCCGCGCCCGGCGTCAGCGCTTCGTCGTCCACGGCCGTCCACTGCACGAGCAGATCGCTCACGCCTAAAGCGTCCCACGCGCCGTGAGGATTCATATGAGCCACGTCGGGTTGCCAGACGATTCCCTGCGCCAATGGCGCGGGGTCCGCAGTCGCCATCGCCGGCACGAGCGATGCGATCAAGGCAAGCGCGGCTGCGGCGGCTTTTATAGATGCTTTTACGGATGCTTGTACAAACGCTTTTGCCATCGCTTTGAAAGTTGCCGTCACCGCTGCCGCCCATGCAGCCTTCGAACACTTACCGCCCATCGCTACGCACCAACGCATCGGCCATCGAATGCCGATAATCGTCGGCCAAACGCGCGCGGTCGATCTTCGCGTTGATCGTCAGCGGCAGCAACCTGCAGGCAATGAGTTCCGACGGAATCATGTATGGCGGCAATCGCTCGGCCAAGCGCGCTCGCCAATCGGCCGGCAGCGCAAGCTGCGCGCCGTGCGCATCGTTCGCCCCCGTTTCCACGAATGCGACGATGCGCGCGACGGTGCCATCGGCCCGGCGCAGCGGCACCGCTGCCGCGTGAGCGCCGCCCGGCATGGACGCCAGCGCCGCATCGATCTCCGCCAGCTCGATGCGATAGCCGTTGAGCTTGATCTGATCGTCGATGCGGCCGTGACAGAACAACATGCCGCTCGCATCGGCACTGCCGAGATCTCCGGTGCGAAACGCGCGTCGTCCATCGCGCAGGAACATGCGCGTCGCGTTCAGATCGGCGCGATTCAGATAGCCTCGCATCACGTATGGCCCGGCGATGCACAGCTCGCCGCCTTCGACGAACACTTCCCCGCCGCGCCTCGCGAAGCCGACCGGCAACCGTTGAGGGTGCGCGGCCAGCACGGCGTCGTCGACGACGATCCACGTCGCGGCCACCGTCGCTTCGGTCGGCCCATAGGTATTGACGAGGCGCGCTTGCGGAAAACGCTCACGCAACCGCTGGGCAAGCGAAACGGGCAACATTTCGCCGCAAAACAGAAACGTGCGCAGCGTCGGTAACGAGCGCTGCGCAAAACGCGGATCGAGCAGCTGCTGTTGAGCGAACGAGGGCGTCGATACCCAGGTCGTCACGCACGCATCGGCAAGCGCATCGACGAATGCAGCGCCCGGCAAACACGCCGCGCGGGACATCATCACGATCGTGCCGCCTAGCGCCAGCGTGCCGAACACCTCGTACATCGACAAGTCGAAACTGAACGGCGCTTGATTCAGAAAAACCGGCGCCGGACCGAGCGCGAAGTCGGCCGCCATCCACTCGGCCAGCAACTGCACGCTCTCCCGGCCGATTTGCACGCCCTTGGGCTCGCCCGTCGTACCCGAAGTGAACAAGACGTAAGCGAGGTTCTTCTCGCGCAGCGTTGCCGCCGGGGACGCGGAACCGTCCATGACGAGGCTCGCCCCCATTTCGAGCCGCTCGAAGGTGCCTTTGCGCGCGTCGAAGTACACGGCGGCTTCGAGCGTTCGCGCGATGCGGCGCAAACGCTCGTCCGGATAGACGGTGTCGATCGGGACGAACGGCGCGCCGAGCAACAGCGCCCCTGTCATCGCGACGAAGAACGCGGCCTCCTTGTGGCCACGCACGATCACGGGCACGTCGCGTCCGATGCCCGCGGCCGCGGCGGCGTTGCACCAGGCAACGGCGGCGTCCGCCAACTCGCGCCATGTCAGCGTCCGGTCGGCAGCGATGACCGCAAGCGCACCGGCGTCGCGGTCGTATTCGACGAATCGGCTCTCGGCTAGATCGAAGCGCATGGTCGCCGCCTATCGGTTGCGCAGATGCGACGCGCTGCCGTTGTCCGCAACGAACGCCGCCAGCGCCGATACGCTCGCCAAATGCTCCGCGATCTCCGTCGGGGGCACCTGAACGCCGAACTGCAATTCCACACGCAGCACGATTTCCACGGCGAGGACCGAATCGACGAGCCCCGATTCGATCAAAGGCGTATCGGCATCGACACGCCGCATCACCACGGACTCCACGACGGCTCGCGCTTGTTCGAGCAACCCTGCTTCGATTGACGTCATCGACATCTCCTTCGAATCGTATGTTTCAAAACTGGAAGTAGAGGAACCTCACCTCGTCATGCAACTGCGCGGCGCAAACGAGCAGCATCAGGACCACCACGGCCGTCCAGCGCCACGAAGGCGCCCACGCGAAGCGCGCGGGAACGGCGCTCGACCCACGCTCGAGCGCCGGCGAAAAGCGGCCCATCAGTTCATGCGAATTCGGCGCGAGCCAAACGATCGCTAGCAGCAACGCCAGTTGCGGCGCCGGCATTGCGCGGCCCAGTGCGAGCCGCAGCCAGCCGAGCGCGTCGGGCGCCGCACCGAACGGCGGCCATTCGCTTGCACCGAAGCCATGCGCGCCGGCCATGCCTTCGAGCATTGCAAGCGCATCGCCCACACCGTGCGCGCGGAAGAACACGAATGCGATCAGTGCGGCCACGAACGTCGTCAGCACGCTCGCGGCGTGCTGCAATGCCGGCCACCACGGCGACGCGTTCGGCGAGGGCGTCGAATCGGACAACGGCGACGGGTTTTCCCGCGCTTGCGCGCGCCAATGACGCCAAGCGTGATTGACGGTCAAGTAGCCCGCGTGCAGCAGGCCATAGATGAAGTACTGCAGCCCCGCCCCATGCCAAATACCTGCGAGCCCCATCGTGTAGAAAGTCGGGACCGCGATCGTCATCAGAAACCCCGACGCCGAGCCCTGCGCGGCGCGCCCGATGGGCAGGCCGCGCGCCGCGCGGCGGCGGTTGATCCGCATCGACAACGGGTAATAGAGGTAGGCGGTCAGATAACGCGTGAGCGTCATATGCCAGCGCTGCCAAAAATCGATGATGCCGGCGGCCTTGAACGGCGAGTTGAAGTTCAGCGGAAACCGCACGCCGAACAGCTTGGCCAGGCCGACCGCCATATCCGAGTACCCGGAAAAATCGAAGTACAGTTGCAGCGCGTAAGCGAGCGCGGCGCCCCAAGCGGCCCAGAAGGTCAACGTGCCCGGCGCGGCGAAACCGGCGTCGGCATATGACGCGATCGGATCGGCAAGCAGCAGTTTCTTGGCAAGGCCGATCGCGAACACGCTCGCGCCGATCGATAAGTTTTCCGCGCGCAGCCGGTATGTTTCGCTCCGCGCGAACTGCGTCATCATCTCTTTGTGATGCAGGATGGGCCCCGCGATCAGATGCGGAAAGAACGTGACGAATTGCACGAAGCCGAGCGCATCGGGCGCCTTGACGATTCGTGCGCGGCAATCGAGCAGATAGCCGATTTGCGTAAACGTGAAGAACGATACGCCCAGGGGCAACACTACGCTCGCAGTTGCCGGTGCGAGCCAGCCGTGCGGCGAGAGTCCCAACCATTCGATGAGCGCACCCGCCATCGCCGATAAGTACTTGTAGCGAACGAGCACCCCGATATCGACGCAGATCGCCGCCGTCAGCCAGAGACGGCCGCTCGTCGAGCCGGGTCCGGCAGCGAGGATCGCTCGGCTCATCGCGTAGTTGAAGACGATGGAACCGACGAGCAAGCCGACGAACGCGGGCGCCCACGCACCGTAGAACACGAGCGACGACACGCACAGCCACGACGCCGCGAAGCGCGGCGAGCGCGCGCCGGCTACGTAGTAGACGATCAACGCGATCGGCAAGAAGAACGTCAGAAATACGAACGAATTGAATAGCATCGGCACCCTCTTCTTACGTTCCGTTGTGCGGCAGCATGCCGATGCCCGACGCAGCGTCCGGCTGCAAGGCCGATGCCGACGCCGATGCCGGCGGTTCGGACAACGCGTCTTCCGACATTTCCCAGACGACGACGCGCAGGCTCGCCGGCCATGTCGCACGCGTGCGCCAGGCCGCGGCCAGGGCGCGGTCGAACCGGCCATCGTCGACGCTGACGTTCCAGACCTCGCGGCCCAACGCCCGCCCGAGCCGGTCAGCGAAGCCGCTGCGCCGCGAAAACGAGCTGCCCGCGAGCAGCACTTGAGCGGGCGGCGTGTCGTCGAGCAAGCCGCCCGACGCCTGAGCGCGAATCGATTCGGAGATTTCGGCATCGGGCGCGGGGCGCCAGCCGTCGGGCACGCCGTCGAGCCCAGCCAGCTTGAGCAGGTCGCCGATCCGCGATTGCACGCGCGGCGCGCGCGCCAGCGTAAAGTCCGTCGGCCCGCGTCCGCCGACGAGCGGCGTCACCGTCTGCGCCACGGTGTCGGCCGCGGCTTGTGCGCCTTGCGCATTCCAATGCACATCGGTCCGGTAAAACGCCGGACGCGCCGCTGTCAGCGGGCCGAGCAAATCGACGTGGGCGATCCGCGCCTGAACGAGCGCTTGGCGCCAGGCGTCCCAGCGCGCCGTCATCCGCGCATCCTGGCGCAGGCCGCATAGCGCTTCCGTTTCGACACGCGCCTTGTCGGGCACCGTCACGACGACGAGCGTCTTGCCCTCGCGGCGCAATGCGTCGCTGTAGCGATGCAATGCGGCGATGCGCTCGCGCATGCCGACGTCGACGATGTCAGCGGCATCGGCGGCACGGTCTGCAACGTTCGCTTGCGCCGGCGGACGCAGCCCATCGGCATAGAACAACCATCCGGGGCAGCCTTCTCGCACTTGAGGCCCGAGGTCCCCGAACAATCGATAGCGCAAGGCGGCGCCCGTACGGCGCAATGCGGAGGCGTACGGCACGTCGATCGCACGGTCGATGCGGCGCATCGCTTCGCCGTTGCGCCAGGCGCGTGCCTCGTCGAGGACGAACGCCGCATCGCTGCGCGCCCGCGCGGCGAGCGAGGACACCCCGAGCGCCAGTGCGGCGGCGAGCAACGCGGCAATGCAAGCCGCCATGGGCCGGTGCGCGCGCGCGGCTCCTGCCTCTTTTTCCGTCTCCCGCTGGGGGCCTGTCGCGCGACCGGCATGCGTGCCGGGGTCATGTCGAACCGCGGTGTCGCTCATCGCGCCAGCGCCTTTTCCACACGATCGAGCCAAGCCGGTTCGGCAAGAATCGACGATGCATCCCACTCGCCCGACGCGCCGGGGCCATAAGCCATTTGCCCTTCGTTGAATTGCCATACGACCGCTTGCGGCCGTTGCGCGGCGAACGCCGAAGACTCGAGATAATCGAGCAGCGTTTTCCACGGCCCCGTATCGCCGAACTTCCAAGTGAGCCCGACAGGCCGCCCGAGCGTGCGGGCAAGCCGCTGCGGAAAGCCGAGATATGGCTGCACCATGCTGTTGCCGACGATTTGAACGACGGGCGCCGCATCGGCCAGCAATCCGGCGCCGGTAGTCTGCTCGCGCACCACGAAGCGATCCTTGCCGATCGCGCGCTTGCGCTCGGGCGCCAGCAGCGCGGCGAGATCGCCGTACTCCATCTCCTCGGTCCACTCGCCGAGCGCCGGTTGTTCCGCCGGCTCGCCGTGCAACGCGCCGGCAGCCGTCAGGCGGTCCGCCGTGGCATCCGCGACGGCCTCGGCCGTGTGTCCCGACCAGTGATAATCGGCGCGGATATAGGTGCTGTCCTCGCGCGTGTCGACCGCTTTGAGCGCCGCCGCCGCATCGACGAAGTCCACGCCGGCTTGCTTGCCTCTCGCGAGAATGGCCGCGTAGCGCTGCGCGACTGCGGCGGACAGCGACGCGCCTTCGGGCAGCTTTTCCGCTGCCGCGCGCGCCTTCAGCGGTGCAACGACGACGACGCAGCGCACGTTACGTTGCGCCAGCCTGCCGGCTACCGTGCCGATCAAGTCGACGACTTTCAGACACGCTTGCGTATCGTCGGCGTCATAGCTTTCCCAGGCGGGGAAGAGCCACCGGTCGCGGCCTTCGATGACGCCCTGCGCGGCATGCGCCGCACGTGGCGTAAACGCGAGGCCGCTCATGAACGGCGCCGCCGCGAACGCGAACAGCAAACGGCGGCGGCGCGCGCACACGCCGGATGTCCTATAGGAGTCGTGGGGAGGTCTCATCGCAAAGATCGTGTCTATCGTCAATTCGTCGTGCGTCGTCCTGGCGAGCATCGCGTCGCTTCTCGCTTCTCGCTTCTCGCTTCTCGTTGCTCGTTGCTCGGCGGCGTGCGCAGCGTCAGCGTGCGGCGCGAGGCCAGTCGAGCGTGTCGGGCGCCCCTCGCAAGACGGGCCGCGTCGCTGGACCGGATAGAAACAAGCTGTAGCGCTGACCCGCCGCTAACCGCGGCAACGCGAACGGCGGCGAGACTGCGTTGCCGCAAACCGCCACGAGCGTCGCCGCAACCGGGTTGATCGAGCGCGCCGCCGCGTGTCCCGTCGCGACATGCTCGAATACCGCCGCGGCGCCGTTGTATCCAAGCGCGACTTTGCCGTCGCAGCCTTCGGCGAAATTGAACAGCCGCAGTTGCGCCCGCAGTGCATCGTCGTTCGAGGCAGGGACAGCGATGGGCACGGCCCGCCAATTGCCCGCACCGTTTTCTTCGACCGCGACGGTAATCGTCGAGCCGGTCGTGTCCGGACCTGCGAGCGTCGCGCCGCCTGCTGGGCGCATGGGAACTTCGCCACCAACCTTCACGACGAGCGGCGTGCCGGGTCGCACGACGTCGAGCGCGGTCGCCGCCCCCGGGGCCACGTCGATCGGCTGTGCGCCGCCGGGCAACGTGACCTTCGCGCTACGCGCAGAAAGATTGACGACCCGCAGGTAGGTCGCGTCCGCAGGCGGCTGGGGACCGTATAGCCCGGCGACATCGTCGGCGCTCGCGTGCGCCGGGACCGGCATCGCGGCAACGGCGACCGCCATCGCCATCGCCATTGCAATAGCGGCGCATTCATCGCGAAGCACCGTGCGCGACCTCGTCTCGCCGCGCTCACTTCGATTCGTCATCAGATCGTCTCGCTTGAAATCCATGTTCGGAAAATTCCCCGTCCGTCCATTCATGTGCGCATCGGCAAGGCAGTCGGCCAATGGGCCCGCCCCGCCGTCAGTAAGAAAACACCGCGCCGCAAAACACGCCGCGCGCACGATCGTCCCCAGTGACCTTCCATCGGTATTGAATCGACAGCTCGACCGAAGAGCGCGGCGCGTCGTACTTGCCGTCGCGGAACGCATATCGCGCCGATACGCCGACACCCATGCCGACGGGCACGCTGCGATCGACCGTCGTGTCGTAATCCGCCCCGGCAACCGCGAACGGAAACACCGTCAGGCGCGGGCTGACGCGATCGATCCGATAGGTGCGTCCGGCTTGAACGGCGGCAGTCGCATAGTTCGATGCATGGCTGATGTAATGGCCGCCTTCCGCGTACGCCGAAAGCGTCCACCATGACGGCACGTCGATGCGCCGCTCGGTGCCGACACCGCCCGCATAGGAGAGCCGGGCAAGCCAATCGCCTTGCGCTTGCGAGCCGATCGGCACGATGCGCTCGAACGCCGCGATGGCGTCGATGTTCGCGAAGGGCTTGCCGCGCACGCCGAATGCCGTTTCGAGCGAGCTCGCGCCGCTCGGGCCGCCGTCCGCCACGCCGAAGCTCTCGGAGGCGCGCGCGTAGAGCTCGAGCATGCGCTCCCCGAGACTGCCGAAGGGGCGCCAATACACTTGCGCGCCGGTCTGCCAGTTGTTGCTCGTGCTCGGCTGCGGCGCTGACCGATAGCCGGACTGCAGTCCCGCGCCGCGGTAGTCGACCGATACATCGAAACCCCACCGGCGAGTGGTCTCCGCGTGCGCCGCGCGCAGGTCTTCCAGCGCTTGCGCATCGCGAGCCTTCTCGGCGCCGCGTCTCACGTGCCGCCCTTCGGCGGAAAGCGCATCGATCGCTCGCTCGAAATAGCGCGCCGAATCGGCATCGCGATCGGCCGATGCCGCCGCATAGCCCGCGTCGGCCAGCGACGCCGCGGGCAGCTTGCCTTGCGCATCGGCGCGACGAAACGCGGCGAGCGCCCGCGCGTTGTCGCCCGCTTGCAGCGCGACATACCCGGCGTCGAGCGCCGGCAGCGCATCCAGCAAGCCGTCGGAGATCAATCCGCGCGCCGCGTCGGACGCCTCGCGCGTCTTCCCCGCATCGTCGAGCGCGTCGATCAGCGCGACACGATGCCGTGCGCTGTCGGGCGCCGCCGCGACGGCCTCGCGCGCATAACGGACGGCGGCTTGCTTGTCGCCGCGGTCGCCGGCCCGCTCGGCCGCGCGTGCGGCAGCGAAGGCGGGATCGGCCGGCCACACGTCGCAACTCGCGCCGAAGTCGGGATCGTTCTCGCAATCGACGACGGGGCGCGCCGCGGCAAGCGCCGGCTGGCGTGCCGCGTTCGGCGCGGCGGCGAGGCTGCGCGCGCGAGCGAGCCGCTCGGTGACGAGGGCATCGGAGTCGTCCCCCGTCGACGCAAGCGCCGTCAGCCGGTCGAGCGCGAGCGCAGCGCGCCCTTGCGCCATCCATATGTCGGCGGCGATGGCGCGGGCGCTGTTCTGCGTGGTACGCGTCGCATCGCGAATGCGTATAGCGGCGGCAAGATCGGCATCGGCCTCCGCCGTTCGCTGCAATTGGGCGCGTGCATACCCGCGAAACACGTACGGCATGACTTCCGTATCGTCGTAAGCGATGGCGTCGCCCGCCGCCGCATCGAGGCCCGCCCAATCGCCGGCTTGAATCAGCGCATCGAACAATGCGACGCGATAGTCGATGTTGTCGGGCGCGTAGGCGACGGCCTCTCGTCCGATGACGATCGCATCGGCCAGGTTGCCCGCGTCACGGGCCGCCATCGCGCGTTGAGACGTCTTCGGCGCGAGGCCGTTGCCGATGAACGTGCGTCGCAGCCGCAACGCCTCTCCATCGCCGAAGCGCTGCACGGCTTCGAGGTCGGACCGCCAGGCGAGCAGCTCGTCGCCCGCGCCGCTCGCCGCATCGATGAGCAAGAGCCGCAAACGCAATACATCGGGCCTCGCTGCGATAGCCCGCTGCGCCCATTGCGCTGCTTGTGCGAAGCGCTTTTCGCCATAGGCGCGGTAAGCCTCCTTCGCGGCTTCGTACGCTTCGCCCGTCAACGTATCGCCCCCGACGCCCGAGGCGCTCTGAGCGGCTTGAATGCTTTGAGCGCCTGCACCCGGCGCATGCTTCTTAGCGGCTGCGACGGCATCGATTTGCGCCTTGCGCTTGACGAGCGGGCGCTGCGGGCCCAAGACGGCGATCGCATCACCGAGCGTGCGGCTCGCTTGTCCATAGCGGCGTTGTGCGGCGAGCGAGTTCGCGAGCAGAAGGCGCAATTCGACGACATCGGGCCGCTGACGAATCGCCTCGCGTGCAAGCGCCTCGGCATGCGCGTAATCGTGTTGCCGATAATCGGAATACGCTTGCTGCGCAACGCGATAGGCGGCGCCTGCCAAAGGCAAGGGGACGACGGCGCTCTCGTTCGCGTGCGCGGCGGCTTGCGCGAAAAGGAAACAGGCCGCGCCGGCTTGCATCGCAAGACGTATCCGCACGTCGCATCGGCCCACACGCGGTGACGGCTTCTGCATGGAACCCGACCGTTGCGGCGTGAAGCGATGAATCGTGCCGTTCATACCGTCGCTCCCGACAGGCCGCTCGCGCGACGCTGCTCTTCGACGACGCGCTCGACGGCATCGCGCGAAACCACACCGCGCGCCACCATGAAATCGCCGATGCGTCCATGACGATCGGGGTGATACTCGGCCATCGCCGCTTCGAATGCATGACGGCGCACAAAACCTCGCTCGATGAGCAGATCGCCGATGAGCGGCACGTTCGGTATCGACGTCATGCCGCCTTGCGCCTCTTCGGGCTCGGCGTGCTTGCTCATCGTCTTCCGTGCACCGGCTCCATCGTGGGGGGCGGCCGCATCGCGGGCCTTCCCCACCTCGCGAAGCGCGCCGCCCGCAGCGGCGCCGGCGCTCGCCACGCCGCGCAGCGCGCGCAATCCGAACGCAATCTCGCCCTCGCGCACGATGCGTTGCCGGATGCTGCACTCGAGCTGCGCTTCCAACTGGGCGAGCGAGGCGTCGCCGAGCGGGCTCGCGGTCAATAGCACGACCTGCCCCTGCGCGTCGATGCCTTGCGGCAAGACGCGGTAGCGGACGATCGTATCGAGCGGCAGCCGTTGGCGATGGCGTTCGAGTGCCTCCATATCCAGCGAGCCCCGCTCGATGTCGGCCTGAAACGCGATCGCCTCCGCGAGGGTTTCATCGTCGAGCCACCCTTTTGCCATCAGCACGCGGCCGAGCGGCGCCTCGCGCGCATGCGCTTCGTCGAGCGCGCTTTGCAACTGATGCGCGTCGATCGCTTGCCATGAGATCAACAGCTCGCCGATCCGCTGCCGCCGGTCGAGCAAACCGTCGGCCGAAGGAAAGTCGTGCATCGTCTTGTCCCAAGCGAGCCGCTTGCCCGTGACGAGATGCACGGCGAACAGACGCCAAGCGCGCGTCACGGCCAGGAAGTTGATGAAGTTCGCGATCACCATGCGCGGCGCCGAAAGCAATCCGTGCTCCCACCCGTATAGGCGCGTGACGAAATACATCCGTTGCAACGCACGCAGCAGGAGCGCGACGGCGTTGAACCAAAGCAGGGCTCGAAACCACGCCGCATCGGCAAGCGGTGAGACTGCGAAAGGCGGCGCGATGCCGACCGCGTCGGCCAACGCGAACAGCAGAAACTGTGCGACGAGCAGATAGGCGAGCATGCCGACGATCGCGGTCACCGTGCCTTTGCGATCGCGCAGCAGCAAATAGCGGTTGGCGAGCGACCCCGAGAAGCCCGTTTGCCGCCACCCTTGCAGACCGATACCGAGCGTCCAGCGCGCGCGTTGGCGGTATGCCGTGCGCAGCGTGTCGGGAAAGAATTCGCGCACGCACAGCGGCATCGTCAGCGTGAACTCGCGCATCGGGCCGAGGCCGAACCACGTTTTACGGCGCGCGGCGAACGTGACCGGAAAACGCGCGAAAATCGACTGCATGCCGAGCTTGGCAAGGCGCGCGCCGACGTCGTAGTCCTCCGTCAAGCTCTCGGTGTTGAACGGCTGGTTGTCCGTCTGCTCGATCAACGCGAGCAACGCCCGCCGGGAAAAGCACGTGCCGACGCCGGCCGACGGCACCGCGCCCGCGAGGCTTTCGCGCACGACGAGGTCTTTCGCGTGCCATTCGGCGAACTCGTCCATATAAGTGCCCGCGACGAGTTCGAACCAGTGGCGCTCGAGCGACGCGACGGGCAGCTGAATCATGTCCTTGCGAGGCAGCAGGTAGTTGAAGAATTTGAGCTCGATCGGATGCAAGACATCCTCGCTGTCATGCAACACCACGCCGGCAAATTCGAATCCGGCCTCGCGCTCGTGCTTGAAGATGGCTTGGATGACCCAATTCAGACAGTCGGCCTTGCAGGTCGGGCCGTCATGCGGCACCTCGACGCGACGCAGCTGCCTGTAGCGGCGGCGCATGCGTTCGACCTCGGCGATCGTGCGCGCATCGTTGCGGTAGGTGCCGACGAATACGACGTAGCGCCGGTAGTCGAGCACGCGCACCATGTCTTCGAGCATGGCCGCGATGACGTCGTATTCGAGCCATGCGGGCACCATGATCGCGATCGGCTGCTCCTCGCGCGCGTGCAACTGCGCGAGGGTCAGTGGGCGATAGCGCCGCTTGACGGTGAACTGCCGAAGCAGCTCGCGCGTCCAGTACCACAGGTCCACGAACAAGTCGTCGAGGCTCGAGATAAAAATGGCGACGGCGACAGCGGCGGCCAGCAGCTCGAGCGCCGTGAAATAGCGGCCCATCGCATAGCCGCCGTACCACTCTAGCGCCGTCAGGTTCATTGCGCGTCATCCTTCGCCCGATGGCGGCGACGCTCGATACCGGCAATGACGATGAGCGCCACGAGCAACGCCACCACGCCGGCTGCGATGAACCACGGCAGACGACGCGAGAAACCGTCGGCGCGCGTGCTCTCAGTGACGATTTGCCCCGGATTGCGGGAATCGAAAAGACGCGCGGCGCCGCCCGACGAAACGAGCGCGACGTCGCCGCGCGACAGACGCAACGTAGCGGGTATGGGAGGCGCGGCGCCGCCGATCGCGCGATAGACGATGCCTTCCTTGCCGTTGGCGTGCGCCACGTCGATGACGGCGGCGTTCGAAAGACCGGAGACGTCGGCATAGACGCGCCCCGCGCCGTCCACGAGCTTGAGGCGGTCCGCCGACAACTGGGCTCGGCCGTCGTTGTCGCCGAGCGGCACGTCGGCGGCAAAGAACGGACCCGTCGGTTGCGCTGCCGCGCCGCGCGGCACGACCGACAGCGCCGCCCGCATCGGCGACACACCGGCCACCTGGGTCAATCGAGCGAACCGGCCGACGCTTTGCGTTGCATCGGCGAGATAGGCCGCGGGCACGAACACGTTCGACACGCCGGCGTACTGCGCCAGCACGCCGACGAAATCGTCGCCGGCCGCGGCGCGCTTGCGCGTCAAATGACTCGTGGGCAGCACGGCGACGGGATAGCCCTTCGAGCGCGCCGCGCAATCGCCGTCGGGGCGGCGTTGAAACACCACGCGCAAGGCATTGGCCGGCGCGAGCGCGTAATGCGGCACGTGAGCCGTGATGCGCTGCGGCTTTCCGTCGCCGTCGAGCATCGTCGACGCGAGCAGCACGCCATTGAGGTAGACCGATGCGATGTTGCCGTCGTGACGCGGCGTGGGTGCCGCGGCGACGTCGAGCACGAAGTCGTCGGGCAATTTGCCGCCGCCCGACACGGCCGAGAGATCGAAACCGGCCTCCCACACCGCGCGGTCGACCACATCCATCGTGCGCGGCTCGCCCCCCAGCGCCGATAGTGCGATGCGGTCGGCGTCCGCGTCGATCGTTTCGTCCAGGCGATGCACGACGTAGCGATCCGCCGCGCCGATCGGCCGCCAGTCGCGCGCGAGCGCTTGCGCCGCCACGGTATCGCCGACGACGATCGCGGTCTGCCCCGGAAGGTGCGCAATGCGAATCTCGCCCGCGGCAAGCGGGTTGGTAATCGGCGCGAACGCGCGGGTGCGCCATGCGTCGAACGCCGCGACGCCGGAGGGGGAAACCGCAGCCAGTTGCGCGCGCAACGCATCGAGCGCCGCCGCCGTTCGTGCACGCAGCGCGTCGTCCGCGACGACCACATCCGCGGCAAACACGCGCGGCGATGCAAGCGCCAGCACGGCCCCCACCTGCGCCGGGTCGGCCAGCGTGACCGTGCCGCCACCGGCCAGTGCGGCGAACGCCGGCACCGCACGCAACGCGGCTGGTACCTCCGACGCATCGACTTGAACCGTCGAGCCTACGGCCGGCCATGCGTGCGTGACGGGTCGACGGCCTTCGCGCTCGAGCAGCGCCTGAACGCGCCAAGCCGTGTCGAAGGCGGACGCGGTCACGCGCTGCCCCGAAATCGCGACGACGGGCGCAATGGGCATCGCGCTCCAGGCCGTGCGTACGTCGGCAATCGCAGCCGGATCGAAGCGGTAGGTAAGACGAGAGGTCGGCGCGATGCGCAGCACGTTGCCGATCGCCGTTTGATCCGTGCAGACGCGCTCGTCGATCACGGACGCCCATTGCAGGCCCACGCGCACGAAACCGCTCGCGCGCGGCGCGCCGTCCACGCCGACGCTCGCTCGCGCATCGCCCTGCGGCTCGCCGAACCCGCGTGCGAGCACCGGTGCGCCGTCGAGCGAGACGACCATCGTGGTGCGGCCGCCGTCGGCGCGCAGATAGTTGCCGTCGATGCGCAGCGACGCGTCGCCGATCGGCAAGCCGGCCGGAACGGGCAGATACAGCTCATGGCGCGTATCGGGCGCGGACAGCACGATCGGTTCGCGGATGCCGAGATCGGCCAACGCGATGGTGCGTTCGATCGTGCGATGCTCGCCCAGGTGCGCGAAAGCATCGGCAATGCCGCCCGCGGGTGCGGCTGCCGCCGTGGCCGCGGCGCTATGCGCGAGATGCGCAAATATCAGAAGAGGCGTGGCGGCCAGCGTGAGCCGCAAGCGCGCGAAGGCGCGTATCGGAGTATCGGAGGTCACGTTGTTTCGTGTCGAATGGTCGATGGTTCGAATGGCCGAGCGCTCGGGCGCTCGATGGGTCGAGTCGTCGAATGCGCGAGGTCCCACAGCGGAAAGCCCGCCAAGCGCGCCGCGCTGACGGGCCGGCTATCGTCAGGACGGCACGGCATGCTCCCGCGCCGACACCGATGCCGCTCGGGGCAGCGCATGTCCCGTGAACTCGTCGAACGCGAGACCGGCGACCACTGCGGCGATCCGCGCGGCAGAGCGTCCGTCCCCGTAGGGGCTGATGGCTTCGCGCGGCGCTGTGCCGCGCGCTCGCTCGCCCAGCAACGCGTGCACCCCGCGGACGATGGCGTCCCGGCGTGTGCCGACGAGGCGCACGGCGCCCGCCGCGAGCGCTTCGGGCCGTTCGGTCACTTCGCGCATGACGAGCACCGGCTTGCCGAGCGCCGGCGCCTCCTCTTGCACACCGCCGGAATCGGTCAGCACGATGGCCGCCCGCTGCATGAGGCGCACGAAGCCGAGATAGTCGAGCGGCTCGATCAGATGCAGATTCGGCGTCGAGCCGATACGCGCGCGCGCGGGGCCGCGAACGTTCGGATTCAAGTGGATCGGATAAACGATTTGCACCGCGCCGCCGCGGCCGAGTTCGTCGAGCGCTTCGCAGATCGACGCAAAGCCTTCTCCGAAGCTCTCCCTTCGATGCCCGGTCACGAGCACGACGGGCCGGTCGTCGAGCGGCGGCAGTTGCGCATCGAGCTTGCCGCGCAGCGCGGGGTCGGCGTCGATCCGCGCGGCCGTCGTAAGAAGCGCATCGATGACCGTGTTACCCGTCACGACGACGCGCCCGGGCAGCGCCTCGGCCATCAGATTGGCCTTGGCGCTTTGCGTCGGTGCGAACATGAGATCGCTGATCGCATCGACGACGCGGCGATTCATCTCCTCGGGCCACGGGCTCGATAGATCGCCCGTGCGCAAGCCGGCTTCCACATGGCCGATCGGAATGCGGCGATGAAAGGCGGCCAACGCGGCGGCGCACGCGGTCGTCGTATCGCCATGGACGAGCACGCGATCGGGCCTTTCCTGCGCAAGCACATCGTCGAACGAAAAGATGAGGCGGGACGCAAGCCCATTGAGGGTCTGATTCGCCGTCATCAACGCGAGGTCGTAACGCGGGCGAATATCGAATAAATCGAGCACTTGTTCGAGCATCGACCGATGTTGTCCGCTGACGCAAACGATCGACTCCAGCCCCGGCATATCTTCGAGGGCCTTGACGACCGGGGCCATTTTGATCGCCTCGGGGCGCGTGCCGAAAACCGACAAAATCTTCATTGCCATCCCACGTATTTCCCATTGATTTCGTTCTTATGCGGTCACGCGTTCGCGCATGAGGCGCGGTCTGCCATTCGTCGTTCACGATGGATTCGCGCGGCGCAATCCAAGCATTCGCCGGCGAACCGGAGCCCCGTGCCATTTACGCGGCGTACGCGATCGTGCGGTGCATGCATCGCGCGCCGCTTCGGTAGCGCGTGCCGCTCAGGCGACCGAATGGCGTTGCGTCGGATGGGAATTGTCTGAATTTCTAGGATCGAGCATCCAAACAATCGTTAACTTTTTGTCAAACAAACGTTAAGCGGTTATTGATGCAGGAGCGCAAACGATTTACCGGCGGCCGCGTTTCACCCCGTCGCGGCAAATGCACAACGCCGAGAAAATCGGCCTTTTCACGCGTGTTTCGTATTTCCGATTCGAACCGCGCAATGGTTTGCCGCTCCGTCGCTTGCCGTTCGATCGAACGCATCGATTCGGTTGGACGGCGAGCCGATGCGCGAAGCGGCGCGACTGCCCCCAAGCCACGCGCCGCCCCAAGCAGCCGCGCTGCGCGGCGTACCGCTGCGAAGCCGCGACAATCCTCGGAACGCGCACCTCGAAAGCAAGCTTGCCCGCCAGTCACTACAATATCGGCGACCGCCTGTTTGCCCGGCGCCCGAGCCAAATGGCCGCCTTTGTCGATGCGGCCCAGCCACACGTTGCCCACATGACCCCGACCGTGATCACCCCCGCCGACCAGCGCGCGCCGATAAGAAATTCGCCGCGTTTCCTGCTGTTTCTGATCTGCTTGTTCTCATCCGCGGGGCAACTGGCCATCGACATTTATGTGCCTGCGCTGCCTGCGATGGCGCGTGATTTCGGCACATCGCCGCAAGCCATCCAATCGAGCGTGTCCGGCTACATGGCGGCGTACGCCATCGGCCAGCTCGTGTTCGGCCCGATTTCGGACGCCTACGGGCGCAAGCGCGTGCTCGCGTTCGGGCTGATCGTCTATACGATCGGCTGCGTGCTGTCGCTCGTCGCGCCGAATCTCGAAACGTTCATTCTCGCGCGCTGCTTGCAGGGCTTCGGCATCGCCGCGACGAATCTGTTGGCGAAGGCGATCATCACCGATTCGTTCTCGGGGCAGGCGTTGATGCATGCGTACACCTACATGGCAATTGCATGGGGCCTAGCGCCGATCATTGCGCCCGTGATCGGCGCGCATCTTCAGACCTGGTTCGGCTGGCAAGCGTGCCTGGTCTTTTTGCTGGTCTATTCGCTCGCCATGTTGGGGATTCTCTGGCGCTATCGCGAGACGCTGCCTGCGCCGGTGCGCTTGGAGCCGCGCATTCTCGTGAAAAACACGGCCATGGTCCTCTCTAGCCCCGTATTTCAAAGCTGCTTTCTCGCTCAAGGGCTTTGCTACAGCATCTTGCTCGTCTTCAACATCGTAGGGCCGTTCATGGTCCAGAACACGTTGCACGAGCAACCGACTTTCTTCGGCTATCTCGCGCTGGGAATCGGGTTGATGTACTTCCTCGGGGGCTTGTCGAATCGTCTGCACGGGCCGCGGCTGCCCAGTGCGGAAACGAGGCTGCGCGTGGGATCCCGCGTGATGGTGATCGCATCGGTTGCGATGCTCGTGCTCGCGTCGACGGTCGGCCTGCGTGTTTGGACGCTGGCCGCGCCCGTGCTGGTCATGGGGTTGTGCGCCGGGGCGATGTATCCGACGCTGATGGCGAAGGGCAATTCCCTGTTTCCGCACATCGCGGGATTGACCGCCGCGATTCTCGGCTGCGCGCTGCTGCTCGTTTCGTCGGCGATGATGGGGCTCGCGGGCTTCGTGTCGATCCACGTGCTGCTGCCGCTGGCGGTGTTTTTCTTGATATTGGCGATCACCGTCGTGGTGATGGTCACGAAGCTGTTGCGGCACTTGAGCCAGGTGCAAGGCGCGGCGGGCGGCTAGAAGGCGGCAAGCGCCAGCGCGAAATCAAGCGCAAAGCTTCGCGCTGGCTAGTCGATTCAAGCTCACGCCTTCAAAGACCAACGTGCTCCCCGCGCGAGGCCGGCTTCAGGCCGACCCGCTGCCGGCCCGGCCGTATCACCACTGCTGATGCACATAAGGCGCAATCGACTCGACATAAAGCGCACGCAGCGCCGTCATCGCCGAATCCGAGAGCGGCGGCAAGTCGCTCGCCGCATTGTTCGCCTTGGCCTGCTGCGCGTTCTTCGCCCCTGGAATCACCGTCGTTACGCCCTGATTCATCAAGATCCACCGCAGTGCGAATTGCGCCATCGTCACGCCCTCCGGCACCAGCGGACGAATATCGCCGACCGCTTTGAGCGCCACCTCGTACGGAACGCCTGCGAACGTTTCGCCCTTGTCGAAGGCTTGGCCGTCGCGGTTGAAGTGGCGATGATCATCCGCGGCGAATGTCGTATTCGCCGCCATCTTTCCGGTCAGCAGCCCCGATGCGAGCGGCACGCGGACGATCACGGCCACCCCTCTTTCCCGCGCTTCCCGCATGAAGAGATCGGCCGGACGCTGCCTGAAGATGTTGTAAATGATCTGCACCGATCTGACGCCCGGGTATTCGATCGCCTTTAGCCCTTCCTCCACCTTCTCCACCGACACCCCGTAGTGGCGAATCTTGCCCGCTGCGACCATCGCATCCATCGCTTCGAATACCTCGGGCCGGTAATAGACCTCGGTGGGCGGACAATGCAGTTGCACGAGATCGAGGCAATCGGTCTCGAGATTCTTCAGCGATCGTTCGACGAACGCGTTCAGGTTGACCGCGGTATAGCCCTGCGCGACATGGGGAGAAAGACGACGGCCCGCTTTCGTGGCGACGAAAGGCCGTGTGCCTCCTCGCTCTTTGAGCACGGCCGCGATGATGCGCTCCGAACGGCCGTCGCCGTAGACATCGGCCGTGTCGATAAACGTCGTGCCGCTATCGAGCGCCGCGTGCAGCGCCGCTTTTGCGTCGCTTTCCGATACGTCGCCCCATGAGCCGCCGATCGCCCAAGCGCCGAAGCCGATTTCCGATACTTGCTTCCCTATGCTTCCGAACTGTCGCTGATTCATTTACGTGTCCTTCCTCAAGGCATGAGTTGTCCGCCGTTGACCTCGATAATTTGGCCGGTGATGTAGCCGGACATCGTCGGCGAGGCCAGGAAGAGGAAGGCGCCGACGCATTCCTGCGGCAGGCCCTCTCGTCCCATCGGCACCGACGCCGTCTGCGTCGCGAAGACGTCGGGCGGCGTGTATTTGTCGTGAAACGGCGTTTGGATCAGTCCCGGCGCGACCGCATTCACGCGGATTCCGTCGTTGACGAATTCCTTCGCCTGACCGCGCGTCAAGCTGCTCACGAAGGCTTTCGTCGCGGCGTAGAGCACGGCGCCCGCGCCGCCGCCGGTACGCGCCGCGATGGACGAAGTGTTGATGACGTAGCCGCGCGCCGCTTTCAGATACGGATGAGCCGCAACCGTTGCTTCCCAAACCGAACGCGCATTGAGATTCACCACCTCGTCGAAATGGGACGGCGACATCTCCGTCGTCTTGATCCGCCCGAGCATCCCGCCCGCGTTGTTGATCAGCCCGTCGAGGCCGCCGAGCATATCCGCCGCTGCCTCGACGACGCGCTTGGCCTCCCCCGGCTCGCCGAGGTCGCCTCGAATCAGCGCGATTCGATCCGGCGATTCGGCGCGCAGCGCACTGGCAGCCGCTTCGCTCGCGTTGAAGTGCGCGACCACCTGTGCACCTTGCAAAGCGAAGGCACGGACCACCTCCGCGCCGATGCCTGTCGACCCGCCGGTGACGAGAACCTTCGTACCGCGCAGATCGCCGATCTGGATGTTTTCGAAACTCACGGTGAACTCCCCTCCTCGAAACCGAATCACGGCCGACGTGCTTTCGTCGCCTCCGGGGCCGATCGGATAGGGATGATTGCACGGCGTAGAATGAATGGATTTCATCGGGTTAGTGAACGGTATTCATCATGGCAAAGGCCGATCGCATCGACTTCGCGGACTTGAAGTCCTTCCTGGCGATCGTCAGGTGCCGAAGCTTCAAGCTGGCCGCGGTCGAGCTTGGACAGACGCCATCGGCCGTCAGTCACGCGATGCGCCGGCTCGAAGATCGTCTCGGGGTAAAGCTGCTGAATCGGTCTAGCCGCGCAGTTTCTCCAACGGCGGTCGGGATGGACCTGGCTGCGCGACTCGAAGATGGTTTCAACCAGATCGGTTCCGCGCTGGAGACGTTCGAGGCACCGGGGACGGCGAGGCTCGGAGAACTGCGGCTCAACGTCTTCGCCGATGCCGCCCACTTGCTCGTCGCGCCTGCGCTGCCCGAGTTCGCGCGACGGTGTCCCGACGTGCGGCTGACAGTAGTCGTCGAAGACCGGCCGATCGACATCGTCGCAGAGGGCTACGATGCGGGCATCCGCTATGGCCATCACGTGCCCGAAGACATGGTGGCCGTGCCGTTGACCGGGCCGCAGCGCTGGGTGATGGTCGCTTCGCCTGGGTATCTCGACCGGCACGGTGCGCCGCGCGGCCTCGACGACTTAGCCGGCCACAACTGCCTGCAACTGCTGCTCGGCGACAATTCGAGCTACCGCTGGGACGTGAACGACGGCGGGCAGGCGCGCCGGCTGCGAGTGCCGGGGTTGCTGACGATCAACGATACGGCGACGACGATCAGCGCGTGCAAAGCGGGTTTGGGAATCGCATATGTGCTCGAAGCGCGCATCGCCGATGAATTGGCACACGGGGAATTACGAGTGGTGTTGGATGCGAACGCAGCGCCGGAAGATCCGTTTCACATCTATTACAGCAGCCGCCGTTACAACCACCCGGCGCTGCTCACGCTGATCAACATCGTTCGCGCTCAGCAGTCGCTGCCGGCGGTGGGGAGTCGAAGGAGCGTGCGCGATTGAGGATGGGGTGGCGTTCGACACGAAAATACGCGAGACGGGGCCGCATTGCGCCCGCCTCGCCTCAGATCTGGCTTTCGCTGATCAGCACCGCGACCGCCTTTCGGTAGATCTGACCCAGCAAACTTGCGCGGTCGCCGTCGATGACCACCCGCCCCCGTAGGCGGCGCCACGCTTCGACGTGGGCATCGCCAGGCACCGGCACGAGCGCGGCGCGATAAACCGCCGTTTCGGGAATGAGCTTGTTATCGGCGCCCTTGCGCACGGCGATGCCGCCGCCGTAGACCGACGCCAGTTCCGTGACGTCGAGCACGCGAGCCGACGAGGTCTCGATGTGGGAGACGACGAGGTCGATCGTCGGATCGCCGTTCTCGGGGAAGAATCGCGCATGCGCGCCCGGATGCACGCGCGGCAGATCGGCTTCGCCGATGAACGCCTCGACGGCGGCGGAAGACGGATCGATCAGCATCCCCAGCGCCGTGCGGCGCGGCAGCCATTCGCCTTCGCGCATGGGGGGCACGTCGGTGACGACCCCGGCGAACGGCGCACGAACGGTGAGCAAGGCCTCTTGCGCCGCGACTTGATCGACCGATGCGATGGCGCCCTGCAACTCTTGTTCCCCGACGGCGATCATGTCCGCCTGTTCGGGGTCGAACGCCTGACCCTTCATCCGGCTCTCGACGCCCGATAGCGCAGCGAGCGCGACCACCTTGTGGTATTCGATGGTCGGCGATTCCAGTGCGAATATCGGTTGTCCAGCCGCTACGGCGGCGCCGTTGGCCGATTGCTTCGCGAGGCGGCCCGGTTCCGCGACATAGAGTGTCGCCTGCTTGGCGGCGCGCAGCAGCGCCGGCGCGGACACCTCGCGCCGCCAAGGCACGACGAGCAGCAACAGCGCCAACGCACAGCACGCGATGGTCACGACCGCCCGCCGATCCGGCCGCTTGTCGCCAAGCCGCGCATACCAGACTCGAAGCTCGCCGACGATGGGACGCACGAGAAACCAGCCGATCTCGACGCACATGAGGAAGATGCCGAGCGCCTTGAATGCCATGTGATAAACGACGAGCGCGATGCCGAGAAACAGCGTGAAGCGGTACACCATGCAGGCGAGCGCATAGCCGATGACGACGCGCTGCTTGTCGCGCGGAAAGTGCTCGGGCGGCGGATCGCCGAGTCCGAACAGCGTTTCCCTGAGCCACCAGCGTCCCATCGCGAACCCGCGATCCTGCAAGTTCGGCACCTCGAGCCAATCCGACAGCAAAAAATAGCCGTCGAAGCGCATCAACGGATTGACGTTGATGGCGATCGTCAGCAGCCAGGTCGAACTCGATAGCAGAAACATGCCCGTTCGCAAAGCCCCGTCAGGCAAAACGGACCACGCGAGCGATGCGAAGATCGCGAGCGTCGTTTCGGCGAGCATGCCGGCTGCATCGATCGCCAGCCGCCGGCGGCGATCGGTGAGGCGCCAAGCATCGGTCGTGTCGGTCCACAACACGGGCCAGAGCACGAGGAACGCCACGCCCATGGCCGGCACGCGACAGCCCATGCGCTTGGCCATGACCCCATGACCGATCTCGTGAACGACCTTCGCCGAAGCGAGTGCAAGCCCGACGAGCGCCGCGCCTTGCAGCGAGAACAGATGCAGCAGGCTGTGCGTGTACTCATCCCATTGCCGGCTGATCAGATAAAAGCCGAGCGCTGCGAGCGACGCCAGCACGATCGCGAAGCCGCGCGTAAAAATCCATCCGATCCGCGGCACGACGAGGGACAGCACGCGGTCGGGATTGACGAGACGCAGCTTGATCGACAGATAGTTCTTCAAGAGCCAGCGCGCCGCCGACAATCGTTCGGCGGCGCGCTCCGCGGCGAAGCGCTCCGTTGCACGGGCGTCGACGGGCGCAGTCAGCCCTGCGCGATGAGCGAAGCTCAGTACGTCGACGACATCCTGCGGTGTCGCGCGTATCGTCGTCTCGTCGGAGATGGAACGCGCCACGGCTTCGGAGTCGCCGAGCGGCCAACGCGCCAGCACTTCGAATTCCAACCAGCCGATCCGAATGAAGCGATGCCGCGCCGGGTCGTGCAGCGTCCATGTCGGGCTGCCGTCGCCGCCGGCCGGCCCAGGCATCAGCTTCAAGTCTTCGCGCAGCGGCGGCAATGCAACGGAGGGCGCGTGAGCAACGCCATCGCCGCCGTCGGCCTGGGGCGACGCATCCGCCGGCGTTTCATTCAAATCGAGAGCCATTCGCGCGCCACCGTCAACGGACGTCTGAGCAACCAAAGCGCGAGAGCGCGACGCGGCCCGTAAATCTTCGCCGTGCCCTTCAAACCGAGCCGCAACGCTTGCGCATGTTCGAGCGTTGCGCGGAAGGCATACGATAGGACGCCGTCTGCCGCGACTGTGCTCGAATAGCTCGCGAAGGTCAGCTTGCCGTAGGCGGGGCGATCCGGCCGCAAGTTGCCGAAGAACACGACCTCCGAGCCCGGCTCGAACGACACGACCGAACTGGCCGGCACCTCGATTTGCAACTGCGTGCGCGCAGGCGAAGCCACGACCATGATGCGCTCGCCCAGCACGACCGGCTTGCCGATCCATTCGCTGCTGTCGTCGAATATCGCCACGCCGTCCACGGGCGAGACGATCTGCGCGCGGCGCAGCATGTCATCGTCGTAGGCCAACTCAGCCTGGTCTTGATCGACCTTGCTCGCCAGCATGGCGAGCCGCGCCTTCGCACGGTCGTCGCTCATCGCCTGCTGCGACGTATCGGCATATTCTTCCCGCGCCATGTCGAGCGCCTTCTTGGCGACCTCATAGCGGGTCTGCAATTGCGTTCGGTCGAACGACACGAGCAACTGCCCCGCACGCACGGCTTGATTCGGCTCCACGCCAAGCGCGCCGACCACCCCGTCGAAAGGCGCCCTGACGGCCGCCGGCTCGATCGGTACGATTTCCGCCGGAGCAAGCACCGATTCGCGCACGGGAAACACGGCGATCGCCAGCACGACGGCGGCGGCGATCGCCAGCGGGCGTTTGCGCGCCGCCATTTGCCGCAACACGCCTGGCTTGGGATCGCGCCGGTGCAGCAGTAAGCTCTGCGCATAGGCGCCGGCCAGCGCGTCGAGCAAGTGCCGGTCGCTATCGGTCCAAGCTTCGGCACGGCCGAGCAGCAGATAGCCGACGGGCGCCGTGTCGCGCCAGACGAGGGGGCACAGCAGCGCCTGCGCGGGAAACCACTCCGGCCACTCGCTCGCGAGCGGCGGCGGCAACTCGTCCGGCCGTACGATGCGCGGCTCGACGGCGCTCGCCTCGGGCTCGCGCGTCAACGCCGCGAACACGCGCTCGAGCCAGAGATAGTAGGGCCCGCCGCGCTCGGCCGAAGCGACGCCGGAAAGAATCAGCGGTTCGGCGCCTGGCGAACCGTTTTGCCATAACGCCGCCTGCTGATAGGGCACGACGCTCGCCGTCTCGTTGACGATCAGGAAGCCGAGTTCCTCACGCGCCGCCGCGCGAGCACGCCGCTCCAGCGCGAGCACCGCGCCGAGCCGCAAGAGCTGATAGTTGAGCGCGCTAGCGGGCGAGCTCATCGCTGCGACGTCAGCGCCACGCCCGCGGGCGGGCTAAAGATCGCATGGCCGCTCATACCGGGCAGCAGCGCGTCGGACGGTGCATCGATACGACCGTAGACCTTGACCGAGCGGCTCACGGCATCGACCTTGCCCGAGAGCCGCGAGAGCGTAGCGGGGTACGTCTTGCCCGTCTCGTCGATCGTCACCTTCAGCGCGCTGCCCGGCTTGAGCCAAGAGAGCCACATCGACGGAACGATCATCTCCAATTCGAGGCTGTTGTCACTGAGCACCTCGAGCATCGGCGCGCCCGTTTGCAGGTACTGATAGTCGTGCGTGTAGATGGCCGATACGCGCCCGCTGAACGGCGCGACGACGGTGCAGTTCCCCACCAGCGTCTGTGCGGCCTGCACGTCCGCCGCGGCCTGCTTCTCGTCCGCTGCGGCAACCTTGTACTCCACTTCGCTCGACGTGCCCAGCGCTTTCAGGCGCTGCTTGCTTTCGTTCACCGACTTGCGGCTTTCGAGTACGGCGCGCGCATGCGCGAGCGCCGCTTCCTTTTCCCCGCAATCGAAGCGCGCGAGCACCTGCCCCCGCTTGAACCGATCGCCGTCGCGCAGCGGAAATTGCGCGAGCCGCCCCGGCATCGGTGCGCCGATCGTCGCGATCGTATCGGCGACGAGCTGAACGCGGATGTCGCGCGCGGGCGACGCGGGGTGCGGCGAAGCAGCCGGCGTCGTTGCTTCCGGTGCATGAGGCTGTGCGGAAACCGGCAATGCCTGGGCCTTCGGCACAGGAGCGGGAGCGGGGGCCGGAGTCTGCGCGGCGAACGCGGCGGCGATGCCGGCGCTGACCAGGGCGATGCCCGCGAACACGATGAGTCTGCCCGCCTTCGGGGCGTGATGGTGATGCACTTTCATAGCGATCCTAACCGTCCAACGTCCAAGGTTTTACTGCGCGGCGATGCCTGTCGGCGCCGCGCTAGCGACGGGCTGGGGCGCCGCCGTCGCTTGCGCGGCGGGCATTGCGGGCGACTGCGCGCCGGCGGTGGGCGCAGTCGCTGCGGCGGCAGGCGCTGTGGTCCCGGCGGCGGCCGATGCGGCCGATGCGGCCGATGCCGCCGCAGCCGGCGCCGCCAAGGCCGAAGCCTCCGGCAGGGCGAGTGCAACGTTGGGTAACTGCCCCGCCTCCCAGCCGGCGATCGCCGCCTCCACACGCGCGCTCAACTTCGCGAGAGCGCCGGTGTCGGCATTCGGCGGCACGAGGTCGACGCCGACGGACGTATAGAGATTGGTGAGCGCCGTGTGCACCTGCGCGATCGTGCGGTCGTAGCTGAACTCGGCCACCATCGAGGCCAGATCGCGCCGGATGCGATCTGCCTCCGACTCTTCCTGCGCGCTCGCCTCGTTGGCCGAAGCCACGCGAATCTGCTGCTCGACATCGTTGATTTGCTTGGCGATGTCCAAGTCTTCGACCGACGCCAAATACTGCTGGTAGCTCAAGTTGATCTGCGTAAGAACGGCCACGCTAAGCGCGAGGCGGCGCTGGCGCGACACTTCGACCGACGCCTTGGCCGCCGAGATTGCCTTTGGCCCCTCGATCAGGTTCACGAGGTTGAACGTGGCGTTCACGCCGAGCTGCGCCCAATTCGGGTTGTACAGATACCGATTGCTGTCGTAGTTCAGGCTGCCGAGCACGCCCACGCCCGGCATCATCTTGACGATTTCCTTGTAGACGTCCTGCTGATCGATCTTTTCCTGGTACGCCTCTTCACGCAGTTCCGGACGCATGGCGAGGCCGAGCGCCTCGAGCTTGCGCGGATCGACCTTTGCAGCCGTGGTCGACAAATCGAGATCCATCGGCGCGAATTGAATCGGCGCATCGGTGGGCACGTCGATCAGCGAAGCAAGCTGCACGCGGGCCGTATTGAGATCGGTCTGCATGCGGCGCAGCTGTCCGACCACGGACAACATGTTCTGCTGATAATCGAGCCCTTGCAGTTGCGGGACCAGTTTCTGGCGGCTCGCCTCGCGCGAGTTCTCGAGCATCTTGTCGGCCTCGATCAGCAGCGGCTTCAAGCGCGGCAGCAGGCGATCGGCGGCCACGGCCTTCCAATACGCCTCTTGCGTGCTCTTGACGATGTCGTCGATGACCTTGCGGCGGCGCTCCACGGCCGCGTAGGTGCGGTACCCCTGCTGCTTCGCCTGAAAATAGCTGACGCCGAGATCGAGCAAGTTCCACGACAGCTCGAGCGAAGCCGTTGCATGCGAGGGCTGCTCGGAGAACGAGTACTCGAGCGATTGCTGCCGCGTGAGCTCCGAGACGCTTTGCGCCGCGTTATCGTTGTTGCGCCACGTGTAACCGGCATTGGCCGCGAGACGCGGCAGCATCTGCGCGATCGCCAGATCGAGCTGCCGGTCCTGCAGCGTCTCCTCCGTTTTTGCCAGACGTGCGTTGTAGTTGTACTTGAGCGCCCGAGAAATCGCGTCCGACAGCGTAAGCGGTCGCGTCAGCGGCACGTAGGTCGAATAGAGCGTCCGGTAGTCGTCCTCGGCGCGCTTGAGGTGCTCCGCTTGGCTGATCGGTTCGGGCTTGATCGCGCAGGCGGACAGCACAGCGGCCGAAAGCAGCGTCAAGCTCGCGAGCCGCGCGGCGGACGAGGCGCGGCCCCGCGTAGGGCGTCGTCCTGCCCGCCGTTGATCAGCGGTGCCCGGTTCCGACGGCAGCATCCCCTGGCGCCACGCTTGGCGGCGGCTAATGAATCCGGTCTTCATGTTGGCGTTCTATTGTCGAGTTGTTCGATTAGCTTGCGTTCGTGAGCTTCTCGCCCTGCGGGGCTACGGCGCCGACCACGGAATGCACCATGCGGCGCGCCTGCAACAGCTTTCCGACCGGGCCGGCCTCGCGCAATTGCGCGGAAAACGCCGCGCGTCCGGCGCCTTGCGCCGGCATCGGCGACGGCGCATGCGGCTTGCCGTCATGACCGTGGTGCCGTACGCTGCCGTCGTGCGCGCCGTGCCCCGAATGCGTCGCCGGTGGGGACGCATGCAGGTGCGAGAGCATCTGTTCGAGATCCTTCGCTTCGCGGCCAACCGTGATCTGGAACGTGGCCGTTGCTTGATTGCCGAACTGATCGTGCGCCACGATCTCGACTTCCACGGTGCCGTGCGAGCCTACGGGCGGCGTCCCCGTGAACGTCAGATTGCGGGCGTCGAAGCTCAGCCATGCGGGCAGCGGCCCGCCGCCGGGCATCCTGGCGTCGTACTGCAGTTCGGCGTTCGGGTAGGTGTCGTTGAACAGATCCGACGGCACCGCGATGACCGACTGCTGCTGCTCGATGATGAAGCGGCTTCCCACCGATCCCGTCAGCCAGACTTGGGGAATGATCGGCTCGCTGTAGAGATCGGGCCGATAGCCGCGCCCCTCGGCAGGCGGAATGGCACCGTCGTCCGGGAAATGCTGCTCCGACGATGCGAACGGCGCACTTGGGTCGACGCGCGGGCCTAGCTTGTTGAAGTCGTTCGGCGCGTTGAAGTCGGGAATCTGCGCGACCTCCTGCGACAGCACGGGACGATTGCTCGAGCTCACCTTCGTCGTCAGCGCAACCGTGGCCGCGCTGTACGCCGAGGTGCCGCCGACCGCACCGAGATCGACGCCGGCAGCGTCGACGACGCTCGATGCGCCGGAACTATCGATGAGCCGCACCGCCAACGCGCCCGGCGTGCCGCTGAACGTTCCAGAGGGCAGGAACCGCAAGCTGTCGGTCGCCGCCAGCACGAGCGCGTTGCTGTCGCTCAATCCGTTAGCGGGAACGTCCGTCCACGTCTTGCCGCCGTCGCTCGAATATTGCCAAGTCCCCTGCCCCGCGCCGGCAGCGTCGCCGACGATCGCGATGCCTGCCAACGTATTGGCCGTCGACCCCGTCGGATTCGACGCACTGTGCTGTTGATCGGCGCTGTCGCTGAAATCGCCGCCGAAGAGCGTCGCCACCGAGCTGCCCGGCGGGTCGCGATCGTCCTGTCTGACTGGATCGATGCTGGCCGTGCCGCTCGCGATGGGCGCGTCGTTCACCGGCGTAACGACGATGCCGAGCGGCACCGTTTGCGCGCTGACGGCTGTCGTCCCGCCGTGGTGCGCGCCCGACACGTCGACGCCCGCGATCGCGATGTCCGCCGCGGCGAGCTGCGCGCCCGTGACCGTATCCGTCACCGGCATGCTCGACGCGTCGACGAGGCGCGTCGTCAGTTGCCCCGGCACGCCGTTGAAATTCGCGGCCGGCACGAAACGCAGTTCGGCCGACGACGAGAGCACGAGCGCATTCGAATCGGTGAGCCCCGTGGCAGCGATCGTGTGCCACGTCGCGCCGTTGTCCGTCGAATATTGCCAACTCCCCTGGCTGGCATCGGCGGCGTTGCCGGTGATCGCGATGCCCGCCAGCGCGTTGGCAGTCGAGCCGTCAGGGTTCGCCCCGCTTTGCTGCTGGTCGGCGCTGTCGTCGAAGTGTGCGCCGAACAACGCGCCCACGGTTTGCGGCGCCGGCGCGCCGGTGTCCTCGGCCATCGCCGGCATGCTCACGCTGCCCGATGCGATCGGTGCATCGTTGATCGCCGCAACGTGGAGCGGAATCGTCTCTTGCGCCGACGAATAGGCCGAAGCCGCGGTATTCGTGCCCTGTCCGAACGTGCCTGTGCCGGGCAGCGCCGAGAGGGTGCCGTTCGCGACACCGTCGAACTGATCCCACGCGCGGAACGTCAACGCATTGTTGACCGTCCCGTTCCAGTTCGCCTGTGCCGGCTCGAAGTAGATCCGCGTGTTGGCGTCGGCAACGAGGTGCAGCGCGTTGCCCGGCGAAATCGCCGCCAGTCCGCCTCCCGCGAACTGGGCCCAATGCGCGCCGTTATCGGTCGAGAACCACCAGGTCCCTTCGGTCGTATCGGCGGCGGTCACCGCCACGCCGGCGGCGCCCGGCGTCTGTGCGTCGTGCGCGCCCGCCCCGTCGGCGTCGGTCACGTTGCCGTTGCCCGTCAGTTGCGAAACGAGCATGCCGACCGCGCCGGACGGCGCACCGTTGTCCTCGAGCGAAGTGGCCGTTACCGGCTGATTGTTGAGGACGGGCGAGTCGTTCGTCGGAACGACGTCCACGGTGGAGACGGCCGCCGTCGTCGTAGCGTGCGTGACGTCATCCGTGACCGAGATGGTCACGTCCCGCGTCGTCGTGCTCGGCGTATCGCTGTTGTCGTAGTAGCTGATCGCGCGCAGCGCGCTCTGCACGGTTGCCGCGTCGAGGTTCGTGCCCGACAGCGTCATCGTGCCGGTAGCGGCATCGAAACTGGCCGTGACGCCCGAGGGCAACGATCCCGAGACCACGAGCACGTCTTCGCCAGGTCGATAGTTACCGCTGATCTGGACGGTGGCCCCCGAGAACGTATCGGTGCTCGTGACGGTGACGGTCGGATCGACTGCAACGGCCGCCGCGGCCGGGGACGAGCCGTTCGGTTCGGCGAACACCGCCGACGACGACCCGGCGCCCGGCACCTCGTTGATCGTGACGAACACCGGCGAGCTGACCATGTTGCCGCCCGTGCCTTGCTGACCCACGACATTGTGGTCGTCGATCGTCGTGCCGATCCGTATGCCCGTGCTGACGGTCGTCGTATCGGTGCTCGAGTAGGCCAGATTGTCGAGCACCGCGTCGACGGTGGCCGACGTGGCGCCGGCCCCGAACGTGATCGACAGCTTGCCGCCAACTTGCGTATAAGTGCCGACACTCGTGCCGTTGTAGGTGACCGTCCCGCCCGCGAGCGCAAGCGGGCCGATCGCGGCGAAGACATCGGTCGCGCTCGGCGACGGCGTGCTCGCGGTATAGCGTTGCAGCGTCAACGTGGTGCCGCCGTAGTCGCCGCCGAGCGCGTCGAGTTGTGTATCGGTGATCGACGAGCCCGGCCCCGACAAGCGCACCGGCGCTCCGCCCTCGACGTACGAATCGGTGTTGCCGCCCCACTGGGAGATCGACGGCGCCGTATCGGGCGCCTGGTAGGAGAAATCGACGTTCGCATGGGCGTCGCCGTTCGCCGTGAACGAGGTCGACGCGGGGCTGCTCGTCACCGCATTGCCGTCGTTGTAGGCCAGCGTTTCGCCGGCGGGCACTCCCCCGCTTCCCGCGCCGGGCAACGTGATGACGACCGTGCCTTGCGGCAGCGCGCCGAACGTGTAGGTGCCGTCGGCCGCCGTCGTCGTCGTTTCAGTGACGACCGTGCCGTCGCCTTCGGTGATCTGGGCGGTGACGGTGATGCCGCCAAGGCCCGTATCGGCCGACCCGCCCGAACTCGCAAACGTCGTCGGATCGTTGCCGACGTCTTGCCAAACGCGGCCCGATGCCGTGGCGATCTGCGTCGTCGCCGTGGCGCGGTAGGAATCGGGAGCGCCCACCGACGAATCGAAATCGCGCGCGCCCGTCGTCGCGCCCACCGCCCCGCCCGTCGAACCGTTGAACGTCTGTTGTCCCGGCAGGCTTTGCCATACGACCGAGGCCGTATCGTTTTGCACCGTCTGCCCCGGCGCCACCTGCACCGTATAGGTGATGACTTCGCTGCCGCCCGCGCCCAATTGCCCGATCGCGTAGTTCAAGCCGGCCGCGCTCGTTCCGGCCTGCCCGGCTCCGCCGACGCCCGCGCCCGTCGCGCTCACGAACGTGACGTTGCTCTCGTTCGCGACGGCGGGATCGTCGATCGTCACGTCGTAGGCCGTCGATCCCCCCGTATTCTTCACCGTAACCTGGTAGGTCACCGTGCCCGTGGCGTTGTCTACGGCCGTGGCCGTTTTCGTGACGGTGACGTTCGGCTCCTCGACCGATACGTTGACCGTGTTGGACGTCGCACCGCCCACCGAGAAGCTCGTCGCCAGCGCGGCTGCCCCTTGCGCGTTCGCGGCGACGTTGCTTACGACCGCGTTGAACTCGACGATCACGTAATTGCCGATCGGCGAGCCGTCGTTATTGGTCAACGTGCTCAGGTCGATGCTGACGTGGCCGCCGCCCGTCGTCACGACGCTCGACGGCAATTGGCTCGTCGGCTTGAACGTCGCCACGTCGCCGCCCGTCGTCGTGCCCGTGGCCGGGTCGACATAGTTGGCGCCGCCCGAGTTGCCGTCTTGCATTTGCGCGACACCCGAGAGCGCGCCGTTGCTCGAAATGAGATCGCCGTTCGGGCTCACGAACGCGATCGTCGCGCTGCCGTCGTTCAAATACTCGAGCCCCGGGGGCAACGTGAAATCGAGCGTCGTCGGGTTGGCGCCCTCCGGAACCTGGACGTAGGCATGGTAGGTCACGATTTCGCCGACGGTCGCCTGCACCGCGGTTTGGGTGTTCGTCTGCGAGGGCGTATGAACGGTGTCGGTGCCGTTCGACTCGCCCGTGATCGACAGGACCGGGGAGATCTGGCCGATCTTCACCGTCGCGCTCGCGTTGTCCGTGTACTTGTGCCCCTGCGCCGTGCCGGGCTGCGAGTAATACGTGCCCGATGCGCCGTCGTTCGGCGTGTCTACCGTGATCGACGATCCGGCGCTCTGATTCGGCGCCACCGTGGCTTGGAACGTAAACGTTGCGGTTTGACCCGCTCCGAGCGTCGTCAGCCCGACGGAAAGGCCCGACGTATCCGATGTCGATGCGCCCGAGCCGCCGCTCACATAAGTCAGCGAACCGGGCACGTAATTGAGGCCGGCGGGCAGGTCGATCAAATCCGTCAGATTCTGCGCCGGCGCGTCGCCCGTGTTCTTGAGCGTGACCGTGTAGGTGAGCCCCTCGTTGCTGTAGACCGTGCCGTTGGCCGCGATAGTCGATCCGGAGTTCGTATCCTTGACCGTGATCGTCTCGGTGACGTGGGGGTCCACCTCGTGGATCGTTGCCGTCGAAGCCGGCGAAGTCAGCGTCGAATCGTAATTGACGACGACGCTGTTGGTGCGCGCCGCGCCGTCGGCGGGCGTATCGGTCGCGTCGACGGTCGCCGTGTAGACCAAGGTGACGGTGCCGTTCGCATCGACCTGACTGTTCGTCAGCGAACTGCCGAGGTCGAACGTGATCGTGCTGCCCGATGCCGATGCGGTGACCGCGCCGGGGCCGCCCGGCGAGCTGACGCCGCTGAACGTCACGGAACTGAGACTGCCGAACGTCATCCCTGCCGGCAGCGAGTCGGTCAGCGTGACATCGCTCAGGCCGTTGGCCGTCGTCCCCTGCGGCAGCGTGACCGTGATCGTATAGGTGACCGTTTCGCCCAGCGCGACGTTGTTGCTGCCGGTAAGCGGGATGTCGCCCGTATCGCTCGCCGTCGTGACGGTCTTGGTGACCGTGGGCGCCGAAAGGTTCGCGGTAGCGGTATCGGCCAGCGCCGCGGCGTTCTCGCCCACCACCTGTGCCGATGCGCCGGAGCCCGACACGAATCCGTTGCCGCTCGCCACGCCGCCCGCCACGCTCGCCCAGTTGACGACGTTCCCGGCGAACGCAAGCGTATCGCCCGTTTCCTGGGCGGTCGGCAGCCTCAGATCGTAGACGACGTAGACGTTATCGTGCGCCGCGATCGACGAACTCAGTTGCACGCCGCCGGCCGAGAAGTACTGCGCCGCCGTGACGCCCGAGTCGATCTGGTTGCCCGATGCATCGTAGATCGCAAAGTTTTGCACATCGCTCGACGAAAAGCCCGACGGCAGCGTGCCCTGGATCGTGACGTCGTACGCGGTCGATCCGCCTTGGTTCTGTACCGTGGAGACGACTCTCGCCAGGTCGCCGCCGTCGCCGCCCTTCACATTGAGGTTGTCGGCGCTCAAGGGGTCGCCGTTGCCCGTGAAGGGGTTGGTACCGGCCGGCGTGCCCGCCGGCGCGAATGGGCTGCCGGCGCCGCCGCTCGGCGTGGTGTTCGTCTGCGATGTCCAAGTCACGCTCGTCGAGTTCGACGAATCGGCCGAATACGTGCCCTTCGATGCGCCGCCGTCGCCGACGATGGAGACGATGCCCGTCTTCGTCGCAAGTTCGGGCTCCTGCAGCGGGACTTGCTTGATCGCGGCGGCCGCCAGCGTCTGGCCTTCCGAATTGGTGTACGAGCTGCCGCCTTGCGTCGTCAGTTGCAGACCGTTCGCGAACGGCTTGTTCGAGACGACCGCGCTGAAATAGACGATCACCTGCTGTCCGGCGGTATTCGCCGGGTCGTCGCGGTCGCCGAAATTGAAGGTGAGGCTGTTGGCCGTGCCGTCGGTCGATACGGTCGGCGTCGCTTCGCCCGACAAGGGATTGACGACCTTGAAGGTGCCCGCCGTCGGGAACGCGTCGGTGCTGTCCTGCGAATAACTCGACACATTGCCGCCGTTGGAGAGCGGGTCCGTCGTCGAGAACACCGGTAGCGGCAGATAGGCGGTCAGGTTCAGATTGCCGTAGTCGCCCGTCGTCAACGTGTAGGTCATCGCGTAGGTGACCGTGTCGCCCGGCTTGATGTCGGTCAGATCGGCTGTTTGCCCGTTGACCGCGACGACTTGCAGCACGAGTTGCCCCGGCGCGACCTCGTTCGTCACCGCCGAGCCGTCGGAGACAGAGCCGTTCGTTCCCGTGATCGTGTGCGCATTGTTATCGACCGTCACGACCGTCGCGCTCGTGCCCGAGGTCGGCACGCTGTCGGAGATCTGATCTTTCTCTCGCAGGCTGTCCTGGCTGTTCGAGTTCGTGTACTTGTCCAGCACCTTCGCCTTGAAGGTGATGGTCCCTTGCGTCGGGCCACCGCTGCCGTTGACCGCACCGCCTTGAAGGACGCCCGCGAATGCCGCGCCTCCGAGGTTCGCTTCGATCAGTTCGCCGATGCTGAAAGTCAGCGTGGTCGCGCCCGGGTTTGCCGTCGCACCGGCATCGTCCCGCGTGTAGTTCCAGTTCGCGTTCGAGCCGCTTTCGGCCACCGCTTGACCGTTGATCGTCTTCTCGACGTTATTCGACACGTCGCCGAACGAAATCGAGCGGGTCGAACCGCCTGTGGTCAGCGACAACGTGGGCGTCGCGTAGCCCGCATCGGACGGCGCGAGCAGCGTGATGCCGTCGCCGATCAGGTCCGCGATATTGAGCTGATTGAGCGAGTAGTAGTCCGATACTTGGAAGTCGATCGAATAGTCGACGATCTCGCCGGGCACGATATTGCCGTTAGGCGCATCGTCCGTCACCTGGATCGCCAGGGATTTCGCGACGAAGGCTGTCGATTCGGTGTTCGCGGAGCTGTCGCCCGAAATGGTTTGCGCACCGGCCGAATGGTCGGCCGATCCTGTCACGGCCGTCCACGAACCCGTGTAGCTGTAAATGGCCGTTGTATCGATCGTGCGCGGTTGTCCGGCGGCGCCGAGAATCGACGCGCCCGACGCGTCGAACTGCGGCACGAAAACCGGGATCTTGATCACCGTCGGCGTGTTCGCTCCATCGGTGCCGAGCGACGTGAAGGTCACCGTCACCGTGCCGCCGGCGCCGCTGACGCTGCCGGCCTTCGGATTGAACGTCGCCGTGCCGTGCACGCCGCTCGGCTCCGTGAAGGAAATCGTCCCGCCCGTGTATTGCACCTGATCGGGCAACGTGAACGTGAAGGTCACGCTTTGCATCGGGTCGGTTTGCGTCACCGGCGCCGGCTGCAGCGTAACGACGTAGTCGAACGGAAAGTCGGGGCCAGTCGCGGTCTCGCCTTCGTGCAGATCGGTCGTGGCCGACACGTGAATCAGCGAGACCTGCGTCGCCGCGGTGACGAGGCCGTCGCCCGCGTTCGTCACGCTGGCGCTGCCCGTCGTTCCTCGGATCGACGGATCCACAGCCGGGTTGTTGAGCGCATCCGCGCCGTATTGAAAGCCCCCGATTGCCGAGATGTTCAGCGCCTGGCCGCTGTGCATGCTCGAGAGCTCGCTCGTGTTCGCGACCGAGAACGTCAATTGGATTTGTGCCGCGGGCTCTCCGGGCGTGTAACTGCCGAACGGCAACTGCAACACGTACATCGTGTCGCCGGCCTGATACCCCGCGGGCGCAGCCACGAACAGCGGCTGGCCGCTGCTGTCCAGCGCGAGCGGGTGCAGCGCACCGAGCGTGCCGACATGCCCAGCGATATTGGTCGACAGCGTCACTTGCTCGACCGTCACAGCCGCGCCGAGGTAGGTGGCGCTCGTAAGGGTCGCGCTTTCGGCCGAATCGGTCGGCACGTAAAGATCGATGAACGGCCCATAACCGGCGGCGTTCGAGGCCGTGTTCTGGAACTGCACCGTCTCGGTAAAGGTGCCGCCGAGCAGCACGTCGTGCGGCACGGTACTGCCGACGAAGGACACGCTCGGCACCGGCGTATCGAGCACGCCGTGATAGCCCGCAATCGCCGCATCGCTGAACGGCGAACCCACCGCAAGCACACCTGTCGTGCGTTCGAGCACCCAGTCGCCGCCGAGCGAGGCGGCACCCGTGGCGTCCGTCGAGGCACCGACTTGCGCACCGGTCAATGCATGAACGGTATCGACGAACTGTTGCCCACTTGCGCCCTGCCCGACGTCGCACCCCCAAAACTCGATGTCGGCGTTCGTGGCGAGATGGTCGCTCCACGAGGCGACTTGCTGCTTGGCGGCGGCGAGGCTGTCGGCCGTGACCGGCGCGCTGCCGAGTTCGATTTGGCCGGCCGAGCCGTAGGTGAGAAATTGAATCGACTTCAGATTCGAGCGCCCTTGCAGCGCTTCGGTCACTTGACTGATGCCGTCCCGGGCCGGATCGATGACGACGACTTGCACGTTTTTGCCGACGCTCGATGCGAGCGTTTGCCAATTCGAGACGCGCGGGTCGACGAAGAGGATTTCGGTCGCTTTCGGATTCGGGGCCAGGGCCGGCACATCGGCGTTACCGTGCGGCGCGGCGGTGTCGTGGTGCTCGGCGCCGTGGTGCTCCGCTGCGTGCTGGGCGCTATGCGCATCATGGGCGTCGGCCGCCTGGTGCGGATGAGACGTTGGCTCTAGCGCTGAATGGGTGGCCTTCGCTGCAACCGCCGCCACACTGCCGTCAAACAGGTGGCGAGGCTCGAGAATCAGTCTCATCGCATTCCCCGGAGTTTTGCGACGGCAATTTATAGCTTTCGAAAAAGTCCTACAATATGGCCGCGCGCCGTTTTTCAAAACTTAACAATTCGTTCCACATAGTGGGATTGACTGCATCGCGCCTTATCATCTGAGATCCCAGCCTTCCTTGTCGGGGGGCGCGAGGGTTCCGATGACGGGCATTCGGTGCTGTTCGCCCAACTACTGATAGTTTCTGCGCGGGCAATAGTAATACAACAAGACTATTTGCGGCTCGCACGAAAGCAATGCCATGCCGCTATCGACTTTCCGTCTCGGGTGTCGCACCGGCACTCAAGAGCCAATCGACGAAGGCCACAGTCTTGGACCGCGGCCCTTCACCGTTGCGCGTGTAGATCCATGTCCCGCGATCCACCGCCGTGAACCCCAATGGAGCGATCATCGCGCCGTTATCGATCTCCTGGCGCACGAGAAACTCCGGTGCGATCGCCAATCCCAGGCCGCCCTTCGCAGCCTCGATCGATAACGACAACGACTCGAACACCGAACCGCCGGAGAGATCGAGTTCGAGACCGACGGCATCGGCCCATTCGCTCCATGCGTTCAATCGCGATGTCGCGTGAAGGAGCGGCAGATCGTGCATCTGCTCGGGCGCGCTGGGCGGGGCGGGCCAGCTTGGCGAGCAGACAGGGCCGATTCTGTCGGTGACCAAGCGAATGACTTCGGCGCCTTCCACGGGTGAGGATGAATGCCCACTCATGATCAACACATCCACCTTGCCGGCCAGAAGCGAGTCCACCGTGGTTCGGGTCTGAAAATGCAGCAGCAGATCAGGGTGGTCCTGAGCGAACGGCTCGATACGCGGTAGCAGCCACTGGGCGAGGAATGCCGCATCCTCTTTGCAAGCGCACGAGAGGTAGGTTCATTGATTCATAACGCTTTTCCGTGCGAGATTACAAAAACATCTTTTTCACGGAAAAGCGTGACGAACCTTGGATGGTGCCGCTGCATTAAGAGCCGGCCGGGCTATTGATACCGCTGACGCCAGTCAAGGCGACGTGAAACAACTACCGCTCTCGAATGCTGGTCGTGTCTAGGGGCAGCAAACGAAGCGAGGCGGAACGTCGGGAAGTGGGCGAGGAACGATTCGGAGAATCCCGCTAATCGCTTGATTTTTGGCGCCCCGGCTGGGATCGAACCAGCAACCCCTGCCTTCGGAGGGAGGCAGAATGATCCGCGAGCCTTATAAATCAAACGCTTAACCACGGCTCGCAGTCCATTTTGGTGTCCCTGCGTCCCTCACAAGTCCCGCGTCTTTCGGGTAGTTACTCCTGCGCCGGATTGCTCAGGCACTTTATTTTACCTCTGCCGGGACGTGGCGAGGCAGTTGCGTCAGGCCGATTTGACTGCCGCCCCTGCGCTACGCCTTCCACCGGCCGCCCTGCATCGCCTCTTCCATCATGCCAAGCGTCAACGACCTACCTCCTAGCGTTTCGCGCGCGCCCGCGCTGAACGGCGATTTAACGACAGCTGCAAGGAAGGAGCCGATGCCCAACTTGGCGGACGGGTAGTAATAATGGATATCGAATTCCGACAGGTCCACGCCGAATTGAGAGGCCCATCGTCTTATCAACTGCTCGATGTGTTCCGGATTCATGTCTAGATCGTGGTAGAGGTCGGTGTCTCGCGTCAGTTCAAGCCGACCAACAAGAGGCTTGCCCGCATCAGCGGCGATGAACTCTCGTAGGTCTGTCCAGGTGTTGTCTGTCACAAGCGATCCTCTGGCGTCGCGATGCGGTTGTAAGACTCGATCGAGCGATGAGTAATCATCGTGACGTCTGTCAGAACAAGCACCCAGCCCACGCCCGGAATCGCGCGACCGACGAACGCGCCGATGCTATTCGTGAACTTGATGCGAAGCAGAATAAGGCTTTTTAATGAGGTTACGGTCGGCAGAATCCGATGCTTCAACTCATACGGCAGCAGGCGGCGAGACAGAACGGACGCTACAGATGTCCCCTTCACAGCGCCCGCGAACTTGCCGCGCGTCGGAATGAAGCGCTGCCCCAACAAGATCATCGCGACTCCCACCGCGTCATCTATGCCAAGCTGTTTACAAGTCTCATCGATGAAAATCAGAAAGAACAGTTCTTCGCGACTGAGGCCCTCGTGGATTCCGTATGCGTATGTATTCGGCATCTCATTATTTATATGATGATAGTCCGCCAGGGTATCGCGAAGCCGATGCTCAGACAATGGATAAGCTGACACGGGACAAGCGGGAAACGTTTTTTGCGGCGGCTACCGCTATGCGATGGAAAGGCATCCCAGGCGGACGCTCATACCCGCCATGGCCGCGGCGACTTCCTGAGTGTGATGTTTGCGCTTGCTCATAAAGAGTCGGACCTGCTGGTCCGTCACGTAGGTTCCGGGCATGGCTGTTCGCTTCTTGTTCGATGCGATCAGCCATCGCAAAACCCCGCTACTCCGGTGCCGCCGGTAGCTCGTCGTCTTCGGCGGCTACGCCGCCTTCGACTCCTCACCACCGGCCAAGGTAACTGTCAACGGACCGGCCAAGGTAATTGTCGTTCTCTACCCTTCCCTACACCGGACCCAATGCAGTTGAGCTTAAGTTTCGCAGGCCCCTTGGTGTCAACGCCGATTTAAATCTGACCCACTTTTCGACGATTCGCCGAAGTAAAA
>CBIHRA010000022.1:0-90291 GCA_966212325.1 uncultured Burkholderiaceae bacterium | reverse complement strand
TGCGCGAAAGGGCGTGATTCTAGGCGCGTTCGCCCAACGCTGCAAGCGGAAATTCACGCATCTCGCAAAAGACGCCGTCGAGCACGTCAGCCTATCGGCGCGAATCGCGACGCTTGACGGCGGGACGCCCTTGCGGGTTCCATACGGGCTCCGCCGAATTCGCACCACGGAGCCGGCGGCCAGGCCTCTCGCACGCCTTTCGGTCACACTAGAACGCGCAATGAACCAACAGCCGAACTACCCGCTCATCCTCGAACAGATCTATCGCGACATCGCCCCCTGGCGCACGAAAGGTCGCGTCGCCAATTACATACCCGAGCTCGCCAAAGTGCCCGCGGAGCGATTCGGGATGGCCGTCGTCACGTTGAGCGGCGAAGTGTTCACGGTCGGCGACGCGCACGAGCGCTTCTCCATTCAAAGTATCTCGAAGCTTTTCGCCTGCACGCTCGCCTTTCAATTACTCGGCGACGAACTCTGGACACGCGTGGGGCGCGAGCCGTCGGGCAACGCATTCAACTCGCTCGTTCAACTCGAAACCGAACGCGGCCTGCCTCGCAATCCGTTCATCAACGCTGGGGCGCTAGTGGTCACCGACGTCCTGTGCCGCCGCTTCGTCGGTGCGGAAACCGCGCTCGTGCAATTCGTGCGGCGGCTGTCCGGCGCGCCGGACCTCGACTACGACTCTCGCGTCGCGCAGTCCGAACTTCAGCATGCCGAGCGTAATCGCGCGATGGCGCACTTCATCGCGAGCTTCGGCAATTTGCACATGCCGCCGGAATCGGTCGTCGACGCTTATTGCCGTCAATGCGCGATCGAAATGAACTGCGTCGAGCTTGCGCGCGCGGCGCTCTTTCTCGCCAATGGCGGCGTGTCCCCCGCCACCCAAGAGCCTGTCCTCGATTCGAGTTCCGCCAAGCGTCTGTCCGCGCTCATGCTGACCTGCGGCACCTACGACGCCGCCGGCGACTTCGTTTATCGGGTCGGGCTGCCGGCCAAAAGCGGCGTGGGCGGCGGCATCGTCGCGGTGCTCCCCGGCGAGATGGCCGTCTGCGTCTGGTCGCCCGGGCTCGATGCCAACGGCAACTCGCTTGCTGGTACGCTCGCCTTGGAATGGTTGACGACGTTTTCGGGGCGATCGATTTTTTGAGCGTCGAATGGCGGGTCCTGTCGCATGCTGAGGATTTCGGACATCTCTTCATCTATCGTTCGCGCAAAACATCCTGTCGGGGCGAGCGCTGCCCGTTTGAGTGCCCATCGGACTGTGCACCCGCGGCACCCGCGCGCCGTATGACACCCCTGCGCTCGGTTCCGCACGTCCCATTTAGCGAATAAGCGCGAATCGTCCTAATCTTTAAAGCGTCAGGGCGGCCTTTCCGCCGGCGGCGGCGCATTGCATGCGTCGGCTAACAACGATGAAAATCCATCCGTTGCCGCGAATCGCGTCGACTCGCCATGCGCGCCAGCCTGCGCGGGGATGGCAATGGGCCGCGCGGTGCCTCGCTTTGCTCTTCGCATCCTCTACCGTTTTTTCCCTCGGGAAAGCGGATGCGGTGCCGCCCGCGGCCTCGCATGCCGGCGAAATCGTCGTCGTCCCAGTCGCCGGCGCGATCGGCCCGGCAAGCGCCGATTTCATCACGCGCTCCCTCGCGCGCGCCGCGACGGCTCACGCGCAGCTAGCCGTCATCGAGCTGGACACGCCGGGCGGCCTCGATACGTCGATGCGGCAAATCATCAAGGCCATTCTGGCCTCGCCCGTGCCAGTCGCCGCCTTCGTCGCGCCGAGCGGCGCCCGCGCGGCCAGTGCGGGCACGTATATCGTCTATGCCTGCCATATCGCGGCGATGGCGCCCGGCACCAATCTCGGCGCGGCTACGCCGATCCAGATCGGCTCGCCCGGCGCCGCTTCCCCCGCCCCTAAACCGCCCGGCGAAACAGGCAAGGCGTCTTCCGCGCCGGCGACGGACACGCAATCGACTGAAACCCGCAAACAGATCGGCGATGCGGCCGCCTATATCCGCGGGCTGGCTCAACTTCGCGGGCGCAACGCGCAGTGGGCCGAACGCGCCGTCAGGGAAGCCGTCAGTTTGTCGGCCAGCGAAGCACTCGAGCAGCATGTCGTCGACCTGACCGCCCGCGACGTCCCCGACCTCCTGAGCAAACTCGACGGGCGCCCGGTCGAAACGGCCTCCGGCACGCACACGCTCGCCACGGCCAACGCCCCGGTCGTGACACTCGAGCCCGACTGGCGCAGCCACCTACTGGCTGTGATCACGGACCCGAACGTTGCGCTGATCCTGTTGACGATCGGTATGTACGGCCTGTTCTTCGAATTCGCGAACCCCGGCTTCGTGCTGCCCGGCGTCGCCGGCGCCATTTGCCTGCTGATCGGCCTATTTGCGCTGCAATTGCTGCCCATCAGCTATACGGGGCTCGCGCTGATTTTTCTCGGCATCGCCTTCCTCATCGCGGAGGCGTTTCTGCCGACGTTCGGCACGCTCGGCTTCGGCGGCATCATCGCGTTCGCCGCCGGCGCGCTGATGCTCATCGATACCGATGCGCCCGGCTACGGCGTGCCGCTGTCGACCATTGCCGCCATATCGGCCGTCGGCGCCGTATTCGTCTTCTTCGTTTCGAGTTTTGCCTACCGGGCGCGGCGGCGCCCCGTCGTCACCGGCGGCGAAGCGCTCGTCGGGAGCCTCGGCGAGATCATCGACGCCGGGCTCGCCCCCGCCGAAGACGACCTCGGCGTTGCAAACGTCGGATGGGCGCGCGTGCACGGCGAGCGCTGGCGAGTGCGCGCCCCGGCGCCGCTTACGACAGGCGCGCGCGTGCGCGTCACGGGCCGCAGAGGCCTCACGCTCGACGTCGAACCGGCCGAACAACCACAACGAGGAGCCTCCCCATGATCGGATTCACCTTCAGCTTCGGCACCCTGCTGGTTCTCATTGCGCTTGCCATCGTCGCTTCGTCGATCCGCATCTTCCGGGAATACGAGCGCGGCGTCGTATTCATGCTCGGCCGCTTTTGGAAAGTGAAAGGGCCCGGGCTCGTACTCATCGTTCCCGTCGTGCAGCAGGCGGTGCGCATCGATCTGCGCACGATCGTCTTCGATGTGCCGCCGCAAGACGTCATCACGCGCGACAACGTCTCGGTCAAGGTCAATGCCGTCGTCTATTTCCGCGTCGTCGATCCGGAAAAGGCCGTTATCCAGGTGGCCCGGTTCATGGAGGCGACGAGCCAGCTCTCGCAAACGACGCTGCGCGCCGTGCTGGGCAAGCACGAGCTCGACGAGTTGCTGGCCGAGCGCGAGCAGCTGAACGCCGACATTCAGAAAACGCTCGACGCCCAAACGGACGCGTGGGGCATCAAGGTGTCGAACGTCGAGATCAAGCATGTCGACATCAACGAATCGATGATTCGGGCGATCGCCCGCCAGGCGGAAGCGGAACGGGAACGCCGAGCGAAGATCATTCACGCCGACGGCGAGCTGCAGGCCTCGCAAAAGCTGCTGGAAGCGGCGCAAACGCTGGCGCACGAGCCGCAAGCGATGCAATTGCGGTACCTGCAGACCCTGACGACGATCGCCGCCGATAAGAACTCGACGATCGTGTTTCCGCTGCCCATCGACGTTCTCAACGCCGTGCTCAATCGCCACTGACCCTTAGCCGCGGGCACGTCCCGCCGGCGAGGCACGTCCCCTGCGAGCCAACGCGTGCAAGCCACGCTGGCGCCGGCACATGGTCGCGATTACACTGTGCGGCTGGTTTTCGGGCGCCGCCTGTCCGCGGTGGCGCGCGGCCGCATTTCCACCGTCGTCATTTTTTCACTCGCATCAGATCGAACGGTCTGCCGGATCGGCTCGGCCCGCCATGGAGCGCTCGAGCGGCAGCCCGGGAAGACCGCGAAGCATGGGATCGGAGACTCTCGCTCATGGAACAAGCCAAAGCCTTTTCGTTCATGGGATCGGCAAAACGCTATTTCGGCTTCGAAGAAGCCCGCACCGATCTGCGCACGGAGATATTGGCCGGCATCACGACGTTTCTGACGATGGCTTACATCATCTTCGTCAATCCCGCGATTCTCGGCGATGCGGGCATGCCGAAGGACGCCGTGTTCGTCGCGACGTGCCTGGTCGCCGCCCTCGCCACGCTGATCATGGGTCTCTACGCCAACTATCCGATCGCCTGCGCGCCGGGCATGGGGCTCAACGCCTACTTCGCCTACACCGTGGTCAAGGGCATGGGCTTCACGTGGCAAGCCGCGCTGGGCGCCGTCCTCATTTCCGGTTGCCTCTTTCTGATCGTCACGCTCTTTCGCGTGCGCGAGCTGATCGTCAACGGCATACCGCGCTCGATACGCGTCGCCATTACAGGCGGAATCGGGCTCTTTCTCGCCATCATTTCGCTCAAGACGGCCGGCATCGTCGTCGGGAACCCCGCCACGCTCATGACGCTCGGCGATCTGCACAAGCCTCAGGTGATTCTAGCGACGATCGGCTTCTTCTCGATCGTGACGCTCGACTGCCTACGCGTGCGCGGCGCGATTCTGATCGGCATCCTCGGCGTGACCGTGCTGTCGTTCTTCTTCGGCGGCAATCAGTTCCACGGTGTGATTTCGACTCCCCCGTCCATCCTCCCCACACTGCTCCAGCTGGACGTACGCGGCGCGTTGTCCACGGGCATCATCAACGTCGTACTCGTATTTTTCCTCGTCGAACTGTTCGACGCGACGGGCACGCTGATGGGCGTGGCCAATCGCGCGGGGCTGCTCGTCGAGGGGAAAATGGACCGGTTGAACAAGGCGCTGCTGGCCGACAGTACGGCGATCGTCGCCGGGTCGCTGCTCGGCACGTCGTCGACGACGGCCTACATCGAAAGCGCTTCTGGCGTGCAGGCCGGCGGCCGTACGGGCGTGACGGCGATCACGGTGGCCGTACTGTTCCTCGCCTGCCTTTTCATCGCGCCGCTGGCCGGCGTGGTGCCGGGCTACGCGACCGCCCCCGCACTGCTCTACGTTTCGTGCCTGATGCTGCGAGAGTTGGCGGACTTGCCCTGGGACGACGCGACCGAAGTCGTGCCGGCGGCGCTGACCGCGCTGATGATGCCGTTCACGTATTCGATCGCCAACGGCGTGGCGTTCGGGTTCATCACCTATGCCGGCCTCAAGCTTTTCACCGGGCGTGCGCGGCAGGTTAAAGCGATCGTCTGGATCATCGCCGCCATCTTCTTGTTCCGCTTCTTCTATTTAGGCAGTGAATGAGGCGTGCGTGACAGTGCCGGCTCCGCGACAGGTGAGCCATGAAGCCCACGAAGGAACCTGGGCGCCGCCGAGCCGATCGCGCGGCCTAAGCGCCAGCGTTCGCTTCGTAGAATCGGACGTAGCCGCTGCGCAGCGTCAGGCATTGGCCGCTCGTTTCGGACAGCAGACGACGGGTCGCCGCTTCGATCCGGGGGCGATGCGCGTCGAACGCACCGACCATGTCCTCCAGCCGCGACGAAGCGGCGCCGAAATGATCTTCGAGCGCCTCGGCCGTGATGCTGCACCATACACGCTCGCCGTTCACCACCGCGGGAAACGCCACCATCAACTCGCGCCCCGAATACTCCGGCGCTTCATTAGGGAAAATGATCTGCATAGGATTCGCCTTTGCCGTGACGAAAGCACGCCGATAACCGCGCCGGGTGGGAGTGCTTCCTTCTTGCTGGAAGCGCGGGCCGCCGGCGCGAATGATGCCCTCACGCCGATTGCATAAACTTTAGGATGTTTGCGCCGGTGAGCAAGTTTTCCTTGCATTCCGAACATCCATCGCGTTTTGATCCGATGAAACCGGCGCGGTTTGCATCGGCCGACGGATCGCCGTACGCGCCCTTTTTCGCCAGCAGCGCAATCGACCGCGTTACCGCCCAAAGGCCTGACGGCTAGGGCACGTCTTTCGGCCAGGCGTTGAGCAGCAGGGCGACGCCGAATACGCCGCCCACGATCGCCCCGGCGCCGTAAATCACCGCGGCATTCTGGTCGAACAGCAGGCCCCGTATCGCGACCGCAATACCGGCCAGCGCCACGAACGTGGCAATGGCCGCCAGAACGATTCTCACTTCAGCTCTCACCATTTCGCACTCCCGAACCGCATGCGCTGCCGCATACGTTCCAATCCCAGCATCGCTTCCGCATGCGAGCGCGGCGCGCTGTGCACGACGATTTCCGGCAAGGCGCTTGCTTGCGTTAAGCTCGCTGAAATGCGACCCGGAACGCCCGACATCGCCCCACTTCGCTCGACATCGTCGTTGCCATGACCGCACCGCCTGACGCCTTTATCGTCCGCATCGAGCCGCACGGCTTCACGTTCGCCGCCCCCGCTTCGCTGACGCTGCTCGAAGCCGCGACGGCCGCCCGCGTGCGCTTGCCCCGGTCGTGCCGGAACGGCACCTGCCGGACCTGCATGTGCAAGGTCGTTTCCGGACGCGTGCGCCATCGCATCGAATGGCCCGGAATCAGCCGCGAGGAAAGGGCCGATGGGTGGATCCTGCCTTGTGTCGCAATGGTCGATACCGACCTCGTCATCGAGGCGCCGGACGCAGAGCCCGTCGTCATGCCAGACCAGTATCGAGGCGACGGCGCGAACCGTTATTGACGCCAATCAATCCAATCCACAGGCGGAGTTGCCATTCACATGGATTTCGACGTCGTTGTTCTCGGGGCAGGCATTGTCGGCGTGTCTTGCGCCATCCATCTGCAGGATCGCGGCCGGCGCGTCGCGCTCGTCGATCGTGGCGAACCCGGCGGGGGAACGAGCTTCGGCAATGCAGGCCTCATAGAACGATCGGCGGTGGTGCCATATGCTTTCCCGCGCAGCCTGCGCACCATTGCGCGGTATGCGCGCAACCAATCCACGGATCTCTATTGGGACTGGAAGGCGCTGCCGTCCTTTATCCCTTGGCTCGCCCGGTATTGGCATGAATCGTCGCCGCGGCGGCTGGCGGCGGCCGCCCGCGACATGCTGCCCCTCATTTTGCGTTGCGTCGACGAGCACGAGGCGCTCGTCGCGCGAGCCGGCGACGATGTCGCCGTGCTCGTTCGCGAAACCGGCTGGATCGAAGCATATCGGACACCTGCCGAATTCGAGGCCGCCGCGAAGCGCGGCGCGCAACTTGCCAGCGCACAGGGGCTGCGACTCGACACGCTCGACGCAGCGGCGTTGCGCGCAAGAGAACCAGCCGTCGCCCAAGCGAAGACGTTCTGCGGCGGCCTGCACTGGATCGATCCGCGAAGCGTGACGAACCCGGCTGCGCTGACGAAGGCCTACGCCGTGCTCTTCGAGCGAGGCGGCGGCACGATTCTCGTCGGCGATGCGGCGACGGCTCGCACCGAAAGCGATGGCTGGCTCATCCAGACGAGCGAAGGCCCGGTGGGCGCGCGGGAAATCGTCGTGGCGCTCGGCCCGTGGTCGGACGTCGTGTTTGCGCCGCTCGGCTATCGCATCCCGCTGCGCGCCAAACGCGGGTATCACATGCATTACGACGCCACGAGCAGTCCCCCCTTGACTCGGCCCGTCCTCGACCGGGAACAAGGCTATGTCGTTGCGCCGATGCAGCGTGGGTTGCGCCTGACGACGGGCGTCGAGCTGGCCTCGCGCGAGGCGGCGCCGACAGGCGTTCAACTCGCGCGCGCCGAAGTGCTTGCTCGCCCGGCGTTCGGCCTTGGACGGCGCCTCGATGCCGAACCTTGGCTGGGCTTGCGCCCTTGTACGCCGGACATGCGGCCGGTCATCGGCCAGGCCGAACGGCACCGGGGCCTATGGTTCGCCTTCGGCCATGCCCATCATGGCTTGACGCTGGGGCCGGCGACCGGGCGCCTACTGGCCGAGATGATGACGGGCGAGACGCCGTTTACGGACCCGCGGCCATACCGTCCCTCCCGCTTTTGACCGTCCGACGCCGGCTCGTCCGGCGCTCCGCCTACGGCCCGCCGCGCCAGTGTGCAAATCGATTGCCATATTTGCACTCGATTAAGTGCGCGAATTAGCGTAACGGCACCCCGATTATTTCAGTTTGGAGAATTGTGTTTCTACGGATATAACGATAGCGGATTGGGGCATACCCGAATACATTTAGGGAGCTCGATTCTAGGAGCCGCTATGAGGACAAAAAAGTCTCGCGCCGTAGACGTAAGCCGCGTCCAAATCGAAATACTCGAACAGTCCGATACCACATTGATCATTCGCTGGGTCGAGCCTGGCCGTTGCCATTACGGGGAGCAACGCTGGCGCCGCCGCTCGGCCAATGCCTCGGGTACTTGCGTCGTCTCGCGCAGAGCCATTCGCCGCGGCGATGCGGTGTTCCGGCCCGCCGAACGGCCCGCGCCCGCCAATGCGGCGGCGATGATTTCGGTCGACGCTTTCGGTCTTGCCGCCGAGGAATAACGCCGTTTATCACTGACCGCGGCGCAGACACCTACAGTTTTTCGTAGCTGCCGGCGCTCGCAGGTTCGAACCCTCCTTCTCGATGTCGATGGCGCGCGCCGGTGCGCCCGCCTTCCCGCTGCATGTCGCAATTCTTCAGACTCTTGTCGTGTCGTGACAATAGTCTGCCGTCGGGGCTGCCGATATAGAGGCGTAAGCGCACGTTCCTGCGCTTCCTTCAACGCCGTACCGAGTATCGCCATGCCCAAATCGCTCTCGATCCGCGGCGGCCTTGCCGCCACCATAGCCGGCTACACGGCGCTGCTCATCCTCGTGATCGTGGGCGCGGTGGCCATGCTGTCGGCCGGCAACGCCGAGCTCGCCGCCATGTACCGCGACGATACGGCCGCGCTGCTCCACCTGAAGACGAGTTCCGAGCGGTTGCTCGTGATGCGCGGCGGTCTCGGCGAAGTCGAGCAGTTGATCAGCGCCGGAAAACCGGCGAAAAACGAAATCGCCCGCTTGCATCGATTAGTGGCCGAGAGCAACGACGAACTCGCCGCCTATCGAGCCCTGCATACGCCGGACGCCGACGAGAAAGCGCTGCTCGACACACTGCTGGCGCGTCGCCAAGCGTTGTTCGATCAGACGCTGCAAAAGGCGCTGTCGCAATTGGACGGCGACAATATGGTCGATTTTCTGTCGACGCAGCGCGAAGCGTCGCCGGCCGTATTCGCGGCCTATCAGGACGCCATCACTGCACTGGAGAACTTCCAGATCGGGCGTGAAAAAACGCGGTTCGAGACAGCCGACGCGCGTTTTCGCCGTGCCGTGTGGGTGCTCGGCGGGGCCGCGGCGATTGCGCTCGTCGTCGGTTTTCTGATGCAACGGAGGCTGTCCCGCGCGATCGTCGCGCCGGTCAATGCCGCGGTCCACCATTTCGACCGCATCGCTCAAGGTGATTTGACGCACAGCGTTGCCATCGAGCGCGCCAACGAAATGGGCCACCTCTTGACACGGCTAGGACAAATGCAATCCGGACTCGCGCAGACGGTCAGCCAGGTTCGCTCCAGCACGGAGGCGATCGTCGCGGACGTGCGCACGATCGCACACGGCAACTTGGAGCTGTCCGACCACACCGAGCAGCAAGCCGCCTCGCTCGAACAAGCGGCCGCCAGTATCGAGCAGTTGACTGCGACCGTGCGTCAAACGGCCGATAACGCACGCGATGCACGCACGTTCGCCGGCAACGCCGCCGATATCGCGATCAAAGGCGGCGACGCGATGGAGCGCGTCGTCGCGACGATGAACGCGATCTCGGCCAGCTCGACGCAGATCGCAGGCATCGTCGGCGTGATCGAAGGCATCGCGTTTCAGACCAACATCTTGGCGTTGAATGCCGCCGTCGAGGCGGCTCGCGCCGGAGAGAACGGGCGCGGCTTCGCCGTCGTCGCGTCAGAGGTGCGCAATCTGGCACAACGATCGGCATCCGCGGCGAAAGAAATCAAGACCTTGATCGGCGATTCGACGCAGCGCGTCGACGGCGGCAGCGCACTCGTGGGCGAAGCCGGTGCGACGATGACCGAACTCGCGAGCGCGGTCAACCGCGTGCGCACGATCATCTCCGAAATCAGCCTCGCCTCGGAGCAGCAGTCGATCGGCATCGATCAGGTCAACGCATCCGTATCGCACATGGAACAAGCGATGCAGCGCAACGCGGCGCTGGCCGAAGAAGCCTCCGCGGCCGCCCTCTCGCTCGAGGATCAAAGCCGACGATTGGATGAAGCCGTCGCGCGCTTCCAATTGCCCGCGGCCGCGCGCTGACGCTCCGATACCATCGGCGCGGCGATTCGGTTCTATCGCCGAAAAGTCCGGCCTGCTCTACTTGATAACGTGGCGTGCGTAGTGCGTTGAGCGCCCTCTCGCACGCATTTTCATGGAGACCGAGACCGGGGCCACTTTTATGTCATCACCTGAACGTTCACACCAATTCGTGCTGACGCTCGACTGTCCCAGCGCCGCCGGCCAAGTCGCAGCCGTCGTCGCGCTGCTGGACAGGCACGGCGGCTATATCGACGAACTGACCGTGTTCGACGACGATCTCAGCGAACGCTTCTTCATGCGATGCGTCTTTCATGGCGCACGCGGTGACGACGCACCGCTCGATCTGAACGCACTCAAGAGCGAGTTCATGCCGATCGCCGCCGGCTTCGGCATGACATGGGCCATTCATGACGCCGATGTTCGGCCCAAGGTGCTGCTCATGGTGTCGAAGCTCGAGCACTGCCTGGCCGATTTGCTGTTTCGCTGGCGCATGGGCGAGCTGAAGATGGATATCGTCGGCATTGCATCGAATCACACGACGCTCGAGCCGATGGCCGTCCAGCACGGCTTGCCGTTTCATTACCTGCCTGTGACGGCCGATACGAAGGCGCGCCAGGAAGCGCGCCTGCTCGACCTGTTCGAGACGACCGGCGCTGAATTGATGGTGCTCGCGCGCTACATGCAGATTCTTTCGGAAACGACGAGCCGCAAGCTCGCGGGCCGCGCGATCAACATCCATCATTCGTTTCTGCCCGGCTTCAAGGGCGCGAAGCCCTATCACCAAGCGCACGCTCGCGGCGTGAAGCTCATCGGCGCGACCGCGCATTTCGTCACCGACGATCTCGACGAAGGCCCGATCATCGAACAGTCCGTCGAGCGCGTCGATCATTCCCATAGCCCCGAGCGACTCCTCGCCGTCGGCCGCGACGTCGAATGCATTACACTCGCTCGCGCCGTCAAGGCGTTCATCGAACGGCGAGTGTTCATCAACGGCGAACGGACCGTCGTGCTTCAGTAAGCCGGCCGCAGTCGAGGGCCGCGTAATCGAGGCCGCGCCCGGCTCGCCGGACGCGGCCTCGGTCGTTCCAGGCCCGCGCGGCCTGACGATCGACATCGGTATGCAAGCGAACGTGCTGCGTACGGCGCCTGCCGGAAAGCAAACCAGGCCGGCAAAAAAAGACGGGGCGCAGCGGCTTGAAGCCCTACGCCCCGTACAGGGACACTCGATGATAAGAACGAGTCAGCGTCTATTGCGTCGCATTGCGCCGATACGGCCCGACACCTAGACGCCGCTTACGTCGATTACTTCGCGTCGGCAGTCCAGGCCGAAACGCGATCGCCGTGCGCCGACACCCATGCCTTCGCCGCTTCTTCAGGCTTCGTGCCGCTCTGCGTCGCGAGCATCACGCCTTCGATTTCACCCGGTTTCCATTGGAATTTCTTCAGGAACGCCACCACCGGCGGGGCCTTCTTTTCCAGTTCGGGGTTGATGACGTTGTCGACGTGTTCCGCACCGCCGAACACCTTCTTCGGATCTTCGAGGAACTTGAGCTTCCACTTGCCGAACATCCAATGCGGCGCCCAGCCGGTCACGACGATCGGCTTGTTCGCGTGAATATCGCGCGCCATCTCGGCCGTCATCGCGCTGCCGGAGCTCGGCATCAGCTGCAAGGTGAGGTTATAGGCCTTGATCGCGTCTTCGGTCTTTTTCATCACGCCTGCGCCTGCGTCGATGCCGACGATGCGCCCGTTGAAAGCGGCCTTTTCCGCCTCGAGGTCGCTGATCGTCGTCGCTTTGACGTCGGCCGGCACGACAAGGCCGATCTTCGCGTCGTTGAAGTTCGCACCGAGGTCGACGACCTTCGACTTGTACTGATCCCAATACGCGCCGTGCGTCGCCGGCAGCCATGCGGACAGCGTCGCGTCGAGATCGCCGCGGGCTACGCCGCCCCACATCACGCCGGCTGCAACGGGTACGAGCTTGACGGGGTATCCGAGCTTCTGCTCGATCACTTGAGCCGCAACGTTCGACGTCGCAACGCTATCGTCCCAGCCTTCGACGTAGCCGATCTTGATCGTCGGCTTACCGTCGGCGAACGCGGATGTGGCGCTCGCAAGGGCCGCGCCAAAGGCGGCCGTCAGCAACAACTGTTTGAACAACTTCATGATGGTCTCTCCTGGTCGTCGATCCGCGGCGCGGGGTACTTCAGGCCCTAGCATGAGCAGCCATTAAACTTGGGTAAGTGCGTTTTGCGACATATGCTTGTCCGGAAACGACGCCATGCCGCCGCTATTTTGCTATTTTTCTACCACTAAATCGCTAAGCGGCTTGCTGCAGCAAAGCAAAACCATGCCCTGGTCGATCTCGCGCTGACGAATCCCGCCGTTGTGGCGCATGTCGACTTGTCCCGACACGAGCTTGACTTTGCAAGTGCCGCACATGCCCTGCGTGCACGAAGCGGGCAAGCGCACGCCTGAACGCTTCGCGGCATCGAGCACGTGCTCGTTCGCGCCGCATTCGATCTCCCGGCGCATCTTCGTGAACGTGACGGCGAACCGCGTCCCGCCTTCGGTTTGCGCCTCGGAGCCGGCGTCGGGGACGCTCGCCTCGCCCGAAGCCGCGGCTTGATCCGCGGCCGGCAACGCATCGAAGGAAAAGCTCTCCTCGTGATAATGCGTGCGGTCGAAACCGGCCTCCGCCAGCAGATCCCGAACGGCCTTCATATATGGTGCAGGACCGCAGGTGAAGATCTCGCGCTCCATGAAATCCGGCGCGATCAGCCGAAGCAGCGGCAGCGTCAAGAAGCCGGTTATGCCGGGCCAATTCGTGCGCTGCCCGAGCCGTTCGCAAACGAACGACGTTCGGAAATTCGCTTGGTTGGCCGCGATGAGATCGAGCTCTCGGGCAAAGATGATGTCGTCGGGCGTGCGCGCACTGTGCACGAAGACGATATCGCGATCCTCGCCGAGTTCGTGGTGCGAGCGGCTCATCGACATCAACGGCGTGATGCCCGAACCGGCCGAGAGAAACAGATACTTCCGCGCCGCGTGCCGCGCGCACGTGAATTCGCCGGCAGGGCCGAGCACGCGAATCGCGTCGCCCGGGCGCAAGTTGTCGTGCAGCCAGTTCGACACCTTGCCGCCCGGCACGCGCTTGACCGTGATCGAGATCGTATGCGGCCGCGTCGGCGCGGACGAAATCGTATAGCAGCGATTGATCGTCTCGCCGTCGATATCGAGCTCGAGCGTAATGAATTGCCCGGGCTCGAACGCGAACGTCCGTCCTTCGCGCGACATGAAGAAGAAGCTCTTCACGTCGTGCGTTTCCTGCCTCACCTGGCAGCATACGAGCGTTTCCTCGGCGTCGCTCGTCCAGGCCTGTCCAAGCGCGCTCCAGAATGCGGGGCGCGTGAGGCGTCCGTCTTGCGGCTCGAATGTTTGCGCGTCTCGCATCATGCTGTGCCTCGTCTATTACCGACTTACGTGTTCCGTTGCTACGCGCCGACGTGCGCGCCAAGGCGACGGATGTACCAATCGCAGAATTTCTCGACGAGCCCTTCGGTGAACGGCGAATAGGGACCCGGCTCGTAGGCGCTGCTGCCCGAGCCGCGCTGCGAAAACTCCACGAGCGCGCGGTCCTGTGCATTCGTCGCATTCCAGACGGCGGTCAAGTTCTCGACGTCGTAGTCGACGCCTTCGACGGCATCCTTGTGCACGAGCCACTTCGTGCGCACGAGCGTCTTGCCGGCCGAAAGCGGAATCACCGAGAACGTCACGATGTGGTCGCTCATGAAGTGGTGCCACGAGTTCGGCTGCGTCCAGAACGAGAGCCCGCCGAGGTCGGCGCGCTTGAATTCGCCGAGCAGCTTCTTCGATGCGACCTTGGCGTCGAGCGTCTGCGATTCGCCGCCGCGATCGAGCGGCAAACGCTGCGTGCGAAAACCGGTCACGTCGCTCAGGCGCTCGATCTCGACGGACGGCAAGCTCATCGCCTCCCATTGCGCGGCACGCTCGGCGCAGGTGCGCTCGAATGCGGCCATGCCTTCCGCGTTGGCCGGCGACGGCTGATACCCGAAACCGTATTCATAGAGAGAGATCGTCAACTCGGGATGGTTCGCGACGCAGTGATAGCACTCGCGATTGTTTTCCATCGTCAACTTCCAGTTGCCTTCCTCGATGATGTCGACCTGAGCGGCGATCTTGCAGTTCGGCAAGTCGTGCGGAAGGAGATAGGGCTCCATCGCCGCGCGCATCACCGCGAAGTCCTCGGGCGGGTTTTCCGCGAGGCAAACGAAGATCAGCCCCCCAAGCGTTTCGACGTGCACCGACTTGAGACTGTGCTTGCAGCGGTCGAACTTCTCGCCCATGTGCTCGGCGAACATCAGCTCGCCGCTCAAGTTGTAGGTCCAGCTGTGGTACGGGCAAACGATGTTGCCGACGGTGCCGCGGTCTTCGTTGCACAGCCGCGCGCCACGATGGCGGCACACGTTGTGGAAAGCGCGAACCGACATATCGTCGTCGCGGACGATCAGCACCGATTCGCCGGCGAGTTCCACCGTCACGTAATCGCCCGGCTCGGGAATATCGGGCTCGACCGCAACATGAATCCAGTGCTTGCGGAAGATCGCTTCCATATCGAGCGCGAAGATCTCCTCGCTGCGGTAAAACGGCGCTTCGAGGCTATAGCCCTGCTTGCGCCGGTCGATGAGCGCGCGAATGTCTGCGGATACGGTCATGTCTGCTCCGAATGCTGTACGTGCTTCACGTTCTTTTACGTGCGTTTGGTGCGGTTGCTCGCCGCGAATTCGTGTCGTCAAATGCCGAAATGTTTTCGCGGCTTCAGTAATCGACGAGTCGATGCTCTCGCAAATATCCGAGTATCACTTGTGCTTTTTCGACCGAAGTCCCCTCAATTACGACGTTCCCGCCACGGCTTTCCGTCGTCGTCGCCGTCAGCATCCGGGCATGCCCGGAGCGCTTCTCGGCGGCGGCCAGTTTGACCGGTTTGCGTTGGGCCGGCCCGATCCGCCAGGCGTCCGCCTGCGCGTCGTGGGGCGCCGCTTGGCGATGCGAGGCGATTTCGCCGGCGACCGAGCGTGCGTAGGCATAACGCGGCGTAACGGCGGCCTGAGGGTGGATCGCCACGACGGCCGGCAGCGTGGCGGCGACCCGGCGGCGGAAACCCTTCGGCAAGAACTGCGTGATAGCCACGTTCCCACCGTCCACCGTCACGTCGAGCGCCGAATCGATCAGCGCGTAGCCCAGCGCCTCGGCCACGAGATACGGCAGCGTTCCGCTGTCGTAGGCCCCCTCGGCACGCGTGCCCGTCAGCACCAGCTGCACGCCGCGCAAGCGCTCGGCAAGAACGGCCGCCGCGTCGTCGCTCTCCCCGCAGGTCAGCACGTCGACGCGAGGCGCGCCGAGCGCCAGGTAGTCCGCCAGCGCGAGGTTCGAAGGGTCGCCTGCGTGCAGCACATCGAGCGTCGCACCGTGCCGCTGTGCGAGCATGCGGGCGATTTCGAGCGCCGCCGCATCGTTCCGGCTATAGCAGGATGCGCCGCTGACGCGATGGCGCCCGACCGAAACGAGCACCGCGATCCGATCCAATTTGTCTGATGGTTTCATGCCGCGATACCCTCACGAAGGTTGGTACCCGTCGATGCGGAGGCAGACCCTGCCGTTTGACGGCCTTGCTTGGCTTGATCGACCGCGTCGGCGAGCGCCGCCATCGTCGCTTGCGCATCCGCGATCACCGTCAAGTTCGCACGTTTGGCGATCGGCGCGCTCGCATCGAGGTTCACCGCGATGACATGCCTGCAGTCCTTGATCCCCTGCAAATGCTGAACGGCGCCCGAAATCCCGAACGCGATGTAGACGCTGGCGTTGACGGTCTTGCCCGTTGCGCCGACTTGCTTGTCCCGCGTGAAATGACCGTTGTCGACAGCCACGCGGCTCGCGCCGATCGCGGCGCCCAGCGTCCGGGCGAGCGACTCGAAAGCCGCAATGTCGGTCACGCCGTTGCCCGCCGAGATGATGAAGTCGGCCTCTTCGAGCGCGACCTCGGCCGCATCGAGCTGAGTCGTGCCGCGGTCGGCGTAAGCGACCGCCGCAGCGGCTTGCGCCGCGTTCGCGCCGCTCGGGCTCGGCAGTGCGATGCGTTCCCCGGCTCCGACGAACGGCAGCTTCGACGATACGGCCTCGGCATCCAGCAAAATGACGTCGGGCCAGGCGCGCGTCGCGAACGACTGCCCTGCGCCGGCGAGGCAGCCGACGTGCGCAGCGTCGATCTCGACGACGTGGGTCGCCACGCTCGCTCGCGCTTTCGCAGCGTAGCGGCGTCCAAGATCGCCGTCGCCGGTGGCGTTGTCGGGCATCAAGACATGCGCGGGTTTGAAGGCCGCCGCGCAATCGCGCAGCGCGGCCAACGCGCGATCCGGTGCGAACGCAGGCCGCGCCAGCTCGGGCACTTCGATCACCTTGTCGGCGCCCAGCGCGGCCGCATCGTCGGTCAATTCCCCGAAAACGAGCAACACGACTTCGGTCTTCGCGTCGGCCACGATGGCGGCGGCGGCGACGGCCTGCCGCGCGTGTTCGTCCAGCGCGCCGCGATCGCTGTGCGCCGCGACGAGCAACGTGCGCCCGTTCGGTTCATAGACGCGCCGGGGCTTGGGCGCCTGTCCGTGCCCGGCGTGCAGCGGCGCATGCGCCGCTTCGTTCGAGGCGCCGGCGACGTGCTCCTCGCCGAGCGTAATGCGTTTGAGTCCCGACGCGGCGATGACGAACGGCCTGCGCGGATCGATTCTTTTGATGGCGTTCATGGCTTCTTACTCCAGCGCGGCTGCAACGAGCTCGGCTACGTCGAGCACCTCGGGCCGCGGCCCCACCACGCCTTCGAGCATTGCCGTGCAATTCGGGCAGCCCACGGCGACCACGTCCGCACCGATCGCGCGCGCGTCGGCCATGCGGATGTCGGGAATACGCGCCTTGCCTGGAATATCCGTCAGCGGCGCACCGCCACCGCCGCCGCAGCAACGTCCGTGCATACCGTGACGCTCCATTTCGACGACCTTGATGCCGATCGATTTCAGCACGCGCCGCGGCGCTTCGGTTTCGCCGTTGTAGCGGCCCAGATAGCATGGATCGTGATAAGTGATGCGTTTCTCGGCCAGCGCGGCGGTGGCTTTCGGCGAAAGACGGCCCGCCTGCACGAGCTCGGCCACGAGGCTCGTATGATGCTGCACCTCGTAACGCGCACCGAAAGCACGGTACTCGTTGCGCAAGCTGTGCATCACGTGCGGGTCGGCAGTCACGATTCGCTTGAAGCTCAGCGTGCCGAGCGTGGCCATCATGCGTTTGGCCATGCGTTGGAAGGTTGCTTCGTCGCCGAGACGGCGCGCCACGTCGCCCGTATCGGCTTCGGTCCCGCCCAGCACGGCGAAATCGACGCCCGCCTTGTTCAGCACTTTGACGAGCGCGCGCAGCGTCCGCTGATAGCGCATGTCGAATGCGCCCTCGCCGGCCACGAGCAACACGTCGACGGCCATACCGGGTTGCGCCACGCGAGCATTCAGATCGACCGCCCAATCGTAGCGTGCGGCGATGTCGTAACCGCCGGCGCTGCCCGTCTCGCGCAAGTTCGCGAGCACCTCGGGCGCCTTTCCGGGCACGTCGCCCTCGGTCAGCGTGCGATGACGGCGCATGTCGACGATCGCATCGACGTGCTCGATCAGCATCGGACACTCTTGCACGCAAGCGCGGCACGTCGTGCACGACCAGATCGTGTCCGATTCGATCAACCCCGAGACGATCGGGCCGTTCGGCTGGCCTGCGTGCCGGCCGATCTCGATGCCGGGCGTCGGGCTGCCCGCATAAGCCGCGTCCGTTCCGCCGACCATGCCCGTCACGAGATCCTGAATCAGTTTCTTCGGATTGAGCGGCTGGCCTGCCGCGAACGCCGGGCACGCCGCTTCGCACTTGCCGCATTGCACGCAGGCATCGAAGCTCAGCAACTGATTCCAGCGGAATTCCACGGGCTTCGCGACGCCATACTCGCGGTGCTCGATATCGGGCACCTTGAGCGCCGTCGGAGGCGTCGCCTCGCCGTTACCCGTGTACGCTTCGCGCGTGGCCGAAAAACGTTCTTGCCGCGGGTGGAACGCGAGATGCAGCAGACCGGCGATGGCGTGCTTCATCGGGCCGCCCTTGGCCGCGCCCATCGTCATGGCGAACGCACCGATACCGATCAGCACGGCGCAGACTACGGCGAACGCGCGCGACATCATCGACGCCGGAACGAGCGTGAACAGCACGAGGCCGAGCGCGAACGAGCCGAGCAGCCAAGGAAGCGTATTCCAAGGCCCGCGAGACAAGCGTGCGGGGACGTCCTTCGCGTGGCGGCGGCGCCATACGAAGACCGCGCCGATCAGCATCGAAAGTGCCGCGAGGAAGATCAGCTTATCGAGCCACGGCGAGTAGATCGCCAGGCCGTAGTTGACGAAAACGAGCGCCAGCGCGGCGATCGCACCGCCGGCCGTCGCCACGTGAGTCTTCGCGATATAGGGATCGCGCGCGACGACGTGGTGTAGGTCGACGAAATAGCGCTTCGGGATGGTGAACAGGTTCCCCACGCCGAATGCGCCCGGTGCGCTTGCCCGTCCGAGCCGCCAGTACGACGAGCGTTTCGCCACTGCGAACGCAAGCCCAGCGACCGACAACCACAGCAGCACCGTGATGAGAAATGCCGGGCTCATGGTTAGAAGTCCTTACAAAGCCGCAACGAGTCGTAAATCGCGCCGTGGATGTTGTGCATCGAGATGCAGTCGCCGACGCGGAACAACAAGAAGCGGCCATTGCCGAGTTCCTCCGACAGACTGGGCTGCGGTTCGGACGCGAACAGCTTGTTCACGTCGATTTGGCCTCGGTTCAGCGATTCGGCTTTCAGTTGCCAATAGATCGAATCGTTCGGCGTGCTGCCGTTCTCGATCACGACTTGATCCACGGCGCGCTCTTCCTGCTCCTCGGTGTACTCGTTGCGCAGTACGGCGATCTTCTTGCCGTCTTCCTCGTACACACGGTCGAGCCAGTAGTTCGGCGTGTGCACCACGCCTTGGGCATAGAGGCGGCGATAGAAGATGGGGAACGTCGTGCCCCCGCAGTCGTCGGCCACCTTGACGTCGGGCGTCACGATTTCGACCTTCGAGCCGCGGCTCGAAATGAAATCCGCCACGCCTGCGCCGGCGTGCGTACTGACGCCGTCGTAGACGAGCACGTTCTGCTTCGGCTCCACACGGCCCGACAAGATGTCCCACGAACTAACGGCCAGCCCTTGCTCCACGCCCCAGGCCGGCACCTGGTCGAAGAATGCTCGACCGCCGGTTGCGAGCACGACGATATCCGGCTTTTCCGCCATGATCGTCTTCGCATCGGCTTCGACGCCCAGACGCCGGTCGACGCCCAAACGCTTCGTTTCCATGTCGAACCAGCGCACGATGCCCGCCATCTGCTCACGCTGCGGCGCCTTCGAGGCCAGCACGATTTGGCCGCCGACTTCGGTGTTCTTCTCGAACAGCACGACGTCATGGCCGCGCGAACGCGCCACGCGCGCCGCCTCCAAACCGGCAGGCCCGGCCCCCACTACCACCACTTTGCGCTTGGGGCCACGCGATTTTTCGATCACGTGCGGCATCGTCGCTTCGCGCGAGGTCGCGGCGTTTTGCACGCACAAGACGTCAAGGCCGTTGTATTGACGATCGATACAATAATTCGCGCCCACGCACTGCTTGATTTCGTCCTCTCGGCCGTCGCGGATCTTGATGACCATGTGCGGATCGGCGATCTGCGCACGCGTCATGCCGACGAGATCGATCATGCCCGACGCGAGCAGGCGTTCGGCTTGGCCCGCATCGCGGATACTCTGCGCGTGCATGACGGGAATGTCGACGACCGATTTGATACCGGCGGCCAGGTGCACGAACGGCTCGGGCGGCAGCGCCATCGGCGGCATGCAGTTCGCCAGCGTGTTGTGCGTGTCGGCGCCCGAGCCGATCACGCCCAGGTAATCGATGAGCTTCGTCTCGGCCATCGCATGCGCGATTTCCTTCAGTTGCTCGTGATCGAGGCCGTCCTCGTGGAACTCGTCGCCGCACATGCGCAGACCGACGACGAAATCGGGGCCGACCGCCTCACGCACGGCCGTCAAGACTTCAACGCCGAAACGCAGGCGGTTGGCGAGGCTGCCGCCCCACTCGTCGGTACGGAAGTTCGTTCGCGGGCTCCAGAACTGATCGATCAGATGCTGGTGGGCGGCCGAGATCTCGATGCCGTCCATGCCGGCTTGCTTCACGCGCTTGGCCGCGGCGGCGAAATCGTCGATGATCCGCCGAATTTCTTCGACCTCGATCGTCTTCGCATTGCCGCGGTGCACAGGCTCGCGCACGCCCGAAGGCGTCAGCAAGTGCGGCCAGTGCTCGCCGTGAAATGCCGAGCGGCGGCCCATGTGCGTCGCCTGGATCATGATCTTCGCGCCGTGGCGATGCATCGTCTCGGCCAGCCGATTGAGCGGATCGATGATGCGATCGGTCGACAGATTGACCGACTTCCACCAGCCTTGAGGGCTATCGATCGACACGGGGCTCGAGCCGCCGCATACCGCGAGGCCCACACCACCCTTCGCTTTTTCCTCGTAGTAACGGATATAGCGATCCCCGGGCAACCCGCCCGGCTCGGCATAGACTTCCGCGTGCGCCGTGCTGACGATGCGGTTCCGCAGCGTCAGCTTGTTCAGCGTCATCGGTTTGAACAGATGGGGGTAGCGCATGTCGATCGACCTCGAACGAATTCTTTGACGAGTCTTTGAGTAATTACGTTATTGCGTTGCCGCTGTGTTGCTTGAGTGGGGCGTTACTGTGCGATCGGCGAAACTTCGAACACGCAGTGGTCGTGGCCTTCGCCTGCGCATTGCGTTTCTTTCGATTGCGAGCGCGGACCGCGTTTGCCGCTCGTATCGGTATCGTTGACCCAATCCATTGCGCCCGCGAACCACCCCGCGAACATGTAGCAGAGCTTGCCTTCCTTGCCGGGCTGCGCCAGAACGAACGACGAATGACGAAGTTCGATGCGAGCATGAGACGTCGCCGGGTCGGCTTGCGCGATTTCGAACAACCCCCATCCGCGCTGGGACAAGCGCTTCAGATAGTGTTCGAAGACCGCCATTCCCGAAAGGCCATGCTGCTTTGCTTCCTTATCGCACCAGTGATAGGCGGATTTGTAGCCGGCTTTGTAGAGAATGTCGGCATACACGTCGCGCCCGAGGGCTTCCTCGACAGCGACGTGGTTGTTCGTGAAAAAGTGGCGCGGCACGTACAGCATGGGCAGCGCATCGGTAGTCCAGACGCCGGTTTCGGCATTGACGTCGATCGGGAGTTGCGGTTGCATCTGTGAATCCTCTTTGATTCGTCGTTCAGTCTTCGTGCGGCCGCCGCCGGGTTGGACGACCGCGCGCCGTGCGCCTTATGCGCCCCACACGTCGCGGAATACCCGCACCCAGTTTTCACCCATGATTTTGCGAATGCGCGTCTCGCTCCAGCCCGCACGCTCCATTGCCGCGGTCAGGTTCGGAAACTCGCCGATCGTGCGAATGCCTTCGGGGTTGACGACCTTGCCGAAATTCGTCAGACGGCGATAGCGGCCCTTGTCGTGCGTCAGCCAATCGAAGAAGTCGACGCTGTAGCCTTGCGTGAAATCGGTGCCGATCCCGACCGCGTCTTCACCGATGAGGTTGACGACATAGTCGATCGCTTCGATGTAGTCTTCGACCGTCGCATCGATGCCGCGCTTCAGGAACGGGGCGAACATCGTGACGCCGACGAACCCGCCGGCATCGGCAATTTCCTTCAGCTGCGCATCGCTCTTGTTGCGCGGATGCTCTTTGAGCCCCGAGGGCAGGCAGTGCGAGTAGCAGACGGGCTTCTTCGAAAAAGCGATGGCTTCGGACGACGTATTGCCGCCCACATGCGAGAGGTCGACCATGATCCCGACACGGTTCATCTCGGTGATCACTTCGCGGCCGAAATCCGACAACCCGCCGTCACGCTCGTAGCAGCCCGTGCCGACGAGGTTCTGCGTGTTGTAGCAAAGCTGCACGACGCGCACGCCCATGTCCGCGAAGGCTTCGATGTAGCCGAGGTTGTCCTCGAACGCGTGCGCGTTTTGAAACCCGAGGATGACGCCCGTCTTGTTCTCGCGCTTGGCGCGCGCGATGTCGTCGGTCGTGCGCACGAGCGTCAACATATCGCTGTGCTCGCGGATTTGCTGCTTCATGAGCGCGATGTTGTCGACGGTCTTCGGAAAGCTTTCCCACACCGACACCGTGCAGTTCGCGGCCGTGATGCCGCCCTTGCGCATGTCTTCGAAAACCGACCGTTCGAACTTCGAGATGTTCAGACCGTCGATGATGATGCTGTTATCGTGCAAAGTGGACATCGAATGCTCCGGGCTTGGGCTGTAAGCGATGACTATGGCTGTGAACTGAGAATGATTCGGCCGGCATTCCGTGAGGAGGCCGGCCGCATCGACTTCAATAAATCGGGAATTGCTCGCAGAGCGCGAAAATCTCCTTGCGCACGCGCTGTTCCGTCTCGGCATGGCCGTCCGGGTGGCGCGTCAAAGCGTCGAACACTTCGAGGATCAAGCGCCCGACCTGCTCGAACTGCGCGACGCCGAAGCCGCGCGTCGTGCCCGCCGGCGTGCCCAGACGAATGCCCGACGTGACGGTCGGCTTTTCGGTATCGAACGGAATGCCGTTCTTGTTGCACGTGATGCCAGCGCGCTCGAGCGCCGTTTCGACTTGCGTGCCCTTCAGCCCCTTCGGACGCAGATCGACGAGCAGCAGGTGATTGTCGGTGCCGCCCGTCACGAGATCGACGCCGCCCTCGCGCAGCACCGCGCCGAGCGCTTGCGCATTGGCGAGGACGCGGTCGATGTACTGCTTGAATCCGTCTTCGAGCGCCTCGCCGAACGCCACGGCTTTACCGGCAATGACGTGCATCAGGGGGCCGCCCTGCAGGCCGGGGAAGACGGCCGAATTGATCTTCTTGGCGACGTCTTCGTCGTTCGTCAGCACGAAACCGCCGCGCGGGCCGCGCAGCGTCTTGTGCGTCGTCGACGTCACGACGTGCGCATGCTCGACCGGATTCGGATGACGGCCGGCGGCGATGATGCCTGCGATGTGCGCCATGTCCACCATCAGCTTCGCGCCCACGCGATCGGCGATCGCACGGAACCGCGCGAAGTCGAGGACGCGCGGATAGGCCGAGAAGCCCGCGATGATCAGGCTGGGACGGTGTTCGTCGGCCAGCGCTTCGATCTGGTCGTAATCGATCAACATCGTGTCGCGGCTCACGCCGTACTGCACGGCATTGAACCATTTGCCCGACAGCGCCGGCTTTGCGCCGTGCGTGAGGTGGCCGCCCGCATCGAGCGACATACCGAGCACCGTGTCGCCGGGTTTGGCGAGCGCGAGCATGACCGAGCCGTTCGCTTGAGCGCCCGAGTGCGGCTGCACGTTCGCGAACTGCGCGCCGAACAGACGCTTCACACGGTCGATCGCGAGCGATTCGACTTCGTCGGCAAATTCGCATCCGCCGTAATAACGCTTACCCGGATAGCCTTCCGCGTATTTGTTCGTCAGCACGGAGCCTTGGGCTTCGAGCACGGCGCGCGAGACGATGTTCTCCGATGCGATCAACTCGACTTGCGACTGCTGCCGCTCGAGTTCCCTCAACAGCGCGCCGCGCACGGGCGCATCGCGGTCGGCAAGTGTCTGCGTGAAAAACGGCTCGGTGTTCGACATGACGTATCCGTATTGATGGCCCGGCGCCCTTGGGTTTCCAGGCGACGCCGGCGCGGGTTGGCGTAAGTTGGCGACGGCTCTATTCTTGTCGTTCGCCCATGCGGCGGATTGATGAATTCAGACGCGTTCTTTACCTTTTCCGACACGTACGTCCGTTTTGGACAAGTAGGATGAGTGGGGCCGATACGAGGCGGCCGGTTCGAACGCGGCCATCGGCCACACGCGCATCGGACCCTTTGGCGACTCGCCGCATCGCAGCATGCGTGCACCGTTAAAACGCCGCCAAGCCCAATTGCAGCGCGTGTGGCGCACACGTGCGGTGCAATAATTCAATGCATGCCCAGCCGCACTAGGGTTAAGCCGTATGGCATGCTTGTTGCCCTGGAATCCACAATGAAACGCGCGCCTCGGCTATGTACCGGTGGCGTGGCAGCACAAGCTCGGATTCGAAGGAACACTCCCCATGTCGCCCGACCGCACCGCGTCGCTCTCCCACTTCGTCTTCATGACGCTGCCGAATTTCACGATGATCGCGTTCTCCAACGCGGTCGAAGTGCTCAGGATGGCGAACTATTTGAGCGGCGAAACGCTTTATCGCTGGACGGTCGTGAGCCCCGACGGCGGGACCGTGACGGCCAGCAACGGGCTGGCCGTAGAAACGGTGCCGATTGCTTCGCTCGCCCAACAGCCCGACGTCGTTTTCGTATGCGGCGGCATCGACGTCCAGCATTCGACGACGAACACGCATCTGGCGGAACTGCGCCGCTTCGCGCGCTCGGGCGTCGCGCTCGGCAGCCTCTGCACGGGCACTTATGCGCTCGCGCGGTCAGGTTTGCTCGACGGTTACGCGTGCGCGATTCACTGGGAGAACATGTCGGCGCTGAAAGAGGAGTTTCCCAACACGCGCTTCCTGAAAGAATTGTTCGTGATCGACCGCGATCGCATCACGTGCACGGGCGGGGTCGCGCCGCTCGACATGATGCTGCATTTGATCGCTCCAAGAATCGGCACGGCGCGCGTGACGCAAATCGCCGAGCAGTTCATCGTCGAGCACGTGCGCGATGTGAGCGCGCAACAACGGATGCCGCTCGTGGCACGCCTAGGCTCGGCGAACAAGTCGTTGTTCGAAGTCATCGCGTTGATGGAGAACAACATCGAAGAGCCGCTGTCGCGGGAAGAATTGGCCCGGCTTGCCAACATGTCCCAGCGGCAATTGCAGCGCCTTTTCCGCGAGCATCTGGGCATGACGCCCACGCATTACTATCTGACGCTGCGACTGCGCCGCGCGCGCGAATTGCTGCTTCAGACCGACATGTCGATCATGCACATCACGATGGCATGCGGTTTCCAATCGGCCTGCCACTTCAGCAAGAGCTATCGCGATGCGTTCGGCACGGCGCCCACGCGCGAGCGCCGCAATCAAGTCGCCCCGCTCGCGCGTTCGGCACCGGCCATCCTGCCCACGCCCGTCCTGCACGCTTGATTGCCCTCTCCGCGGTCAATCGCATTGGAATGCGTCGCACATGCGGCGTGCGATCTGACGGGCCTCGAGCAGGCTCCCCACGTTCGTGAATCCCATCAGCAAGCCATGGTCGCAGCGGCGCGCCTTTGCGTGCCTCGCCGAAAGAGGCTGACAATTCAAGCCTGCCCGTTGCGCGCGGCTTGCAAGCGTGCGGTCCCCCGCTCTCTCGCGCATGCGTACGACGAGATGCATACCGCCACGGGCCGGATCGACGGCGACGCGATCGCCGAAGACTTCGCGCAAGGCTTCGACCAGCCATGCGCGGCGACGGGCGTAGAGGAGCCGCATCCGTTTCAGATGACGAGCAAAATGCCCGCCTGTCAAAAAATCGGCGACCGTGGCTTGCGTGAGGCGCGCACAGCGAGTGGGCGCCGCTTCCATGGCCTGCGCGAACAATGGGGCCACCGCCTGCGGCACGACCAGGTATCCGAGCGATAGCGCCGGGAACAATACCTTCGAAAAGCTGCCGGCATAGATGACGCGGTCGTCCCTGTCGAGACTCTTGAGTGCGGGCAGCGTCGGGCCCGCGTAGTGAAATTCCCCGTCGTAATCGTCTTCCAGCACCCATGCGTTGGCAAGCGACGCCCATTCGAGCAAGGCCAATCTGCGCGATACGGTCATCGACACGCAGAGCGGCGCCTGATGCGACGGCGTCACGACCGCCATGCGAGCATGAGGCGCGCCGCGCTCGCCGACCGACACCGCCAGCCCTTCTTCGTCGACAGGAACCGGCACGGCAATCAGCGATTCCCGCTCCAACACAGCCCTCGTCGGGGGATAAACGGGATCTTCGATCCATACCGAGTCGCCTCGCCGAAGCAACACACCGGCGGCCAGCGCCAGCGACGCGCGATAGCCGGCCGTGACGAACACCTGTTCGGCACGACATGCGATCCCTCGAGAAACGAGGAGGTAAGCAGCGATGGCTTGCCTCAATGCAGGCTCGCCGCGGGGATCGCCGTAGCCGAGATCGGCCGGCGACGTGAGGCGAACGCGGCGCGCGGCGAGCCTCGACCAGAGCTTGCGCGGGAATGCATCGAGCGCGGGAATGCCGAGCTGCAGCGGCATCGGCGGCGGCGAAGCGAGCCAGGGGGCCGGTTTGCCCGCCGTCGCCTGCGCCCGGCCCGCCGTCGGCATTGCGCCTGCTCCGGCGGCCGCTCGAAGTCCACGCGGCCCTATGGGAAGATTCGGCGACACGATCGTCCCTGCAGGACCGCGCGCCACCAGATAGCCTTCGCCCGCCAGCCGTTGATACGCCGCTTCCACCGTGCCGCGAGCCACGCCGAGTTCGCTCGCCATCGCCCGCGCCGACGCGATGCGCGCGCCCGGTGCAAGCATGCCTGTATCGATGGCCGTGCGCACACGCTCGTAAATCTGCTGCCCGAGCGGCTCGCGCTTGCGTCGGTCGATTCGCGTGACCGGTGCGGAACCGGCACCGCTCTGCCGGTCAGGACCGGCGCGTGCGCGTGACATGGATGGCCTAGTCGTTTCGTTCATTTTTGGTCCTTTTCACTGGTGCATCGTACCGCCAAACTGACCGCCAACCATCGCAGAGGATTGCATCATGAAAGAACGAATCTTTTTGGCCGGTGCGGCGGGCGCAGTCGGCGCCGCTTTGACGCCCCTTCTGGTCGATTCCGGCTATGAGGTCTTCGGCACGACCCGCAATCTCGAGCGCGCCGACGGCATCCGCGCAGCCGGCGCACATCCCGTTCTCGTGGACATGTTCGACCGAGAAACGCTCGCGGTCGCCATCGAGCGCATCGCTCCGGCTATCGTGATCCATCAGCTGACCGATCTGCCGCCGGGGCTGGACCCGAAGCTAATGAGCGACGCCGTTGCACGCAACGCCCGCATCCGCACGGAAGGCACGGCCAATCTCGTCGCCGCCGCGCGGGCGGCCGGGTGCGAGAGGATCGTCGCGCAGAGCATTTCGTGGGCTTATGCGAGCGGCGAGACGCCGTACACCGAAGCGCAGCCGCTCGACACGGCCGCCGAGGGCGCCCGCGCCGTCACGATCAGGGGCGTCGTCGCACTCGAACGTTGGGTGTCGAGCCTCAACGAGGGGGGCGGCGTCGGCACGGTGCTGCGTTACGGAAACCTTTACGGGCCCGGAACGGGCCGAGACGCGCCGCAAGGCGCGAGCCCGTTGCATGTCGAAGCCGCGGCCTGGGCTGCGGTGCTTGCCGTGCAACGCTCGAAGGCCGGCGTCTTCAACATCGCCGAAGACGGCGCGGAAGTAACGAGCGAAAAAGCCAAACGCGAACTGGGCTGGCGGCCGGACATGAGGCTGCCGCGACGGCTTACGCAAGTTGAGCGCCGATCCGGTCCGCCAGAAACTCCACGAGCAAGCGCACGCGCTTAGCCGGCGCCCGCCCGCTCAACCGGACGAGTTGAGCGGGCGCGGCTTCGCGCTCGTGCCCTATTCGCTGCCGGCCGGCACCCCGGCGGCGCTGGCCCCGCATATCAACGCGACGCCCGACTCTGCCGTTGCCCGCAGCGCCGTGCGTTTGTCTCCCGCGCGCGAGCGAACCGCCAGCGTATGCAAAATTGCCGATGCAATGCGGGCCAGCGCCGCCGGGTCGGCATTCGCGTCGATCTCGCCGCTGCGCTGCGCACGTGCAAACCGCGCCTCGAACGCCCGATCGAACGCCTGCAGCCCCTTTCCGAGAATCGCGCGGACAGCTTGGTCGTTGACCGCCTCGACAGCGGCCGTACCAATGAGAAAACACCCTTTCGGCGAACTGCCCGGCTGGTAATAGAGACCGAGCGCGAGGTCATAGACATGCATCAGCGCGTCTTTGATCGGGCGGGCATCGCTGAGCGCCTCGTTCATTGCGACGACGTTTGCGTCCACGTACCGCTGCAGGGTTGCCAGATAGAGGGCGTGCTTGTCGCCGAACGCGCCGTAGAGGCTGGGCCGGTTCATGCCCGTCGCGGCGCTCAACTCGTCGAGCGTCGTTGCGCTGTAACCGCTTTGCCAGAACGTATCGCGCGCGCTCCCGAGCGCTTCATCGGCATCGTAGGCGCGCGGACGCCCACGCGATCGCTTCGTCTGCTCTCGTTCGTCTGCCATAATTTTGTACTGCAAAAGATAAAAATACTTGACGCATCGAATTTTTGTTCACTATAGTACAAAAACCGATCAACGAGAGGATGGAAACATGGAACTGTATTTTTCGCCGCTTGCATGTTCGCTTGCAACGCGCATCGCGTTTTATGAGGCAGGCTACGACGCGCGGTACATCCAAGTCGATACGAAGCGTAAGCGCGTGGAAACCGAGGGCGATTTTTTCCGTATCAATCCGATCGGGCAAGTGCCGGTGCTGCGGACGGACGACGGCGAACTGTTGACGGAAAACACGGCTGTCTTGCCTTACGTGGCCGATGCGCTCCCCTCGGCCAAGCTCGCCCCTGCAGGCGGCTTCGAACGTGCGCGTCTGCAGCAATGGCTCGGATTCGTCAGCACCGAATTGCACAAGGCGCTGTTCGTACCGCTCCTGACACCCGACGCCGGCGACGACGTCAAGCGTTTCGCTCACGAGAAGATTTCGGTTCGCATGGGCGCGCTGCAAGCGCATCTAGCCGATCGCGAGTGGCTGCTCGAGAAGTTCAGCGTGGCCGATATCTATCTGGCGGTCGTGTTGAATTGGGCGCGCTATTGCGATGTCGATCTCGCGCAATGGCCCGCTGCCCTCGCTCACTATAAGCGCGTCATGGCGCGCCCGGCGGCGGCGCGCGCATTGACGGAAGAAGTCTCGCTTTATCAAGCCGAACTGGCGCGCGAGAACGCATGACGAAAACGGCGGCGCCCCTGGCGCCGCTTCGCGCAGTCACCGAGTCGTCAGTCGCAAAAACGCGGCCGTCCCGCACGATGCAAGAACGCATCGCACGGGACGGCCGCGCCCACTGCTTCCCATCGATCGATTGCCGGGCCCGCTCGCCCGGCGTCATCGGTCCGTCAGGCCGCCTTCTTCAGCATGCCGTGCGGATCGATGACGAACTTGCGCGGCGCGCCGCCGTCGAATTCGCGATACCCTTCCGGCGCCTGATCCAGCGAGATGACGGTCACGTTCACGATGTCGGCGATCGGCAACCGATCCCACAGAATGGCCTGCATCAGGTTGCGGTTGTACTTCATCACCGGCGTCTGGCCCGTATGGAACGAGTGCGACTTCGCCCAGCCCAAGCCCAAACGCAGGCTCAAGCTGCCGCGGCGGGCGGCCGCATCCTTCGAGCCCGGATCGTCGGTCACGTAAAGTCCCGGGATACCGATTGCCCCGGCCGCGCGCGTGATTTCCATCAACGAATTGAGCACGGTCGCGGGCGCTTCCTGCGTATGCGCATTGCCGTGTCCATGCGCCTCAAAACCGACGCAATCGACCGCGCAATCGACTTCGGGCTTGCCGAGGATCTGCTCGATTTGTTCGCCCAGCGAAGCGTCCAGCGACAGGTTGACCGTTTCGAAGCCCATCGCCTTCGCGTGGGCAAGACGTTGTTCGTTCATGTCGCCGACGATCGTCACGGCCGCGCCGAGCAGGCGCGCCGAAGCCGCGGCCGCCATGCCCACGGGACCGGCGCCGGCGATGTATACGGTCGAACCGGGCTTGACGCCGGCCGTGACCGCGCCGTGATAGCCGGTCGGCAAAATGTCCGACAAGCACGTCAAATCGCGAATCTTCGACAACGCTTGGTCGCGATCCGGAAACTTCAGCAGATTGAAATCGGCGTAGGGCACGAGCACGTATTCGGCTTGCCCGCCGATCCAGCCGCCCATGTCGACATAACCGTACGCGCCGCCCGCGCGGGAGCTGTTCACGTTCAGGCACACGCCCGTATGCTGGTCCTTGCACATCGGGCAGCGGCCGCACGCCACGTTGAACGGCACGGACACGAGGTCGCCGATCTTGAGCGTTTCCACGTCGCGCCCCATTTCGACGACTTCGCCCGTAATTTCATGGCCGAGGACGAGGCCTTCCGGCGCCGTCGTGCGTCCACGCACCATATGCTGGTCGGAACCGCAAATATTCGTGCTGACGACCTTCAGAATCACGCCGTGCTGGATCGAGCGCCCGCTCGGATCGACCATCTTCGGATAATCGATCGACTGCACCTGAACCTTGCCCGCTCCTTGATACACGACACCTCGGTTGCTGCTCATCGTATGCGTCTCCTTTCGTCTCGATCGCCGACTCGCGATCCTTGATGCGACGGCCCGCGCGTCGCTCGACGCAGCCTAGTCGCTGCCTTACGCAGCGTAGTCCGCAATGAGCCGCCGCGACCGCACAAACGCGACACGGGCTTGATCGAACCCGACACGGCCAGGCCAATCAGTCATTTTTCGGCCGCGCCGCGTACGCCCCGCCGCGCCACGCGAAATTGCGGGTTCGCCCGGGCCGTCAAGGCCGCCCGCGAGAAGCGGGCTTCGGCCCTTTGCGCCGACCGTACAAAACGCGACATCCGTTTGCTAGAACCCGACACGCGAAGCTCGATCGCGCCCCGATCGATTGAACGCCGAGCGCAAAACGCCTATCGTGGAACCCTTCGAAAGACCGACAAGCATGACTTCTGGAGAGTTCGATGACCTTGTCCTCCGTATATGGGCCGCAGCGTCTCTACATCGGGGGCGCCTACGTGGACGCCACGTCCGGCTCGAGCTTCGAGACCTTCGATCCCGCAACCGGCGAGCGTCTAGCGACAGTGGACGAGGCGAGCCGCGCCGACGTCGAGCGCGCCGTTGCGTCGGCTCGCGAAGGACAACGCCAATGGGCGGCGATGAGCGCGATGGCGCGCTCGCGCATCTTGCGTCGAGCGGTCGAGTTGCTCCGCGCTCGCAACGATGAGTTGGCCGAACTCGAAATGCGGGATACGGGCAAGCCGATCGCCGAAACGCTGACTGTCGACATCGTCACCGGCGCGGACGTCATCGAATATTACGCAGGCCTTGCGACCACGCTCGAAGGCCGCCAGATTCCGCTGAGGGAAGATTCGTTCGTCTATACGAGGCGGGAGCCGCTGGGCGTATGCGCCGGCATCGGCGCCTGGAATTACCCGATTCAGATCGCTTGCTGGAAATCGGCGCCCGCCTTGGCCGCAGGCAACGCAATGATCTTCAAACCCAGCGAGGTCACGCCGCTGTCGGCGCTCAAGCTCGCCGAGATTTACACGGAAGCGGGCGTGCCACCTGGCGTCTTCAACGTCGTGCAGGGTGGCGGCGCCGTCGGTGCGATGCTGGCCGAGCATCCCGATATCGCAAAAGTGTCGTTCACAGGCGGCGTGGAAACGGGCAAGAAGGTGATGTCGATCGCGGGCGCCTCGTCGCTCAAGGAAGTGACGATGGAACTCGGCGGAAAATCGCCGCTGATCGTCTTCGAAGACGCGGACCTCGAACGCGCCGCCGACATTGCGGTCACCGCCAATTTCTTCAGCGCCGGCCAGGTTTGCACGAACGGTACGCGCGTGTTCGTTCATCGATCGGTACAAGCTCGGTTCGAAGCCCTCGTCGCGGAACGAGTCGAACGTATACGAATCGGTAGGCCCTCCGATCCCGATACGAATTTCGGTCCGCTCGCAAGCGCTGCGCAACTGGACAAGGTGCTCGGCTATATCGAAAGCGGAAAGCAAGAAGGGGCGCGCCTCGTCGCGGGAGGCAAGCGTCTCGCCGACGGCGAATTTGCGCGCGGCCAATATGTGGCGCCGACGGTATTCGCCGACTGCCGCGACGACATGCGCATCGTCCGCGAAGAGATCTTCGGCCCCGTCATGTGCTTGCTCGCATTCGATGACGAAGCGCAAGTCGTCGCGCGAGCCAATGCCACGCACTATGGTTTGGCGGCCGGTGTCGTGACGGAAAACTTGTCGCGCGCGCACCGTACGATTCATCGGCTCGAGGCGGGCATCTGTTGGATCAACACGTGGGGCGAATCGCCCGCCGAAATGCCGGTGGGCGGTTATAAGCAATCGGGCGTGGGGCGGGAGAATGGAATCGGCACGCTCGAGCACTATACGCAGATCAAATCGGTACAGGTCGAACTCGGACCCTATCGGCCCGTGTTCTGAAGGAGAGCGCTCGTGAGTGCCAACGAATACGACTACATCATCGTGGGCGCCGGCTCCGCCGGCAATGTCCTCGCCACGCGCCTAACCGAAGATGCCGACGTCACCGTGTTGCTGCTCGAAGCGGGCGGCCCGGATTACCGCTTCGATTTCCGCACGCAGATGCCCGCGGCGCTCGCCTATCCGCTGCAAGGACGCCGCTACAACTGGGCGTACGAGACGGAACCCGAGCCTTATATGAACAACCGGCGCATGGAATGCGGGCGCGGCAAAGGGCTCGGCGGTTCGTCGTTGATCAACGGCATGTGCTACATCCGCGGCAATGCGCTCGATTACGACGGCTGGGCTCAAAACAAGGGGCTCGAAGATTGGAGCTACCTCGACTGCCTTCCGTACTTCAAAAAAGCCGAGACGCGCGATATCGGCGCGAACGACTATCACGGCGGCGACGGCCCCGTGCACGTGACGACGAGCAAGCCCGGCAACAACCCATTGTTCGGCGCAATGGTCGATGCCGGCGTGCAGGCGGGCTATCCGCGCACCGACGATTTGAACGGCTATCGTCAGGAAGGCTTCGGGCCGATGGACCGCACAGTAACCGCACAAGGCCGTCGAGCCAGCACGGCCCGCGGCTATCTCGACCAAGCACGGCAACGGCCGAATTTGACGATCGTGACGCACGCGCAAGCCGATCGCGTGCTGTTCGCCGGCAAACGGGCGAACGGCGTGACTTACCTTCATCACGACACGCCCGCGACGGCTCATGCGCGGCGAGAAGTGCTCGTCTGCTCGGGTGCGATCGCCTCGCCTCAACTGCTGCAGCGCTCGGGCGTCGGGCCCGGCGAGTGGCTGCGCGAGCTCGATATCCCCGTCGTGTTGGACTTGCCCGGCGTGGGCCGCAATTTGCAAGACCATCTCGAGATGTACATGCAGTACGAATGCAAGGAGCCCGTTTCGCTCTATCCCGCGCTGAAGTGGTACAACCAGCCGGCAATCGGATTGGAATGGCTGCTCAAGGGCACGGGCATCGGCGCAAGCAATCAGTTCGAGGCGGGCGGCTTCATCCGTACTCGCGACGACGACCTTTGGCCCAACATTCAGTACCATTTTCTGCCGATTGCGATCAACTACAACGGATCGAACGCGATCGAGATGCACGGTTTTCAGGCGCACATGGGATCGATGCGTTCGCCCAGCCGCGGCCGCGTCAAACTGCGCTCGCGCGACCCGCGCGCTCATCCGAGCATCCTGTTCAACTACATGGCCGATCCGCTCGACTGGCGCGAATTCCGCGACGGCATTCGCATCACCCGCGAGATCATCGCGCAACGTGCGCTAGACCGTTATCGAGGCCGTGAGTTGAGCCCCGGCGCGCAATTGAAGACCGACGCCGAGCTCGATGCGTACGTCCGCGCGCATGCGGAGACGGCCTATCATCCGTCCTGCTCGTGCGCGATGGGCTACGACGACATGTCGGTCGTCGATGCCCAGGGCCGTGTGCACGGCGTGGAGGGATTGCGTGTGGTGGATGCGTCGATCATGCCGCTCATCACGACGGGCAACTTGAACGCGCCGACGATCATGCTCGCGGAGAAAATCGCGGACCGCATTCGCGGGCGCGATCCGCTCGCACGGGCCGACGTGCCGTACTACGTCGCGAACGGGGCGCCGGCTCGAGGCGGAGAACAAACGCCGGCAGCGAAACATTCTACGAGCCAGCGGCCGACCGTCGGCGCTACGAGCTAGCACCATTAAACACTCGAGCAACTTACTACGGCAGCAAACGCTCCAGAACTTTGCCGACGACAACGCCCGCCTGATCGACGGCCCAGCGGGCGTCTTCTTCGGCCACGATCTCGCCGGTGTAATCGGCAAGTTTGCGCAGCCTCTCTACCTTGTTCAGCGCACTACCGAGTTCCGGCTCGAAGTCCGCAGCAATCGCCGGTTCCGCCTCTTTGCAAACGAATTATCGCGCAATGTGGCTGGCGGGGAACGGTCCCTGCGCCTGCCGCCGGCGAGCCGCCGTGACGGCGACTCCCCACGCCAACATAAATAGAGCGACGACAACGACACCGATCGCGCTGAATGCATCGCAGGCATTGCCAATCGACGCCCAGACACCACCGCTCATATGCATCGCGCGTCCAAGCAAGCGCACGCCTTCGAGGCTGCCGATCACGACCGCCACGGCGACAGACAGCGTCGTCACCGCGATGTTATAGCGGAGCTTGCCTGCAGCGCTGCCGAGTCCCCATCCGTACGCCCCGACCATCAGTAATCCGTCTGTCGCATCGGCAACCGTCATCGCCGCGGTGAACAACGCCGGGAAGACCAACATCGCGCCGAGCGACATCCCATGCGCGGCTTGCTCGGCTGACAAACTCAGCAATCCGATCTCTGTCGCGGTATCGAATCCAAGGCCGAATAGGAGTCCTAGCACGTACATGTGCCAACGCTTCGTCACATTCGCCAGAGCGGACTGCAACATTCGCCGCAACGGCCCGCTCAGCTTGCGCGGAGCATTCGCGGGAACGTCCAAACCCGCGGATGAATCTCGCCGTCGCATATAGGCTTGAACCGCCGAGAGCAGCGCGCTGAGATTCGTCGCCGCAACGACGAACAAAAAGAACGTCGAGAACAGCGTGCCGAGCACTTCGCCGATGGCACGAATCAACGTCAGTTGCGCACTCATGACGTCAGCGGCCTGCCCGATAACCGCGGTCGCAAGCACGACCACGGTCGAGTGCCCGAGCGAGAACATCAATCCAATCGTCAGCGGCCGCTTGCCCGACTCCATCGTTTTGCGCGTCACGTTGTCGATCGCTGCGATATGGTCCGCGTCAAACGCATGACGCAAGCCGAAGGAATAGGCGAGCAAGGCCATGCCCATCAACGAAGAACTGCGGCCCAACGAGTGGAGCGCCCAAATCCAGACGACGATGTTGAAGACGATCAGGATTCCGTATAGCCCCGCGATTTGCCTACGCATGTGATGTTTGTCAGCGCCCGAGAGCGTCTATCGGAAATTGTTCGAGGATTGGCGTGCAGTGCGCTAAAAACGCGCAAAAGCACAGGCCGCGCGCCGCATCGGTGCACGCGCGTTCCAAGCTGAGGCATAGCCGCATCGGCGAGGCGCCCTCGCCTCGTAGCCGCTCCCGTAGAGCACGACCGATGCCAGCGGCGCCAATGACGCAGCCATTCCATTTGCGCGCCGCTTTTCTTCTATGGCGGCGATTAATGGCCGCATCTACTCAGCGGTGCGGCGCGCTCGTGCCCGCCCTCCATCGATGCACACGCTTCATTCGGAGCTAGTCATGTACAACGCCGTTCCCCCGACGTCGTCTCGCGCACACGCCGCTGCACGCCTCGAACGTCTTCCGTTCTCTTCATATCACCGCCTGATCTTCTTCGTCATCGCCCTCGCCTTCTTTTTCGATTCGGTCGACCTCGGCACCATGACGTTCGTCCTCGGCTCGATCAAGACCGAGTTCGGCTTGACGACGGCAATGGCCGGGCTCGTCGCCAGCGCGAGTTTCTTCGGCATGGTGGCAGGCGCCGCCGCCGCCGGCTTGCTTGCGGATCGTTTCGGCAGACGGCCGGTATTCCAATGGAGCATGGTGCTTTGGGGCGTCGCATCGTATCTGTGCTCGACGGCTCAAAGCGTCGATGCGTTGATCGCCTATCGCATCGTGCTGGGCATCGGCATGGGCATGGAATTCCCGGTGGCTCAAGCGTTGCTGTCGGAGTTCGTGCCCACGTCTTCGCGCGGCCGATTGATTGCCTTGATGGACGGCTTCTGGCCGCTCGGCTTCATCACCGCGGGCATCGTTTCATATTTCGTGTTGCCGGCGTTCGGTTGGCGCAGCGTATTCGCGTTGCTCGCGATCCCTGCCGCGTTCGTGCTGATCGTGCGGCGCATCGTGCCCGAATCTCCGCGTTGGCTCGAGCACCGAGGAAGGTTGTCTGAGGCCGATTCGGTGCTGTCGCTGATCGAAGCGAAGGTCATGCGCGCCCGCGGCCTTTCCACGCTGCCCGCGCCGGCCATCGTCGGCGATGCGCCGCCTGCCTTGCGCTCGCGCGGCGCCTTCCGAGAAATCTGGAGCGGCGTCTATCGTACGCGCACGATCATGGTTTGGACGCTGTGGTTCTTCGCGTTGCTCGGCTTTTACGGATTGACTTCGTGGCTGGGCGCGCTGATGCAGCAAGCGGGTTTCGCGGTCGCAAAATCCGTCCTCTACACGGTCTGGATTTCACTGGCCGGCATCCCCGGATTTCTTTGCGCGGCTTGGCTCGTCGAGCGTTGGGGCCGTAAGCCGACGTGCGTCGCTTCGCTGGTCGGTGGCGCGGTCATGGCCTATCTCTACGGGCAAACGGCGTTGCACGGCGGCAGCGTGGCGCTCGTGATTTGCGCGGGGCTTGCCATGCAGTTCTTCTTGTTCGCCATGTGGGCGGCGCTCTACACGTACACGCCGGAACTGTACGGCACGGGCGCCCGCGCGACCGGTTCGGGTTTCGCTTCGGCCGTCGGCCGGGTCGGCTCGTTGATCGGGCCGTATATCGTCGGCGTCGTGTTGCCCACGTTCGGCCAGGGCGGCGTCTTTACGCTCGGTGCTTGCTCGTTCGCACTGGCGGCGATCGCCGTTGCGACGATGGGCATCGAAACGAAGGGGCTTGCGCTCGAGACGCTGGAGCAAGCCGATACGGGCGCGACGCGAGCTAACGGCTACGGCGCTGCGCTCGACGAGACTAGATGAGCGCATGCGGCGACGGCCGAGGCCAGGCCGCAGCCGCCGATGCGCCCAGTGCGGCACCTCTCAATCCTGCGCCGGCCGCGCGATCGATACACCCAACTCGGCCGCCATGCGTTCGACGAGTTCCTGCAATCGAGCCACTTCGCCCGCCAAGCGGGTTTGCTCGGCCTTCAATGCTTCGAACTCGCTCGCTGAAACGGAGTCGTCTACGGCCACTCGCGCCGCGGCGACTTGTTCGATGCTGACTTCGCCGCACATCAAATGCATCCACCGGTTCTCCCGCTCCCCCGGCGCACACGGCAGCTTCACGACCAGCGCCGGCTCGCGCGCCGCGAGCTCATCGAGAAAAGCCTCCACGGACGAGTTGTCGGCGAACCCATGCAACCGCGCGGCATTCAATCGCAACTCGGCCGCTGTCTGCGGACCGCGAAGCAACAAGATGGTCAGCAACGCTCCCGACTGACTCGGGATGCCGAGCACGCGATTCATGTTGTGCTCGTAACGCGTCACGCGGCTGCTGCTTGCCTCCATGACGAGGCTCAAGCGCTTCAAACCGTCGATCGCCGTTTGGACCTCGGGCTCCGTCACGCTCATGACGGGCGAACGGGCGGTCTTCTGGTTACACCCCGCAGTCAAAGCATTCAGCGAAAGCGGGTAAGTATCGGGGACCGTATGCTGCTTCTCGACGAGCACGCCAAGGACGCGCGCTTCGAGCGCACTGAGTTCGCGCAAGGGTTGTGTCATGAGAGCAAACGAAAGCAATGAAAGCGATTCGATATGATAGCCGCGCGGGATCGTCCGCACATCGTCACAAATAGCTGCAGACGTAGTCGAGCGTTTCGATCACGTCGATATCGAAGCGGCTCTTGCCGGGCACGGAGAACGATTGTCCCGCGCCGTACGTCGTCCACTGATCGCTGCCCTCGAGCCGGATCCGGCATTGGCCGGCCTGCACTTCCATGAGCTCCGGCGCGTCGGTGCCGAAGTTCAAGGTACCCGGCAAGATCACGCCGAGCGTCTTGCGCGAACCGTCGGCGAACAGAACCGTGTGCGAAACACATTTGCCGTCGAAATAGACGTTGGCCCGTTTGATTACGGATACCTGGTCGAATTGCGTGGCGGACGTCATGGCGTTCTTCCTCAAAGTCATCGTGGATCAAAGTGCTCGCGGCTCGCCATGATACCGGCAGCGCGAGCCGGGGGCGACGCCCCGCACGCGATTATGAACAATTTCGCAACGGTGACTTTTCAAGATAGGTATTAACCCTAGGCCCTCCAATCACTACACTGCAGTCATCGGTTCAACGCAACGAACACGATGCAACCGCAAAGACAAACAACTTTTGGAGGTAGTAATCATGAAATCGCTCGTTCAAGCTGTCGTCATCGCCGCTGCCTTTGCCGCTCCTGTCGCCGCTTTCGCTCAATCGAACGCGCCTGTGACGCGTGCGCAAGTGAAGGCCGAACTCGTACAATTCCAGCAAGCCGGAGGCCGTACGAACTTCAGTAACGATCCGTACTATCCGGAAGACGCGCAAACCGCTCAAGCACGCGTCAATGCGCAAAACGGCAACAATGAAGGCTTCGGTGGCGTGGCCGCCGGTTCGTCGGCGTCGGGCTCCCCCGCCCAGATCGACAAATCGCTTTATTTCGGCAAGTAATTCGCACCGCCATGAAACGTCGCCGCGCACCGGAACGGTAGCGCGGCGCCACAAGTACATGTTCGCTGATTCGAACGGAACACGGCTTGCTTCGCCGTCAGGGAAGCAAGCCACCTTCGCGTCGATACCTCCGCCGCCGGTCACCGGCGGTTTCGCCTAGCCCTTAATCGGCTAGGCTCTTTTTGCCTGGCTGGCGAATGCCGGTTCGGGTAGCCGAGCGGATCGTTAGGACAAGCCACGCGCTCTTTGTCCGTCGCCATACGCAGGCCGTAATCTTTACGGCGCCCCGGAAGACTTCGATAGACGGTAATGCCTGGCCGCCCTCGTTCGGTTGCCGCAGGTTTCCGTCTTGCACCAGCGCCGACGCTTGTTCTTCGTGCGGTCGACGAACAACCACGAACAGCGGGCGCACTCGCGCACGTAAGGCAATTCGCTTCCAAGCGCCAACTGTTGGGCTGCTAGCGCGATTCGTCCTAGCAACGTATTGAGACCCGCTGCCGCCGCATCGATCGTCCACGCGCGAAGATCGCCTTCACGCCTCAGATGGGCGATGGAAATTGCCGCCGCGACGGCGCGACGCAGACACTCCTCGTCGCGGGGGTCGATTTCTCTACCGCCCGCCTGCGCGGAAAACAACCGATATAAGCATTCCCGGAAGCGCTGCAATTGCTCTAGGGTGCGTGCGGCCTCGGCCGGCGCCTTCAACGCCATTGACGTCAAAAAGTCTCGCTCGTCGGTAGTAATCATCGAAGCGGCCGAGGCCCAACTGACTGCGTCTTCATACGTCGTCAACCGCTCGAGATCCCGCATCTTGTCCCGGCCGCCCTGGGTATTGGCGAAGTCCAGGCACAGGGCTCCCCCGACGAAACTCCCGGCGTCCCAAACCAGCGCTGACGAAGTCGATGTGCTTTTCATACTTAACAGTCTAACCTCGTTTGACATGTTATGTCATCGCTGCTACAACATAATGGCCTAACCGCATTTAGATCATTACTTGGAGGTGACATGAATTGGGTACTCGACCGCTGTTACGAGTTTCAGGGGCAGGCTGTCCGCTACGCCGTCGAAGGTGAAGGGCCGCCGCTGGTGTTCGTGCACGGCACACCGTTTTCCTCGTATGTATGGCGGCGTATCGTCCCGCACTTTGCCGCGACGCACCGCGTCTACTTCTATGACCTGCTCGGCTACGGCCAATCCGATAAGCGCGACGGCCAAGACGTATCGCTCGGCGTCCAAAACGTGCTGCTCGCGCAATTGCTCGATCATTGGGGCGTCGAACGGCCCGATGTCGTCGCGCACGATTTCGGCGGCGCGACTGCCCTTCGCACGCACTTGCTCGATCGAAGGGACTTCCGCAGTCTGACGTTGATCGATCCTGTCGCGCTTTCGCCATGGGGCTCGCCTTTCGTACAGCATGTGCGAAAACACGAAGCGGCCTTCAGCGGCCTGCCGGAATACATCCATGAAGCGATCGTTCCCGCGTATATACGTGGCGCCGTCCGGCGCTCGCTACCCCAGGACGAATTGGCCCCTTATGTGCAACCGTGGCTAGGCGAAGTCGGGCAGGCGGCGTTTTACCGCCAGATTGCGCAAATGGATCTGCGCTATACCGACGAAGTGGCGCCGCGCTATCCCGAGGTGCGCTGTCCTACGCTGATTCTTTGGGGCAAAGACGATCGATGGATACCGGTGGAGCGCGGCCGGCAATTGCAGCAAAGCATTGCCGGCTCGACGCTCAAAATCGTCGAGCATGCCGGGCATTTGGTGCAAGAAGATGCGCCCGAGGCGATCGTGGCGGCGCTGCTGGGCTTTCTGAGCGATTCGCGGCCAATGCGTTGAGCCGCGACTCGCCGACGGCGAAGCGCTCGCGCGACGCCATGCGTCAGGCGATCTGCGCCAGCCGGCCGCGCCTTGCCGCCTCGGTGGACATCGACTCGCGGACGTAGCGCGCAAACTCGAGCGCCGCCGGCTCCACGCTTGCGGGCAACCGCAGGCAGATTGCGAACGGCGGCAACACCGGTAAGCCCACAGCGTGCGGCGCGAGCGTTTCCAAATCGGCGGGCACGGTCGAAATGAGCCAAGCGGTAATCGCCAAACCTGCCCGCACCGTTGCAGCGGTCGCCTCGATGTTCCCGCTTTCGAATACGGTTCGCCAAGCAATGCCCGCATCGGCAAGGGCGCCGAGCACGACGGGACGGAACGCGCAGCGCTCGTCGACCATCGAGAGCGGCAGCGGCCGCTTTTGCCAAGCATCGCTGCCGCGGCCCGCCACCCATACGAGCGGCTCGACTCTCACCACTTCCCCTACGGCTTCGTCCGCGAGGTATTCGATCAACGACACGTCCACTTGCCCGTCGTCTACCGCTTCGCTCAGGCGAGGCGATGCTGCGCAAACGAGCGAAACGTCGACATGCGGGTGCGCCTCGGCAAACGCTTTCATGGCGGGCACGAGCGGCGTCACGAGATCGTAAGGCACGCCGACTCGGAGGGCGCCGCGCAGCGGCTGTGCAGTCATGTCGTTCCAGATCTCGTCGTTCAGCTTCAGCAGTCGACGCGCTTTGACGAGAAACTGTTCGCCTTCGCGCGAAAGGTCCAGCTTACGGGCCTTGCGGACGAAAAGCAGGCAGTCCAGCAAGTCTTCGAGCCGCTTGATCTGCTGACTCACGGCGCCTTGCGTCATATGCAGCAGATTCGCCGCGACGGTCATGCTGCCGCTGTCGGCGACCGCTACGAAGGTACGGATCAGATCGAGGTCCAGGTTTCGTGTCATCGCCGCATTATGTCGCCTAATGGATCGCATCAATATTATTGCGTTTGCCGATGCGTCGCCGCGACGTACAGTACGAAGGCCGCGCGCTCGAGCGCCGGCGTTTCGTCAACTTCCGTAGACGTGGAGACCTTATGCCTGCTCACCCTTTCACCGAATCGTTCGACCTGGAAGCCGCGTTCGGCGACGTATCGGAGTATTGGTCCCCCAAGGTCGTCGCCCTATGGGGTGGTGCTCAGATTGGCACTGTGTGCGTCAGACGGGAAAAGCGAAAAAAACGCGAAAAAACAAGCGGCTAGCGCCGCGCGCTGCCGCTTGTCCACAGGCGCAAAATTGACGTGATTTAGCGCAACCCGAGCAGACTTCGCGCAGTTTTTGGCATAAGACTGAAAAAAAACGGACAGTTTGTGCGCATCCGACATCGACCACTGCCTTGCCGCCCCCCGGAAGGCGTCATCGTTCGCTGCCCTTGACGACCATGAATCGACAGTACGCGCTCTAGGCGCTGGCTGCTGCAGGAGATACTGCCGCTCCTGCTCAAGCTTCAGAAGCTTCTCGACGACCACTTGTACCAATGCAACTTCTCTGTTTCGCACTTCTTGTAACCCCGTAAGTTTTGGTCTCACCGCCACGCAGCGGCGCAAGAACATTACGTGAATTACCGACCCCCGTCACCTGAGCTATGCGATTGCCCTCAGTAGCTCGTCAAGCTTCGCCTCGTCTACCTGCCCGGCCTGTTTGAAATACGAGAAAAGCAATGCAATCAGGGCCGCTTTCTTGTCCGGGTCTTGTGGGAGGTTGTTGCTGGTGATCCAGCGCTCGACGCCTCCAACAATCCCGCGCAGTAAATCCACCTCGTCAAGCTTGGTCGTACGGCCAATCTCTGTCATCTGTTCGAGAAGGGCCTCCCTCTGGGCGTCTAGCTCAGCGAGCCGAGACTCCCGTGGCGCGCGGCTCTCCGTGCCTGTTAGTAGCCAGTTGTAATCACAACCCGCCTTTTCGGCGATTTGCCGGATCGTCGAGGGCCGTGGCACGTGCTTGTAGCGATCGATATTAGCCAAAACATTCTTAAGGCCATGCCGGGAAGCCCAGGCGTACGGCTTCTCGTCGCCGATCAAGCTGCGCAGCCTCGAATAGAAGGCGTCGAATTCTGCCGTCATATCACAACTCCCGCTGTAGCGTTGTGATGACCTTCGACGGACTTCCTCAGTGCTGAAAGTTCCATATTCACCATATATTTCAAACAGTTGCAGCCGGTGCCACGCGTCGAGTTGTGATTCGGGTTGTGATTTCGTTGACACTCGTTGTAATCACAACTATGATTCGTTAAAACTGGCCTTCGGGACTAGCACCCGAACAAAAAACCGGCTGTCACCGGTTCGTTAAAAAGGAGTCGACATGGGTACTACCCACCAATCTGGCTGGCACAGGGAAGACATCAAGGCGGCCATCCGCAAGCGGGGAACCACCATGAACGAACTCGCCCGTGAGCGCGGTCTGCCGCCTTCGACCGTTCGCAACGCGCTGAGCCGCCCGGTGTTTTCCGGTGAGCTGGCTATTGCCGAGTTCCTTGGGGTTGCAGCCCACGAACTATGGCCCGACCGCTGGACGCCCGACGGACGACGCATCCGTCCTCGCTACGCACACAAGTATATCGGCGCGGCGCTGGCCGACAACGCTAAGGCCGCCGCGTAGGTTTATGCGGTCAATTTTAACGCACGCCATCCACTCGAGACACAACATGACAAAACGCAGGCAGCCGGGCCGAGCTGATGCCGGAACAAACCAACTCGCGCTGAATTTCGACGTATTCGCAGTCGACACCCCGTCTGGTGTCGTCGCCGTCAAGGGCGAGAACGCGCTCGACGCCGGCATTCGACAGTCGCTCGTCAGCACGCTGGACGCCGCCTTCGTAAAAGGACTCTCGCGCGAGCGGGTTGCCGACGGGATGACGGCGATTCTGGCGCGCCCAGTTAGCAAGGCCAACCTCGATCTCTGGGTCGCGCCGAGTCAGGCGGACCGCCGGATTCCCGTCGACGCCTTCATGGCGCTGATGGTCGTGTGCCAGGACTGCGCACCGCTCGAATGGATGGCTGCTCACTTCACCCGCAAGGTGCTTACCGCTGATGAAGCGCTGTGCGCAGAGTTCGGCGCGATGGCCGTACTCGACCGCCACATCCGCGCAAAGCAGAAGGCGATCGAAGGTCAGATGGACGAAAAGCTGTTCGGGCAGCTCATGCGCAAGATGAAGAAAGGAGCGGGGCAATGAGCCGTCGCAATTCCACCATCAATTATTTCCCGCCGGCATTGATTGCTGCGGCGAAGGCTCGTCGTCATCGACGAGAGACTGTCGGCGCTTCCTTGCCTGTTCACGTGTCTTCCGCCCCTGAAGAACTGCCGCCGTTAGCGACAGATCTTCAAACAGATCGGCAGACATCTTACCCAAGACCGATGCTGCCTTACTTGCGCCGTTTTTCCCCAGATGACATCGAGCAGATTCGAGTTCAGCTCTTAGCAGATCTACGTCAAGGGCTTCTTGAGTTATCAGCGCGCGCGTCAGCGCCACGAAAGCTTCCCGCGATGCCAAAAAATGATCCTGAAGCTCAGAAATAAGGTCATGCAGGTTCGATTTTTCTTTTTCCATGAGGGTGCTCCCGTGAAGTTGAATGACATGCAGATTGCCAGCCTGCGCGGCCATTCTAGCCAAGGAGAATGCACCCTCGCCCGCCAGGGAGAGCGGGCATGAGCCAAGTGACCGTGAAAACGCACTACGGCGCCGCCGAGCTGGCAGCGATGAAGCTGCCAGGGCTTCCGGCTACACGGGAAAACATCATTCGTCGTGCTGCGCGTGAACGGTGGCCCTATCGAGACGTTCAAGGAAACGGCGGCCGGACCGGCATGCGCAGAGAATATGCTCCCCCCGTGGCCATCGTCGAAGCCATTAAAGCCGGGGCAGCGCAGCAGTTCGTCACTGCCGCCAAGCCGTCGAACGCGTTGCCAGTGGTGAGCGCGGCACAACAGCGCGAACTGCTTGAAACGGACGCACAACGCCTAACGGCTGACGCACGCAAGGGCATTCTGACAACGCTCGCGCGCCTGATGGATCAGTGCCATATCTCGCGCGAAGCCGCGATGACGACGCTGCTTACGCAAGCCAAGATGGGCACCCTCGACGACCACATGGTCATGATGCTCAAGGCTGCGCGCGACGAACGCGGCCGCAAGGGAGATGGATTCCCGAGTGTCCGCACGCTCAAGCGCTGGCTTGCCCAGGAAAAGACGGGCGACCTGACGCCGAAGAAAGTGCAGGCGGACTACAGCGTGCCCGACTGGGCCACGGCCTTCCTACCGTTCTATCAGCTGCCGCAAAAGCCGTCTGTCGAACTGGCGTATCGCGAATTCGAGAAGGCGTACCGCATGCGCGATCGCGCTTGGGACCTGCCGACCATTCATCAGGTGCGCCGCTTCCTCGGTAAAGTCGGCAATGTTTCGCGTCAAGTCGGCCGTGTTGGCCCGCGCGAGATGAAGAACCTTCGGGGATTCACTCGCCGAACCTTTGACGAGCTATGGCCGAACGACGTCTGGAGCGCAGACGGCCACACCTTCGATGCCGAGGTGCAGCATCCGCTGCATGGCCGTCCATTTCGCCCAGAGATCACAGCGATTATCGATATCGCGACGCGGCGTATCACCGGATTTTCGATCGGTCTCGCCGAATCCAGCCTCGTGGTGCTGGAGGCGATCGCCCATGCTGTCCTGAAGGATGGCATCCCGGGCACCTTCTATGTCGATAACGGCTCCGGCTACAAGAATCATCTGCTCAAGCGCGAGGGAACCGGCATGCAGGGGCTGCTGGGCTTCCAGACCAAGCATTCGCTGCCATACAACTCGCAGGCGAAGGGCGTCATTGAACGCTCACATCAGACTCTCTGGATTCAGGCCGCGAAGCTCCTCCCCAGTTACATCGGCAGCTCGATGGATCGTGAAACTCGGCTGGCGCAGTTCAAGATCACCCGACGTGCGGTGCGCAAGGGCGGAGTGATGCCGCTGATCGGTTGGGATGACTTCGTGCGGTTCTGCGAGGAACGCGTCGATGAATATAACAACCGCCCGCACCGTTCCCTGCCGAAGACAGTGGACCCGAAAACGGGTAAGTCGCGTCACATGTCACCGAACGATGTGCTGCAGGCTCACCGTGATCGCGGGTGGGAAGCCTGCACGCTCGCCGAACGCGAGCGTCAGCACATCTTCCGGCCGCGTGTCGAGCGCACGGTTCAGCGCTGCGAGATTGCCCTTTTCAATAACCGCTATTCCAGCGGCTTGCTCGAAGAGTTTAACGGCGAAGTCATGCATATCGCCTACGACATCCATGACGCCCAGCGTGTTTGGGTCCATCACCCAGACGGTCGCTTCATCTGTGCGGCCGAACTCGGCGCAAACGAAAAGCCGTACTTCGGCATGTCCGTTATCGAGCAGGGACGGGAGAAACGCGCGGACGCGCGCCTCAAGCGCATCGAAGCCCATATCGAGGAAATCGAGGCCGAACGTGTTGGCCGCCCCGCCCTAACAGTCGAGACGCCCGAAGTACTCACCATTCCCGGCTTCGGCGAGATCTCGCGAGCCACGCTCGATGCTCGCGTGATGGACGTGCAGGCAGTCGATGTCACACCCGAACCGCAACCCTCGCTTGTCACGCCGTCGACGCCGACTGCGACGGTCATCGAAATGCCGGAAAGCGCCGAGCAGCGTTTTGCACGTTGGCTCGAACTCGATCAGCTCATTTCCAGTGGAGGGACGCCCGACAACACCGAACACCTGAAGTGGTACGGCATGTACCAGAAGAGCAAGGAATTCCAGTCGCAGAAGCGACGGATGGAAGAAGCCGGCGAGTGGCAGCTCGCCGGCCTGAAGTGACTCAACCAACCTCACAGGACTAAATGATGACACAAGGCGCAGCAACCCTCAAACCGGCGGCCGGCAGCATAGCCCACATCACGAACTTGAGCCTGTGCGACATCGCCATCGAGCGCGCACTGTCCAGAAGCGCGAATCTTCCCGGGATCGTCGCCTTTTACGGCCCCTCCGGCTTCGGAAAAAGCATGTCCGCGAACTATGTCGCCAACGCGCGCCGTGCTTTCTACGTGCAGGCGAAATCGGTCTGGACGAAGAAGCATTTTCTCAAGGCAGTCCTTTTCGAAATGGGCCTCAAGCCGGCAGGCACGATTCCAGAAATGGCCGACCAGGTCGCCGAGGAACTGGCATTGAGCGGCCGCCCGCTGATCGTCGACGAGTTCGACCACGTCATTGACAAGAACGCCGTCGAACTGGTGCGCGACCTGTACGAATCTAGTCAAGCACCGATCCTCATCATCGGCGAGGAAGGCTTACCCGCGAAGCTCAAGCGCTGGGAGCGTATGCACGGCCGCGTGCTCGCGTGGGTTCCTGCCCAGCCCGTCACGATCGCCGACGCAAAGCAACTGAAGGATCTCTACTGCCGCAACGTCACGGTCGCTGATGATCTGCTCGCGCGCCTGGTCGAACTGTCGCACGGTTCCGTGCGTCGGGTCTGCGTGAATTTGGAGCGCATTCAGGAAGAAGCGATGGTGATGGGCCGTGACGTAATCGACCTTGCCACCTGGGGCAAGCGCGAGCTGTATACGGGCGAAGCACCGAAGCGCCGCGTGTGAGGACCGACATGACGAAAACAAACCTCACTCCCGAGCACGAGCGGACCGAACAGGCCGAGCGCGCCAACCGATTCCTGCGAGCTATCTCGGGCATCGCTGTTGTCCTTCTTCTTATCGGCGATGCGCTTGCATCGAGCTACATCGACTTGCTCGCGTGGCTTTCCCTCACGGTCTGGGCCGTGGCCGTCGTAGTCCTCGTCGCCTTCGTTCGTGGCGCCAAGGGAGGATCGCGCCATGGCTAGAAAACCCGCACAGTTGGAACTCGCAGGCGGTCGCGGCCCGCGTCAGCGCATCTGGGAGGTCATCCGCAAACAGCGGCAGGACTTCACTGGCTATGACATCGAGAAGGCCACACGCATCGATACGGCCACCATTCGCACCTACATCCAGGTGTTGGAGCGTGGCAGCTTCATTGAACAAACCAGCGCGCGCGTCGCATTTACGGAGCGGCAGCACTATCGCCTGCTGCGGGATGTCGGCGCAGAAGCCCCGCGTCTCGATCGCAAAGGCAAACCGATCGCACCCACGGGCAACGAAAGCATGTGGCGAACGATGCGGATCATGGGTGAGTTCACGCCGGCCGAGCTGGCCGTGCGCGCGTCCACCGCACAGACGTCCATTGCAGAAGCAACGGCCAAAACGTATGCCCGTGCGCTCTGCGTTGCCGGTTATCTAATCATCGTCGAGCAAGGCAGGCCCTTCGTTCGTGGCAAGGGCGCACGTCAAACGCGGTACAGGCTGATTCCCGCGAAATACTCCGGGCCCCGCCCGCCGATGATCCAGCGCACCAAGTGCATCTATGACCCGAATTTGGCGAAAGTCGTCTGGCAGGAGGAACCCGACCATGACGCAGCCTGATCGCTGGTTGGAGATGCTGCGCGAGGCTGTTGCTGCCAGCTCGCAGACCGCCGTCGCCGAACGCTTGGATGTCTCACGTACGACCGTTTCACTGGTGCTCGCTGGGAAGTATCCCGGCAAGACCGACAAGGTTGCCGCACGCGTGCTTCGCGTATTCGGCCAGGTGCAGTGCACGCATACCGGGCAGCCGATCGAGCTGACGGTATGCGTGTCCTACGCCACTCGTCGCCCGCCAGTGAATAACCCCCGCGAAATGAGCCATTTCCGCACGTGCCTGAAGTGCCCGCTGCGCCCCGTTAAAGGAGAGAAGCAATGAACAGCGTTTTTAACGCCCACGATCAGGCAAAGCCACACATCAATCAGCTTATGCAGATGGCGGCGCTGCGAATCGCATCCACGATTGAACCGCTGACAGAGCGCGGCTTCACGGTGATCGGCATCGAGTTTTCGAACGGTTCGCGTCCGACGATCCAGATCCAGAGCTGCGCGGCGTGCGCTCAGCTGATCGAAAAAGGTGAGGCCACCTACTACCGGACCGGCGGCTCGGGCACAAGCCGCTATCGCACCGGCCAGTTCAAAGTCGGCGAGGTTCGCGTGCTGTGGACCGAGCAGGGCCACTGAAATCGCGGCAGCACGAAATCATCCATAGGAGAACCACGGTGCCGACCCCTCAATTCACCGTCTATCAGATGCCGACCATGGCGAACCCCGAAGCGCTCAACAGCGTCGCCGAACTGCGCCGGGAACTCAATCGGACCAACTTAGAACTCATGGCCGCGTGCCAACGCGAGCAGACCGCCAACGACCACGGGCAAGAGCTGATGCAGACGCTGTACAAGGCGTTGCTGATGTACCTGAAGGGCGTCGCGCAACTGACGGCTTATCTCGATGCGTACCTCAACGAGCGACCCCGCCTGCGCGAAAAGCTCGAAGAAGCGCTTGAATCGGCCGCCGACACGAAGGTGCATTGATGCCGCTGCCGCAAGTCTGCTGCCCGAATTGCCGCGCCGTAATGAGCATGGACATTCTGTTCGCTGAAGACGCGCCTCGCGAGGCGCTCAACGCGATCGTAGCTGCTCATCCGGCCGGTGAGTCATTCATCCGCCCTTTGCTGCGGTATGTCGGATTGTTCGCGCCGGCAAAGAGCCAAATGAGCCACGCCCGCGTGGCATCGCTGGTCAATGAGTTAGCGCCGATGATCCGCACCGCGCAATTCGAACGCAACGGTCGCACTTGGGCCTGCCAAATCGATTACTGGCGTCAGGGCTTCGAGCACATGCTCGCGTTGCGAGATCAGCAGCGATTGAACCTGCCACTGAAGAGCCACGGCTACCTCCTCGAAGTGCTGGCCGGTTTGATCGACAAGGTGGAAGCACGTGCCGAGTCACACACCGAGCGGCAACGGCAAGGGCATGCCGGGCTGGGCACGCCGGAGGCGCGTGCCGTTCCGGCGCCGGCACAGGCACCGGCCGTCGTGGCGCCAGCGGCGCGCACCGAAGAACAGCGGCAGATAACGCCGACTGTCGCGGACGCGCTAAGCCAGATACGGCGCATCACCAAAGAAATGAACACTTTCGCAGACACAGGAAAAATGCCATGACGCATCAACAGATTCAACCCGGCTACGTTAAGGACGCACGCGGCCGACTCGTACCCGAATCGATGGTCAAGCCCATCGACCAGTTGCGCGACCAAACTGTGCAGCGCCTCGTCGAGGATGCGAAGAAGCTCCAGAAACAGATGGTCGACTTCAAGAACCGTGCGTTTCTCGACATAGCTGCGTTCGTCGAGGCCAGTCACGAGCAATATGGAGTGAAGGTCGGTGGCAACAAGGGAAACATCACGCTCGTCACCTTCAACGGCCAGTACAAGATCGTGCGTCAGATCGCCGAGCACATTCAGTTCGACGAGCGCCTGCAGGCGGCAAAGGAACTGATCGACGAGTGCATTCGCGAGTGGACCGAAGGGAGCAACGACAAGATCAAGGCACTGATCAACGAAGCGTTCCAGGTCGACAAGGAAGGCAACGTGAATACTGGCCGCATTCTCGGTCTGCGCCGTCTCGCGATCGAAGACCCCAAATGGACAACCGCGATGCGGGCAATCGTCGACAGCATCCGTGTGACCGGTAGCAAGCCGTACGTGCGATTGTACGAGCGCGACGAGTCGACGGAAGAGTACCGCGCGATCAGCCTCGACCTTGCGGCGATCTGATCGGAGAAAACAGTGAAAGAGATCTTCATCGTGATGGCGAACACCGCCTATGAGGGAAGTGACCCGGTTCAAGCGTTCGCGTGCAGGGAGGATGCCGACGCGTTGGTACAGAAGTGCCGCGAGCACGAAGGCAAAAAACCTCGATTTCCAGTGCTGGACGCACCGGACGGGGACTGGCTGCATTGGCGCGCGGCTGACCTCGCGTGGGAAATCGCTCATCCGGCCACTCCATATGTGTGCCGCGAGAGCTACAGCGTACTGCCGTTGCGGTTCGTTTCGGAAAGAGGCTGATCATGGCGACGAGAAAAACGACCCCACGCCGCGACGTCGCCTGCGTGACGATTGGGCATATTGACTATTTGCTCGATGTGGATAAAGCGATACAGGTAGTCAAGCTGTTTCGCGACGCGGTGGAATGCCGACGCTACCTGGACCACGACCGCAATCGCTTTCGTTACATCGTAAGCAATCGACCGGAGCTCGAGCTGACGCTGATCGACGCGGCCCAGGTCGACATTCCCAACGGCGCTCCCACACTCGAAGATCGGCGGCGCTGACTCACCGCAGTTTCAACACCGGAGCCCATTCATGAATATCGATCCATTGGCGAAACGCGTACAGGCCAAGGTCGGAATTGCAGGTCAGGTTCAGATGGCGACGCATAGCTGCAAGGAATTGGTAACAGCGTTGCAGCGCGTCTTCATCGAGCAGGCCGGGACGCACGCCGAAGCCGCGCAGGCGATCGCTGGCGTCGAGATTATGTGCGCGCAGCTTCGGCCTATTGTCGGTCATGCGCAGGTGGATCTCGAAGCTGTTGAGAGCCTGCACCGGTTGCAAGAATGGTTGACCGACTTGGAGGGAAATAATTCGGAGAATCAACAATGACGGACCTTTTCATCATCGTGTGCGCGGTGGTGTTTTTTGCGGTCCTGTGCCGCAAAGAACTGTTGCGTGGATTCCGGGGGAAATGATGATTGCGAAAACCACGCTCGCCAAGATCCACATCGGCAAGACGCAGCTCGCCCTCGACGATGACACCTATCGCGCGATGCTGCGCAGCGTCGGCGGTGTTCAGTCAGCCAAGGACCTGACGGCCGGGGGTGCGGCGAAGGTGCTCGAGCATATGGAGCGCAGTGGGTTCAAGCCGAAGGCATCGGCGAAGCGCCGTCCGCGCGTTGCCGGTCCCCGGACCGCCCAGATCGGCAAGATCGAGGCGCTCCTAACGGATGCGGGACGGCCCTGGGACTACGTCAACTGCATGGTCAAACGCATCTGCAAGGTCGATGCGATCGAGTTCTGCGACGATGTCATGCTCGGCAAGCTGATTGCTGCGCTCCAGATGGACGCCCAGCGTCGCGAGGCACGTAAATGAACTTCGGCGACGTTGAGCACCTGCTGCCCGAGGCAATCCAGGTCATGATTCGTCTCATCGGCCTGCCCGCATCGGTCAAGCTCGTCGAGCAATTGGGCGGCACGACATTTCCCGTCTCGTTACGAAAATCGCGCCTTGGCGAGATTCGTTATGAGGCGCTGTCCGAAGTCGTAGGCGGCGAAGCGGCGGACGCTATCACGAAGCACTTCGGGGGCGACAGCTTATATATCCCGCGGTGCGTGACGGCACTTCGCGAGATCATGCATCGGTCAATTCGCCACGACTTTGACGAGATGACGAAAGAGCACAGCGCGATCCATTCCGTCACCCAGCTCGCCGTGCGTTATCGGATGTCAGACCGTCATGTGTGGCGGGTGCTGAAAAAGCCGGACGTTAAGGCGCAGTCACCGCCAACGCAAAACGCCCTTTTTTAACGCGCCGCATTTCAGTTACGATACAGCGCTTCCAGGCCCCGCTATACGCGGGGCTTCGTTTTGGTACTGACAGCCATCCACTAAAGCCGAGCGAGGGCGTTCCATAAAGTCATGTCATCTACTGGAGATGACATGAAAACTCAACGCATTTCCGCAGCGGGTAGCGATCTTATCGAGGACTTCGAGGACGATCGGCTCGAAGCGTATCCCGACCCTGGCACCGGGGGTGCCCCCTGGACGATCGGCCGAGGCCACACCGGCCCCGAAGTCCATCCCGGCCTAAAGATCACGCAAGCGCAATCCGATGCGCTGTTTGCGCAGGATCTGCACGTGCGCGGTGAGAACATCATCAACGCACTGGACCTCGCACTGACGCAAAGTCAGTTCGACGCCCTCGTCTCGTTCGTGTTCAACGTCGGTCCCGGTAAGAAGGGCGTTAAAGGCGGTTTGGTCGAACTGCGTGAAGGCGGTCCGTCGACGCTGCTCAAAATGCTGCGCGCTGGCGACTATCGGGGAGCCGCCGATCAGTTTCTCCAATGGAACCGGGCTGCAGGTAAGGTCTGCAACGGCTTGGCCCGTCGTCGCGCAGCCGAGCGCGCTCTCTTCCTGAAGGCTGGCTGATGCGTGGCCTTCTCACCTTCCTCGGGGCTATCGCGTCCATCACGACGGGTGGTCAACACTCGGGCGCCGGCTACGGTTTGCGCATCGCCTTCGGCTATCCGGCGTCTCCTGGCCACAAGCGCTCCGGCGTACGAGTTGCACGTCGCGATGCGGCCAAACGGCGCAATCGAGCGAGGAGTCGCTAATGGCGCTGCGCGATCTCATCACAGGCGTCGACGGCAAGCTCTCGCACGCGAAGCTCTGGCCGAACGTCGCGTCGGCGACCGCGACGGGCATGTTCATCTATCAGGGCATCACGCGTCAGTTGACCTTCGACACGTGGCTCATCTACCTCGGTTGCGTCGGTGGCTACTCCGCCATCATCCAGGCGCTCGGCGCGTGGCGTGGCCGCTCTTTACAGGAGGTTCCGGATGGAACTCGGACTGATCGCTAAATACGCGAAGGTCATCGGCGGCATCGTCTTGGCGTGCGTGATCGCGGGGCTCATCGCAGTCGCGTTCGGCAGGACGTACGAGCACGGCTACAAGGTTGCACAGGCAATCGGTGAAAAAAATCTGGCCGACTACAAGGCATCAGTCGGGCAAGCCTCAGCAAAGGCAGCAGGCGATGCCTTCGCACGTTATGCCGATGGCGTCGGGCGCGGTCAAGCAGCTGCGTTCGGCTTTCTCGCAACTCGTGCGGTCGACAACAGCAACGCGACCGCGTTAAAGGAGCAGATCGATGGTGTTTCGAAACCGCACGTTTCTCCCGTTTCGCAGCAACGCAGTGGGAAAGGCGCTCCGTCACCCGGTGACGCGCCTGCATATCGCTGCGAGTTCTCTGCTGGCTTTGTCCGCCTGTGGAACGCCGCAGCCGGCATCCCCGACGATTCTGCAGGAGCCTTGCAAGGTCGCCCCGGTCCCGGCAACGCTGCTCACGCTTCCCCCGCCGATGCCACCGCTGACAGCGGGGTATCACCGGCCGACCTCCTCGACTGGTTCGTCGACTACGCTAACCGCGCCCGTGGGATCGAGCGCCAACTGATCAGTGTCGGCGGACTGCAAACGGCACAGCAATAGGACGTCGCATGGATCGCATGGATGATTTTGACCACGCAACAGCCGTCGAAGAGCAGTTTCGCGCACTTGCAGTTGCCGCCGCAACACGGCCCATCGCCGCACGCACGCTCGTGTCAGCGACGCACTGCCAGAACGAGGCGTGCGGCGAGGAAATCCCCGAGGCACGGCGCAACGCAGCGCCCGGTTGCCGATTCTGTGTGGACTGTCAGGAGCGTTGCGAAACGACCCTTAGACGGAGGCTGCGATGCAGGTAACGCTCGACGCGGGCACCGTACTGATGGGCATATTCGCGCTGCTGTTCGCCATCATCGAGATATTCGTGATGCTGTGGATTCGCAGCGTGAATCAACGGCTCTTCGAGCAGAAGGAAGTTTCGGAGAAGCTGCGAAGCGAGCTGTCCAGCCACCGCGAAGCAGTCGCGCGCGAATGCGTTCCGCGATCGGAGCAGCACACGTTGCGCGAGGAATTTCGCAACGGCCTGGAGAGCATCGATCGCAAGCTGGGCGACATCAATTCAAAACTGGATCGGAAACAGGACAAGGCATGAGCGACACGAACACGAACGGAGCTGCACTCGCCAATCACAGCGCAGCGCCCACCGGCGAGAGCGCCGAACTGACGTTGCTCAAGAAGATTGATGGCCGTCTTGACGGCATCGAGCAGCAGATCGGAAACGTCGAAAAACGCGCGATCAAATACGGCGCGGCCGCAGGCGCCGGAGCGGGCGCGATCGCCGGGGCAATTGTATCGGTCGGCGTGATGGCCGCACGAGCCAAGCTCGGCCTGTAACGTCATGGCACATCCGAAGGAAGTTCGCGACAAGGCTCGGCGGTCGTATGTGTTCGATCGCCTGTCGCTGGAGGTGACGAGCGCACGGCTTGGTGTGTCCTATTCCACCGTGCGGCGGTGGAAAGACGAAGCACTTGCAGCGGGCGACGATTGGGATAAGGCACAGGCGGCAATGCTGATGGCCGGAGGAGGGATCGAAGGCGCGGCGCGCGCAATGCTCGGTGGTCTACTCACGCAGTATCAGGCAACGATGGACGAGCTGGAGGCCAGCGAAATGAAGCCGGCCGACAAGGTATCCATGCTTGCCAGCCTTGCGGACGCCTACAACAAGACGATCAACGCGTCCAAACGCATCATGCCCGAGACGAATGAACTGGCCGTTGCCATGGGCGTCGTGCAACGCCTCGCCGCGTTCATCAAGGACCGTCATCCGGAGCACATCGCGGCATTCGCCGATGTTCTCGGCCCGTTCGGCGATGAGCTGGCCACCGCGTATGGCTAACTGGTGGACGCTCGGTAGTGGTATTCGCAGGATCGGGACGGCGTATGACACGCCGTCCGATGTCGTTATCTGTGCGGACACAGATACGGATCTGCCGGGCGACCATGACTGCACCGTGATGGGCTGCGGCTCCCTACACGTTGTGTTGCGCATCGGCAAACCGGAGAGCGAACCGAAATGATGATCAAGATAGGCAGGGATGAGGTAGTCAACACTGCCCATGTAGTTCACGCCAAAATCGACAACTACGGCGACACGACGCTCGTCGTCGAGCTGGTCACCGGCCGCACAATTCGCGTGCGCCATACCGCCCACTGTTACGACGGATTCGACGCCTACGCTGCGCTCGATCAAATCCTCGCTGCGCGGGCCGAATGACATGAGCGCGAAGTTTACCGAGAAGGATTTTCACAAAGAACTGGCGGAGCTTGCCGCCGAGCTGCGCCGCGATATCGATGCGCATGCGACCGGCCTCGATCCCTCGCTCGAGGCACGGCTCGCGCGCCGCAAGCGTGTGCTCGTCGACGGCGACTATCAGTTCTTTGCGTACACGTACTTTCCACATCACATTCGCGGGACGCCATCGCTGTTTCAGGCGCACTTCTGCACACGGTTCCCGAAGTTGCTGCGCCAGCCCGGCGGCACCCGCGAATGGTGGGTCGCGCCTCGCGGCGAAGCCAAGTCGTCGATGTCGACAAAGATCGGCCCGGTGTACATCACCGTGCAAGGGCTGTTGCAGCGCGAAGAGGTCCGCCGCGAAGTCGGCTGGACCGGTGAGCCGCCCCCGTTCCTCGATTACCTGATTCTGCTCGGCGCGGAAACGTCCCTGCCGACGAAGCTGCTCGAAGTCGTTAAAACGGAGCTGGTCGCTAACGCGGCGCTCGCGCTCGACTTTCCCGAGGTCTGTGGCAAAGGCCCGATGTGGAAGGTCGGCGAATTCATCACGCGCAATGGTGTGAAGGTCGAGCCGTTTGGCGCAGAGCAGGCCATTCGCGGTACGTTCCACGGCGCGAGCCGCCCAAAGGTGCTGTTCGGCGATGATCTGATTACCGACTCGGAAGCCAAGTCGCCGACCGAACGCCAGAACCGCTGGACCTGGCTCGAAAAGGCGATCGACTACCTCGGTCCGCCGGACGGCAGCGTGAAGTTTATCGGCGTCGGCACGGTCCTCGATAAGGACGATCCGATCTCGCGTGCGAAACGCACGATCGGTCATATCGTTCATCACTTCCGTGCAATCGCTCGGATGCCGAGGAATATGGATCTGTGGCAGCAGTGCGAAGCACTGATGCTCAACGACGACAAGCCAGCGATCGAGGCGGCCGCGAAGCGCGGAGAAACGATCGCCGAAGCCGAGTTGCCGTCGTATCGATTCTACGAGGCGAACCGGTCAGAGATGGACGCTGGCGCTATGACCTCTTGGCCGTCGGTGCGCACCCTGTTCTATCTGATGCGCCAGCGGGCGAAGTCGCCGCGAGCGTTTGCAACGGAGATGCAGGGCGATCCGCGCACCGAGGACGACAAGGTGTTCGGTCACATCACGTTTTGGGTGCAGCGCCTGCAGTCGTGGCTGATGTTTGGCGCATGCGACCCCTCGATGGGCCAAGGCAGAAAGTCGGACCCGTCTGCGATCCTGATCGGCGGACTGGACGTCGTTAGCCGCAGGCTGCACGTCATTCACGCCGAGATCAAACGGCGCGTGCCGTCCAAACTCGAAGCCGACCTGATCAGCGTACAGCGCGAATTCAAATGCCGAGCATTCGGCTTCGAAAACAACAACGCCTACGAATGGGCGCGGCAGGATTTGATCAAGGCGGCTTTGCGGGCCGGCGTGCCGCTACCGCTCGTGGGCGTCACGGCGAGTATCGCGCCGGAGGTACGAATCGATTCGCTAGAGCCGTACGTCACGGATCGCATCGCACCGTCGATCCTACTTCACCGGAACTTGACCGCGCTGCTCGCCGAGTTGGATGAATGGCCGGAGCCGCAGAGCGGCCACCACTTCGACGGGCTAACCGCGCTCCACATCCTTTGGATGATCGCGCAGTCTCGTGGTCATGGCATCGGGGACGGTTACACGCCGGCTCAAGCCTCGGTCGACAGTGACGACGACGGCGAATATGCCCTGGCAGGCAGTCGAGGCTTTTAAGGATACCGATCATGGGACAGATTGTTGATGTAAACGGGCGGCCGATCCAGCGCGAGGCCCTAGCCGAGCCGCAAACTTCGAAGCTCGGCTGGATCACGCGTGATTTCGCGCAGCACCCGTCGCGAGGGCTGACGCCGAAAAAGCTCCATTCGATTCTCCAACAGGCCGAATACGGTGACCTGATGGCGCAGTCGGATTTGTTCGTCGATATGGAGGAGAAGGACGCGCATCTATTTGCCGAGATGAGCAAGCGAAAACGCGCGCTACTCAAACTCGACTGGCGCATCGTTGCTCCGGCCAATGCCACGGCCGACGAAAAGCGTCAGGCGGCGCAGCTAACCGAGTGGCTCACCGATTTTGCCAACTTCGATGACGTCTTGCTCGATTGCATGGACGCGGTCGGCCATGGATTCGCGGCGCTGGAAATCGAGTGGTACCAGCTGGGCAAGGTGTGGCTCCCGAAAGCGCTCACTCATCGTCCGCAACGCTGGTTCCGCACGCCGCTCTACGATGGCAACGACCTACGTTTGCGGGACAACTCGTCCGAGGGACAGCCGCTTTGGCCGTTTGGTTGGCTAGTGCATAAACACCGAGCCAAGAGCGGCTATTTGACCCGTGGCGGGCTGCATCGCGTGCTTGCATGGCCGTACCTCTTCAAGAATTACGCGACCGCGGATTTGGCCGAATTCCTTGAGATCTACGGTTTGCCGTTGCGCGTGGGCAAATATCCGGCCGGTGCCACCAAGGAAGAGAAGGCAACATTGCTACGCGCGGTCGCGGACATCGGGCACAACGCGGCGGGCATTATTCCGCAGGAAATGCTGATCGAGTTCCAGAACGCGGCGCAAGGAACCGAGGTGCCCTTCGACTCGATGATCGACCGCATGGAGAAATCCGAGTCGAAAGCCATCCTCGGCGGCACGCTCACGTCACAGGCCGATGGCAAGACCTCGACGAACGCGCTGGGCAACACGCACAACGAAGTCCGTCACGACTTGCTTACCTCGGACGCGCGGCAGGTACAAAAGACGCTCACGGCCGGGCTTTGCTATCTCCTAGCTGCCCTCAACTTGGGAGCGGTCGACCCACGTCGCCTGCCGCGCTTAGAGTTCGATACTCGGGAGGGCGAGGACTTGGAGCGGTACTCGAACGCGCTGCCCAAGCTGGTCGCCGCAGGCATGAAGGTGCCGCGCCAATGGGCGCAGGACAAGCTCATGATTCCGGAGCCACAGGACGGCGAGGAAGTGCTCACCGTGCCTAAGCCCGAGATGGCACTACCGCCCGAGGAGCGATCGGAGGCGCTACCGCGCACGGCAGCCATGCGCTACCGCGCCGTGCTCAAGAACGCGTCAGGCGAGCTTGTCTACGCAGACCAGCACGCACTGGATCAGACAATCGACACGCTGCCGGCCGACGCGATGACGCAAGCCGTTCAGAAGGCTGTCGCGCCCGTCATTGCGGCGCTGCGCGCCGGCGCGACGCCCGACGAAGCGGTGGAGCAATTGCTTGCGGCGCATCCGCAGATGGATGAGTCTACTATCGCCGAGTTGCTCGCGCGGTGCATCTTCGTGGCGGATGTGTGGGGACGCCTGAATGCCGGCTGACCTGTCCTACGCGATCGGTTTGCCACCGGATAAAGCGATCGAATACTTCGAATCGAAGGGATACAAGATCGGCTTCCGGTGGCAGGACGTGGCCGCGCAGGCGCACGCGAAGGCATTCACGGTTGCTGGCGTCATGAAGGTCGACGTGTTGCAGGACGTGCGACAGGCGCTCTCGGACGCGTTAAAGAACGGCACGACGTTCGACGACTTTAAAAAGCAACTCTCGCCGGTGCTCGAACGCAAGGGGTGGCTCGGCAAAGGCATGATCGTCGACGAAGCCACCGGTGAAATCGAGGGCAAGCGTCTAACGCCGCGTCGGCTCGACACGATTTTCCGGACAAACATGCAGTCGGCGTACATGGCGGGCCGGTATGCCACGCAGCTCGAGCAGGTCGACACGCATCCATACTGGGAGTATGTCGCCGTTCTCGACAGCCGCACGCGTCCAGCACACCGAGCGCTCGCCGGATGCGTGTTCCGCTATGACGACCCGATCTGGCAAACCATCTACCCGCCCAACGGGTACCGGTGCCGATGCCGCGTCCGCACGCGCACCGTCGGGTATGTGGAGAAGAACGGGATCACAGTTCGCGCCAGCAAGGGACACTTGACGGAGGTCCAGCAGGTCGTGGGCCGCGACGGGCAGACGCAGCCCGCCATCGCCTACACCGATCCGGCCACCGGTCAGCGCATGTTGCCCGATCCGGGTTTCGGAGCCAATCCGGGCGAGCAGTGGATGAAGCCTTTCACGCCTCCGCCGCTCGACACGCTGCCGCAAACTCTGCCGGCCGGGGCCGAGCTGCCGCCGTTGCCCGCCGCAACGCGTGTGCGGGCCGATGCGATCCAACCAGACGGGCAAACCCCCGAGCATTATGCGCAGGCGTTCATGCAGCACTTTGGTGCCGCCGTGGGCAAGCCGGTCACGTTCACGGACGTTGCGGGCGAGCCGCTGCAGATCAACGAATGGCTTTTCAAGGACGGCGCCGGCCACTGGAAGGCCGATAAGTTCGGGCGTGACCCCTACATGGCACTGCTTGCCGATGCGGTTAAGGATCCGGATGAAATATGGCTGGGTTGGGCGCAGATCGACGGCGCGTGGTCGCTGCGCCGCCGCTATATCAGGGCGCTGGAGACCGAGGCCGGCGATTGGGGACTGGCGATCTTCGAGCAGGGACAGGACGGTTGGACCGGTGTCACGACGTTCCCGGTGAAGATTGGGAAGTCGGCCGAGGCACGGCGCAACTACATCGACGGCCAGCGCGGGACGTTCCTGCGCTACCGCCGGCCGCAGAAATAAGAATGGCCGCTCTCGCTCGCGGCCATTCGTCGCGCGGCCCTTCATCGATCCGGAAGCGAGTCCGGCATATACGACCGCGTTAAAAGGAGTATAGCGCATGCGCGACATCGAGATTGACGACAGCGCCTTCGAGCAGGCCATCGAGCGAGTGTCTGCATTTCTGAAGGATGCGTCGCCCGTCATGTCGCTGGTATCGGCGTTAATGGCGGATGCCGTCGAAGAGAATTTCGCGGCCGAGGGACGGCCCAAATGGATGGGCTTGTCCAAGAACACGCTCAAGCGTCGCCGCGAGGAAGCCGGTACCGGCAAAATCCTTCAGCGCAGCGGGCGGCTGGCCGGCAGCATCGTGCAAAGTCACGATGGGTCCAGCGCGCGCGTCGGCACGAACGTGGTCTACGCCGCGATCCACCAGTTCGGCGGCACGATCGAGCGCCACCCAATGTCCGGGTACGTTCGGCTCAGGAAAGCCAAGAACGGGATGATCATGCGCCAAGCCGATCACCCGCATCTCGCCGTGTTCGCGAAGAACGGCCATAAGAGCGTCAAGGTGGTTAAATGGACGCGCTCGACCGGCTGGACGATCAAGATTCCCGCCCGCCCATTCCTCGCGTTGACCGAGGCCGACAACGCAGCGATCGAGGACGAAGTGTCCGCCTACCTGCGCCGTTTGATCGACAATTGAGCGTCGCCCGATTTAAGCCGTTGTTGGGCTTTGGACGCCCCGATGTAGCAGGCGGGGTCGGAGAAGGCCGTTAAACCCCCGTTAAAATCGCTCGCAGGCGCATTCAGCCCGCTCGCGATCCCCCCACTTCCCCCCTTCGCCGGATGCACTGACACCGGTTGACTAATTTTTCAGCACGCCGGCCGCCAAGATGGCGGCATGGCAAATCCATTCTTCATCGCAGCGCTCAGCGCCCAGATTAGCTCGGCCGACAACGCACTCAAGCTGTTGCCCGCCGGCCAATTCCGTGCGCGTGACGGTCGCCCCGCCGAGTGCGCCGGCTGGCATATCGACGCTGCTATCGCCGCGAGCCTGATCGCGGCTGCAACCAGTCGCGAGGTGCCGTATGTAATCGACTACGAACATCAAACCCTCAATTCTGCGAAAAACGGGCAGCCGGCCCCGGCTGCCGCGTGGTTCAAGGCGCTTGAATGGCGCGAGGGCGATGGCCTGTATGCGACTGATGTCGACTGGACGGCTCGCGCCACGTCGATGATCGAGGCGAAGGAATACCGGTATCTGTCGCCGGTGTTCGCCTACGACAACGCCGGAAATGTCACGGCGCTTTTACACGTCGCGCTCACGAACACGCCCGCGCTCGACTGCCTTGACGAAGTGCAGCTCGCGGCCGCTTCCGTCATGGCTGGTGCATCCGCTTCTGCCGCAGTGGCGGCTCTTTCCACTGAAATCATTTCGAAGGACCACAACATGGATGAACTGCTGGAACAACTGCGCTGGCTCCTCAATATGCCCGTCGGCGCAACGGCCGACGACATCAAGGCTCAGTTGCAGAAGCTGATCGACTCGCTGTCGAACGGCCAAGGCGTGGCCGCAGCCAGCGTCAGCGTGCCCGTGCTGCTCGATTCGCAGCGCAGCCAAATCGCGGCGCTGTCGGCGAACCAGGTTGATCCGGCGAAGTTCGTCCCGATCGCGGTCATGACGGAGCTGCGCACGCAGCTCGACGCGGCCAATGCAGCGCTGGCGGGCAATGAGGTCGGTGAACTGGTGACGGCGGCGCTGTCCGATGGCCGGCTGTTGCCGGCGCAGGAAGCGTGGGCGCGCGATCTCGGCAAGCACAACCTCGCGACGCTCAAAACGTTCCTGTCCACGGCGACGCCGATCGCCGCATTGCGCGCCACGCAAACCGGCGGCAATCCGCCTGCCGGTGACAAAACCGGCGCGAACGAAGTCGACGCGTCCGGTCTCGCCGTGTGCAAAGCGCTGGGCATCGCGGCCGACGACTACGCGAAGACCGCGAAGCCCGCCGTGTAACGGGCTGACACGCGCCAATCCCATTCATATCAGGAGAACAGCATGACTGCATTGATCGCTGATCGCGACACCGCCAGCCGGTCGGGGACGGTGTTTAGCTTCCCGGCCAAGGGTGGCGTGATGTTTTACGTCGGCGCGATCTGCGCGATCGATATTGCGACGGGCTTCCTTACCAAGGGCGCGCCGTCGACCACGCTCAAGGGTGCCGGCATCGTCCAAGAGCAGGTCGACAACACGACCGGCGCAGACGGCGCTGAGAACGTGACGGTGCGCCGTGGTCTGTGGCGTTTGGCGAACTCGGCCGGCGTCGATCAGCTCACGCTCAAGGATGTCGGCTCGAATGCGTACATCGTCGACGACCAGACCGTAGGCAAGACCGACGGCGGTGCTGCGCGATCGGTGGCCGGCATCGTCCGCGACATCGACCCGGCGGGCGTCTGGATCGAGTTCTGATCCTCCCGCAAGCAGCACGTGTTCGCAACTTAGCAAGGAACCCTTCATGGAAATCAACCGCGCAAACCTACGCTCGATCTTTACCGGCTACAAGACAGTCTTTCAGAACGCATTCGACGGTGCGCCGACGGCCTGGGATCAAGTAGCTATGGACGTGCCGTCGACGACCGCACAGGAAGTCTACCCGTGGCTTGGCCAGACGACGCGCTTTCGCGAATGGATCGGCGATCGCGTGATCCAGAACCTGAAGTCGCACGATTTCACGATCAAAAACCGTTCGTTCGAAAACACGGTCGGCGTCGACAAAGATGCCGTGCAGGACGATACGTACGGCATCTACAAGCCGATCATTGCCGATCTCGGCCGCGACGCGAAACAGCACCCGGACGAGCTGGTGTTCAGCCTCTTGAAGAATGGTGCAAGCACGCTGTGCTACGACGGTCAGTATTTCTTCGACACGGACCATCCGGTCGATACGGCAACGGGCACGACGTCGGTGTCCAACACCCAGGGCGGCGCCGGTCCGACGTGGTATCTGCTCGACATGACACGAGTCGTCAAACCCATCATCAAGCAGACACGCACGCCCTACAACTTCGTGGCGATGGATCAAGAAACCGACGAACAGGTGTTCTCCGCGAAACAGTTCCGCTATGGGGTCGACGCTCGACTGAATGTTGGCTTCGGCTTGTGGCAACTGGCCTATTCGTCCGGCCAGGATCTCACCGAGGACAACTACGAAGCCGCGCGCGCCGCGATGCAGGAAATGACCGGTGACAACGGCCGCCCGCTTGGCATCCGTCCGTCGCTGCTGGTCGTGCCGCCCTCGCTCGAAGGCAAGGGCCGCAAGCTCTTGAACTCGGACGCCAATAACTACGGCGCAACGAACGTTTGGAAAGGCTCTGCGGACTTGCTGGTCACGTCCTGGCTCTCCTAATACCCGGCGAGCGAGAAAGCCCGCGCGACGCCGCCAAGTGTGGGGGAAGACAGTTCGGGAGCTGCGGCACAAAGATGAGCTCCCGCCAATGAATCACCAACGGAGTAGATGATGAGCAAGAAAAATCCGCACCCGGCCATCACGGTCGCATCCGCAAAGAATGGTTTTCGTCGAGGCGGCCACGAGTTCGGCATGCAGCCGAAAACGATCGCGCTCGCCGCGCTTCATCCGGACGCGCACGCAGCGATCATCGCCGATAAGTCGCTTGTCGTGATCGAGAGTTCGGTTCATCTCGACGAGACCGAAGCCGCGGCGCTTGCGCATCACGATGCGGACCACGTCAAGCAAGCGGCAGCAAAGCTCACTTCGCTGCCCGCCGCAGGCAACGAGGACCACGCAAAGCGCGCAGCGGCATTGTCGGACATCGAGGCTGAGCTGAAGCAGCGCGAAGCAGACGTTCGGGAACGCGAAGCGACGCTCGATCAGCGCAAGGCCGAACTGGATGCGGCTGCTGAGGCGATCGCGCGTGAAAAGGCCGAACTCGACGAGCAACGCGCGGCGTTCGAAGCGCAGTGCTCGGCTCATGACGCCTCGAAGCACGCCCATGGCGACGCAACCCACGCGAACGCCGGTAAGCAGAGCGGCAAGGGCCGATAAGCCATGTACGCAACCGTCGACATCATGACGGCGCGGTTTGGACAGCGCGAAGTGATTGCGCTGTCCGACCGCGAGGGCACGGGCGAAGCGAATGCCACCGTACTAGGCGATGCACTCGACGACGCGTCGAGCGAGATCGATACGTACCTTGCCGGCCGCTATACCCTGCCGCTCGATCCCGCACCGAAGATGCTCGCGGGCGTTTGCTGCGACATCGCGCGGTATCGCCTGTGCGGTGGCGAGACCGTCATGACCGACGAGATCGAGAAGCGCTACAACGCCGCCGTGAAGTTTCTTCGGCTCGTCGCATCGGGCGAAGTGACGCTCGGCGCAAACGCGGCCGGCGCTGTAGCCGAACCCGACAACTCTATCCAGTTCGTGTCCGGCACCCGCGTGTTCGGCCGCGAAGACCGGTGACGATATGCCGTACGTTCCGATTATTACCGCCGTCGAACTTGCGATCGTCGATCGACTCAAGCGTGGCTTGGGAAAGATGGTCGCCGAGGTGGCCACGTACGGTGGCGAGTTCGACGACGACGAGCTGGATACGGTTGTCCGGCGTTTCCCCGCCGCGTGGGTCACTTTCGGCGGCGTCAAAGCAACGGACGCGGTATCGACCAGTCGTGAAAAGTGGAAGGCTGAAGCGGTGTTCGTTGTCATGGTCGGTGCGCGCAACGTTCGCAATGAGCAGGCAAGCCGACACGGCGGGCCTTCGGAGGTCGGTACCAACTTGCTCGTATCGGCCGTGCGTTACCTGTTGAACGCCCAGGACATGGGGTTGCCGATCCGCAATCTGAAGCCGGGGTCCGTCCGAACCTTGTTCAACACGAAGGTGCGCAACGAGGCCATGTCGGTGTACGCGCTGGAGTTCCGCACGGCATGGGTCGAGGAGTCGCTCTTCCTCGGCGCGTTCCCCGAGGGCAGTCAGACGGGCGCGCTCGATGGCGCGTTTGCGCAATACAGCGGCCAGCTCGATCCGCCCACGCCTGATTGGAAGACGACGCTGTTTAGCTATTTCCTCGCACCCGGAACCGAGCGCCCGGCCGATGCGCAAGATCTTGTTCAGATGCCACAGGAGTGAACGATGCAAGTCATTGCAAGGAAAGGCGTGCGCGTGCCAAAGGAAAACGCGCCTCGTCAGTACATCACTGACGAGCAGGCCGTGACGGTTCCGGACACCGTCTATTACGCCCGCCGCGTGATGGACGGTGACCTGATCGATGCCGCCATTGACGCCAGCGCAGCGACGGCTGGTGACAAAAAGACCGCCAAAGGAGCCTGATAGCCATGGCTAGCCGCAACATCAGTTTCGACACTATTCCATCGGGCATTCGTAAGCCTGGGCAGTACATGGAATTCAACACCAAGCTCGCGGTGCGGACATTGCCGACGAACGAGCAGACGGTGCTTATCGTGGGTCAACGTACTGCCGACGGCACAGTGCCTGCACTCACGCCAACGGATGTCTTCTCCGGTCACGAAGCCGCGAGATATTTCGGCGCTGGCTCGCTCGCGCACATTGCGGCCGTGGCCGCCATTAAGGCTAACGCCAACGTTGCGCTCACGGTGATCGCCGTCGACGATGCGGCGGCCGGCCAGCCGGCAAAGGGTACGGTCACCTTCGCGGGTGCGGCGACGGCAGACGGTGCGTTCGCGCTGTTCGTCGGCAATACGCGCATCGATGTCGCTGTCTACAACGGCGATACGGCTGAGGCAGTGGCCGCTCGCATAGCAACTGCGGTTGCACAGACTCCCGCGCTTCCGGTGACAGGCGCGGCTCCCGACGCAGCGCTGACGTTGACGGCCAAGAACAAGGGCGACGCTGGCAACAGCATCATCGTCGCTCAACTGAATCAGGCCGCCGGCATCACGGCGACGATCACGGCGTTTGCTGGTGGTCTGAACGATCCGGATATTTCACCAGCATTGGCCGTCGTGTTCGGTGCCTCGTACAACTTGTATGCGTCGTGCTGGAATAGCCAAGCGCAGCTCACGAAGCTGCGCACACACCTCGATTCCATTTCCAGCGCCATCGAAAAGCGATCGGCAATTGGCGTGGCGGGTTATCCAGGCACGCTCGCGGCTTCAACCACGCTTGCAGCTGCGCTCAATGCTGGCCGTGTCTCGATCGGCTGGTATCCCGGCTCTGTGTGCCTACCCGCAGAAATCGCCGCGTCCTATGCAGCAGTGATCGCGAGCGAGACCGACCCGGCCCGCCCGTTAAACACGCTTGCATTGACGGGGCTGGACGTGACGCCCGTCTCGGCGCGCTCTGGCCGAACCGAGCAGGAGAATGCACTGCACAACGGCATCACGCCGTTCGAAGTCGGCCCAGGCAACGTGGTGCAGATCGTGCGTTCAGTCACCACCTATCTGGTGAACGCGCAGGGCATCAGTGATCCGGCGCTACTCGACATCACGACGATTCGGTCGATGGACTATGCGCGAAAGGCATGGCAGCAGCGTATCGCGTTGCGCTTCCCGCGCGAGAAGCTGTCCGAGAAGACGCCGCCCAAGGTGCGCAGCGAATTGCTCGATGTGGCCTACAAGCTGGAAGCTCTGGAGATCATCGAGAACGTCGATCTGTGGAAGGATCAGCTCATTTGCGAACGCGACGAGCAGGACGTCAACCAGCTCAACGCCGCGATTCCTTGTGATGTGGTCAACGGCCTGCACGTATTTGCGGCGCGCATCGACCTGCATCTCTAACCAGCTCGCGCAGCAGGCGACAGAACCGATAGGAGCAAGACATGGCATTAGAAGAATACGTCGGCGCGATCGTGCTCGAGGTCGACAGCGTCGAGGCCGAAGTGGTTTCGATGACCGTCAACAAAACCACCGGCAAAAAGCCGGTGAAGACCATGAACCGCACCGGCCGAGTCAAGGGCTTCTCGCGTGGCATCGCCACGTATGAGATCAAGCTCACGCTAGTGATCCCGCTCAACGGCGACAGCATCGATTGGGACAACATCGAAGGCGGCAAGCTCACCCAATTCCCGACCTCGCCCGGTGGTCAGCGGATCAGCTATACCGATTGCGTGGCAATCGACAGCAGCGAGCAATACACGGTCGACAACGAGGCCCGCAAAGACCTCACGCTTTTTGCAACCAACGAGGTGAAGGAATGAATCTGACGGAAAAAGGATCGCTCGAATTCGGCGTCGAATATCCGGCCGGCAGCGGCGAGCTGCACTATGACTTCGAGATCCGCCTCGCGACGGTCGGCGACAACATCGCCGCATACGAGCGCCCGGAAATTCTCGGCGGTGGCGTCGCGAATATGCGTGTCAATGCCGTGGTGATCGCAAGCTGTCTGGTGTCGCTTGGTACGATCCCGACCGAAGCGATCACCCCCGATCTGATCGATACGATGGTGGACACCGACTACGACGTGTTGTCGGCCGCGCAGGACTCGCTCAAAAAAAAGCGGAGGCGATCGAGTCCGGCCGCCGAAACTATCGTCTCGCCGAAATCCACCTCGGACAGTACGGAGTTAGTTCAGAGCGATTCCGCGAGCTGAGCGAGGCGGAACTCGACGGATACCTTGCCGCGATCGCCACGATTCGCGGCAAGAACCCACGCAAAGGCGTCGCGGGAACCACCACGACGCGGGTGGTTAAGAGTCTTCGGCGATGGCGCCCAAAGGTTAAAGGTAAGTAATGCCGCGCGATCTGGAAGTCGGTCTAACACTACGGATGCGCGACCAAGCGTCCGCGCCGTCGCAACAGGCCGAGCGCAACGTCCAGCGCAACGTCAGGCAAACGGAGCGCACGTACGTCGACGCTTCACGCGTCGCGGTCAGTACCAGCCGTATGCTCTACGACGTGCGGATGGGGCAGTCGGCGCGCGCCGAGCAGGCCGTACAGCGCGACGTGCAGCAGACCGAGGCCGCCTACGTGCGTGCCAACCGGAACATTCTCACGTCATCGCAACGGCTCGCAAACGCCCGAGAGCAGCTCGAAACCCGATCCGACCAAGCAATCCGGCGCGAACTGGATCAGACGGTTGCCGCCTACAACCGTCTGTACCGCGCTGGGTTTTCGTCTACCGCTGAACAGGCTCGGGCCTTCGGGCAACTGCGCCAACGTGTCACCGAGCTAAACCGGGAACTACGCGGTACCGAGCAGGCGGAAAGCGCTCTAGCGCGCGGCAAGCGTGGCATGGGCGGTCTGTGGAGCGCTGGCAGTACGATCGCCGGCGGAGCAGCTGGCGCAATGGTCGTGTCTCCCGCCATTCATCAAGCGATGGACTACGACCGACGCTTGGCAATGATGGCTAACACCGCGTTCTCCGATCGCGACGTGGCCGGCCGCAAGCGTGGCGTCGCTGAGCTGAACAACGCAATCGTGGGCGCGGTCCGAGCAGGCGGAGGATCGCGCGAGCAAGCGGCCGACACCCTCGATAACCTGCTTGCATCCGGCGCAGTGAGCGACAAGACGGCAATGCAGCTGCTGCCGACGCTGCAGAAATTCTCTACGGCCACCGGCGCTGATCCAAACGAGCTGGGCAATATCGCGATCCGCGCGATGCAGAACTTCGGCATCAAGGAAGCGGACATTCCGCGCGCGCTCGATATGGCGCTCAAGGGTGGCCAGGCGGGCGGCTTCGAGCTGAAGGATATGTCGAAGTGGCTGCCGCAACAGATGTCGCTCGCGAAGACCGCGGGCATGTCGGGGTTGACCGACTTCGGAAAGTTGGTTGTTGCCAACCAAGCGTCGGTCATTACGGCAGGGACGAAAGATGAAGCGGGTAACAACCTTGTCAACTTGCTCGAAAAGCTGAACTCGGCCGACACGCAGCTCAAGGCAAAGCATCTCGGCATTGACCTGACCGGTTCGCTTGCCTCGTCGCGCGCCAAGGGCGTCAACGCGCTCGACGCTTTCGTGGGCATTGTCCAAACCGTGATGGCAAAGGACAAGCGCTATCAGCATGCGCGAGCCCAACTGGCGACGGCACCCGAGGGCGAACGGAAAGACATTCTCGCCAGTCAGACTAACCTGCTCGAAGGAACGGCGATCGGCAAGTTGATTCACGAACGACAAGCGCTCAGTGCGTTGGTCGGATACATGGGGCAAGCTGATTACCGCAAGCAGGTAGCAGCCCAGGTGTTCGATCCGAAGCCCGCTGTCAACGACAACCTGGATCTCATATCGCAAACCGCATCGTTCAAGACACAGCAACTCGGCAACGAACGCATTTTCGCCCGGCAGGAGGCGCTTGGCGGCTTTGACAACGCCATTGGCAACGCGGCGAGCAGCCTGACGCAATATGCGCGGAAGTATCCCGGCATCACGACCGCAATCGAGGGCGCGACGATCGCGCTTACTTCGCTGACGGCCGCAGCCGGCGCAGCGGCAGCCGTGCAATTTCTGCGTGGCGGCTTCGCGGCCGGCGGCGCCGGAGGCGCGGCTCTCGCGGCAGAGAACGCTGCAGCAGCGGAAGCCGGAGCGCTTGGCGCGTCCGGCGGACGGGCAGCCTCCCTTGCAGCCGGCATGGCGAGGGGCGTCAAAGTGGGCGGCATGCTGGGAGTGCCTTTGCAACTCGCGGCGAGTGGCTTCGAGGCGTACTCGATCGCGCACGACGACTCGCTCAGCGCCGATCAGAAAAAGGCCGGATATGTCGGCGTCGGCGGTGGAGCCGTCGGCGGCATCGGCGGAGTGCTTGCGGGCGCGGCTGTCGGAGGCGCGATCGGCACGGCAGGGTTTCCGGTCGTCGGCACGATCGCAGGCGTAGTCGGCGGTGCGATCGCCGGCTACTTCGGGCACGACTTCGGAGAAAAGATCGGCAAGCAAATCGGCGACGTGGTTTTCTCGCAGAAGAAGGAAGGCAAGCCGCCCGTCGTCGAGAGTCACATCACGCTCAATCTCGACGGTCAACACCTGTACGACTTCGTCACAACGAGCGGCCAACAAGCCGCATTGAGGCGCTGATATGGCTTGGAAAGACACGCTGCAGGATGCTTCGTTTCGTGGCGTCAAATTCGATGTCCAGCGAACCGAGGATACGATCGACAAAGAGACCGCGCGGTATGCCTATCCGAACGTGAATGGCGAGGACATCGTGGATCTCGGGCTGAAGGCACGCGAGGTCAGCGTTACCGCGATCTATTTCGGCGACGATTACGAGCAGCAAATGAAAGCGCTGCTCGCCGCGCTTTCTCAGCGCGGTACGGGCGAGCTGATCCATCCGGTTTTCGGAAGTCTGCCGAACATGCAGTTCCTTGGCGGCCGTGTGGGCCACGATGCAGAGAACGTCGACGCATGTCTGTTCGAAATGCGCTTTGCTGCGGCCACGCCGTCCAATCCATTCTTTGTTCAGCAACTGCCCGCCCAAAAGGCCGATGCCGCTGCACAACTGGCGACCACTGCTCAGACGGCAGGCTCGGGCATGTTCGCCAATGCGATGGCGAAACTCCAGCAAGCCAAGGCAGGCCTTCGACGCCTGAACGCACTGCGCGACGTATTGAGCGATACGATTGGCCCGATGAGGAACCTCGTCGTCGGGTTCCGAACGACCGCGCTCGACTATCTCAGCTATCCGTCTGCGTTCACGTCCGATCTCGTTGGATTGGTGGGCGGCATCACAGACTTTCGCTCGTTCGACACGGGCATGGTGATGTCGGATTGGAGCGGCTTAATCGAGCAGATGGCGACCGTCGTGAAACTTCCCGGCGCCGCTGCGAGCGGACAGTCTCTGTCGATCCCTGGCACGTCGCCCGCCATCAAGAGCACATCGACTGCGGTTGACCCGACGACGCCGTACTCGCCAGTTGCACCCAGCACTGTCGCGGCCAGTCCGAACGATGTCGCGGCAGTAACGTCGGTCGTGCAGGTGGTCGTGGCCACCGTGATGGCGACAGTCGCGTCAGACGTGCTCGCCAATGAGGCCGATACCCCGACGCTAACGCCCGATGGCGTGGAAGCGATCGCTGGCGATACGCGCACGTTGATCCAGGCCGCGATCGATGCGAGCCGCGCGGCCGGATCGCTCGACGAGTACCGGCCCGTTACCGAAGCGTTAAAAGATACGGCGCTGTCGATTCAGCAGTTGGCGATCCGGGTGCTCGATCAGCTTCCGCCGCTCATCACGCGGACCGTCGACGCGCGCAGCAATCTCGCGTTGCTGGCGTTTCGCTGGTATGGCGACTACACGCGCGCGGCCGAGCTGCTGCGCCTGAACCCATCGGTTCGCAATCCGAACTTCATCGAACGCGGAGACGTGCTCAATGCCTACGCCCAATGACTCAGTGTCGGTGCTGATCGCGGGGCGCTCGCATAGCGAGTGGACGTCGTATTCGATCGACTCCGATTTGCTTGTGCCGGCCGACGACTGGGAGGTGCGGCTCGCCCGACCGACCGGAGCGATGCCATCAGGTGTTGCATCTGGGGCGGCAGTTGAGGTAAGGGTCGGCAATGACACCGTGCTTAAGGGCTACGTCGATACCATTCGACGCAAGACGTCGAAGACTGAAAAGTCCTTGATGATTCGCGGCCGAGACTACGCCGCCATCCTGCGTGACTGCTCAGCACCGATTTTCACGGCGCGTCAGGTTACGCTTGATGAGATCGTCGCGAACATCGTTAAGCCGCTGGGCATTACGAAGATCCGTATCGACACGTCGCATGCCAGCCCCACGTGGGACAAGATCACGGTCGATCCGGGTGACACAGCATGGGACGCGCTGGCACATGCTGCAGAAGGCGAAGGATTGTGGCCGTGGTTCGATCCGGACGGCACCCTGGTAGTCGGTGGTCCGAACTACAATGCCGCGCCCGTGGCGAGCCTCGTATTGCGCGAGAACGGCTCGGGCAACAATGTCGAGTGGTTCGATGAAGACAACTCGATCGCGGAGCGCTACTCCGACGTAACGGTCCTCGGTCAGCAGCACGGCACGCGCACTACGACAGGCAAGAACTCGATCAAGGTGACCGTCAAGGATACGGCGGTAAGTGTCTATCGCCCGAAGGTGCACGTCGACCACGATGCACCGAATCTCGCGGCCGCCGAAGCGCGGGCCAGGAAGATCATCTCCGATTCGGCGCTGCACGCTCACACGCTGCGCGCACAGGTCAAGGGGCACCGTACCAGCGACGGCGTGCTGTGGAAGCCCGGACAGCGTGTGCGCGTCCTGTGGGAGGAGTATGGGATCGACGCTATGTACTTTTTAATGGCGCGGCGTTTTAACGGTGGCCGCCAAGGCGGTGCATACACCACGCTCACGCTAAAGGAAGACGGCGTGTGGATTCTCGACGCGCATCCGCACGATGGGCGTCGGCATCGGCACAAGAAGGCCGATGGCCCGCTCTCCATCATCACGACCGGCGCGAGCGGCGACACTTCGGTGACCAAGCAATGAACATTCGAGACATCGACAACCGTATCTCCCGGATGCTGGCTGGCGTGCGACAGGTATTTCGAGGCGTAATCGGGGGCGTGGACAGCAGCGGCCCCGTTCAGCTCGTGCAGGGCGTCGGGCTTGCCGGCGAAACCCTTTCGGATCTCGAATACTTCCAACATTACGGCTACACCAGCAATCCGCCTGGCGGTGCGATGAAGGTCATTGCGCCGATCGGCGGCAAGACGAGTCATGGCATCGTGATCGCGACCGAGCACGGAACGTATCGATTGCAGGGGTTGGAGTCGGGTGAGGTGGCCTTGTACACCGATGAGGGCGATTCGGTCGTGATGCGCCGTGGCCGTGTCATCGATGTGACCACCCAGACGTTGAACATCAAAGCGTCGACTGCGGTGAACATCGACACGCCGATCGTCAACGTCAAGCATCAATTGACGGTCCAAGAGCAAATCACCGGGCAAGGTGGTCTTTCGATGACTGGCGGAAGCGGCGCACACATCGACAAGCTGACTGTCGACGGCGATGCACAGATTGGCGGCAAGAGCTTCCTCGAGCACGAGCACCCCGGCGATTCGGGTGGCACGACGGGAGTGCCAATCTAACGGCGCGGCTATTCTGGCTGCCTACTGACAGCCGTTGACCGGTCTAACGGCACGGCGGCTGTCAGTATCGTGGGCATGGATGCCCTGATCGACCCGAGCACGCGAGACTACACCGGCGCTAGCACGCACACGCTAGCGAACGCCGTGTATATCCGAGTGACCACGCCGCTAGGTAGCTACTGGGCAGCGCCCACGATCGGCTCGAAGCTCCATCTTCTTTCCCGCGAAAAGGACACCCCGCGCATTCGACTGCTCGCGGCTCAGTACGCCGAGCAAGCACTGCAGCCGCTTATCGATAGCGGGCGCGCATCGGCTCTCTCGGTGTCGAGTGCAACTGGTGAGACCGGTTGGCTGATCCTGCTGATCGACATCACGGACGCGAGCGGGAAGGTCCAGCACTTCGAACATCCCGTGAAGGTGGCCTGATGCCAGCAACCGTACTGACAGCCGCCGAGGTCCGCGACAACATCCTGCGTGACCGGCAAAACCTGCAGCCGGACGCGGACGTCGGCGAGGACTCTGACAACCATATCCGCGCCAGCGGAACAGGCAGCGCAATAGAGGGGCTATATCAGCATCAGCAATGGGTAGCAAAGCAAATCTTCCCTGACAGCGCTGACGATGAAAACCTGCTCCGGCACGCACGTCTGCGTGGCTTAGACTTGAAGCGGGCAGTTGCGGCCAGCGGGACCGTGCTGATTGATGGTGTCGCGAATACACAGTTCGCGAGCGGCTTATCTGCCAAGTATCGCGATGGCACCGAGTACGTGACCACCGAATCCGGCGAGACGGACGCGAGCGGCAATGCGACCGTTGCAGCCGCTGCTGTTGTCGCAGGTTCTGCCGGTACGCGCGAGGACGGTGATGTCCTAACGCTAACCGTTCCGCCTCCGGGTATCAACGCATCGGCAAAGGTCGTTTCGCTGACCGGCGGCACGGACGTCGAGACGTATCCGAGCCTGCTTGACCGGCTGCTGGTCAAGATTCGCAGGCCAGCTGCTGGCGGAAACAAATACGACTACTGGGAATGGGCGATGAACGTGCCCGGTGTCACCGCAGCGTATGTCTATCCGCTGCGGCGCGGCCTCGGGACTGTAGACGTGGTTATCGCGAGCAACGGCGGCCTGCCATCGGACGATGTTGTCGCGGCGGTGCAAAACTACATCGACGATCAGCGTCCCGTCGCTGCGAAGAGTCACCTCGCCCTCAAGCCCACCATCAAGACGTACAACGTCGTCGTTGCCGTGAAATTGGACGGCGTGACTTTGGAAGCAGCGCAGGCGGCAGTCGAAACCGCACTTGCAGCGTACGACGGCGCCATCGCGCCGGGCGACACGGCAATCCGCACTCGGATCGGCGCGATGATCAGCGACACCACGGGCATCGATGACTACGATTTGACCGAGCCGGCCGCGAACGTTGTGCCGACCGTCGACGCGACGAAAGTCGAATGGTGTCGCCTGGGCACCGTCACCCTCACAACGATGCTATGAGTTCACACGCTGAGCTGCTGGGCCAGCTTTTGCCGCCCGTTTCGTACGACGCGACCGCGCCGAATCTCGCGGCCGATCTCGCCTCCGAAGGAAAGGCGCTCGATCGCGCGCTCGCCGATGCTGAGGCGATCGAGGCAGGTATCGTGCCGTCCTATTTCGTCACGAATTTCCTGACGGAATGGGAGCGACTATGCGCAATTTTGCCGAGTAGCGACGCGACCATCCAGCAGCGCGTCTCGACGGTGATTGCGAAAATCAACGAAACCGGTGGTCTCTCAATTCCGTACTTCAAGCAGTTGGCCGCAAGCCTCGGTTACACGATCGACATCGTCGAGCCGCAGCCGTTTCGCGTCGACCAAAGCCGGGTCGGCGACACCCTCTATATCGACGACATCATCTTCGTCTGGCAAGTCGTCGTCGAGGGAAAGCCGAACCTCGCTTACTACTTCCGTGTTGGTCAGAGCGCTGTGGGCGAGCGCCTTCTGTCGTTTTCTGATCCGGTGCTGGAGCAGGTTTTCAACGACCTGAAGCCCGCGCATACGTACGTCTATTTTTCCTATCAGGGATAACTCAGGATGCAGCGAATCGATACTCCGGACGAGCAGTTTCACGCAGGCGACCCATCGACCGGCGCGCTAGGAACGATTGTCACCGCGGCCTACATGCAGTCGTTGCAGGAAGAGATCGCCGGCGCAGTGGAGACAGCCGGCCTGACGCTCGATCCGGACGACAATACGCAATTGGCGAAAGCCATCAGGGCCATGGTGTCACGCACGACGCCCTTGACCGATAGAGGCACGCTGAACGCCTATGCCGCAGTGAACGTCGTCCCGCTTACCGCGCAGACGCTGGTACATGGTGTTCGGCAACGCGTCACGATAGGCACAACCAACGGCGGTGCGTCGACCTACTCGCCCGACGGGTTGCCTCCGAAACCGATACTTGGCCTCGACCTGATGCCGCTGGAGGGGTTAGAGCTGCTCGCCACTCAAGTGGCTGAGCTTGAGTACGTCGTGGCAGCCGCTGTCAATGGAGGCAATGGCGCATGGCTACTGTTGCGTTGCGCGGGCGGAGCAATGCAACTGCCCGCCTATTCCTATGGCGTCACCCCCCCGCAGTTCGACAAGAGCAATCGCCTCGCAACGATGGAGGCTGTGCAACTGGTGCTCGGGAATGACTCACCCTCGTTTTGGAGCAGCGTAGCCGTCAGCCAAACGATCGCTCCTTCAAAGGCTGGCGGCTTCGTCAACGTTACCGCAGCCGGGACGACGCAGACGATCGGTATCACCGGGCTACCGCCCGGCGCACGCTTCACTTTTGCAGCGAACTACACCACGGGCGCAGGGACGACCATTACGTCGGATGGCGGAGCTGGCGTGCTTTTCAACGCACCCGGATTTAGCAATACAGCGTCTTTCACGATCAACCCCGGCGAGATCGTGAAAGTCGTCTACACCGCGAACGGATTCATGATCGACGGCGGGTCAGCGCTCGGCCGGATGACCCCCGGTATGACTTTATACGTCGGGGCAGCACCGTACCAAAGGTTTCCGAGTGGCCTAATTCTTCAGTGGGGCTCTACGACAGTATCAACGGCAGGTTCGGGGGTAGTCGTCACGCTTCCTATTACGTTCCCCAACAGCCTACTGCTGAATCCGTTCGTTACCGGTGCATCGAACGGCGGGTTCGCTTACTCAAACAATGCCGGCAACGCCTCTCAGATCGTGGTCAATTCGACGGTCGGCGGCAATACCGTCTCGTGGTTCGCTGTCGGTCATTAAGGATTGAAAATGACTCAAAAATACGCAGCATTTGACGCGCAAGGCTCGATAACGGCGTTCTACGATAGCGTCGATAGCCCGGTTCCGGCCGGAGTGAACGTTATCGAAATCACGCACGATCAATGGCTGGCATGTATCAGCCAGCAAGGGCAATGGTACGTCGCTGATGGCGCGCTCGCGCAAGTTCCTCCGCCGACTGCAGAGCAGCAACTCGCCGTTGCTCAGCAGGCGCAAATGGACGTGCTTGATGCGGCCTGTAAAGAGGCGGTTTACGCGGGTTTTTCGTCGTCGGCGTTAGGTACCGCGCATACCTATCCCGCGCTCGATACGGATCAACAGAACCTTTCTGCGTCGGTCCTGGCATCTCTAATGCCGAGCGTCGGTTCGGGGTGGACCACGCCATTTTGGTGCTGCGACTCGGCCGGGACATGGTCGTACGCGGAGCACACTGCGGCGCAGATTCAGCAGGTCGGTCAGGACGGCAAGGCCGCAATTCTTGCGGCGATCACAAAGAAGGCTCAACTCGCGGCGCAAGTGAATGCGGCTGCGTCTGTCGAGGCGGTGCAGTCGATCGTATGGGGCTAAGGCGATGAAAGTGGCTTTCTACAAGGCGCGAGGCACGTTGGTTGACCGTGCGATTCGTTGGTGGCAACGCGGGCCATACAGCCACGTCGAGGCAGTGCTGGCCGATAACGGCGACGGCACGTTTGAGTGCGCGTCGTCGGTCCGCAGCGCCGGCGTACGTGTCGCACCGATCACGCTGCCCAGCAGCGATTGGGACATCCTCGACATATCGGCCGACGTCGACGCTGTGCGTGCGTGGTTCACCGCCCATGCCGGCGCGCGCTACGACTGGATGGGTATTTTCGGGTTCGTGATGCGGCCGATCGGCGGGGAGCCGGGCCGTTACTTCTGCTCCGAGGCGATCGCCTCGGCGCTTGGTATCGGTGAGCCGTGGCGACTCGACCCGAACGCGCTAGCGGATGTTGTGAGGTCCGTGACTTGCCTGGATCGCCAATCTGCGAGCTGAGAAAAGACAGGGCGGCCGACGCGGATGTTCGAGCATCTTCGCCGACCGCCGGAACACTGAGTACCCAGTGAACAAGCCAAGGCCCTGCCACCTCCCGGGAGGCGGGGCAGATTCTACCAAACCGCAAGGCTTATTCATTGATGGCCCAACCGATTATTCCCTGGCTGGGCGGCAAACGCCGTCTGGCCGATCAACTCATTCCGCTTTTTCCGCAGCACGAGTGCTACGTTGAAGTGTTTTGCGGTGGAGCTGCGTTGTATTTTCTTCGACCGATGCCGGCACCGGTCGAGGTGCTCAACGACGTCAACGGCGAACTGGTGAACCTGTATCGCGTCGTGCAGCATCACCTGGAAGAGTTCGTCCGCCAGTTCAAGTGGGCCATATCAAGCAGACAGGTCTTCAAATGGCACCAGCGGTCCGTTCCGGAAACGCTCACCGACATCCAGCGCGCGGCGAGGTTCTACTACCTGCAGCAGCACGCGTTCGGTGGCAAGGTGGACGGACAGACGTTCGGTACGGCCACGACCGCGCCGAGCATCAATCTGTTGCGGATCGAGGAGAGCTTGTCGGCCGCTCATCTGCGCTTGGCCGGTGCCCACATCGAAAACCTGTCCTGGCACGACTGCATGATCCGTTACGACCGACCGCACACGTTCTTCTATTGCGACCCACCGTACTGGCAGACCGAGGGATATGGCGTGCCCTTCTCGTTCGAAGAATACGAGCGGATGGCAGCCACGATGCGCGCCTGCAAGGGCAAGGTGATGGTCAGCATTAACGACCACCCGGATATTCGGCGAGCGTTCGATGGCTTTCCGATGCTCGGCTTGTCGATCAAGTACAGCGTCAACAACGCGACGGGCGGTGGTCCGTCGACGAGCCGCGAACTGGTGATCACGAACTGGGAGCCGGGAACGCAGACTGACGGGCTGTTCTGAGCCGCTATACAAAGTTGTCTCGCGGGCAGGTGCTACGATGGCAACCCATCCCTACACATGGAGGAAATCGATTGATGGCCTCGGTCAAAATCGACTTGGGTTTTGGGGAACACGCCATTCTTTCGGAACGGGCAGGCGCAGGGATTTCGACCGCCAAGCACCAGCGGGACGCCGAGGAATTCTTGCGGCGCTGGCCCCGGACTCGGTCCATCGAACAGGAGAGCCGTTACCTTCGGCAGCTCGGGCTTCAGGGGGGATATAGCTCATCCAGCGAGAATCCGAGCGACACGAGCGCCGTGCTTCGGGCGGCAGTAAAAAGCGGTAAGGTCACTGTCGTGATCGAACGGGCGACCACGCCTACGGGTGGCGTCAGTGCCTCGGGGCCGACGCGACCCCCGTATCCGCTCTATGAGCGCGAGAAAACCGCCTGGGCGGCTCCTGCCCGTAAGGCCTACTCCTACGATCGGTTGCCAAACTACGACGACGTGAGCGCTAACGATCTAGTCGCCTACCTTGAGGATTTTGTTAGCCGCACTTCGGGCAATGCTGCTGCCCCGGAGGCTGATTCGTCTACGCCACTCGGAGCGGGGCAACCGTTCTCATATGCCGAAGGTGCGGCGCCGGCCAGCGACGTTGAGCAAGACGCCGGCATATTTCTTACCCCCGCCGAGGAAATGGAGTGCGAAATGCAGTACGAGGCTGATATGGCCGAGTGCAGCGCCTATGCGGCGATGGACAAATCGTCATGGGGTATGTGCAAGGAGCGTGCGATGAGCCGCTATTCAAACTGTTTGAGGGGATTTGGATGAACAAACGAGGCCCACGATGCGTACTGATTACGTACGACGAGGAAGGACAGCAAATCGAAACGTGTACGGTCGACCGGGACGCAGTATCGGCCCTAAAGGAGCGGGCACTCGTTGTGCCTTGGCCGCTTGAGGCGCGCTCTTTCCGACTCGACGACGAGTTCGCCCGACGCCTCGGCGGAACCGCTCTCCTTTTGCTGGCCACCGCGCAGCCGGGACTCAAGGACTATATTGCGGTGACGCAAGAGTCACCGCAGTCCGACTGAGACGTTGCTCGGCACCTGGCCGCCTTCGGGCGGCTTCATTTTTGCTGTCTGCGGTGACAAATGGCGCGCGAACGGGCGAATCGGCTTGATGACAAACATGGCGCTAAACGGTGCCAAATCGCGCGCGACGCTACACGCCCGGGTCAACGATCAATACGTGAAAATCGCGAAGGTGCGCGGCGAACTGGTGTGGCACGACCATGCTCAAGAGGACGAGCTGTTTTTCGTCGTGCGCGGGCACTTGAAAATTCAGTATGAAGGCGCTCGCGTGGTCGACCTGCCGGCCGGTTCGATGCACGTCGTGCCGCGGGGCACCCTGCACAACCCCGTTGCCGAGGAAGAATGCTGGATCGTGCTCATCGAACCGGTGCAAACGAAGCACACCGGCGATGTCGATTCGCCGCTGACTCGTACGATCGAGCAGCAGCTCGGCTCGACTAACTGAGCCTCTTTTCTTCGGGGCGCAACGTCAGCACGCGCACACCGTTGCTCGTCACCGCTACCGTGTGCTCGAATTGAGCGGAAAGCTGTCCGTCGCGCGTGACGACGGTCCAGCCATCCGCTTGCGTTCGAACGGCGTGCCCCCCTCGGTTGATCATCGGCTCGATCGTAAAGACCATCCCTTCGCGCAACGGCAGGCCCGTGCGCGGCCGCCCCCAATGCAAAACCTGCGGAGGCTCGTGCATTTCGCGCCCGATGCCATGGCCGCAATATTCCCTCACGACGGAATAGCCGTTCCGGCGCGCGTGGCGCTCGATGGCATACCCCACATCGCCGAGCGTCGCACCCGGCCGCACGGCGGCGATGCCCTTCCACATCGCTTCGTACGTCACTTCCACGAGCCGTTTTGCAAGCGGCGATACTTCGCCGACGAGATAGGTCTTGCTCGAATCGGCGATATAGCCGTTCTTTTCCAACGTGATGTCGAAATTGACGATATCGCCGCTTTGCAAGATTTCCGTCGTTGACGGAACGCCGTGGCAGACCACGTGGTTGCGCGACGAATTGAGCGCATAGGCGAATCCGTACTGCCCCTTGCTGGCCGGGCGAGCCTCGAGTTCGTCGACGATGAAGCGATCGACCAAATCGTTGACTTGCATGGTCGACATGCCGATCAAGTCGAGCCGATCCAAGTAGCCGAATACGTCCGCCAGCAGCTTGCCCGACTCGGCAAGCAATTCCACCTCTTCCGGCCGCTTCGTCATGAAGCCACCCTGACGGCGTGCGGAACGACGCCCGCGGCTCGCAATTCGCGCGCGACGATGTCGTTGAAACTCTGCGTCGGATTCATTTCGCACAACATACCGATCTTGATCCAGAACGCCGCTTGCGCGTTGATCGAGCGGCACGACACCACGCTCGCCTTGCGGATTTGATCGTGCAATTCGTCGTCGATGTTGACGATGCCCATGGCAGGCCCCATATATGAAACATATACGAATCATATATTCCGGAGCCGGGTAACGCAAGCGGTGCCATACCGGGTCATCGGCGCGTTGCCGGACATCGATCGTCCGGCGGGCCAATCGGGCAGACATCGGCAGTTTGGTTTCTCTATTCGACCAATCGCCGGCGTGCAGCGTCTTTTACGCTTTCGACACCTTGCGTCAAAGCCATTAGTCCTCGGTAACGGCGACCGCCGTCTCCCCCCCTTTTCTCATTGCTATCGTGAAGTCAGCCAAACTCACTATCGTTGCGAGCGCCGTGCTCGCATTGGGCCTTGCCGCATGCGGATCGTCGTCCACGCCGGCCGTATCGGGCAGTGCCTTCCTCGGGGCTCTAGCCAATGCAACCGTTGCCTTTTACGCGGTGAACGCCGACGGCACGGTGGCGCAAACGCCGCTTGCCACCGCCACGACCGAAAGCGACGGCTCGTTCGAGTTCTGGCGTTCTTTGCGCTATCCGCTGCTCGTTCGCGTCACAGGAGGAACGTATCAAGAAGAGTCCACAGGCGCGAGTGCCGAGCTGTCCGGCGAACTGGACGCCGTCTATATGACGGCACCGTCGCAGATGGTCGTCTCGCCCTATTCGAATGCGGTCGTGACCGATGCGCAAGCCGCAGGCGGCTTCACTTCGGACAACGTCGCCGCGGCGTTGTCGCGCGTGAATGCGTTCGCCGGAAACATCGATGTCGAACAAACGATGCCGACCTTCGTCGCCACGGGCACGTCGTCGGGCCTGACGCCCGGTGCCAAGATGGCCTTCGCGCTCGGCGCGGAATCGCAAAGCCGGACATCGGCGGGCCTCTCGATAGCCCAAAGCACGGCGAACATCGTCGCTCAGTCAGCGAACGGCGATACGCTGTCGCAGTGCAATGCGGGCGCGGGAGACGTAGCAACGGACGGTACCCTTGCCGCGCCTGTCGCCGCGAACTGCGCGCTCACGGTGGGCGCCGCCGAATATGTCAACGGTGCACACAACCGCTCGGGCATCACGTCGATTTCGCAGCTCGATCCGATCGTGCCGGGCAATCCGGTGAACATCACGGTAAGCAGCGCGGCGTGCACCAATCGCATCACACTGCTTGGCGAACAGTTCGGCCTATTCACCAACCGCAAGAACGATGTCCAAGCGCTGCTCGGCAACGGCGTGACCGCGGACAACTGGGCCAGCTATGCGAACGGCGGCACGTGGGGTCCGCATGCCGCCGTGTACGGCGCGATCTCCACGAACTCGTGCAACGATATCGCCGAGTTCCAGCGCGAACTCGTCCTGGCCGCCGAGAATTACTGGATCGACCAGGGCATCAACTATTGCCATCACCACATTCCGGGTTGGCTGCCCCCCGCCAGCCCCGCCAAGTTCCGCAACTCGACGCCCGGCAGCACGTCGGGCGGCGACAGCTCGGGCATGACATGCACGGCGAATCGTAACCGCGACGGATCGCAGAGCCTCACCGCGCTCGGACAAGACGATATCAATTGGCAAGGCGTCGACTGTTCCGACTTCACCTCGTGGGTGTACGATTTCACGGGCATTACGCACGATGAAGGCAACCTTGAAACAGGAATAGGCACGCAGGCTTGCTCGACGGGCGACGACCCGCTCGTGGACAAGCAACAAGCGGGCGTGCTGCTCGACATCAATCAAGGCAATATCGCAAGCCTCGTCGATCACTTACGCCCGGGCGATCTGCTCTACATTACGCAAACCGATCCGCTCGCGGCCGGCTCGACACCGGCGAACGTGGCGAACGGGTATATCGTTTCGCACGTGATCACGTGGACAGGCAAGCATTTCAGCGATCTGAGGAACGGCCCGGACGGCGCGCTCTACGATCCGGCCACGGCGGGCCAACGCGGCTCCCGCCTCGGCGCCGATATCGCGTCGTACCTCAAGAGCGTCGACCCGAATCGAACTATCCTGCCGTCGGATCTGGGCAGCAGCGCGGACAAAGACCCGTGGATGATCATCGACAGCCACTTCGCGGGGCCGGCGTACCGCCCGTTCGTCATACCGACTTCGACCATGAAGGCGGATTGGTACGTGAAGGACCTCTCGCACGTGCGCCGCGTCATCGATGCGGATTCGGCGCGAACGGATCCGGTTCTCGCGCCGCTGATCATCAGTCAGACCGGCACGATCAATGGGGAGTACGGAAAGGTCGTGACATTCAGTTCGCCGCAATCGCGCGCGTCCGCGGGCGGTTACAAGCTGATCTATCAGCGCCCAAAGAAGAACGCGATTCCAACCTGCTATCGCGTGGGCACGGCTTCGCCGGCGCAATAAGGCGTATCGGGTGGAAGCAGGGAACACGTTACCCCGCTTCCACCGGCTGCTCCCGCAGCCACGTCACGAACAGTTCAACGCCTTTCTTGGGCCGCGTCGAAGGCGTCCGCACCAACCGATAAGCAAACCCGGGCAAAGAAGGTCCTTCGATGCGAAGCAATCGCCCGCTGCGCAATTGATCGTCGACGAGCAGACTGCTGCACATCAACGGCCCCAGCCCGCACTCGGCCGCATGCAGCGCCAGCATTTCTTCGTATCGCGTTGTCGGCTAGGTGAAGAAGCCCTCGCGACATCGCGTTTCGCCTACTGTCGAAGTGAATCGAGATCAATCACGAAGCGGTACTTTACATCGCTCTTCAACATCCTTTCGTAAGCCTCGTTGATGCCTTGCATCGGAATGACTTCGATATCCGACGTAATGCCGTGCTCCCCGCAGAAGTCGAGCATTTCTTGGGTCTCGGCAATGCCGCCGATGAGCGAACCGGCCAGGCGCCGACGCTTGAAAATCAAATTGATGACTTGCGGCGATGGATGATCGTGCTCCGGCACGCCGACGAGCGTCATGGTGCCGTCGCGCTTGAGCAATTCGATGAACGGATTGAGATCGTGCTGCGCGGCGACAGTGTTGATGATGAGATCGAAGCTGTTCGCGTGCGCCTGCATTTGCGACGGATCTTTCGAAATCACCACTTCGTGCGCGCCCAGGCGTTTGGCGTCTTCGACTTTCGACTGCGACGTCGTGAAGAGCACGACATGTGCGCCCATCGCATGCGCGAGCTTCACGCCCATGTGTCCGAGCCCGCCGAGGCCCACGATGCCGACCTTTTTGCCTGGGCCGGCGCCCCATTGACGCAGGGGCGAATACGTCGTGATGCCCGCGCACAGCAGAGGTGCGACGCCCGCGGGGTCGAGATGGGCGGGCACGCTCAGAACGAAGGCTTCGTCGACGACGACGCTCGTCGAATAGCCGCCGTAGGTCGTCTCGCCGGTCTCGCGGTCGACGCCGTTGTACGTGCCGACAAAGCCGTTTTCGCAATACTGCTCGAGGCCTTCCGCGCAGCTCGCACAGGTGCGGCACGAATCGACGAGGCACCCGACGCCGACCAGATCGCCGGCCTTATAGCGCGTCACTTGCGGTCCGACCTGCGTGACGCGGCCGACGATTTCATGGCCGGGGACGACCGGGTACATCGTGTTGCGCCATTCGTTGCGCGCTTGGTGCAAGTCCGAGTGGCAGACGCCGCAAAACAGCACCTCGATTTGCACATCGTGCTCGCGCAAGTCGCGACGCTGAATATCGAACGCGGCGAGAGGAGAATCGGCGTCTTTTGCTGCATACCCGCGACTCGTGTACATGTATGATGGCTCCTTCTGAATGCGGCGCTCCGACATGGAGCTGCGTAGGAGCACATGGTAGGAACCTACGCGGCGCTTCGGAATGCCTGAATCTATCGAACGTTTGCCTTTTTCTCTTGGCGCCCAGCGCAAAATAAGAATCGGCGCTATATTTCGAGCCCGATTCTCCTGATTTTGCGCTCGACGGCCATGTCCATTCCCGCCTCGATCTCCCCGTTCGTCAGCCCTGCGCAAGCGCGCATGGTGGAATTGCTCGCGACGCTCGCGCCCGCGGAAGGCTACACATTGTCGGCGCTCGACGGCGTGAAGTTCATGCGGACGAACGCACCCATCCCTCGCATACCGGTCATGTACGAGCCGTGCATCGTCATCGTCGCGCAGGGCCGCAAGCGCGGCTTTCTCGGCAGCCAAGCTTTCATCTACGATGCGCAGCACTATCTCGTGCTGTCCGTGCCGATGCCGTTCGAATGCGAAACGGAAGCCACGCCGGACGAGCCGATGCTGGCGATTTCGATTCGGATCGACTTGGGGGTCATCGCCGAAATACTGATGGCGCTGAACGACACCCGCGGGCCGATCGACAGCGAGCCGCGCGCCGTCTACGCCACGCCGCTCGACCGCAACTTGAGCGACGCCGTGTTGCGCTTGTTGGAATCGCTCGCGTCGCCTCATGACGCGCGCATTTTGGGCCCGGCGATCGTGCGAGAGATCTGCTACCGCGTGCTGACGGGCTCGCAGGGCGATATGATTCGCGCGGCCCTGACGCATCAAAACCATTTCGGCCGCATTGCGAAAGCCCTACGGCGGATTCATACGGATTTTGCACGCGAGCTCGACGTGCCGACGCTCGCGCGCGAAGCGGGCATGAGCCTAGCCGTATTTCATGCGCAATTCAAAGCGGTGACCGAAACGTCGCCGATGCAGTACGTGAAGACCACGCGTTTGCATCATGCCAGGTTGCTCATGATGCAGGACAGGCTGAACGTGAGCGCCGCGGCCACGCGCGTGGGCTATGAAAGCGCCTCGCAATTCAGCCGGGAATTCAAGCGGCTGTTCGGCGTGAGCCCGGCCGACGACGTCAAACGCATGCGCGGCGACGAAACGCCCCTGCGCGAGAAACGAAACGGGCCCCGCTACGTCACAGCGGAGTGAGCGGGCACGGTGCCGGCGCAGCGCGCCGGCACCGTCCGTTATCGCGCGGCGTCTCCGAACCGATACTCGTGCGTGAGCTCGTCGAGCTTGGCCTTGAACTGCGGATCGAGCTTGACGTCGACCGCAGCGAGCGTATCGGCCAACTGCTCGGGCCGGCTCGCCCCGAGGATCGCCGATGTGACGGCCCCGTGAGCCAGCACCCAGGCGACGGCAACCGTCGGCAACGGCAAGCCCGCGTCGGCCGTCAGCTTTTTGAGCGCCTCGATGGTGGCGAATTCGCGCTCGTGCCAATACCGGGCCTGGTACAGCTCCCCCGCCGTACCCACCGTAAAGCGGCCTTCGGGCGGCGGCGCTTCATGCCGATGCTTGCCCGTCAGCAGTCCTCCCGCGAGCGGGTTATAGGGGATGACGGCCAACCCTTCTTCTTCGGCAAGCGGCAGCAACTCCCGTTCGATTTCGCGAAACAGCAGGTTATAGCGAGGCTGGATCGAAACGAAGCGCGCCATGTGTAGCGCGTCGGCGCGACCGAGCGCGCGAGCCAGCCGATAAGCGATAAAGTTCGAAACACCGATATAACGCGCACGTCCGGAGCGAACGATGACGTCCAGCGCTTCGAGCGTCTCGTCGAGCGGCGTTTCGCGATCGTCGGAATGCAATTGATAGAGGTCGACGTAATCGGTGCCGAGCCGGCGCAGCGAGGCATCGATCGCATCGAGCAAGTGCTTGCGCGAGGCGCCCTGATCCCACGGCGACGGGCCCATTTTGCCGACGGCTTTCGTGGCGAGAACGAACTGGTCTCGCTTGCCCTTGAGCCATCGGCCGACGATCTCCTCGGTGCGGCCCACGCGCGATTCGCCGCCGCCGAGCGGATAAACGTTCGCCGTATCGAAGAACGTCACACCCGCCTCGGCCGCCGTGTCCATAATCCGAATCGACATGGCCTCGTCGATCTGAAAGCCGAACGTCATCGTCCCCAGACACGCGCGCGATACGCGCAATCCCGTCGCGCCGAACTTGCGGTATTCCATCCGATTCTCCCGATGCACGCCACGTCATGCGGCAAAGGCGTCAGGATAAACCCTATTCGGTAAAGCGCGCTGGGAGCTCGGCGAGCGCGCCGATGTTCGTTCGATCGGTGCGCGAGAGGCAAATCCCCGGCAATCGCCGGCCTTGTGCCGGAGCCCGCTTCGCTCGAGACGATCGGCACGCAGAAACGTCATATCGTCGGATCAATGAATTCCATTGCGCGCAATGGGGCGAATCGGCGGGCAATCGGCGTCTTGTTCGGCCAATCGTTCGGCAGATACCCGCCGTATTCTGTACGCGTCGCAAAGGGTGCTCTGCACGGTCAGCGCCCGCCGTCACTCATGGATCGATCATGCAAAAGCCCCCTTATCCGTCCAACGAAGCCGCGAGAATCGCCGCGTTGCGGGCGCTCGATGTACTCGATACGGCCCCCGACGAACGCTTCGATCGATTGACGCGACTCGCCAAGCATATGTTTCGCGTGCCCATCTCGATGGTGTCGCTCGTGGACAGCGACCGGCAATGGTTCAAGTCATGCGACGGGCTCAAGACGAACCAAACGCCGCGCGACATCTCGTTCTGCGGCCACGCGATTCTCGAAGAGGGGTTGTTCGTCATCGAAGACGCCAGCGCCGACCCGCGCTTCTCGGATAACCCGCTCGTCGTCGGCGAACCTCGGGTGCGCTTTTACGCCGGATATCCGCTGACGCTGCACGCAAACCTGCGCATCGGCGCCTTCTGCTTGGTGGATACGAAACCGCGCACGCTGACGGAAATCGAGCGCGAGATGCTCCGCGATCTCGGCAGGATTGCCGAACGCGAATTGGAGATGCTGGAACTCGCCGCGACCGACGACCTGACCGGCTTGGCGAACCGGCGGGGCTTCGATGCGCTCGCCCTTCATTCGCTGAAGCTTTGCAAGCGCGCAGGATCGCACGCGTCGCTGCTGTTCTTCGATCTGGACGGATTCAAGCGCATCAACGATGCTTTCGGCCACGTCGAAGGCGATCGGGCGATCGCCGCGTTCGGCGACATCCTGCGCGCCAGTGTGCGCGAAACCGATGTGCTGGCGCGATTGGGCGGCGACGAATTCGTCGCGCTAGCCGTCGGCGCCGACGCGGGCTCCGAAGCGAGCATCATCGAGCGGGTTCGGCGAGGCGTGGAACGCCACAACCGCGAGCAAAAGCGCGGTTACGACTTGAGGTTCAGCGTGGGGCTCGCGCCGTGCGATCTTTCGGCGGAAATTTCGGTCGCGGATTTGATCGATGTTGCCGACCACGCCATGTATGTCAACAAACGCGCAGCGAAGGCCGCGCGTTCGCTCGAAGCGGAGATCGCGCACGAGAGCGTCGAGGCAGGCATTCACTGATTCGACGCCGGGCCCGGTAGGCGTCCCGTGCGCTATCGCCCTTGCGCTCGCTTAGTAGCCGCCCTTCTTGCCGATGCCCGCGAACGTGAAGTCGTAGTCGAGCTCGAACGGCTTGAACCAGGGGCCGACGCCCGTTTCTTTGTCGACGTGGCGCCCGAACGCCATGTGCCCCGTCTGCATCGGCGGTGCGATGAACAGCTTGAGGTGATACTTGCCGGGACCGGACAGTTTGACGTTGTCGCCGTAGTGCGGACCGTCGTCCGCGACCATCGCCATCATGTCGCCCTTCTGCGTCTCGCTGGAACCCGCCTTCGTCAGTTCATAGCGCACCTGCAAATACGGCATCCAGTCGCCTTCCGCAAACCCGGTCGGGTTCTTTTTGACGGCATGGATGTCGGCCTCCAAATGAACGTCGGAATCCGCCGCCTTGCGCATCATGCCTTCCGGCTCCATCGTGATCGGCTGCAAGTAGACGGCGCCGATTTCCATTCCTCCCTGCACATGGGGCTTGCCGATCGGGTACTCCGCCGCGAACGACGCTGTCGCGCACGCAAGAGCGATGGCCGCGACGCCCAATGATTTCACAGTAATGATTGATGCCATGTTCGATTGTCCGAGTAGCGTTGCAGTGAGAACTAGGAATTAGAAGCGGTGGCGAATGCCCGCGGCGACGAGCAACTGACTGCGGCTCGACGACGGATCGCTCGTGTTGATGACGGCGGGACCGTTCGACGCACGCTGATACACGGTTTCCAGATACGTGTCCGTGCGCTTCGACAACTGATAGACCGCCTGAAGCGCGCCCTCGTGCCAGTGAGCCGAGGCGCTCTTCGTATAGGTGTACATGCCGGCCAGAGAGAGCGCCGGGTTCAGTTGGTACGCACCGTTGAATTCGTAATTGCTGAAGCCGACGGAAGGCGCTGCGTTACCCGATATGGCATCGGTCACGCCCGTATAGGTCGAGCGCGACCAGGCGGCGCCCACGGTGAAGTCGCCGATCCCATAGCTCGCGCCGACGCCATAGGTGTTTTGCGTCCGCACGTTCGCATCGAATAGGCTGCCGTCCGCGCCAGGCAGGGTCATCGCATCGTAGGCGCCGGCATCGGAATTGCCGCGGCCGTTTGCATGCAGCCATGCGGCGCCGATATTGAGCGTGCCCTGCTGATAATTCGCGCCGATGCTGTACGCCCGGTTGTTGGCGAAGGCGCCTGCCGCATTCGAAAGCGCGTACATGCCGCCGAAACTGAAGCCGCCGAACGACGGGCTCGTATATTTGATCGCGTTGCGTGCGAGCCAAGAGTTGTTGGCATTGTCGTTATCGAACGGATGCGCGAACGCCGTGCCGCCCGCGCCGCCCGTCAACGTCAACGGCGCCAGGTAGTCGTGCACCGAATCGTACTGATGGCCGAGGGTGACCGTGCCGAAGGCATCGTTCCCCAGCCCGACGTAGTACGGATGGTCGTTGAAGCTCTCGCCCGTCGCCGTCGAAAAGCCGCGCTCCAGGCGGAATATCGCTTTGTTGCCGCCTCCCAGATCTTCGGAACCCTGCAGCCCCCAATAGCTGCCGTCGATCATGCCGGTGGTCATCTTGTACTGCGAGTGACCGCCGACGTTATTCACATAGGCGAGACCGGCGTCGACCTCCCCGTAGAGCGTTACGCTGCTTTGCGCAGCGGCGTTGGAACTGAATGCGGCGAGCGCCAAGGCGGACGCGCCAGCGGCGAGAAGCTCGTTTTTAGTCATGGTTATGAGAAGTCGAGAAGAAGCCAATACAATCGCGAACGAGAATGACTCGCATTATCATTACTTCAACGCGTATTGTAAAGAAGCGTTTTCATTGATATGAGGATTGCGACGGAAGAGCGCGCCCGGCGACGGTGCGACGGTGCGACGGTGCGACGGTGCGACGGTGCGACGGTGCGACGGTGCGACGG
>CBIHRA010000021.1:0-93837 GCA_966212325.1 uncultured Burkholderiaceae bacterium | reverse complement strand
GGAGCAGCCGGAGCAGCCGGAGCAGCCGGAGCAGCCGGAGCAGCCGGAGCAGCCGGAGCAGCCGAGCTCGACGCAATCGATGCAGGCGGCGTACTCGGCGCAGCGTTCCCCTCTGGCCGCGCGGCAGGAGAGACGACCTGCGGTGCGATTGCCGGCTCGGTCTGGCTTGGCGTCGCGGGCGGTGCTTCGGCGACTTGCGGGTCCTGCGGCGTATCGGCGGACTTGCCGCCTTTGAATCGTTTGAAAAAGCTGAACATGATGTGCCGTGATCGGTGCCGTGGCGAGGTGCCTTCGGCGGCAAAGGATGGCGCGTGGCCGCGCGCGCCGCGGCGGACCGGCTAGGCGGCGATGCGCTCGAAACGCGCCATTTTAGCAGGCGCGCCGGTGCGCTTTCATCCACTGGATCGCGAACCGCGCAGCGGCCGCTGTGGTAACGTTGGCCGTCGCGCCGGCGCAGTTCGGCCGCGGTCGCGACATCCTTCCCCTCACTCGTTGCATCAGAAATCGCCCGCATGCCCCGTTCCTCGTCCGTCTCTCGCGCATCCGGCGCGACGCCCGCCCGCGGCAAGCCGCATACCGTTCGCATCATCGGCGGAGACTGGAAGCGCACCCCATTGCAAGTCCTCGATATCGAAGGGTTGCGGCCCACCCCCGATCGCGTGCGGGAAACGCTGTTCAACTGGCTAGGCCAGAGGCTCGACGGCTGGCGCTGCCTCGATTTGTTCGCCGGCACCGGCGCGCTCGGTTTTGAAGCGGCCTCGCGTGGCGCCACGCGTGTTCTGATGGTCGAGCGCAACGCGAAAGCCGCCAGGCAATTGCGGGAGATCCGCGAACGCTTATCGGCCCAGGCGGTCGAGGTCGTCGAAGCCGACGGCTTGAAGCTCGCCTCGGGCTTGCCGCCGCGCTCGTTCGAGATCGTCTTTCTCGATCCGCCGTTCGGGGAACAATTGCTCGGGCGCGCGCTCGAATCGGCCGCGCCGCTCGTGGCCGAAGACGGTTATTTGTATGTGGAATCCGGCGAGCCGCTCGTGCCCGAAAGCGTTGCCGCACTAGCCGGTTGGCAGATCGTAAGGCACGGGAAAGCCGGTGCCGTACACTATCATTTGCTGCAGCGCGAAAATGATGAATAATGCGCGTTTCCAACAGCAATAGACGCCGGCCGCCACGGACCGCGTCATAGCGGCGGCATCGCGGCGAACGCATGCACGCGTCCCGTTTAGGATGATGACAGGAGATGGTCGATGGTAGTCGCCGTGTACCCGGGCACGTTCGATCCGCTTACGCGCGGTCATGAGGATCTCGTTCGGCGCGCGTCGAGCATTTTCGATACGCTTGTCGTCGGTGTGGCGGATAGCCGCAACAAAAAGCCGTTTTTCACGCTGCAGGAAAGGCTCGATATCGCACAAGAAGTGCTCGGCCATTATCCGAACGTGCAGGTGATGAGCTTCAAGGGGTTGCTCAAAGATTTCGTGCGCGCGAACAACGCGCGTGTGATCGTCCGCGGCCTGCGGGCGGTCTCCGATTTCGAATACGAGTTCCAGATGGCAGGCATGAACCGCTATCTGTTGCCCGACGTCGAAACCATGTTCATGACCCCGTCCGATCAATACCAGTTCATTTCTGGCACCATCGTGCGCGAGATCGCCCAATTGGGCGGCGATGTGAGCAAGTTCGTATTTCCGTCGGTCGAGAAATGGCTGCAGGACAAAGTCGCCGAAATGGCGAAAGCCGCGCCCGCACAGCCGTAATCGCTCGGGCCGCTCGGGCAGCCCGGCGGCGCGCAGGACGCGCCCGCAAGCCGGGCGTAAAATATCGAACGCGCGCGGTCTTGGCCGCGCATCGTCCGATACCGTTTTTCCGGTGACAGCATGGCTTTAATGATTACCGACGAGTGCATCAATTGCGACGTGTGCGAGCCCGAGTGCCCGAACGACGCAATTTCGATGGGGCCTGAGATCTACGTGATCGAGCCCTCGAAGTGCACGGAGTGCGTCGGCCATTTCGACGAACCGCAGTGCCGCCAGGTTTGCCCCGTCGAGTGCATCCCCAATGACCCCCAGCACGCCGAGACGCCCCAAGGGCTGCTCGCGAAATATCACGCGCTGCAAGCGGCCAAGGCAGCGGCCGAGCCTGAGAAATAAGCAGGGGAACAGTTCGGGAGCCCAACAGCCCCGCGCGATATTCACTGAAAGCCCGACTGCCGCCGCGCTGAAAAGAACGTGGCGCCGGGCGAGATTGGGCGGCGGGCCGCGGCGGCTAGCTCGTCGTCACTAACCGGCGCTGTGAAGCTGCATCATGGCCCGTTCGGGCGTGCCTTTCACGACGAGCGGCATGACGGCGAGCGAACGCTCGATAGCCGCATCGATCACCTCTTGTTCTTCCCGGCGAGGCGCTTTGAGAACGAAGTTCGCCACGTCGGGCTTGGCGCCTGCCCGTGCGCTTTCGGGAATCAAATCGCGCGGATGGCCGATGCCGATCCGCAGTCGCCAGTACTGCTGCGACGACAGATGCGCCGAGATGTCTTTGAGCCCGTTATGGCCGCCGCTGCCGCCGCCTAGCTTGAGTTTGACGGCGCCGGGCGGCAGATCGAGTTCGTCGTGCGCAACGAGAATCTCGTCCGGCAAAATCTTGAAGAAGTGCGCCACGGCGACAACCGATTGCCCCGAGCGATTCATATAGGTTTGCGGTTCGAGCAAATGCACTTCTTCGCCATGTAGGCGGGCTTTTGCATAAAACCCATGGAAGCGTCGTTCATCGCGCAGCGTGGCGCCGGCTTCGCGCGCGAGCTGATCGACGAGCCAAAACCCGGCGTTGTGCCGTGTGGCCGTATATTCCGCGCCCGGATTGCCGAGCCCGACGATGAGCTTGATCATGCTTGGATGCCGGCGGACCGGCCTCAGAACTAAAGCGATGCGAGACGAAAAAAAACCCGCCGGGCAAGCCGCGGCGGGTCACGTCGTCCGTTCCATTGAAACGGATCGAGAGGATCGCGAAAGGGATCGCGCTCGCGCTTAGGCGGCGGGGGCTTCGCCTTCGGCAGCGGCTTCAGCCGACGCCGCGCCGGCCGGGATAGCAGCCGATGCGATCACGGGGTTTTCGCTTTCCACGTGCGCCACGAGCGCAACGCCCTTCGGCAACGTGATGTCCTTCGCGTGCAGCGACTGGCCAGCTTCGACCTTCGCGAGGTCGAGCTCGACGAATTCGGGCAGGTCGGCCGGCAGGCATTCGACTTCGACTTCCGTCACGACGTGCGAGATGATCGCGCCGCCGAGCTTCACAGCCGGGTTCGTTTCTTGATTCATGAAGTGCACGGGCACCTTCGTGTGCAGCTTCTTGTTCGGGTCGACGCGTTGGAAGTCGACGTGCAGAACGAGCTGACGGAACGGGTGATATTGCACGTCACGCAGCAGAACGCGTTGCGACTTGCCGGCCACTTCGAGGTCGAGAATCGACGAGTGGAAGGCTTCCTTCTTCAGCGCGTACCACAGCGCGTTGTGATCGAGTTCGATCAGTTGCGGTTCAGCGGCTGCGCCATACACGATCCCCGGCGTCTTGCCGGAGTTGCGCAGGCGGCGGCTCGCACCCGTACCTTGCAGGTTGCGCTCGAAAGCGACGACTTTCATGTTCAATCTCCAAAAGCTGCCCGCGACCAGGCAGTGAAACGGAGCCTTCCCACGCCGCGACTATTGATGCGCAGGTCGGGCTCCAGATGAAAACGGCGCGTTTCGTTCAACGAACCGCGCCTAGTTGCCGAAACCGCGCGCTTGACGCGGCTCCGACGCATTCGATGTGACTAACCTTGCTGCTTCAGCTTTCCGCGAACAGCGACATGACCGAATCGCCGCGGCGAATGCGCGAGAACGTCTCGGCCAGCAGGCCCGCGCACGATAGCGAGCGGATCTTCGCGCACGCGCGCGCTTCTTCGCTCAGGGCAATCGTATCGGTCACGACGAGCTCGTCGAGCGACGAGTTCGTGATGCGCTCGGCGGCACCGCCGGACAGCACCGGGTGCGTCGCGTAAGCGACGACTTGCTTCGCGCCGCGCTCTTTGAGCACTTGCGCGGCTTTGCACAACGTACCCGCCGTATCGACCATGTCGTCCATGATCACGCAGGTGCGGCCTTCGACTTCACCGATGATGTTCATGACTTCGGCGACGTTGGCCTTGGGCCGGCGCTTGTCGATGATCGCCAGATCGCAATTGAGCTGCTTCGCAAGGGCGCGCGCGCGCACCACGCCGCCGACGTCAGGCGACACGACGAGCAGATTCTCGTAGTTCTGCTTGCGCAGATCGCCGAGCAGCACGGGCGTGGCGTAGATGTTGTCGACAGGGATATCGAAGAAGCCTTGAATCTGATCGGCGTGCAGATCCATCGTGATGATCCGCTCGACGCCAGCGATTTCCAGCATGTTGGCGATGACCTTGGCCGAGATCGCAACGCGCGCCGAGCGCGGGCGCCGATCTTGACGGGCATAGCCGAAATAGGGGATAGCCGCTGTGATCCGACCCGCCGACGCGCGCTTGAGCGCATCGACCATGATCATCAGCTCCATCAGATTGTCGTTCGTCGGCGCGCACGTCGACTGCAGGACGAATACGTCCTTGCCGCGCACGTTTTCTTGGATCTCGACTTGGATTTCGCCGTCCGAGAAACGGCTGACCATTGCTTTGCCGAGGGGAATGCCGAGGATTTTGACGACTTCCTGCGCAAGCGCGGGATTTGCGTTGCCAGTAAAAACCATCAGGCCGTCATGGCTGCTCATCATGCACCTGCTGCTGGAGGCGGGAACTGCGGGAATGTTTGGCAGGGGAGGAAGGACTCGAACCCTCGCATGCCGGAATCAAAATCCGGTGCCTTGACCAACTTGGCGACTCCCCTACACTGACTCAGAGCTTCGTCGGACCTGTGGGACAACTCCGACGATGCGAAACCTATGACGCGAAAGCGAAGAGTGGATGCGTATCCAAATTCGATGCCACGGCGCTGATCCAATCTGCTGGCAGCTTGGCCTGCACCGCTTTCGCTTCGCCGATGCTCCGGAACGCGGCAAACACACTCGAGCCCGATCCGGTCATCCGCGCCGGTGTTGCAATGGTTTCAAACCACTGAAGCACCTGCGCCACTTCCGCGTATTTTCCCACGACAACGGGCTGCATGTCATTCCGGCCGAAGCTTTCAGGCCATCTTGCGCTGCAGCTTTGCTGTGCAAGAAAGTCCGTAATTGTGACGGCTTCCGAATCCCTTGTCAACGATTTATCGGAAAAAATCTCGGCTGTCGGAACATGCGCCTGGGGCGTAACCACCAGGAAGCAACGCGGCGGCAATTGTACAGCCTCCAGCGCTTCCCCGACACCTTCGGCAAATGCGTTTTTGCCGAAGACGAAGAACGGCACGTCCGCGCCGAGCTGTAGCCCCAGTGCTTGCAGCACGTCGCGGGCCAGGTTCAGTTTCCAGAGGCGATTGAGCGCGAGGAGCGTCGTGGCCGCGTCGGAGCTGCCGCCTCCGAGTCCCGCGCCCATCGGCAGGCGCTTGTCGATCTCGATGTCGACGCCGAGCGGCGTACCGGTGTGCCGCTTGAGCAGTTGCGCCGCGCGCACGACGAGGTCGCCGGCTTCGGGCACCCCCGGCACGTCGGTCTTGCGGCGCACGAGCCCGTCCTCGCGCAGCGTGAAATGCAGGACATCGCCCCAGTCGATCAACTGGAACGCCGTCTGGAGCGTGTGGTACCCGTCGGGCCGGCGGCCCGTTACATGCAAGAAGAGGTTGAGCTTGGCGGGGGCCGCGCAATCGCGCAGCGATTCGGTCGTTTCGATCATGGAAAAAGCGTCGTAATGCAAGCGCCGTGCGCTCAGCGGTCGAGCACCAGCTTGATGTCGAGCGGCGGGCTCTCGCGTGTCAGATCGAGCCGCTTGACGCCGTTGGCGGGTGCGTCGGCATACGCGAGGTACTGGATCGTCCAGCCCTCTTGGTCGATCTCCTTGAGCCTGCCCGTCTGGTCGGAATCGACGACGGTCTTCGCGCGCGAGCTGGGCGCGGGCGAAGACGCGAGCCAATAGCGCAGGCCTTCGACGGGCAGCGAAAAGCCGAGCGTATGCTGCATGAGGTCGCTGACGTTGTCGGCGGTCACGGGCTGACGATTGGGCAGTTCGAGCGAGGCCGCTTCCGGCGACGAGGTCACGATCGCGAGCGTTTGTCCGAGCGGGTTCAAGAGCTGGAGCGTGACGGTGTCGCCTTGCTGCTGCCAATCGAAGTTGCCGTAGGCGTTGCGCGTGCGCCCGTTCTGGTCGACATAGCGAACCGAGAAGCGGCCGTGGTAGGCGAGGCTAGTTTGCGTCGACAGTTCGGCGGTCGCGTTCGATGTCGAAGGACCGTGCGTGGGCGTGACGGCGCAGCCCGTTAGCGCGACCGCCAACGCGGCCGCGCCGCTCAGCGACGCGCGGCGCGCCAGCCGGAAGACAGAAGACAAAGCATGCATCAGAGATTGTTCGCGTTGACCTGAAAGCGTTGGAGCGTCTTGACGAGCGTGTCGTTGTCGGGCTCGAGCTTGCGCGCGCGGCGCCAGGCATCGAGCGCCTGCGTTTGATCGCCGCTCTTCCAGAGCACCTCGCCCAGGTGCGCGCCGATCTCGGCATTGGGCTGAATTTCGTACGCGCGCTGAAGCAGCTTGGCGGCATCGGCCGTTTCGCCCTTGCGGTACTTGACCCAACCGAGGCTGTCCATGATGAACGCGTCGTTCGGCGCGAGTGCGGAGGCTTTTTCGATCAGCTTGTCCGCTTCGTCCAAGCGCTGGTTGCGATCGGCCAGCGAATAGCCGAGCGCGTTGTAGGCCTGCGGATTGTCGGGCTGTTCTTGCATGACCTTGCGCAGCACCGTTTCCATGAGCTCGTAGTGGCCGTTCTTCTCGGCCGCCATCGCATAGTCGTACTGGATCTCGGGGTCGTTGGGGAATGCCTCGTTGGCTTCTTTCAGGCGCGACTCGGCCTCGCGATAGCGCTTGCCATCGAACAAGATCGCGGAATCCGTGCGGGCGATGAGCGCCTGCTCGCGCGGATCGGCCGGCTGCAGATCGGCGAGGATCTTGCGCGCATCGTCGATCTTGCCGGCCTTCGCCAGCAATTGCGCGCGCGTGACGCGGGCCGTGACGTATTGCGGGCTCGACGGCGGCACCTTGTCGAGCCATTTCGCGCCGTCGTCCTCGTGCTTTTGCTCGAGTGCGAGTTGTGCGAGATAGAGGTACGCCTGACCCGGATCGGCGCCCGGCGTTTTTTCGGTCAAGTCGGCGTACTGCATCAGATACTTCTGCGCCGCGTCGTATTGCTTTTGCTGAACCTTGATGAGGCCGAGCGCGAGCAGCGGCATCGGGTCGTGCGCATCCATGGCGCGCAGCGCCTCGAACTGCTTTTGCGCGTCTGGGAGCCGGTCGCTCGCCAAGTACAACTGGGCCAGCGCCAGCCGAGCATCGCGCGCCTTCGGATTCTGCTTGACGTACGACTCGAACGACGCGATCCCTTCCTTGCGCTCTTCCGGGCCCATCTGCCCGAGCGAAAGCGCTGCCGGCAGGAAATCGGGCTTCAGTTTCAGGGCGCGCTCGAACGCGGCGCGCGCGCCGGGCCGGTCGTCGGCGAGCAGTTGCTGGCGGCCGATCGCGAGTTGCGCCTCGGGCCGGTCCATGTCGTTCTTCAACAGATCCTGCAGGACTTGCAAGCCGCCCACGTGGTTCGGCCCGCGAGACAGGAGCGTTTGCAGCGAGAGCAAGGCGTTGCCGCGGTTCTCCTCGGGCACTTTCGCAAGCTCGCGCGCGAGCAGCGGCTTTGCGTCGTCCGGCTTGCCCGACAAAACGAGCAGCGAGGCGTCGAGCTGCACGGCGCGCTCCGAATCGGGCGCGTACTCGTGCCACAACTGGGCGGCCGCGAGCGCATCGGACGGGCTTTGCGCCGCCAGCGCGATTTCGGCCGCGCGCTGCGCCATGCGCGGATCGTGCGTGTCCCGGGCCAGCGCAAGATAGGTCTGGTACGCGGGAGCAGGCTGGTTGCGCTGCAAGGCGATTTCCGCCGCCAAGACTTGGAAGACGATTTGGCTCGACAGCGAAACGTCGGGCAGATCCTTCTTCTCCTCGGGCAGAGCCGGGCCGAACAGGTCCGACGTGCTCACGGCGCCGTCGTCGGACGGCGCCGGATCTTGCGCGTGCGCGGGCACCGCCGTGAACGTCCAGACGCACAGGACAGCGGCGACGATGCGGCCCGCGGGCGCGAGGCGCCATGCGGGGCGGGCGCCGACCGGGCGCCTGAAGAGCTGCTTGATGGACAAAATCATGGAGATCCGTTCGAGGTTTCGGTCGATTGTAACGCGCTCGCTACAATACACGCAGATTGGACCATGCAAGTTACACACCTATCCCCACCCATTTAGACATGCCCGAGCTGCCAGAAGTCGAAGTTACACGGCGCGGCATCGAGCCGTACGTTACCGGCCGCCGCGTCGAACGCGTCGACGTGCGCACGAGCGCATTGCGCTGGCCGGTGCCCGCGGAGCTCGCGAGCGCGCTCGCGCGGCAAGCCGTGCGCCGGGTCGAGCGCCGCGGCAAGTACCTGCTGTTCGAGACCGACGCCGGATGGTTCATCGTCCATCTCGGCATGACCGGCACGCTGCGGGTGCTGATGCACGAGCAGGCCGCCCCGCCGGCTAAGCACGATCACATCGATTGGATCTTCGACGAATTCGTCCTGCGCTATCGCGACCCACGCCGGTTCGGCGCCGTACTGTGGCATGCGCGGGCCGCCGGCGATGTGCGCTCGCACCCGCTGCTGGCGAGCTTGGGCGTCGAGCCGTTCAGCGAGCAATTCAGCGGGGAAGTCATCTTTCGCGGCACGCGCGGACGCACGGCGTCGATCAAGCAGGTGCTGCTCGCCGGAGAAATCGTCGTAGGCGTGGGCAACATCTATGCATCGGAGAGCCTGTTTCGCGCCGGCATTCGTCCGACGACGGCCGCGGGCCGCGTGTCACTCGCCCGTTGCGAGCGCTTGGCCGATTGCGTGCGCGCGACGCTGGCGGCCGCGATCGAGCGCGGCGGCAGCACGTTGCGAGACTTCGTAGGCAGCGACGGCGCGAGCGGGTACTTCCAACTCGATTGCTTCGTCTATGATCGCGCGGGCGAGCCGTGCCGCGTTTGCGGCGCACCGATTCGTCAAATCGTCCAAGGCCAACGCTCCACCTACTATTGCGCGCATTGCCAGCGCTGAGTCTTCGCTTTCCATGTCAGCACTCCCGACCTCGGCGGAAACGCCCGCCACGCCGCTGCAAGCGGCTTTCGCCTCGCGGCTGATCGCCTGGCAGCGCCGCCACGGCCGTCACGACTTGCCGTGGCAGAACACGCGCGATCCGTACCGCATCTGGCTGTCGGAGATCATGCTGCAGCAGACGCAGGTATCGACGGTCATCCCCTATTACGCGAAATTTCTCGCACGCTTTCCCGATGTCGCAGCATTGGCGAGCGCACCGATCGACGATGTCATGGCGCTATGGGCGGGGCTCGGTTATTACTCGCGCGCGCGCAACCTGCACCGCTGCGCACAGGCGGTGCTCGAGCGGCACGGCGGAACGTTTCCGAGCGATCCCGACGACTTGGCGCAATTGCCGGGCATCGGCCGCTCGACCGCGGCGGCCATTGCGTCGTTCGCGTTCGGGGCGCGTGCGACCATTTTGGACGGCAACGTCAAACGCGTGCTGGCTCGCGTGTTCGGCGTCGAGGGTTTTCCGGGCGAGAAGCGCGTCGAGAACGCGATGTGGGCCCTGGCCGAGGGCTTGATGCCGGCCGCGGATGCGTCCGACGACGATGTAAGCGCTTACACGCAAGGTTTAATGGATCTCGGGGCGACGCTGTGCGTGCGCGGCCGGCCCGACTGCGCGCGGTGCCCTTTCGCGAACGACTGCGTGGCGAACGCGACGGGGCGGCAGCGCGAATTGCCGGCCGCGCGGCCGAAGAAGACCGTGCCGACGCGCCGTACCTGGATGCTCGTCCTGCGCGACGGCGCTTCCGTGCTGCTCGAGCGGCGGCCGCCGTCGGGCATCTGGGGCGGCTTGTGGAGCTTGCCCGAAGCGCCCGACGAATCGGCGCTGGCCGAGCGCGCACTTGCGTTCGGCGCCGCCCGCGGCTTCGAGCGCTTGGCGCCACTCGCCCACACGTTCACGCATTTCAAGCTCGAAATCGAGCCGCGTTGCGCGGACGTACGCCGTCCGGAATCCGGAATATCGAACGCCGTCGCTGCCTTGGGCGCGGCCGGTGTCGAAGCCCGCGACGACGACACGGCATGGGTGCCCCTCGCGCAAATCGACGATTACGGCGTGCCTGCGCCCGTGCGCAAACTGCTCGATGCGCTCAAGGGCTCTCTCGTCTGACGGATGCAATGCGGGCGCCCGTGCGCCTGAGCGGTGCTTCGATCGCCCCCCCGAACCGCGGCCCGCGACCGCTCAAAGCAGCTGATGCTGCTGCATGTAATGATGAACGGCGTCGATACGCGCGTTCGCATCGGGCAACTCCATCAGCTTTTGGCGGGCGCGCAGCGGGATTTGGAGAATTTCCGCTAGGCGATTGGCGACCCAGCTCGGATCGTCGAAACGGAACGGCTGCGCGAACGGCACGCTATCGGCGTCGCGTTGGCGGATCGTTTCGATGATCCGTTCGAGCACCTCGGCGCAGGCGCCGAATTTCTCGAGCGCCTCGACGCCTTCGAGGGGAACGTCGTCGGGCAGCGGTTCGGCCATGCCGACGAGCAGCCCGCTCGGTTCTTTTCGATGGGAGAGCAGACGGAAGCGCCGCGTGCCGCGAGCCCGCACGAGCAACATGCCGAAATCGTCGACGTCGCATTGCTCGATTCTCGCCAGTGTGCCCACCATCTCGGGCACGCAAGGCACGTTCTCCTGGGCGACTTCGCCGCCGCTCTTGAGCAGGCAGACGCCGAACGGCGATTCGTCGCGCAAGCAGGCGCGCGCCATGTCGAGGTAGCGCGCTTCGAAGATCTTCAAGGGCAACAGCCCATCCGGAAACAGTACGGTGTGCAGCGGAAAGAGCGGGAGATCAGCGTAGACGGCAGGAGGAGTGGTCATGGCGCACGCTTCGAATTGCCGCGTAGGCCGCGGCGGGTTAGGCCGGTAGTGACCCGAGTCGGGCGTGTTCGCTCCCGTCTCAGGCCACTAAACGTGACGATTCGTCGATGGCGACCGGCGCATCGCGATGCCGTACGATCACGGTCGCTTCGCGCGAGAGGCGCGCGGCGAGTGTCTCGGCGATGAACACGGAACGGTGCTGACCGCCGGTGCAGCCGATCGCGACGGTCAAATAGCTGCGGTTGTCTTCGCGAAAACGCGGCAGCCACTTCATGACGAATGCGTGGATGTCGTCGATCATTTCATGCACGATCGGCAACGCGTCGAGGTAATCGATGACGGGCTGATCGCGCCCGGTGAGTGGGCGTAGGCGATGGTCGTAGTAGGGATTGGGTAGCGCGCGCACGTCGAACACGAAGTCGGCGTCGAGCGGCAGCCCGCGCTTGAATCCGAACGATTCGAACATCAGCATCAGACCTTCGCGCTGCTCCTCGATGAAGCGCGTCACCCATGCGCGCAGCACGTTCGCGCGCAGATTGCTCGTATCGATCTGATGGCCGAACTCGGCAAGCGGCGCCACGAGCTCGCGCTCGCGCTCTATCGCTTCTGCCAGCGAGGCGAGCAGCCCGACGTCGGCATCGTGCGCAGGCGTGCCCGAGAGCGGATGGCGCCGGCGCGTTTCCGAGAAACGCTGGATCAGAGACTGGGTGCTTGCATTGAGAAACAGCACGCGCACGTCGTGCTCGCTCGACAGATCGCGGATGATGCCCGGCATTTCGTCGAGCGACGCGCTCGATCGCGCGTCGATCGCCACGGCCAGCCGCTCGTGCCCCTCGTCCTCGCTCGCGAGGTATTGAGTGAGGGCGGGCAGAAAGCGCGGCGGCAGATTGTCGACGCAGTAGTAGCCTGCGTCGGCCAGTGCGTTCAACGCGACGGATTTGCCGGAGCCGGAAATGCCGGTGATTAGAACGATGCGCATGGGGAAGAACCAGTTCGTTTCATCATAGCACTTGCATCCGGCTCGGTCTTGCCGGCGAAAGAAGGCGGCCGGCCGCAGCGGGGCCACTCCGGCGTGTCGCCCCGGCGGCTCGGGACGATCCCCGCCTGCTTAGGACTGCTTACATCAATTTGCCCGGAAGCTGGCTATCGGGATCTTGCATGGCAATGCGTTGCCGATCCATGAAATCGCGCAATGTGTCGATCCCCCGCAGTTGCAGGATGGTATTGCGCACAGCGGCCTCGACGAGCACGGCGAGGTTGCGGCCGGCCGCGACTTGAATCGTCACCTTGCTGATCGGCAGCCCGAGCACGTCGACCGTTTGGCTCTCGAGCGGCAGCCGCTGAAATTCGCCGTCGGGCCGGCGCACGAGCTGCACGATCAGCTTGAGCTTCATTTTGCGGCGTACGGCCGTTTCCCCGAAGATCGTCTTGATGTCGAGCAGGCCCAGGCCTCGCACTTCGAGCAGGTTTTGCAGCAACGGAGGGCAGCGCCCCTCGACGAAATCGGGGCCCAGCCGCACGAAATCGACCGCGTCGTCGGCCACGAGCCCGTGGCCGCGGCTGATCAACTCGAGGCCGAGCTCGCTCTTGCCGAGACCGGAGTCGCCCGTGAGCAGCACGCCCATGCCGAGAATGTCGAGAAACACGCCATGCAGCGTGGCGCGCGGCGCAAGGATGCGCGACATGTACAGGCGCAGGCTGTCGATGACGGCAGCGGGGGACATCGGCGTCGTGAACAGCGGCGTCGACGAGCGCGTGCAGCGCAAAACGAGTTCCGGCGGAGCGGCTACGCCGCCCGCGACGACGAGAAACGGCGGCTCGAGGGCGATCAGCTCGGCCATGTGGCGCGATCGGTCTTCGTCCGTCTGCCGCTGGTAATAATCGACCTCCGCCTCGCCCAGCACCTGGATCCGGTTCGGGTGGATCAAGTTCAAATGGCCGACGAGGTCTGCGCTCGACGTGGCGTTGGCGACCGTTTCGGCCGAAAAGCCGCGTTCCCAGCCTTCATGCCCCGTCAACCAGCTCAGTTTGAGCATGGATGCGTTGTCGTCGAAGATGCTCTGGGCGTTGATGCTGGAGGTATCCATGAATCCCTTGCTCCTGGTTGACCGCGGCGCGCGGCGACGAACATGCGTCGAGCCGCCCGCTCAGGCCGATGAACGGCGCGCGCGAAGCACACCGGGCCGCCGCGCCGGAGCACGAGGCTCGAGCGTCACGGCATGCTCAAGGGTGCCATTGGGTGAGCAGGCGATGCAACTCTTCGCGATTTTGTTCGGTGTGCAGGCGTTCGCGCGCTTCCCGATCGGACAGCAATTGGGCGATCTCAGAGAGGATCTCCAAATGCTGTTGCGTGGCTTGCTCGGGCACGAGCAGGAAGATCAGCAGTGAAACGGGCTGCCCGTCGGGCGATTCGAAGGGGATCGGCTGATCGAGGCGGACGAACGCGGCGAGCGGCTGCTTCAGACCCTTGATGCGCCCGTGGGGGATGGCGACGCCTTCGCCGAGCGCCGTGGATCCGAGCCGTTCGCGAGCAAAGAGATTGTCTGTAACTGCGCTGCGGGCGATTCCGTTCTGGTTTTCGAAAATCAAGCCCGCTTGCTCGAACACGCGCTTCTTGCTGGTGACGGAAAGGCCGATTACGACGTTTTCGAGCGGAAGAAATTTGGCTAAACGATTCATGTTGGCAGGCTAACGCGTCGCCTGGGCGCTCCTCGCGGCAACTGGCTGGTTGTCGATTTTCGGCCGTGCGCGCCGGCTCATCGGGCCGGCGCCGTCGGGCCGCTGTGCGGCCGGGTGCCCCGTAATAACCGGCACATTATAGAACAGGGCCGAGGCAGATGGTGCGCCACGCCTGGCGCTGAGCATACAGTCCGAATGGTTCGTCGAACAGAACGAAAAAAGCCGCCCGAACGGGCGGCCTTCTATGCGGGGTGAAGCGGTCTCGGCGTCGACCGCCGTCTTACTGTTGCGCTTGCTCGCCGATAGGCGGCACGTCGTGATGTTTGATCGCCTCGTGTTGATGTTCTTGAATGCGCCCCTTGTGGCGCACGACCTGGCGGTCGAGCCGATCGACCATCAGATCGATCGCTGCGTATAGATCTCCGTTCGCGCTTTCGATGAAGATATCTTTGCCCTTTAAGTGAAGGCTGATTTCAACCTTCTGCCGCTTATCCTTTTCCTTATGGTTGTCGACCGAGAGGACCACATTGCCATCGATCACCTGATCGAAATGCCTTAGCACCTTGTCGAGCTTGGTGATCACGTATTCTCGCAACGCCGGCGTGACTTCGAGATGGTGTCCACTGATCTTCAGATTCATAGTGCTCTCCAAACAAATGGCTGCCTGGCACCATCGGTGCGGCTGCGCCGGTCGGGAGCGGCCCGCTCGAGTCATCACCCCGCGTGACTGACGAGCGGCGGGTCGTATCGGCCGGCCGAGCCGCTGATGGCGTTAGGGCCGGTAAACGCTCTCCGCAAAACGCGGAAAGCTTAAAGAGACTTGCGCAAATTGACTGCGGGGATCTTGAGTGCTTCGCGGTACTTGGCAACCGTCCGGCGTGCGACCACGAATCCTTGCTCCGCCAGCAGTTCGGCTATGCGGCTGTCCGAAAGAGGAGTTTTCGAGTCTTCTGCTCCTATCAGTTGCTTGATGAGCGCGCGAATGGCCGTCGAAGAGGCCGCGCCCCCCGTATCGGTCGACACGTGCGACCCGAAGAAGTACTTGAACTCGAGCGTCCCGAATGGGGTGAGCATGTACTTGCCGGTTGTCACACGCGATACCGTCGATTCGTGTAGGCCCAGCGTATCAGCTATTTCCCGCAAAACCAAGGGGCGCATCGCGATTTCGCCGTGGACGAAAAAGTTCTTCTGCCGCTCGACGATCGCCTGGGCCACGCGCAGGATCGTTTCGAAGCGCTGCTGGATGTTTTTGATCAGCCAGCGCGCTTCTTGCAGCTGTTGGCGCAGCGAGCCGCTGCCCGGATCGCCCCGGTTGTTGCGCAGGATGTTCGCGTAGAGGTGGTTGATGCGCAGACGCGGCACCACCTCGGGGTTCAGCTCCGCCTGCCAGCCGCCCGAGACTTTCCTCACCATGATGTCGGGAACGACGTAATCGGCCTCGGCCTTGCCGTAGGCGGCGCCCGGGAACGGCTCCAGCGAGCGGATCAGCGCATGGGCGTCTCGCAAGTCGTCGTCGGTCGCCTTCAGTTGCTTGCGCAGTCGCGTGAAATCGCGGGCCGCCAGCAATTCCAAATGATTGGCGGCGATGTCGAGCGCGATCTTACGGGTGGGCGAATCGGGTAGGCGCAGCAGTTGCAGCTTCAGGCACTCGGAGGCCGAGCGCGCACCGACGCCGGCTGGATCGAAGCTCTGCAGCAGCGCAAGGGCCGCGCCCAGTTCGTCGAGATCGACCTCGAGCTCTTCGGGCAGATCGGTCTGGACCTCGTCGAGCGATGCCGTCAGATAGCCGTCGTCGTCGAGCGATTCGATCAAAAACGTGACGAGTGCACGGTCTCGCGGGCTCGCCTGCGTGACGCGCAGCTGGGCCATCAGGTGGTCGCGCAGCGTCGTCGTCGACTCGTGGATTTGCAGCGGCGGCAGGTCGTCGTCGTCGGAGGCGGCCGGCGAGCGGCCGTAATCGTCCAGATTCCACTGCGACGAATCGCCGCCGTCGTTGCTGCCGAGCGGGCTGTATTCATCGGCGCCGGCGCTGTCGCCGCCTTCGGTGCGCTCGGCACTTTCCGACGTACTCGAACCGCTCATCGGTTCGGGCGCGGACGGCGTGGGCGCCTGTGCGATGACGGAGCCGTCGGCCGCGACGCGCAACGGGCTCGCAATCCATTCGTCTTCGGATTCGAGCAGCGGATTTTGCGCGACGGCCATCGCGACTTCTTGTTGCAGTTCGAGCGTCGACAACTGCAGCAATCGAATCGACTGCTGCAGTTGCGGGGTCAACGCAAGATGCTGCGATAGGCGGAGTTGGAGGCTGGCTTTCATGGCAATGTGTCTTTCATTGTAGAGACTTTGCCTCGCGCCGGGAACCTCGGAGCGACGACGGCGAGCGCCGCGCGGCGGAGCGCCGCCGCGGCCTGCGCCGTCTGCGTGAAATGGCGGGTGCGGTTGATCCGAACCTTACATCCGGAAGTGCTCGCCCAGATAGACGCGGCGCACGCTTTCGTTTTCGATGATCTCGTGCGGCGCGCCGGCTGCGAGCACGGAGCCGTCGCTGATGATGTAGGCGTGATCGCAAATGCCGAGCGTCTCGCGCACGTTGTGATCGGTGATCAAGACGCCGATATTGCGCTGCTTGAGGAATTTGACGATCTTTTGGATCTCGAGCACGGCGATCGGGTCGACCCCCGCGAACGGCTCGTCGAGCAGGATGAAGCTCGGATTCGTCGCGAGTGCCCGCGCGATTTCGACGCGGCGGCGTTCGCCGCCCGAGAGCGACAGGGCCGGGTTTTCCCGCAGATGCGACACCTGCAGTTCGTCGAGCAACGCTTCGGTGCGCGCTTCGATCGCCGATTTCGACAGCCGCTTGCCTTCGCCGTCGTGCTGCAGTTCGAGCACGGCGCGGATGTTTTCCTCGACGGTCAGCTTGCGGAACACCGAGGCTTCCTGCGGCAGATACGACAGGCCGAGGCCGGCGCGTTTGTGGATCGGCAGCAGGCTGATGGATTTGCCGTCGAGCACGATCTCGCCCGCATCGAGCGGCACGAGGCCGACGATCATGTAGAACGACGTGGTCTTGCCGGCCCCGTTCGGCCCGAGCAAGCCGACGACCTCGCCGCTCTTGACGTCTAGCGAGACGTCTTTCACGACGGTGCGCGTTCCGTAGCGCTTTTTCAGATTGCGCACGACGAGCGAGCTCGCCCCGCGAGCCGACACCGGCCCGGGCGCTGCGTCCGTCGTCGCGGCGGTAGTGGATAGCGTATTCACTGCGGCACGTTTCCTTGAATCTTCTCCGCGGGCGCGAGCTTCGCGGGCGCGCCCGTGAGCGGCGCCGGCGCGCCGTTGCGCGGCGAAAGCATCGCGCGCACGCGGCCCGTGGGGTTGCCCGGGCCGGCAACGTCCTTGCCTGCTCGCGCCGTATAGAAGTCGTTCTGCCCGTCGTACGTGATGACGCTGCCGTGCACTTCGTCCATCAACGTAGTGAGGCCCTGCAAGCGGCGCACCGTGGCGCGCGTGGTGAGCGTCGTCAGATCCTGCTTGCCATCGTAGTCGATCCGCTCGGCGTTGCCTTCGACATACTCGTCGAGCCCCTCTCGCTTTTGGCGGAAATAGGCGAGCTCCTTGCTGTGCGGCGCCATCGTGCCGGTCGCGTACTGGTAGCCCTGAGGATCCTGACGTACGTCGACGCGGTCGGCCTTGATGAGGATCGTGCCCTTGGTGGCGACTACGTGGCCCGTGAAGATCGTGACCTGCTTCAGATCGTCGTAGGTCATGTTGTCCGCTTCGATATTGAGCGGCTTGTCCTTGTCGGCGCGCTCGGCGTGGGCGGCCGGCGCGAGCGCGAAGCAAGCGAGCAGCGCGATCGTCGCTGCGAGGCCGACGCGTGCGGGGCGTCCGATAAGAGAGAACGGTTCGTTCATGCAGTCACGCTACGAAAGGATGGAACCCGGTCACTTGGAACCGGCGCCGGCACGTCCGGCGCCCGACATGTCCGAAGTCGCGATATAGCCTCGGACGTTGCCGAAAAGCTGCATCACACGGGTGACATTGTTGTATTTCATGGCGCTGGCCGTCGCGATGGACTGACCGCGCCGAAGTTTAACCGGCTTTTCCGTTTCGATAACGTCGTCGTTCACGAGAACGCGGAAATGCACCGAATCTGCCTGCATCTCGGGGTCGCCCGCGCCCGCCGCGCGCAAAATTCGCGCGTTATCGTACAAATCGACGATCGAGGCGTCGCCGTTGACGGTACCTCGGTCGCCTGTTGCCGTCACGATCGGCTTGCCGGGCTGGAACGCCCGGATCGCCGGCAGCGTGAGGTCGCTGTTCTCGTCGTCTTCGTAATGGACCATCTTCGTCGCCGTCAGCCGGTATTGCGTCGAGCCGGACTGGTCGAGTTCGGAGACGGAGAAATGATCGGCGAAGTAGTCCGGTGCATGCGTTTTGACGCGCTCCTCGTCGCGCGCGGCGGGCGGGCGAGTCGCCTGCAGCAGCCAATAGGTGCCGCCCGCGAGCGCCGCCAGAGCGATCAACGACAGCAGCGACGTGATGCGCGACGGATTCATGCGCGCGCCGCTCCGCAAGCGGCGGCGAGCAGCGCGTCGTAGCGGTGCTGGGCGCGCAGCAGGGTGTCGCAGACTTCGCGCGCAGCGCCTTGGCCGCCGCGCGCTTCCGATACCCAATGCGCACGCGCAATGACCTCCGGGTGGGCGTTGGCGGGCGCGGCCGCGAAGCCGCAGCGCGTCAGCACGCCCAAGTCGGGCCAGTCGTCGCCCATATAGCCTGATTCTTCGGCCGTGACGTTCGCCTCGCGCATCAGATCGACGAATGCCGCGACTTTGTCGGCCGCGCCTTGATAGATATGCGAGATGCGCAGTTCCTGGGCGCGGGCGAGCACGATGTCGGAGCGGCGGCCCGTGATGATCGCCGTTTGTATCCCCGCTTCGCCGAGCAGCTTCAGGCCATGACCGTCCATCGAATTGAACGACTTCATATAGTCGCCTTGCGCGGTGAACATCAAGGCGCCGTCGGTGAGGACGCCGTCGACATCGAAAATCATCAGCTTGACGCGGCTCGCGCGTTCGGTTGCCGTGAGGGGCGCGGCGGGCATCAGATCACCTTCTTGGAAAACAGGTCGTGCATGTTGAGCGCGCCGATCAGCTTGCCGTCGGCGTCGACCACGAGCATTTGATTGATGCGGTAGCGCTCCATCGATTCGACGGCCTCGACGGCAAGGTGATCGGGCCCGATCGTGCGCGGCGTGCGCGTCATCACTTCGGCGATCGACAGATCGCGGAAGTCGCCCGTGCGTTCGAGCACGCGGCGCAAATCGCCGTCCGTGAAGATGCCGGAGACGCGGCCGGCGTCGTCGACGACGGCGGTCATGCCCATGCGCTTTGCCGTCAGTTGAAACAAGGCGTCGCGCACAGTTGCGCTCGCATCGACTCTCGGCAGTTGATCGCCCGTGCGCATGACGTCGCGGACGTACGTGAGCAGGCGCCGGCCGAGGGCGCCGCCCGGATGCGAGCGGGCGAAATCGTCGGCGCTGAAGCCGCGGGCGTCGAGCACGGCCATGGCCAGCGCGTCGCCGAGCGCAAGGACGGCTGTGGTGCTGGCCGTCGGGGCGAGCTCGAGCGGGCAGGCTTCCTTGGGAACGCCGGCGTTCAAATGGACGTCGGCGAGCGTGGCGAGCGTCGATTGCGGGCGTCCCGTCATCGCGATCAGCTTGGCGCCGAGCCGCTTGACGAGCGGCAGGATCGCGACGAGCTCTTCCGATTCGCCGGAATTGGAAAGCGCGATGAAGACGTCGTCCTGCGTGATCATGCCGAGGTCGCCGTGGCTCGCCTCTGCCGGATGCACGAAAAACGCGGGCGTGCCGGTGCTGGCGAGCGTGGCGGCGAGCTTGCGGGCGATATGACCGGATTTGCCGATGCCCGATACGACGACGCGGCCGCGGCAGCTCAGAAGAAAGTCGACCGCAGCGACGAAGCGCTCGTCGATTTGATCGCGAAGCCCGCGCACGGCGTCGGCTTCGATGTCGAGGACTTCCCGGGCGAGCGCCAACGCCCGGTCGCCATTGATTTTCGCTATCATTCGCCGGAGTATAGCAAAGGCGTTGTTCGCCGCGCCGGGCTGAGCCCTGGCCGCCCTGAGCCCTAGCCGCTAAAACCGACCGCGCGTCGCGCTTTCGCGCGTCGGTGCGCTTCGCTGACGAACGAGGACGCTTCGCACGTGATTTCTCCGCTCGAGATGACGCTTTTCCTGCTGCTCGCGTCAGTGGCAGGCGTCGTATTGTTCCGCTCGTTGAATTTGCCGCCGATGCTCGGCTATCTGACGGTCGGCATCGTCGTCGGGCCGCACGCCCTCGGCCTCGCGCCCGATTCGGAGCGGGCGCAGAACCTGGCCGAGTTCGGCGTCGTCTTCCTCATGTTCTCGATCGGGCTCGAATTCTCGCTCGCCAAGCTGCGCGCCATGCGCACGCTCGTGTTCGGGCTCGGGCTGTTGCAAGTCATCGGCACCGTCGGCGTATCGGTGCTCGTCGGCTTGCTCGTCGAGCGCTGGATGCACGTGACATGGCAGGGCAGCATCGCGCTCGGCGGGGCGCTGGCAATGTCCTCGACGGCCATCGTCAGCAAGATGCTCGCCGAGCGGCTCGAGATCGAAACCGAGCATGGGCGCAATATCTTCGGCGTATTGCTGTTTCAGGATTTGGCCGTCGTGCCGCTGCTCATCGTCATCGCCGCGCTCGGCGGCGACTCCCACGATCTTGCCAAGACGCTCGGCATCGCCGCCCTCAAAATCGTCGTCGCGCTTTCGCTGCTGCTGTTCGTCGGTCAGCGCTTCATGACGCGCTGGTTCAACGTCGTGGCGCGCAGGCGCTCGCAGGAGCTGTTCGTCCTGAACCTTTTGCTCGTCACGCTCGGCGCCGCGTTCATCACCGACAAATTTGGCCTCTCGCTCGCGCTCGGCGCATTCATCGCCGGCATGCTGATCGCCGAAACCCCTTACCGCCATCAGGTGGAAGAGGACATCAAGCCGTTTCGCGACGTGCTGCTCGGCCTTTTCTTCGTGACGACGGGCATGCTGCTCGACCCGCGCGTCCTGATCGCGCACCCCCTGCTCGTGCTCGCTTTCCTGCTTGCGCCGGTCTTGCTCAAAATCGTCATGATCACCGGGCTTGCGCGGCTGTTCGGCGCGACGCCGGGCGTTGCGATGCGCACGGGCCTCGGGCTCGCACAAGCGGGCGAGTTCGGCTTCGTGCTGCTCAACCTCATACTCGATAAGCGTCTCGTCGACGCGACGCTGCTGCAAGCGATTCTCGCGGCGATGCTGCTTTCGATGCTCGCAGCGCCGTTCTTGATTCAAAACGCCGACCGCATCGTTTTGCGGCTGTCCTCGACCGAATGGATGCAGCAGTCGCTGCAGATGACGCGCATCGCCACGCAAAGCCTGCGGCAAAACGCCCACGTCATCATCTGCGGGTACGGGCGCGCCGGGCAAAACCTCGCGCGCATGCTCGAGCACGAAGGGCTGTCCTATGTCGCGCTCGACCTCGATCCCGATCGCGTCAGCGCCGCCGCGGCGGCGGGGGAGTCGGTCGTATTCGGCGATGCGGCGCGGCGCGAGTCGCTCGTTGCCGCCGGTATTCATCGCGCCGCGGCCGTGGCCGTCACCTATGCGAATACGCCGTCGGCATTGCGCGTGCTGCATCACGTGCACGAGCTCGAGCCCGCGTTGCCCGTCATCGTACGCACGGTCGACGACGCCGATCTGGAAAAGCTGCTCGCAGCGGGGGCGACCGAAGTCATTCCCGAGATCGTCGAGGGCAGCCTGATGCTCGCGTCGCACACGCTCGTGCTGATGGGCGTGCCGATGCGGCGCGTCGTGCGGCGCGTCGAGGAACTGCGCGATGCGCGCTACAGCCTGCTGCGAGGGTACTTCCACGGCGCCGACGATCCGGCCGACGACGACGGACACGACCAGGTGCGGCTACAATCGGTGGCTGTGGACGGCAATGCCGACGCCGTCGGACGCACGCTCGAGGAGTTGGGCTTTGCCTCGATGGGCGTCGAAGTCACGGCGATCCGCCGGCACGGTATTCGCGGCGTCGAGCCCGGCCCCGAAACGAAGCTGCGCGAGGCCGATATTCTCGTGCTGCGCGGGCTGCCCGATGCACTGTCCGTAGCCGAGGAACGCTTGCTGCGTAATCGCCGTGCGGGTATGCAGGCGGTTTGACCGCCGGGCCGCTCGGCAGTGCAGGCCCATTCGGCGGCCGCGCGCTGCCGGCGCAGCCCGTTCATTTCATCAATCGACCACGGCTGTTTTCGCGCTTTCCCGCCTCCGGCACGAGCGCGACCGGCCGACTCCCTGCGGAGAGTTTCATGTTCAATGCGCCCGCGGACGCGCCCCACGACGCCGCCGCGTTCATCAAAAGCCAGATTCGCACGATTCCCGACTGGCCGCTGCCCGGCGTCCAATTTCGCGACATCACGCCGCTGTTGCAACGGCCCAAGACGCTGCGCGTGCTGATCGATCTTTTCATCGAGCGCTACGTGGAGGCCAAGCTCGATTACGTGGCGGGCCTCGACGCACGCGGGTTCATCATCGCGCCGATCGTCGCCTACGAGCTCAATCTCGGCTTCATTCCGATCCGCAAGATCGGCAAGCTGCCATACAAGACGGTGTCGGAATCGTATGCCCTCGAATACGGGACGGCCACCGTGGAAATTCACGAGGACGCCTGCGAGCCCGGCAAACGCGTGGTCATCGTCGACGACTTGATCGCGACGGGCGGCACGATGATGGCGGGCAAGAAGCTGCTGGAGCGGCTCGGCGCCGACGTGGTCGAGGGCGCGGCGATCGTCGATCTGCCCGATCTCGGCGGCTCGAAGCTGCTGCGCGAAAGCGGCCTGCCGCTTTACACGGTGACCGAATTTCCGGGGCACTGACGAACGAGGGATACCCACGATGCCGAACCTCCCGCTTTTCCTCGCAGCCTCCTTGGCGATCACGGCCGCTCCGGGCCCGGACAACCTGCAAGTGCTCGCGCGCGGCATCTCGCAGGGGCGCGCGGCGGGCCTCGTCGCCGCCCTCGGGTTCGCGGCCGGGCTGACCTTCCATACGACGCTCGCGGCGTTCGGGGTGGCGGCCATCCTGCGCTCGTCGCCGCTCGCATTCCAAATCGTCAAAATGGCCGGCGGGGCTTACTTGATCTGGATCGGGTTGAAGGCGTTGACGAGCCGCGGGCTGGCGAGCGCGCACGAGAGGCCGCCGCAGCCGCTGCCGGCCGTCTTTCGTCAGAGCGTCATCGGCAACATGATGAATCCGAAAGTGACGCTGTTCTTCGTCGTCTTCCTGCCGCAATTCGTCGATCCGAGCGGCACGCAGCGTGCCGCCGTGCAGATGATCGAATTGGGCCTCGTCTTCATGGTGCAGACTCTCGCGGTCTTTTCGCTGTTCGGCTTGTTCGCGGGGACGCTCGGCGGTTGGCTCAAGCGGCGCCCGCGCGTGGGCGTCTGGCTCGACCGGCTCGCGGGCGCCACGTTCATCGCACTCGGTTTGCGCGTCGCATTGCGCGATTGACGCCGTCCGATCGCCTCGTCAAGGAATTACCATGAGCTTGCCTTGCATCGCTCGCGGGCGCCTATTCGATCCGGGCGCGCACCGTCCTTTCTTCATGGCTTCCGAGCAGGTCGGGTGGATCCGCGAGTCCGAGGTGGCGTTGCTCGCGTCGTGGCCCGATGTCTTCGACATCGATGCCGCGGCGGTGAAGCTGTCCGGGCGATTCGACGAGAACGCCGATCGCCGCTCGGCCGCGCTCGCCGCCGTCATCGGCGCACTGGCGGCGCAAGGGCGCATCGTCGGCTGGCGCGACGAAACTTATGCGATCCGCAATGCATTCGACGCGCCGCCGCTTGCCTACATCGAACGTGCGGCGGCGCGTTTCTTCGGCACGATGACGTACGCGGTGCATTTGAACGGCATCGTAAAATACGCCGATCGCGCGCCGCAGCTCTGGATCGCGCGCCGTAGCGAAACCAAGGCGACCGATCCGGGCATGCTCGACAACGTCGTCGCGGGCGGCATCGCGTGGGGCTTGTCGATCGAAGACACGCTGGCCAAGGAGTGCTGGGAAGAGGCTGGCATCGAAGCCGGCCTCGCGCGGAACGCCGAGCGGGGCCGCACCGTCCACGTGCTGCAGTCGCTGCCCGAGGGCACGCAGGCCGAGCAAGTTTTCGTCTACGACCTGACGCTGCCCGAGGACTTCGCTCCCCGCAACCAGGACGGCGAAGTCGGCGAGCACCGGCTTGCGCGAATCGACGAAGTCGCACGGTGGATCGAAGACGGCGAGATGACTGTCGATGCGAGCCTGGCGACGCTCGATTGCATGCTGCGCCACCGTTGGATCGACGAGGAAGCGGCCGTCGGCATCGAAACGCTGTTCGCCGCGCCGCTCGTCGCCCGCTGAGCGCCGGGCACCGAGCGCTCGGCGCGAATCAAACACAGGAGTTCAGAAGGTCATGTCGACCCAACACAGCTTCATTTTGAAACTGTCGTGCCCCGACCGGCCCGGCATCGTTCATTCCGTATCCGGGTTTCTCTTCGAGCGCGGCGCCAACATTCTCGATTCGGCCCAATTCGGCGATAGCCGCACGGGCGAGTTCTTCATGCGCGTGCATTTTCAGCAGGTGGGCGGCGACCCGGGCCTCGACGCGTTGCGCGAATCGTTCGCGGCGCTGGCCGGCGAGTTTTCGATGCGCTGGGAGATCCACGACGCGGCGCTCAAGCCAAAAGTCGTCATCATGGTGTCGAAGATCGGTCATTGCTTGAACGACTTGCTGTTCCGGTACCGCACGGGGCAACTGCCGATCGAGATTCCCGCCATCATCTCGAACCACAAAGACTTCTATCAGCTCGCCGCGAGCTACGACATCCCGTTTCACCACTTTCCGCTGACGGAATCGACGGCGCGCGCGAAGGCTGCGCAAGAAGCGCGCGTGCTCGAAGTCATCGACCAGCACGAAGCCGATCTCGTCGTGCTCGCGCGGTACATGCAGGTCTTGTCGCCCAATCTCTGCGAGCACCTTGCCGGGCGCGCCATCAACATCCATCACTCTTTCCTGCCGAGCTTCAAGGGCGCAAAGCCGTATTACCAAGCATTCGATCGCGGCGTGAAGCTGATCGGCGCGACGGCGCATTACGTCACGACCGATCTCGACGAAGGCCCGATCATCGAGCAGGAAGTGGAACGCGTCGATCACAGCATGACGCCCGATCAGTTGACGGCGATCGGCCGCGATGTCGAATGCGTGACGCTCGCGCGGGCCGTGAAATGGCACGTCGAGCATCGAATCGTGTTGAACGGCACGAAGACGGTCGTTTTTCGTTGAATGCGGCAGGACCCGGGGGCGCTCGGCCGGCCTCGGCGCACCGGCCCGGCGGGTCGCTGCCGCGGCGGCTCAGGCGGTAATCGGAGCGGTAATCGGAGCGGTAATCGGAGCCGCTGCGCTAGACGAGCCGCAAGTAGACGAGCTCGCGCTTGATATAGGCGTAGAAGATCGGTGCGGCGATGAGCCCGGGCACGCCCGCCGCCGCTTCCATGACGAGCATCGCGAGCAGCAGCTCCCACGCGCGCGCTTCGATTTGCCCGCCGACGATCCGCGCATTCAGGAAGTATTCGAACTTGTGGATCAGTACGAGGAAAACGAGCGACGAGATGGCCGTGGGCAGGCTCACCGCCAGCGACACTGCGACGATCAGCGTATTGGAGATCAGATTGCCGATGACGGGCAACAGGCCCGCGATGAACGTGACGAGCACGAGCGTTTTCGACAGCGGCAGCCGCTCATGAAAAAGCGGTAGCGCGATGAGCAGGTAGAGCGCCGTGAACACGGCGTTGATCGTCGAAATCTTCACCTGGGCGAAGACGATGCGCCGGAATGCGTCGGCAAAGCGCGAAGCGCGGGCGACGAGGGCCGTCGACAGCGGCAGCCGCCTCGTGTGGCGCACGCTGGAGATGGCGATCATCGCGCCGATGATCATGCCGAACAGGATATGGCCGAAGCCCCGCGCGACGTTCTTGCCGCCCTGCTGGAGCTGCTCCATGTGCGCGTGCACGAGCATGCCGGCTTTTTCCTTCATCTGCGAAACGTCGCCGGGCAGCATGGCCGAAAGCCATTCGGGCGAGCGCGAGCGTGCCTGCGCGACGATTTGCATGACCTGATCGAGCAGGTTCTGGATGTTGGGCACCGTATGCTCGAAGTGCTCCACGATGCCGATCGAGAGCGCGGCCAACCCGCCGACGACGACGCCCGCGATGACGACGACCGCCACCCAGCGGGCGCGCTGGCTCGACATATGGCGCTCGATGCCGGGCGCGAGCGTATGGACGAGCTGGTAGACCAGCATGCCGGCGAGCAGCGCGCCCAGCAGCTTGAAGTGCAGCACCGCCCACATGCCGACGAACGCCAGCACGTAGCTGCCGATCTCGACGGCCGACAGCTTCGGCAAGCTCGTGTCGCTCGTGAGCCGCACGGGACGGCCCCCGACCTCTCGAAAGCGGGTGTCCTCGGGGGCCTCGTTGCGCTTAGCCATGATGTTCCTGGTCTCCAACCGATGTCGGGCGGCTCTGGCTGAACGATGCGCCGGGCCGAGGCGACCGCCGCGGTCAGCGGCGATCGAGCAGCGGCGCGAGATACCGTCCCGTAAAGCTCGCCTTCGATTTTGCGATCTGCTCGGGCGTGCCCTGGGCGATGATTTGTCCGCCGCCGGCGCCGCCTTCGGGGCCTAGGTCGATGACCCAGTCCGCCGTTTTGATCACATCGAGATTATGCTCGATGATGACCACCGTATTGCCATGATCTCTCAACCGATGGATGACCTCCAACAGCAGGGCGATGTCGTGGAAGTGCAGGCCGGTGGTGGGCTCGTCGAGGATGTACAGCGTGCGGCCCGTATCGCGCTTGGACAATTCGAGCGAAAGCTTGACGCGCTGAGCCTCGCCGCCCGATAGCGTCGTGGCCGATTGTCCGAGCCGGATATAGCCGAGGCCCACGTCGAGCAGCGTCTTGAGCTTGCGCGCGATGACGGGCACCGCATTGAAGAACTCGTGCGCATGCTCGACGGTCATGTCGAGCACTTCGCTGATGTTCTTCCCTTTGTACTGGATGTCGAGCGTTTCGCGGTTGTAGCGCTTGCCGTGGCAGACGTCGCATGGCACGTAGACGTCGGGCAGAAAGTGCATTTCGACCTTCAGCACGCCGTCGCCTTGGCACGCTTCGCAGCGCCCGCCCTTCACGTTGAACGAGAAACGGCCGGGATCGTAGCCGCGCTCCTTCGCGCCCGGCACACCGGCGAACAGCTCGCGGATGGGCGTGAACACGCCCGTGTAGGTGGCCGGATTCGAGCGCGGCGTGCGGCCGATCGGCGATTGGTCGACGTTGATGATTTTGTCGAAGTGCTCGAGCCCTTCGATCTGATCGTAGGGTGCCGGTTCGGCCGACGAACCGTACAGATGCTGCGCGACCGCGTGGTACAGCGTGTCGTTGATCAGCGTCGATTTGCCCGACCCGGAAACGCCCGTGACGCATGTGAGCAAGCCGACGGGTAGATCGAGCGTGACGCGTTTCAGATTGTTGCCGTGCGCCTCGACGATCCGCAGCCGCCGTTCGTCGGGCTCCTTGCGCTCGTCGGGAAACTCGATGCGGCGCTCGCCCGCCAGATACTGACCGGTCAAGGAGGCCGGATCTTTCTGCACCTGCTTCGGCGTGCCTTCGGCGATGATCATGCCGCCGTGCTCGCCCGCGCCGGGGCCCATGTCGACGACGTAGTCGGCCATGCGGATCATGTCTTCGTCGTGCTCGACGACGATGACCGAATTGCCGAGATCTCGCAGATGCTTGAGCGTGGCGATGAGGCGGTCGTTATCGCGCTGATGCAGGCCGATCGAAGGTTCGTCGAGCACATACATGACGCCCGTCAACCCCGAGCCGATTTGCGAGGCGAGGCGAATGCGCTGCGCTTCGCCGCCCGAGAGGGTATCGGCGCTGCGCTCGAGCGACAGGTAGTCGAGCCCGACGTTGTTCAGGAACATGAGGCGTGCGACGATTTCCTTGACGACCTTCTCGCCGATTTCTCGTTTGGCGCCATCGAGCTTGAGCGTTTGAAAGTAGCCGAGCGTGTCGCGCAGCGGCCAGCCGCTCACTTCATAGATTGCGCGCGCATCGCCGTCCATGCCGAGCCGCACGAAGCGCGCTTCGCGGCGCAGCCGCGTGCCGTCGCACGAGGGGCATGCCTGATTGTTCTGGTATTTCGCCAGTTCTTCGCGCACGGCGGCCGAATCGGTCTCGCGATAGCGGCGTTGGAGATTCGGGATGATGCCTTCGAAGACGTGCTCGCGCACGGTCGCCCGGCCGCGCTCGTTGATGTACGAAAACGGGATCTGCTCCTTGCCCGAGCCGAAGAGAATGAGCTTGCGGACTTTCTCGGGCAACTCCTCGAACGGCGTATCGATGTCGAATTCGTAATACGCGGCAAGGCTTTGCAGCATCTGGAAGTAGAACTGATTGCGGCGGTCCCAGCCCTTGACGGCGCCCGCCGCGAGCGAGAGCGACGGATGCGCGACGACTCGCTTCGGATCGAAGAACGTGATCTGGCCGAGCCCGTCGCAATCGGGGCAGGCGCCCATCGGGTTGTTGAACGAGAACAAGCGCGGCTCGAGCTCGGGCAGCGAATAAGAGCAGATCGGGCACGCGAACTTCGAGCTGAACAGGTGCTCCTTGTCCGTATCCATTTCCAAGGCGACTGCGCGGCCGTCGGCCAGGCGCAGGGCCGTTTCGAACGATTCGGCCAGCCGTTGCTTCATGTCGGCGCGCACTTTCAGGCGATCGACGACGACGTCGATCGAATGCTTGTCGTTCTTTTTCAGTTTCGGCAGCGAATCGACGTCGTAGATCTGCGCCGTGCCTTCGTTGGCCGTGCCCCCGCCCGAGCGGATGCGAAACCGAATGAAGCCCTGCGCTTGCATCTGCTCGAACAGTTCCGCGTGTTCGCCCTTGCGGTTGGCCACGACCGGCGCGAGGATCATCAGCTTCGTTTCCTCGGGGAGCGCGAGCGCGGCGTCGACCATTTGCGAGACGCTTTGCGCTTCCAGCGCGATTTCATGGTCGGGGCAGTACGGGGTGCCGACGCGCGCGTAGAGCAGGCGCAGATAGTCGTGGATTTCGGTGACGGTGCCGACCGTCGACCGAGGGTTATGAGACGTCGCCTTCTGTTCGATCGAGATGGCGGGCGAAAGCCCCTCGATCAGATCGACGTCGGGCTTCTCCATGAGCTGCAGGAACTGGCGCGCGTAGGCCGAGAGGCTTTCCACGTAACGGCGCTGACCCTCGGCGTAAAGAGTGTCGAACGCGAGCGAAGACTTGCCCGACCCGGACAAGCCGGTGATCACGATGAGCTGGTGGCGAGGCAGATCGAGATTGACGTTCTTCAGGTTGTGGGTGCGCGCCCCACGGATACGAATCTGTTCCATGAACCTGGACTTCGGCGAAGAAGGAGAGGGGGCCAAACCTGCTACTATAACGACTTTTCCAGACCGCCGTTACGGCGTCCTTACAGCGCGCGGGAACGAAAGAACCCTCACGCTGGCTGCGTTCGCTGCCCCGCGAGGGCGTTGCCGCTCGGTATCCGGCGGCTCGGCGGGGAGCCGGCGTGAGCGGCGTCGCCACGGTTCCCACGCTCGCTTCCGATGTCGAATCCATCCGTTACCTCTTCGCGTATGAGCGCGCCCGAGCTGCGCGCCACCGTGTCGCTCGCCGGGATCTTCGCGCTGCGCATGCTCGGCCTGTTCATGATCATGCCCGTCTTCTCGGTCTACGCTAAGACGATTCCCGGCGGCGAGAACGTGCTGCTCGTCGGCATCGCGCTCGGCGCGTACGGCGTGACGCAGTCGCTGCTTTACATTTTCTACGGCTGGGCTTCGGACAAACTCGGGCGTAAGCCCGTGATCGCCACCGGCTTGCTGATCTTCGCGCTCGGCAGTTTCGTTGCGGCGCTCGCGCACGATATGGCGTGGATCATCGTCGGCCGGGTCATTCAGGGCATGGGGGCCGTATCGTCGGCCGTCATCGCGTTCATTGCCGATCTCACGTCCGACGAACATCGGACCAAAGCGATGGCGATGGTCGGCGGCAGTATCGGTATTTCGTTCGCCGTCGCGATCGTCGGCGCGCCTATCGTCTACCAGTGGGTGGGGATGAACGGGCTGTTCGCGATCGTCGGCGTGCTGTCGTTGATTGCGGTCGGCGTCGTGCTGTGGATCGTCCCCGATGCGCCGAAGCCCGTGCACGTGCGCGCCCCGTTCGCCGAGGTGCTGCACAACGTCGAATTGCTGCGGCTCAATTTCGGCGTGCTCGTGCTTCATGCCACGCAGACGGCGTTGTTTCTCGTCGTCCCGCGCATCCTCGTGGATGGCGGCTTGCCGGTGGCCTCGCATTGGAAGGTCTATCTTCCTGTGATGGGGCTGTCGTTCGTCATGATGGTGCCCGCCATCATCGCGGCGGAGAAGCGGGGCAAGATGAAGCCGGTGCTCTGCGGGGCCGTCGCGCTTATCCTGATCGGCCAGTTGTTGTTGGGGACGGCGCCGCATACCATCTTGTCCGTGGCTGCGATTTTGTTCGTGTATTTCCTCGGTTTCAATATTCTCGAGGCGTCGCAGCCTTCGCTCGTATCGAAGCTCGCACCGGGCACGCGCAAGGGCGCGGCGGCCGGGGTGTACAACACGACGCAGTCGATCGGTTTGGCGCTGGGCGGTGTCGCGGGCGGCTGGCTCATGAAGTCGGCCGGCCAGAACGCCGTGTTTTTTGCTTGCTCGGGGCTCGTGTTGGCCTGGCTTATAATCGCCGCCAACATGAAGCCGCTGCGCAAGGCTTGACGCGAAACGATGCGTCGCGCGACGGGTGCTCGGCTATCGGGCTCCGCTGCGCAATGGATTAACTGGAGAGACTCATGGCATCCGTAAACAAGGTTATTCTCGTCGGCAATCTTGGCGCCGATCCCGAAATTCGTTACCTGCCGAGCGGGGACGCCATCGCCAATATCCGGCTCGCCACGACGGATCGCTATAAAGACAAGGCATCGGGCGAGTTCAAGGAAGCGACGGAGTGGCACCGCGTTGCGTTCTTCGGTCGTCTCGCAGAGATCGTCGGGGAATATCTGAAGAAAGGCTCGTCGGTGTATATCGAAGGCCGTCTGCGCACGCGCAAGTGGCAGGGGCAGGACGGGCAGGATCGCTACTCGACGGAAATCGTCGCCGATCAAATGCAGATGCTCGGTGGCCGCGGCGGTTCGGGCGGTGGCGGCGGCATGGGCGGGGATGACGGCGGGTATAGCCGTGAGCCGTCCGAGTCGCGTGGCGGCGGCCGTTCGATGGGCGGCGGCGGTGGCGCGCGTAGCGGCGGCGGTGGTGGCGGCGCTAGCCGGCCGAGCCAGCCGGCTAGCGGCGGGCTCGACGATATGGATGACGATATTCCGTTCTGAAGGTTACCTTTTGTAGTGTGTAAACAACAAGCCTGCAACCCTCGTGGTTGCAGGCTTTTTTGTTATTTACACTTTTTTGAGGGTCAGGTATCGTACGGCGGATGAGTTACCTTTAAAAGGGTAAATAATTGGTCGCTCCGTATGTCATCGAACGCGTGGTCTTTGAATCGGGCGAGCGCTTCCCGCTGCTTCGGCACGGCCCCCTGCGCATGCCATTGTTTGACGTCACTGCGTTCACACTGAGCGAATTCCGGCAGGTCAATGCATCGAGCGCGACGATTGAGCAGGTCGTCCGTTCAATGAAGGTGTTCGTGCTCTTCTGCGACAAGAGCGGGCTCGACCTCGACGAACGGATGCGCGAGGGCCAGTTTCTGTTGATGGGCGAAGTCGACGCGCTGGTCGAGTGGTGCGGATTTACGCTCCCTCATCTGGAAGCCATCACTGAGGCGGAGTCCATGCCACGGCGAGCAAACCGGGTTAAGGTGCACTCGTTGGAGGTGCACCGTCTTCGCTCGGGCAAGCCTGCACCATCGGTCGACCGTGAAACGGCCGCCAAGCGGATTCGCTACATCGCGAACTATCTCGGCTGGAAGGCCAACCGGTATCTGCTGAACCTGTCATCGAAACAGCCTGGACGAGCTGCTCTGGTCGAATCGAAAGAAGCGGTGCTGGGCGCGTTGCTCGCGCGCGTCTCCGAAGCAGGCACGAGAAACAGCGCGCAGGCGCGGCTTGGACTTCCGGAAGAGGTACAGGAGCGGCTGTGGGAGGTCATCAGACCCAGCTCTGCGGAAAACCCGAATCCGGAAAACCCCTGGAAAACGCATCGGACGCAAGTCCGCAACGAATTCATCATCCGCTGGTTTTTGGGCTTGGGCCTGCGGCGCGGCGAGTTTCTCGGCGCCAGAGTTGCAGATATCGATTTGCGGAAAAGCGAAGTCTTTATCGCACGGCGCCCGGATGACGTCGAAGACCCGCGTCCCGACGAGCCCAACACCAAGACGAATGACCGGGTCTTGCCGATATCACGCCCTTTGGCTGAACGGACCCGCCACTACATCATGGAAATTCGGCGCAGCTACCCGAAGGCCCGCAAGCATCCATTTCTCCTTGTTGCGAGTGGCGGACGGCCGCTGTCGAAGTCTGGACTCTACCGAATCTTCCGTGATTTGCGCGAGCGTCACCCAGAACTGGGCGCCATCTTTCCCCACCTTCTGAGGCACACCTGGAACGACAACTTCTCGCTGAAAGTCGATGAGGCGGGCGAAACACCCGAGTACGAGAAGAAGATGCGTTCGCGCTTGATGGGCTGGAAGCCGACGTCAAAGACAGGCGACGTGTACAACAAACGCCATATCGAGCGCAAGGCCCGGGCGGCGTCCCTCCAGTTGCAGGAAAACATGGAGCTGCCTCACGATGACGACGAAGACTGAATCGTTCGAGAATGCTGTTCAACCCTATGTTGGGCTGATACCCGAGTTCGTCACGACTCGCGGTGGTGCGGTGTTTGCCACCACCGGCACGACCTGGGAAATCCGCGAAGCGGCCGTGAAGGTTCGACTGCTGTTCGACAATCTGCCACCACTGTCGCGTCCGTTTCTCACGGCCTTTCAGGCAACCCTCGTCTGGTATGCGAAGAACGCTTCGCTATGGCATCTCCGTAACATGTTCCAGCGCGCGAATAACTTGTTCGAGTCCAAGTTTGATGTCACTTGCGCGACGATTGACGAAATCAACGCGGTCGACATTCTCAACTTCCGCAGCCGGCTCGGTAAGGCGGATGAGTACAAACTTGGGGCGGTTTCTGGATTCCTTGACCGATGGCACGCGTTGGGATACGCGGGCATAAGCGGCGATGCGGCCCATCTGCTCGGACAACTACGGTTAAAGGGGAACGAGAAAGGTGTTGATGTCGCAACACGGCACCCAACCAAGGGACCTTTTACCGATATCGAGCTGGAAGCGCTCCAGCATCGCCTGAACGCGGCGTACGGGAAGGGGCTTGTCTCGGATGCCGAGCACTGCCTGTGCTGGTTGTTTATGGCATTGGGGCAGCGGCCTGTGCAATATGCCCTTCTGAAGGTTTGCGATGTCACATGTACCGATGACGCCAGTGGAGCCAAAACCTATGGCATACGGGTACCACGCGCGAAGCGCCGTGACAGCAAGGCTCGTGCGGAATCGAAATTCCGCGTGCTGACGCCCCAGATTGGTAAGCACCTGTACAAATACGCCCAACGCATCATGGCGTCATTCAAGGAGAAGTTGCCAGACCCGGGCGAAGCGCCGTTGTTCCCGTCGTTCGAGGTCGGCGACGCGCCGGATGGCTTTGCATATCACCTCACTTCTGCGGAAGTCGGGGTCATGCTGGTGGATGCACTCAACAGTTTGAGAGTCGTGTCTGAGCGAACAGGCGACTTCATCAAGGTCGGGGCCAAAAGATTTCGGACCACTGTTGGAACCAGAGCGGCACAGGAAGGACACTCCGAGCTCGTCATTGCCGAACTCCTTGACCATTCCGATACCCAGAATGTGGGCGTCTATGTCAAAGCGACGCCAGAAATCGTTGCGCGGATTGACCGCGCGATGGCCATGTACATGGCGCCACTGGCACAGGCATTTGCCGGCAAGCTCATTGACGGTCCTGCCGAAGCGACACGGGCCTTCGACCCCGCCAGTGAAATCAGGGCGCCAGAAATTACCGGCTCGTTTAAAGCCATGTCCAGTTGCGGCAAGGAGGGCCCGTGCGGGTTTCTCAAGCCGATTGGCTGCTATACATGCGACAGTTTCGAACCCTGGCTTGATGGACCGCATGAACAGGTACTCGAGCATCTGCTATCGAAGCGCGAGCGGCAGATGAAGACCACGGACCCACGTATCGCCTCCATCAACGACAGAACCATCTTCGCCGTCGCATGGGTGGTGCAGCTGTGTGCCAATGTGAAGGCTGAGCGCGAGGCCGAAAATGGCTGACATCGTCACGTTCGTACCTCGCGCCGACCTGGACGCGCAGCAGAATCTTGAGGGATTCATTGACGTTTGCCGGAACCATCTGACGGCGTTCGGGGCCTCGCTCGACTTTGACTCCGATGTGTGGGAGAGCAACATCGAAATCAAAGGGAAATACAGCAAGCTTCGGCTCGTATTCAGCAACTTGGAGACTTGTAAATCCTCGCAGCTGGTGATGATGAGCGAGCCGTTCAAGTCGTTTGCGAAGGGGTACATGCGGTATCAGGAAGCTCATCGCTCAACCAAGGCTGTAGCTGGGCGGGTGGCCGCGCTGCGATTGATAGAGGCTGCCTTGCTCGAGGCGGGAACGGCCAGTCCTCTGGCCATCGATTCGGATGTCCTGAACCGCGCGGCCCAGCTCGCCCATGAACGCTTCGAGTCACCTGATACCGCGTACCGCACGGTCCAGCAGGTTGAGCTCGTAGCACACTTCCTCCGGGTCAACAGACTGACGACCACGCTGAGCAGCTGGAAGAATTCCATCAAGCGTCCGGAGCAGAATGGGAAGAAGGTGGGCAAGGAGGCAGACGAGCTCCGCCTTAGCAAGCTTCCGACACCTGCTACGCTCGACGCATTGCCGAAGGCGTTCCGGCTCGCCAGCGAACCGGCTGACGTAGTGGTGACGTCGGCGACGGCTCTCATGGTCTCCGCACCGGACCGGATTAACGAAGTTCTCCTGCTTCGCGAAGCCTGCGAACGACGCGAGCCTGACAGCCAGCAGGCGGAGCGGTACGGGCTCGAGTGGTATCCAGCCAAGGGCGCCGAGCCCATGATTAAGTGGATAGTGCCGTCGATGACCGAGGTCGTCGTCGAAGCTCTTGCCCGCATTCGAAAGCATACGAACGAGGCGCGCAAGGTAGCGCGGTGGTACGAGAAGAATCCGACAAAAATCTACTTGGCGAACGAGGAACTCGAGAAATACCGTAAGCAAGAGTGGCTGGCGATGGGCGAGGTAGCCGACATCCTCTTCGCCGACGCCGTCCCGCCTAACTCCCCTCGAGAATGGTGCGTGCTCAACAAGGTTCCTTTGCATCGACCGGGCAAGAAAAACTACGCTGTCCGGTTCAAGGACCTCGAAGCGGCGGTGCTGAAGCAGTTGCCGCCTGGATTCCCGGTTATGAACAAAGAGCTCGGGGTGAAATACAGTGAGGCCCTCTTCGTCATGCTGCGCAACACGCTGGATGCAAAGAAAGCCCGCTTCCGTTGCATCATCGAGCCCATCGGACATCCGCACATTCATAACCGGCTCGGCGCCCGCTCGACCACCGGCGTCCAGTCCATCTTCGACAAATGTGGGCTCTTCGAAGAGGATGGCAGTCCCATCCGGGTTCACACGCACCAGTTCCGCCACTACCTGGACACGCTTGCGCAGATGGGGGGCTTGAGCCAACTCGATATCGCGAAATGGGCAGGCCGGAAAGACATTCGCCAGAATGACACGTACGACCATGAGTCGACACAATCGCTTCTGGCACGTGTACGCAACCTCATTGGCGATGATGAGCGGATGTTCGGGCCCGTGGCCACGACGTCTCAAAGAATTCTGATTCCGCGCGACGAGTTCGGTCGGCTCAAGATTCCCACGGCTCACACGACCGACTTCGGCTATTGCGTTCACGACTATGCGATGTCTCTCTGCCAGCTTCATCAGGACTGTCTGAACTGCGACGAACAGATTTGCATAAAGGGCGAGGCGGAAAAGGAGAAGCGTTTGCGTCAGGCGCATGCAGAGAAGACCCTGCTACTCGAGCGGGCAGAGCAGGCCATCAGGGAGGGCGAATATGGCGCACAGAAGTGGGCCGAGGACCATCGGTACGTACTCAACAGAATCGAGTCGCTGCTCGCGGTCATCGATAACCCGGCGGTGCCGCCGGGGTCAGTCATTCTGCCTCTTCCCGTTGAACAGGCTTCGAGGTTGGACCATGCCGAAGAGGCCCGCAGCAGGCTGACGTCGTCCACGCCACGTCTCCTTCCAGAGAACTCCAATCGTGACGATGAGGTGGCGCAATGAAGCGCGTGCGGACGAAGAATCTCGATGACGACACTATCAAAGATATCGCGGCGATGCTTGATGGCTGGAGCGGGAAGCTCACATGGAATCTCTACATCGAGGCCATCGATAGGCGTTATGGACTTCGTTACACGCGACAGGCGCTCCATGCTCACGAGAGCATTCGTCTCGCCTTCGAAGTACGAAAACGCGCCCTGTCCTCGGGTGACGAAGAGTCGTCAACGTTTGACGGTCCGCCTGAACTGAAGGTCGCCCTCGATGAAAACGCCCGGCTCAAGGGCGAAAACCAGCGGCTCGAGGCCGAAAACCGAGCGCTTCTTGAGCAGTTCGTGCGATGGGTCTACAACGCCTCAAAGCGGAATCTGACGGCGGACTTCCTGAATCAACCGTTGCCCTCCGTGGACCGTGAGCGTAGCAATGCCATGGCGGAAACCCAAAAGGCGCATGCCAAGCGAGGAGCAAACTGATGTCCAGTGGACAACAACTGGCGGCGCAGTACCTGGCGACATTCACGACATGGCTTGCCAGCAAGACTGACGCTGAATTCCGGGCGATGGCAAGTCGCGGAGTGCTCTCGCGAAAAGAGATTGCCAAGGAGTGTGGGTTCTCGCCGTCAGTGCTCACCCAGAATCCCCGCGTCAAATCGCTGCTGACGGAAAAGGAAGGCGAACTCAGGGGCAGAGGTGTTCTGCCGCCGGTCGCCACATCAGCGGGTGATGACGCCGCCGACGCGCCGGTGCGGGTTCGCGGTAAATCGCGTGCTGCCGCCGACGCCGAGTATGTGAAGAGGCTCGAGACTGAGAATGCTTCGCTCCGCGCGGAGCTCAGTGAAGTTAAGCGCAAGCTGGAACGGCACGAGTTGCTCGACGAGGCGTTGGCGACGACCGGGAGGTTACTACGTTGACTTCCTCACAGCTGTTGCGGGTCACCTCCATAAGAAGCCGTGGCATTCGCGGCATGGGTGGATGCATCTTCGCCGGTGCGCCCATCGACACGGGCGGCAATGTTCTCAATGCCGGCGCCTACTATGTCGTGCGGGCGCCTGGTAGCCTGCTTGTCAGTCATCATCCGGTCGAGGTGGGTCAATGGTGGCGTGTCGCAGGCGTCTGCACGGAGCGCAAGGGGGACGTGAACGGATACCAGCTCACTGAATTGCAGATTGAGGCAAGCGAGCTCGAACTGCTCCTTCCGTCCGGTGAGCACGTCATCACCTTGATGGCGGAAAGTGATGAGTTCCGGGGCATTGGCTATGGCAAGGCGCGGAGGCTGTGGGAAGCCTTTGGCCAGCGGCTCTATGACCTGCTCGACCACGGTGACGTTGCGACGTTGGCCACCGTGCTGACGGAGGAATCTGCACAGGCGGCGGTCGCTGCGTGGGCGCAGTTCGGGGACAGCCGGACGCTTCAGTGGTTGCAGTCCAAAGGCTTCGACGTGAGCATCGGCCGCAAGCTTCTCCGGTTCTATGGGGCGGAGGCGCGCGCCCAAATCGAAGGGGACCCGTATCGGCTCATCAGCTTCTGTGGAACCTGGAAGGCGACAGATTCACTTGCCAGGTCCGTGTTCAAACTGTCCATCGACGACCATCGCCGTTTGCGCGGCGCAGTCGAGGAAGCACTGTCCCGCATCTTCGATGCGGGACACACCTGCGCAACGCGGTACATGCTCGTCGACCGCCTGGTTTCGGTGCTCGGCCCACAGACACCTCAATTCCGGTGGCGCTCGCTCATCGACGCTGCCCTCGACCAGGGCCTGTGGAACGGAAGCTATGTGGTTGGTGCCGACGACACGATTCACCCAACCGGCCCGCTCGTGATGGAGACTGGGGTTGCCAGCTTTATTGCGAAGCGGATACTCGCCGTTGATACGCCATCTCTCGCAGACGAAGCTGAGCTTGAGTCACTCATCTCAGGGTATGAGACTGCGGAAGGCATCTCGCTCAATGCTGAACAGCGAAGCGCTATTCAAATCGCTGCGGCCGAGACGTTTGCCGTCGTCACAGGCGGTGCCGGTGTCGGTAAAACGACTGTGCTGAAAGCGGTGTACGCCTTGTTCGATAAGGCAGGCTTACGGGTATTCCAGATGGCGCTGGCCGGCCGCGCCGCCAAGCGGATGCAGGAAGCGACGAATCGTGATGCGTCGACCATTGCTGCCTTCCTGAAGAATACGAGACCAGAAGACCTGGACGGGCCGACAGTGGTCGTCGTTGACGAGGCGAGCATGGTGGACATCATCACGATGTACCGGCTTTGCGCGAATCTGCGTTCGCATGTGCGCCTGCTTCTCATCGGCGACCCGTCGCAGCTCATGCCTGTGGGGCCCGGACTGGTATTACACGCGCTCGTGGGGCTACCTCAGGTCGCCTCTGCTGAACTGAAAGTCGTGAAGCGTTACGGCGGCGAAATTGCTCACGCTGCGCTTGCCATGCGGCAAGGCATCTGGCCAGTTCTGGGAAGTGACCCGTCGGCGCCGATATCCATGATTGAAACCGTGAACCTCGGCTATCAGGGCGATGACAGCCTGCCGTCCACGGTGCTCAGTCTGTACCAGGTTGACCCGGAGAACACGCAGATTCTCTGTTCGAGGCGAAGCGGCCCTGACGGCACTCGTTGGCTGAACACGCTATGCCAGCAGTCACGCGGAAATGACCAGGCGCATCTGCTCTCCTGGAGCGAGGAACACGAGCAGTTCATTCGTGCCGGCCTCGTTCTTGGCGACGTTGTTCTGTGCACAAGGAATCTGTGGAACTACGGTTTGCAGAATGGCTCTCTCGGCAGGCTTGTTGAGGTTGAAGAATCCGGTGTGCTGCTTCATCAGAAGGACGAGGATGAGCGACTGATACTCGGCTGGATTCTGTGGGATGACGGCGAGCGTCGCCCAGTCTACGAAGACATGCTCGATGAGCTTGAGCTCGGCTATGCCATTACCGTGCACAAGGCCCAAGGTTCACAATGGCCCCGCGTCATCGTCCCGGTTACAGGTAACCGGCTGCTGGACCGCACACTCCTCTATACAGCCATTACGCGAGCACAGAGGCAGGTGTTGATTGTTGGGGATGCCGAGGCTGCTCGAGCGGCCGTACAGGCCCTGCCGCGAGCCCACCACCGGCAGGTCGGGTTGACCGGGCTGCTCGTGAGCCACCTGCAAGCCGCGCCCCGCGCGGAGAAAAAGTGTCAATAAACTGCGATTTGATGCTACTTTATTTACGTTCCGAGGACGGGGACCCCGTCAAAGCCAGTCACTCACTCACATCCAAGGCTATTTACATTTTTTTGTAACCATAACCGTTCTAAAGGAATCGAGGCTCGTTGGTCCCGTCTCGGCAATGCCTTTTGCCGGTCGCGTGTTAGCGGGTGTACGATCTGAGCAAGTGGACTGGGAGTGCCCGGTCGGCGTCGTGGCCTCGGTGAAGTTCACCGGGGCTTTTCGCTTTCTGGCGCCGGAAAAGTCTTCACCCTGCACTCCGCGTATCGCTTGCCAGAGGCACTTCCATACCGCGGGTGCGGCGGACGTGCCGGTACCGAGAACGTAAGGACAAGGGCTCCCGTCGTTCAATCGTCTTTATCTGCGTTGTCTGCAGTCGTCGTAGCCGAAGCCGCCTCTGCCGCCGAAGCTGAACTCGGTGCATCTTCGTCTTTGATTTCGTAGCGCGGGTTGTGTACCCACCGACGCAAGTCCTTGCTAATGAATACCGTGGTGCGATCGAGAATCGAACAGGTGCCTTTGAATGCGCCCCACACGCCGCCGACAGACCAGCGTTTGAACTTCGTATGCCGCACGACCTTGCCGTTATCGATCAGATCGGCCGACAGGGAGATGGCTTTAGGCCCGGTCCAGGCGCCGCCGCCGACGCCCATGACATAGGTGATTTGCAGTCGCAGGACTTCGGCGTCGCCGGGCGAAGCATTCACATCGATCGTGCCTTCGCCCGTTCTATTGAGCCGGCGAAGGGCTTCGCCGACGTGCTTGGTCAACATATCGCCGATGTTGCACTCGTCCTTGACTCGTTCGACGACGTTGGCCCCCGAGGCGTATGCAACCGGCGTTTCGAGCAGAACTTGCCGGCGCTCACCGGCAAAAACGGACGAAGAAGCCAGGCATAAAGCGATCAGGAGAAAGCGTTTCATTTGATTATCGGTCCCCGTAGTTTGGCGTGATTATCGCACAGGGTATTCGGAGAAATGCTTTCGGCTGCATTGCAAACGCTACATGCGGAAAGAAGTTGCATGAGCGGATCGAGTCGCACTCGCTTGCTTTTCTAACGCTGCTTACCGGGTCGGGCTTACCGGGTCACCCACAACGCATCCAACACATGCTGCGTGGCGCGTTCCGCTCGCCCTGCACGATGCGCGATGCCCAACTCTCGCCAAAGTGCCGGGCGCAGCGGGCGCATGGCGATGCGCGCATCCGCCGGTGGAGCCCCCGCCTCATGAGGAAGCAAGGCGGCGCCATAGCCCGCGGCGACGAGGCTTTTGATGGCGTCGTTGTAATTGAGCTCAATGCGCGGCACAGGCCGATGCCCGCCCTGCGCGAACCATTCCGCGGTCAGACGCGACAACCGCGTGGACGCATCGTTGAGGATGAGCGGGCGTGTCTCGAGCCACGCGGGCGTAATGCGTGCGGGGCAACGCCAATCGGCCGGAAGGAACGCCATGACAGGGTCGCGGCGCCAAGCCTTGATCGCAAGCCCGGCAACTGGGGATTGCGGCAACGCTACCAACCCGATGTCGAGCTTGCCCTGCGCGAGGCGAGCCAACGTTTCTTGCGACGTCAGCACCGCGATCTGAACGTCGATATCGGGCTGCTGCCGCCGCAGCTGAGCAACGGCCTGCGGCAACAAATGCGCTATCGCGCCCGTCGACGCGCCGAGCCTCACGCGTCCCGCCAGCCCTTGAACTTGGCGACTGACGTCGTTCAACGTCGACTCGACTTCGGCCAATAGCCGCCGTGCCCGCTCGATCAGTACTTCGCCCACCGCCGACGGGCGGATGTTTCCTCGCTGGCGCGACAGCAGCGGCGCGCCGATTCGACCTTCGAGTTCGGCTATGTGGAGGCTGACGGTAGGCGGCGCAAGATGCAGGAACTGTGCCGCGGCCGCAAACGAGCCGAGGTCCGCGATAGCGATTAGCGTACGCAAACGATCTAAGCTGATTTCTCTCATCGCAACGTAGTTCAGGAGCTGTGAATTAGAAGGTCAGTAAATTCAACTTTTCCGATGAAAGCATACAGGTGAGGATACCGCTTTCCAACTCACCGACCGAATCCCAGGGGCACGGCGATGAAGACTTCCCCCACTATTTTTGTCGACGGCGATCAAGGCACGACGGGGCTGCAAATCCTCGGCCGCTTGCAAGCGCGAACAGATCTGCGACTGATTACGCTGTCCGCATCGGAACGAAAAGACCCGCAACGGCGAACCGAAGCGATCAATGCTTGCGACATCGCGATTCTGTGTTTGCCCGATGCGGCCGCGCGCGAGGCGGTCGGCTTCATTCGCAATCCGGCAGTGCGCGTAATCGACGCCAGCTCGGCCCATCGCGTTCACCCCGAATGGGTGTACGGATTTCCTGAGATGGCGGACGGACAGGCCGAGCGGATTCGGCAAGCGCGGCGCATTACGAACCCCGGCTGCTATCCGACGGGAGCGATCGCGCTTTTGCGTCCGTTGATCGAGGCCGAACTGCTGCCGCGCGATTACCCGGTAGCCATTCATGCTGTCTCGGGCTATTCGGGCGGTGGGCGATCGGCGATCGATGCCTATGAATCGCAGGGCGCTTCGCCGGTTGCGCCGTTCCAGGTTTACGGCCTCGCGCTCGAGCACAAGCACACGCCCGAAATCGAACGACATGCCGGGCTCTCACATCGTCCGTTCTTCGTCCCCGCCTATGGCGCGTTCCGCCAGGGCATCGTTTTGACGGCGCCGATCGACTTGCGTTTACTGCCGAGGGGCGTCGACGGCGAGCGCGTGCATGCGTGTCTAGAAGAGCGCTACGCGGATGCTCGTCATGTGCAGGTCACGCCGCTTGCGGATGCACGTGCCATGACCTCGCTCGATCCGCAGGCGCTGAACGGGACGAACGATCTGCGGCTGAGCGTGTTCGTCAATGCACAGCGTGGACAGGTGCTGCTATCCGCCGTTTTCGATAATCTCGGCAAGGGAGCATCGGGCGCAGCCGTGCAGAACTTGAATTTGATGCTTGACCAATAAGCACCGCTCCGTCCGAGCATGGCGATCGCATGCATGCTGAAAAGAGAGCCGGCGCGCGGCGATTATGTGCCGGTTCCTTCTGCCTCGGGCCACAGGCGCGGGAAAAGCCATCGGAACATCGACAGAGGAATCGCGAGTTCGACCGGTCCGCGAGGACTATGAGAGCGCGATCGCGATGCGCTGCCGGCGTGCTTCGTCGGGGCTGCCCGAAAACTCGTGTCGCATCGCCCGCTCAATGAGCAGGGGTTCCGTTTGTTGCCCTTCGATCTTATTCGTGTAGTAGGAATTCATCGGCCGGAGCGCCTCGCGCAGCAGCAGGCGAAGCCGCGGCATGCCATGCGAGGCCAAATCGCCGGCGCCTGCAATCACATCTGCAGCCAGCAGCCGCAGAGATTCGAGCTTGTGATCCCCGGGCAGCATCGGAGTCATCTGATACGGACTCGTATAAGGGTATGAACCGGCGCTCTCAGTCATGGGGCAGGCGTCGTTCAGGCGCGTTTGGCGCGACCGCTGGCGACTGTTTTTGCGTGAAAGAGCGCCGATTCTAGCCAGAAAATGGCTTATTTTCCAACGGGCTGCATTCTATTTTTGAAAACGTTGGCGACTTCCGTGGCGACTATTTCGGCGCGTTGGCCGCCTGCGCCTGGTACCCCGGCGGCGTGGGCAGCTTCTCCGGGTTCGCCCGAGTTCTATACGGCAGCGTATCCGCGCCGGGCTGGGTCGTCGTATCGTCGATCACGCGCTCGACGTCGGCCGTCTTGCCCAGTTCGAACAGAAACTTGGCCTTGTCGAAATCCGGCGCCACGCATCCCTCCACGTAGATGAATCGCCGCTGCAACATGAGCCAGAGCGACGTGTGCTCGCGCCACTGCGTCGAATAGCTGATATTCGCCAGCCGCCGCTGCACCGCCTCGGCAATTTCCTTGTCGTAGTAATAGCTGTTGGAGAGCCGGCAGCGCCCCTCGATCCAGCAGCTATTGCCGCGCTCGATGCGGTAATGGCTCTCATCGTTGAATTCCTGCTTCGTTTCGAACGGCCCCAGCGGCACAGGGCAATTGGCCACCGCGCTCGATATTTGAAAGAACGGATCGTTGCCGAAGTTCGATCGCTCGCCCCCGCCGTCGGCCCAAGCCGAATGGCTCGCCAATGCAATCATCGTGGGCCACACGGCCCGGGAAATCAGGCGCTTCGCCCTCATCGCTCTTGTTGCGCTCATTGCTCTCATTGCCCTCGTTTAAGTGTTCTCTGCAATCGTTCATCAATACGCATGCGCGTGACCGCCCGAGCGCGAGCACGCATCGCGTCCCCCGATCTAAGCGCATGATTCCCGCACGCCGTAGGGCGACGTTAAGCGCGCTTCGCTGCTCACCCGCGACACCCGAGCCGCAGAAAGCTCTGCTTCACTCAAGCCGTCATGCGCCGCGTCGGCGTCATTCGAGCATAGGTCGTCCGGCAGCTTGCCGCTAGTGACCAGCGAGGCCACCGCGCGGCCGAGCGCCGGCGCCGTCTGAATGCCGTATCCGCCCAGCGCCGCAGCCCAGAAAAAACCGGGCGCATCGGGCGCTTCACCGAGTACCGGCGTTTCATCGGCCACGACGCTGCGCAATCCCGCCCACTTGTGCGTCACGCGCCCGATTCGCCATGTCGTGACCGCTTCGAGCCGGTCAATGGCCGTCGCAACGTCGAGCTCTTCCGGTTGCGCATCGCAGGGAACGGTCGGCGTCTCGTCGGACGGGCTCACCATCAGCTTGCCGCTTTCCGGCTTGAAGTAAAACGTATCGACGATGTCCGTCACCATCGGCCATGCCGGCGATACGTCGCGGTGCGGCGCGGAGGCGGCGGCCTCGGCGAGCACGAGCGTCCGCCGCTTCGGCACGAGACCGATCGGCTCAACGCCTGCACGCATGGCCAATTCGTCGGCCCACGCGCCCGCCGCATTGATCACGCAAGCCGCCCAAAATTGCTCGCCGCTCGCGGTCGCCACGCGCCAAGCACCGGCCTCCCGACGAAGCGCTCTGACCATCTGCCCTCGTATCGTCTTGCCGCCGCGCGCGCGCACGCCGCGCAGGAAACCCTGATGCAGCGCATCGACGTCGATGTCGGTGACGGAAGGCCGAGCGATGGCCTTGACGTATCCCTGCGGCGCCAGAATCGGGCACATCGAGCGTGCTTGGTCGAGCGAGATTTCGTGAGCGGGAATCCGCGCGTCTCGCCCGGCCGCAAGCGCAGCGTCGAAACGTCCCGTCACGATATCGTCTTCGCTCGCAAGCGCGATCACGCCGCGCGGCGACAGCAGCGGTCCTTCCGAAAATGCTTCCGGCGGCGCTTCGAAAAACGCGCGGCTCGCCGCAGTCAAAAGACGCACGGGGCGATTGCCGAAATATTCGGAGAACAAGGCGGCCGAGCGCGCCGTCGTGTGATAACCGAACGCGTCCTCGCCTTCGAGCAAGACGACGGCGGCCCGCTCGGCGAGGAAATAGGCGCAAGCGGCCCCTGCGATGCCGCCGCCGACTACCAGTACGTCGACGTTCAAATCATCGCCTCGCGACGCAGATATTCGATGACCGCTTCGGCCGATTCATCGGCCGTCAATCGCGTCGTGTCGACGCGAATCTCGGGGTGATCAGGTGCTTCGTAGCGCGAATCGATGCCGGTGAATTGCTTGATCGCGCCGCCGCGCGCCTGGCGATACAGGCCCTTGGGGTCGCGCGATTGCGCGACGTCGATAGGCGTATCCACGTGGATTTCGACGAATTCGCCCTCGCCGAACAAACGCCGCGCGGCGAGCCGCACTTCGCGGAACGGCGAGATGAACGTGACGAGCACGATGAGCCCCGCATCGACCATGAGCCGCGCCACTTCGCTCGCGCGGCGCACGTTCTCGCTGCGGTCCGCATCGCTGAATCCGAGATCGCGGTTGAGCCTATGGCGCATGTTGTCGCCGTCGAGCACGAACGCGTGGCGCCCACGTTCGAAAAGACGCTCGTCGACGAGATTGGCGATCGTCGATTTGCCCGCGCCCGAGATGCCGGTGAACCAGAGCACGAAAGGCCGCTGCTGCTTTTGCGCGGCGCGGGCCGTTTTGTCGATCGTGACTTCCTGCCAGACGACGTTGTTTCCACTCATGATCGGTCCTTGGATGACGACTCGGGTCAAGACTGCGAAGCGGCGGGAGCCCGGCGCGGCGCCCAAAGCGAAAGGACGAGCGCAGCCGAGGCAAGCGCCGGTGCGAGCATCAGCACGTAGATCATCGAGTAACCGAGCCTATTCGCGATGAAGCCGGCGACGACGCCGCCCGCGGCTACCCCGAGATCCCAGAACGACGTGAACATGCCGAGCGCGGCGCCGTGCTGCGATGGGTCGGTCGCGCGGATCACGGCAAGTGCGAGCGAGGGGTAGAGCAGCGACAAGCCCATGCCCATCGCGAAGCCGCCGGCCACCGCGACGGCGAGATTCGGTGCGACGCCCACGAGCGCGAGGCCCAGCGCCTCGACAAGGGCGGCGCCGAATGCGACCCGGTACGGCCCCAGCTTGTCGGGCCAGTGGCCCAGAAACAGCCGCGAGCCGACATAGGCGAAACCGAAGACGTTGAAGGCAAGAATGCCGTTGCCGACACCTCGCTTGGCCATGTAGAGCGCAACGAACGATGCGAGCGCGGCATACCCCATCGAAGCGAGCGAAAGCGCGACGCCCGGCACCATCGCCGTGCTGGGGAACAGCGCGGCCTTCTTCGCTGTTTTCGAACGCTCGGGCGCCTGCTTCGAAGCGATCAGCAGCAGGCCGGCGAGCGGAACGACGGCGCATGCCGCCCAAACGAAGCCGAATCCGACGGCCTTCGACAGCGCGGCGCCGGCCAGCGCACCGAGCGTCACGCCGGTCCACATGCTCACGCCGTACAGGCCGACGATCTTGCCGCGCCGCTCGGGCGGGGCGATCGCGACGAGCCACGTCGCCCCCGCCGTAAACACCGCGCCTTCGCCGATGCCGTGCAGCACGCGAACGGCGATCAGCGACGGCACGCCGGCGGCCAGCACATAAGCTGCGCCCGCCAGCGCGCAAAGCAGCGCGCCCACGAGCATCAGCACCTTGTGGCCGATGCGGTCGGAGAGCCGGCCCGCCACCGGTCGCGTCAATACGACGGCGACGGCGATGGCGGCGACGACCGTGCCGACGTCGACGTCGCTGCCGCCCAGCGACCCCTTGACGTAAAAGGGCAGCGCGCCCAGCGAAGCGCCGATACCGAAGTGGCAGCAAAAGAGGCCGAGGAACAGCGGCATATACGGCTTATAGAACCGCAGCCCGGTGTCCGTGGCCTGAGTTTCGCCGTTGTTCGATGCGCCATTCGCGATCCGATTCATCCTCATCTCCCGTTTCCTTGCGCCGTGTGAGGCCGAGTTTCATGCACCGTCCGGCGCGCCCGCGCGTGAGGGCGCGCGCGCGGCCTCAGCCGGGCATGGCATGGAAGAAATGCGTCGGCAGATGCACGGCCAACCCTTCGTAAATCTCGGCGCAGACCGCAAGCCCGTCCGATGCGAAGGTGCCCTCGGGCGGCGTGCCGCAGCGAATCACCGATTTGCCTCGATGCAGCAATCGCGCGGCCACGGCGAAATCGCCGACGAGCGCGCAGCCGGGCGCCACCATGCGCGTGCGCACGATCAAGGTGCCGTTGCCCTTCAGATCGGTGAGCAGGCTGTTATTGCCCATCATCTGATGGTAGTAGTCGACGGGGTTGACGATCATCGCGTGCGCCGTCGCCCCGTTTTGCTCGATCTCGTTGCATGCGGCCATGACGCCTTGCACGTAACTGCCCGCATAGCGCAGCTGCGTCACGCCGGGGCAATTCAAAAGTCCGTGCGGGCCGAGCGTCAACGCTTGGTTCTCGGCGGTGGCGAGCCTGACCAGCAAGCGGTAGTCGATGAATTCGGCGATCGCCCGCTCATCGCCGAACAACGCCGGCGGTATCTGCACCCAAGCGTTGATGGGCCTCACGGTGGCTTCGCTCGTACCGAAGCGGAACGTCGCTTCCTGGCGCAACTGGCCTTCGAAGATGCCGGCGGTTTCGTCTTTCGGCGGCCGGCTTTCCGACCAGAAGCGGCTCGTGGGTTCTTCGACGAGCCGCTTCCTGAAGAGCTGGCTCACCATCAATCGCGGCCGGTCTTGCGTCGGTTTGAAGGCCTCGGTGATCGTATAGTCGAAGTGGACTTCGGTGTTCGGCCCCTGCTCGATGAAGGCTTTGGCGAAGACTTCGCCGGAGGAGCGTTGCACTTCGGCCGCGCGGACGGTGTCTGACATGAACTTGCCTCGCTATGCAAAGGATCGAAGAAGACGGCTACGAATTCGGCTGCGAAAACGAAAGGGGCGCGCACGCGCGATCAACGAACGGCATGACGTATCAGCTTTTCGTAGAACGGCAGGTGATAATCGAAGTACTGCCTGAGAATCGGATGGTTGTCGGCGGTGGCGTCGTACTCGCGGGTCGGAGCCGCGAATCCCGAGCTTTGCGCAACGGCTGCGTGCCATTGCTTCGTGCGTTGCCATTCCGGCCGGTCTTCGGGCGCCCAGGTGAGCGCATGCTCGAGGTACGGCAAACCCACTTGACCGCACCAGCGGGAGACCACGTCGCGCGGGTTCGAAAGCAGCCGCTCCGCGTTGATGACGATGGGTTGACGGCGGCCGAGCCCGCGGACGAGCTCGAATATCTCGAACAGGTGTTCGTAGCCGACCTCGGGGCACGTGATCGTCGGTTTCATGTGGTACAGCGACGCGATCGTTCGATGCGGCTCGCGAACGATGAACGTGTGCTCGAAATCCGCAATCTCCTCGGGATGGGCGAATAGATAGCCGTAGCGATGCTCCACCGTGTCCTTGAAAAACACGGTGCGCGTGCGAGCCAGTTCGCGCATATGCCGAAAGAGCGCCGCCTCCGAATCGACCGAGAGGGTGCCGCCGTGGCCGTCGGGCACGCTGACGCGCCCTTCGTCGATGAGCGTGACGAGCGGCTCGTGGATGACGGTGACGTCGCCGCGCTCGATCACCATGCGCAGAAATGCCGTCGACATCGCGCGCTGGTGCGCCCACATCGCAATGATCTTGCTCATATACGTGCTTCTCCGCTCATTGCGACCAGACGGTCGGCTTGCGATCCCAGCGATGCCGGCGCAGTTCGGCGAGCAACTCGTCCGGTAAGGCGGGCGCATCGCTGGCGGCCATGTTGCTTCTCACGTGCGCCATCTTGCGCATGCCCGGAATCACCGTCGATACGGCGGGGTGATGAAGAATGAAGCGCAGTGCGAGCTCGGGCAGCGTGGCGTTTGCTGGCACGATGCGCTTCAGTGCGTCGGCGCGCTCGACGGTCGGCCCGAGGTTTTCGGGGCCGAAGTACGTGCTGCGCCAGTCCTCCGAAGGAAAGGTGGTGTTTTTCGTGAGGGCACCCGTCAAGCCGCCTTCGTCGAACGGCACGCGAGCGATGATGCCGATGTCTTTTTCGAGCGCGACGCGAAAAAGCTCGTCCTCGGGCGCCTGATCGAAGATGTTGTAAATGACTTGGATGACGTCGATGAGGCCCGAGTCGATCGCCTTCAGGCAATTGGCCGGCTCCCAGCGGTTCACGCTGATGCCGATGCCGTCGATGAGCCCTTGATCGCGCAGGTCGGTCATCACGCGCTGCCAGGCTTCATCCTCGGCCCAACGGTCCTCCCACACGTGGAACTGCATCAAATCGATCTTGTCGACGCCGAGGTTTTCCAGGCTGCGTTCGGTGTACTCGCGAATGTGATCGGCGGGAAAGACGTCCTCGAGCGTGTCGCTCGGGCGCGGCGGCCACTCGCGGTTCTTGGGGGGAATCTTCGTGGCCACATACAGGCGCTTATCGGAGTGCGCGCGCAACAGGTCGCCCAGCATGCGCTCGCTGATGCCGCGGCCATAGACCCATGCGGTGTCGAAGAAATTGCATCCGGCTTCGACGGCGGCGGTCAGGCAGAGCGGAGCGGTGCCGTAATCGGCGCCTGTGAAGTTACCGGGGCCCCCGGCAATGCCCCACATGCCGTACCCGATTTCGCTGACTTGCCAGCCTAGGCGTCCCATTCTGCGGTAGTGCATACATGCTCCTTCGTTATTGACGGCAAGTAGTGCGCGACAAATCAAAACTGCGAATGGCAGCGGATCACAACGACCGCGCCAAATGGCGGCCGTATGCTCCGATCGATCCCTCGAGATCGACATCCGCGAGCGCGTGCTCGCGCTCGAGCGCTTCGCATTGCGCGCGGGAAAAAAGCCCCGGGTTGTTCGTCAGGACGTTGGCCATGGCCGAAGCCAGCGCCGCTTCTCCGTGGCTTTCGCGCGGCAGTAGATTGCGCAGGTAGCGCAGTTCGCGCGCGCCGCCGCGCGCGATGCGCTCGTCCAACGCAGCGAGCCATTGTTCGCAACCCAGCGTCGCGAGCGGGAGCCCGGCCTGCTCGAGCGCGCTTGCAAAGCAGACGCTTCGAGGATGGAAGACGTGATACGTCCGATTCCACGCGTCGGTGTCGAACATCGCCGAGACGACACGTTGAGCCACATAATCGACGGGCGACCAATCGGAGCGGAACGTCGTGGCCGGCCGGGCGCCGAGCAACGCGAACGCCGACAGCAAAAAGTGCGTGAGCGCCCGCGCGTTAGGGATGCCTTCGCCGGCGGCCGGCATGACCTCGCCCAGCCGAAACACCGTCACGGGTGCGCTTTCTCGCCGCGCTTGCAGCAGCATTCGTTCGGCGACCCATTTGGACCGGCTGTAGCCCGACTTCGGGCGCGCGGCGAGTTCGATGTCGAACGATTCATCGAGCGGCGCGCCTTGACGCTCGGCTTGTGCTTCGAGCGCACCGAGCGTCGAAATAAAGAAGAACGGTTTGATGTGGCCGGCGCACGACAAGCGGATCAGCGCTTGGGTGGCGAGCACGTTCGCCGCGCGGTGAGCACGATAGTCGTAGACAAAATTGACGAGCGCGCCGCAATGAAGAATCGCATCGCAGCGCGAAGCCAGCTTGTCGTGATCCGCGGGGCGCAGACCGAGCTCCGGCGCCGCGAGATCGCCTTGGATCGCATGTAGGCGCTGCGCGTATCGGTCGTTCCACAGGCGCTTGCGCTCGAACACGTCCACGAGCGCACGTTGCGCGTCGCCCTCGGCGCGCATGAGCACGTAGACGTCGAGATCGTCGCGCCGATCGAGCAGCGCCTTGGCGAGATAGCTGCCGACAAAGCCGGTGCCGCCCGTGAGTAAGACGCTGCGGGGCGGTGCGTAGGACGTCGATAGAGCCGGCGAAGCGCGAAGAGCACGCGGCGCCGATCCGAACAGTTCGGCGCGTGCGGCGTGCACGAATCGCACATCTCGCTCGATCAGCGTTTCTTCGGACTCGCCGCCCTCGTTGCCGGACAACAGGCTTTCGATGCGAGCCCCGGCTTTCGCCGCACTCGCGTGGGCAAGGAAGTCGTGAATGGGTAAACGCACGGAGAAAAGCCGTTCGAGTTCCATGGTCGCGGCGAGCGCCTGCAGGGAATCGCCCCCTGCTGCGAAGAAATCGTCGTCTGCCTCGAGTCGAGGCTGCGCGAGCAGTTTGCGCAGTACGGCGAGCACGCGCTCGGTCACGCTTTCGTCCGCCCACGGCGCCGTGCGCGCGTTGGCCTCGTTCTGCTGCGCGAGGTAATCGTCGAGTTGCGCCTGCAGCTTTCTGCGATCCACCTTTCCGTTGTCCGTGACGGGCATCGAGGCGAGCGCGAAATAATGGCGAGGCAGACTTGCCCGCGGCAGCACGCCGCGCAAATGCCGCTCGAGCGTGGCTCGATCGAGTTCGCGCTCGCCCGCCACGAACAGCGCGATCGACTTGGCCCCTGCGTGCGCCGCGACGAGCGCCTTGGCATGGTGAACCTGCGGGCAGCGTTCGGCGGCGGCTTCGACTTCGCCGAGCTCGATTCGTACGCCGCCCACCTTCACCTGAAAGTCCTTGCGCCCGACGAAGCGCAGCTTGCCGCGGCTATCGAAGTAGCCGAGATCGCCTGTGCGATAGAGGCGGCTGCCCGGAATCGTCGGGAACGGATTGTCGATGAAGGCGCGCGCGGTCACCTCCGGCTGCTTGAGGTAGCCTGCCCCCACGCAGACGCCGCCGACGAGGATTTCTCCGCTCGCGCCGAGCGGCAACGGCCGCAGTGCATCGTCGACGATGACGACATAGCAGTTGTCGATCGGCCGGCCGATCGGAATCGCCATGCCGTCGGCGGCTTCGACCGGATGGAACACCATGCCGATCGACGTTTCCGTGGGCCCGTACGCGTTCGTGATCCGCAAGTGCGGCAGCAGCGCGCGCAGCTTGTGCACCATCGGCGGCGTGATCTCCTCGCCGCCCACGATGAGCTCGGTCAGCGTCGAGAGCTTCGCGCCTTCCGCCGGATCGCGTTCGGCTAGCGCGACGATCTGATTGAATACACTCGGCACGAAGTCGGTCATCGTGATCCGATGGCGCGCGATGGTGTCGATCGTCGCTTCGAGATCGAGGAAAGCGCCCTGCTTCGGAATCACGACCTGTGCGCCGAGCGTGAGCGGCCAAAACAGCTGCCATACGGACGAATCGAACGTGTGCCGGCTGTTCTGCAAAATGCGCCGTTCACCCGCGTCGCGATTGAAGTAGCGCGACATGAAATGGAAGCGATTGGCGAGCCCGCCATGCAGGTTCAACGCGCACTTGGCGTTGCCCGTCGTGCCCGACGTGAAGATGCCGTAGATCACATCGTCGGGGCCCACGTCGAGTCGAGGCCCGATCGTTTGCGGCGCGAGCACGTCGATATCGATCGGAACGGCGCAGCGACGGTACGCTTCGGGCAGATCGTCCGCTCGCGCGCAGACGATCGCCTCGCTCCCGAGCACCTCCAGTGCTTGCTGCAGCCGCTGCGCCGGCCATGCGTGATCGAGCGGCACGAATGCAGCGCCGAGCTTCATGAGGGCCTGATAGGCCACAGGCATCTCCAGACTGTTGGCGAGCAGCACCGGGACGATTGCGCCTTTGCTTACGCCGCGTGACGCGAGTCGCGATGCGTAGGCGTTGCAAAGTTCATCGAACTCGCGAAAGGTAAGCGTGCGGCCCTCGAAGGCATACGCCGGGCGATCGGGATAGCGTGCGGCGTTCTCCTCGATCATCCTGGGAATCGCACGCCACGGCCCGTCGTCGTGCGCCTCTCCGGCCAACTCGCCCAAGACCATCTGGCGCGACGAAGGCCCAAGACCGCGTGCTTGCCCCGCCGCGGTCGCGGGCTCGGTCAGCAATTCGTGGAAAATCTCGGCAAAAAGCTCCGCCACGGCGTCGCAGGCTTGCGCCCAAGGGTCGTCTTCTGCGCACACGGCGATGACGGAAAGCATTTCCTGCCCGAGCCGGCACAGAATGCGCATGGCGGCCGAGCCGGCATTCAGTTCTACGGGCCGGTCGATGAGGTCGACTTCGAGCGCATGCGTCGACCCTTCCGGTGCTCTCGCGGCGTCGAGCATCGCGATTGCTTCGGCTGCCGGCGCGCGGCCGACCGTTTCGGGCCACTGCGTCCAATACGCGATCTCGGGCCCGGCGTCGGCCCCGGTACTCGCGCGGGCAAAAGGCGATCGTGCCGCACCGCGCCAATAGCGGCTATCGACATTGATCGGCAAATAGCGGCCGAGCCGAGCGCTCGTTTCTATCGCCGCCAATGCGGCCGTCAAGATAAGAGAATTACGTTCCACCCGGCGATCGACGCGATGCATCGATCGCGCGTAATGGCCGAGCATTTGGACCGAGGGTGATATTGCCGCCTCTCGCGCGGCAATGGAAATATTTACATCCTCGTTCTCTGCAGGTAAGAAGTGCGCTTTGGCCATTTTATGTTGGCGACGCAAAAATGACAGCTACGGATTAACGCGTCCTTTATGGCCCTTGTGGGTGCCGATCGGGACGCGGCCTCGAGACGTGCCAATACCTTCAACCGCCCGATACCCTTTCGGAGGTCGAATCTTTCCACTGCGAGACTGCTGTTCATGTCAACGGCGTGTCAGTGCCGCGCTGCTTCATCCGGCCCAGGGATGAAGCGGTTAGAGCCGCAACGTGTGCAACCCGATAGTCGTCCTTTTAATTAATCTGCATAGAATGGCTGGGCGGATTGGATCATGACATTTTTCGTTTTGCAATAGTGCAAGTTAGTAAGAGCGGACGCTGGCCCGATTTCCGTCGTGACGATGCACTGGAAATGCAACAGCTGTTTGAATTTCCGTGACTTGGAACTGCCCGGCGGGCAAGGCGGTATGGGCCGCGATTAGCGCCTAGGTTCCGTTTCGCCGAGTTAGCTACGCGAGCTGTGTGGCTGCGGAGCCGAAGCGGCGGCGATCGATTCAGCAGTCGCTTCATAGCGCGAGGGGCGTGCCGTCTCGCGCCCGTAATTGTTGTTCCCGACACAACACTGTGCGGTCGTTTGCGTGGCTACCGCTCAGTGCACGCCACGCCTACGATGGGTCCCGACGTGCGGTAGCGACCGCACCCAACCCGAGGGCCGCCCCGTGAAAGAAAAAGACATCCGAGAGCGCGCGTTTGCAATGCCGGTGCTCAATCCGGCGTATCCGCGTCCGCCGTTTCGCTTCATCAATCGCGAGTATTTCATCGTGTCGTACGAGACCGATAGAGATGCGCTCGATGCCGTCGTGCCTCACCCGCTGACCGTCGATAAGCCGGTCGTTCACTACGAATTCATCCGCATGCCAGACTCCTCTGGATTCGGCGATTACACCGAGAGCGGTCAGGTGATCTCGGTCATCGACGAAGACGGAACCCGTGGGAACTTTACTCACGCCATGTATTTGGACGATGAGGGGCCTATCGCCGGAGGCCGGGAAATTTGGGGATTTCCTAAGAAGCTCGCTTCGCCCACGCTCTGCGTGGACGGCAAGGATACGTTGCTTGGCACGCTCGAGTACGGAACACAGCGTGTCGCCACCGGAACGATGGGCTACAAGTATCGCGAGATCGATAAGGCGGCGGAGCGTCGCAAGCTCGCCGACACGCCCAACTATCTGCTCAAGGTCATTCCTCACGTCGACGGGACCACGCGAGTGTGCGAACTGGTGCGCTTTTTCTTGCGCGACGTCGATGTCGTCGGCGCGTGGGAGGGACCTGCCGCGCTCGAGTTGCATCCCCATGCGCTTGCTTCCGTCGCGGATCTTCCCGTGCGAAAAATCATCGGCGCCCGTCACATCGTCGCCAATCTGACGCTCGACGTGGGCGAAGTGGTCTACGACTATCTCGCCCCCGCCGAACCCGTGAAACTCGCGGTGAATCAATAGATCGCGAACCCACATTACCCGTCAAGGAACAGCTATGGCACTCAAGGATAAGGTAGCGCTCGTCACGGGCGCGGCGAGCGGCATCGGAGAGCAGTGCGCGCGCAAGTTGGCCGCGGAAGGCGCGAGCGTTGCGATCGCCGATTTGAATCTTGCGAACGCTCGCAGGGTCGCTGAAGACATCGTCGAGCACGGCGGAAGCGCGATGGCCGTGGCAATGGACGTCACCAGCGAAGAAGCGGTCGATGCGGGCGTCGCGGAAACGGTCCGCCGCTTCGGCGGTATCGATGTGCTCGTCTCCAACGCGGGCATTCAAATCGTCAATCGCATCGAGGATTATGCGTTCGCCGATTGGAAAAAGATGCTGGCTATCCATCTCGACGGCGCGTTCCTCACGACCAAGGCGGCGATCAAGCACATGTACCGATCCGGCAAAGGCGGCGCCGTGATCTATATGGGCTCGGTCCATTCTCACGAAGCATCGCAATTGAAGTCGGCGTATGTCACAGCCAAACATGGGTTGCTCGGCCTCGCTCGCGTCGTTGCGAAAGAGGGGGGGCCGCGCCGGGTCCGCGCGAACGTCGTCTGTCCCGGGTTCGTCAGAACGCCGCTCGTCGACAAGCAAATTCCGGAGCAAGCGCAGGCGCTCGGCATCTCCGAGCAGCAGGTGGTGCGCGACGTCATGTTGAAGGAAACGGTGGACGGCGAGTTCACGTCGCTCGCCGATGTCGCGGGTACGGTCGCGTTTCTCGCAGGCTTCGAATCGAACGCGTTGACGGGGCAGTCGATCGTGGTCAGCCACGGTTGGTTCATGCAATAAGGAGACGACCATGCAGACGAGTCAACGCAACAAGCTCGAACGGCCGAACCCGGTGACGCTTCCCGCTTATGACGAGATAGGGCTCGTTTTGCAAGGAGGCGGGGCTTTGGGCGCCTACCAAGCCGGCGTCTACGAGGGGCTTGCCGAAGTCGGCGTCGAACCCACTCGCATAGCGGGCATCTCGATCGGCGCGTTGAATACGGCGATCATCGCCGGCAATGCGCCGGCCGATCGGGTGAACGCGCTTCGGGGTTTCTGGAACGACATCAGCCAACGAGCGGATCTCTTCGCGCACATGAGCGCGCGCATGCCGGCTTGGCCCGGGTTCGAGGATATGGCGCGCCGGTGGTCGAGCGCGTGGGCGGCGACGCGCACGCTGTTCGAAGGTCAGCAGGGCTTTTTTTCGCCGCGAATGCATGAGCCTTTCGCCGGCTTCGCTCGAAAGCGTCCCGATCAGTTGAGCTATTACGACACGTCGGAATTGCGCGCGACGCTCTTGAAACATACCGACTTCGATCGTATCAACCGCGGCGATATTCGCGTGTCGGTCGGCGCCGTCAATGTTCGAACCGGGAATCTCGTCTACTTCGACAATGCGGCCATGCGTCTCGCTCCGGAGCACTTCATTGCGTCGGGCGCGTTGCCCCCCGGGCTTTCCGGCCGTGGAAATCGACGGCGAATTCTACTGGGACGGCGGGCTTGTTTCGAATACGCCGCTCACAGAAATCATTCGAGAGTGCCGACACAAGGACACGCTCGTTTTTCAGGTCGATTTATGGAGCTCGCGCGGCAGGTTGCCGGGCAACTTCTTGGATGTCAGCGAGCGCACGAAGGACATTCAATATTCGAGCCGTACGCGTGCGATCACCGCGTTCATGTCGCAGCACCAAAAATACGCGCAGATGATCAGGGCGCTGCTCGAGCACATCCCCGAGACAGCGCAGTTGGCGCATCCGCTGCTTCGCGAAGCGCAAAAGACGGCGAACGGCAGCGCGGTGAACGTGGTGCATCTGATCTACAAGAACAAGACATTCGAAGGTCACTACAAGGACTATGAATTCAGCGAGAGCACGATGCGCGAGCATTGGGGGAGCGGCTTGGAAGACATACGCCGCTCTTTCGGCCACCCCGAGTGGTTCGACATTCCCAGCCGCGACGTCGGCTTCGTCACGCGCGACGTGCATCGCTTCAAGCCGGAAGCGACGGAAGCCCGGGAGGCTGCAGATGCGGTAGCGCCGCAACCCGTGTCGCCCGAGCCCGGGCCGTTGCCGAAGGAGGAATTGTCGACCGCCAAATAGTGCATCGGCGAGGAGGCTGTCTAGACCAAGAATACCAAGCAGAAGAGACTCACCATGCATCTGGGCAAAGCATATAAATTCTCCGAATTCCTGATCTGGACCAGGCGGCAGATCTACGGCCTGTTCCTATGGGCAAGCGTGCCGGTCGTCCTTTATCAGTTCGCGGGCTTGACGTGGCTATCGGTGCCGATGCCGGTGGTGGCTTTGCTCGGCACCGCGACATCGTTCATCGTCGGATTCAAGAACATTCAGACGTACAACCGCGCGATGGAAGCGCAAACGGTGTGGACGTCGATCCTGAGCGCGAGCCGGCTCTGGGGGATGATCGCGAGGGATTTTTTGGAAGACTTCGAACGCTCGAAGGAGCTCGTCCACCGGCACTTGGCATGGATGACGGCGTTGCGCTACGAATTGAGGCAGCCGCGGGTTTGGGAAAGCATGAACCAGTCGTTCAATATCGAGTACCTGCGCTTCTATCGCATTCCAGAACGCGAAGTACCGCTTGAAAAACTGCTGCCCGCGTACCTGTCGACAGTGGAACTCGCGACGGTGCTGTCGAGCGCGAGCAAGGCGACGAAGGTCATGAGCTTGCAGTGTGCGGCAATAAGCAGACTGCATGCGTCGGGAAAGATCGGCGGCAACTTCTATATGGAAATGGAGCGTTTGCTGCGGGATCTGATCGAACAACAGACCAAAGCCGAACGCCTCAAGAATTTCCCTTACCCGCGGCAATACGCAACGGTGAATACGTTGTTCGTGCGGTTTTTCTGCCTGGTCTTCCCTTTCGGATTGCTGCAAGAGTTCAACGAGCTGAATCGCAGCGTGACGGGGTTTATGCACGGTCACATGATTTGGCTCGTCGTGCCTTTCAGCGTGATGGTCTCGTGGATGTACACCTCGCTGGAGCAGGTCGGATGCAGCACCGAAAACCCGTTCGAAGGCGGCGCCAACGACGTGCCGATCTCGATGCTGTGTCGAAGCGTCGAGCGCGAGATGAAGGAAATGCTCGGCGACGACGATGCGCTTTCCGCTTCGGAGCCCGATGCATACGTCGTGCTATAGGTGCCGATCGCACTTGCTTCGATGGCGCACGGCAGTTGGCCGCTCGGCCTACGACGCGGTTCGCCGCAGCAGTTGCCGCAGCGATAGCGCGTGCAGCAGGATCGAGCTCGGGACGACGAAGGCCGGCGTGAGCACGTCGGGGTAGATGCCTGCCCCGATGCTCGGTGCGCTCGGCACGATAACCTGGAGCTGCCCGGGCGAGGTGATGATGCCCATGGTGATTGCGACCGCGAAATCGAAGAGACCGACGATGTTCCAAGCGATCGCCGCTTTGCGGCCGTTCGCGGTACCTGTCGAGACGGCGATCGCGGCAGGCACCGCCAGCACGCCCGTGAGCACGTCGCCCAAACCGGCCGGCAGTGCGAACGCGCCCGCCATCGCGCCGCGCAACCATGCGGCGAGCGCGAAAGCGCCGAAGATTCGATAGATTTGGAGCCCGACGAGCCAACTCGCCGGCATCGCATCGAGCGTGCGTCCCACGGTCTTCGACCGCAGCAGCAGCGGCGCGCCGACGATGACCGGAACGAAGATCGCAAGCGGCAGCAGTGGGACCGGGGACGCGGAACCGACGCGAAAAGCCCCGTCGATCGCCGCGCTCCATGCCACGGCAAACCACAGCGTGTACGGAATCATCGCTGTGAGCCAGGCCGCGCGGCGTTGCGCCCAACTCATGCCCGTGCGTTCGAGGCCCAGCCAAAAGCCGACCGCAATGAGCGCGTGGGCCGTCAACTGATGTGCGGTGGTCTGGACGCCGCTCATCGGAATGATCGGCAGCTTGTAGATCAACGCGGTCCAACCGATCGTCAGCGGGACGATCCAGAGCAGCGCGCGCCAGGCGGGCCGAGGCGTGCGAACTGCGACTGAAAGGGGAGCAGCGGTCATCGTCGAATCTCCATGGAACATCCCGTCTTGCGGGACATGCGCTGTCGCGGGTTTGCGAAAAACGGGCGGGCGACCGGGGAAGGGGTAAATGGCTTCCGAGCCGGTAACGAAGCGGCTCACGAGCCGTACCCGTAGGTGTACCATCGCCTCACGCGAGCGACTATTCCTCACAATGTTGACGGGTCATGAAGCAAAACTTCACAGTCAGGCAGGGCGCGCTCGACGGCGTCGAAGCGTTCTTGAGCGTTGCGCAGCACCGCAGCTTTCGCCGGGCCGCCGCAGATCTCGGCGTGACGCCGTCGGCAATCAGCCAGGCGGTGCGCGTGCTCGAAGCACGCGTCGGCGCGGCGCTGTTTACGCGCACCACGCGTAGCGTGGGGTTGACCGAAGCGGGCGAGCGCTTCCTTTCCCGCGCGAAGCCGGCGTTCGAGGAGCTCGTCGCGGCTAGCGAAGCGGCACGCGGCTTGGGACAACGGCCAGCCGGGTTGCTGCGCCTATCCGTGCCGCGTGCGGTGGTGCCGATCCTGCTTGAGCCGTTGATCGCTTCCTTTTGCAAGGTCTATCCGGCGATCGAGGTAGAGGTCGCCGCGAGCGAGGAATCGGTCGATCTTGCCGCGGAAGGTTTCGATGCCGGAATCCGGATGGGGCGATTCATCGCGGCGGATATGGTGGCCGTGCCGATGACGCCGCCGCTGCGTTTCGTCGTCGTGGGAAGCCCCGCTTATTTCGAGGGCCGCAGCCGGCCGAAGCGCTTGGACGACTTGCGCGAGCATGCGTGCTTGCGCTGGCGGCGGTCCAACGGCGCGCTCGCGCCGTGGACGTTCGACGAAGGCGGACGCACGTTGGATGTCGCGGTGTCGGGCCCGTTCATCGCGCACGACTTTCCGACGTTGCTCGGCGCGGCAACCGAAGGCATCGGCTTGGCTCAGTTGCCGGAAGCGATCGTTGCCGGCGCCCTGAAGGCCGGCTCGCTGAACGAGGTGCTCGAATCGTTCGCGCCTTCGATGCCGGGCGTGTGTCTTTACTATCCTAGCCGCCGGCAGATCATGCCGAAGTTGCGCGCGTTCATCGATCACGTCAAAGCGGCGCCGACTCTGACGAAATGACGAGCCGTGCCGGCTGCTTCCTTTTCAGCGCGCAACCAGAGCGCAGTGATCGATGCTGCGGGCGTCATACGTTGCCACCACGCTGAAGCCGGCCGCGTTCAGCCATGTCTCGTGATCCTTGACGGGATAGGCCATGCCTTGGCCGCTCGCGACGGTCACGAAGTACAGCGACGATTTGACCGATTGCAGGCCGCCCGCTTCGTCGGGGTCGCACATCAGCGACCATACGAAGAGGCGCCCGCCGCCGCTTTCGCCGTCGAGATAAGCGCGCGTCTTCCGATAGAGGAACTGGATCTTTTCCGGCGAGAAAATTTCCAGCACGTGCGAGAAGATCACGCCGTCGCATCCCTGCGGCCACGGCTGCGTGAACATGTCGACCGCTTCGCACGTGACGCGGTCCGACAGCCCGCGCGCTTCGATGTTCGCGCGCGCTTTTTCGATGACCGAAGGCAAATCGATCAGCGTCACCTTCAACGACGGGTAGCGTTCGCAAAGCCGAATGGCGTTGGTGCCGTCGCCGCCGCCGACGTCGAGCAGATTCGATACGTCCGCAAACTCCTTGACGGCCATCATTCGCGGCGATAGCCGCGTATAGGCGCCCATGCCGTCGTGAAACAAGCGCTCGAGCGCGGGTTCCTTGGCGAGCCGTCCGTAGAGGGTGGGCGAATCCCCCGGAAATTCGTCGAGACCCGCGTTGCGTCCTTCGCGTAAAGCACGCGTGAAATGCAGGCAGGCACGGTGCTGAATCTGATCGTTCAGCCGTACGAACGGAACCATCGACTGCGCCGCGCCTCGCAGCAGACAGCGGCGCGCCAGCGGCGCATTCGTGATGGCGCCGGTCTCGTCCACTTCGACGAGCTTCAATTGCTTCAGGCCGAGCAGGAGCACGCGGCAGCCGTGCTCGTCGATCTCGAGTTGGCTCGGCAGCGAATGCACCGTTGCGCCTCGCTCGATCGCGTCGAATACGGCCAGATCGCATGCGGTCGACAACACCTGCGTTTTGATGAACCCGTTCATCATGTCGCACAGCGATTGCCATTCTTCCCACGACAACTCATCCATTGCTCGTCTTCTCCTTCGTCATTCTCGACCGGTCGGCCGGCTGGTTCATGGATCGATCAAGCGGACGCGGGCGCCGCGGCCGCTTCGCAAACCAATTGCGCCTTGCGCTGCGCGAGCCGCTCGCCGATCTGCAGGGCTTCGCTCGGCGACAACCGTCCTTCGTTCCAACGCAAGTAACACTCGAGTTCGTGCACGCGCATGCCGGGCGCCGTCGATGCGCCGTCGATGAACAGAATGTCGTGCCGCGCCATGGCGCGAATCACGAACAACGGCATATCCGCGCGCATGGGCCGGAACGTGTCGCTATGCGCGCCGGCCACGGTGCTCGCGGGATGAAACTCGCCGAGCATCAACCCGCATTCCATATAGAACGGCTTCAAAATCGTGTGTGCGCAGTCGATGAATTTGTAATAGGCGTTCGGTCGCAGGCCGAGCGGAAACACGCCGAGCGACAGCAATTCGGTGGGCTCGCCTCGCGCTCGCGTCAAGCGCTCGAATAGCCGCGGCAGCCGCATCAAGATGTCGATATAGGCGTCGAACGGCACGTCGGCTGCATCGAACGCGCAAAACAGCAGCGCCCGCTCTTCGTGCGCCGGTTTCGCGAAAGGACATACCGCGCCTTTGCGCCCGAGCGCCGGGTGCGGCTGCATGATGAAGCGCTGGATCCATGCGAGACCGGTCGCATAAACGTCGCGCAAGTGCGTGTCCGGCACCGTGTCGATGTCGGTCGAAACCCGCAGCGATCGCTCGATGTCGTCCAGCGCGCGGAGAACCGGTTCCGCGACCGGGATGATGGCCGTCTGCTCGTTCATGCGGCGCTTCCTTGTTTGGTATCGTCACGGCTCGTGCGCGGGCCGTCTTCGAGCATGTTTTTGAAAAGCCCGCCCCATTCGAGATCGAACCGGTCGGGATGAAACGGGAAAACGCCCGCGCCGGGCGTGAACGTCAATTCGCCGAAGAACACCTGGCCGTCGGGCACGTAAAGGTCCACGCGCACATAGCCGAGGCCTTCGGCCAGACGCGTCGCAAGCCGGACGATTTCGTCCCAATGGGGCGGCGGCGGGGGAGGGACCGCGCTTCGAGGATAGTGTCCGATGGCTAGATCGACGCGGTTCCAATGCACGTCGAACACATCGCCGTGCGGATTGCCGAAGCGGTCCGAGACGATGCCCGCATAAACGATCGGCCCCGCGGCGTCGCGGCCGAACATGTTGATCTTCAAGTCGGACGGAATATTGCCTGCACGGTCCCGCAGCAATTGTTCGAAGTAAAGTCGCGGCTTGATCGGCGCGTAATGCCGCTCGCGAGACGCGCGATAAAAATCTTCGGACAGCCACTTTTGGGCAAGGCCGTGCAATTCGGCGAACGACGTTTTCCGCTTGTCGTCGACGATTTTTACGTATCCGCAGCCGTGATTCGTTTTCATCACGAACGAATCCGGCAAGGAATCGAAAACCGCTTCGGTAAAGACATCGGGCGTCGCGAGCAACGGAATCAAGTACTGTTCGCCGATGCGCTGCTTGACGAACTCGCGCACCGCGAGCTTATCGGCGAGCACGCTCCATTGAGGTTCGGGATGCAAGCAACGATGCAAAATGAACTCGTTGAACGTCTTCGGTGCGGCCAGATTGGGAATGCGCCCGACATGGCGCCAGTGCGATACGCATAGAAACAGCGCGTCCGGCATGATGCGCTTCGCGCTGCGCCAAGCGGCGCGCAGTGCCGAGCGAGCCCAACCTTCACGAGGGGCTGCAACGCCCGCGGCCGGCGTCGCCCCGGCCGTCCATGCGCTCTCGCGGCGGTCGACTCGCACGGACCGCAAAGGCGCGGTCGGGGCGTTGCGGCGAGGCAGTAACAGGGCGGCGCCGTCGCAGCCTGCTGCCTCGATCGGGCTCGCATGCTGCGGATCGGATTCGGCTACTTTCGGCATCGTTTTTCCCTTCCCCCATCGAACGCGCGTTTTAGGTTCTACGTCGCAGACAGATAGAACCATTGCGGCAGGGGGCGCAGCAATAAGCCGAGCGCGAACTCGGGAAGCTTTGGCGTTTTATGACGTGGTCTATTTGGGCGACTGTTGCGCGGCAATCTTCGCTTACAGAATTAGGACTTTCTTTAGGTTTGTTACGCGGCGGGAGGGGAGCTACCGGTGGCTGCGGCGGTCGCGCAATTAGTCCGATCAAAGCAGTCGCGTGAAAACTGTCGCGTGGCCCTCGCCAGCACGAAGTAAACGGCACGGCCGTTCTTGCGCATTTGCGAGTACGGAGATGCTGGGGGCAAAGATTCGTACGATCGAATTAATCGACCAGGAATGCAGCTCGGTCCATTGCGCCGGGCTTGCGGCTGAGGATGTAAACAAGGCTGGTCTTCGGGGTTACGGATTCGCGTGGGACCGATGTGCCGCTTTGCCGTGTGGGCGGTACATCGCTGCGGGCGCGGTTTCCCTGCTCGAGGTCCTCGCGGCGCCGTGCACCACGCGACCGCCGACGAGCACGACGTCGGGCTTTCGGAACTGTAACAACTGGAGAAAAGCCTCGCTGCCCAACCCGCGCAGGCAGGGGGCGGCGCCCCCCGAGGAAAAGACGCAAAGGTCGGCGCGCATCCCTGGCGCGATTCGGCCGCTACGCGGATCGCCGAGCGCGGCGGCGGCCGACGCCGTCCATGCATCCACCTGCACGTCTGCCGCCATGCGCGGGCCGACGCCGCGCAAACCGGCCGTCGTGGCAAGAAGCGGATCGGGCTGGCTGCCACCGTTTGCGCGGCAATCGTATCGACACGGCAGGGAAGGCGGAAGCTGGCCGTGCCGCCGCGCGTCCGCCCACGGCGCCATCGCGGGCAGCGCATCGGCGCCCCAGCCTCGCAGTAGGTCGACGTCGCGCCGCGTGAGCTGCGACAAGCCCCATACGGTGGTCTCCGATGGCGGAAGTTGCAGGAACGCCAGCAACTGCATTTCACTGCAGTAGAACCGCTCGCGGAACGCCTGCGCCGCTTGCGGCGAATCGGACAAGACGACAGCGAGCTTGCGCCCCAGCGCTGCCGCGAAGTTCTGCGCATACACGAGCTCTTGGGCGGACAGGATCGAAGCGCATTGCACGGCCGGCAGCAGGTGGGTCCCGTTGTTCCGCAGTTGCGCGGCGATACGCTCGAACACCCGGACCTCTTGCGACGGCACGTCTGAATTGGCCCCTTGCTGCAGCGTTCGCGCACGCGAGAACGCATTGAGCAGCAGCGCCGCGCAGAGTCGCTGCGGCATTCGGTTCGCGGCAAGCACGCATGCGCTTGCCGTGGCGCACACGAGCGCCGCGGTCGTCACTCCGGCTTGGAGTAGACGATCGGCATCGCGCTCGAACCGGAGCGGCTCGGCGTGCGCGCGCATCAAGCCAGGCGTGACTACACGGTCGCGGCCATCCAACACGTGCGGCACCCGCGAGGCGCCGGGGGGCTCGATCGAGGCGATCCATTCGCCGTCGATCTCGATATCGCCGACGGTGAATCGGTGCGTTCGATGGTCGAAGTACGTGGCTGATTCAATTACCCATGGCGGCGATTTTTCGTCCCCGATATGCATGGCCCCTCCACTACGTCGCGCACTTGACCGGCCCCGCATGAAGCATGCCGAGCTTCGAGCCCGGACGGCGCGCGAGGCCTCGGACACGCTTCGTCCCGGCCCGAATTAATCGACTGATGAATTCAATCCCGCCCCTGAACGGTCGCGTTCGGATCGCTATAATGCGGCGCACCGTCACACCCTGTCCGCTCATGCGCCGATCTCTTCGCGTCCTGTTCGTTTCGTTCTGTCTCGTCGCGCCCGCGATGGCGCAAGAGGCCGGCGCATCGCGCGCCGTCACGAGCGCGGCGCCCTACGCGAAGGATGCGTCTAGCGCAGCGCCCGCGGCAGCGCCGCAAGCGGTGTCGGGAGCGAGCGTGTCAGCCTCGGCCGCGACGCTGGCCGAGGCGTCGTCCGCCGCAAGCGACCGCGCTCCCGGCCAGATGCAGCGCATTCGGGATCTGCTGACGCGAAAATTCGGGCTCGCCCGCGCGAAGGCCGAACAAATCTCGGCGGCCGTCATGTCCTCCGCATCGAAGTATTCGCTGCCGCCGGCGCTCGTCTTGGCCATCATTTCGATCGAATCGCGCTTCCAGGAACGCGCGCGCGGTGCGCATGGGGCGACGGGCCTCATGCAAGTCGTGCCGGCCGCGCACAAGCAGCTCGTCAAAAACATCGATTTGACTGAACCGGCCGCGAATATCGAAGCGGGCTCGGCGATCCTGCACGGTTACATCGAATCCGCGCGCGGCGACGTGGGCGCCGCGCTCAAGAGCTACGGCGGTTCGGCCGCCTATGCGCGCAAAGTCAGCACGAAGGCGAAGGATTTCCAAACGGCGGACGCGGCAAGCGGCGCCGAAGCGCAAACGGCGCAGTCGCAGCAGTAACGCCCCCCGGGCGGCTGCATGGCATGAGGGCTGCGCAAGCCTGACCTGCGTCTATCCGTAGCGAACCCCGCAATTTGCGCCATATCAGCGCGATTCACGACATATCGGGTCGCGCGCTGCTCGCATGCTCTGCTAGAATCTGGCCGTCGTGTAGTGGAATATGTAGGACACCAAAATAATTAAGAAAACACAAAGCAGGGCCAATTTCGAACAGTCAGGGAACAGAATATGAATTGGCTCCGTCCACTTATCATCGTCTCCGTTGCGCTGAGTGCAATGACCTATGCCGAGGCCGACGCCACACAGTGGACCGCACTCAAAAGCGCCAGCGATCTGGCGTACTTCGTCGATACCGATAGCATTGCAACCGATTCCGACGGCTACATCGAATACACCGCCAAGACCAATTGGAAAGCGCCGGCCATGATGCCCGGCGCGAATGCCCCCGTTGCCGTTTCGGTCACGCGTTACCAGATCGATTGCGCCGGCAAGCAGTGGCGCGCCCTCGACACGCATTATCTGGCTGCAGACGGCACGCCGGCCGGCTCGCTGCGCTCGAGCGATTCGCCGTGGGTTGCGGTGAGCCCCGGTACCGTCGTCGACACCATGTTCCGTAAAGTGTGTTGAGCCGCGAGCGTTCGGCTGAAAACGATTCGATACGCACGCGCTCGCGCATCTTGTTCTAGTATGTGGGACCGCCGTCATCGGGGTTCGGACCTCGTTGCGTGGACGGCTTCAACTGCTTCAACAAACAGGAGTGCGCGATGCATCTAATCCGGAAGTTGAACGTTGCCGTACTGATGTGGGCCGTGGCGACGGGCGCGGCGTTTGCGGATACGGTGAATTTGAAGGCCGACCTCGAACCGTCCAGTGAAGTGCCGCCGAACACGTCGAAAGGCCATGGCGCCCTGAAAGCGACGTTCGATACGTCGACGAGGGCGCTCAAATGGACCGTCGACTACTCGGGCCTGACCGGCCCTGCCACCGCGGCGCATTTTCATGGTCCCGCCCCTGTCGGGCAGAACGCGGGGCCGGTCATTCCAATTCCGACGGATAAGCTCGCGAGCCCGATAGAAGGCGAGCAGACGCTCAGCGAAGCCCAGGCGACGGAACTCATGAACGGCAAGTGGTACTTCAACGTTCATACCGCCAAGAACAAGGGCGGCGAAATCCGCGGTCAAGTCCTGCCCGCCAACTGACCGGCGACGCTCATCGCCGCGCGCACGTACCATGACGATGTATCGTCTGAACGGAGTACGCCTCGATGAGCTGGCAAAGCGCCATTGCCTGTTGGCTGCTGAGAAAGCAGTTTCGTCCGGAAACGCTCAATCCTCACGTAAGTGTCGAGCGCGCACGCGCGCATGCCGCTTCTCGCGTTCGCCGTCCCAGGGTGCCGGCCGGGTGGCGGCTCGCCGTGCACGGTCGCGAGGCCGACGCCCCGCTGCGCGGCGAATGGCTCGAACGCGACGGTGACGGCGCACGCGGCGCTCCCGTGCGAACGCTGCTTTATTGCCATGGCGGGGGCTATTACTTCTGCTCGCCGTCGTCGCATCGACCGCTCGTTTTCGGGCTGGCCGCGCGTTCGGGCGCGCGCACGTTTTCGTTGGACTATCGTCTGGCGCCCGAGCACCCTTTTCCCGCTGCGCTCGACGATTCGCTCGCGGCGTATCGGCGTTTGCTCGCGGACGGTACGTCGCCCGATTCGATCGTCGTGGCCGGCGATTCGGCGGGCGGCGGCCTCGCCTTGGCCACGCTCGTCGCGCTGCGAGACGCGGGCGATCCGCTGCCGGCGGCGGCCGTGTTGTTCTCCCCGTGGACCGATCTCGCGGCCACGGGCGGTACGATCGAATCGAACGATGGGCTCGATCCCATGTTCTGCGGGGCAGCGATCGGTCGCGCCGCCAAGTTTTACATCGGCGATGCTAGCCCGACGCACCCTTACCTATCTCCTCTTTACGCGGACTTTCGCGGTTTGCCGCCGTTGCTGATCCAGGTCGGAAGCACGGAGGTGCTGCTCGACGACGCTCGACGCGTTGCCGAGCGCGCCGGCGCGAGCGGGGTATCCGTCGAGCTGGAGGTATGGCCGAAGATGCCGCACGTGTGGCAGCTCTGGGCGCCGTTCGTGCCGGAGGCGAAATCGGCGCTCGAGCGTGCGGCGCAATTCGTGCGCCGCCATGCGCGCGAGCGGACGGCTCAAGCCCCGTTCGACGTGGCTGCGCGATAGGCGGCCTGCACCGCTTCGCTGCCGTAGCGCCGTTCGAGGCGGCGCACGGCGAAATGGCCCTGCGCCGTTTGCTGAAAGTGGTCGATGAAGACAGTGTTGACGACGGCGCCGAGCACCGCACCGATGGCAGGAATCGATTTCGCGGCGACTTGCTCGCTGACCTGGGCTGAAAAACGCGCGGCGATGGCATTCATGAGCCGCATCAACGCCGGCGCGCCGTGCGCGGCGACGCCCTTGCTCGCCAATTCCGACGACGCCTTGGAGATGGCCTGCGCCAGCGCACCGCGGGCGATGAAGTAGCCCAGATCGGTTTCCTCCTCCTGCACGCTGCGGCCCATGCCGAACACGGCAAGGCACTGCAGCCGCGCCTCCACTTCGCGCAAATCTTCCCCTTCACTGCGCGCGATGTCGCAAATCGAGCGGAACATCAGCGTGGTCGTGACCGGCAACTCGGCCGGCAGCGCGATCAACCCGAACGCGCCGCCTGCGGCGCCCGTCGTGGCGACCGCCACCTTGTGCAGCCAATTGCGCGGCTTCGTTCCCGGGGCTCCGCCCGGTTTCGCCGCGCTTTCGTCGGCCGCGAGGTAGGGCGTGCCCAACGTCGCAACGGCCGCCTGCAGGCTTTTGTCCAGGGCGCGCCGCGTTGCTTCGGCAATCGTGTCATGGGCGACGGCCGGCAGTCTCGCCATCAGCCGTTCGATCGGCGCCCCGACGGCTTCGGCCAGCTTCATGGCCAGCGGCTGCGTTTCGAGCGCCTGCTTGGCGCGCGCAAGGGTAACGAGGTCTTGTGCCGAAAGGGGCGGCTCGATGAAGGGGATCGGTTCCATAACTAAAGATTAGCGAAGAACAGCGAAGTTATGCTCGAATGAGCGAGGCACGCTCGGTCCGGTCGCCAGCGAATCGTAGGTGCCCATGCTATCATTCCGAATTCTTTGACTTGTCAACGATTGCGGTTGCAAAAAATGGCCGTTCATACCGCCGCCCATCATTCGCGTGGGCAACTGCTGCCGTTCCGGGAGTCGCTGCTGGCGATGCTCGGCATCTCCTTCGTCACCATGCTCGTGGCGTTCGATCAAACGGTGGTCGGCACTGCGCTGCCGACGATCGTCGCCGAATTGCGCGGTTTCGAGCTCTACGCCTGGGTGGCCACGTCGTACTTGCTGACGTCCGTGATCACGGTACCGATCTTCGGCCGGCTGGGCGACTACTTCGGGCGCAAGCCGTTCGTCATCGCCTCGATCGTCGTCTTCACCGGTGCGTCCGTGCTATGCGGGGCCGCCAATAGCATGCTGTTTCTCGTGATCGCACGCGCGTTGCAAGGCATTGGCGGCGGCATGCTCGTGGGGACCGCGTTCGCCTGTATTCCGGACTTGTTTCCCGATTCGGTCGTGCGCCTGCGCTGGCAGGTGCTCATGAGCTCGGCGTTCGGCATCGCCAATGCGATCGGGCCGTCGCTGGGCGGCTTCCTTACGCAGTACTACGGGTGGCGCTCGGCGTTCTACGTGAATTTGCCGGTCGGGCTGCTTTCGCTGATCTTCGTTTGGCGGTACCTGCCGCATTTGCGGCACATCGAGACGCGCCGCAGGATCCGCCTCGACTGGCCAGGATCGTTGCTGATCGCCGTCGCCCTCGGCTCGCTGCAGTTGCTCGTCGAATCGCTGTCGCAGCACGGCTTCTCGAGCGGGGTCGCGGCGCTGGGCGCCATCGCGGCCGTATCGGCCTGGGCGCTTTGGAAATGGGAACGGCGCGCCGAGCAGCCGATTCTTCCGCTCGACATGTTCGCAAACCGCAGTTTGTCGGCGTTGTTCAAGCTGTCGGTGCTCGGCGGGTTTTCGATGTTTTCGCTGATCTTTTACGCGCCTCTTCTCTTGCAAGGCGGCTTTGGGCTCTCGCCGAAAGACGCCGGCGTAGTCGTCACCCCGCTCGTCGTGTTCATCACGATCGGCAGCATTCTGAACGGGCGCATCGTCACGCGCATCCCGCGCCCGAACACGATGCTCTATCTGGGCAGCGCGTTGCTCGCGCTCGCTTGCGCGGGCGTGGCGTTAGCCACGCGCGCAACCCCGCATTGGCTGCTGATGGGCCTCATGATGCTCGGCGGCGTCGGGCTCGGCTTCGTGCTGCCGAACTTGACCGTCTTCGCGCAGGAAACGGCGGGACGCGAGCATTTGGGCATCGCCACCGCGCTGCTGCAGTCGCTGCGGATGATCGGCGGCATGTTCGGCACCGCCGTCACCGGCACGTTGATCACGCATCTGTACGCGCGCGGCGTGCGCGATTCGCTGACAGCCGATCACGCGATGCAATCGTGGCCGACGATGCGCGATCCGCAAATCCTCGTGAATCACGAAGCGCAGCAGACGCTGCTCGCCGCGCTGGCCCGGACAGGGCACGATGGCGCCGCGCTGCTGGAGCTGGCGCGCGAAGCGCTCGTCGCGGCGATTCATGCTGGCATCGCAGTCGCGGCCGTCGTTGCGCTGATCGCGCTTTGGCAGTGTCGACGCGTGCCGCATGTCGCGATCAGGCGTAGAGCGGAGGCGACGCCCGCGCCTGCTGCAGAATAGCGGGAAAAGCAAACCAGGGTTGCATCATGGAAGATTACGTTGGCATCGTTCAGCAGTTCGGGCGCACCTATCGCGCATTCATGTCCGCGTTCGAGGCCCAGGTGGGGCACGCCATGCCGCGCTGGCGGATCTTGCGCACGCTGACCGAGCCCGAGGCCGAGTGGTCGCAAAAACGGCTCGTCGAGCGGCTGCGGATCGATCCGGGCGCGCTCACGCGTCAATTGAAGGCGCTCGAGGCGCTCGGCTGGATCGAGCGGAGCATCGACGCGCGCGACAACCGCGTCACGAACGTGCGGCTGACGGACGAGGGCCGCCGCACGGTGGACGCGAGCCTGCCGCAGCGCGATGTATTCCTGCTCGAGACGATGGGCTCGCTGCCCGACGAAGCGCTTGCGGCTTTGTCCGCTGCGCTCGCCAAGCTTGAAGCGAGAATAGGCGATGTGGCGGGCGCTCCGTTGCCGCTGGAGACGACCGATGCCGCCAGGGCGGTGCCGCGGGATGCCATGCACGACCCAGTGCACGACGTATCGCAAGAAGGCGCGGGCGCGGCGCCCATTGCGCGGCGCTGATACCGGCAACGGCGCGTTGCGCGCCTCGCTGATCGCCGATCAGGCGCCTAGCCGCATGCCGTAGCCCGCGGCATTCAGAAGAACGTTTCGACGACTTCCTTGACGGCATAGTCCTTGTCGACGATCAAGAGCTGACGCCACTTGTCGAAGGTCAGGCAGGGGTGGGAGATATCGAAGCCGAGCATGTCGCCCACCTTCAGATCCGCACCCGGCGTGATACGCAAATAAGCGTGCTGGTCCATCATCCCCGTGATTTCCCAACCTTCGCCCGGCGCGATTTCGCGCGGGCTCGGCTGGCCCGGCCGATAGTGACGCGCCGGCACGGGCATGCCCGCGTCGAAGGCCGCATCGCGCTTGCCGAAGCCGACGATCGCCCGATCCGCTTCCGGAATCGATTGCACATAGGCCCAGAGTTGCAACGCCGGCAGCAAGGCTTCGCCCATTTTCTTGGCGATGGGGTTGCGCGCCAGAATATCCGATTGCGCCTTTTTGTAGATGCCGACATCGTGCGTCAAATAGCAGCCCGGACGCAGGACGACCTCGATCGTGCCCGCCTTCGATTCGACGGCGAACTCCTCGGCGACGATGTCGTACCAGGCCGACCCCGCGCCCGACAGGATAGCCGGCGAGCGGCCGAACCGTCCCGCGGCCGCAAGCGCACGCGTGTTTTGCACGGCGCGCCGCAAGAAGGCGCGCACGGCCTGCTCGTCGCCGAGCACGCCCTCGTAAATTTCGATGCCTGCGAGGATGAGCGTGCCCTCATGACGGGCGATGGCCGCGACGACGCTTTCGAGCTGCGCGTCATCGCGCACGCCTGTGCGTCCACCCGTTACGCCGAGTTCGACGAGGACCTGCAGTTGCCGCCCGGCCGCCTTGAAAAATGCGCCCAGTTGATCGACGCCGTCGACCGAATCGACGAGACAGAAAAATTCGAAATCCGGATCGGTCAAGAGCTCGGCGATCATCGCCATGTTGTGCTTGCCGACGAGCTGGTTCGCCATGAGCACGCGCTGAACACCGCCATGGTAGGCCGCGCGCGTTTGATGCGCCGTGGCGAGGGTGATGCCCCATGCGCCCGTTTCGAGCTGGCGCCGGAAGAGTTGCGGCGCCATGGTCGTCTTGCCATGCGGCGCAAGCTTCACGCCGTATTGGGCGACGAAATCCTGCATCCATTTCAGGTTGTGCTCGATTCGGTCCGCGTAGAGCACCGCGGCCGGCAGGCTCACGTCCTCGGCGAGCAGATTCCATTCGAGGTTCGTGGCTTGTTCGAGCGGAACGCTGGCGCTCGGGACCGTGCCGAGGCCTTTGCCGAGCGGATCGATGGAGGCGCTCGAGTAGCTCGTGATCGTCAGTGTCATCGGAGTCGTCCTGAAGAGAGTCGTGCGCCGGGGCGAAAGCCGGCGTTCGGGCTCCCATGGTACAGAAAGTACGAGTAGGATTCTTCGCAAAGTCGGCGCCGCCGCGTTCGCCGCGGCGGTCCAGCCATGCCGGCATACGCACCCGCTCCCGGAGACGCCCTATGCATTCTCACCCCGAAGCCGCCGATACCCTCATCTATGGCGCCACGCTCTACGACGGTACCGGCAAGCCGCCCGTCGTGCGCGACGTGGCCGTGCGCGGCGACAAGATCGCGGCGATCGGCAATTTGTCGAACTGGATCGCCGAGGAAATCGTCGAGGCCGACGGCCGGGCGCTGGCGCCGGGCTTCATCGACGTACACACTCACGACGACACGCACGTCATACGCGAACCGCAGATGCTGCCCAAGCTGTCGCAGGGCGTCACGACGGTGATCGTCGGCAATTGCGGCATCAGCGCGTCGCCCGTCGCGCTGCGCGGCGAGCCGCCGGATCCGATGAACCTGCTCGGCGAGCGGGAAGCGTTTCGCTTTCCGACGTTCGGCGCTTATGTGCAGGCCGTGAACGCGGCCCGCCCGGCCGTCAACGTGGCGGCGCTCGTCGGACATACCGCGCTGCGCAGCAATCACATGGACCGGCTCGATCGCGCCGCCACGCCCGAGGAGATCGGCGCCATGCGCGCCCAACTCGAGGATGCGCTCCAGCACGGGGCCCTGGGTCTGAGCTCGGGGCTCGCATACGCGTCGGCGTTCAGCGCGCCGACCGAAGAGGTCATGGCGCTCGCCGAGCCGCTTGCCCGAGCGGGCGCGCTTTATACGACGCATATGCGCAGCGAATTCGACGCGATCCTCGAGGCGTTCGACGAAGCGTGCCGGATCGGCCGGCATGCGCGCGTGCCCGTCGTCATTTCGCATTTGAAATGCGCGGGACCGCGCAACTGGGGCCGCAGCATCGAAGTGCTCGCCTCGCTCGAGCGGGCGCGGGCGGCGCAGCGCGTCGGGTGCGACTGCTACCCGTACGATCGCAGCTCCACCACGCTCGATTTGAAGCAGGTGACGGGCGACATCGAGATCACGGTGACGTGGTCGACGCCGCACCCTGAAGCATCGGGCAAGCGGCTGTCGGCGATCGCGGACGAGTGGGGCGTGACGCAGCAGGAAGCGGCGAAGCGGTTGCAACCGGCCGGGGCCGTCTATCACAACATGTCGGAGGACGACGTGCGCCGGATCTTGTCCCATCCCGCCACGATGGTCGGTTCGGACGGCCTGCCGAACGACCCGCTGCCGCACCCGCGCCTATGGGGCACCTTCCCGCGCGTGCTCGGGCATTACGCGCGCGACACAGCGTTGATGCCGTTGGAGGAAGCCGTGCGCAAGATGACGGGGCTGTCGGCGCGGCGCTTCGGGCTCGAGCGGCGGGGCGAGATCCACGTCGGCTACCACGCCGATCTCGTGCTGTTCGACCCTGCGCGCGTGCGCGACGTCGCGACGTTCGACAATCCGCGCCAAGCTGCCGATGGAATCGACGCCGTGTGGGTCAACGGCGTGCTGTCGTACCGCGATCGCGAGCCGGCGGGGGAACGCGCGGGCCGCTTCGTGCCGCGCGGCGCGATTGCGTCCGGCGACGCAGCGGCAGGCACCGGCGAGGCGTTCTGACCGGACGGGCCGCGGGCCTCGCCTACTGCCGCGCCGTGCGCGCGTTGTCGGGCATCGGCAGGTTGTAGTTCGTGCGGAACGGATTGATGTCGAGCCCGCCGCGGCGCGTATAACGCGCATACACGGCGAGCTTCACGGGGCGGCATTCGCGCAGGATGTCGATGAAGATGCGCTCGACGCATTGCTCGTGAAAGCCCGTATGCGAGCGGTACGAGATGATGTAGCGCAAGAGCCCCGCGTGGTCGATCTGCGGGCCGACGTAATGGATTTGGACGCTGCCCCAATCGGGCTGGCCCGTCACGGGACAATTCGATTTCAGCAGGTTCGAATACAGCGTTTCCTCGACCGGCGCTTCATCGAAAGCGGCTTTGAGCAGCGCCGGGTCGGGCTCGTAGATATCGGCGTCGAGGTCGAGCCGGTCGAGCGAGAGCCCTTCGAATTCTTCGAATTCCAACTTCGAGAAATCGGCCGGCGCCGTCAGGCGGACGGAGACGGTTGCGCCGCAGGCGGCCGAGACGTCGCGCTTGATCGTCTCGCGCAGTGCGTCGATCGATTCGATGCGCGTTTGCGCGAAAGAGCCCAAGTAAAGCTTGAACGATTTCGATTCGACGATGTTCGGCGATTCGGCCGGCACGAAGAACGTCGCGATGGCGATCTGCGGCTTGCCGCGCGCGTTGAGCCAGGACAGCTCGTAAGCGTTCCAGATGTCGGTGCCGAAGAAGGGCAAGGCCGCGCCGATGCCGATCGCTTCGCGCGCTCGGCTGCGTTCGATCGGAAACAGCAGCGCCGGATCGTATTGCTCGGTGTAAGTCGTGCTTTTACCGAGCGGGGAGTGTTCGGGTGTCATCGTATTGCCGTCGCGTATTCGTCCATCAAAGGCGCCGGCGCTCGGCCGGCGGCCGCCCGTCACGCAAGAAAGAGCCGATAGACGGGGTTGCGGCTTTCGTCCCAGTACGGATAGCCGAGCGTCGACAAGAAGCCGGAGAAGGCCGCGTCGTCCGCCTGCGGCACCTGGATGCCGACGAGGATCGAGCTGTAGTCCGCGCCTTGGTTCCGATAGTGAAAGAGGCTGATGTTCCAATCGGGCGCCATCGACGACAGAAACTTCATGAGCGCGCCTGGGCGCTCGGGAAATTCGAAGCGGAACAACCGCTCGTGATGTGCGAGCGGCGAGCGTCCGCCGACCATGTAGCGGATATGCTGCTTCGAGAGTTCGTCGCCGGTGAGGTCGACCGTAGGAAAACCGTGTTCCTCGAAGGTGCGCGCGATGTCGGCGGATTCGCCGCGGCTTTTGATCTGCACGCCGACGAAGATGTGCGCCGCGCTGGCGTCGGCGATCCGGTAATTGAACTCGGTGACGCTGCGCTCGCCGCCCACCAGCTCGCAAAAGCGCTTGAAGCTGCCGCGTTCTTCGGGAATCGTCACGGCGAAGACCGCTTCGCGCGCCTCGCCCACCTCGGCGCGCTCGGCGACGAACCGCATGCGGTCGAAGTTCATGTTCGCCCCGGAGGTGACCGCGACGAGCGTTTGCCCCGTCACGCCCGTGCGCTCCGCGTACTGCTTGGCCCCGGCTACCGACAGTGCGCCGGCCGGCTCGAGCAAGCTGCGCGTGTCTTGAAAGACGTCCTTGATCGCGGCGCACAGCGCGTCGGTGTCGACGGTCAGGATTTCGTCGAGATACTGGCGGCACAGGCGGAACGTTTCTTCGCCCACGAGCTTGACGGCCGTGCCGTCGGAGAACAGGCCGACCTCGGACAGCGTCACGCGTTCGCCCGCACGGACCGATTGCGCCATGGCGCACGAATCCTCCGTTTGCACGCCGATCACCTTGATGTCGGGGCGAACGGCTTTCACGTAGGCGCCCACGCCGGCCGCGAGACCGCCGCCGCCGATCGGCACGAAAATCGCGTGAATGGGCGCCTGATGCTGGCTCAGGATTTCCATGGCGACGGTGCCTTGCCCCGCGATGACGTACGGATCGTCGAACGGATGCACGAACGTGAGCCCGCGCGAGCGCTGCAGCTCGATCGCGTGCGCATAGGCGTCGCTATACGATTCTCCGGCTTGCACCACTTCGACGGTAGGCCCCCCGTGCGCCCGCACGGCGTCGACTTTCACCTGGGGCGTCGTGACCGGCACGACGATGACGGCTTTGACGCCGAGCCGGGCGGCCGAATAGGCGACCCCCTGCGCGTGATTGCCGGCCGAGGCGGTGATGACGCCGCGCGCGAGTGCGTCGGCATCGACGTGAATCATCTTGTTGTACGCGCCGCGCAACTTGAACGAGAAGACGGGCTGATTGTCCTCGCGCTTCAGGAAAACGCGATTGGACAGCCGTGCGGACAGGCTGCGCGCCGGCTCGAGCTCCGTTTCGCGGGCCACGTCGTAGACGCGGGCAGTCAGGATTTTCTTCAGATAATCGTGGGAGGACGAGGACATGGGAAGGGCGCGCGTGTGCGGTTGACGTTCGAGATGCGAAAACGTCAATGATAGCGCCAACGTGGCTCGCTTTTACTGCGTCCGGCAAACGGGCCGCGGCGGCGGCAAGCCCGGCGCCGATTGACCGGCCGGCCGGTCGACGGCGCCGCGTCGGCGGCCGATCGCGCCTCAACGCGCGGGCGGATGATGCGGTAGAATTCCGTTTTACGACCAGGACCGGATAATGCGCTGGCAGCCACGGACCGCCCCTTTTACCCCAGCCCCGCGGGAAGCGCGTCCCGCGGCGCAGCGGCATGCCCGTCACGCACGATCGTGCGGCTAGCGCCCTTCTGATTGGAGCAGGCTGATGCGCGCCTACCGGCGCTGCGCGCTTTCGCTCCCGAAGCCCAGTTTCCAAAAATCGTTGCGCGTGACGCGCACTGCCGGCCGCATTCGTCGTTCGACGCTGTGCCCGGCCTATCGATCCGTCCGACCATGAACGCACCTCAAGTCTTCGATCCGCATGGCGCCGCGGCCGTTGTCGCCGCCGACACCGAACCGCGCCTGCGCGAAATTCCGTACAACTACACGTCGTTCTCGGATCGCGAGATCGTCATTCGTCTGCTGGGCGACGAAGCCTGGAAGGTGCTCGACGAGTTGCGGGCCGAGCGCCGCACGGGCCGTTCGGCGCGAATGCTGTACGAAGTGCTCGGCGATATCTGGGTCGTGCGCCGCAATCCGTACCTGCAGGACGACCTGCTCGACAATCCGAAGCGCCGGGCCTTGCTGATCGAGGCGCTGAACCATCGGCTGAACGAGATCGAGAAGCGCCGCCGCGCCGACATGGTCGAGCACGGCGACGACGCGGGGCGCGAGCGCGCGACGCGCGTCGAGGCGCTCGTCGTCGCGGCGCGCGGCGCCGTCGAGGCGTTCGCGGCCGAATTCGGCGCGATGGCGGACCTGCGCCGCCGCGCGACGAAAGTCCTCGGCCGCTGCACGCAGAAGGACAACATTCGTTTCGACGGCCTGTCGCGCGTGTCGCATGTCACCGATGCGACCGATTGGCGGGTCGAGTACCCGTTCGTCGTGCTCACGCCCGATACGGAAGCTGAGATCGCGGGCCTCGTGAAGGCCTGTTTCGAGCTCGGGCTCACCGTCATCCCGCGCGGGGGCGGCACGGGCTACACGGGCGGCGCCGTGCCGCTCACGCCGTTCTCGGCCGTCGTCAATACGGAAAAGCTCGAGCAACTGGGCGCGGTGGAGCTGACCGAACTGCCGGGCGTGCCCGTGAAAACGCCGACGATCTTCTCCGGTGCGGGCGTCGTTACGCGCCGCGTCACGGAAGCCGCCGAAGCGGCGGGGTACGTTTTCGCCGTGGACCCGACTTCGCTCGACGCCTCCTGCATCGGCGGCAACGTGGCCATGAACGCGGGCGGCAAGAAGGCCGTCCTTTGGGGCACCGCGCTCGATAACCTTGCGTGGTGGCGGATGGTCGATCCGCAGGGCAATTGGCTCGAAGTCACGCGCTTGGAGCACAACCGCGGCAAGATCCACGACGTCGACGTCGCACGCTTCGAGCTGAAGTGGTTCGACGGCGATTGCCCGCCGGGCGAGCGCCTGCTGCGCACCGAAACGCTGTCGATCGAAGGCCGGCGCTTCCGCAAGGAGGGGCTCGGCAAGGACGTGACCGACAAGTTCCTCGCGGGCTTGCCGGGCGTGCAGAAGGAAGGCTGCGACGGCCTCATCACGTCGGCGCGCTGGGTGCTGCATAAAATGCCGGCGCACACGCGCACCGTTTGCCTCGAATTCTTCGGTCAAGCGCGCGACGCGATTCCGAGCATCGTCGAAATCAAGGACTACCTGTTCGAAACGTCCAAGCGCGGCGGCGCGATCCTCGCCGGTCTCGAGCATTTGGACGAGCGCTATCTGCGCGCCGTCGGCTACGCCACGAAATCGAAGCGCAATGCGTTTCCCAAGATGGTGCTGATCGGCGACATCGTCGGCGACGATGCGGACGCCGTGGCCGCGGCCACCTCGGAAGTCGTGCGCATGGCGAACGGCAAGAGCGGCGAGGGGTTCGTCGCCGTCAGCGCCGAAGCCCGCAAGCGCTTCTGGCTCGACCGCAGCCGCACGGCCGCTATCGCCAAGCATACGAACGCGTTCAAGATCAACGAAGACGTCGTCATTCCGCTCGGGCGCATGGGCGAGTACACGGACGGCATCGAGCGCATCAACATCGAGCTGTCGATCAAGAACAAGCTGCAACTCGTCGACGCGCTGGAAGCGTTCTTCAAGGGCGGCAATCTGCCGCTAGGCAAGACCGACGACGCCAACGAGATTCCGAGCGCCGAACTGCTCGAAGACCGCGTTCAGCAAGCGCTCGAGCTGCTGCAGCGCGTGCGTGCGCGCTGGACCTTCCTGCGCGACAAGCTCGACATGCCGCTGCGCGAGGCGCAGCACTACCTCGTTCGACTCGGCTACGAGGCGTTGGCCGAGAAGTTCGCGGACCGCGTGGACGATCAAGCGGGCGTGACGGTGTTTCACGTCACGCAAGACCGTACGATCCGCGTGTCGTGGAAGCAGGAGATTCGCGCCGAATTGCGGCAAATCTTCAACGGCGGCGAGTTCAAGCCGATCCTCGACGAGGCGCAGGCGATCCACAAACGCGTGTTGCGCGGGCGCGTGTTCGTCGCGCTGCATATGCACGCGGGCGACGGCAACGTTCACACGAACATTCCGGTGAACTCGGACAACTACGAGATGCTGCAAGACGCGCACAAGGCGGTCGAGCGCATCATGAACCTCGCGCGTTCGCTCGACGGCGTGATTTCGGGCGAGCACGGCATCGGCATTACGAAGCTCGAATTTCTGACGGAAGCCGAGATCGCCGATTTCCGCGCCTACAAAGAGCGGGTGGACCCGCAGGGCCGCTTCAACAAGGGCAAGCTGTTGCCGGGCGCGGACCTGCGCAACGCCTATACGCCCAGCTTCGGCCTCATGGGTTACGAATCGCTGATCATGCAGCAGTCCGACATCGGTGCGATCGCCGATTCGGTGAAAGACTGCCTGCGTTGCGGCAAGTGCAAGCCCGTCTGCGCCACGCACGTGCCGCGCGCGAACTTGCTCTACAGCCCGCGCAACAAGATTCTGGCCACTTCGCTGCTCATCGAAGCGTTCCTGTATGAGGAACAGACGCGCCGCGGCGTATCGATCAAGCACTGGGACGAATTCAACGACGTGGCCGACCACTGCACGGTTTGCCACAAGTGCGTGACGCCGTGCCCGGTCAAGATCGATTTCGGCGACGTGTCGATGAACATGCGCAATCTGCTGCGCAAGATGGGCAAGAAGAAGTTCAACCCGGGCTCGGCGGCGGGCATGTTCTTCTTGAACGCTACGAATCCGCAGACGATCAATCTCGCCCGCACGGCGATGATGGGCGTCGGCTACAAGGCGCAGCGCCTGGGTAACGAGTTGCTGAAGAACTTCGCCCGAAAGCAGACGGCGCATCCGCCGGCAACGACAGGCAAGCCGCCGGTCGTCGAGCAGGTGATCCACTTCGTCAACAAGAAGATGCCGGGCAATTTGCCGAAGAAGACGGCGCGCGCGCTGCTCGACATCGAGGACAACAAGATCGTGCCGATCATCCGCAATCCGAAGACGACGACCGTCGACTCGGAGGCGGTGTTCTACTTCCCCGGTTGCGGGTCCGAGCGGCTGTTCTCGCAAGTCGGGCTCGCGACGCAAGCCATGCTGTGGGAGGCGGGCGTGCAGACGGTGCTCCCGCCCGGCTACCTCTGCTGCGGGTATCCGCAGCGCGGCTCGGGACAGTACGACAAGGCCGAGAAGATCGTCACGGACAACCGCGTGCTGTTCCATCGCGTGGCGAACACGTTGAACTATCTCGACATCAAGACGGTGGTCGTTTCGTGCGGCACCTGCTACGACCAACTGGCGGGGTACGAATTCGAGAAGATCTTCCCTGGCTGCCGCATCATCGACATCCACGAGTTCCTGCTGGAAAAGGGCATCAAGCTCGACGGCGTCACGGGCACGCGCTACATGTATCACGACCCGTGCCATACGCCGATCAAGACGATGGACCCGGTCAAGCTCGTCAACGAGCTGATGGGCTCGAGCCACGACGGCTACAAGATCGCGAAGAACGAGCGGTGCTGCGGCGAATCGGGCACGTTCGCCGTGGCTCGGCCGGACATTTCGACGCAGGTGCGCTTCCGCAAGGAAGAGGAAATCCGTAAGGGCGCGGCCAAGCTGCGCGAAATTCCGATCGCCGCGGCGGGCGCGAACGGCGCCGAAGCGGCGGCTGCGGGCAACGGCGCGGCCGACGTCAAAGTGCTGACGAGCTGTCCTTCTTGCCTGCAGGGCTTGTCGCGTTACAACGAGGACGCGGGCATCGAAGCCGATTACATCGTCGTCGAAATGGCGCGCCACGTATTGGGCGAGAACTGGATGGCCGAGTACGTCGAGCGCGCGAATAATGGCGGGATCGAGCGCGTGCTGGTCTAATACGGGTCGCCGGGGCGCGGGTCGCGCACGCCGGCGTTTGTCGACGCCAAGGGGCGATCATGGATTGCGTATTTTGCCGTGAAGAGGGCGGGGTCGTGCTTTGGCAGGACGACGAACTGCGCGTCGTGCTGGCCGACGAGCACGACTATCCGGGGTTCTGCCGCGTCGTGTGGAACGCGCACGTGGCCGAGTTTTCCGACATGGAGCCGGGGCAGCGCCGGCGCATCATGCATGCCGTCTATGCGACCGAGCGTGCGGTACGCCGCGTGCTGGCGCCCGTCAAGGTGAATCTCGCCAGCCTCGGCAACCAGGTGCCGCACGTGCACTGGCACGTGATCCCGCGGTTTTCGAACGACGCGCACTTTCCGCAGCCCATTTGGGCGCCTCGGCAGCGCTCCGTTTCGGAGGCGCTGCTTTCGCAGCGGCGCGCGCAAGCCACGCTCATCGCCGAGGCGCTTCGGCACGAAATGGCGCAACCGGCCGATTGACAGTCGATTGACAGTCGATCGACAGTCGATTGACAGCTGATCAACGGCCGCGGCGCCCGGCGACGGCGCAATACCCACAAGGGGCAAACTATGAGTGGACTGACCTCGCAGACGCCGGTGCCCACGGGCATCGTCGTTCATGCAAAATCGCGCGCTTTGGAACTGCAGTACGCCGATGGACGGAGCTACCGCATCCCGTTCGAGTTGATGCGCGTCTATTCGCCGTCGGCCGAAGTGCGCGGGCACGGTCCGGGGCAAGAAACGCTGCAAACCGGCAAGCGCGAGGTGACGATCGTCTCGCTCGAAAGCGTCGGCAACTATGCGTTGCAGCCGACGTTCTCGGACGGCCATGCGACCGGCATCTATTCGTGGGATCTGCTTTACGAGTTGGCGACGCGGCAGGACGAGTTGTGGCGCGCCTATTTCGACAAGCTCGCGCAAGCCGGGATCGACCGCGACGCGCCGATGGCCGCCCCCGGCGCGGCGCGCGGCCACTGTCACTGAAAAGAACCGGCCCCAATCAATAAAACGCGGAGGATAAACGCGATGAGCAAGACCCATTTCGGCTTCGAGACCGTCGACGAGCAGGACAAGGCGAAAAAGGTGGCGGGCGTGTTCCATTCCGTCGCGACCAACTACGACTTGATGAACGACCTGATGTCGGGCGGACTGCACCGCGTCTGGAAGCAATTCACGATCGCGCAGGCGAACGTGCGCCCGGGCTACAAGGTGCTCGACATCGCGGGCGGCACCGGCGATCTGTCCAAAGCCTTCGCCAAGCAGGCGGGGCCGACCGGCGAGGTCTGGCTCACGGACATCAACGAATCGATGCTGCGCGTCGGGCGCGATCGCCTGCTCGACCGCGGCGTCATTACGCCGGCCTTGCTGTGCGATGCCGAGAAGATTCCGTTCCCCGACAATTACTTCGATGTGGCCTCGGTGGCGTTCGGGCTGCGCAACATGACGCGCAAGGAAGTCGCCCTTTCCGAGATGCGCCGCGTGCTCAAGCCGGGCGGCCGCTTGCTCGTGCTGGAGTTCTCGAAGGTGTGGGAGCCGCTGAAAAAAGCGTATGACGTCTACTCGTTCAAGGTTTTGCCGTGGTTAGGCGACAAGTTCGCCAAAGATGCGGACAGCTATCGCTATCTGGCCGAGTCGATCCGGATGCATCCCGACCAAGACACGCTGAAAACGATGATGGAGCACGCTGGGCTAGACAACGTGAAATATTACAATTTGTCAGCTGGCGTGGTAGCCTTACACGTGGGGGTGAAATACTAGCGCCCCTAACTCATTGTTTTTATAAGGAATGCAGCCATGGCCGATTCGCTTTCTCATCCTTCCAAACAGCTTTCAAGGCATTTGACGAGGCGAATCCGGCTCTTCGCCGTGGTGACGATGATCGCAGCAGGCACGATGGCGACGCTCGACGCCGAAGCGAAGCGGCTCGGCGGCGGGCGCAGCATCGGGCGCCAGTCGCCGGCGACGGTGCAGCGCGACGCCACGCCGCCGGCGCAGCAATCCCTGCGTTCGGCGCCGTCGGGCACGCAGGCCGCCGCCGGTGCGCAAACGCAACGCACGCCGGCCGCACAGCCCGCGGCGCCTGCGCGGTCGCGCTGGCTCGGGCCGATTGCCGGCCTCGCAGCCGGTCTGGGCATCGCGGCGCTGCTGTCGCATTTGGGGCTGGGTGCGGCGTTCGCGAGCGCAATGGCGAACGTCATCATCGTGGCCGCGCTGGCCATGGCCGGTATCTGGCTCGTTCGCAAGCTGATGTCCCGCACGCGGCGCGAGCCGTCGCTCGCCTATGGCGCGAACGCGGCGAATGGCATGCGGCAATCGCCTAGCGACGCGGGAAGCGGGCGCTTCGATGCATCGCAGGGAAGCGGATTCGGTATGCAAAACAGTGCCGCAACAGCGTCGGGCGCATCGAATGCGGGTGCCCCGCAACTCGCCGGCGCCGCTGCGTTGGCCTTGCCTGCCGGCTTCGATGCCGAGGCGTTCGTGCAGCATGCCAAGGCCAATTTCGTGCGGCTGCAGGCGGCCAGCGACGAGGGCAATCTTGCCGATATCCGAGCTGTCACGACGGCCGAGATGTTCACTGACTTGAAGAGCGAGATCGACGCGCGGCACGGCGCGGCGGCGCGCACGGACGTCGTTCAGTTGCATGCCGAATTGCTCGATCTTCAAGACCACGGCGCCGAATACTTCGCGAGCGTCCGGTTTAGCGGCTTGATCCGCGAATCGGCCGATGCGGCGGCCGAGCCGTTCGAGGAAATTTGGAATCTCTCCAAATCAGCCCAGCCGGGCGAGGGCTGGCTGCTGGCGGGAATCCAGCAGAGCGCCATACGTCACTAGCCGCAACGCGGTTCCGCTCGGCTTGCCGGCATCGAGTATGCCGGCAAGCAGCAGACTCTCTCCACTTCCGGCCCGTCAGCAGTCTTGCGTTGCGCGTCTTCGCAATCGGGGGCGCCGTGGCCGGCAAATCCAGACGGCTCATGTCATGCGTACGTTCATCGTATTCGTGTTGATGGGGGCATTGCTCGGCAGCGCGATGCAAGTCGGCGCCGAGCCGAAAAGGCGCTTCAACGCGATAATCTGGAATAACTACGCCGCCGGCAATCCGCACTTCGAATTCGTGCAGGAAAACGCTTCGTGCGCGCGAGCGGCGGGGCCCAGGCATTTCACCGTTGCGCAAGGATGGAACCCGAATTACCGCTATTCCGACAAACTGTTCGAGAACGATTGCATGTTCGAGCCGAAGGAGTTGCATTGGCTCGTCAAAGCATCGCGCCCTCAGGACGGTTTCGCGTGGCAGTGCCGGATGCGGTTGATCCGGCACATCGATAAAGATTCGGGATGGTTCGTTACGCGCGTCGAAACGGAAGCCGTGCAGCCGGTCGAACCGGGCTCGCCCGATTACTGCGCGAACGGCACGCTCTTCAAATCGGCCATCTGCGAGACGTCCGACGTTCAACTTTTCGGAAGTGAGGACTGCCTCAATCGAGACAGCGACTTCAACGGCAGGACGACGGTAGTGTTCGGCGGCCCCCCGCTGCCTCCCGTTCCGGCATCCGAGCGCCTCAACCCGCTCGTCACCGGTGCGTCCCAATAGCGCACGGCCCTTGCCGCGGCCTTTCTGCACGGGGCGCCGGCCCCAGGCCGGACGGCCGGCGTTGGCGCCTCGGCGTCGGGCGCTACAATAGAGGCCCGCATCGGCTGCCGTCGGCGCGGGCTTTTTATTCCTACCCGATGACTCTTGCCGCCAAGCCCTTTGCCGCCGCCGTCAACCATCTGCTCGCACGCGAAACGTGGGCGCGCGAACGTCTCGCGCCCTATGCAGGCAAGACGGCCCGTCTCACGTTCTCCTCGATCGTGTTGACCCTCGCCGTCGAATCCGACGGCTACCTGAGCGCCGTGGACGAAATCGATGCGCGCGTCGCAGATGTGGCGCTCGCGATCGGGCCCGACGCGCTGCCCGCTTTCATGCAGGGCGGTCAGGCGGCGGTGATGAAGCACGTCAAGATCGAGGGCGACGCCGAATTCGCCACCCAACTCGCGAAGCTGGCCGAGCATTTGCGCTGGGAGCCCGAGGAAGATCTGGCGAAGCTGATCGGCGACGCCCCGGCGTACCGCGCCGGGCAGATCGTCCGCTCGGCTGGCGAACACGCGTTACGCGCGGGCCGCAACCTGCGCGATTCGATCGCCGAATACTTGCTCGACGAAAACCCGCAGCTCGTGCGGCGCGCGGCGCTCGACGCGTTCAACGCCGAGCTGGCGCGCGCAAGGGACGCGCTCGCGCGGGTCGAGAAACGCATCGAACGGCTCGAACAGCGGACGCCATCGCGCCAGGCCGGCGCGTTGCGGCGTGTGCGTTAGTCCTGGGCCAGCCATGCGTCTACTGCGCTTCATCAAGATTATCTACACCGTCGTGCGCTTCGGCCTCGACGAAATGATGCTGAGCCGCATCAGCGACCGGCGCGTCCGTTTTCTGCTGCGTATCGCGACGATCGGCCGCCGGTTCAAATCGCCGCCGGCCGTCCGGCTGCGGCTTGCGCTTGAAAGCCTCGGGCCGATCTTCGTCAAGTTCGGGCAAGTCCTTTCCACGCGCCGCGATCTGCTGTCGCTGGACGTCGCCGTCGAATTGGCGAAGCTCCAGGATCAAGTGCCGCCGTTCGAGTCCGCGGTGGCGATCGACATCATCGAGAAATCGCTCGGCGCAAAGGTCGACGTGTTGTTCGACGACTTCGAACGCATACCGGTGGCGAGCGCCTCGATCGCGCAGGTGCATTTCGCGAAGGTGAAGTCGGGCCAGCACGCGGGCAAGGACGTCGCGATCAAAGTCCTGCGGCCGAACATGCTGCCGGTGATCGATTCCGACCTCGCGCTGCTGCGCGATTTAGCGACTTGGGCCGAACGCCTGTGGGCCGACGGCAAGCGGCTCAAGCCCCGAGAAGTCGTCGCCGAGTTCGACAAGTATTTGCACGACGAGCTCGATCTCATGCGCGAGGCGGCGAACGGCAGCCAGCTGCGGCGCAACTTCGCCGGCCTCGACTTGCTGCTCGTGCCTGAAATGTATTGGGAGTTCTGCACGCAGAACGTTCTCGTCATGGAGCGCATGGTCGGCGTGCCGATCAGCCAGGTGGAGACCCTGAGGGCGGCGGGCGTCGATATTCCGAAGCTGGCGCGCGAAGGCGTGGAAATCTTTTTCACGCAAGTGTTCCGCGACGGCTTCTTCCACGCCGACATGCATCCGGGCAACATTCAGGTCAGCCTCGATCCGGCGCATTTCGGCCGGTATATCGCGCTCGATTTCGGCATCATCGGGGCCCTGTCCGATTTCGACAAGAACTACCTCGCGCAAAATTTTCTCGCGTTCTTCAAGCGCGATTATCACCGCGTCGCCACTCTGCATTTGGAATCGGGCTGGGTGCCGCCGTCGACACGCGTCGAAGAGCTCGAAAGCGCCATTCGCGCCGTTTGCGAGCCGTATTTCGACCGGGCGCTGAAGGACATCTCGCTCGGCCAAGTGCTGCTACGGTTGTTTTCGACCTCGCGCCGCTTCAACGTGGAAATTCAGCCGCAGCTCGTGCTGCTGCAAAAGACGATGCTCAACGTCGAGGGCCTCGGGCGCTCGCTCGATCCGGAGCTCGACCTCTGGAAGACGGCCAAACCGTACCTCGAAAGGTGGATGAACGAGCAGATCGGCTGGCGCGGCTGGTATGAGCGCTTGAAGGTCGAAGCGCCCCAATGGAGCAAGACGCTCCCACAGTTGCCGCGTCTCGTGCATCATTTACTTGCCGAGCGGCACGACACCACGCGCGTCACGCAAGACGCCGCGATCAAATTGCTGCTGCTCGAGCAGAAACGCACGAATCGCCTGCTGCAGGCGCTGTTGTTGTTCGGCGTGGCCGTGGGCGCCGGAGCCGTCGTCGCTCGCGCGTGGCTCGCTTTTGCTTACGGGGCATGATCCGATGAACAAGCCGTCTTCGCCCGACCCTCGCAGCGGCACCTCGCCGGCGAGCGGCAACGTACCGACTTTCTCGACGCGTGACCCGAATACGGCCGAGTTCTGGGACGAGCGGTTTCGGCAAGGTTTCACGCCTTGGGATCAGGCGGGCGTGCCGGCGGCGTTCTCGGCTTTCGTCGCGCGTCTCGCGCCGCAGCCCGTCCTCATCCCGGGGTGCGGCAGCGCCTACGAGGCTGAGTGGCTCGCGCAGGCAGGCTGGACGGTGCGGGCGATCGATTTCTCGGCCGATGCCGTCGCGGCGGCACGCAAGCAGCTTGGAGCGCACGCTGCCGTCGTCGAGCAAGCCGATTTCTTCACCTACCGGCCGCAGTTCCAGCCCGAGTGGATCTACGAGCGCGCGTTCCTCTGCGCTTTGCCGCCTGCGCGCCGTGCCGACTATGTGCGGCGCATGGCCGAATTGCTTGCCCCCGGCGGCATGCTAGCGGGCTTTTTCTTTCTCGACGATTCGCCGAAGGGGCCGCCATACGGCATCACGCGCGCCGAACTGGAAGCGTTGCTGGGCCGCGATTTCGCGCTGACCGAGGACAAGAGCGTGTCCGATTCGCTGCCCGTCTTCGCGGGCCGCGAGCGCTGGATGACCTGGCGCAGGCGCTGAGCCGCGACGGCCCTGGGCGCCGGCGGGGCGTCGGGCCGCATACAGGGGGTTGATTTTCGGCGACGCCGCCCTCATCTCACGCCACGCAGCGCCGCGCGTCACGTGCGGCGGGCGATGGCCAATTGCGGCTATAATTCAACGCTTTGCAAGCGATCAACCGTTTTTTTGTCGGAAATAGTCGGGAAGAGAATCATGCCGATCTACGCCTACCGTTGCGAATCGTGCGGCTTCGAGAAAGATGTGCTCCAGAAGATGAGCGATGCGCCGCTGACTCAGTGTCCGCAATGCGAGAAGGATGCGTTCCGCAAACAGGTGACGGCCGCAGGCTTCCAGCTGAAAGGCTCGGGCTGGTACGTCACTGATTTCCGCGGCGGTTCGAACGCCGGGAATGGCGCGCCCAATAGCGCGGGGGCGGCCAAATCGGACGCGAAGCCCGAGGCGAAGTCCGAAACCAAGTCGGAAGGCAGCAGCGCGCAGCCGGCCGCCAGCAGCAGCGCGCCGGCCGCGACCGACGCGTAAGCGCCGCGTTCGCACGCGCCGCCTGCTTCGAGCCGGTCGCGACACACGCCCGGACGCCGCCGCACGCATCGGCCCCGGCACGCGCAGGCGCGTGCACGAGCAGACTATTTCCCAAGCGGTTCCCTGGCGGTAGACATGAAAAAGACGACGCTGAAATCCGTGTTCCTGACCGGCTTGCTGGTCCTCGTGCCCTTGGCTATCACGCTGTGGGTGTTGGGGCTCATCATCGGCACGATGGACCAGACGCTATTGCTGCTGCCCGCTTCGTGGCAGCCTGAGAAGCTGTTCGGCTTCCACCTGCCAGGCGTCGGGGCGTTGCTGACGCTCGCGTTCATCTTCATCGTCGGGCTGTTCACGCAGAACTTCGTCGGGCAGAAGCTCGTCACCTGGTGGGATGCGATCCTGCGGCACATCCCCATCGTCGGCCCGCTCTATACCAGCGTGAAGCAGGTGTCGGACACGCTGCTTTCGAGTAGCGGGAATGCGTTTCGCAAGGCGCTGCTGATCGAGTATCCGCGTCGCGGCTCGTACACGATCGCTTTCCTGACGGGCGTGCCCGGCGGCGATGTCGTCAATCACCTGCAGGACGAACACGTGAGCGTCTACGTGCCGACGACGCCTAACCCGACGTCGGGTTTTTTTCTGATCGTGCCGAAGGCGGAAGTCATCGAGCTCGACATGACGGTGGATGCCGCGCTCAAGTACATCGTTTCGATGGGCGTGGTCGCGCCGCAAGCGCCTGTGGGCGCACCGGCGCGCCGGCCCGTCGAGCCGCCCCTTTAACGCCGCGCCTGTCGCGAGAATCGCGCCGCGCGTTGCTCCCTTATGCCAAACGAAAGACGAATACCATGTCGATGAGATCTGAATACTGCGGTCTGGTGACCGAACACCTACTGGGCCAAACCGTATCGCTTTGCGGTTGGGTGCATCGCCGGCGCGATCACGGCGGCGTCATCTTCATCGACTTGCGCGATCGTGAAGGTCTGGTCCAGGTTGTCTGCGACCCCGATCGGGCCGAGATGTTCAAGGCGGCGGAGGGCGTGCGCAACGAGTTCTGCGTGCGCGTCGTGGGCGTCGTGCGCAATCGTCCGGAAGGCACGGTCAACGCCGGGTTGAAGAGCGGCAAGATCGAAGTGCTGTGCCACGAGCTGACCGTACTGAACGCATCGATCACGCCGCCGTTCCAGCTCGACGACGACAATCTCTCCGAAACGACGCGTCTGACGCATCGTGTGCTCGACCTGCGTCGTCCGCAGATGCAGAACAACCTGCGTCTGCGCTATCGCGTCGCGATCGAAGTGCGCAAGTACCTCGACGAGCAAGGCTTCATCGACATCGAAACGCCGATGCTCACGAAGAGCACGCCCGAAGGCGCACGCGATTACCTCGTGCCCTCGCGTGTCAACGCGGGCCAATTCTTCGCGCTGCCGCAGTCGCCGCAGCTGTTCAAGCAACTGTTGATGGTGGCGAACTTCGATCGCTACTACCAGATCGTCAAGTGCTTCCGCGATGAGGATTTGCGCGCCGATCGCCAGCCCGAATTCACGCAGATCGACTGCGAAACTTCGTTCCTGAGCGAGCAGGAGATCCGCGATTTGTTCGAGAAGATGATCCGTCACGTCTTCAAGCAGACGATCGACGTCACGCTCGACGATCCGTTCCCCGTCATGCAGTACTCCGAGGCCATGGCGCGTTTCGGCTCGGACAAGCCCGATCTGCGTGTGAAGCTCGAGTTCACCGAGCTGACCGACGCCATGAAGGATGTCGACTTCAAGGTGTTCAGCGCGCCGGCCAACACGAAGGATGGCCGCGTGGCGGCGCTGCGCGTGCCGAAGGGCGCTGACCTTTCTCGCGGCGACATCGACGGCTACACCGAATTCGTGCGTATCTATGGCGCGAAGGGCTTGGCTTGGATCAAGGTGAACGAAGCGGCGAAGGGCCGTGACGGCTTGCAAAGCCCGATCGTGAAGAACCTGCATGACGCCGCGATCGCCGCGATTCTCGAGCGCACGGGTGCTCGAGACGGCGACATCATTTTCTTCGCGGCCGACCGCGCGAAGGTGGTGAACGACAGCCTCGGCGCGCTGCGGCTGAAGATCGGCCATTCCGATTTCGGCAAGGCGAACGGCCTCGTCGAAGCGGGCTGGAAGCCGCTGTGGGTCGTCGATTTCCCGATGTTCGAGTACGACGAGGAAGAAGCGCGCTATGTGGCCGCTCACCACCCGTTCACGAGCCCGAAGGACGAGCACCTCGAATACCTCGAGACCGATCCGGGCCGGTGCCTGGCCAAGGCTTACGACATGGTGTTGAACGGCTGGGAAATCGGCGGCGGTTCGGTGCGGATCTATCAGGAGGACGTGCAGAGCAAGGTGTTCCGCGCGCTCAAGATCAACGACGAAGAGGCGCGCGCGAAGTTCGGCTTCCTGCTGGACGCGCTGCAATACGGTGCGCCCCCGCACGGCGGGATCGCGTTCGGCCTCGATCGCATCGTCACGATGATGGCCGGCGCCGATTCGATCCGCGACGTGATTGCATTCCCGAAGACGCAGCGCGCGCAGTGTCTGTTGACGCAAGCGCCGAGCGCCGTGGACGAGCGTCAGTTGCGCGAGTTGCACATTCGTCTGCGTCAGCCCGAGCAGCCGAAGGCGTAAGGCGCGGAGGCGGCGTTCGCAAGAGGCAACCGGAGGGGCCGACGCTTTTTCGTTGTCGGTGAACCGGACGGCGCCCTCAAAAAAACAGCACCCCAAAGATTGGACTGCCGTCCGTCTTTGGGGTGTTTTTCGTTTACGGTCCGCGATGAAATGGAGAGGCCGCCGCTGCGACGCGGGGCGACGACGCTCCATCTCGATATTGAACTTGTTATTTGATTGCCGGACGCCGCAAGTTGGCCGCCTCGAAGCCGATCCAATCGAACGACCGGCGGCGCTGGCAAGATAACTGATTCGGAACATTTTGCATTACTAGCCGAGCGCTCGATAAATTTCGGTAAAAACGAATATCCAAATTCTCAACTTAGCTTTACATGCGCATCCGCGGTGCCGTTTGACACGCGAACCCTCTTATAATCAGCGCTCGCAGAAATCCCACTCAAATACAAACGAAGGGCGCGCTGCATGGGCCAATCCACGCTATATGAGACGATTGAGAGCGGTAATGCGAAATCGCATCGTCTAGTCAAACTCGATACGCCGCTGGGCGAAGACTGGTTGCTGCCGCTGTATGTCAAAGGCACCGGGCGCCTTGGCCGCGACTATGAGTTCGTCATCGACGCAGTATCTTCGAGGGGCAAGCAGATCGAGCTCGCTGCGCTTCTGGGGCAAGCCGTCACCCTTTGGATTCAGCAGGGGGACGGCTCTTATATGCCGATTCACGGGTACGTCCACCAGTTCAGCCGTCTCGGTGCTGACGGCCCGCTTACCTATTTTCAGTTGCGATTTTCGTCGTGGCTGTACTTTCTGCGCTTGCGTCGCGATATGCGCGATTGGCAGGAGCAAAGCGGCGAGCAGATCCTCGCGGACGTGTTCGACGAGCATCCGCAGGCGCGCGGCGCGTATCGCTTCGATTTGCAAAAGGCGTTGCCCTCCTATTCGAATCGCGTGCAGTGGGAATACGACCTGAACTTCGTCCATCGAAGCATGGAGGAAGTGGGCGTGTTCCCGTATTTCGAGCAAGCGGAGGACGGCAAATCGCACACGATGGTGTTGTCGGACGACAGCTATTTCCTGCCCGAGCTCGAGCAACCGACCGTGCAGTTCGGCCGAATGGGAATCGGCGGCGAATTCGACGGATTGACGCAGTGGAAGGAGCAATTGCAGATCGAAAGCGCCAAGCTGGCGTCGCGCTCGTTCGACTACAAGCGGCCCGATTTGCCGCGGCAGATTCGCGGCGTGACCGATGTGAAGGGCGCACTGCCGACCGACGGCGAAGTGTACGACTACCCCGGCGCGTACATGTGGTCCGACCGTGAGCACGGCGAGCGGCTCGCGCAAATTCGGCTGGAAGAGCGGATGTCGCGCATGAAGCGCTACCACGGGTTTGGGGGCTTGCGTTGTGCGATGCCGGGCCGTCGTTTCGTGTTGAACGGTCATCCCGTGCACGATGCGGGCGGCGAGTCGGATCGTCACTTTATCTTGCTGGGCGTCGATTGGCTGATTCGCAACAATCTGCCGGGGCTTGATGGAATCGCCGAGTTTCCCGAGGGACTCGCGGCGGAGATTGCCGACGCGAAGGGCGGTTCCAAGGTACATCATCCGGACGGCGGCGAAGGCTTGTTTCAGGTGACGGTGGAGGCGCAGCGGCGCGATGTGCCGTTTCGCAGCCCCTTCGAACATAAGAAGCCCGTCATGCAGTTGCAGAACGCGATCATCGCGGGGCGGGAAGGGGAAGAGATTCACACCGACGCGTTGAATCGAGTGAAGGTGTGGTTTCCTTGGAATCGCCGCAACGGACAAGATGAGCGTGCGTCGTGCTGGGTGCGTGCGACGTTTCCGGACGCCGGCAAGAATCGAGGCGGGATCCAGCCGCTACGCAAAGGGGACGAGGTCCTCATCGGCTTCATGGAAGGCGATTGCGATAGGCCGGTCATCATTGCGCGGATGTATGGGGGCGAGACCCAGCCGGTTTGGCATACGAATGGCCTGTTATCTGGCTTGCGCTCGAAGGAGTATGGCGGAGCCGGCTTCAATCAACTCGTGATGGACGACGCCACTGGGCAGAATCGAGTCCACTTGTATTCCAGCAGCTACCAGTCTCATTTGCATCTCGGATACTTGATTCAGCATACCGACAACACGCGGGGACCTTTTCTCGGTAGCGGCTTCGACCTCAAATCGTCTGCCTATGGAGCAATTCGCGCGGGTCAAGGAATGTATGTCAGCACGCATCCGGCTAGCGATGGGCAGCCGTTGAATGCAGCCGTCGCGACCGAACAGCTCACTGGCGCGGGTGCCGTTTTTCAAGCTGTTTCCAAAGCCAGCGAGATCAATCGGGCCGAGAGTCTTCAGGATGGATATGCGTCGCTGAAGCAATTCGCCGACGCTACGCGGCACAATGCCACGGCGAGCTCAGCGATGAGCGGCGGACGGACTGCCGGCGGTGGAACGGGAAGTGCCAACGGATTTGCTGAACCGTTGATGTTGCTATCGAGTCCAGCGGGGATAGCGGCATCGACGCAAGACTCGGTCCACGCCTCTGCGGATCAGCACGTCAACGTCGTGGCCGGCAAGAACGTCAACTTGGCCTCAGGGAAGTCGCTGTTGGCAAGCGTAATCGACAAGATCAGCTTGTTCGCGCAGAACTTGGGAATCAAGATTTTCGCGAGCAAGGGGCCTGTGGAGATCCATGCACACTCGGACAACATCGAGTTAATGGCGCAAAAGGCCATAAAAGTGCTCTCCGCGCTCGATCATATCGAGATTGCGGGCGACAAGGGCATTTCGCTGACGAGCGGAGGCGCATACATCCGAATTGCCGGCGGCAATATCGAAATCCATGCGCCGGGAAGCATCGACGTCAAGGGCGCAAAGCGCGTCTTCGACGGGCCGGCCAGCAAGAATTTCGTCATGCCTCATCTACCCCAAGGTGAAGCGACGCCTAGCGACTTGGAATTCCGCTTGGTCGACCCATATGGGCGCCCCACCTCGGGTGCTTCATACAAGGCGACGTTGAGCGATGGCACCGTTAAGACCGGGACGTTGGATGACGAGGGCTATGCGAGGATAAGCGGCGTCCCGGCAGGGACCAATGCGAAGGTCCAGTACATGGCGGACAACAGTCCGCCCGCGTCAGAGGTTGGAATCAAGGCCGACTCCGACTGGAGTCAGTTCTTGTCGATCGATGTCGCCCCTACCCCTGTTGTCAACGATAACAACTCGAACTCAACAGTATG
>CBIHRA010000020.1:0-103013 GCA_966212325.1 uncultured Burkholderiaceae bacterium | reverse complement strand
CCCGAGTCCCGAGTCCCGAGTCCCGAGTCCCGAGTCCCGAGTCCCGAGTCCCGAGCCCCGAGCCCCGAGCCCCGAGTCCCTGCTGACTCAGCGGAACCGATCCTTCGTGCACGCAACGCATTCCGGCATGCTTATGTCCACCGTCGACGAACCCATTAGCCCTGTGCTGGACCTCTTGCTCGCCACTCCGCTCGTCAGGGATCGAAGCGGCGCGTCGTTGCAGAAACAATTGCACGAACGCATGCGCGCCGCAATTCTCGAAGGGCGCTTCCCTTCCGGCTGCCGGCTGCCGGGTTCGCGCACGCTTGCATCCGCGCTCGGCGTCTCGCGCAACAGCGTCACAGCCGTGTACGAGCTGCTGGGCGCCGAAGGCTACATCGAATTGAGCCGGCAAGGCACGCGAGTGACCACGATCGAACCGCGCCGGACCGTCAGCCGCCTCAGCCGGCGAGCGCGGGCGCCCGAGGTGTCGCATCGCGCCGCTCGAATCCGCGACGCACTGTTCGACGCGGCCGATACGCTTGCTCTGCGTCCCGGCGTGCCGGCGCTCACGCGCTTTCCCCTCAACGCATGGAAGCATTGCCTCGATCGCGCCGTGCGAAATGCAGGCGTTGGCGCACTCGGATACGGCAATGCGCAGGGTGAACTGCCGTTGCGCACAGCCATCATGCGCCACTTGGCCGTCGCGCGCGGCGTGCGTTGCCAACCCGCGCAAGTCGTCATCACCGAAGGCGCACAGGAGGCGTTGTCGTTATGTGTCCGGCTCGTGACGAACCCCGGCGATACCGCGTGGGTCGAAGACCCCGGCTATCGGGGCGCTCAGTCGGCCTTCGTTTGCGGCGATCTGAACGTCATACCCATGAGCGTCGATGAAGACGGGCTATGCGTGCCGGACAACGCATGGGAGACCATCACGCCGCGCCTCGTCTATACGACGCCGTCCCATCAGTACCCGACGGGCGCCGTGTTGACCGCATCGCGCCGGCTCGATCTCATTGCGAAGGCGCAGGCTCACGAAGCGTGGATCATCGAAGACGACTACGACAGCGAATACCGCCATTCGGGGGAGCTCATCGGCGCGATGCAAGGCCTCGTGCCGCATGCGCCCGTCCTTTATGTCGGCACGTTCAGCAAAACGCTGTTTCCCTCGCTGCGGCTCGGCTTCGTGGTGTTGCCCGAAGCGCTGATCGCTAAGGCCACGCCGCTGCTCAGAGAGACGCTGCGCGGCGGCCACCGCTACGAACAACTGGCGTTGGCCGAGTTCATCGAAAGCGGTCAATTCAGCCGGCACCTCGGACGCATGCGCCGTCTCTACCGCCGCCGACAAGACGCATTGCGCAGCGCGTTGACGCAGCATTTGGACACGCCGCACGTCGTCACGGGAGGCGACAGCGGCATGCATTTGACCATCAAGCTGCCCGCCGATTGCTCCGACCTGCGCATCGCGCAGGCCGCTCGCGCGTTCGATATGGCGCCGATGCCGCTGTCTCGGTTCGCCTTGACGTCTTCACCCGATCGCAACGGATTGGTGCTCGGCTACGGCAATACGGCCGAATCGTCGTTCGTTCCGTTGATTCGTCAATTGGCGAAGCTGATCGCAGCCGACCGGCGGGACGCCAAGGCGTGAGCGGTGAGCGGTGAGCGGTGAGCGGTGAGCGGTGAGCGAGATCCTGCATCGCGGCGACGACTTTGGGAGGGCCTGCTTTAGGACTGCGTACAATACGCGCTCATCGATTCCAACGGCAGGACACGTTCCATGGCAATGAAAAAAACCGACCTTGAAAAGAACAAGGCGCTCAAACTCACGCATTCGATGAAGCAGTCGCATTCCGAGCGCTTCGGCAAGGGCACCGCCGAGACGAGCGCCAATCGCCGCGAACAACGCAAGCTCGATCAAGCAAAGGGACTCGTACCGTTCGCCTGCAAGCTCGACGAGGCGCTCGTGGCCACGCTCAAAGAGCGCGCGGCCACTCACCCGGACGGCATCAATGGATTGGTCGGCGACTTACTGCGGAAGGGTCTGGCCGAGGCCGACGGTCAAGCCTAATAGGTGCCTGCGAGGCGCCGGCGCCATTCGCACGCACAGACTCGCCCGTAGAAACGCGCGCGAACGGCAGCTTTTCGGTGAGCAACGGCCTGCCCGTCGAGCTATACGTCGATCATCCTTCGTTGCCGAGCGGTAGCGTTAGCGCGATTGCCCGTGCAAGTGCGCTAACGCCACGGCCTGCTCACTAGCGCCTGCCACCTGCTCGATGACGCTCGCCCACTGTCCCGGCTCCGTTTGCCGGAACAACCGCATCGTTTGCGGGTACCACGGAGAATCGGTCCGCCCGCGCACCCAGCGCCAATCGAGCCCGGCCGCCGGCAGCATGACCCAGCTCGGCTTGCCCAGCGCGCCGGCAAGATGAGCCACCGCCGTATCGACGGAAATCACCAAGTCGAGTTCGGAGATCAGGGCCGCGCTATCGGCGAAGTCGGCAATGCCGGGCGCGGCGTCCAGAATGGCCGGCCCGGCGAGCGTTCTCGCCTCGTCCTGCCCCTGCCCCATCTGCAGACTCACGAAACTCACGCCCGCCACGTTCAATAACGGCCGCAACGTCTCCAGCGAAGGCAGCGACCGGTTGCGATCGTTGCCGTGGTTCGCGTGGCCTTTCCATACCAGGCCCACTTTCAGGCCCTTCAACGAAGCCAGTTCGTTGCGCCATTTTTTCGCGAGCGCCGGATCGGGACGCAAATACGCAGCCGGCGGAATCGAATCGAGCACGGTGCCGACTCGATAGGGAATGCTGAGCGGCAACGTCCAATAGTCGTACGGCGCGCGAGCCAGCTCCGAATGACCATCGACGACGGCATCGATACCGGGCACCGTCGCGAACAAGCGGTGCAGCACGGGCGCGCAAGCCAACGTGATCCAAGCCGCCCCGAGCGCTTTGAGCGCTGCCAGGTAGCGGCCGAATTGGATCATGTCGCCGAACCCTTGTTCCTGCCAGACCAGCACGGCCTTGCCTTGCAACGATTCGCCTTGCCATTGCGGATAGCCGACGACCGGCGGCAACGCGGTGCGATCCGAAAGGCCGGGGTCGTAACGGGCTTCGAACAGCGCCCAGCCTTCAGCGAAACGGCCGAGGCTCAACAACAGCGCACCGAGTTTGCATTTCGCATCGGCGTATTGCGGGTCGATCGAAAGCGCTTTGCGATAAGCGGCCTCCGCTTCCTGCATACGACCCAAATCGACGAGCACCGTGGCGAGGTTATGCAGCAACACGGCACGGCCGGGAAGCACCGAGAGCGCCTGCCGACACGCCGCTTCTGCATCGGCTAGGCGGCCAGTGGCTTTCAGTAAAGCGCAAAGGTTATTGTGAACGTCGAGATAATCGGCGCGCAGCGACAAGGCCGATCGATAGCAAGCCTGCGCCTGCCCCCAGCGTTCGAGACCCTGCAGCAAAACACCGAGGTTGTAGTGCGCTTGTGCGAATTTCGCATCCGCGTCGATCGCCATGCGCCACCATCGCTCGGCGTCGCTTTTACGGCCCAAGCGCAATGCGCAGGCAGCGGCCAGGTTCAACGCCTGTGCGCGCTCGTTACCGCCGAGCGCGGCCGACTCGATCAACGGATCGAGCACGGTCAGCGCCTCATGAACGTTCCCGCTCGAGTAGAAGGACACCGCCGTTTGATATCGGTCCCCGCCAAGGGGTGGGGCGAACCGCGTTCCGTCCATCGATCGTCTCTCGCACGCTTGAAGTTGGATAGATCGGAATTCTACGCAATTCGGGCGCCGCCACTCTCGCCGGGAAGGCCGGATGGCCGCTGCGCAGCGACCGGGCGGCCCGCTCGCCGCGTTCGAGCGACGGGCAATTCGACTTGTAATGCAGCGTTACCACTCTCGCATGGCGCTTTCACCTGTATCGCAGGCAGGCCCCTACACTGGGCCCGTTTTCAACAGAAACGAGCGCAATGCGCAAGAAGGAGTAGCCCACATGAACAAGAAGCTCGTCGCAGCGGTGTTCGGCGTCGGTATCGCGGCGCTCGCGATGTCCAAGGCGGCCTCCGCCCACGTCGATCTGGCGGTCGGCATCGGCATTCCCGCGCCCGTGTATGTCGCTCCCGAACCGGTGTATGTCGCGCCCCAAGTGGCTTACGCCCCGGCGCCCGTCGCTGCGGGCTATTGGCGCGACGACGACTGGCGCGAACGCGCGTGGCGCCGCCGCGAGTGGCGCGAGCACGAATGGCGCGAACACGAGTGGCGCGAACGCCACGGCTGGGGCCGCGGATACTGATGCGCCCAAGCTAAGGCACGCCTTAGCTGACATGCCGCCCGACGCGCGGACGCGGACGAGCCGCGCGTCAAGGCCCGCACGTGTGCCGCGGCGTTGCCTGGCCGGGCCGACCGGCAACGTCGCCCGGCATTACCGCGGTGCGTGCGCGCCGCCCATCGGGCTTTCGAGCCAATGCACGCTGAACAAGCGTGCCTCGTCGGTCCAAACCGGCCCCGGGCGGAAGCCCGCCGACACGGCCAGCTTTCTGAAGCCTTCAATCGTGAACTTATGCGAGTTCTCGGTATGAAGGCTCTCTCCTTCGTCGAAGTGAAAAGGCTGCCCCGCCACGCGCACACGCTGAGCACATCGGCTCACGAGATGCATCTCGATCCGGTGCTTATGCGGATCGTAATACGCGTAATGCGCAAATTCGCGTAGATCGAAATCGGCGGAAAGCTCGGTATTCGCACGACGCAGCACATTCAGATTGAAAGCGGCCGTCACGCCCTGCGCGTCGTTGTAGGCGCGATGCAAGATGTCCGGGTCCTTGACGAGATCGACGCCGACGAGCAGCCCGCCGCCTTCGAGCAACCGGGCCGCCAATCGCAAGAACGCCATCGCCTCGGGCGCCTCGAAATTGCCGATCGTCGACCCCGGGAAGAAACCGACGCGACGGCCCGTCGACGCATCGAGGCCGGCCAACTGCTCTTCGCGCATGTAGTCGGCCGCGATGGGACGCACTTGCATCCAAGGGCATTCTCCGTGCAATCGCCGGGCAGCCTCTTCCAAATGCGCGCCCGAGATATCGATCGGAAAGTACCGGCGAGGCAACGCCCGTGCATCGAACGAACGCAGCACGATGCGGATTTTTTCGAGCGAGCCCGCGCCGAACTCGATGATGTCGGCCTGGGGCCCCATGACTTCCGCGATCTCGCGCCCGTAGCGCTCCAAGATGCGCCGCTCCGTGCGCGTCGGGTAGTACTCCGGCAGTTCGCAAATACGATCGAATAACGCGGAGCCCGCGGCATCGTAGAAATACTTCGGCGCGACCGCTTTCGGGTCGCGCGACAAGCCGGCCAGCAAGTCGCGGCAAAACGCGTTCTCGGAGAGATCGGCCGGCACGCCCGGCGGGGGCGCGGCGCCGACGAGGGCGGATGCGTCAGAGGTCTCGTACAAGGCGTACTCCCGTAAATTGCCAGCGTGCGGCCGGCGGGAAAAAGTTGCGATACGTGCGGCGCGTGTGTCCCGGCGGCGTCGCGATACTGCCGCCGCGCAGCACTTGCTGCCCCACCATGAACTTGCCGTTGTATTCGGCGGCGACGCCCGCCAAAGGCCGGAAACCCGGATACGGGTCGTACGACGAGCGCGTCCATTGCCATACATGCCCTGTCATCTGCTCGATGCCGGGCGCGCCGAACGCCGCCTCCCACTCGAATTCGGTCGGCAAGCGCGCGCCCGCCCACTCCGCGTAGGCCGCCGCCTCGTAGAAACTCAGGTTCGATACGGGCGCATCGGCGTCGAGCGCGTTCAATCCCGACAGCCCGAATACGCTCCAGTTCCCTTGCTTCGGCTCGTCGTTCCCGATCCAGTAGATCGGCGCGGCCCATCCGTCCCGCTGCACGGCAGCCCAACCGTCGGAGAGCCAGAATTCCGGCCTGTCGTAGCCGCCGTCCTCGATGAACGCGGCGTATTCGCCGCATGTGACGAGCCGGTGCGCGATTTCGTAAGGCCGTAGTAAATACTCGTGCCGCGGACGCTCGTTGTCGAAACAGAATTCATCGCCGGAATGACCGATGCCGACCACGCCGCCGGGTTGCCGCAGCCATTCGAGCGGCTTCGTCCTCGAGCTGCGAGCTTCGCCCTCGCTGCTCGGCTGCCGCGCCGGACGATAGGCCGGCTTGAGCGGATTGCAGGAAAACGCATGCAGGATGTCGGTCAGAATCAGCTCTTGATGCTGCTGCTCGTGATGCAAGCCAAGCGTAATCAACGGCTCGAGCACGGCCAATGCGGTGGGATCTGCCGTGCGGAGCAGCGTAGACAACGCCTCGTCGACATGCCGCCTGTACGCATGCACGTCCGTCAACGACGGCCGGGTCAGCAAGCCTCGTTGCGGCCGCGCATGGCGCGGCCCCAAGGCTTCGTAGTACGAATTGAACAGAAAGGCGTATCGCTCGTCGAACGGCCTGTATCCCGGCGCGTGCGGCTTCAGCACGACGGTTTCGAAGAACCAAGTCGTATGCGCGAGGTGCCATTTCGTCGGGCTTGCGTCGGGCATCGACTGTACGCCCTGATCTTCCGGGGAAAGCGGTTCGGCAAGTGCGAGGCTGTACTGCCGAACCTCGTCGTAAGCTCGCTGGAGCTCGGATACGACGACGCTCATCGGATCTCTCCTATCCTGGGTAACGATAGCCGGCCAAAGCCGGGCGGCCGTCTTCGCGGCGTGCTTCGCGTTGTTGCGTGCGCCTACTCTAAGGGGTTTTCGGCAAGGCTGCTCTGTCGCGCGCCGTTTGCCGCCGCTGCCTCGGCGCAAGCGAGGCAACGGGCGACGGCAGTTCGGCGGCCCCACCCAAGCGGGCTTTCAATCGTCGCGCATCGAATGGGGCCTCCACTTTTTGGTCGTTGTCGAAATAGCAGAAAACATCGCGCTTACGCCGTGCGGCGCGTGTCGACGACACACGCTTCGCATCGGCCGGCTCGCCGCCTTTCGCCCAAGTGCGAATGCGTTCGGCCCATCGGTCGAGCGCAGGTTCCGCATAAGCGCCGCTATAGAGCGTTTCCGTGCCGTGCAGTCGCATATAGATGAAATCGGCGGTCACATCCTCGAAATAGGGCCAACCGGCCACGGAATCCGAGACGACGAGCGACGCTCCATGGCGGCGCAAAATCTCGGGAAACGCGTCGACGCAAAAGCTGGCGTGCCTCACTTCCACCGCGTGCCGGAGGCGGCCGCGCCGGACCGTCTCGCACCAGGGCGCTTTGACGCGGGCGTCGTGCTTGCGAGCAAGCGCGACCGCCTCGTCTATCGTTTTAGGCAACAGCGCGAGGAATCGTTCGAGCCGCGTCGCATCGAATGGAAAATTTGGCGGAAATTGCCACAGAAACGGGCCGAGCTTGTCCTCCAGCGCCAATACGCCCGAGGCGAAAAAGTTGGCGATGGCGGGCAGCGCGGTCTCGTCGCGAAACCGCAGCATGTGCGTGAGATAGCGGGGACCTTTCACGCTGAAGACGAAACCGGCAGGCGCGGCCGCGTACCAGGACCGGTAACTGCCGATCGTCTGCAGGGAATAGTGCGAGCCGTTGATCTCGATCGTATCGACGGCCCGCGACGCGTACTCGAGCTCGCGCGCCTGCGTCAAGCCCTTCGGATAGAACACACCGCGCCAGCCTTCATAGCGCCAGCCCGATATGCCGATGTGGATCGTCATGGTCCGGTTATCGGTTGCATCGACGGTGCCATGCAGCAAGCGCCGTTCCCGCGCGCAGGCCGCGCAGGCCGCGCAGGCCGCGCAGGCCGCGCAGGCCGCGCAGGCCGCGCGGCGTTCGGCGTTCGGCGTTCGGTTTCGCCCGGGGGCCGCCGAGTCCCGCCGGGCGATAATGGCGGACTGCCGGGTCGCATCCGGCGGCACTCGAAATTCATTCCCTTCCATTCTTTCGGAGCCTTAGACGATGCACATGCGCGCGGTCGCCGCCCGCCAGGGATCACGATGGTTCGCCGACGGTTGGGCGCTGTTCCAACTGCGTCCGGGCATGTGGATCATGCTTGCCCTGATCGATTTGCTCTTTACGATCTTGCTATACGAACTGCCTTATGCGAGCGACCTGACCGCGGTGTTCACGGTGCTCTGGACGGGCGGCATGATTTTCGCCGCCGATCACTGCCGCGCGACGGGCTCGGTCCGGCTGGCCGACGTGTTGCGCGGCATTCGTGTGAACTTCGAGCCGCTTTTCGCCGCGGCGGTATTTGGCCTGCTGGTAGCCATCGTTTGCGATTTGACGGGCGACCGCGCTGCCAGCGCCCTTCGCCTAATGGCGTTCGGCGGCGCGGGCGCGAACGTACAGTCCGCGCTCGCGTTGGCGGCGGGCGTGCTCTACTTGACGGCCGCGCTGATCGGCGCCATGGCGTTATGGCTTGCGCCGGCGTTGATCGTGCTGAACGGCGCGACGCCCGGCGACGCCCTGCGCGCAAGCTTCACGGCCAGTTGGCGCAACGCGCCGGCGGCCCTCGTTTATGGCCTTATCGTCGCCGGCCTCTTGATCGCCTGCGTGCTGACGCTCGGCGTCGCCACGCTCGTCGTCGCGCCGCTCGTTTATCTGTCGACCTATGCGGCCAGCCTCGACATGTTCCCGCGCGAGCGCGCCCGCGGTTGGGCCGATAGGGACCCGCATCGTTAGGTATCCTTGAACACTCGATGGTTCGCTCTCATATCGACGACATGAATGCCCCTTCGAGCGGCGATCCGCTCGCCGCGTTCCATCCGGCCGTCGCCGCGTGGTTCGAGTCGGCCTTCGACGCGCCGACCGAGGCTCAAATGCGCGCCTGGCCGCATATCCGCGCCGGCGAGTCGACGCTCGTCGCCGCCCCCACCGGCTCCGGCAAGACGCTCACGGCGTTCCTCTGGGCGATCGATGCGCTGGTGCGCGACGGCCTCGCGCACGGCGGAGCGCTGCCCGACGAAACGCTCGTCGTTTATGTCTCGCCGCTCAAAGCGTTGTCCAACGACATTCACGCCAACCTCGATCGGCCGCTCGCAGGCATCGGCGAGGCGCTGACGCAGCGCGGCCTGCCGCGCGTCGAGATCCGCACTGCCGTGCGCACCGGCGATACCGCCGCGCAAGAACGCAATGCGCTCAAGAAACGGCCGGCGCATATCCTCGTCACCACCCCGGAATCGCTTTACGTGCTCCTTTCGTCCGATTCCGGCCGGCGTATGCTCTCGAGCACGCGTACGGTCATCGTCGACGAAATCCATGCGATGGTCGCCAGCAAACGCGGCGTTCATTTGGCCCTTTCGCTCGAACGGCTCGATGCGCTATGCCGGCGCCGCTTGCCGCGCATCGGGCTGTCGGCGACACAAAAACCGATCGAGGCCGTCGCGCGTTTTCTGGTCGGCACGAGCGACGATGCACGCTGCGCGATCGTCGACGTCGGTCACCACCGGGCGCGCGATCTCGCGCTCGAATTGCCGCCCGTGCCGCTCGAAGCGGTCATGGCGAACGAAGTGTGGGAACGCGTCTACGATCGCCTCGCCGAGCTCGCCTGCGCGCATGCGACGACGCTGATCTTCGTCAATACGCGCCGGATGGCCGAACGCGCGGCGCGCCACTTGACCGAGCGTCTCGGCAAACAGTCGGTCGCGGCACACCATGGCAGCATGGCCAAGGAGCACCGGCTGGACGCCGAGCAGCGCTTGAAGCGCGGCACGCTGCGCGTGCTGATCGCGACGGCCTCGCTAGAGCTCGGTATCGACATCGGCGATGTCGAGCTCGTTTGCCAGCTCGGCTCGCCGCGCGCCATCGCGCCGTTTCTGCAGCGAGTCGGCCGCTCGGGGCATCAGGTCGGCGGCATGCCGAAGGGCAGGCTGTTTCCCACTTCTCGCGACGACCTCGTGGAATGCGCGGCGTTGATCGACTGCGTGAGGCGGGGCGAGCTCGACGCCCTGACGATGCCTCGTGCGCCGCTCGATGTGCTCGCGCAGCAGATCGTCGCCGAGGTAGCCTGCGAGGAATGGACCGAAGATGCGCTGTTCGAATGCGTCAAGCGCGCAGCGCCCTACGCCGAGCTGAGCCGCGAGCAGTACGACGCCGTTTTGCGCATGCTGGCCGAAGGCTATACGAGCCGGCACGGACCGCGCGGCGCATACATTCACCGCGATGTCGTCCAAGGAACGCTGCGCGCAAGGCGCGGCGGAAAGATGACGGCCGTCACCTCGGGAGGAACGATTCCCGACAACGCCGACTATGCCGTCCTACTCGAGCCGCAAGGTCTCAATATCGGCACGGTCAATGAGGATTTCGCCGTCGAAAGCTTGGCGGGCGACATCTTCCAACTCGGCAATACGTCGTACCGGATCATGCGCGTCGAGCCGGGACGCGTGCGCGTCGTCGATGCTCAAGGACAAGCACCGAATATTCCGTTTTGGCTCGGCGAAGCGCCGGGACGCAGCGACGAACTGTCGGCGGCCGTTTCGCGGATTAGGGCCCGCGTGGACGCGTTGCTCGGCGCCGAGGAGCTCTGCGCCGAGCCATCCCGAACGGGCGAGGGCGCGTCGCCGCTCGACCGGCTCGCCGCTGCGCTGATGGACGAATTGGCGATCGACGAAAGCGCGGCGCGTCAGATCGCCGAATATCTCGCGCGGGCGCGCGCAGCGTTGTCGCAGTTGCCGACGCAGGACACGCTCGTCCTGGAGCGGTTCTTCGATGAATCGGGCGGCACGCAGCTCGTCATTCATTCGCTGTTCGGCAGCCGTATCAATCGGGCATGGGGCCTCGCATTGAGGAAACGCTTTTGCCGAACGTTCAATTTCGAACTGCAGGCCGCCGCGACCGAGGACGCGATCGTCCTGTCGCTGACGGGCACGCATAGCTTCGCGCTCGAGGACGTGTGGCGCTTTCTTCATTCGAACAGCGCCGAGCATGTCCTGATCCAAGCGTTGCTCGACGCGCCGCTATTCAATGTCCGCTGGCGTTGGAACGCGACGACCTCACTCGCGCTGCCGCGCTTCACGGGCGGGCGCAAGACGCCGCCGCAGCTGCAGCGCATGAGGAGCGAAGACTTGCTCGCGGCCGTATTTCCCGATCAGGTAGCGTGCCTCGAGAACGTCGTGGGCGAGCGCGAACTGCCGCACCACCCGCTCGTCGAACAGACGGTCGACGACTGTTTGCACGAAGCGATGGACTGCGAGGGATGGCTCGCGCTGCTGCGCCGTATCGAGCAAGGCGAGGTAAAGCTCGTCACGCGCGAGCTCACCGCGCCCTCCCCGCTCGCGGCCGAAATCCTCAATGCGCGCCCTTACGCGTTTCTCGACGATGCGCCGCTCGAAGAACGTCGCACGCAAGCAGTGCTGTCGCGGCGCTGGATCGATCCCGAAGACGCCTCCGACCTGGGCGCGCTCGACGCCGATGCGATCGCGGCCGTTCGCGAGGAGGCCTGGCCGCAGGCGCGAGGCGTCGATGAGATGCACGAAGCGCTGGCGGGGCTTGCCTGCGTGACCGAAACGGAGGCACGCGCAAACGAAGGGTGGCTCGCGTGGCTCGACGCCCTCGCGCAATCAGGCCGCGCGACGCGCATGCAGATTGCCGAAGACGAAGCGCTGTGGCTGCCCATCGAACGGCTCTCGTGTTTGCGCGCGGTCTATCCCGATGCGGCGTTCGCGCCTGCGCTCGTGCCGCCGAAAGGCTTCGACGACGAGTGGACGCAAGACGCTGCGCTCGTCGATATCATGCGCGCGCGGCTTTCGGGGCTGGGCCCCGAGCGCGTGCCCGTGCTCGCGCGCTCGCTGGCGCTTCCCGCATCGAACGTCGCCGCCGCACTCGTGAAGCTCGAAAGCGAAGGCTATGTGATGCGCGGCCGCTTCACGCCCGGCGCAACGCAAGAACAATGGTGCGAACGCCATTTGCTCGCGCGCATTCACCGCTACACGATCAAGCGGTTGCGCCGAGAGATCGAGCCGGTGGAGCGGGCCGACTTCGTCCGTTTCCTGATCGAATGGCAGCGTCTCGCGCCGAATGCGCGAGGAATGGGCCGCGACGCGCTCGCCGCGACGCTCGATCAATTGGAAGGCTTCGAAGCGGCCGCCGCCGCTTGGGAGGAAGAAATCTTGCCCGCGCGGTTGCGCGATTACGCGGGCGTCACGCTCGACGAACTTTGCCGCTCCGGCCAATACGTCTGGGCACGGTTTGCAACCGAGGGGCGCGGCGCGGGCTCGCCCGTGCGCACGACGCCGATCGCCTTGCTGCCGCGGCGTGCGTTGCCGACTTGGCACGAAGTGGCGGACCGGCGCACGAATCAAGCACCGGCCGTCGATGTGCTTTCGCCGCGCGCCCGTTTGCTGTTCGACGCTCTGGCGCGTCACGGCGCGATGTTCTTCGATGAACTCGTGGGCGAGGCGCATGCGTTGCCGCTCGAAGTCGAAGCGGCGCTGGGCGAGCTCGTCGCCGGCGGATTCGTCAACGCCGACGGTTTCGCGGGGCTACGCGCACTGATCGCTCCGGCGGCGTCTCGGCATCGCGGGGCGCGCGCGGCAACACGTCGCGGGGCGCATCGCGGGGCGTTCATCGGCGGCATGCAGGATGCCGGGCGGTGGGCCTTGCTGCGTCGCCCGGCATCCTGCACGCCGCCGCAAAGCGAGCAAGAGGCGCACGCGGAACAACATGCGCAAGCGGCCCACGCAGGCGCGCAACGGCTTGCGCCGGAGGTGGCCGAACACGTGGCGACGACGCTGCTGCGTCGCTACGGCATCGTGTTTTGGCAGTTGCTCGAGCGCGAGCCCGCATGGCTGCCGCGTTGGCGCGACTTGCTGCATGTCTTCCATCGGCTCGAAGCGCGCGGCCTCGTTCGCGGCGGCCGTTTCGTCGGCGGCCTCTCGGGCGAGCAATTCGCGCTGCCCGAAGCATTGGCTTCGTTGCGCGAAGTGCGCAAGCGCGAATCAGATCGGCAAATGATTTGCGTCTGCGCCGCCGATCCGCTCAACATCGTCGGCATTGTCTTACCGGGAGAAAAGGTGCCCGCGTTCGCCGGCAACCGCATCGCGTTTCAGGACGGCGTCTGCATCGCCACGTTGATCGCCGGCAAGTTCGAATTCGCGCCGCAGCTATCGCCCGCCGAGCGGGAAGCGGCTCGTCTTTGTCTTGCGCATCGCGCATGACGGACGGCCTAGCGCCAGGCGCCCTCCGGGCCGAAGGGCCGAAGGGCCGAAGGGCCGAAGAGCCGAAGAGCCGAAGAGCCGAAAAGCCGATAAGCCGATCCTTACGAACCTCCGATGCATGCCTCTTGCTTCGCCGGCTAACCGAGCGTGCCGCACAGCGGCTCGAACAGCACATCGGCGCCTAGCACGAAGCCTCGGCCGCCAACGTCGACCTGTACGGCCAGCGTCACGCAAAGATGCTTGGAACTCGACGACATGTAAGGCTCGCTGACGATCGTCTCGCCCGGATGCATCCGCGCCTCGCGGAAGTAGGCTCGTTTGGACCAGTTCGCCCCCGCCCGCCGAGCCAGTAACGGAAACGTCGCGCGACGCGAGTGAGCGTGCCGCTCCGATTCGATGTTTTCGCCCACCTGCTGGCCCGTCTCTTCGAGCACGAACACACGCAACGCCCACTCGCAGGCGAGAAATGGCCGAGCGGCTTCGTCCACGGGTACGCCTGCGCACCAGGCGTCCTTGAACAGCGCGAACGCGCGGCGATACACGGACAATTCGTCGAGATCGCCGACGCGGCGAAGCTTGCGCGCGTGGGTCGACCGGGCAACGAGGCCCGACATCGATACGCTGCCGAGCGGCATCGGCAGGTGAATCTCGGTCGTCGGCCGCGCAAAGAAATAGCCTTGGACGAAATCCGCATCGCAATCGACGCTGAGCATGGCTTGTTCTTGCGTCTCGATGCCCTCGACGACGATGAACGTCCCGATGTCGTGCAAGAGATCGACGAGGCGCATCAGGCTGCGCGCGTTTCGGTAACTGGACACCGCCTTGCAAATCAATTCTCGATCGAGTTTGACGATATCGGGACGCAGATCCCAGACACGGCCCAAGTTCGTCAGCCCCGCGCCGAAATCGTCGAGCGCGATCAGGAAACCGTACTCTCGTAAGCGGGCGACGGCATCGGCGAGCGCCGACGGCGTCTCCTGCCGTGCCTCCAAGATTTCGATGACGACACGCTCGGGGCTCACGCCGCTGCGGAGCAAGTCGTCCGCCAGCCCCGGGCCGTGGACCGGGTCGACGAGGACATCGGGGTGCAGATTGACGAACAGCACGTTTTCGTCGTCGGCGAATTGGACGAACCGCCGCGCATGATGCAAGGTGCAGGCGCGCTCGTACTCGCCGTAGCGTCCCGCTCGCCGGGCCTCGGCGAACGCCGCTTCCGGCGAGCACGGGATTTCGCCCTGCTTGGCGCGCAACAACGCCTCATAGCCCACAGCCGCGCCGTGAGCGAGCGAAAGCACGGGCTGAAAGGCGCTCTCGATCTGCGGCAGTCCGGGCGCTTGAGCGTCGATCATGGGAAGAGAACCGGGTTTTGGGGTCAAATGCCGATGTGGCGTTCGATTGTAGTCGTAGGCGCCGTTGCCGGGGCGTTCCTGGATATATATCGTCGAATCGGCGCTTCAACTTGATGGCGATCTCGGGGGAAACGCGAATTCCGTATCAACTTTCGCCGCGCCGCGCCGTTATCTGCGGTATAGCCCGAGCGCCGCCGGCCCAGGCCTTGCATGAGGCAGGTGCAACCCGCGGGCGCGGGCGCAACCGAAAAGGAACTCTTGATGGCCGCTGATCATCACTCGATCGACGAACGCACCAACCTGACGAGCTCGAACAAGTTCGAACTCTTGCTGTTCCGGCTCGGCGCCGCCCCCGGAAACGACGACTCGCACGAGTTGTACGGCATCAACGTCTTCAAGGTCCGCGAAATCATGACGATGCCGACGATCACGCCGATCGCCGGCGCATCGGATCACATGATCGGCGCCGTCGATATCCGCGGCCAGATCATTCCGGTCATCGATTTGCCGAAGGTCATGGGTTGCAACCCGACACGCGGGCTGAACATCTTGCTCGTCACGGAGTTCGCGCGGTCGACGCAAGCCTTCGCCGTCGAGGAAGTCGACGATATCGTGCGCCTCGAGTGGAATCAGGTGCTCTCCGCCGAAGCCTCGGCCGGAGGCGGTTCCGTCACGAGCATCGCACGCATCGACGGCAACACGGGCGACTCGCGGCTCGCGCAAGTCGTCGATGTCGAGCAGGTTCTGCGCGACGTCTTCCCCGCCCAGCACCCGAGCGTGGGGGTGGCGGACGTCGGCAAATCGGTCAAGATGAGCGGCGGCGCGAAGATTTTGGCGGCCGACGATTCGGGTTTCGCACGCAAGCTCATCGAGCAAAGCCTGTCCGCGCTCGGCGCCGAATACATCATCACGAAAACCGGGCAGGAAGCGTGGGACACGCTGAGCCGCATTGCCGCCGAAGCCCAACAAGAAGGCGTGCGTACGCGCGACAAGATTGCACTCGTGCTGACGGACCTCGAAATGCCGGAGATGGACGGGTTCATGCTCACGCGGCAGATCAAGGGCGACGAGCGCATGCGCGACATCCCCGTCATCATTCATTCTTCGCTGACGGGCACGGCCAACGAAGCGCACGTCAAAAACGCCGGTGCGACGGGTTACGTCGCCAAATTCGCGGCCGGCGACTTGGCGGAAGCCATTCGGCAGGCGCTCGCCGCTTGATCGAAAGGACGCGGCGCGCGGCGGTCGTATCAAGTCGTCCCTAAAGCGCCGTTTTCCGACATCATGCTTTTCCGCCGGTCGTTGCGCACGCGGGCCTGCCGCTTACAGCAGCGGCAGGCCCGCGTCGCGTTTGACTTCTCGCAGCGACAGCACGGATTCCACCGAGGTCACGCCCGGCAAGGCGCGCAGCACGTCGCGCACGAACGCGCCGTAATCCTCTAGGTCGCGCGAGACGACATGCAACAGATAATCGGCGCTGCCCGAGACGTTATGGCACGTCACGATGCGCGGAATCGCTTGGATCTGGCGCTCGAATTCGTCGGCGAGACGCCGGTCGTGAACGCCGAACCGGATCAGCGCAAATGCCGTGACGCCGATTTGCAGCGCCGGCTTCGACAGCACGGCGCGGTATCCCTCGATGTAGCCGTCCGCCTCGAGCCGCTTCAAGCGACGCGCGCACGGCGTTTCGCTCAAGCCGACCGTATCGGCGAGACTCGCGTTCGTGACGCGGCCGTCCGCCTGGACCGCCATTAGGATCGCCCGGTCGGTCTTGTCCAATGCCATGCTTCGCGCCTCTCCTCGTTTCGACTGATGCGATGGTAGCGCATGCGCGGGCACCGCCCTTGCTGCACGATTCCGTCATGCTCGCCCATCCCCTACTGTCCGCCCGAGGCGGCGCCCCCTACTTCGTCGTTTCGCCGCACATGGACGACGCCGTCTTCAGTTGCGGGATGTTGCTCGCGAGCCATCCGGGCTCTATCGTCTGTACCGTGTTTTGCGGCGAGCCCGATCCGCCGCAGCAAACGCCTTGGGACACGAGCGCCGGCTTCGAGGATTCCAGCACGGCGATGCGAGCGCGCATCGCCGAAGACGAACAGGCGCTCGCGATCGTCGGCGCGCGCGCGCTGCGATTGCCGTTCTTCGACAGTCAGTACGGCGATACGCCGTCGGTCGAAGCGCTCGTGCGCGCATTGACGCGCGCTTGGCGGCGAACCGGCGCGCCGCGTCTCGTCGCCCCGCTCGGTTTATATCATTCGGACCACGTGCTGGTGGGCGATGCCTGCCGCTTGATCGCGCAACGCGAGCGAGCGTACGACGTCATCGTCTATGAGGACGCGCTTTATCGCGCAATCGAAGATGTCGCGAGCCGCCGATACGCCGAACTGAGCGGCAACGGCATAGGCTTCGCTCCGCTGCCCGAGCCCATCGCGCACACTTTCCGCGGCGCGGGCGCCGCCGCTGTGAAACGGCGCGCCGTGCCCGCTTACCGCAGCCAACTGCGCGCGCTGGACGATCCTTACCCGCGCGATCTCGCGGAACCGGAGCGGTACATGCAACTCGTCATCGATCCGGCTCGCCAGCCGCCGCGATAGGCGACGGACGCGCCGCCGCGCGCTCCGCGGCGCGCACTTGGCGCCGCATGTCCGTCACGCTCGGCGCGACGACCCGCCTGCGTCGCCAAGCCCAGCCGATATCCGCCATAAGAGCGAACGTGTCGCGCGCCAGTGTCCGTTTCGCGTCGCGTGCGAAGACGGCCAATGCACGTGCGGACGCCTCGACGGCCTGTGCGGCCGGCAGCCGCATCCAGGCAACGAGCGCCGCATTGCGCGCCAGCATGAGCCGGCGCAGGCGCGCGTCCCGCGCCGGGGACGGGTGATGCGCGACCGTCACGGCGTCGCAATACACGATGGCGTAGCCGCGGTCGAGCAGATCCAGGGAGACGAGCGATTCTTCTCCCCCGATGAATAGCCGCGGCTCGTACCCGCCCACCTCGCGAAAAACCGCTGTCCGAAATACGCACGCGCCCGCCATATATCCGACAAGGGCTGGCCCCGGAAGGCCGTCGCGCGGCAGCGGACTCGTCTTCATGCGCAAGCATGTGGGATCGACGCGCTGGTTTTCGCCCACCAGCACGCGACCGGACAAGACAGCCACGCGCGGTGAGGCGTCGAGCACGCGCACGGCATGCTCGAGCGAACCCGGCGCCCAGTGCGTGTCGTCGTCGCTGAACGCCACGTAATCGGTCTCCACCGCCGCCACGCCGTGGTTGCGGCCCGCCGCGCCGAGGTTGGTTCCCAGCGCGACGACGTGCACATCGGCAAAGCGTTGCCGCAAGGCGTGCACGGTGCCGTCAGACGACCCGTTGTCCACCACGACGACGCGCGGGTGCTCCGGCAACGCGAGCAGGCGCTCGACTGTCCGGGTGACTTCGCTCAGCCGGTTGTGCGTGAGCACCACCACCGATATGCGCGCGTTGATGGCGTCCGTGCCGTTCATGGCGTCCATGTCTCGGTTGCCTCCCTGCCTCGTTTTGCTTCGACGCGAATTCAGCAATTTGCACTCCCATCGGCGCCGACCCGCAAGAAAGGCCGCGCTCGACGCAGGGCCGCCTATCGCGGAATTACATGGGCCCTGTAAGGCCGTCACGGCTTCGATCGGACACCGAGTAAAGATCACAGAACCGTTGCATCGAAACGAAACGCTTCTGCACGTTTGACCTGACGCTGGAGACGATGGGCACAGCGCGTGCTCGAACGAAACGGAAGCGCATCGCGCGCGCCCCGTGATCCGGCGCACGGCGCGAGTCGCCCCGGCAGTTTCCCCATACCGAGGACCACTCATGAAAATCGCACTCGTCAGTGAACACGCATCGCCGCTCGCCGTGGCGGGGGGCGTCGACAGCGGCGGCCAGAACATCTATGTCGCTCACGTCGCGCGGCAGTTACATCGGGCCGGGCACCAAGTCGACGTGTTCACGCGGCGAGACCGGGCGCTGCTGCCGGCCGTGTCCGATATGGACGGCGTTCGTGTGATTCATGTTCCTGCCGGGCCGCCGACGCAAATGCCCAAGGAGCAACTTTTGCCGTTCATGCCCGACTTCGCGGATTTCCTCATCGGTTTCTGCAGGCGGGAGCGCAAGCCCTACGACGTCATGCACGCCAATTTTTTCATGTCCGGGCTGGCGTGCCTAAAGGTCAAGGCCGCGCTCGGCATTCCGCTGGTCACGACTTTTCATGCGTTGGGCAAAGTACGGCGGCTGCATCAAGGCGCCGACGACGGCTTTCCAGACGAACGCTTCGCTATCGAGGACGAACTCGTGCGCCAATCGGATGCCGTCATCGCCGAATGCCCGCAGGACGCCGTCGATCTTCGCGAGCACTACGGGTCGGATCCCGGGCGCGTGGAAATCGTCCCCTGCGGGTTCGACACGGCCGAGTTCAGCCGCGTCGATCGCACGACGGCGCGCGCTGCGCTCGGCTGGCCGCAGCACCAATTCGCGGTCCTGCAGCTCGGGCGTCTGGTGCCGCGCAAGGGCATCGACAACGTCGTGCGCGCGCTGGCCCGTATGCGCGAGCGCACGAGCGTCGACGCGCATCTGTATGTCGTGGGCGGCAACGCCGATCTGCCCAATGAAATCGCCACGCCCGAAATCGCACGGTTGCGCGGCATCGCAACGGGCTGCGGCGTCTCCGAGCACGTGACGTTCGTCGGCCGGCGCGGCCGCGCACAGCTGCGCGAGTTCTACGGCGCGGCGGACGTATTCGTGACGACGCCTTGGTATGAGCCGTTCGGCATCACGCCGATCGAAGCCATGGCCTGCGCTCGCCCTGTCGTGGGTGCCGACGTCGGCGGGATCCGCTATACGGTGGTCGATGGGAAGACGGGCTTTTTGGTGCCGCCTCGCGACCCCGACGCGCTCGCCGAACGGTTGGCGTGCCTAGCCCGCGACCCCGCGCTCTGCGAACGCATGGGCGAAGCGGGATTCGAACGCGTGCACGGCAGCTTTACGTGGACGCGCGTCGCGCGGATGCTCGAAGACGTTTATCGACGGGTGGCTCACACCGCGGACGAGGACTTGCCCGTGATCGAGAAGCGAACGTCGCGCGTCAAACGCACGGGCACGGGTACTGGCGCAGCACGCGCTGCGATCGGCCGTGCTTGACGCCATGGCGTATCGCCCGAAAACCTCGCCCGATCGCGTCGCGGGCAGCGCGGCCGTCCTCTTCGACAAAGACGGGACGTTGCTCGACGACGTCCCCTACAACGTCGACCCCACGCTCATGCACTTCGCCCCTGGCGCTTGCGACGCGCTCGCGATGCTGGCGGCTCACGGGTTCAGGCTGTTCGTCGTCAGTAACCAAGGCGGCGTGGCGCTCGGCCGCTTTCCGCACGAAGCGCTGGCCACGATGGAAGCGCATTTGCGCCGTATGTTCGAATCGTGCGGCGTAAGTCTCGAGGGCGCCTACTGGTGCCCGCATCACCCGGACGGCATCGTGGCCCGCTATGCGTATCGCTGTCAGTGCCGTAAGCCGGCACCGGGGCTCCTGCTGCGCGCGGCGCGAGAGCATTCGATCGACTTGTCCTCTAGTTGGTTCGTCGGCGACATCCTCGACGACGTCGAGGCCGGCGCGCGCGCAGGATGCCGCACTGTGCTCGTCGACAACGGCCACGAAACGGAGTGGCTCGCGGGACCGTACCGCATACCGACGCTGCGCGAGCCGGACCTGCTGCGCGCGGCGCTAGCCATCATCCGCGAGCACGACGCTCGGGCGCCGAATGCCGGTACCGTCCTGCCGGGCTCGGAGATCGCATCGAAGGCGACGGGGACCGCGTCATGACCGCGCTTCCCTTCAAGGTGTTCCCGTTGCTGGCGCAGGCGCCCGAGCGCGACACTGCCGTGTCCCGCTGGGGCGCTGACGTCAAGCGGATTCTGTGCGTGCGGCTCGACCGGCTCGGCGATATCTTGATGACCACACCCGCGCTCCATGCGCTGCGCACGTCGGCACCCGGGCGACACATCACGTTGCTGACCTCGACCGTCGGCGCGCAGGCCGCCCCGTTCTTGCGCGACGTCGACGACGTCATCGCCTACGATGCGCCCTGGCATGGGTTCGCACCGGTGACCTCCCCGTCGATCGATTCGGGAATTCAACACAGGCTGACGGCCGAACGATTCGACGCCGCGGTGATTTTCACGGTCTACAGCCAAAGCGCCCTGCCCGCCGCGATGTTGTGCTATCTGGCCGGCATCGAGCGGCGGCTTGCTTATTGCCGCGAAAATCCCTATGGACTCCTAACCGACTGGGCATGCGAGACGGAGCCGCACGGCGGCGTTCGCCATGAAGTCCAGCGCCAATTGGATCTCGTCGCCAAAATCGGCGCAGAGAGCGCCGACACGCGCATGCGATTTCACGTGCCTGCCAAGGCGCGTCGATCCCTCGCTTCTCGCCTCGTCGAACGGGGCGTCTCCCCCCAATCGCCGTGGCTCATGATCCATCCGGGCGCGAGTGCGCCGTCGCGACGCTATCCGCCCGAGCGGTTCGGTGAGGTCGCCGCGCAGCTTGCGCGCGAAACCCGCTGGCCGATCGTGTTGACGGGCGGTGCCGACGAGTCGCCGCTCGTCCGCAAGGTCATAGAGGCTGCGGGGCGCGCCGCGCGTGCACGGCTTCACGATTTGTCAGGCCAACTCGATATCGGCGAACTGGCTGCGCTGATCGACGGCGCCGCGGTGCTGGTCACGAACAACAGCGGACCGGTCCACCTCGCATCGGCGCTCGCCACGCCCGTCGTGGATCTCTATGCCTTGACCAATCCCCAGCACACGCCGTGGCAAACCGAGCAGCGCGTCCTCTTTCACGACGTCGAGTGCCGCTGGTGCTACCGCGGCGAATGCCCGCAGGGTCATCACCGCTGCCTGACGGGCGTGCCGGCTTCGGCGGTCGCGGCGGCGGCGCTGGAACTCGCCGCCGGAAGAACACGGCAGCGGGCAGCGGTCGGTCGAACCGAACCCGCATCGGCCCACGCCTCGATTACCTCATAACCGTCTCCTCGCTCGATCACCGCCATGTACACACTCGGAATCAATGCCGTTTATCACGACAGTGCCGCGACGCTCGTCAAGGACGGCGTCGTCATCGCAGCCGCCGAGGACGAACGCTTCACGCATGTGAAGCACGCCAAGCGACCGGTCCCGTTCTCGACATGGCAGATGCCGTTCGACGCCATCGATTACTGCCTGAAGGAAGCCGGCATCACGCTGGCCGACGTCGATCACGTCGCGTATTCGTACGACCCGGCTCTGCTGCCGACGATGCCGGGACCCGCGCGGGGCGCCGCCACCATCACGCTGCCGCTGGAGCCCGGCTTGCAGCGCACGGGAAATCCGAACGAATCGCCCTGGGATCCGCTGTTCGTCAGCTACATCGTCAACGCCCGCGCACAGCTCGTCGACGGCGCGCCGCATCATTTGGCGAAGCGGTTTCGCGCGCCCGTCGGCGGTCATCGATTCGCTTGGCATTATGTCGAACATCACCTCGCACACGAAGCGAGCGCATTCTTGGCCGCCCCGTTCGGCGACACGGCCGTGCTGACGATGGATGGCCGCGGCGAAGGCGTCACGACGAGTCTCGGCCAATTCGTCGACGGTCAGTACAAGCGCATCAAGCAAGTGGAGTTGCCGCATTCGCTCGGCTTGCTCTACGAGGCCGTCACGACTTGGCTCGGCTTCCTGCACTCGTCCGACGAGTACAAGGTCATGGCGCTCGCCGCGTTCGGACGTCCGGCGTACGCGGACGTCTTCCGCGAAATCGTCCGCTATCGCGGCAACGGCAGTTACACGGTCGAAGCCGCCAACCTCGTCGAGCGCTTCGGGCTACCGCGCGAGCGCGGCGGGCCGCTCGAACAACGCCACTACGATATCGCCAGCTCGTTGCAAACGGTGCTCGAGGAAACCGTCCTCGAACTTGCGCGGTGGCTGCACGAGCGCACCGGCTTGCCGCGGCTTTGCATGGCCGGCGGCGTCGCGCTCAATTGCGTCATGAATGCACGCATCCGCGATCACGGTCCGTTCGACGAAGTCTGGGTGCAGCCGGCCGCGGGCGATGCGGGCACCGCGCTCGGCGCGGCGCTCTGGATCGATTGGCGCGAGCGCGGGCTGACCGGCGACAAATCGCGGCGCTGGGCCATGGATCACGCCTATCTCGGGCCGTCGTATTCCGACGAGGAAATCGAAACCTTCCTGCGCTGGTCGAAGGTGCCGTTCAAGCGGCTCGGCGACGTGGCGGGCGAAACCGCCGACCTGCTCGCGGCGGGCAACGTGATCGGCTGGTATCAAGGACGCACCGAATTCGGCCCTCGCGCACTCGGCGCCCGATCGATCCTCGCGTCGCCGATCGACCCGGGCATGCAGGCCAAGCTCAACGAAATCAAGGATCGAGAGGATTTCCGGCCCGTTGCCCCTGTGGTCATGGAGGAGCACGCCGACGCCTGGTTCGTCGATGGTCGCACCGCGCCTTTCATGCTGTTCATCTTCGACGTGCGCCCCGAAGCGGCCGAGCGCATTCCGGCCGTACGCCATGTGGACGGCACCGCGCGCGTGCAAACGATCAATCGCTCGCAGCACCCGCTTTACTACGACCTGCTGGCCGCTTTTCATGCTCGCACCGGCGTGCCGATCCTCGTGAACACGTCGTTCAACACGCGCGGCGAGCCGATGGTCAATTCGCCGCGCGACGCGCTCGAATCATTTTGGACCTCGCCGCTCGACGCGCTCGTCATCGGGCCGTTCTTGATCGAGAAACGGAGGGCCGCCTCGTGAGCACGCCGGACGCAGCCCAGCCGCACCAATGCGACGACGCGCCGCTGCTGCCGGCAGCGGCGTGCGGCTTGCATCCCGACGTATCGGTCGTCGTGCCGACTTGGCGTCGTCCCGCACTGCTGGAGCGATGTCTCGAAGCGCTCGTGCGGCAGACCTTGACGCCTGAACGCTACGAGATCGTCGTGTGCGACGACGGCCCCGACGAGGAGACGCGCGCCCTCGTCGAACGCATCGCCGACGCGCATCTCGTGCGCGGCCTGACCGTGCGATACCTGCCGGTTACGGCGACGCAGGGCCCCGCCGGCGCGCGCAACGCAGGCTGGCGGCAGGCCCTTGGCGCCACGATCGCGTTCACGGACGACGACACGATTCCCGATTCCCGTTGGCTCGAGGCGGGGCTCGCGGCCATGCGCGACGGCGTGTGGGCCGCCTCGGGGTCGATCGTCGTCCCGCTGCGCGAGCGACCGACCGACTACGAAGCCGACGCAAGCGGCCTCGAACGCGCCGAATTCGCAACGGCCAATGCGTTCGTGAAACGCTCGGCGCTGGCGGCCGTCGGCGGATTCGACGAGCGCTTCACGTCGGCTTGGCGCGAGGATTCGGACCTGCAGTTTGCGTTGCTCAGCGCCGGCGGCCGCGTCGTCAAAGCCTCGGACGCCGTGGTCGTGCACCCCGTGCGCCCGGCGCGGTGGGGCGTCAGCCTTTCGCAGCAGCGCAAGAGCGCGTTCGAACCGTTGCTTTATCGAAAGCACCCCGAGCTTTATCGCCAGCGCATCGCCCACGCACCGCCGCTGGGCTACTACGCGACGGCCGGCGCGGCCATTGCCGCCGCCGCCGGATTGGCGGCGGGCGTGCCCGCCGTGGCGGGCGCGCTCGGCCTCGCGTGGCTCGCACTGACGTTGCGCTTTTTCATGCTGCGCATGCGCGGACGCAGCACGGCATGGACGCACGTGGCCGAAATGGCCGTCACCTCGGCGTTGATCCCATTCCTTTCCATTTACTGGCGTTTGCGCGGCGCCTTGCGCTATCGGACATGGTTTCTTTAATGAGCGACACTCCCGGCTTCATTGACGTTTCGCCGCCTCGGCGCATCGCAATCTTCCGCGCGCTGCAGCTCGGCGATATGCTCTGCGCCGTGCCCGCGCTTCGCGCGCTCAAGCGCGCATGGCCGCACGCCCACGTCACGCTGATCGGCTTGCCGTGGGCGACGCGCTTCGTCGAACGATTCCCTTCGCTGATCGACGAGCTGGCCGTCTTCCCCGGCGCGCGCGGGTTTCCCGAGCAAGCGGAGACGGACGCCGGCCTGCCGCGTTTTTTTTCGGCAATGCGCGAGCGCCGTTTTGACCTCGCCATTCAGATGCACGGCAGCGGCGGCCCCGCGAACGACATCGTCAAGCAATGGGGCGCGGCGGCCTACGCCGGCTTCCGGCAACCGCACGAGCCGCCCGAAGCCGGTTTCATCGCCTGGCCCGACGACCTGCCCGAGCCGCGCCGGTATCTCGCACTCGTACGTGCGCTCGGCATCGACGCCCATGACGATGCCCTCTGGTTTCCGCTGACGCCGCACGATCGCTGCGAGTACGCGGCGCTCGAAACGAGGCACGGCATCGAACCCGAACGGTTGATCGTTCTGCATCCCGGCGCGCAGTTGCCGTCGCGGCGCTGGCCTGCGTCGCGCTTCGCGCAGGTAGCCGATGCCCTTGCGGCAAAAGGCTGGCAGATCGCCATCACTGGCACCTCGAACGAAGCGGCGATCACCGCTGCCGTGCTCGGCGCGATGGCCGCCCCGGCGCTGCATTTGACGGGATCTACGACGCTCGGGGGCCTGGCGGCGCTCGTGTCCCGCGCACGGCTCGTCGTTTGCAACGATACCGGCATCTCGCACGTGGCGGCCGCCGTGAGAACGCCGAGCACGGTCATCGCGTCGGGCAGCGATACGCGGCGCTGGGCGCCGCTCGACAGCGCGCGTCACCGGGTGTTGGCCGACTATCCGCCTTGCCGTCCCTGCGCATTTCGCGATTGTCCCTACGGGCACCCGTGCGCGCTCAATATCAGCGTGTCGAGCGTCGTCGATGCGGCGCTCGATCAGTTGTCCCACCGCGCGAGTGCGCACCCTGCCGGCGAAGCCGTGCTGCACGCACGCGCGCCTCATTCCGCCAAGGAGTCCCGCCATGCAAGCTAGACGGCCGCTGCGCGTGCTGACTTGGCACGTGCACGGAAACTACCTCTACTACCTCACGCAAGCGCCGCACGAGTTCTGGCTCGTGACGCGTCCCGGCCATCCCCCGGGGCACGCGGGCCGCACGGGCGTACTGCCGTGGGGCGGGAACGTCCATGAAGTCGACGCGCAGGAGGTAGCGCAGCAGGAATTCGACGTCGTGCTGTATCAGCATCGCGAACACTGGGAGGACGATCGCTGGACCGTCTTGTCGGAAGCGCAGCGCAAGCTGCCCACGGTGTACCTCGAACACGATCCGCCGCAAAACAACCCGTTCTGCGAACGCCATTGGGTCGCCGATCCGTCCGCGTTGATCGTGCATGTGACGCATTTCAATCGCTTGATGTGGGACTGCGGCGCCGTGCCGACGCGCGTCATCGAACACGGCGTGCTGGTGCCCGACGGCGTGCGCTACACGGGAGAGCTCGAACGCGGCGTCGTCGTCATCAACAATCTGGCGACGCGCGGCCGGCGCTTGGGCGCGGACGTCTACGCCTCGGTGGCGCGACGCGTGCCGTTGGAGCTCGTCGGCATGAATGCGCAAGAGGCGGGCGGCCTAGGCGAAATCGGCAACCTCGATCTCGCGGCGTTCACCGCGCGCTACCGCTTCTTTTTCAATCCCATTCGCTGGACGAGCCTTGGCCTTGCGATCGTCGAAGCCATGACGATCGGAATGCCGATCGTCGGCCTGGCGACGACCGAGCTTCCCACGGTCATCGTCGACGGCGAAAACGGCTACGTCGCCACGGACGCCGATTCGCTCGTGGAACGGATGCACGCTTTGCTCGCCGATCCCGGGCAAGCGCACCGGCTGGGCGAGAACGCGCGCCGTACGGCGCTCGAACGGTTCGGGATCGAACGCTTCAAGCGCGATTGGGACGCGCTGCTGCGCGAAGTCGCATCGTGACGTCGGCCGCTTGTCAGGCCACGCCTGCCCTGCCAACCCATCGCGATAACCGGAGTGACCGAAGATGAAGGAACTCGATCGAAAGCGTATTCTCGTGACCGGCGGCGCGGGCTTTCTAGGCTCGCATCTTTGCGAACGGCTCGTCGAACACGGTCATGACGTGCTGTGCGTCGACAATTTCTTCACCGGCACGCGAGAAAACGTCGCCCATCTGCTCGGATGCAGCAATTTCGAGCTGATGCGGCACGACGTGACGTTTCCGCTCTACGTCGAAGTCGACGAAATTTACAATCTGGCCTGCCCGGCGTCGCCGGTGCACTACCAATACGATCCCGTTCGCACGACGAAGACGAGCGTGCATGGGGCCATCAACATGCTGGGCCTCGCCAAGCGCGTGCGCGCGAAAATCTTTCAAGCGTCGACGAGCGAAGTCTACGGCGATGCGCGCGTCCATCCCCAGAAAGAGGACTATTGGGGGCATGTGAATCCGATAGGCCCACGTTCGTGCTACGACGAAGGCAAGCGCTGCGCCGAAACCCTGTTCGTCGACTACCGCCGCCAATTCGGGCTCGAGATTCGCATCGCGCGCATCTTCAATACGTACGGCCCACGCATGCATCCGGCCGATGGACGCGTCGTTTCCAACTTCATGGTGCAGGCGCTATCGGGCGAGCCGTTGACGGTGTACGGCGACGGCTCGCAAACGCGCTCGCTGTGCTATGTCGACGATATGATCGACGCCTTCGTTCGTTTGATGGATGCTCCCGACGGCTCGTGCGACCCGGTCAATCTGGGCAACCCGCACGAGGTCACGATGCTCGAGTTGGCGCAGCATGTTCGGCAAGCCACTCGATCGGACAGCGAGATCGTCTTTCGTCCGCTGCCCATCGACGATCCGTGGCATCGACAACCTGACATTTCCGCCGCTCGGGCATTGCTCGATTGGACGCCGACCACGGCGCTCGACGAAGGGCTGCGTCATACCGCCGAGCACTTTCGCATGCGTCTTGCCGGTGTTCCGCTTGCCGATTGCGGCAGGAAATCCAGCGTTTCCCGTGGCTAGGTCACGGTTCCAGTTTCACCTTCATCCATCCCGGCTCCCGCTTATCGAGGGTCCGGCACCGTGTCCAGATGCGTGGGGAGCCCTCAGGCTTGCACGGCCAGGCGGCGTATCTCGCCGGCAAGCGCGTCGATCGGAACAGGCTTGACGAAGTGCGCGCCGAATCCCGCGCGAGCGGTCCGCTCGCGCACCGCCGGATCGCTATGGCCCGTCAATGCAATGGCGGGGGGCGACGCACCGTCGTATCGTCGCGCAATATCTTGAATGCGGGCGAGCACCTCGCAGCCGTCCTCGTCGCCGATCGAAATGTCGCAGACGAGCACGCGCGGCCATTGCGACGGCGCGCTCTCCTGCAAGCGACGCACTGCCTCGGCGCCCGACTCGGCCAATTCGACGTGGGCGCCGCTCGCGACGAGCGCGGCCTCGAGCGCGTCGCGCGCCTCCTCGTCGTCGTCGATCGCGAGCACGTTGATGCCGTCGAGCCGCGCCGCTGCCCGCGCGACAGGGGCCACGACGCCGTCGGCGCTCACGACCGGCAATAGCGGAAGCGAGGCGACGTAGGCGACATGGCCGTCGACGGGCATCGGCAACATGTGGCCGCCGGCCGCGACGAGCGCATGCTCTGCCTCCGCTGCCTGCTCGTCGGACAACGGCGCCGGTTCGGCATGTGCGCCGAGCACCGCGAGCCAAGCCGAATTGCCCTCGCGCTGCGCGCGCAACTCCACACGCTCGCCGGGGGCCGCATGCGCGATCTCGTTTGCGCAAAGGCGAGCGACGACGCGCTGGATCTGCTCCGTCTCGCCGGTCACCGGAAGCCCGGGATCGATGACGCGCAGCCCGAACTCGACGCCCCGCGCTTGCGCTTCGGTCACCACGCGGCCCGCGATCTCCGCCGCGAGATCGCCCACCCGCATCGGCTGGGCCGCGAGTTTTCGCTGCGTATGCTCGAGTTCGCCCTGCTCGCGCTGCAACTCCCACATGCGCGCATAGACGCCGCCGGGCCGTGCGATCAGATCGCCGTGACGGCCTTGCTCGACGATGCGCCCGTGGTCCATGACGAGGATGTGGTCGGCATCGACGATCGTCGAGAGCCGGTGAGCGATGACGACGGACGTGCGCCCCTGAGCAAGCCGCCGAAATTCGTTTTGAATGGCGCGCTCCGAGCGCGTGTCGAGCGCCGACGTCGCCTCGTCGAAGACGATGATGGGCGGATCTTTCAAGAACGCGCGTGCGATGGCAATCCGTTGACGCTCGCCGCCCGACAGTCGCAGCCCGCGCTCCCCGACGCGCGTGTCGTAATGATCCGGCAATCGCTCGATGAACTCGTCGAGCAGCGCCGCGCGCGCCGCGCGCACGATGTCGGCCCGCGTCGCCTTTTCCGACCCGTAGCCGATGTTGTAGGCGATCGTATCGTTAAAGAGCACGGTGTCCTGCGGCACGATGCCGATCGCCTGACGCAGCGACCGGCGCGTGACGCGCCGCAGATCTTGTCCATCGATGGTCACCTTCCCGTGCGTCGGCGCGTACAAGCGAAACAACAGCCGCACGAGCGTGGATTTGCCGGACCCGCTGCCGCCCACCACGGCGAGGGTTCGCCCCGCTTTCGCCGTGAACGCGACGTCGTGCAAGATTTGCCGCGCCGGGTCGTAGCCGAACTGAACGCGATCGAACGCGATTTCGCCCGCCGTCACGACCAGCGGTTTCGCATCGGGCTCGTCCCGGTCTTCGTCGCCCGCCGCATCGCCGCTTTCGTCGCCAGCCAACATCGTGAACATCCGTTCGACATTGACGAGCGCGTCGTTCGTCTCGCGGAAGACAAAGCCGAGCGTGTTCAGCGGCATGCACACCTGCACGATGTAGGCGTTCACGAGCACGAGATCGCCCAGCGTCATGCGCCCCGCCGCCACGTACTGCACCGCCAGCAGCATCATGGCGGCAATCCCGAGGCAGACGACGGCGCTTTGCCCGATATGCAACGCGGTGAGCGCCCGCTGATTGGCCAGTCGCGCCACGATCCAACGGCTCAGCACACTGCGATAGCGCGCCGTTTCCAACTCTTCGGCAGCGAAATACTTCACGGTGTCGTAGTTCAGCATGCTGTCGACGAGCCGGCTGTCGGACGCCGCTTCCAAACGATTGACTTCGCGCTGCACGCGCATGCGGCGCCGCGTAAAAACAACCGTGTAAGTTGCATAGCTCGCCAGCGTCGCGGCAATGATCCAACTGAACGTTGCAGTGAAACTGGCGGCGATGATGGCGATGACCGTGCCGATTTCGATGAGGGCGGGCAAGATCGTGAACAAGCCGACGCCCAGCAGATAACCGACGCCGTCGGTGCCCTTTTGGACGTCGCGCACGATCGATCCGGTCTCTCGTTGCGAGTGGTATCGCGCGCCCAACCGGTGCAAACGCGCGAACGTACGTTCGGCGAGCTCGGCCACCGTATGTTGCGTGACGGTGCTGAACACCACGTCGCGCGCTTCGCCGAGCGCATCGCCGAAGAAGCGCAGCAACGCATACGCGAGCACGAGAAAGACGGGAAAGAGGGCAAGCGCCGTACTGTGCCCGAGATCGTCGATGATGGCCCGCAGCACGAGCGGCACCGACACGCCCGCGAGCTTGGCCGTGATCATCAGCGCGGCGGCGCCGAACGTCTGCGTTCGGTAACGCCACATCGCCTGCCATACGTCCGCCACGATGCGCCCTTTCACTCGCGCCCGCGCGCCACGACCCAAAGGCATCACGCTTTCCCTCGCCCCGCTTCCGCTATGACCGACTCGTCGACGCCCACCATGACGTTGCATTCCGCCAAGTCGATTCCGCCTCCGGGCAAGTGGCGGCGCAAGGCGTCCTCGGCATGCGCACGCAGCGCTTCACGCGCGCGCAGCCGCGCGGCACCCGGCAGCGAGCCGTAGCGCTCGATCACGCGAGGCTCCATGACGAGACTGAGCGCGCAGCGAGAATCCAGAATGCTCATGCTGCCGGCCGATGCGACCCACGACACCTGAATCGTCACGACGCCTTCGGAGTTCGTCACGTGCGTGACGGACGCCGACGAGAACGGGAAACTCTTGAGCAAGGCGTGTTCGATTTCCACGAGACACTGCCGTGCATCGAGGGTGACAGTCATAGAGGTCCTCCGGTCCGCGGGCCATCGATGGGGGCTTGCATGGCGGCACCGCCCTGCCCCCCATTCGTCTCGAGTTGCCTCACCTCGCATTCGACGTGCAACGCGCGTTCCCGCCCTATCCGCCACGTGACGACGCCCGTTCAAGGCATGCCCTTTGCAGCACTCTAAGCGTGCGTGCGGAGTTGAAATTGGACGCGCATCATTCGCAACCTTAATGGAGGATACGATGAGAACCACGACGAAAACGCTGCTCGCTTCGATCATCGCAATTGCATGTGCCGGCGGCGCCTACGCGCAAGGCGCGGGCGGCGGGTCCGCAGGGGCAGGAGGTAGCGCCGGCGGCGGCGGCGGCACGGGTGCCGGTATGCGCGGCGGCGCCGCCCCGAGCGGCAACACGCTCGATCAGCCGGGCGTCCAGCCGGGCATGAACGGCGGCAACACGACGGGCGGCTACGGCAGCCCGGGCACGACCGGCACGAGCTCCGGCCGTTCGACGGTATCGCCTCGCATGCGCCACCATCGTGCCGGCACGACGGGCGACAATACGGCGCCGCAGAGCCAGTCGTTGCACGAAGGGCATCAATAAAAGCCCTGGCGGTGCCTACGGCCGCGAAAGACATCTCGCGGCCGCCGTCCGGAGTCGGCGCACATCGCCGGCTCCGGACCGGGCTGTACCGAGGATCAATTTCCGCTGGGCAGTCCGGTCGATGCGACGACGCGCGCGAGTTGCCGCTTGGCCGCTTCGTAGACGCGGTCGGGGGTGAATCCAAATTTCCCTTGCAGGTCACGCATCGGCGCGGACGCGCCGAACGTATGCATGACGATCTTCTCCCCGGTCCTTCCCACGTAACGATCCCAGCCCAACGTCGCCGCTTGCTCGACTGCAACGCGCGCGGCGACCTCCCGCGGCAACACGCTGTCCCGATAAGCCTCGTCCTGACGCTCGAAGATGTCCCATGAGGGCATCGACACCACGCGCGCGGCAACGCCCTCTCGGGCGAGGCGCTCGTAGGCCTCGATGCAAAGGTGAACTTCACTGCCTGTCGCAAGCAGCAGCACTTTCGGCGCAGCGCCGTCGGGCGGATCGGCGAGCACGTAGGCACCGCGCCGCACGCCCTCGGCGGGCGCGAACCGCCTGCGGTCGAGCGTGGGCAGCGGCTGGCGCGAGAGCACGAGTGCCGCGGGCCGCCGCGGATCGGCGAGCGCGATGCGCCACGCTTCGCGCACCTCGTTCGCATCGGCGGGCCGCAGGACCGTCAAGCCGGGCACGCCGCGCAGCGAAGCCAGTTGCTCGACGGGCTGGTGGGTGGGCCCGTCCTCGCCTAGCCCGATCGAATCGTGCGTAAAAACGAAGACGACCGGTATCTCCATCAGCGCCGCCAAGCGAATCGGCGGCTTCATATAGTCGCTGAAGATCAAGAAGGTGCCTGTATAAGGCCGCAGATTCGATAACGCAAGCCCGTTGGCCACGGCGCCCATCGCATGCTCGCGCACGCCGAAATGCAAATTGCGGCCTTGCGGGACATCGGCCGCGAAACTGCCGGCGCCATCGAACTTCAGCAGGGTCTTAGTCGATGGCGCAAGATCCGCAGCCCCGCCCAGCATCCACGGGATTCGCTCGGCAATCGCATTGAGCACGTCGCCCGACGACGCGCGGGTCGCCGCACCCTTGGAGTCCGGCTCGAACACGGGCAAGCCCGCGTCCCACCCGTCCGGCAACCCGTGCCCGGCTATCAGTTCCAATTCGCGCGCGAGGTCGGGATAACGCTGCGAATAGGCCGCCAACCGCGACTCCCACTCGGCCCTCGCCTGAGCGCCCCGCGCGCCGACGCCTTCGGCAAATCGCGCGCGCACCCCGGGCGGCACGTAGAACTGCTTATCCTCCGGCCAACCGTACGCGCGTTTCGCTAGCGCGACTTCCTCTTCGCCGAGCGCGTCGCTATGCGCCGCGGCCGTGCCCTGCTTGTGCGGCGCTCCCCAGCCGATGACGCTCTTGACGACGATGAGCGTAGGCGCATCCGCGGTTCGCTCGGCCTTCGCAAACGCGGCATCGAGCGCGCTCAAGTCGTTGGCGTCATCGACAGTCGATACGTGCCAACCGTACCCGCGGAAACGCGCCTGAACGTCGTCGCTATAAGCGAGATCCGTTTTTCCCTCGATCGTGACGCGGTTGCTGTCATAGATCCAAATCAGATTCGACAAGCGCAGATGCCCGGCCAACGATGCGGCTTCATGCGAGACCCCTTCCATCAAATCGCCGTCTCCGGCCAGCGCAAACACGCGATAGTCGAACAGCGGAAATCCTTCGCGGTTGTATCGCGCGGCGTACCAGCGCGAGGCGATCGCCATTCCGACGCTATTGCCGAGACCTTGGCCGAGCGGCCCCGTCGTCGTCTCGACGCCGGTCGTCATCCGGTATTCGGGGTGCCCCGGCGTATTGCTGTCGAGTTGTCGGAAGCGGCGAATGTCATCGACCGACACCGCGGGCGTTTGCGTTGGACGGGCGTCGTCGCCGACCGCTTTCACGCCGGCTAGATGCAGCACCGAATACAACAGCATCGAAGCGTGACCCACCGACAAGACGAACCGGTCGCGATTGGGCCACAACGGCTCGCCCGGGTCGTAGCGCAAATGCCGCTGCCATAACTGGTACGCGACGGGAGCGAGCCCCATCGGCGCGCCCGCGTGACCCGAGTTCGCTTTTTGAACGGCGTCCATCGCCAAAGTCCGGATCGTGTTGATGCAGAGCTGATCGAGTGCTGGGTCTGAGCGCATGACTGAGCGTCCTGATCGAAGAAGGGAACCAACGGATTGATCGAGCAACGGCCATACCCATTTGCGGAAACCAGTGCACGGTCAAAGAATGCACCGCCGCTGAAGTTTTTACGCCGCGCTCGGCATGCCCCGTCGCCGCCGATAGGGCGCGCCGGGTGCGCCCACGTCCCGGGCGATGGAACGCTCGTTGCTGATTCCGTAGGCGTGTCCAACCTCATTCAAGGAGGCATACATGGCCCAGCATCCGGCCCATTCTCAGGATCATCGGCACCCGGGACAGCCGTCCCCTGTCGCGGTTCAGAAAGCGTTGGCGGGCATCGACTATCCGACGACGCGCGAGCATCTCGCAGAGACCGCCCGCGCTCATCACGCGGACCGTGAAATCGTCGAACTGCTCGATAAATTGCCCGACAAAAACTACGACAGCCCCGCTGCCGTGTCGAAGGCGATTTCGCAAGTGCAGTAGGCAAGCGACGACGGACGGCTTGAGCCAAGCGATGGCCGCCGATCCTTCATGCAACGCCAGCCTTTTCGTATACATCTATTATCAAAGGAGCACGAAAATGAGCCTCTCACCTGATCCCATGAGCAGCCGCGGCGGAACGCGCATCGTCGGCGAAGGCAGCGCTAGCGCAGACGGCCCCGGGCCGTATGTCATGGCAGCGAGCACGCTCGACGGCGACAAGGTCATGAGTTCCGATGGCGATGACGTGGGCAAGATCAAGGAGATCATGCTCGACGTCTACACGGGCCGAATCGCCTATGCAGTGATGTCGAGCGGCGGTTTTCTCGGCATCGGCGACAAGCTGCTGGCCATACCGTGGAACGCCTTGACGCTCGACACCGACCGGAAGTGCTTCCTGCTTTCGGTATCGTCGGAAACGGTAAAGAACGCCCCGGGATTCGACAAGGACCACTGGCCCGCTATGGCCGACGCGGCCTGGGCCAGCGACCTGCACGAGTACTACGGCAGCTCGCCGTACTGGGACTCCAACATGGAACGCGTCGGAACGACGGGTGTTGCTTCCGGTGTCGACCCGACCCGGGACGGCCGCCACTGACGTCGAGGCCGGCGCCCAACGCCGGCTGAGGATGCGCGCGGCACGAGAAGCCACGCCGCGCGCATATAGCGGGGCTCAGCCTCCGCCGATGCCTTGCAGTACGCGCCCGGTACCGCCGCATATCGTGCAGGGCTGCCCTTCCACCATTCCCGTGCCGCGGCAGACGCGACACGGGCTCTCGCCCACGCCGGGCGCGTCGGGAGGTGCTTCGTCTCCGGGGTTCTTCGGTTCGGGCGTTTCTTGCATGGACGGGTCCTCCGTTGGCTAAGCGTGTCGGGTGACGTTCGGCTCGCGCAACGCGTGCCGGCGATATCCATGCGCCGAGCAATAAGCGGGCCGTCGGCGCCGTGCGACGACGCGCGCAAGTGCGGCGCACGTGCGTAGCGGAGAAAGGACGTCCTACAACCGGCTCGATCCGCCCATTTACCGTGCGCGCCGGTCGATCGAAAAAAAGACGGCGGGTATTCCAATATTGTTACGCCCGCATTAAGCGATTGCCTTTGTGGGCAATCGAACATCAATCGAACGCGTTCGAATGTTAATCGTTCATCGGCAATCGAAAGTCACCTGTCAAAACAAATGGGGCGGCAGACAAAGGCCACGCTTCCATATTGCGAACCGGGCGCTGGGGTATTAGTATTGCGCCAACCACGAATCGCGCCTGGCACGGGCACACCAGACGTGCATTCGAAACAATTACCTGCCCCCCGCAGGACCTGTGCCCGAGGGTGGTAATTAGTACCTTTTATCCCGTTCAGACAAAATGATTGAAAACGTTTGATAGCGTCATATGAATAGTCATTGCGACCACCCGCAGCTTTCACTTTCTAGACCGGAATTCTTTCCGGTTTCGCTCAGTGCGTTATGTCGATTAAGTAATTAATACGAGTGCAACCGGAGCAACCGGCCCACACTCGCTGATGAAGGAATCGACGGTTTTTAGCAATTGGAGGTAAGCATGCTGAGCCCACACGAACTCGCCACGCTGATGCTCGTCAGGGACGCGCCGGATCAGATCGGCGATCGCGCCGAGTTGAGCACCCTGCTCGAGCGACACTTGATCGCACTCGAGCAGGCCGAGGACATCGGCCTGCCGCGCCCTCGTATCACCCCTAACGGATCTTCCATCCTCGAAGCCTGCTCGCGCCTGCGATAGTCGCGGGCAGGCGACCCGGCGGTCGCGGCGAGGTGAGAGAGCATCTCGCCGCGACCGCCGTTCTCTGACTTCGTCAAACGCTCATCAAGGAGAACGGAACATGACAAGAAAAATTGCCCTCGTCACGGGAGGCATGGGTGGCATCGGCGAAGCGATCAGCATCAGGCTGCATGACGTCGGCCATGCCGTCGTCGTCACGTACTCGCCAAGCAATACGGGCGCCGACGATTGGCTCGCGCGCATGGAAAGCTCGGGCCGGCAATTCCGCGCCTATCCCGTGGACGTGGCCGATTACGACTCGTGCGAGCGCTGCGCGGCGCAAATCAAGGCCGAAATCGGGCCGATCGACATCCTCGTGAACAACGCCGGCATTACGCGCGACGCGAGTTTCAAGAAGCTCGAGAAAGGCGGCTGGGATGCGGTTCTGCGCACGAACCTCGATTCGGTCTTCAACATGACGAAACAGTGGTACGAAGGCATGACGGCGCGGGGCTGGGGCCGAATCGTCAACATCTCGTCGGTCATCGGCTGCAAGGGCGGCTTCGGGCAAACGAACTACGCGGCGGCCAAAGCGGGCATGCACGGTTTTACGAAATCGTTGGCGCTCGAACTGGCACGCAAGGGCGTGACGGTCAATACCGTGTCGCCGGGTTTCATCGCCACACGGATGGTCATGGCCGTTCCGGAAGAGGTCATGGCCACGAAGATCCTGCCCGAGATCCCGGTCGGCCGCCTCGGGCAGCCCGAGGAAGTGGCCGCCCTCGTGGCCTACCTCTGCTCGAACGAAGCGGGTTTCGTGACGGGCGCCAATATTTCGATCAACGGCGGCCAACATCTTCAGTAGCCGAGCCGGCGTGCGCGCCGGCCGGACAACCGTTGCGCAGCGGCGTTCGATGAGCGCCGCCCATCGGCTCGAACGCCTCGGTCGGCGCGTCGCTCGAAGCACGCCACCATAGGCCGACCGCTTACGCGGCGCAACGCCGTGACGTCCGCTTATGCGGCGCGACGCCGTGACGTCCGCTTATGCGGCGCGACGCCGCGACGTCCGCTTATGCGGCGCGACGCCGCGACGTCCGCTTATGCGGCGCGACGCCGCGACGTCTGCTTACGCGGCGCGACGTTGTGCTCGCGGCCCCGCGGCTCGCAACGGAAGCACTGCACCAGACTCCTAGTCCGGCCCGCTGTTTCGGCTTGCCGGTGCTTCGCCTCAGCTCGCGCCATGCGAGTCCACGCGGCAGGCGAGGCGCGACGCCGCGCCGCGCCGCGGCCATGCTTCGTGTGTAAGGCATGGCTCTTGCACCGCCGCCCGCGCGCCGGGCCATAGTACGCTCGTACAAAGCGCCCTTTCCGACACATACGAATAAAGAGGACCCGCTCATGCGTTTTGCCTTCGTGCGCCCGGCGCTCGCCGCCGCCTTGCTGTTCAGCACCGCCTGCTTGGCCGCACAGCCCTTTGCCGCGGCCGCCTCGTTTCCGCACGCAAGCGAGCAGACAGCGCGGCCGGCCCGGGCGCCCGCATCGAACCCGCATGCCCAGCCCTCGCCCGTCGCGCCGTCGCCGCCGTCCGAAACATTGGGCGCGCTGTACCGGGACGTAGAATTGGCTCATCTTTTTCCGGACAGCAAGACGTTCGCGGACATGATCCCGAAGCAGGCGCCGTCGCGCATCGCGGCCGATTACGAAGCCGCCCGCGGGCAAGCCAGCTTCGACCTGCGCAAGTTCGTCGATGCGCATTTCGTCGACCCGCGGCACACTGCCCGCCCCTACGTTTCCGATCCGCAGCAAACCGTGACGGCTCATATCGATACGTTGTGGGATGTCCTACGGCGCGACCCCGATGCCGTCGCCAGCCCCTGGTCCTCACTGCTGCCTTTGCCCGCGCCGTACGTCGTACCCGGCGGACGATTCGACGAGGTCTATTACTGGGATTCGTATTTCATCATGCTCGGCCTCGTCGCCAGTGGAAGACACGACCTTGCAAACGACGAACTCAAGAATTTCGCCACGCTGCTCGACCGGTACGGCCACATTCCGAACGGCAACCGCACTTACTATCTGAGCCGCTCGCAACCGCCGTTTTTTTCGCAGATGGTCGGGCTGCTCGCCGAGCATGACGGCGATAGCGTGTATCTACAGTACCTGCCGGAATTGAAGGCGGAATACGACTATTGGATGGCGGGCGGCGCCGCGCTCGCACCCGGGCACGCCGCGCGGCATGTCGTTCGCCTGACAGACGGGACGGTGCTGAACCGCTACTGGGACGAGCGCGCCGCCCCGCGCGACGAATCGTATCGAGAAGACGTCGCAACAGCGCGGTCGATCCCGCAGCGCGATTCGGGCGAGTTGTGGCGCAACCTGCGAGCGGGCGGCGAGACGGGATGGGATTTCAGCTCGCGATGGTTCGCCGACAATCGCACGCTCGCCACGATCGACGTCACGTCGCTCGTGCCGGTCGATCTGAACGCACTGCTGTACGGCCTCGAGCGCACGTTGGCCAAAGCGTACCGGCTTCAGGGCGACGCGACGCGCGCGGAAAACATGAACGCCCGCGCCTCCGCGCGCGCGGAGGCCATCCGCCGCTGGCTGTGGGATCCGCGCATCGGCGCCTTTTCCGATTACGACTACGTGCATCGCACGCTACGGCACCGGCTGACGGCGGCCACCGTCTACCCCCTGTTCGCGGGCGTCGCGTCTCGAGAGCAAGCCAAAGCGGTGGCCGAATCGGTCAAGCGAGGCCTATTGCGGCCCGGGGGCATCGCGACCACGCAGGTGACGACCGGCCAGCAATGGGACGAGCCGAACGGCTGGGCGCCGCTGCAGTATCTCGCGGTGGTGGGATTGCGCCGCTACGGCGAATCGGCGCTCGCGCGCACGATCGCCACACGCTGGATCCACACGAACGTCGCTTACTATGCGCGCACCGGAAAGCTCGTCGAGAAGTACGACATCGGAAAGAACGCCGGCGCTGCGGCGGCGGGCGGCGGCGAATATCCGTTGCAGGACGGCTTCGGCTGGACCAACGGCGTATTGCGCGCGTTGATATTGCTCTATCCGAATGCGGCCGACATCCGCCATGCCGTGCCGGCCGCCTCGGCATCCGCGCCGGCGGGTGCTCGTTGAGACGCGAGGCGGGCGGCTGGCGCTATTCGTCGGCGTTGCCGGCCTTGTCGATGCGATCGGGTTCGATGTCGGCGTCGTCGATCAGTGTGGAATCGCCGTCCGCCGACGAACGTTCTCCCGTTCCGGCGCGGTCGGTGTCGCTGGCCAATTGCGCATCGCCCGTTTCAAGCGCGTGCTCGTCGAGCTCGGTATCTTTGTCGAAATCGTGCCGCTTTGCACCGGCAATGTCGCTGCCGCTGTCGGACGAATCGCTTGGGCCTAGCGCGCCCGTCTCGCGGCCGGGCGCTTCGGGGTCGTTCGTCGGCGGGATGTTGTCGGGGTCTAGTGTGCTCATCGTCATCTCCTGTCGAGAGGCATCGTTTCGATAGCGAGTGCCCTTCGCTAACGCGTCATTCGAGAGCAGCAACGCACGCGCCACGGCGCCCGATGGGCCTCACGCCGGCACGCAAAATGCGTCAGTTCCTACTGTCCGCAAGCGATCGATCAAGGGGGTTCGAATGAACGTTCATAGCGGCAAATCGCAAGACGAGCGCGTCGCGGCGCGCAAGCAACAGAAGCAAGCCGCGCTCGAGCCGTCGGGCGGGGAAATGGCCGTCGACGGCACCGAAGCCGACGAAACCCGCAGTTGCGGCGAATTGTCGGAAGCGGGCAAGCGCGTATGGCGCACGGGCTCCGGCATGGACGGCGGCGGCAAGTGTCCGGGACGTTAGGCGCAACGCCGGAGCGTGGAACGAGCGTTGCTCATTCGAAGGCTTACGCAAGCGCCGCGGCGCTTCATCGCATCCACAGTAAGAAGGAGGAATGCTATGCGTACTCACGGCACATCCACTAGTACCACGGGCGCCCCGCGCGGCGCGCGGATCGTCGGCAAGGGCAGCGAAACCGCCGCTGGTCCGGGTCCCGACGTCATGGCGGCCAGCACGCTCGACGGCGACAAGATCTTGAGCACCGACGGCGAAGAAGTGGGCAAGGTCAAGGAGATCATGCTCGACGTCCAAGCCGGACGCATCGCGTATGTCGTCATGTCGTCCGGAGGCTTCTTGGGTATCGGCGACAAGCTGCTTGCGATTCCCTGGAACGCGCTGACGCTCGATACGACGCGCAAGTGCTTCCTCGTTTCGCTGTCCTCCGAACGTATCAAGAACGCGCCGGGCTTCAACAAACAGCAATGGCCGTCGATGGCGGACGCGACGTGGGCCACGTCCGTGCACCAGTACTATGGGCGGGAACCATACTGGCGCAGCCTGGGCGCCGACGACGAATATGAAGCCGATTACGATGTCGCGCGCGACGATCTCGATCCGGACGCGCCTGAGGCGGGTGGCGTGAAGCTGTAGCGCCCGCGCAGTATCGACCTTCGGCGTCGCCTTCCGTGGGTCGAGCTTTCGGTGCAAGCGCATCACGCGGCGGCCGTTCCTAGAGCGGCCGCCGCGTTGTCGCTTACATCATCGGTGTAAAGCCTCCCGCACCTTCTTTACGTCCCGAGGCGCGACCGGCTTCGCCTCGTTGCCCCACGCATTGCGAACGAACGTCAGCACCCGCGCCATTTCCGTATCGTTGAGCTTGCCGATGAACGACGGCATACGATGAGGCTGCGGGCCGCCGGACGTTTCGGCGCTGCGTCCGCCGTCGATCAGCAGCCGAATGAGCGACGTCGCATGAGGCGCCACGACGGCCGGGTTGCCCGCGAGACGCGGGTATTTGCCGGCCACACCGCGTCCGTCGACCTGATGGCAACGCGCGCAGAACCCGTTGTAGATGCCGGCTCCCGGGTATTCGATCGAGCCGGTGCGCAGCACGTTGACCGTCGCGGCGTTGCGTGCGGGATCGGTATCGATGTGGCCGCTCTTCTCGCGCGGCGGCAGCGTCTTCAAATAGGCGGCGATCGCGTTTAGATCGTCGTCGCTCATATATTGTCCGCTGTCCTCGACGACCTCGACCATGCTGCCGAACGCCTGCAAGCCGGCGCCGTGGCCATGTTTCAGAAACGCGGCGATGTCGTCCGCTGACAGCGAGCCGAGGCCGGAATCTGGATCGCCGGTTAAATTGGGCGCGAACCAATGATCGTTCGTCCCGCCCGTCAGATAGAGGCGGTCGCCGTCATTGAAGCCGCGCTCTTGGTAAGCCGGCCCGCGAGGGGTATGGCACGCGCCGCAATGGCCTAGGCCCTGCACGAGGTAAGCGCCGCGATTCCACTGCGCGCTGCGGTCCGTGCGCGGCGAGTAGCGTTCATGTGGGGCGAACAACTCGTCCCACACGGCCAGCGCCCACCGTTGATCGAATGGAAACGGCAGCTTCGTTTCCGGCGCGGGCGCCGCCACCGGTTTGACGCCGTGCATGAAGTACGCATATAGCGCGTGCACGTCGTCGTCGCTGAGTTTCGAAAAGGACGGGAACGGCATCGCCGGATACAAGCGCTTGCCGCCCGGCGCGATACCTTCCCTCACGGCGCGCTCGAAGTCTTCGTACGTGTAGCGTCCGATACCGTAAACCGGATCGGGGGTGATGTTGCTCGTCCAAATGGTGCCGAACGGCGAACCCATCGGCAGCCCGCCCGCGAAAGCGGGCGCAGGCTTGGGCGGCTTCCCCGTCGGCGCATTCGTGTGACATCCGGCGCAATCGGCCAGCTTGGCGAGGTAGGCGCCGCGTGCGATAAGCGCAGCATCGGACGTGCTGCCTGCGTTGGCGGGAGTTGCAGCGCCGGCGGCACTGGCCACGGCGACCGCGCTTTCTGCGCCGGACGCTTCGCGTGCGCCGCAAGGGACCGGCAGCGCCGCCGCGCAGACGAATGCGGCTGCGCACGCGCCCCCGGCGAAGCGCCGGCCAAGCCGAGCGGCGCCCAAGCGATAGATCATGGGCACCTCGTTATCGGTGCGCAGCGACACGATGCGCCAACCTAGATGCATGCCGAAACGAGCCCCGTCGCGATATCGGTCGCCACGAGCGCGAATAGGAACAGCACGCTCGCCATGAACCCGACTCTCGCTACGAAGGCTTCGCCCTCCACTTTCGTCTCGGTCGCCTCGGCCGTCCGGCGGCGCCGCGTTTGCCTCAAAAGCCGCCAATTTCGCCAGGCCAGCCATGTGCCCAACATGCCGACGACGAGCATGGCGGCGCTGATGCCGATCACGCTCCAGCGGACGGCGGGGTCGAGCCGGATGCGTAAAGGCATATCGTGCGGAAAGCACGAATAAGCGACGAGCGTTTCGCCGGCACAGATCTGCAGCAGCCACGCAGCCGGCGTGGCCAACACGCCGACCGTCAAGCTGAACGCCGAAACGGGCGCATCGAGATGGACGCGATTCGCTTGCATAGCGCTATAACCAATATGGCGTCAAATAAAGCGTCGTAAAAATGAAAAGCCACACGACATCGACGAAATGCCAATAGAGGCTGCCGATCGTCAGCGCCGCGTGCCGCCGTTCGTCGAAGTAACCGAGCGCCGTCCACAGGCCCAGTACCGCAAGCACGATCAGTCCCACCAACACGTGCGCCAGATGAAATCCGGTGATCGTGAAATACAGGGAACCGTACAAATGCGACGTGGGGCCATAGGGATGCCCATGCCATTCGTGCAGTTGAACGCCAACGAAGACAATGCCCAAGACGACGGCGAACGCCATCGACGCGACGGCCCAACGTTTTCGCCTTCGCTTGACGAAGTGTTCGCAGAGCCACACGAACCCGCTGCTCGAGACGAGGATTGCCGTGTTCACCGACGAGATCCCCAGCTTCGGCAATCCCTCGGGAGGCCAATGCACCGTCTGCTGCACGGCCAGATACAAATAAGAGAAGATCAGATAGCCGAACAACGCGGCTTCAGTTGCGATCAGCATCGTGCAACCGAGCAAACCGCTCGCGCGCTCGCCGGCGCTTCCTACCGGCAGTGCGTTGGCCGGCCGCAGCAAGACCGCTTGCGTATCGTCGCTCATCGTCATTCGCCCTCCATCGCCGCCGGCGCGGGTTCGCGCTGGAGCAACTCGCGCCGCGGCCACAGCCACACCGCGATCGATACGCCGCACAGCACGAGCAAGACAAATGCGAAAGCCCACCATTGCATCGCGAGCGCCGCAAAGAACAGCGCGGCGAACAAGCCTAGCCAGAACGGCGCGTACGAATCCTCCGGCATCTTCAAAATGACGTATGGCTCGCCGCTGACGGCCGTCGTCCCCAATGCCTCGCGGCCTTGGCCCAGCAAGTAGCCTTCGTCGAGATGCGAACGCACATGAACGGGTTTGTCCGCTTCCTCTTCCATGCGCGCCTCCCATAGCGGATGGCGGCTCGCGACGATGGGCAGTGCGGCGAAGTTGTACGGCGGCGGCGGCGACGGCACCGCCCATTCGAGCGACGGGGCATCCCAGGGATTCGCACCCGCGATCGGGCCGCGCTTGAGGCTATACACGATGTCGACCAGAAACACGAGGATGCCGACGGCGAATACGAACGAACCGATCGACGTCAACATGTTCACCGTGTTCCATCCCATATCGGGGCCGTACGTGTAGATTCTGCGCGGCATGCCGAGCAAGCCCGCGATGTGCATCGGAAAGAAGCCGAGGTTGAACCCGACGAACATGAGCCAAAACGCAATCTTCCCTAGCCGCTCGCTCATCATGCGGCCCGTGAATTTAGGAAACCAGAAGTACGTGCCGCCCACGACCGGAAAAACGTTGATGCCGATCAGCACGTAGTGCAGATGGGCAACGACGAAGTAGGTATCGGTCAGTTGCCAATCGAGCGGCACCGCGGCCGTCATGACGCCCGATACGCCGCCGATCACGAACAGCAGCACGAAGCCCGCGAAGAATAGAAACGGCGTCTTGAAGACAGGGCGTCCCAGCCAAATCGTCGCGATCCAAGCGAATGTGGCGACCGCGCTCGGAATCGAAATGATCATGCTGGCCGATCCGAAAAACGCGAGGGCGAGCGGCGCAATGCCCGTGGCGAACATGTGGTGAATCCAGACGACGAAGCCAATTACCATCGTCGCCACGGTCGAAATCGCGACGGGACCATAGCCCACGAGCGGCCGGCGGCAAAACACCGGCAGGGCGTCGGAGACGATGCCCATGGCCGGCAGCACGACCACGTACACCCAGGGGTGCGCGAACACCCAAAACAAGTGCTGCCATAGCAGCGCCCGCCCGCCGCCGCCCGTCACGTCGAAGAAATGCATGCCGATCCTGCGATCGAGCCAAAGCATGAGAAACGCCAGGCTGACAGAAGGCACGGCGAAGAGGTTGCCTACCGAAATCGTCAGCGTGCCCCAGACGAGCACGGGAATGCGATCGATCGACATCCCCGGCGCACGCATGCGCAGCAGCGTCACGACGAAATTGGCGGCGCCCACCGTGGTCGAAATGCCCAGCAACACCATCCCCAACGCGTAGACGTCGATGTTCGGCCCGGGGTCGTACGTCAAACTCGAAAGCGGAACGTAATTGAACCAGCCCGCGTCCGCGCCTTGGCCGAGCGGAAAACTCGCATAGAGAAAGATTCCCGCAAACAGGAAGACCCAATACGAAAACGCATTGAGCCGAGGGAATGCCATGTCGCGCCCGCCGAGCACGAGCGGCCATAAGTAATTGGAAAAGCCCGACAGCACCGGCAACGCGTAGAGAAAGATCATCGTCACGCCGTGCATCGTAAAAAGCTGGTTGTACTGCTCGGGCGTCAGGATGCCGGCGTCGGGCCGTGCGAGCTGCACGCGCATGATCAGCGCCTCGATGCCGCCGATCAGAAGAAAAACGAAAGCCGTCACGAGATAGCGCAGCCCGATCGTCTTGTGATCGACGGTCGAGAACCATCCTCGCCAGCCCGGGCGCGTTTCCCATAGTTCGAGCAGGCGAGCTTTTCCCGCCTCGTCGAGCACGCCGCGCTGCAGCGGGCGCGCGAGGCGTACGGTACCGGGGGGATCGCCGGGCAACGCGGAAATGGGCGTTTCTGACATCGTTCGTCGCTCACTGCAGAGTGGACAGATAGGCCGACAACGCGGCTGCGTCGGCAACGGATAACGGCATCGACGGCATCAGCGAATCGGGTTTGATGCGCTGCGCATGCTCGATCCAATCGAGCCGATGCTCCGGTGTGTTCGTCATCTGACCGGCCGCGATCAGCCGTCGCGAGGCCAAGTGCGTCAGATCGGGCGCTTGCATGCCCTCGGCCTGCGTGCCGCGCACGGCGTGGCAGCCCGCACATCGCTCGCCGAAGATGCGCTGTCCCGTTCGAGCATCGGGCGTCGTGACGGCGGCTGCGCCGCGCCGCTGCGCATCGCGCCATGCATCGAACGCTTCTTGCGGCTGGGCAACCACTTCGAACGCCATGTGCGCATGCTGCGCGCCGCAAAATTGCGAGCATTGGCCGCGATAGACGCCGGGCGTATCGGCTTCGATCCACTGCACGTTCGTTTGCCCCGGAATCATTTCGGTCTTCCCGGCCAGCTGCGGCGCCCAGAACGTATGGATGACATCGGCGCTCTTCAGTTCGACGCGTACCGGAACGCCCGTGGGAATATGGATCTCGTTGGCGGTGGAGAAGGCGCGCGACGGATCGATCGCATCCGGATAATCGATCTTCCACCACCAGTCGTATGACGTGACCACGATCGTCAACGGCGGCTCACGTGGCGGTGCGGCCACCGAATCGAGCGTCGCCATAGCGTAGACGAGCGCCGCGAACAACGCGATCGACGATAGACCGGTGCCGATCACGAGCCACTTCGTTCCACCCGCATCCGGCGGCAGCTTTTCTTCGTCGCCCGAAGGCGGCGGGACGCGGCGTCTCGCGATCGCTGCGACGAGCAGCACCGCGATGATCACGATCACGGCCGAAACGAGCGCCATCAGTGCCCACCCCAGCCGGTAGGCGGGCGCGGCCGCCGGCCCGGCCGCATCGGTCAAATATTGGAGCGGGGCAAGGCTCATCGTCCGGCGGTCAACCTGCGATGCCGCTCAGACTGTCGTCGTCGCTCGAACCCTTCGGATTGGGCGCGCCGCTAGGTTTTGCGCGGCCGCTTTCGCTCGACGTCTTGCCCGGCGTATCGTCGCTGCCGCCGCCGTCTTCGCTCGCGCCGCCCTCACCGGCCTGGTTCGGGTCCTTCGGATCGATTCGCGTGGCGCCGCCGACAGCGGGCGGATCGCTGGCCGGGAACGTCTCGTCCACGCCGTGGTCGATGCGCTCTTCCTCGTGATTCTTTCCGCCCTGCTTTTTGTCGTTTGAATTGGACATGACAGGCCCTCCCTCGACGCGTGGAAACGAGTCTCGCGACGCAAGGCGCATGCCCAAACGCACCCGCGGATTCGGCAGACGGGCGTTACACCCGCGGTGTAAAACTTTTCGTCGGCGATGTGTAGCGCCCGCCCCTGCGGTACGGAACCGATATGGAATCGATATGGAACCGATGCCGCTGAAGAGTCGGCGCGAAAAGCGTTCCCGCTGCATCGCACATGCCTAGCCGGCGATGGGCATAGCGTTTGCGCGCGCACGGGCACTTTCAAGACGACTGCTTCCTATGTCCGAAGCCGACGACTCCTCCGACCGCGCGCATGCCAGCCACGCCGGCCGTTCCTCTCAGGACGGCGGCGACCGTCGCGACGACCGGGCCGATGACCGAAACGGAAACGGCGAACACGGCGGCGGCGAGCGCGAGGGCAAAGACGATGGAGCGAACGATCGCAAGCCCCGCAGCAAGAAACCCTTGATCATTCTTGCCGTCGTCGTCGTGCTGCTCGCGATCGTCGCTTTCGTCTGGTGGTTCATGACGCGCAATCAGGTCAGCACGGACGACGCCTATACCGACGGTAACGCGATCACGATCGCTCCGAAGGTCGCAGGCTATGTGGTCAAGCTCGCCGTCAACGACAACGTCTACGTGCACAAGGGCGATCTGCTCGTCGAAATCGATCCGCGGGAATACCGCGCTCAGGTCGACGCGGCACGGGCGCAATTGGGTCTCGCCACTGCGCAGCTGAACACCGCGCAAATTCAACTCGATATCGCGCACGTCCGGTATCCGGCCGAGTACCGGCGAGCGCAAGCGCAGACCACGTCCGCTCAGGCCGGTTTACGGCAAGCGCGGGCGGCCTACGAGCGCGAGCACCGTGTCGATGCGCGCGCGACGTCGCAGCAAAACATCGATGCGGCCGATGCGAAGCAAGCGGCCGCGCGCGCGTCGGTCACCCAAGCGCAAGCGCAGCTCGCCACGGCGTCGCTCGTCGGTCAACAGATTCGCCAAGCGGCAGCAGCCGTGGAGGAACGGCGCCAGCAAGTGGAGCAGGCGCGCGCGAAACTCGAGCAAGCGGAACTCGATCTCGCCTGGTGCGAAGTGCGCTCTCCTTCCGACGGCTGGATTACGCGCCGCAACGTCCAACTGGGCACGTATCTGCAACCGGGCGCGTCGCTGTTTTCGATCGTCACTCCCCAGGTGTGGGTGACAGCCAACTACAAGGAATCGCAACTCGACGAAATGCGCCCAGGCGACAAAGTGGAAATCGACGTGGATGCGTATCCCGGGCTGACGCTGCACGGCCATGTCGACAGCGTGCAACAAGGCAGCGGCTCGCGCTTTTCGGCGTTCCCGGCCGAAAACGCGACCGGTAATTTCGTCAAGATCGTGCAGCGCGTGCCCGTCAAAATCGTCATCGACAGCGGCTTGCCCACCGATCATCCGTTGCCGCTCGGCCTGTCGGTCGAGCCGACCGTCTATCTCAAGTAACGTAACGCGACAACGTCGATCGACCATGGCGAACGAGAACTGGTGCCCCGCAGCGAACCCATGGCTCATCGCCATCGTGGTGACGCTCGCCGCGTTCATGGAAGTGCTCGATACGACGATCGTCAACGTGGCGCTGCCGCATATCGCGGGCACGATGTCCGCAAGCTACGATCAGGCGACATGGACGCTCACGTCGTATCTGGTCGCCAACGGCATCGTCCTGCCGATCTCCGCCTTCTTCGCACGCGTGCTCGGCCGCAAACGCTATTTCCTGCTCTGCATCGTCGCCTTCACGGTCTGCTCCTTTCTTTGCGGCATTGCGACGAATCTCGGAGAGCTCATCGTCTTTCGCGTGTTACAGGGTTTTTTCGGCGGGGGACTGCAACCGAATCAGCAGTCGATCATTCTCGACACGTTTCCTCCCGCGCAGCGCTCGCGAGCATTTTCGATCTCGGCCGTCGCCATCGTCGTCGCGCCCGTGCTCGGCCCCACGCTCGGCGGGTGGATCACCGATCATTTCTCTTGGCGATGGGTGTTCCTGCTCAACGTGCCCGTGGGCATCCTGACGACGCTGGGCGTGCAACAGCTCGTCGAAGATCCGCCGTGGGCGCAAACGACGCGCGACGAACTGTCGATCGACTACATCGGCATCGGCTTGCTCGCGATCGGCCTCGGTTGCCTGCAAGTCATGCTGGACCGCGGGGAGGACGCCGATTGGTTTTCGTCGCCGTTCATTCGCGTGTTCGCCGCGTTGGCCGCGCTCGGCCTCGCGGGTGCCGCGGCATGGCTCAGCTATGCCCGCGAGCCCGTCGTGCACTTGACGCCGCTCAGAGATCGCAACTTCGCGCTGGGCTGTGTGGCGATGGGCGCATTCGCGATGGTTCTATATGGCAGCGCGGTGCTCATCCCTCAGTTGGCTCAACAACGGCTCGGCTATACCGCGACGCTCGCGGGTCTTGTCTTATCGCCAGGTGCGCTGCTCATCACGCTCGAGATTCCGATCATCGGCAAAATCATGCCCCACGTCGAGACACGGTTTTTCATCGGCCTCGGCTTTGCACTGCTGTGCGCGGCGCTCGCCTACGCGCACTCGCTCACACCGGACATCGACTACAAAACGTTGGTCATGATGCGCAGCGCGCAGTCCCTTGCGATCGGATGCCTTTTCGTACCGACCACGGCGCTGGCTTATCTGAGCGTGCCTCGCGCGTTGAACAACGACGCGTCGGCGCTGTTCACGATGTTCCGCAACGTGGCCGGGTCGATCGGCATTTCCGTTTCGACAGCGTTGGTGCGCGAGCGCGCGCAAGCACGCATGGCGCATCTGTCCGCGCATATGACGCCGTTTTCGCAAAATTTTACGGACGCCTTGCATGCGCGCAGCGAAGCGGTTTCGTCGCTCACGGGGCAGCCCCCCGCTCAGGCTGTGCAGACGGCGACCGGCATGATGTATCAGACGTTCGTTTCGCAAGCCGCGATCCTCGCCTATGTCGACGTTTTCGTCATGCTGGCGATTCTGTGCGCGTGCTGCGTTCCGCTCATGTTCTTCTTTTCACCCGTGAAGGCAGCAGGCGGCGCGGGAGGGCATTGACATGGCGCGGCGCCCGTCGGTCTCGTCACGTTGGCTCGCCTCGATCATGCGCGGCGGACGGCGCTTTCATGGCCTCGAACTCTTATTGAGCGCGGCGCTGGCGGCCTGCACCGTCGGCCCCGATTTTCATGCCCCGAACGCCGAGGCACCGGCTGCATGGCGCGATCTCTCGCGCTCGGGCTCAGCCGCCGCGCCAAGCTCAGCCGCCGCGACAGACGGACCCGCGCAGGCTCGCCCCGCCATGACGGTCGACAGCGATCCCGATCCGCGCTGGTGGCGCAGCTTCGGCGATCCGACGCTCGATGCATTGATTGAGCAGGCGCGCGCCGGCAATTTGGATCTGCAGCAAGCCGTCCTTCGCATCGTCGAAGCGAGAACGCAGATGCAATCGGCCGCGGCGCAAGGCTTGCCGAACCTTCGCGCAAGCGCGAGTTACAAACGCGAGCAGTTGGGCCTCGAGGGCTTTCTGCAATCGAACGGCGTCTACGATCAAGTCGATCGTCTAGGCGCACCGGATTCGCCGGTCAATGCCGTTGCACCCGGCGCGGGCCCGGCGTTGCAATCGCAAGCGGACAACGTGCTCGGGCGACTGACCTCGCCCGCCAACTTATGGCAGTCCGGCTTCGATGCGTCATGGGAGCTGGACCTGTTCGGCCGCGTTCGCCGTTCCGTCGAATCGGCATCCGCCAGCGTGGACGCCGCGCGCGAAAGCCGCAACGACGCCCTGCTCTCGCTCGAGGCCGAAGTCGCGCAAACCTATCTGCAACTGCGCGGCGCGCAAGCGTCACGAGAGATCGCGGCGCACGTCGTCGACGATGCGCGCGATACGCTCGCGCTGACCAAGAGCCAAGCGACGGTCGGGCTTGCCAGCGCACTCGAGGTCAAGCAAGCGGCGGCGCAGCTCGCGCAAGCGCAGGCCAACGCCGCGCCGTTCGACGGGCAAATCGTTCAGGCGGCCAATGCGCTTGCTCTGCTCGTCGGGGCACAGCCCGGCGCGCTCGACGCGCAAGTGAGGCAGCCGGCGCCGCTGCCTGCGATGCCCGAGCGCATCGCCCTCGGGCTGCCGTCTACGCTCGCCCGGCGGCGGCCCGACATCCGCCGGGCCGAAGCGCAATTGCATGCGGCGACGGCGAGCGTCGGCGTGGCCGTGGCGCAGTTCTATCCGGACATCACGTTGACGGGGCAGATCGGCACGCGTGCATCGAACGCTTCCGATCTGGCTCGCTGGTCGCACTTGTTCTATTCGTTCGGCCCGGCCATTTCGCTGCCGATTTTCCAAGGCGGCCAACTCGTCGCCAATCTTCAGTTGGCCGATGCACGGCAAGCGCAAGCCGCGCTGGCCTATCGTAAGGCCGTGCTCGTCGCTTTGCGCGACGTCGATAATGCGCTGGCAGTCTATCGAACGGATCTCTCGCATCGCGACGCGCTATCGACAGCTGTCGACACCGAACGAAGCGCTTACGAACTCGCTCGCGAACGCTATTCGAAAGGTTTCGTGAGTTTCATCGAAGTCCTCGATGCGCAGCGGCAATTGGCGCAATCGCAGGCGCAATTCGTACAAGCGCAGACTCAGGTCGAAACCGATCTCGTCGCACTGTACAAAGCACTCGGCGGCGGATGGCAAAACGCGGCATAGCGCTTGCTGCGATTTCGGGCGCGATGCCCTGGCGCCATGCGCCGGCCGCGTCACCACGCCCACTCCCACGCTTTCGACCGCATAGATGATGACGTCCGTTTCAGATCGTTCCTCGGGCGGCGCGCCTTCGCCGTTCGCGCCGCCCGATGGGCTCGACACGATTCCGATCGCCGCGTTGCGCGCGCATGCTTACAAAATACCGACCGACGCCCCAGAAGCCGACGGGACCTTCCAATGGAATGCGACTACGCTCGTCGTCGTCGAGATCGAAGCGGGCGGCTGCACGGGCCTCGGATACACCTATACGGACAGCAGCGCCGCCGCGCTGATTCGCGAGACGCTCGCGCCGGAACTACTGCACGAACCGGCCGGCCGCATCAATGCGCTGACGCAGCGCTTATGGCGACGCGTGCGCAACATCGGCCGCTCGGGCCTTTGCGCGACCGCGATCTCGGCGCTCGACTTCGCGCTGTGGGACGTCAATGCGAGGCTGCTCGGCCTGCCGCTCGTTCAGTTGCTCGGCGGCGCGCTGCGCGAGCGCGTGCAGATCTATGGAAGCGGCGGTTTCACGAGTTACGACGACGCGCAGCTGCGCGATCAACTCGCGCGTTGGGTCGACGTGGACGGCTGCCGCGCCGTCAAGATGAAAGTCGGCGCACAGCCCGAGCGAGATCCGCATCGCGTAAACACGGCGCGAGAAGCGATCGGCGATGCGGCGCTGTTCGTCGATGCGAACGGTGCGCTGACGGTCAACGGCGCCCTGCAATGCGCGCAGCAATTCGCAGAGCATGGCGTAGCATGGTTCGAGGAGCCGGTTTCGTCGGACGACTTGTACGGCATGCGCCGCGTGCGCGACGCGGCCCCGGTGTCCATGGATATTGCTGCCGGGGAATACGCGTATAACGCGGACGATTTTCGTCGAATGCTCGAAGCGCAGGCGGTCGACGTCCTGCAGGCCGATGCGACCCGTTGCGGCGGCGTCACGGGCTTCATGCAGGCCGCGCAATTATGCGACGCGTGGCACGTGCCGCTTTCCGCGCATTGCGCGCCCGCGCTGCACCGGCATCTGGCTGCCGCAGCGCCGCGCTTGCGCCATATCGAGTGGTTTCACGATCACGTGCGCATCGAGTCGATGCTGTTCGACGGCGCGCCGCAGCCCGAGCACGGCGTCATCGCGCCGGACCTCTCGCGCCCCGGGTGCGGGCTCGAGTTCAAGCGGGCCGACGCCCAGCCTTACGCAATTTGAACGGAGAACACCGATCATGAATCGCACGGCGGACGGCATTGTCGCGGCCCTAGGCGTGGCTGCGGGGGCCACGGCCGCGGCAGCGCTCGTCAAAGCGTTCGCCGGGCATGGCCCTGAGCAGCACAGCGCAGACAGGAACGTCGCGCAGGCGACGCGTGCGTCGGCGCTGCGGCTCGTCGGTAAAGGCGCGCGCATCGACGCGCACCGGCATGCGGCCCGCGCCTTCAATCGCAGTTCGGCGCTGCTTGCATGGTCGGCGCTTGCCGATTCCGCCGTCGAGCACTATCGCGGCTCCTTCGAGAATCGTGCGATGTACGCGCCGTTGATCGTCGGCTCCCTGTCGTTGGCCGCCGGGCTTCACGGCGGCGCCGACCACGCCGGCAACCGCCATCCCCTGCGAGACGCAATCTACATGGCGGCGGCCGGCGTCGGCATCGCGGGCACCGGCTTTCACCTATACAACGTGACGAAGCGGCCCGGCCGATTGAGCTGGCATAACCTGTTTTACGGCGCGCCGCTCGGCGCACCGGCGGCGCTGTTGCTCTCGGGCGCACTCGGCGCCGCGAGCGAACGGCTGCGTGACGAGCCCGCGCACGACCCGCGGCTCTTCGGCATGCCGGCGGGCCGAGCGCTCGCGCTGCTGGCCGCCATCGGCATGATCGGTACGGTCGGCGAAGTCGCGTTGCTGCATTTCCGCGGCTCGTTTCAACACCGCGCCATGTACGCGCCCGTCACGGTACCGCCCATTGCGGCCGCTTTGCTTGTGCGCGCCGCGCTCGCTCCGCCGCAGCCGAATTGGTGGACGCGCGTTTGGCTGCGCGCCACCGCCGCGCTCGGCGCGATCGGCGTCGCTTTCCACGTTCGCGGCGTCGCGCGCAACCGGGGCGGTTGGCGCAACTGGTCGCAAAACATCTTGAACGGCCCCCCGCTGCCGGCCCCGCCGAGCTTCACGGCGCTGGCCACCGCGGGGCTTGCGGCATTACGTTTGAGGGAGACCGAACGTTGAACACCGAGCGCCCATCACGCTATCCGGGCTACGACGTCCTACGCAAGCGCGACACGCCCTCATGGGACGACGTGACGAGAGAAGTCATCGAAGCGCGTCTTGCGCAACGTAACGAACCGCGCTTTTGCAACGATGCGCAATGGCGCGCATTGGATGCACTGTGCGCGGTGATCGTGCCGAGGTCACGTGCCCCGAAGCCCGAGCTGAGCGGCGCCGCACCGAACGAGAACGGCGGAAAGAACGCCGAGCGCTGGGCCGGCGTATCGGTGCCGGTTGCGGCGGTCGTCGACATGAAACTTCATCACGATGCGCGCGACGGCTATCGCGATGCCCGCCTGCCACCGCTGCGGGACGCTTGGCGCATCGGCCTTGCGGCGCTCGACGCTGAAAGCCGTCAGTCTTACGGCGCCGCGTTCGCCGATCTCGATCGCACCCAGCAACGCGAACTGCTCACGCGCATGCAGCGCGGCGACCTGAAGAACGACGCGTGGCAGGGCATGTCCTGCAAGGTCTTTTTCACCTTGCGCGTCCTGCACGACATCGCATCGGCCTATTACGCGCACCCGCAGTCGTGGAACGAGATCGGGTTTGGCGGGCCGGCCAACCCGAGAGGCTACGTGCGCATGCAGGCCAATCGCCGAGACCCTTGGGAAGCGTCGGAGGCCTCGCCGGGACGCGAGGCGCGCGCGAGACAGGAGAATCGACGTGCGCGATGACGCCATGCACACGCCGCGCGGTAAAAACGGCCGCGCGCCCGACGTCTTCACCGTAGGCGGTTGGGTGCCGATGCAGGAATATCGGCAAGACGATCCCGTCGATTTCGCGATCGTCGGGACGGGCGCGGGCGGCGGCACGCTGGCTTGCCGTCTCGCCGAGCAGGGCTTTCGCGTCGTGGCGTTCGATGCGGGTGCCTGGTGGCGCCCGTTGGAAGAGTTCGCCTCCGACGAAACGCATCAATCGAAGCTCTATTGGACCGACGAACGGATCTGCGACGGCGAGCAGCCGCTCAAGCTCGGCAGCAACAACAGCGGCAAGGCGGTGGGCGGCAGCACCGTGCACTTCGCGATGGTCTCGCTGCGGTTTCGCCCCGAATGGTTCAAGTCGCGCAGCCTGTTGGGTTACGGCGCCGATTGGCCCATCGATTGGCGCGAAATGTGGCGCTACTACGCCTATGTCGAAGATGCGCTGAAAATCTCCGGCCCGGTCAACTATCCTTGGGGCCCGCACCGTCCGCGCTATCCTTATCGCGCGCACGAGCTCAATGCAGCCGCGCTCGTGCTCGCGCGCGGCTGCGAAGCGCTCGGCATTCCGTGGTGTCCGACGCCGCTTGCTACCGTCTCGGCGCCGCGGGGCAAAGCGCATCCGTGCGTGTATCGCGGCTTTTGCGTCGCGGGCTGTGCGACGAACGCCAAACAGAGCGCGCTCGTCACGTGGATCCCTCGCGCGGTCAAAGCGGGCGCCGAGATCCGCGACTTGTCGATGGTCGGCCGCGTCGTGGTCGACGAACACGATCGAGCCAGCGGCGTCGAATACTTCCGAGAAGGGCGTTGGCAGTTTCAAAGAGCGCGCAACGTCGTCGTGGCCGGTTACGCGATCGAAACGCCTCGGCTGCTCCTGATGTCGGCTACGCCGCGTTTCCCGGACGGCCTCGCGAATCGCTCCGGGCTCGTCGGCAAGAATCTCATGGTGCAATCGAATCAGGCCGTTTGGGGCTTGATGGATGAAGAGATCCGCTGGTACAAAGGGCCACCTTCGCTTGCGCTGACCGAGCATTGGAACTATACGGACGAGGGGAAGGACTTCTTCGGCGGCTACTGCTACATGAGCCAGGGCCCGCTTCCAAACGCTTGGGCTGCCGTGCAAACGGGGCGCGGTCTATGGGGGGAAGCGCTGCACGGGGAAATGGAAAAGTACAACCATCAAGCGGGACTGAAGATCGTCGGAGAAACGCTGCCGCAGGAAATGAATCGCGTCACGCTCGCCGACGAAAAAGATGCCTATGGCTTGCCGATCGCACGCGTCACGCATTCGCTGTGCGACAGCGACAAACGGCTCATCGAGCATGCACTCGATTTCATGGGCACGGCGCTCGATGCCGCCGGCGCCAAGGAAATTTGGCGGCAAGAGGACGACACGTGCCACTTGAACGGCACAGCGCGAATGGGCGACGACCCGGAAAAGAGCGTCGTCAACGCCGATTGCCGCAGCTGGGACATACCGAACCTCTGGATATGCGACGGGTCGGTGTTTCCGACCGTCGGCGGCGTCAATCCGTCGTTGACGATCCAAGCTATCGCCTGCCGCACCGCCGATCGCATCGCCGCGCTGCGCGCGCGAGGGGAATTGTGAATCGCCGAGCTGCCGAGCTGTCGAGCTGCCGAGCTGCCGAGCTGCCGAGCTGCCGAGCTGCCGAGCTGATGAGCTGATGAGCTGATGAGCTGATGAGCCACTGAGCTCCGAGCTGCTGAGCTGCCGAGGGGTGCCGCCGAACGCCGGTTTCGACCTGCCTGAACCATGCAGGCGGCACGATCGTTGCGTGCTTTCTGGGTGGACTTGTGCACTTTCCGGAGGACCACCATGGCGGAAAACGCCCAAAACAACCCGACGCAATCTCAACAAAACGAAATCGCGGCGAAGAGCCCGGCCAAGACCCCGGCAGCCGGCGACATGCCCGATGCGAAAACGCAGGGACGCGAGTTCGGCAAGGCCAAGCGGGCCACATCGGCGGAATCGGTGGCGGCGAAAGAGCCGGCCCCGTTGCCGTCGATCGAGCATGGGGTGAAGGACGCGGATAGCGGTGATCCGGTCGCGCGTGCCAACGCCCGCATCGTCTCCACCGACAACGCGGGAATGGCGGCCTCCGACGACACGGTCGACACCGACGGCAAGGGCCTGGAGGCCCGGCGCGATTTGTCGCCTTGGCAAGACAACGCGATCAATTCGAACGCGACGCTCGACAACAACGTCCCGGTCCCGCCCGACGGACTCGTCGATTTGGACAGCCGGCCCGGGGGGAACATGCCGATCGTGGCGACGCGCGAAGGATGGCGCGTGGCGTATCACGGCACCGTCGACATCAAGGAACGCAACGGCAGCCGTGCAGAACAGGTGTTCAGCCTAGAGCGGACCGGCAACGGGTACTCGCACGGGTAGCCCGTCAGGCCGCTGCGAGCAGATCGAATTCCGTATGGCGCGAGCCCGCGCAAACTGATTTCACCGAGTGCCTGCAAACGCTCGATCAAATCCCAGCGTTTGGGGGTCGGAACCGCGAACAGAACGCTCGGAGATTCGAATTCGAGGGTGGCGCCGTCCCCGTCGGTCTGCCCGCTCACTCATGCCCATATCCGCCCTCTTCGCTTGCCTTCCCGCGAAACACCCAATAGGACCAGACCACATAGACGAGCAGGACCGGCAAGACGAATGCCGTGCCGATCATCAGGAATTCATGCGACACCGGAGCTGCGGCCGCCTGCCATAGCGTGACTGACGGCGGCGCGATCATCGGCCACAGGCTGATGACGAGCCCCGAGAAAGATAGAAAGAAGAGCCCCACCGAGCACACGAACGGCAACACTTCGCGCTCGCGGTCGGCGCTGCGCATGAGCAATCCCGCGAGCAGCAGCGTAACGAGCGGCACGGGCGCAAAGAACGCGATGTTCGGCCAGGAAAACCAACGATGCGCGATCGCCGGGCTGAAAAACGGCGTAAGCGCGCTGACCGCGCCGATGAACACGAAAACGAGGATCATCACGCGCTGGGCGATCGCGCGAGCCCATAGCTGCAAACTGCCCTGCGTTTTCATAATGAGCCATGTCGCGCCTTGCAGCGCATATCCGGCCACGACGCCGAATCCCGTGAAGATCGGAAACGGACGCACCCAATCCCAACTGGTGCCGACGAACTTGCCGCCCGCTTCGTCGAATCCCTGAATGAACATGCCCACGATGACGCCCTGAGCAAAGCTCGCGAGCAGCGATCCGCTCGCGAAGGCTATGTTCCAAAGACGCCGGTTCGCCTGCGGCACCGCCCTGAATTCGAAAGCCACGCCACGAAAGATGAGACCGAGCAACATCATCAACACCGGGAAATAAACGGCCGGAACAATGATTGCGAATGCCCCCGGAAATACCGCCATCAAGCCGGCGCCCCCCAGCACGAGCCACGTCTCGTTGAAGTCCCATACGGGCGAAACGGATGCGATCATGATGTCGCGGTCGGCTTCGCGCTTGCGTAACAAGAACAGAATGCCGACGCCCAGATCGAAGCCGTCGAGCAAGATGTACATGAGCACGGCGAAACCGAGGATCGCCGCCCACAGCGGAACAAGGTCAAGCTGCGTCATCGTCGCCTCCCTTTGCGCCCGGAAATGCCGGCGCGCGCCCCTCGCCGCTGTGCGACGGCGTTGCGGCCGAAAGCGGGCGTGCGGCGCGCCGATCGACCGTCGCGGGAGCCGGCTCGCCTGCGTCGGGACCCAGCCGCATGAGCCGCGCAATCAGCACCGCGCCCGCGCCGAAGATCACGATGTAGCTCACCACGTACAGCAGCAGCGAAATGACGACGTCCGTAGCCGTCAGCGACGGCGTCACGGAATCGGCCGTGCGCATGAGCCCGTATACGGTCCATGGCTGACGTCCCGCCTCGGTCGTCGTCCATCCCGCTATGACCGCGATGAAGCCGAGCGGGCTGCCGGCGCGGCAGACTGCAAGCCATTTTCGGCGCGCATACAGCTTTCGTTTGGGCCATAACGCAACGCCCCATATCACGATGACGAGCATGAGCAATGCGACGCCGACCATGATATGAAATGCAAAGAACACGATCGGCACGACGGGACGGTCGGCGCGCGGCCAATCCTTGAGGCCGCGCACGAGACCATTGGGATCGTGCGTCAAGTAAATGCTGCCGAGCACCGGGATAGAGATTTCAAAGTGGTTGCGCTCCTCTTTGTCGTCCGGAATCGAAAACAAATTGGCGGGCACACGCCGTCCGGTATCCCAAAGCCCTTCCATCGCGGCAAGCTTGACCGGCTGGTACTCGCGCGTATTGAGACCGTGTGCATCCCCGATTCCGATTTGCACGGGCACCATGATCGCCAGAAACCACAAGCCCATCTTCACCATGACGCGCGCTTCTTCCTGCACGCGGCGCTTGAGGAGATAGTGCGCGCCGGTGCCGAGCACGACGAACGCGGTCGTGACCAGGAACGCCGTGACCGTATGCGCGAGCCGATAAGGAAATGAAGGATTGAAGATGATCGAAAGCATGCTGTCGGGTACGAACTTGCCGTCGACGATGCGGTAACCCGACGGCGTCTGCATCCAGCTGTTGACGGCTAGGATCCAAAACGAAGACATCAACGTGCCGAATGCGACGAACATGGCCGACTGAACATGTGCCCACTGCGGTACGAGCTTTCTGCCGAACAACAGCACACCGAGAAACGCCGATTCGAGAAAGAAGGCGGTCAGCACTTCGTAAGCCATCAACGAACCGATCGCACTGGAGGTCGCCGTCACGAACCGGCTCCAGTTCGTGCCGAACTGAAACGGCATGACGATGCCCGATACGACGCCCATCCCGAACGAGACGGCGAATATTCGAATCCAGAAAGCGGACAACCGCCGATAGACGTCGCGCCCTGTCGCCCACCAAAGCGTCTCGAGTGTGGCGATATAGCAGGACAGGCCGACCGTAAACGCGGGAAGCAGGATATGCAGTGCGATGACCCAGGCAAACTGCAGGCGAGACAGCAGGAGTGCGCTCATTGAAAGCCCAAGAATTCGTCGATAGGGATGAACGGCCCGGAAAGAAGCAGCAGCAACGGCACCCGTAGCGATGCGACAGGGCCGGCCGCCGCTCGGAAATCTCCGTATCGTCGAGCAAACGAGGTGCCGCAGTCGCGCCTGCGGTGGCGGATGGTCCCGGCACACGTTATGCGTCGAGGGGCAGACAGTCGCATCGGTGCCCGTACCACGGCGCGTCGGCAGCGACGATCCCAATACCTGCGGAGACTGCCATGGCGCGTTCGACTCATTTCCCTAAAACGGTCGTCGTAACGGGGGCGAGCGCAGGAGTTGGCCGCGCGGCCGCGCTTGCTTTCGCCGAGCTGGGTGCGAACGTCGCCTTGCTGGCCCGGGACGAAGAAGCGCTGGCGAAAGTAGCCGAGGATGCAGGCAAATTCGGCGTGCGCGCATTGCCGATCACCGTCGACGTCAGTGCGGCGGAAGCGGTCGAAGCCGCCGCCGAGCGCATCGAAAACGAACTGGGGCCGATCGACATCTGGGTCAACAACGCGATGGTGACGATGTTCTCTCCAGTCGCTCGCATGGCGCCGGCCGAGTTCGCCCGCGTTACGGAAGTGACGTACCTCGGCTACGTCTGGGGCACGATGGCCGCGCTTCGGCGCATGAAGCAGCGCGACAAAGGCGTCATCGTTCAAGTGGGCTCGGCGCTCGCCTATCGTGCGATTCCGCTGCAGTCGGCCTACTGCGGTGCAAAGCATGCGATCCGCGGTTTCACCGATGCATTGCGCTGCGAACTGCTGCACGACAACAGCGGCGTGCGCGTCACGATGGTCCAAATGCCCGCGCTCAACACGCCGCAATTCGATTGGGCGCCAAGCCGCATGCCGGGCGCGCCCCGTCCGGTCGCACCTGTCTACGAGCCGGAAGTCGCCGCACGTGCGATCGTCTGGGCGGCCATGCACCCGCGGCGCGAGCTGTACGTAGGGCTGTCGTCGATCAAGGCGATCGTCGCAAATAAAATTGCTCCGGGATACCTGGACCGATATCTGGCCAAGCGCGCGTTCCGGGCGCAGCAACGCAAGAGCCCCACCGATCCGTCGCATCCCATCGACCTCTGGCACCCCGTGGCGGGCGCGCATCGGCTGCGCGGTTCGTTCAGCAACGAGGCCAAATCCACCTGCGCCACGCTATGGCTCGACACGCATCGCGGCGCCGCATTCGGCGCGGCGCTCGCGCTGGGTCTCGTTGCGCTCTTGGCGCGCCGCAAGGCGGTCTCCCGCGGCTGATGCAACGACAGCGCGAACGCCTGGCTCACGACTCCTTCTTTCCGGGCAGAACGGAAGCCATCACTTGCTTGGCGGTGTTGACGATGACACTGCCTTCTTCCGGATCGCCTTCCATCAACGTACGCATGAACTTGCGCGCCTGCACGAGCGTCACGTGCGGCGGTAGCGGGGGCACTTCGGGATCGGTCTTCACCTCGAGCACGACGGGACGATTGGACGACAACGCCTCGTCCCACGCGGGGCCGATCGCTTCGGGCGTATCCACATAGATCCCTTTCAAGCCGATCAACTCGGCGAATCGATGGAACGGAACGTTGGGCACTTCCTGCGACGCCACGAACTTCGGATCGCCCTCCATGACGCGCTGCTCCCACGTCACTTGGTTGAGATCTTCGTTGTTCATGACCATGCAGATCCATCGTCCGTCCTTCCACTGCTGCCAATACTTGGCCACGGTGATGAGCTCGGCCATATTGTTCATCTGCATGGCGCCGTCGCCCACCATCGCGATGACGGGCCGGTCCGGGTGCGAAAACTTCGCGGCGATCGCGTACGGCACGGCGGCGCCCATCGACGCAAGGCCGCCCGATAGCGAACACATCATGCCGCGCCGTATCTTGAGATCGCGCGCATACCAGTTCGCGCACGAGCCGGAATCGCTCGTCAGAATGTGTTCCGAAGTGAGCTTCGGCGACAACTCGGTGAAAATGCGCTGAGGGTTGACGCCTCGCTTGACGCTCTCTTTCGCGCGCTTGTCGAGCGTTTCCCACCAGTCGGACGTCCACCCTTCGATGCGTTTGCGCCATGCGTCGTCGGTCTTCTGATCGAGCAGCGGCAGCAACGCGCGCAGCGTCTCGGCGCTGTCGCCCACGAGATTCACCTCCATCGGATACCGCAAGCTCAACATATCGGCCCCGATGTCGATCTGCACCCCTCGCGCATCGCCTTCCTTGGGAAGAAACTCCGAATACGGGAAGCCGGACCCGATCATGAGGAACGTGTCGCAATGATTCATGAGCTCCCAGCTCGGCTTGGTGCCGAGCAAGCCGATCGACCCCGTCACCCAGGGGTATTCGTCGGGTACGACGGCCTTGCCTAGCAACGCCTTAGCGACGCCCGCCTTCAACCGCTCGGCGACGGCGATGACCTCGTCGGTGGCGTGCAACGCGCCCGCCCCCACTAGCATCGCCACTCGACGGCCGGCGTTGAGCACCTCTGCCGCGCGCGCCAAGTCGGCGGGCTCGGGCAACACCCGAGGACGCGAATAGCCGACGCCGGAATGCGCCGTGCCGTGCTTGCGCGGCGGCGGCGAGTATTCGAGTTCCTGCAGATCGTTCGGCAGCACGATGGCCGTCACGCGCCGCTGCGAAAGGGCGATTCGCACCGCGCGGTCGACCATGTGCCGCACTTGCGCGGGCACGCTCGCCTGCTGGACGTAGGAGCCCGCGACGTCCTTGAGCATCGAGACGAGATCGACTTCCTGCTGATAGTGCGAGCCTAGGGCGGCTCGCGCCTGCTGGCCGCATATCGCCAGCACCGGCATATGATCGAGCCGCGCGTCGTACAAACCCGTCACGAGATGCGCGGCGCCGGGTCCCGACGTCGCGATGCACACGCCGAGCTCGCCCGTGAACTTGGCATGTGCGCTGGCCATGAACGCGGCCATTTCCTCATGGCGCGCCTGCACGAATTCGATCTTGCCGTCTGCGCGGCGCAGCGCGCCGAACATGCCGTTGATGCCGTCGCCCGGGTAACCGAACATGCGCCTCACGCCCCATTCATGCAACCTTTCGACGATGAAATCGCCCACCGTTTGCGCCATCTGTGCCTCCCATTGTGTCGGTGCTGGAGACTCGAAATCGCGCAAGAAGTGCGCCTATTGGGCGACTTGAAAGGAAGCGTCAATCGTCTTGCACGCCTAGCCGTTCTCGCATGCCGCGCGTAATGCGTTGCTTCACGTTCGCGTAATCCGCCCACGGGTCGGTGCGCAACGAAGCAAGCCGCTCATGAACGTTTTCGACGGTCCATTGGGCGCCGCCCGCGGTATCGGGCAACTCGTCCCACGAAAGCGTGACCGATACGCCCATGCCGGGTCGCGCGCGGGGAGAGAATGCCGCAACCGTGCTCGATCCCCGGTTGTTGCGCAGATAGTCGACGAAAATGCGCCCGCGGCGATTTTGCGCTCCCATCTTCGCGCTGAACCGGTCGGGCAACGCAGCGGCCATATGCTGCGCGGCGGCTTGAGCGAATTCTTTGACTTCATCCCACCCGGCATGGCGAGAAAGCGGCACGACGACATGCAACCCTTTCCCGCCGCTCGTCTTGCACCACGATTGCAGCCCCAATTCGGCCAGCAGTTCGCGTGTCAGTTGCGCGGCTTCGATCATCCGGTCCCACCCGAGCTTTGGATCGGGGTCGAGATCGAACACGACGCGGTCGGGCTTCTCGATGTTCGCCGCCACGGCGTTCCAGGTGTGAAGTTCGACCGTGCCCATTTGCGCCACGCCCACGAGCGCCTGCTCGCTGTCGATCGTGAGCAGCGGCGGATGACCGGGATCGAGATCCTCATGTTGCGTGATGAAGGGAATCGCAAGGCGAGAGCTGTGCTTTTGGAAAAACAGTTCGCCCTCGATCCCGTCCGGCGCGCGCACGAGCGCCACGGGCCGCCCTTTCACATGCGGCAACAGCCATGGTGCGATGCTTTCGAAGTACCGTACCAAATCGCGCTTCGCGAAGCCGATCGAACGGTCGATCATGCGGGTGGGGCTCGAGATGCGGACCCCCGCGACCATGTCGCCTTCTTTCAGGGGCGCCTCCGATGGCTTGCCCGTGCCGGTCGTGTCCATATCCTCACGCGCTTGCGCCGTTCTCTTGTTGGCCTTCGGCGCCGCCTTGGCAGCGGCTTTGCTTCGCGATGCGCCTTGCGACCGATTCGCCCTACCGCCTTCGGCAGGCACGTCGTCCTTCGCTTCGCTCGGTTCGCGCGGCGCCTCCCGCACGATCTCGCCGGCGGGTTTGTCGCGTCGCAAGCTGACGAACGATGCCTGGCGTACGATCCGCTCGCTCGTCCATTCCGAGAAATTGCACTCTGCGACGAGCTCCGGCCGCACCCAGTGCACCTTCGTGCGGCTGCGCTCGCTTGGCGATTGCGCAAACGGCGAACGCGGCGCCTCCAACGCATCGAGCTCGCGCTTGATCGAGCGCAGCGCCGCTGCATCGAAACCCGTCCCGACACGGCCCGCATAATGCAGCTTGCCGTGCTGGTCGTGCACGCCGAGCAGCAAGGCGCCGAACCCGCTGCGGCTTCCGGCCGGCTCCGAATAGCCGCCGATGACGAACTCCTGCCGCCGCCGGCAGCGCAGTTTGATCCAGGCGCCGCTGCGACGCGATGTATAGCGGCTGTCGCGTTGCTTGCCGACGATACCTTCCAACGCCATTTCACACGCGCTATGCAGCAGGTCGCTTGGATCGAGCGCGAAATCTTCCGAAAATCGAACGGTCTCGTCGGCGAATCCTTCGAGCAGAGCCCTCAGCAGCGCTCTGCGCTGGACGAGCGGTACGCCGCGCAGGTCATAGCCGTTCAGATACGGCAAATCGAAGGCGAAGAACGCGATGTCCTGCGGACGGTTTGCGTCGAACGCGTTTTGCAGCGCTTGAAAACTCGGCACGCCCCGCTCGTCGAGCACGACCGCCTCGCCGTCGATCCAAGCGGTGTCCACCTGCAGCGTCGCCAACGCTTGAGCCTGGCGCTTGAACTTCGCTGTCCAATCGAGGCCGCTGCGCGTAAAAATGCGGACGGGCTTGGGCTGACTGTGGTCGATGCGAATCAGTGTGCGATACCCGTCGAATTTGATTTCGTACGACCAGTCTCCACCGGAAGGCGGATCGGCCACCAGCGTCGCGAGCTGCGGTTTGAGCGACTCGAACAGACGCGCCTTTACCGCCCCGTCGATCGAAGGCGAGGCGGCCAGCTCGCGCAGGGACTCAGTGGTGCGCGTCGCAACGATATCGGGGTGCCCCGAGCGCGACGCGCCCGCATGAGGCGCGTTCGCCGGCACGGCCACTCGGCCTTTACCGCCTTTCGCGGCGACGCCATGCGCCTTGCCGTCGCCCGCGCGCGCGGCCGCTCGACCGGATTTGCCCGCACGGCGGTTCGGCCCGTCGGACCGTTCTGCGGTGCCCGCCTTCCCCTTTGCAGCAGGCGCCTCCCCACTCAACGCGCTACCGGGCTGCTGAGCGATGACGTCGTACTCGCTCTCGGGCCGCGCTTGCTCGTCGCGCTCCTTGATCAACAGCCATTGCTCTTTGTCGCCGCTGCCGCGCATGCCGCTGCGCACGAGCGCCCAGCCGCCGTGCAGCTTCGCGCCGTGCAGCACGAACTTGAGCTTGCCGGCCGCATAGGCCTTGCGTGCGTCCTCGACGCTGCCGACCGGCTCCCACGTGCCGCGATCCCACACGATCACCGTCCCCGCACCGTAGTTGCCTGGGGGGATCTCGCCTTCGAACGTCCCGTATTCGAGCGGATGATCTTCGACGTGAACGGCGAGCCGCTTCACGGACGGATCGAGACAAGGCCCCTTCGGCACCGCCCACGATTTCAGCGTGCCGTCGAGCTCGAGCCTGAAGTCGTAATGCAAACGCCGAGCGTGATGCTCCTGAATGAGATACGAAAGCGCAGGCCCTACACCGCGTCGCGCGCCCGCTTTCGGTTGACGCGCGCGCGCGGCCCCCGAGGGCTCGGGCGTCACGTCGAAATGCCGCTTCTTGCGGTAGGTCTCGAGCTTATCGGCCATGCCGGTCCATCCCATGGAAGTGAGTCACGTAGTCCGTCACGTTGCGCTCGCCTCGTCACGCCGCATGCTTGCCCTTGCCGCGCCCCAGACTGCGCTTGAGCAGTTCGGACAAGTCGACGACGTCGGCCGTTGCGCGCGTACGCGCAGGCGCGCGTGCGCCCTCGCTGATCTCGTGCGTCTTGCCCTCGTGCACCTTCCTGTCGACGAGCGCGAGAATGTCGTCTCGAAACGTATCGTGATAGCGCATCGGCTCCCACGTTTCGGTCATATCCTCGATGAGCTTCTTCGCCATATCGACCTCGCGCACGCTCACGCCTGCTGATTTGGCGTCGGCAGGCGGCAACGAAAGATCGCCCGCGTCGAGCACTTCCCCGCCCCAACGCAGCGTGTTCAGGGCAAGGACGGGCCCCGCGGGAATCAATGCGGCCAAATGCTGCTTGTTGTGCAGCACGACATTGGCGATACCGATCTTGCCGGTTTGCGAGAGCGCCTCGCGCAGCAGCGCATAGGCTTTCTTGCCCTGCCGCTCGGGCACCAGATAGTACGGCGTGTCGAGATAGAGAAACGAGACCGAGTAAGCCTCGACGAAGGCCAGGATGTCGACGGTCTGCGTCGATTCGGGACTGGCCGAACGGATTTCTTCGTCGGTGAGAATGACGTAGTTGTTCTTTTCGTATTCGAAGCCGCGAACGATGTTCTCGCGCCGCACTTCCTTGCCCGTTCGCTTATTGATCTGCTTATAGCCGATCGGATCGGCCGTGTCCTTGTCGAGCAGATTGAAACTGGTTCGTTCGGGGCGCGTGGCCGGATGCAGTTGCACCGGTACGTTGACGAGACCGAAGCTGATGGCGCCTTTCCAAATCACGCGTGACATGGCGATTCTCCTTTCGCCGTTCGGCCGCGCATGAGCGCCCCGATACCGACGGCGCGCGCCGTTGCGAGAGCGTGCGGCGAGCGCCGCGCGAGCGCTCTGCATTCCTTGCAAAGCGCTCGTAATCCCTGCAACGGCAAACTATTATGTGCCTGCCGCCGTCACCTGAACACGCCGATGAGCAGCGTCGCCAGGAAAATGACGAGGAAGATGAAGAACAAGATCTTCGCGATCTCGGCTGCGCCGGCGGCGATGCCGGTGAAGCCGAAGATGGCTGCGATGACTGCGACTATGAAAAATATGACTGCGTATCGAAGCATGGCGTCCTCCTGATGAAAGCCGGTTTGCCGGCGTGGGCGTCTAAGCCGCGATCGCTTTCCGCGGCATGCACACAGCGTTGTGGTTCTTTCCGGCAACGCTCCCCCCGATACTGCAACGAGTATGCCCATCGGGCGAGCGTCGCCTGGCGCCCATGCAATTCATCAGTTCACCTAACGATTGGCTGGAGCACCGGCGGACGGTGCGGCAGCCGTTTCCCCGGCCGTGGGCCGAATCGGTTCGACGTCCTTCGTCGGATCGAAATCCGCCCATCGCCCGTGCTGCCACCGCCCGTGCGCCCGCTCCACTTCGAGGCTGCCGGCCTCGCGAAGCACGCGCGCGGCTTCCTGCTGGTTGTCGGGCGATACGTGAACCGCTACGAGCACGCCGGAATCGCGCGATTCGTGCGGCACTTGTGCGTCGGGCACCTTGCCGCCTCCGCGCGTATGCGACATCGCCCCGATCAGCGAACCGACATAGGCACCCACGCCCGCTGCGACGATGAGGATCAAGAGCGGCGACGAAAATGCGCTGAACAGCGCAACCCCTACTATCGCCCCGACCACGGCGCCGATCGCGCCGCCTTTGCCCGCGCCTTTCGAAGTTTGTGAGGCTTGCGGATCGACGTATCGATCCCCGCCGATCGGAAAGCGCGCGTGCTGCCCGCGCGGGTTGACGAAAAACAGCGTGACGTCCTCTTGCACGAAGCCCGCCGCGAACAGCCGGTTGGCGGCCGCTTCGGCATCGGCGAACGTCGTAAAGCGACCTGCGACGATCAGCGACATGACAGTTGCCCTCCTGGTTCGTACTCGCTACTCGCTCCCCTCGCCGAGCGGCGTAACATTACGCGCGCTCGATGCGGAACAACCCGCTGCGCAATACGACGGCCGCCCCGGCGCTTTGCTCGACGGCGAGGCGGCACACCTCGAGAATGCGCTGACGGCCTTGCGCGAACGCGCGCAACAGTTCGGCCTCGAGCGTGGAGCCCGCGCCGAAATGATCTTCCAGCGCCTCGGCCGTGATGGCGCACGACACGGGCACGTCGTCAACCATCGCGACGAATCGCACGACCATCTGTGCGCCATCGAACACCGGTGCCTCATCGGGGAACGTCACACGTACGGTTGGCCCCGTCGCCTGCGCCGCCGCAGTGCCCGCGGCGTTCGTGTTTCGTTCGGACTTCCCTTCCGGCTCGGGACCGCTCATCGCGCATGACCTCGATGTTCGAGCTGCGCAATGAGCTTTCGATTGAAGGCCGGAATATCGTCCGGCTTGCGGCTCGTGATGAAATTGCCGTCCTCGACGACTTCCTCGTCCACCCAAGTCGCTCCCGCATTGCGCAAGTCGTCCTGCAAGCTGGGCCAGCTCGTCATCGTGTGTCCTTTGACGATGCCCGCCGAAATCGGCAGCCACCCTCCATGACAGATCACGGCCACAGGCTTGTGAGCTTCGTCGAGCGCACGCACGAACGCTTGCGCTTCCGGGACCGTTCGGATCGCGTCGCCGTTGACGACGCCGCCGGGCAGCACGACCGCGTCGTACTGTTCGGGCCGCACTTCGTCGAACGTCGCATCGACGGTCACCATCCCGCCGCGCTCCGTGTGCCGGAAGCCTTGAATCTGCCCGTGCTTCTTGGAAATCACGTGCACGAGCGCGCCGGCTTCCGACAATGCGCGCTTCGGCTCGCTCAATTCGGCTTCTTCGAAGCCGTCCGTCGCCAGCATGGCGACCTTGCAACCTTCCAGCGTCTTTGTCTTCGTAGTCATCGGCGCAGCTCCTCTAATTGAAGTGAAGTGCTGCATGCACCGCAGCAATTGCGGTGCCTAGGGTAATTACCAGTACTCCACTAAGGCTCAGCCATGTCGTTCGTCAACGGGCTTTCTTCTCCTCCGGCAACCCAGCGAGTAGATCGGCCATGTCGTCGGCATGCTCCTCTTCGACAGCCAAGATGCTTTCCATCACGCGCCGGGACGTCGGGTCCTTCTCGCCGAGGAATTGAATGATCTCTCGATAGCTGTCGATAGCCACGCGCTCGGCGACGAGATCTTCCTTGATCATGTCGACGAGCGACGTGCCTTCGACGTACTCGGCGTGGCTGCGCGTGAGCAGACCGTCCGGCGAGAAATTCGGTTCGCCGCCCAATTGAACGATGCGCTCGGCGATTTGATCGGCATGCTGCTGCTCTTCGTTCGAATGCTGCAAAAACTCATCGGCAATGCTCTTCGATTGTATGCCTTTGGCCATGAAGTAATGCCTGCGATAGCGCAACGTGCAAACGATCTCGGTCGCGAGCGCATCGTTGAGCAGCTTCAATACCGTTTCGCGATCGGCCTGATAGCCGGCGGTCACGGCGCCTTCTTCGATGTGCTCGCGCGCACGCTTGCGAATGGCCTGGACGTCCGACAAGAACGGTTGATTCGCCATGGGTTTTCTCCATCGATTTGTATTTACGAAACGTGGGGGTGCACTGCGGGCGGCCTGTCCGGCTCGCGCGAAGCGACGAACTAGCAAGCATGCAGCTTTTGTGCCAAAACGCATGGCGCCCCGGCCTGCGTTGGCATGCGCGTTGCGTCGACCCACACACGCACTGCGAACGAAGACTTTCGCGATCACCCCTTTCAACGATACGGATCGATCGATGCCTGCCCATTCCACTCATTCCTCCACGCGCCGCCATGCCGGCCGGCCGCCCCGTCAGCGCCATGCGCAAAGTCGGGCGCACCATCGCAAGACGAGCGCGCAAACCGCGTCGAGATCGCGAAGCCGAAAAAAACAGCAACATCGGCGGCGCTGGTCGCACGAGGTCATGGAAAAAAGCGACGCACTCGATCTGGAGTCGGGCATCTTCAAGGCCGGCAACGCCGACGAAATCGCGCAATCGCTCAAGCGCTCGGCGCTCGCGAGCAAGCGGCGGCGCGGTACGCCCTATCAGTCGGCGATGTCGATGCTCAACTTCTACATCAACAGGGCAGGCCGGAATTTGCCGAAAACACGCCGCAACGTCCTGCAAGCCGCCAAGGGAAAATTGCGCGAGGCGTTCGGACGGGCGCACTGATCGCACACGTCACCGGTCCGCATGCAAGAAACGATCTGGTTTCTGATCGTCGGCGGTATGTTCGTCGGCATGGGCGTCGCGAGTTCGCTGTTCAAGCGGCTTCCGCTGACGGGGGCGATGCTGTACCTCGCCGCAGGGTACGCATTAGGCCCGGGCATGGGCGGCTTGCTCGAGCTCGACGTCGAGAGAGATGCGTCGCTCGTGCGGCTATTGAGCGAGGTCGCGCTGCTCGCTTCGCTCTTCGCCATCGGCCTGCGCTTACGTGCGCCGATCTTCGCATCGTTATGGTCGCTGCCCGTGCGGCTCGGTTTGCTCGCGATGATCGTGACGGTGCCGTTGCTCGCGTTCGTCTGCGCGTGGGGTCTTGGCATCGGATGGGGGCCGGCCTGGGTGCTCGCCGCGATGCTGGCACCCACCGACCCCGTGCTCGCCCACGACGTGCAGGTGCGCGACGCCAACGATCTCGACCTCGTGCGATTCGCTTTATCGGGAGAAGGCGGTCTGAACGACGGCATCGCTCAGCCGTTTCTTCTACTTGCGCTCGCGTGGTGCGTCGGCGGCAGTCCCACGGGCCAAGGACTGCATGCGTTCGCAACGCCCGTCGAAATCGTGTGGGGCTTGGCTGGCGCCATAGGCATAGGCGCGCTGCTCGGATTCGCCACGACGCATGCGGTTGCGTGGCTACGCACGCGGTACGCGCAGGCCCTCGGGCTGGAAGGATTTTTCGCTCTGGGCCTCATCGAGTTGTCGTACGGGAGCGCGCAGTTGCTCCACACGTTCGGGTTTCTCGCCGTATTCGCCGCGGGGGTGGCGATGCGCCGTGTGGAGCATCGCGCGACGGGCGAGCGCTCGCCGCAGGACGCCATCGGCGCCATCGACTCGTCCGACGTGGCGGCGACCGCGGCACACCCCGACAAAGCGCACGCCTACATGGCCGAGTCGGTCCTTGGCTTCACGATCGAATTGGAGCGTATCGCCGAGATGGCGATGATGATCATGGTCGGAAATCTGCTCAGCACCTTATCGGCGCCGCTCTTTACCTGGCGCAGCGTCGCGCTCGTCCTCGTGCTCTTTTTCGTGGTGCGGCCGATCGCCGTCGAGCTATCGCTGATCGGCTCGCGCGCCAAGCCGGACGAGCGCCGGATGATGAGTTGGTTCGGCATCCGCGGCATCGGCACGATCTATTACCTCGCGTATGCGATCGAACACGGCCCGAGGGACGACATCGTGCCGCTGGCCCCCTATGCGCTGGCGGTCGTCACCGCCTCGGTCTTCGTGCACGGGATGTCGGCCATGCCGCTCATGAAACGGTACCGCCGCAGGCGCAAAGCCGCGCGGCAAAGTGGCGGGCCGCTGCCATGAACGTGCCCGGAACGTGCCCGGCACATGACCTGCACGTGATGAACATGGCGCGCACGGTCGCTAGCGGCCGCCCCGCTCGTTGCGCACACAACGGTTTTCGCGCCGTTGCGCGGATCCGCATTTGCATCCGCTTCTCACAACCCCGAACAAGGCTCGCCGTCGAGCGAACCGTCCTCGGCTCGCGCGGAGCGATGCGTGCTTTCGCTTGCGAATTCGAGCACGCGCAGAATCAGTTGCGGAGTGAGCGGCTTTGCGCAGTGCGCGTCGAATCCCGCTTGGCGCGCGCGCGCCCGGTCTTCGGCGGATGCGTAGCCCGTGCAAGCGATCAGCACCATATGCGTCGTTGCGGGATCGGCGCGCAGCCGCCGCGCGAGTTCCAAGCCGTCCATGCCTGGCATTGCAATGTCGAGCAGCACGGCAAACGGCTGCCATTCGCGTGCGATCGCAAAAGCGGCATGCGGGTCGCTCGTCGCGCGGCACTCGAAACCGTCGGCGTCCAGCAAAAGTTGCAAGGCCTCTGCCGCATCGCGATAGTCGTCGACGACGAGCACGCGGCGATGATCGGCCATGGCTGGCTGGAACGTCCGCCACAGCACCACGTCTTCGCTCGATTCGGCTTTCTCTCGCTCGGTCACGGCCATTCCCCTGGTTGGTCTAGACGCAAACGCGAAGCGATGCAATTTGCGAACCAGCGGAGCATTCGCTGCGACAAAAAAAGGGCATGCGTTTTGCTCGTAGCTCTGGCACGATTTGCCAAGGGGCTTGCCGGCTGTCTCCAACAAGGAAAAGAGCTATGTCGACCTCATTCGCGGCTTCGCGCCTGGCCATTGCCGGCGCGCTATTCGCTGCCGTTGCGCGCGCGCCGGTTCATGCGCAAACGCCCTCCCCACTCGCCGAATGGCAGTACTCGGGAGGCATTCTCCTCGAGCAAATGTTCGAGCCGCAGGTGCCCAAGTGGCGTATCCGCCTCGGCCCGTCCGCCAGCTTCCAGCCACGTTACGACGGCGCATCGAGCTATCACGTCTTGGCGGGGCCGAGCGTCGACATTCGCTACCGCGACAGGTTTTTTCTCTCCACCGGCGAAGGCATCGGCATGAACGTCCTGACCGGCCCGAATTGGCGCATCGGCATCGGCGCCGCGTACGACATGGGCCGGCGCGCGGCGGACGACCTCGACCATCTGCACGGCATGGGCAACATCAATCCTGCGCCGAGCATGCGGCTGCTCGGCGAGTATGCTGTCTCGAAATCGTTTCCACTCGTCATCCGCGCCGATCTTCGCCGCAACTTCGGCGGCGACAACGGATGGATCGGCGATATCGGCGCCTATATGCCGATGCCCGGCAGTTCGGAAAAATTCGCGTGGTTCGCGGGCCCGACGATGACGATCGCCGATTCCCGTTACATGAACAGCTGGTTCGGCGTGAACGCGACGCAAGCGGCGCGGTCGGGCTATCGGCAGTACGACGCGTCGGCAGGCATTCGATCGGTGGGCTTCGGCGTATCGGCCTCGCTGACGCTCAATAAACACTGGATCGTGACGGCCGACGGCGCGTTCCAGCAACTCGTCGGATCGGCCGCACACAGCCCTATCACGCAAACCCGTGCGTCGGGTGTGTTCGATTTTGCCGTCAACTATCAGTTCTGAGTTGACGAGGCTCGACAGATGCGGCTGCGCAGTTCAACTTCGAGCGACGAAATGCGCGCCGGCGCGATCGCCTGTTCCGTAACGCTTTTGGAGGCGCACGCGCTAGCGCGCCTTCATGTGGGCGAGCCCGCCTCTACGGCCTCGCGAGGAACCGATAGATGAACGACGAATCCCACACCCGCTTCGGGGCCGATCGATACGGAGCCGCCGAGCCTGCGCACGCGGTCGCGAATGCCCGCGAGCCCGGAGGGACTGGGCCGCCGCTCCGAGCAGTCCGCAGCCGGCTCTAGGCCCACGCCGTTGTCGCGGATCGCTACGCTGCACGTCGATCCGGCGCATGTCAGTTCGACGTGAACGGCCGTAGCGGCGTGCGCGTGCCGTACCACATTCGTCAACGCTTCCTGCACGATGCGGAAAATAGCCGTGGCGGCCGCTTCGTTGAACGCCATGTCTTCCGCATTCGTCGTGATGTCGATGTCCAATCGCGATCGCTGACGGAAATCGTCGACGAGCCATTCGAGCGCCGGAAGCAAGCCGAGATCGTCAAGGACGGCGGGACGCAGGCCTGCGGCGAGGCGCCGCACCGATGCGATGGCATGGTCGACCGCCTCGCGCATGGCCAGCGCGCGCACGCGCACGGCGTCGAAGGCATCGGCCGCGTCGGAAGCGCTTTGCCGGGTGTCGTCGTCGGTCAACGACGTCAAATCCATTTTCAGCGCCGTGAGTTGCTGCCCGAGATCGTCGTGCAGCTCGCGAGCGATGCGTTTCTTCTCTTCTTCCCGCGTCGCCTCGAGTCGTGCTGCCAGCTCGCTCGCGTATTCGAGTTCCCGCAGCCGGTTGCGCTCGGTCACGTCGCGCACGACTTTGGCGAAACCGACGAGCTCGCCCGCCACGCCGTATACGGCGGTCAGGACGATGTTCGCGGAGAAACGCGAGCCGTCCTTGCGCACCCGCCAGCCCTCCTTTTCGATGCGGCCATAGGCGGCGGCGTCGCCCAATTCCTGCTCGGGCTCGCGCTCGGCAATGTGCTCGATCGGATAGAAGCGCGAGAAATGCCGCCCGATGATTTCGCTCGCCTGAAAACCGAGCAGGCGCGTGGCGCCGCCGTTCCAACTCGTGACGAGGCCCTGCGGGTTCAGCATGAAGATGGCATCCTCGACGGCATCCATCAGCCGCCTCAAGCGCTCCTCGCTCTGGCGCAACTGCTCTTCGTTGCGGCGGCGTTCGGACAGGTCGCGCGAGATCTTGGCGAACCCCATCAATTCGCCCCTCGCATCGCGCAGTGCGGTGATGACGACGTTGGCCCAGAACCGTGAGCCGTCTTTACGCATGCGCCAGCCTTCATCTTCCCAACGCCCGAGTTCGGCAGCGTGCTTCAGCTCTTCCTCGGGATAGCCCCGGGCCGCGACCTCCGGCGGATAAAACACCGAAAAATGGCGACCGATGATTTCCTGCGCGCGATACCCCTCGATGCGCTCGGCCCCGGCGTTCCAGGTCGCGATCCGGCCCTTGGTATCGAGCAGAAAGATTGCGTAATCCTTGATCGAATCGACGAGCGCGCGATATCGCTCCTCCGGCGAAATGCGCGCCAGCAATCCGCCGCCGGCGTAGTCGTTCGATGCTGACGGCTCAATGTTCACTAACCGGCTCCCGCGTGGCAGATACTTCAGTCTAGCGCTCGTGGGCGATGCCTGTCATGCACGAGCGCATTCGTCAGGCAAACGTTTGCCCCGGCAAGTTTGTAGGCATCGTCCGACAGCCACGCCGAAAGCCGCACAGTAAACACGTCCCGTGCTGATTTTCTAGTCTCGGCGTTTCGCGGACACTCGGGTCATGAACCTGAAATTGCGGCTGTCGATCATGAAGGTGTTACTTGTAGAAGACTACGCGCCGATTCGCGAGCGCCTGTGCGACCTCGTGAAAACCGTCCCTGGCGCGCATATCGTGGCTCAAGCCGAGGAAGCATCCACCGCGCTCGACGCCATCGGCGCGAGCGAGCCCGATGTCGTCATCCTGGATTTGCAGTTGAGAGCGGGCACGAGCGGCCTGACGGTCTTGAAATGGTTGCGCGAGCACCGGCCTGCAACGGCCGCTATCGTCCTGAGCAACTCGGCCTATGCGCAAATGCGCAAGGTCTGTATCGACCTCGGCGCACGGCTCTTTTTGGACAAGGCAAGCGAGTTCGCACAATTGCGCGCCGCCCTCGTGACGATCGCCGAGCAGCATCCGCCGTCGCGCTCGTTACCTTGAAGGTTCAAGGCGTTCCTTTGTCTATCGCTTGGCTCGTGTTCGTCTATCGAATGCCTTTCGATTTCCATTCGGTCGTCTTTCTTCAAGTCTCACTGTCGATGGGCCGCGGCACCGGGGCGTCTCGATCCGTTGCCTTTTGACACGCCGGCTCCATTCGATCCGCCTTCGACCCCGGTGCCGTCTCCCCTTCGTCGATCAGCCGCACCAACGCGTCGTGATCGAGCACTTCGCATTCCAGTAGACGCTTTGCGATTCGTTCGAGCGGAGAACGGCGTTCGCGCAACGTCTGTTCGACGCGCTCGTGCGACTCGCGCAACAGACGCCTGACTTCCTCGTCGACGAGCCGCGCCGTACTCTCGCTATAGCGTGCGCCGTCGTTAGGGATCGGATAGGTCGTCGAGTTCAGTGTCGTCAATCCCACCCGCTCGCTCATGCCGTAGCGCTCCACCATATGCCGCGCCATGGCGGTCGCCCGATCGAGGTCGTTTTCGGCGCCGGTCGACACGTCGCCGAATATGATTTCTTCGGCTACGCGTCCGCCGAGCAATGCATCGAGCCTGTCGAGCAATTCGCTTTTGCGCAGCACGTAACGATCTTCGGTCGGCACCTGTTGCGTGTAGCCGAGCGCCGCGATGCCGCGCGGAATGATCGACACCTTCTTCACCGGATCGCAATGCTCGCGGCTTTGCGCGACCAACGCATGCCCGGCCTCGTGGTGTGCGATGATGACCTTTTCCTGTGCGTTCATCACGCGGCTCTTGCGCTCCATGCCGGCCATGGCGCGATCGATGGCCTCGTCGAAGTCGGCCATCTCGACGGCCGCCTTCTCGAGTTCGGCTGCATGCAGCGCCGCCTCGTTCACCACATTGGCCAAGTCCGCCCCGACGAATCCGGGCGTGCGGGCGGCGATCTCGGCCAAGTCCACGTCGCTCGAGAGCGTAACGCGCTTGACGTGCACGGCCAGGATCTGACGGCGCCCGACGAGGTCCGGCCGGTCGATGGCGATATGGCGATCGAAGCGCCCGGGGCGCAACAGCGCCGGGTCCAAAATCTCGGGCCGATTCGTTGCCGCCATGATGATGACGCCCGAATTGGCTTGGAAGCCGTCCATCTCGACGAGCAACTGATTCAACGTTTGCTCGCGCTCGTCATTGCCCGAGTTGACGCCCGCACCGCGCACCTTGCCGAGCGCATCGAGCTCGTCGATGAAGACGATGCACGGCGCTTTTTCCTGGGCCTGCTGAAACAGATCCCGCACGCGCGCCGCGCCGACGCCGACGAACATTTCGACGAACGCCGATCCGCTGATCGAAAAGAACGGCACCGACGCTTCGCCGGCCACAGCTTTCGCAAGCAACGTCTTGCCCGTTCCGGGCGCGCCGACGATGAGCACGCCCTTCGGAATCTTTCCGCCGAGGCGGCGATACCGCTCCGCATTGCGCAGGAATTCCACGATCTGCTGCAGTTCCGCCTTCGCCTCGTCGATGCCGGCAATGTCGTCGAACGTCACGCCGGTTTCCTTTTGCACGTAGACGCGCGGCTTGCTCTTGCCGACGCCCATGAAGTCTTGCATCGCGCCGCCGCCGCGGCGCATCAGCAAGCTCCATACGAATACGAACGCGATCACGGGCATGGTCCACGACAGCAGCGTGCCGGCCCACGTACTGTCGCTTTCGCCTCGATAACGGATACCGGCCTGCGCGAGGGCATCGCTCAGACGATCGTCGGCAACGCGCACGGTCGTGAATCGCCACGGCGCCCCTTGCGATTTGAGCGCCTGTGCATCGGAAGCCGTGAGCAGCGCGCTCGCGCCGGGCATGCGAACGCTGCCTGTGATGCGCGTGGGCGTAACCACGAGATCGTCGACCTGCCGCGCGGCCACGAGCCGGCGAAAATCGCTGTAGTCGATCGGCTGGGACGGCGTGCGCAGCGTCAGCAGTTGGAAAGCGATCAGCACGAGCAAGCCGATCGTAAGCAGCGTACTGAAGAGATCGTTTTTGCGTTCCATGGCGGATGAGTCGCGGCGACCGGGTGGCGGCGATCGACAGTTCCGGCGCTACGCCGCTTCCGATTCCGGCCCGCCGCGCACCAGCATGACAGGGCACGTGGAAAAGCGCAGGAAGCGCTCGGAAACGCTGCCGAGCACGAGCCTCGGCACGCCGCGGCGGCCGTGCGTTCCCATGACGACGAGATCGATGGCGTGTCCCTGCGCATAGCGTTGCAGGCAAGTTGCGACATCGTCGGCCATGCTGTCGGTTTCGACGATTTCTTCGTCGCCCGTCACCCCCGCTGCGCCAAGCGCCTCGCGAACCTGCCCGAGCGCGGCCTTGCCGTCGCTGCGCAGGGCTTCGAGCAGTGCTTGCGGGTCGTAGTAGCCGCCGTAGTTGAACAGCGCCGACTTATCCACGACATAGACCGCGTGAATCGCGGCATGCGCCAGCGACGCGATGCGGACGGCCTCTTCGATGGCGCGCTTGGACGAAGCGCTGCCGTCCACGGCAAGCATGATGTTGCGATACATAGTGGTTCTCCTCACGTGGTGAGCGTCAAGGCTCGTGTTGAAAGTCGTGTCAAGACTCGTTCGTCGCCAAATGAAAATCGAGGCGTGCGGTGCCGTGGGTGGGCACCGTCACGTCCCGCGTCTGATTCGCCTGCCCGCTTTGAACCGTCACGCGGTAGCGTCCGGCAGGCAGCCGAACGAGCAGGTACGGTCCGTCGGTGCGCACCGACAGCACGTTCTTGCCTTTCGCCGATGCGATCGAAACATCGACGTCCGACAGATACGCCCCGCTCTTGGCCGCCACCATGACGCTCAAGCTGTACTGCGAGGCGAGTTGCCGCATTGCGGCGACCTGATCCTCGCCTATGCCGCCGCTCAAGTACTCGACGCCGTTTTGCAACAGCGGGGCGGAGGCTTCGTCGGACGGCACCTGCGAAAGCGCGGGCGCCGCGCTGCCTATCGCGACGACAGCCACTGCGGCCACTGCGGCCACCACCGCGCACAGCGCCGTCGCTGGGTTTCGATATCGTCTAAACATAATTCGGCTCGGCTGGAATTTGCTCATTGCGGGCGGCCCACCGAGCGGAATCGATGAGCCGTCCGTCCGCGTTCATTCGGTGGTCATTCGACGGTCAAACGATCGACTACGTCGCGCACGCCGCGCGTCGCCCACGCAACGCCCTGCACGGCTCGCTTTTCGGAAAGCGAGTGCACGGCGCCGCTCAGCGTCACCACACCGTCGTGCACGTCGATCTTCAAGCGTTCGGCATCCGCGCGCGCCCGGCGCTCGAGCGCGCCGCGAATCTTGGCGCCGATCTCGTCCGCGTTCGCCTCGGCGCGCACCACGATGCGATTGACGATGCCGACGACGCCGTGCAAACGTCCGACGGCCAGCTCGGCCGCACGGCGCTGATCGCCCCAATCGAGCGTGCCGCTCAGCGTGACGCAGCCCCGGTCGACCGTCACGGCGATCGCGCCCGGCGGCACGCCTTCGGTCGCATTGAGCACCATGGCCGCGGTTTCGCGAATCTCGTCGTCGGTCTGCGCGGTCGCGCCGTCGGCCGGCACCTTCAGCCGAACGACGAACGCTCTCACGCCCTCGACGCGTTGCACGGCCTTCTCGACTGCGATCTTTTGCGCATAGCTCGGCACCGTGCCTTCGAGCGTCACCACGCGGTCATGCACGCCGATCCGAATACCGCCATGCTCGACGGCAGGGTCCCATTCCAACTCTTCGACCACATCGCGCCTGAGCGCTTCATCGGACTTCATCATCACGCTCCATCGTCGTTCATTGTTCATAGCATCGCGCACGGCGGCGCGCCCGCCTTGATACCGATCAAGCTAAGCGCGTCGGCATCGGCGCACGATGCCAAACATAGACGAATCGTGTCCCCACAACGCCGCATCATGAACAACGAACCCGACAATGCGCAGGCTCCCAGCGCCCCTCTGCCCGACGCGGCCGCACGCGTGCGCCGCTTGGTCGAAAGCCCCAGCTATCGTCAGGCCGACGAAGACCATGCATTTCTGCAGCAACCCGAAATGTGCGGGGTGCGTCTGCAGCTCGATTACTGGAAAACTGAGCAAACGCTGCAGCAGCATGGGATCGAGCACACGGTGGTGGTCTATGGCAGCACACGCCTCGTCGCTCCTGAAGAGGCGGCGCGGCGCCTCGAATCGGCCCGCGCGGCGTTGGCGTTGCGACCGGACGACCTGCATTGCCGCCAAGCGGTGCGTGTCGCCGAGCGTTTGGCCGCATCGAGCGGGTACTACCTCGTCGCGCGTGCGTTCGGGCAGCGCGTCGGGCACTTGTCGGCAGGCGGAAAGTTCTCCGCTCTGGCGATCGTCACCGGCGGCGGGCCCGGCATCATGGAGGCCGCCAACCGCGGCGCCTACGAGACGGGTGCGGCGAGCATCGGACTCAATATTTCGCTGCCGCGCGAGCAATTTCCGAATCCCTACGTCAGTCCCGACCTCTGTTTCAAATTCCATTACTTCGCGATTCGCAAGCTGCATCTGCTCGAACGCGCCAAAGCGGCCGTGTTCTTCCCGGGCGGTTACGGCACCTTCGACGAGTTGTTCGAGGTACTGACGCTCCTGCAGACGGGCAAGATTCCGCCGTTACCGGTCGTGCTCGTGGGCGAGGCGTACTGGCGCCGCGCCGTGAACTTCGACTTCCTCGTCGACGAGGGGATGATCGCGCCGGGCGACGCGGCATTGTTCCGCTTCGCGGAGACGGCCGGCGACATCTGCGAAGCCGTCGCGCAGTGGTACCGGCGAGCCGCGCGGCAGGGCCAGGGGCAGCACGGTGCAGACGAATCGAACGAATCGAACGAATCGAAGGTCCTGAAGGAGCCGAACCATGCCGAACCTGTGTAGGCAAATGCCGACAATGACGCCCTCCAGCCTACGCGAACATCAGCCGGGACTGATTTGCAGCGCTCGCAACGCGGCCAATACTTTAGACATCGGATACCGCATCCGCAGCGCCGCCCCGGAACCCTTCGGCATCCGCGCTCTGGACGAAACGCCTTACGGAGAGCCGCCATGTCGACCCAAGCCGCGAACCAAGCCTCGACCGACAGCGTCGACGAGATTCTCGAGCTCGCACGCAAGGCGGGCCTGCTCATCACCCTCGACGGCCAGATCGGCCGCGAGAAGTATCAAAGCGTTGCCGGCTCGCTGGCCTCGTTCCTGCGTTTCGTCGACGCGCTGCGCGAAACGCTCGTGGACGACGTTCCAGCCTGACCCGATCGGATCCGGTCGGTTCGGCCGGCCTAACCGAGAAGGAGCGCTGCCATCATGCGACTGACATTTCTCGGCGCGGCCGAAACGGTTACCGGCTCGAAGTACCTGCTAGAAGGAGCGGGCCTACGCATTCTGATCGACTGCGGCCTCTTTCAAGGCACGAAGAACCTGCGATTGCGAAACTGGTCGCCCCCGCCTGTCGATCCGGCCTCCCTCGACGCCATCATCGTCACTCACGCGCATATCGATCACACCGGCTATCTCCCCGTCCTAGTGCGCATGGGGTTCAAGGGGCCGATCTACGCCACGCCCGGCACCCGCGATCTGTGCGGCGTCATGTTGCGCGACGCAGCGAAGCTGCAGGAAGAAGAAGCCGAATACGCGAACCGTCACGGCTATTCGAAGCACCGCCCCGCGTTGCCGCTCTACACGGTGCAAGACGCCGAACGCGTGCTCGAACAGATCGTGGCGCGCGAGTTCGATACGCCCGTGATGCTCGACGAGCACGCAGGGTTCCGCTTCCTTCCCGTCGGGCACATCCTCGGCGCGTCGTGCGTGGTCTTGCACATGCGGGGGAAAGTAATCGCGTTTTCAGGGGACGTCGGCCGCCCGAACGATCCGATCATGCGCGACCCGATGCCCCTCGCGCATGCCGATTACCTGGTCGTCGAATCGACCTACGGCGACAGGCTGCACGCCGACGCCGATCCGCTGGAAGAGCTCGAATCGCTCTTCGCCCGCACCTTCAGGCGCGGTGGTGTCGTCGTCATTCCAAGCTTCGCGGTCGGCCGTGCGCAAGCGATCTTGCGGTACGTTTCGATCCTGAAGACCACGGGCCGTATGGCGAACGTGCCGGTGTTTCTCGACAGCCCGATGGCGGTAAGCGTCACCGAGCTCTATCGAAGGCACGTGCGCGAGCATCGACTGACGATGTCGGAAGCCGACGCGATCGGCAAGGCGGCCGTCATGGTGCGCACAGTCGATCAATCGAAGGAAGTCTCGGGCCGGCGCGGCCCGATGGTCGTCATCGCGGGTAGCGGCATGGCCACGGGCGGGCGAGTGCTCCATCATCTAAAGGCATTTGCGCCCGATTCGCGCAACACGATCGCGCTCGTCGGCTACCAGGCCGCCGGCACGCGCGGCGCGGCGCTCGAGGCGCACGCGCCGGCGATCAAGCTGCACGGCGAGTACATTCCCGTGCGCGCCGCCGTCGAATCGATCTCCTCGCTCTCCGCGCACGCGGACTACAACGAAATGCTCCAATGGCTCGGCAAAATGACGGCGCCTCCGGAACGCACATTCATCACACATGGCGAGCCGGCCGCCGCGGACGCGTTGCGTCGCAGGATCACCGAGCAATTGCATTGGCGTTGCGAAGTGCCGTGCTATTTGGAGACGGTCGAACTTGCCGAAGGCCATACGCCGTCCGAAAATCATTCAGCGGCCGGAACGCTCGATCGCTCCTAGCGCCGGCACCGCGATCTGACCCACGGCCATCGCCTACTTCGGATGCCGACCGGCGACGAATGCAGCCGGTTGGCATCCGATTTGCTGACGGTTTCGCTGACACCATGCGAACCGGAGCTATGAGCCGATGGCAAACGACTCGAAAGAACCCACACGCGAACGCCGGCGCCTGGGCGGCTGGCTGCCGAGCAACGAGCGGGCGATGGGCGATTATCGCCGCGCGCTGGCCGAACAAGCACGACGCCGAAACAGCGGCGCCCCGCGCGCGGGGGTGGTTCACGATTTGGCGCAACTCGTCGAAAACGACCCTGTCTTACGCATGGCGGCATCGCGTGCGATCGACGAAGCGCGCGAAGCAGGCTACGAGCTCGGCTATGCCAACGTCGACGAACTGATGAACGTCATCGACTATTTGATGACTTATGCGCCGCCGTTCAGCGAATCGAGCCTCGTTCATTGTCCGCTGAATGCCGTGCTCGATTGGCCGATGTGCATGCCGTCCGGTTATGCGCTGTTTCGCGATCAGGCGTTCAATGCCCAATTGAAACGCGTACTCAATTATTGGTGCGGCTTTTTGAGCGGTCCTTATTCGCGCATGCACCTGAACGACGGGCCCGACGGCTGGTTCAGCGCCGAGGCCGTCAAGAAGGTGAAGATCGAGGAATTCCTCTGCGATCCGGACGAGCCCTATTGGGGATTCGCCTCTTGGAACAGCTTTTTTACAAGGCAGTTCCGTCCCGGCGCGCGCCCTGTCGCCGAACCGGAGAACGGCAAGATCATCGTGAGCGCGTGCGAGGCCTCGCCCTATGCGATTCGCCATGGCATCCGGTTGCACGATCGCTTCTGGATCAAAGCGCAGCCGTATTCCCTTCAGGAGATCTTCACCGACAGCCAGCGGGAAATCGCTCGGCGCTTCGAAGGCGGATCGGTGTACCAAGCGTTCCTCAGCGCCTTCAACTATCACCGCTGGCACGCGCCCGTGAGCGGCACGATCGATAAAGGCTACCTGATCGACGGAACGTACTATTCCGATCTCGAAGCGGAAGGAGAAGATCCCGGCGGCCTCAACGATTCCCAGGGGTATGCGACGGCCGTGGCGGCGCGTGCCGTCATCGTCATCGATTGCGACGACAAATCGGTCGGCACCGTGGCATGCGTCTTCGTCGGCATGGCGGACGTCTCTTCGTGCGTGATCGAAGCCATGCCGGGTCAGCATGTGAGCAAAGGCGACGAGCTCGGTTTCTTCCAGTACGGCGGCTCGACCTATTGCCTGATCTTCGAGCCGGACGTCGTCGATCGCTTCGTGCCCCAGCCGCCGTTCGACGACAAGACGCAGCCGGTCAAGGTCAACGCCCACTTGGCGACGGCGCGATGACTCGATATCGCTCCATGGCGAGCCGCAGAGCGAGGTCGGCGTCGTTTTACACGACGAAGGTTTGCGACATCTTGTGGTCGATCCACAGCATGCCCTCGCGCAGCCCGGCAAGCAGCGCGTCGCGCTCGCGTGCGATCTGCGTGGCGTGCGTGAATTCGTGCGAGAACGCGCCGTGCTCGACGCGTATGCGGCAAACGAAGCCGCGGGCCGCGGGCAACGTCCGCACGGCAACGCACCAGTTCGGCCCTTGCACGGTACCCGAAAGCGACATGATCGCGGCTCCTGCTTTCCTCGGTCGATAATGGCCGGTTGACGGCCCAAGATCTGCCAAACGTCGCCCCGATGTCTCGCTCAACCGACATCGAGGTCGTCGACCACCGCATGGACGCCCGGCGCGGACCAAGCCGCTCCGCGCGCGGCCGAACGCTCCGCGTACGAATCCACTTTGCCTTTGAGCGTGACCGTGCCGTCCCGCACCTCGACCTCGATATGCTTGGCCTCGCGCTGCGCATGGCGTTGCAGCGCCCGGCCGATTTGTTCGGCGATCTCTTGCGCCGCTTTGCCGCTCGTCACTTCGATCAAGTTCGAAACGCCGGTCACACCGCGCATGTGACTAACGGTGCGCGTCGCCAGGTGCCGTAGATGGGCGCTCGCGACTTCCCCGCGCAACGTCACCCAGCCGTTTTCCACCTGAACTTTGACGGCTTCCTCGGAAAGCCCGACTGTCCAGCGCAGCATTGCGCGCACTGCGCTCGCGGTGTCTTCGTCGGTCCGGACTTCGTCGCCCGGCAGCCGCACGACCATCGCAACTGCGACGGCTTTGACGCCCGCCACGCGCTGCGCGGCTTTCTCCGCTGCGATCTTTGCGGCATAGCTCGACGGGTGACCCGACAGGGTCACGACGCGCTCCTTCACCTCCACGCCGATCTCGGCCGCGTTCACGGCCGGATCGTAATCGAGCTCCTCTTCGACTTCTTGCTTCAATTGCCTGTCCGTCTTCATCGCTCGCTCCTTTCGTCTATGCGCCAACGCGATCGCGGCGCACCGCGATCCGCTTCAATCGATACTGCCGCGCCTCGCGCGCGCCTTTCTGACTTGCGTCAAATTCCGGCTCGATCGCTTGCGCGTTTTGCCCTCCTGCGCGCGCCTGCCGCATATCGATTGACTTGCATCAATTGCGTATTCGTTGCCGGTCCCTACACTCGTATCGACGCTTTGATTCCATGTCCCGAGCGTCGACGCTTTAGAAGGAGCGACAGCAATGAGCTACAAGAGCCTTCTCGTGCACCTCGATGCGGGCCAAGCCGCGCAGCGCAGGCTCGAATTCGCCTTCCGCCTCGCCGAGCAGTTCGACGCCCATTTGACCGCGCACCTCACGCTCCCGCGCCCGGAATCGAGTTCGTTTTACGTCATGGCCGGCGCCGCCCAGTTTCTGGCCGAGCACGACCGCGTGAGCGCCGAGCGGAGCAACGCGCTCGGGCAATTCTTCAGAGCCGAAACGGCGCGCACGAACGTTTCGGCGGATTGGCGCGTCTCGACCGAGGACGCGAACGACGTCATCGCCGACGCCGCGCGCTTGGCCGATCTCGTCGTCGCGGGCCAATTCGATGCGAACGATCCCGATTCGTTCGTCGCGAACCAATTTCTCGAGCGCCTCGTGCTGGACGCGGGCCGCCCGGTGCTCGTCGTGCCGTACGTCGGCAGCTTCGCGACGATCGGCCGGCATCCCATCGTCGCCTGGGATGGAAGCCGCGAAGCCGCGCGCGCCGTCGCCGACGCCACGCCGTTCTTCGGCAAGGCCAAGCAAACGACGATCGTCACGATCGGCGTGCAGGGCGGCGAGCCGCCGCAAAGCCGATTGCCGGGCGCCGACATCGCTGCGGTCATCGCTCGCCACGGCGCCCAAGTCGACGTCGACGAAGTGGACGCGCAGCCGGCCCGAGCGGTCGGCGACGCGTTGCTCTCGCGCGCGTCCGAGCTCGGCGGCGACCTCATCGTGATGGGCTGCTACGGGCACGCCCGCTGGCGCGAAATCGTGCTCGGCGGCGCCTCGCGTGCGGTTCTGAAGTCGATGACGATGCCCGTACTGATGTCGCACTAGCCTCGAGCCCGGCTCAGGATCCGCGCGCGGAAAGCGCGAAAGCGCGAAGGCGCGACGGTCCGCATGCCGGGAAGGAAAGCACGTCGGAAGCGTTTCGCACCGATTGCAGAGAAAGGAAACGTCATGAGCTACAAGACACTGCTCGTTCATATCGACGACAGCAAGCGTAGCGAAGCGCGCTTGGCTTTCGCGGCGGACCTCGCGCTCAAGCACGGCGCACACCTCGTCGGCTTGTACGTCGTCTGCCAAGACGTGCTGCGGCCGCTGCTCACCGGGCAGGAAAGCCTGGACTTGAGCGCCAACGAAGCGCGCCACGCGCAATCGGCGCACGAAGCGCAAGAGCGGTTCACGGCGCTCGCAGGGCGTACCGGCTGCCCGTTCGAATGGCGCGCGCCGCGGGGCCCAGCGGTCGAAACGGCCGTGCTTCACGCCCGTCATGCCGACCTGATCGTCCTGGGCCAGGAAGATCCGGGCGACGCGTCCGCCTACGTCGCCCGAAATTTCGCCGAGGACGTGATCATGAGCGCCGGCCGTCCCGCGATCGTTCTGCCGCATGCCGGGCGCATTGCGACCTTCGGCGAGAGCGTGCTCGTCGCATGGGACGGCGGACGAGAATCGGCCCGCGCGCTGGCCGACGCCGTGCCGATTCTGAAGCGCGCGCGGTTCGTCACCGTCGTCACGATCCGCAAGCACCCCGACGACTCGACGCCCGAAGACATCGACGTCGCCGCTTACCTGGAGCGCCATCGCGTGCGTGCGAGCTTCGCGACGATATCGCGCTCGCCCGGCATGGGGACCGGCGCCACCTTGCTCAATCAGTTGAGCGACCGTCATGCGGACCTGCTCGTCATGGGCGCCTACGGCCATGCCCGGGCTCGCGAACGCGTGATCGGCGGCGTCACGCGCACGTTGTTCGAAACCATGACCGTTCCAGTCTTGATGTCGCATTAGCCGCAAAGCGGCTACGCGCCCGGTTCCGGGTACGCGCAGGCTCTGCCCCTGCGCGTTTTAGCGCCCGCCTTCGTGCGGGCGTCTTTCTTTTCTCTGACCTATGCTTCTATCCGCGGGCCGGCGGCCGGCGAATGAACGCGCCGCGGCGCGCCACTTGTGCGCCGTTTATGCGCCATTGGCAGCCGAGCGCGAATCTAGGACAATCCGGACACGTCCGACGATTCGCGACCCGCGATTCACCGGCACGGCTTTTCGGCCCCGCTTGGCGCTCCTGCCGCGCGGGAACTCCGTCACCCGCAGGATGCGCATGCCCGTAGCAGGAACCTCGTCCGAGCCGCCCGCCCCGCCCACGCCGCCCGAGCGCCGCACGAGCGAGCAGACGGGGCTGCGCGCTCCGCTGCTGGCCGCGGCGGGCACGGCCCTGCTCGTCTTTCTGGCGGCCGCCGTTTCGGCGATGATCGTGCGCGACCACCTGCTCGACGTCGCCCAAGCCAACTTCGAAGTACGCGCATCCCATGTCACTGCCGACATTCGCCGCGAATTGCTGCTGTGCTCCGAGGTGCTGCGGGGCGCAAGCGGGCTCGTGGCGGCCCAAGCGCAGTCGGACGGCGACGGCAGGCCGTCGCCCGACGCCTGGGACCGGTACATCGCGCGGCTCGACTTGGACGACGCACCACCCTGCGTACGAACGCTCGCCTACGCGCAAGCCGTGGCGCCCGCCGGCGCCGACGCCAATGCTGCGACCGGGCCGCTCGCCCGCACGGTGCTCGCCTGGCCGTCGCGCGGCGATCCGACGGACGGCGCCGATCTAGGCGTCAGCGACAACACGCGCGCGGCGCTGATGCGCGCGGCCAACAGCGGCGATGCGGCGATGTCCGTCCGGGCGCTCCCGCGGGAAGGGGCGGCCGAGCCCGAGCCGGTAGAGAATCAAGCTCGCGCCCGCGTCGACCTGTACGTGCCCGTCTACCGCACCGCGCCGCCGCCGGCGCTCGCTGCGGCCCGCCGCGCCGCGTTGATGGGGTTCGTGCTCGCGCGGCTGGATACCGAATACATGTTCGCCAGCATTTCCGCGCACGAACCGCGCATGGAGCTTCGTGTATCGGCCGGCAAACCGCCCGTCTCGCTGTACCCGCCCGGCGCGCCGGTCACGCAGCTCGACGAGCGCGTGCCGCGTTTTCACCGCACCGAAACGCTGCATTTCGGGGGGGAAGCGCTGTCGCTGAGCTATGCCACGAATGACCCGAGCGTCGCCGCGTCAGCCGATTTCAGCAGCAGCGCGATTCTCTCGGCCGGTTTCGCCGCGGGTCTCATCGCCGCGGCGGCCGTCTTCGTATTCATGCGCAAACGCGGCACGACGCTTGCAGAAGCCGGTCTTGCGCGTTCTCGGTCGACACAAAACGAGGCGCGAATGATGGCCATCATCCGCTCCTCGAGCGAGGCCATCATCACGATCGACGAGCAGCAGCGCATCGTCATGTTCAATCCGGCCGCCGAAGCGGTGTTTCGCTGTTCGGCGATGGACGCGATCGGCTCGTCGATCGACCGCTTCATTCCGGCGCGGTATCGCGGGGAACATCGCAAGCATGTCGAGCGGTTTGGCGAAACGGGCGTGACGGAGCGCAAGATGGGACGGCAGCAACCTGTGTTGATCGGGCTTCGGGCCGATGGGGAAGAATTTCCCATCGAAGCCTCGATTTCGCAGATCCATGACGGGCAAGCTAAGCTGTATACCGTCATGCTACGAGACGTGACCGAGCGCGTACGCGCCGAAGACGCCCTGAAGGCGTCGCGGCAAGAGCTGCGCGAACTGTCCGCCAACCTCCAAAGCGTGCGCGAAGACGAGAAAACCCGCATCGCGCGGGAATTGCACGACGACCTTGGCCAGCAGCTGACCGCGCTGAAAATGGACCTATCGTCGGTCGAGCAATCGCTGGCCGATACGCCTGCCGCGCCGCCGGTCGTGCTGGCGCAACTGAGCGGCATGCGCCGGCTCATCGATTCGACCGTCGGTTCCGTGCGGCGCATCGCGGCCGACTTGCGGCCGGTCATGCTCGACGACCTCGGGTTGCTGCCCGCGATCGACTGGCTCATCAACGATTTCACGACGCGCTACGGCATCGAAGTCGAGCGCCGCATCGAGCCCGGCAGCGCAACATTTTCGCGCAACGGCGCCACGACGCTCTTCCGTATCATGCAAGAAGCGCTGACTAACGTGGTGCGCCATGCCGAGGCGACGCGCGTCGCGGTGGCGCTCGTCGTCGACGGCGACCAATGCACGCTGAGCGTGGCGGACAACGGGCGCGGCGCGCGCGATACGCCGGCGGCGGACGGACACGGGGAAAAATCCTTCGGGCTGTTAGGAATACGCGAACGCGTGCACATCTTGGGTGGCTCGGTTTCGATCGATACCGCGCACGAACGGGGATTCACGTTGACGGTACGCGTTCCGCTCGCGGCAATACAACAGGAAGAGGCTCTGCCATGACAAAAGTACTGCTGGCCGACGACCATGCGCTCGTGCGCGATGGCCTGCGCCATATTCTCGAGGGCACGAGCGGCTTTGACGTCGTCGGGGAAGCGTACGACGGGCCGACCACGATCGCGCTGGTGCGCGGCACGCCGGCCGACGTGCTGGTGCTCGACTTGTCGATGCCGGGCCGCAACGGCATCGAGCTCGTGAAGCAAATCAAGGACGAGATTCCTAATTTGCGCGTGCTCGTACTGACCATGCACGCCGAGCAGCAATACGCCGTCAGAGCCTTCAAGGCCGGCGCATCGGGCTATCTGACGAAGGAAAGCGCCAGCAAGGAGCTCGTGTCGGCGTTGACCAAAATCTCGGCCGGCGGCGTGTACGTGAGCTTGTCGATGGCCGAGCGGCTAGCGCAGAGTTTGAACGAGCCCACCGACATGCTGCCCCATCAACGGCTGTCCGACCGCGAGTTCGACGTGTTCCGGCGCATCGCCGGCGGCCAGACGATCAGCGAGATCGCGCACGAACTCTGCGTCAGCGCGAAAACGGTCAGCACGTACAAAACGCGTATTCTCGAAAAGATGCAGATGCCGCACGAAGCCGCTCTGGTGCGCTATGCGATTCAGCACAAGCTGTTCGAAGACAGCGAAGATTTGTAACGACTCGTTACTCCACTCGCGCGCGCGCGCCACCGAAGCCCCGCCGCGCGGGCCGGTGCCTAGTCTGTAGGCGTTTGCCTACAGACACCTTCCAGGTCGCCTACAACACATTCCTACCGAGCCGATTTTTATTTGCCCGAGCGGTGACGATACTGTGCTCATGAAATCGAGCCCGCCCTCACCGCTGAAAGTCTTCGTCGTCGATGAATCGACGCTCGTGCGCGAACGTCTCACCCGGCATATCGGCCCGGATGGCGCCGCTTGCATCGTCGGCGAAGCGGAAGATGTCGAAACGGCGCTTCAAGGCATCGCGGCTACCGACGCCGATGTCGTCGTGCTCGACCTGCGGCTGATCGACAGCAACGGGATGGATCTGCTCCATGCGCTACGCGGCAGAACCGATCCGATCGTCACCATCGTGTTGACGAACTACGCGTCGCCCGTGTTCCGAGAGGCGAGCGTCGTAGCGGGCGCCGATTACTTTTTCGACAAGACGACCGAGTTCGATCTGGCCATGGAGGCGATCGCCCGGCTCGCCCGAGAAAAAGCCCACGCTTCGGGCGGCGCCTAGCCTTCCTCGGCGCGCCGCTCATTTCGCAGGCGCGCCCGTCAACTCCTTCCCCCGATGACGAAGTTCGCGTTCCGCGAAATCGAATGCGGCGCGCACCGCCGCTTCGGGGTCTTCGTCGGCGCAGTGCGGCATCGGTATCAGACGCCTTTCCGGCGTAACGATATCGAGCCGCGCGTCGTAATACACCCCGTTCGGTCCGTGCAACGCTTCGATCGCGAGATGGCAGGCGCTCACGAGCGGTGCGAAACGCATCAGCCGCAGCAGTTGGATCCCGGCCTCGGCTTCGATTCGTGCAGCCCCCGGAAATCCGAGATACACGATTTGCATGCCGATTCCCATCTTCCCTCCACGTCGAAGCGTCAACGGCTACCCAAGAGCAGTGCCCGCGTGGATCGCGATGCACCGACTCCATCTTCGCGGAGCGGCTGGGCGACAACTTGACCTGAGTCAACGGAGCGCGATGGGGCGACATCGAGTGCAAGGGGGCGCGCCGCACCCGCGTGCGGTGGACGACGGCGGGTGCGCGCGCGACGGCGAATCGCGTGCTAGGCGCAGCGCTGCTGCGCAGGGGCCGCGGCAGGGCGAACGCAATAGGCGACCGTGCTTGCCACCGGTTTCACGCAGTAGGCCGCGGCATAGGTCTTCGCTTCAGGCTTCACGCAGTAGGCCGCGCCATCGCCCTTAGCTTCAGGCTTTACGCAATACGCCGCGGCATCGCCTTTCGCGGCAGGCTTCACGCAATACGCCGCGGCATCGCCCTTCGCTTCAGGCTTCACGCAGTAGGCGACTGCATCCCCTTTCGCGGCAGGCTTCACGCAATACGCCGCCGGAGCGCTGGTCGCGGCAGGCCGCACGCAGTAGGCGCTTCCGTTCCCTTCGCCGAACTCGCGCGCGGCCAAGCCGTTGCTCGCCTCGGCCAGCGCGAAATGACGCGCTTCGTCCTCCCCGCCCTCGATCCCGCTATACGGATCGTGATGGATCATGTACCCGAAGATCCGATCGCAATCGGCGCTGTATCGTTGCGTGTCGAGAATATGCATGTGCCAAAACTCGTCCACCTCTTCGCTGGGAACGATCGGCGCATCGGGATACTTTGCCGCTAGCTTCAGGAATTGCCGATACCCGGCTTCCGCCCGCTCGATGGTGCGCAGTGCGATGACGCCGTCATGGCGACGCATAAGCTTCGCCTTGATGCGGCTGAAGTCGAGTTCGTCGATGGCGCGATACATCTCGGCGATACCCCGTTTAGTGGTCTGCATAATGCACTTCCTTCAAGACGTAATGGGAGCGATCGGCTGGCCGTTTTCGTCTCCCTGGGTTGACGATCTCGCCGGAAGTGCGAGACCGGGGTCCGCAGCGCGGCCGAGAAAACTCTCGACGTCGGCCGGGGGGATGGGTCGGCTGAAGAAGTAGCCCTGCACTTCGTCGCAGCCTTCTTTGCGCAGAAAATCGATCTGCTTTTGCGTTTCGGCGCCTTCCGCGATGACCGCCAGCCCGAGGCTGTGCCCGAGCGCAATCACGGCGCTCGTGATCTGCGTATCGCTGTGACTGTCCGGCACGTTGCGGATGAACGACCGATCGATCTTGACCGTATCGATCGGAAAGCGATTCAAATAGGCGAGCGACGAATAGCCCGTGCCGAAATCGTCGATCGACAGACGCACGCCGGTACGCTTGATGGCGGCGAGCCAGCGCGCGGCCTGCTCCGGGTGGCGCATGACCATGCTTTCGGTCAGTTCGAGTTCGAGGAATTCGCCCGGCAGGCCCGCCTCTTCGAGCGCATCCAAAATGCTCTCGTGCAGCCGAGGATCGGCAAATTGCCGCGCGGACAGATTCACGGCCACGTGGATCGGGGCCAAGCCGCGTGCGCGCCACTGTGCGCCCTGCCGGCAGGCTTCGCGCAACACCCATTCGCCGATCGGCACGATCGCGCCCGTTTCTTCCGCGATCGGAATGAAGTCGCTCGGCGCAACGGCACCGAGCGACTCATTATTCCAGCGCAACAGCGCTTCCACGCCCGTGCAATGATTCGTGCGCAAGTCGATGCGCGGCTGATAAACGAGCGTGAATTCGCCGTTCGCGACGGCGTGCCTGAGCTGGGTTTCCATCTCCACCCGGCGGTGCAGCGACATGCTCATCTGGCGCAAGTACATCTGATACGTGTTCTTGCCGCGCTGCTTAGCGGCGTACATCGCCATGTCGGCGTGCTTGAGCAGCGTCTGTGCATCCTCGCCGTCGCCGGGAAACGAACTGACGCCGATGCTCGCGCTGATCTGCAGATGCGATCCGCCGATCGTAAACGGCTGAGCGAGCGCCGCCTGAATTGCGTCGATGGTCTCGATGACGACCGCCATGCCGTCGCTCTGTTGCTTGACGAGCACGACGAACTCGTCGCCGCCTAGCCGCGCGATCATGTCCGCATGCGACAACGCGTCGTGCAGGCGCGCCACCACCGCACGCAGCAGCAAGTCGCCGACGTTGTGCCCGAGCGAGTCGTTGACGTCCTTGAAGCGATCCAGATCGATGAACATGACGTGCAGCGCCGTGGCGTCGGCGCGCGCCCGGGCGAGCAGTTCGTCGAGGTGCTCGCGGAACATCAAGCGATTGGGCAGCCCCGTCAACGCATCGTGCGTCGCGAGGAAATGCAGGTTGTCCTCGGCCTGACGGCGCTGAAGGAAATGGCTCATTTGGCTCACGATCGAGCGCGCCATCACGAGCGCTTGCGGCTCCGCGTGCCGCCGTTCGCGCGAATAGAACTCGGCGACGCCGACTACGGCCGAGCCCAGACGCAACGAGAACGAGAACGTCGTGACGATGCCCGCATCCGCAAGCCGGCACGCGCCGCGCAGGTGCGACGCTTCAGCCAGCGTCGCGCTCCAGCGCGGCGCCGCAGGCGCATCGGCTTCGCCGATCACACTCGGCGCGTGCGCGAGAAGCCAGGCCTCGAGGCCGCTGTCGGCAGCCGTCGACGTCGCGCAAAGCAACTGCTTCACGCCGGCAGGCGTCGGGCGGAATGCGCCCGCATCCCAGTCCATGCCCTTCACGACCGATTCGATCAAGTGCCGGCAAACGTCGAATTCGTTTCCGGCGGTGGCCAAATACAGCGTGAAGGCATGCTCGAGATCCCTCGCTCGCTCGATCGACTTCTGCTTCGTAATTTCGAGCGCCGTCCCGCGCAACGTGCGTGCGCCGGGCACGCCGTAGGCATGACCGATCACCCGCAACCAGCCCCGCCGCCCGAGCCGGGAACGATAGCGGCATTCGAGTTCGAATGCGCGACGCGTCGTCAACGTGCAGCGCGCCTGTTCGAGCAGCATGCGGCGGTCGGGCGCCTCGATCGCGCGCAGCAGCGTTTTGATCCGGTGCACCGGCTGGCGCGAACCCAACAGGCGCGCCAGCTCTTTCGAAACGTGAGCGTCGCCCGAGTCGATACTGACGCGCCAATCGCCGAGACGAGCGATTCGCTGCGCCTCGGCGCGCGCCGCCTCGCTCTCGCGCAAGTCGTACGTGATCTTGTCGGCGAGCTTGACCGCGCGCGCACGCGAACTCGAGAGCGCATACGCCAAACCGGCCAGCAATGCGCTGATCACGAGGCCCGACAAGAGCGCCATATTCGGCAAAACGCGCTGCGTGCCGCTAAGGGCTGCCGCATTGGCGGAAAAATCGATGACCCAGCGCCGGCCCGCAAACGGCTGCTCGGCGCGCCGCTGCAATACGAGCGGCTTCGCGGAACGCGTCGCGCGCGGCGCGAACGGCGCCGCCGGCGGTGCGGCACGACGCGGCGTCCGCGCGAGCCCGGTTGGCGGCGTATTTGCCGCCCCACCCAGGCTGTCATAAAGCAGCGCTTCCTTCGACACCGCTTTCGACGGCTCGCGCAGGCTGCCTGCGTCGTAGATCTTGAACTTGATGACGCGCTGCGTCTCCGCGCTGAGCAGCCCGTTCATCATGTCGTTGACGCGAATGCCGGCGCCGACCGAACCGATATAGGCTCGGCGGCGCTGCGCTTCGGTCGCGATCGGCATGCCGCGCAGGTAGACCGGCATCCGCATCGCCAATCCGACGAACCGAGCCCCGCGATCGTCGACGATCAGGCGCCCGCTGCTGATGGCTTCGCCCGTATCGCGCAGCGCTTGCATCGCTGCGCGCCGCCGCGGCTGCGCGTCCATGTCGAGCCCGACGGCCTCGCGATTCGCCGCCAGCGGCTCGAGATAGGTCAGCACGTCGTAGCTATCGCGTACGCCTGGCGGATGAATGGAGAAATCGATGCCCGCGTGCCGCAGCGTGTCGTCCATGCGCTGACCGGCGACGAACGCGTCGACATCGGCCGCGCGTAGATAGACGGCGTAATTCAACGTTTGGAAGCCCGGATAGCGTCCCGGCAGATCGAGCCCCGCGACGAAATCGTGAAATTCCGCACGCGTCACATGATTGTCTTCGCCGAACAGCGCGCGCATCGTAACGAGCACATCGGTATAGAGCCGGACGCGCACGGCGATTTGCTGCTCGACGCTGCGCGAATCGTTGTCGAAGCGTAGCCGTGCTTCGCGTTCGACGAATTGCTGACAAACCGAATAAACGCCCACCGTCGCCGTCAGGGCGAGCGCCAGCACGCCGAGCGCGAATCCCTGCGCGTACCAATCGCGGCAGGCATGCCTCGCACGTTCCAAGAGTCCTCGCACAGCTTTCCCCTAAATCCCGCACAGACGGCGGTCGACGCCGCCGTGCGCGAGCCGGACGCTCGCCTACCGTCTCCTAGGTGCCGGTCGGCTCCCACGGATCGAATCGGCGATGGCGCGGCGCCCTTTACTTCCGTTAATCGTTTGCCGGGTTTATCGATATCTGATGCGGCTGCACCGGCACGGCGCTCGATCAGGCGAGCGAATAATTCGTTGCGTCCGCCCGTCGAGCTTGATCAGGCGTCGCAGCCAAAGTCGGTTTTCTTATAGGCTCTTTTGTACGAAGGATAGGGGCCAAGAATATTGATAAAGGTCAAAAAAAGACGCGGTTCATCAAGAATCCGATTTACGGGCCACTCGATACCATCGGGAGCAGATGCAGTCGCATCGAATTTAAAACGGTCGATCGAACGACGAAGGTCACCTAAAACAAGTGGCGCATTCCCAGTGAAACGACCGTTTGCGACGCGGAGGACGATGCAGGAAGGGAGAATAACTGTGCGCGAATGCCATTGCTTGCACGCAACATCACCGCATTGCAGTAGATATCGGTGCGTTTCGACAAAGTGTAATCGATTCCACCCACAAACTGATTCCAATGGGCTTGGCCAAGTTTGGAATATGCATAGCTGGCCGCCAGCGAAAATGAATAAGTCACTGAATACTTCACGCCGCCCTCGGCCGTGCGCAGCCATGCACTGGCGCCGTTTTGCTCGAAGCCGACGGTCGTAAATAGGCCATGCACGAATGAGGACCCCCACTGATATCCTGCTCCGACACCGGCTACGGTCAATTTATCGAAAACGCGAAAAGGAGAGAGGAGTCCTAGCGGCCCCGTGCCGACGAGCGCAGTGCCCAGCACGGTCGCGCCGATACCGAACGCCGCCGTGAAACGATGAATGCCCGCGTAGGCCGCACCGGCACGAAACGGCCCGCTGGCGTACGTCACGCCGAACGCCAGCGCACTATTCGCCACGAAATTGCCGGGTTGGCCGCCGAATGCATAAAGGCCGCCGAACTGGAAGCCGCCGATCTCCGGCGTCGAATAGCGAACGGCATTGTCGATGCGTTCCGCGCCGAGCCGATCCAGATCGCCAAGATGGAACGCGTAGACCGACGGCGTCAACGAGCCTGCCGAAAATTGCGTGAGATTCGTCGACATGAAATCGTACTGGCGCCCGAGCGTGAGCGTGCCGTACCGGTCGCTGGACAAGCCGACGAAAGCCTGGCGCCCGAACTCGAGCCCGCCCTGCGAAAAACGGCCGTCATTGAGCGTGAAGCCGTTTTCGAGCCGGAAGATCGCCCGCCATCCGCCGCCCAATGGTTCGATGCCGCGCAGGCCCCACCGATTCGACTGCCCGACGCCGCTCGCCTGCGCCCAAGCGTGCTTGCCGGCCTCGTTGGTCACGAACGTGACGCCGCCGTCGACGATCCCGTAGAGATTCGCCGTCCCTTGAGCCGATGCGGCGCTCGCAGCGGCCGACAGCGCCGCGCCAGCAAACAAGCGCCTGCCCGAACGCGTCCATGAGCCCATTGCGCCCCCCCGTTTGTCTGTTGCCGCTCTGACGGCGCAATAACGCAGCGCGCTTCGAAAAGCCGACGCGCCGAGCCGGATCGGTCGTATTAGGTCACCATTGCAACATCGAACGAACGCAAAAAATACTGCTAAAAATAACAGGCGGTACGAACTGTGCTTATCGCAGACGCGCGTCGTCGGCGATGAAATCGAGAAACGTGCGGACTTTCGGCGACAGGTATTGCCGATGACGATACACGCCATAGAGCTTCGTACCGAAGAACCGATAATCGGTCAGCACGGCCTTGAGCGCGCCGGCTTGGAGATCATGCGCGATCAGCGCCTTCGGCAAGAAGGCGAGGCCCATGCCTTCGAGTGCAGCCAATCGCAGCAGCGATTCATTGTTCGTTTGCAACGCAGGGTCGAACTTCAGCGTTTCGATCCCTTGCGGCCCTTCGATTTCGAGTGCGTGATTGGCGGGAAGCATCGAATAACCGAGCATCGTATGCTGCGCCAGCGAACGGGCGTCCACTGGCGCGCTCGCTTTACGCAGATACGAGGGCGCCGCGACGAGATGAAACGTGACGGGCGCGATCGGCCGCGCAATCAGCGCCGGGCCGAGCGACAGCGGGTTCGTCACGCGCAGCGCGAGATCGAAGCCTTCTTCGACCAGATTGACGAAACGACCCGACAGATCGACATCGAGACGCACTTCCGGATACCGCGCACGGTAGTCGTTCAGGATGCCGACGAAATCGGGATTGGCCATCCACACCGGCACGCTGAGCTTTAGCGTGCCATGCGGCGAAGCCGTCGATTGACCGACCGCCGATTCGACGTCGTCGAGCTCGTCGAGCCATTGGCGAACATGCTCGAAATACGTCGCGCCCGACTCGGTCAGGCTCAAGTGACGGCTCGTTCGATTGAGCAGCAGCGTGCCCAGGCGCCGCTCCAGATGCATGACGTGTTTGCTCGCCATGGCGGGCGACATATCGAGCCGGCGAGCCGATGCGGCGAAGCTCTTGAATTCCACCGCCAAGCGAAACACCCGCATGCTCGTGAGCGTATCCATCCGATCATCAACCCAGAGTAAATGATGGATCAATCATAGCCGAGTTGTTCGGGCCCGCCGTCCAACGTATCGTTGCCCGTCTCGTCGAGCTTCGCGTCGCTCGGATCATGCGCGTGACGCCGCTGACAAGGCTCACGCCGCTGACAAGGCTCACGCCGCTGACAAGGCACGCGCCGCCGGCTCGTGACAAACCACGCACAATCATTTCCGGAATCGATAGACCATCATGATCAACGCTAAAACCGCCCCGCTCGCCGCACTGCTGCTGCGCGTGAGCCTCGGTGTTCTGTTTCTTGCGCACGTCGGCTTGAAGGTGTTCGTCTTCAGCGTGCCGGGCTTCGTCGGCTACTTTTCTTCGCTCGGCTTACCCGCCGTCGCCGCGTATCTGACGATCGCGCTCGAGTTTTTCGGGGGACTGGCGTTGATCCTCGGCATCTACGCTTCGTGGGTGGCGGTACCGCTGGCGTTGGAAATGTTCGGCACCATCGTCCTCGTTCACGGCGCGAACGGTTGGCTCTTCACGAACAAGGGCGGCGGTTGGGAATACCCGGCGTTCTGGGCGGTGGCGCTCGTCGTGCTGTTTCTGCTCGGCGACGGCGCCTACGCGCTGCGCCCCGCGAAGCGCAGCGCCTGAGCCGGCTCGGCTATCGCATGTTGCCCGTATGCCCGAGCGAATAACGCCCGGGCTGCGGCCAAACCGTCAACCCGTGCGGCTCCATGCCGACCGGAATCGACTTGACGGCCCCCGTCGACGTATCGATCGCATAGACGACATCGTCGAACCGGCCCGATAGCCACAAGGTTTTGCCGTCGGCGCTGACGTTGCCCATATCGGGACTGCCGCCGCCCGGGATGGGCCATGTTGCGACGACTTTTCGCGTCGAGAAGTCGAGCACCGATACGCTGCCTTTGCCGTGCCGCGCACCGTGGACATGGTTCGAGCCGCGATTGGCGATGTACAGTTTCGTGCCGTCCCGGCTCGGGTAGAGCCCATGGGTGCCGACGCCCGTCTCGATGAAGCCGATTTTTTCGAAACGGTCGCCGTCGACGACATACACGCCGCCCGCCATCATATCGGCCACATAGAACACCTTGCCGTCGGGCGAAACGCGAACGTCCTGCGGCATGCCTTTCTTCTGCAGCTCCAAGTAGCCCACTACCTTACGCTGCACCATATCGATCTTCGCGAGTTTGCCGCCGAATTCGCAGGTGAAGATCGCGTACTTGCCGTCGATCGAAAAATCCGCGTGATTGATGCCCTTGCACTGCGGCACCTCGAGGCTCGACTGCAATTGCATCGTGTGCGCGTCGCGGAAGTCGAGCCGCGCATGCGCCTCGGCCACGACGATCGCTTGCCTGCCGTCGGGCGTGAAATACATGTTGTAGGGGTCGTCGACCGTCACGGCGGGACCCGGCTTGCCGGTAAGCGGATCGATCGGCGTGAGGCTGCCGTCGGTGCGCCCTTCCGCGTTGTCGGTCACCCATAGCGTGCGTAAATCCCACGACGGCACGATATGTTGAGGACTGCGGCCGACGGGAAACTTGTCGACGACCTTGAACGTCGCGGGATCGATGACATAGACATCGTCCGATCTCAAGTTCGGCACGTACACGCGTGACAGCGCGCCGCGCACAGCTGCGCTCATATGATTCGCACCCGCTTCGCTATAAAGATTCGCCGCATCGGGGACGCCGGGCATACCGGGCACCGTTTGTACGGCAGACGTCGCCGCGGCGGCAGGCGCCACCGGCATCGAAGCGCCGAGGACAGCCGCGCATAGCGACGAGAGCAGCGACACCTTAACCGACGCAGCACGCGACGATATCCGACACGCGTTGACGTTCAACCGCATAGTTCCCCCTTCTCAATCGATGATCGGCGCCAGCGCGCACCGTGCGCGCAACGCATCAACGACCCGACGTGTCCTTGCGAATGGCAGCGATCGTACGCGCGACGATCGCCTCGGTCCCGAGTCTTCCGAGCTCGGCGCTCGCGCGCCGCGGATCGCCGCCGTAGACGCCGTCAGCCGCTCCGGGCTTGGGTGCACGGCGCAGCGCGTCGAGCCGGACCGCATGCGGATCGACTGCCAGCAGCAGCGAGGTGTCGGCCAACCCCGCATGCGTGCCGATCTCATCGTCGCGAAAGCCCTTCTCTCGAAGCGTGCGCGCATAACCGTCGGAACTCTCGCCGTAATACTCCGGGGGCACGAAGGCGCGCGCCTTCGTGCCGGCCCATGCTTTGTTCAGCCGCGCGACCGCCAGCTTGATGTCGTTCTGGTAACCGCCATGATCGCCGAGGAACACGACGTTCTTGAAACCGTGAACGGCGAAGCTGTTCGCCGCGGCCTCGAGCGTCTTTTCGAAGACGTCGTCGGGCACGGTGATCGTGCCTGGAAAGCGCATATGCGAAGTCGGCGGCGCATAGCCGCCCTCGGGCACATACGCGATCACGGGCGCGACGAGCGCATTGCCGAGGCCCTGCGCGATGCGCGAAGCGAGAAACCTAACGCGAAAGTTGTGCTTGCCGAGCGCGACGTAAGGCCCGCTTTGCTCCGTGCCGCCGATCGGCACGATGACCGTCGTCTTTCCGGCGGCAATCTCGTCGCGAAGCTCTGTCCACGTCAAGTCTTCGAGTTGAACCGTATTCGGCACTTGCGCCGAAGCTGCCGTGGCCCCCAGCAAGAGGCCAATCGAAAGAAAGGCATTTCGTAATTCAACCCGCATGCATCGCTCCGCAATAGAAGCCGCAATGGTCGGCCGGGACGCTTCGATTATGACCAAATCCGTAACGATGATTTATCAAACTAGGCGTTAACCCTAGAGCAGCCAATCGCTAGACTGCAGTCATCGGTTCAACGCAAACGGTTCAACGCACCGGCAACGGCGCCGGACCGACAGACACGCAGCACACACTAACTCTTGGAGGTAAATATCATGAAGTCGCTCGTTCAATCCATCGTTATCGCCGCCGCCCTGACCGCTCCGGTCGCCGTGTTCGCACAGTCGAACGCCCCCGTGACGCGCGCTCAGGTCAACGCTCAACTCGTGCAATTCCAGCAAGCCGGCGGCCTGCGCAGCGCCGGAGACGATCCGTACTACCCGAACGATGCGCAGATCACGCAAGCCCGTGTCGACGGTCAAAACGGCGCGGTCGAAGCAATCGGCGGCGCGCATGCCGGTACGTCCGCCGCCGGCGCGCCCGCGGCTACGGACGGTCCGCGGTCGCTGTCGCGCTCGCTGTACCTCGGCGAGTAATGCGCTCCGACATGCGCTCCGACGACAACGGAAGGCGCCGGGCCGGCTGAGCCGGCCGGCTCGGCAAATGTAAAACATCTTCGCTGAATCGAACGGTCTGCCGCTTGCTTTCGCCGTCGCCACGGCAGGCTGTGCTCGATCGATACCTCCGCCGCCGGCAACTGGCGGTTTCGCCTAGCGCTCGAGCCGGCTAGGCGCTTTTTCCGTGCCTCTTCGTCCAAGCGTACCGGCGCGTGGATCGCGCGATTCGCTCCCCCGATCCGCCGATTCTTCTCTCGCGCTTCCGTTCGGTCGGCAAGCCACGGGCAGCGCAGCATCGATCGCGGCATAATTCGGAATCACCGCGCTCCCGGCGGTCGCTCGTTACGAGGAAGTCTCCGATGCTCCACGATCTGGTCGCGCGCTATGGGCCAGCGCTCGTCTTTGCGAATGCGCTCGCCGCGTCGCTGGGGTTGCCCGTGCCGGCCATGCCCACGCTCGTGCTGTTCGGCGCGATGGCCGCGTTGCATCCGGCGTCGATCGGCGCTCAACTCGCACCCGTCCTAGCATTGGCGGTGCTGGCGTCGGTCATCGGCGACAGCGTCTGGTTCATGGCCGGCCGCCTCTACGGCGGCGCTACGCTCAAAACGCTTTGCCGCTTGTCGCTCTCGCGCGACACCTGCGTCAAAAAGACCGAGCGGTTTTTCGGCCGATGGGGCGTGCGCGTGCTGACGGTCTCCAAACTCGTTCCCGGCTTGTCGCTGCTTTCCGTGCCGATGGCCGGCGCAGTCGGCACCCCCTACCGCGCGTTCGTGGCGCACGACGGCATCGGGGCGGCGATTTGGGCCGCGCTCGGTTTGGCCATCGGCGTGCTCGTCTCGCGGCAGGTCGATTGGCTGTTCGATGCCGTCGGCCGCCTGGGACATGCGGGCGTGATGGTCGTCGCGGCGCTGCTCGCGGCGTACGCGGCTTACCGCTGGATGCGCCGGCGGGCCTTGATGAAGAAGCTCGCCGATGCGCGGATCAGCGTGGACGAGCTCTACGCGTTGATGTCGGAGCCTGCAGCGCCCGTCGTTTTCGACATTCGATCGGACGAGAAACGCCGGCTCGACCCCTTCGTCATCCCCGGTGCCCAATTCGCCGACGAACGCCGGCTCGACGAAATCGTTTCGGCTTATCGTCCCGATCAAAAGCTCGTCATCTATTGTTCCTGCCCGAACGAGGTCTCGGCGGCATGGATGGCAAAGAAGCTGATGGACGCGGGCTTTCGCGACGTGCTGCCGCTCAAGGGCGGCCTCGACGCGTGGCGCGAGGCCGGGCTCGACCTTGCGGCGCTGCATCTTCCCGGGGACGAAGCGAGCGCGGCCGAACGCCCTTCGACGCCGCGGCCGGCCTGACGGCGCGCCCGCGCGCCGCCACGCATACCCTCTTCCGCTAGCGATCCATCAAGAATTCCCGCACCGCGCCGACGAATGCCTGCGGCATCTCGACGTTGGGCATATGCACGGACGGGAGCGCCAGATAGCGCGCGCCCGGTATCGAAGCGGCGATCGCTTCGCCGTGCGTCGCGGCGGTCACCGTGTCGTGCTCGCCCGCGATCACGAGCGTGGGCCGCGTCACGAGCGCCACGGTGCGGCGCAAATCGGCGTCGCGAACCGCCGCAAAGCTGCCCGCCAGGCCCTGCTTCGACGTGGCCAGCACCATCTTTCGGAATGTCTCGACTACCGGTAGCCGTGCATCGATCATCGCGGCCGGAAACCAGTTGCGCATGAAGATCTCGGCCGTCTCTGTCATATCTTCGGTACGCGCAAGCTCGGCGATTCGACCGTCGAACGATTCGGGAGGCCCGAGGTGCGACGAAGTGTTGCTCAGGATGAGCCGATCGATCCGCTGCGGCGCATAGATGCCGAGCCATTGCCCGATGAAGCCCCCGAGCGACAGCCCTAGAAAATGCACCCGGTCTAGCTGCAGCGCATCGAGCAATTCGATGACGTCTCGCCCGAGCCGATCGATCGAATACGCGCCCGCGGGCGCGTCCGAAGCGCCGTTGCCGCGCGTGTCGTAGCGCAATACGCGAAAGTGCTCCGCAAGATCGGGCATGACGCCGTCCCACATGTGCAGCGACGTCGCGATCGAGTTGGACAGCATCAGCACGGGCGCGCCGTCGCGCCCATCGAAACGATAGGCAATCCGAGCGCCGTCGCCCGCGGTAAAAAACGACAATTGTTCCATGACGATCTCTCCTAGATGAACGTGACGAAAGGATCGTAATGGCGATGCACGCTAAAAGACATTACAAAGTTTTGATATTCTTTGTAACCCGTCATCAACCCTTTTCAACCATTTCGCGGCGTCTCGCGGCCGGCGGCCGATTCTCCATCGCCCGCTGGGAACGTCGAGCTGCCGTTTGATCGCAGGCTGAGTCGCCCGTCACCCGCCATGAACGAATTCACGCTTCACGATCTGCAGTGCTTCGACGCCGTGGTGCGCGCCGGCGGCTTCCAAGCGGCGGCGACCGCGCTGCACCGCTCGCACCCCGCCATATTCTCGGCCGTCGCGCGGCTCGAACGGCAACTGGGCCTTGCCTTGCTGGACAGGACCGGATACCGCGTCCGCACGACCGCCGACGGCCGCGCGTTCCACCGCAAGGCACAAGCATTGTTGATGGAGTTCAATGGCCTACGCACCTACGCTGCGCAATTGGCGATGGGCGCGGAAAGCGAACTGCACGTCGTCGTCGGCGATCTCTGTCCGCGCGAGGAGACGCTCGCGCTGCTCGCCCGCTTCTTCGGCGACCACCCCGGAACGCGGCTGCATCTACATGTCGAAGCCGTCGCGGGCCCGCAGGAGCGACTGCTCGACGGCAGCGCCGATCTCATCGTCCATCGGATAGAAAAGACCGATCCTCGGCTCGAATGGGTCGACATCTGCAAGGTCGACCTCGTGCCCGTCATTGCACCGGGGCTCCTTCCGAGCGGACTGCCCAGATCGTTCAAGCCCGAGCATCTGCGCGAACTGACGCAATGCGTCATGCGCGACACAGCGCGGCACACGCCCCCGCGCGACTACTTCGTCGTCGAAGGTGCGCCGCAGTGCACCGTCGCCGATCAGTCGATGAAGCGTGAAATCATCTTGCAGGGCCTGGGCTGGGGTCATTTGCCCCGGCACATGATCGAAGACGATTTGCGCAGCGAACGGCTGCGCTCGCTCGCAAGCCGCCATCTACGTGGCGCGAGCGAAGAAATCGTCGTCGCGCGTCGCGCCGACCAACCGCATGGCCCTGTCGCCGAGCAGCTTTGGCGGTATCTGAGCGAACATGCGCCGAATGCGTTCGGCCATGCCAAGCCTACGACGCAGCCACCGCGCCGTAGGCGAGCGTAGCCCGTGGCCGTGGCCGTGGCCGTGGCCGTGGCCGTGGCCGTGGCCGTGGCCGTGGC